>CATOPL010000037.1 GCA_951802115.1 uncultured Lachnospiraceae bacterium | reverse complement strand
GTTTTATTAAGCGGGACATGTGAGTTTACCCTGGATTGGGGAAAACTGTACCATACGCTGGCATTGACGGGCAGCCCGGAAGAATACCGGTTTCTGTTTGCCTTTTCCTATGAAACCATGCAGATGTTTACGCCGTTTGAACTGATTGCCCTGACGGTGGTCATCGGTACTTTGGAAATCGGCTTTATGGGTCTTTTTATGTTCGCTGTCAGTATTTATATCAACAGGAGCGCAGCGGTTACGGCGGCATTTGTCATGGTGCTTCTGATCTATCTGGTTGAGAATATCCATCCGCTGTTAAGGGAGAAGATGGCAATGTTTGTCCCTGTAAACTGGATGAGGGTGACACAGATCGGCGTGAAATTACATGACAGCTTTATCCAGCCGCCGGTTTTTTATATGCTGATGGCGTTGGCGGCTGGAATTGCAGTATGTGCTGTCCTGATATTGATAAAAATAAGAAAAATGGAGTTTCAATGGTACAAAGAAGAGTAGGGAGGCGTCTGGATGGAACAGTTTTTGATTGAGGTGAAAAATGTAAGCAAGTCATTTAAGGGGATTTGTGTACTGAACGACGTAAACATGACCTGCAGAAGCGGAAAGATATATGGGATCGTTGGATATAACGGCTCCGGGAAAACCGTGTTATTCAAATGTATCTGTGGTTTTCTTCATGTGGATTCAGGGGAAATATCAGTGAATGGGAGAGAGATGGGAAAGGAGATAGATATGCTTGAACATGCAGGGATCATCATTGAGGAACCTGGTTATATCCGCAGCCTGTCAGGATACCGCAATCTGGAATATTTATACCGTATCACCCATAAAAAAGATCCGGCGGCCATTCATTCCATCATGCTGAAGGTCGGTCTTGACCCGCAGTCCAGGAAAAAGGTGTGCCATTATTCGCTGGGAATGCGCCAGCGGCTGGCAATCGCCCAGGCCACAATGGAAAACCAGGCGATTTTGATCTTAGATGAACCGATGAATGGACTTGACAAGGATGGGGTTGCGGAAATGAGAAAATTTTTTCTGGAGCAGAAAGGGATGGGTAAACTGATTCTTTTAGCCAGCCATAATAAAGATGACATCGAGCTGCTCTGTGACGAAGTATATGAGATGGATCACGGTATGCTGCAGAAAGTAACGGGTGATTGAGTGAATCAGAAGGTAAATAAAATGGCTAAGAATGAACGATTTAAGATAGTTTATTCACAAGGGACTGTTGATGTAACGCAAATTTTGGTAGATACAGAAACTGGAGTAAATTATGTGTTTCATAAAGTTGCATATGCAGGAGGATTGACGCCGCTGTTGGACAAAGATGGAAAACCTGTTATTTCTCCGATTGTGAACAGCTAACTTTAGTTATTCAAATTTCTAGGTGCCTATCAACATGAAAAGTAAAGCCGTTCCTTTAGCTGGGAAAAGCCTTCGGAATCAGAACTTGCAAGAAGTTTTTGAATTCTATAATTTGCCCCAATGTTTTTACTGGTGATATTCTTATTGCATTATCAGGGAGGTGGTTGCATGGGAAATCAGTTGTACTCGACATATCGGAATCTGGAAAACAG
>CATOPL010000036.1 GCA_951802115.1 uncultured Lachnospiraceae bacterium | reverse complement strand
TTCCGGTGAAAATACTCGTACATCGGAGCAAAGAACGCCTCTGTATTTTTGATCACCCAGTTTGCCAGCGTTGCACGACTGATTTTTGCGCCTAAGCGCCCAAGATCCTGTTCGATCCGGTATAAAGGCATCCCGTTACAGTACTTCTGGTAAACAACCCATGCCACCGTGGAGGCAGAAGCCATTCCGTACATCATATGGGCTTTTCCGTCCTTGCCTTTGATGATCGCAGGAGTGATTCCGTGCTCCTTACAGTTTTTGCATCCATAGTTTACACTGTAGTATTCAATAACAATCGCTTTTGCCGGAATGATCTTTAATTCGCGGCGTACAAACTCTGTGCCGATCTGATCCATTTGTTTTCCGCACTTACTACAGATACGTTCTTCCTCGGATGGTTCGAGAAAGACCTTTTTTACGGGAATGCCTTTAAAACGTTCCTCATTTGAAGAACGTCTCTTCTTTACTTTGTTTTCCGGTAATTCTGATTCGGGTGGTTTCGTGGCGGCACGCACATCAGACGCTTCGACAGCTGGATCCATCTCAGATTCAGCTTCATTAAAGAGGTTCATCTGTCCGGGAATGTCGCAGGCACCTTTTTCACTGGAAGAGCCAAACAACTTCTTCGTAAGATAATCCACCTGCTCCTTGAAGTTGTCGCGCTCCCGCTGGAGCACAGCTTTCTCTTTTTGGGTCTCTTCAAGTGCATTTCGGAGAAGCTTGTTGGTTTCCCGGAGTTCACTAAGAAGATCTTTTAATTCCCGCATCTGGATGTCTTTTGCGTTCTGGGCCACTGTTTTTTCACCTCTTTTCTGGTATCTATTTTACCAGAAAATCAGACTGATTTACAGGAATACAGAGCCTGAAAAGTGCCGAAAATAAAGGAAAAACGGCATTTTTACTGTGCACTTTTCAGCGCTGCCCAGAGGTTGCTTTTATTGCCTTTGGCTGATCAATGTCGATGCCGGACATGAGCCAGTCAAACTCCCTCCAGGACAGATTCCTGACTTCGGATCTGTCCCTTGGCCACCGGTAACGCCCCTGTACAGTCAGCTTCTTATAGATCAATACCATGCCATCCGGTTCTTTAAGGAGCGCTTTGATCCTGTCGCATTTCCGTCCACAGAACAGATAGAGCGCGTTCAGGTTCTCATTGGCAGGGAACTGTTCCTGGACCAGAGCGCATAAACCATCGATAGATTTTCTCATGTCAGTATACCCGGTCACGATATAGATAGCATCGACACCGGAGATATCCGCTAACATTGATCTGCACGCAGCATCCGGATGATCTGCTGCAGAAGGAACGGATCTGCCGAATTGCTGACTTTAAGGGAAACATTATCCATCATAAGCTCAATCGTATGTGAATTGTCAAGGTGCGGCGCAGGACACATCTGCTTTGCAGGTGGAACTGCTTCCGGATAAGGATCCGGACATATATCAATCTGGACTGCCTCCTGCTTGCTGGAAGAAGTAAGATCCAGTGCATATGCTCTTCTATTAGAAGAAAGAGGAATGTCGCATGCGCTTTTTCTAAGGCGTTTTACCGCGTTGTAGAAAGAGCTGACTAAAATGCCATGCTGTTCGCACCAGGCACGGTCGCTCAGACCGCTGTTCCGACATTCCTGGATCAATTGAAACCACTCATCCTGTGAGCGGCGGTTTGCTCTGGGCTGGGTCATAGAGTGCCTCCATAATGTAGTAAATTTCTAACAGTAGGGTTAT
>CATOPL010000035.1 GCA_951802115.1 uncultured Lachnospiraceae bacterium | reverse complement strand
GAGTATAGTTATAAATGAATAAAAATATTAAATGGTATTAATAGAATTTTTTATGTATAAATCATTATAGATTCATACTTGGCAGTGTTATTCATCAGAACATATCCACGAATTCCACTGCACGTTTTATATATCAATATTTTATACAGTCAGAACTCTGTATAAAATAATAGATATCAGTATCCTTTTGATTTCAAAAAACTGTCCAGCTTTTCCAGATCACTGTTGAATAATACTGCCTTCCCATTCTTAAATTTTGACGAGACTATGAAGAAAAGTCTGTAAATAAGATCTTCTATGATAATGACAGGTGAAAGGATTTGTAAAATCAGCTTTTCACCTTCATGTTATATATAACAGTTATAAAATTGTATGTCAAGAGCAGGCGGGAAACCCGCCTGTTTTTCTGACTGTTTTATTATTCTGGTAAGCGTCCCTCATACATGATGCTCAGTTCACCGTAGACCTGTGCCCAGTTCCGGATCGTGGCAGTCCATTTTTTTGTGGCTTCAAATGTTGCCAGATAAAGGGCTTTCAAAAGGGCTGTATCGCTCGGAAATACGCTTCTCTGGCGGTTCAGCTTCCGATAGGTGGAATTCAGTGATTCAATGGCATTTGTTGTATAAATTACCTTCCTGACGGCTGCTGAAAACTTGAAAACCGGGGAAACGGCATCCCAGTTATCTTTCCAGCGTTTCATGGAATTCGGATATTTTGGAGACCATTTTTCTGTCACCCGGTCTAAAGCTGCCAGGGCTTTCTTTTCATCTGCCGCCTGATAAATCGTTTTCAAATCTGCGGCAAATGCTTTCCTGTCTTTATCAGGAACATATCTTAATGTATTTCTCACTTGATGGACAATACATCTCTGGTATTCTGTCTTGGGAAATGCCGCTGCAATCGCTTCTTTGATTCCGGCAGGGCCGTCCGCACAGATGATCAGGATATCTTTTACACCACGATTTTTTAGTTCGTTCAAAACAGAAAGCCAGTATTTTGAACTTTCGTTTTCTCCGATACTGATTGTAAGCACTTCTTTCCTGCCTTCTGCATTGATACCAAGAATTACATACGCTGCAAGTTTGCGGATTACTCCGTTATCACGGACAGAGTAGTGGATTGCATCAATATACAGGATCGGATAGACTTCATCCAGGGGACGGTTCTGCCAGTCTTCAATCTGCGGGAGGATCTTGTCCGTGACATCTGAGATGAAGCCCTCTGATGCCTCAAAGCCATAAATATCCTCAATTGTTTCCGAAATCTGGCGGGTTGTCATGCCTTTCGCATACATAGAAATGATCTTCTGGTCAATATCTGAAATGTCTTTCTGGCGTTTCTTTACGACCTGTGGTTCAAATGTTGACTTCCTGTCCTGCGGCACTTCGATTTCCATGGAACCGTAACGGCTGTTTACCCTTTTGCGCTTGTAGCCGTTACGGTAGTCATCGCTGTCTGAACGCTCTGACTTTTCATACCCTAAATGTTCATCCATTTCTGCCTCCATCATTTCCCTGATGGTCCCGCCGAGAAGATCTTTCAGGGCATCCTGGATGTCTTCCGCTGACTGGATGTCATATTCCTCCAGAAGCTGGTGGATGATGCTGCGTTTTCCTTCCGTCATTTGTACTCTGTGTATGGGTTTCTTTTCTCTTGCCATAGTAAAAGGCCTCCTTATGATAATTTATTTTATCATAGAAGACCTTTAAAAACACTATTTACAGAAAAACTTTCATACTCTCATTATAATTAATGCATAAAAGCTTCTGTATGAAGTTTTCAGAAGTCCAAAACGGATAATTACACATTGGAGATATAAAAAACGCATACAGAGCCGTTTAAAATGAAAATTTTGACTTGAATTATTCTGTCTTATAGCTTATAATCAGTGTAGAGGTAATGGAGATATTGGATCG
>CATOPL010000034.1 GCA_951802115.1 uncultured Lachnospiraceae bacterium | reverse complement strand
ATTTATAAAGCCCAAGAAAAGTCTAAAATACAGGCAGTGTGAAACTTTTTCTGTAAATATGTAATTGAAGAGGTTCTTCTATGGTAAAATCTAAATCATAGGAGGACTTTTATTATGGCAAAACAGAAGAAACCCATACATCGGGTACAAATGACAGAAGGAAAACGCAACATTATCCATCAGCTTCTGGAAGAATACGATATTCAGACAGCCGAAGATATCCAGGACGCTCTGAAAGATCTTCTGGGTGGAACAATAGACCTCTTGCGAAATTAAGCTAAACGGTCAAAGTTGCAGGTACCAGCAATCAAGGAAAAGCGGAGAGCAAAGCGCTTTCTCCGGTTACGGTAACGTTCCGAGATGATACGAAATCTTTTGACAAAACGGATGGCGTGTTCAACCAAGATGCGTTTTCTTGAAATCTCACGGTTATCTTTGCGCTCCTGCTTGGTCAAGGGATGATTCTTGGAACGCTTTTTAGGCAGGAGGGAATTGGCGTGTATCCGAGCAAGTCCCTGATATCCAGTATCCGCCTCCAACTCTGTTTCTGCCTTGACATGGAAACGAGAATCCTTGAATAACTGGAAATCGTGCTTCTTTCCGTTGGAAAATGCCAACGCAATGATCTCGCCGGTCTGAAGGTTGACGAGCAGCTGCGTCTTCATCGTATGCCGCTTTTTCTTTCCGGAATAGTATCGCTTTTGCTTTTTTTGGGACGCTCAATAGGCGATTCTGTTGCGTCTACCAGAACCACCTCATATTCCATGTCACTTTTCAGCGGCGCTTTCCGACCAGGCAGTGAAAAGCTTCCATCCCGAATCAGTGTATCTTCCACCCATTTGATTCCTCGGTAGATATTGCTTTCTGCTATTCCATAACTGGCCGCTATATGGGCATAGGTACGGTATTCCCGTAGATACTCCAGGGTTGCCAGCAATAGATCTTCTAAGCTCAGCTTTGGCGTTCTCCCTCGACGCCGGTGCTTTTCCGCATATCCTTTCCGTAAAATCTCTACCATCTTGTCAAATGTTGCCCGCTTTACCCCTGTGATCCTCCGGAATTTTGCGTTTGAATATTCTGCTATCTTTTCGTATTTCATACCCCTATTTTATCACTGACCCTTATTTTCGCAAGAGGTCTAATCAAAGAAATGATGGAAGCAGAAATGGATGACCATCTTGGATATGAAAAGTCTGAGAGATCCGATAATGATGACTATCGGAATGGTTACAAACGCAAACGTGTAAACAGCAGCTATGGGACTATGGAAATCGAGGCGCCTCAGGATCGGAAATCCACATTCCAGCCTCAGATCGTAAAAAAACGTCAGAAAGACATTTCGGATATCGATCAGAAAATCATTTCCATGTATGCCAAAGGGATGACCACTAGACAGATTTCTGAAACGATTGAAGATATTTACGGTTTTGAAACTTCGGAAGGATTTATTTCTGATGTGACTGATAAGATTCTTCCTCAGATTGAAGACTGGCAGAACCGACCATTAGATGAGGTATATCCGATTCTTTTTATAGATGCCATACACTATTCTGTTCGGGATAACGGGGTAATCCGAAAACTGGCGGCCTATGTGATTCTGGGAATCAATACAGAAGGCAAGAAAGAAGTTCTTAGCATTCAGGTGGGCGATAACGAAAGCTCTAAATACTGGCTAGCTGTTCTGAATGAGCTGAAAAACCGGGGTGTAAAAGACATCCTGATTCTTTGTGCCGATGGTCTTACTGGAATGAAAGAAGCCATTGCCGCAGCCTTTCCAAAGACAGAATATCAGCGCTGCATCGTCCATTAGGTAAGAAACACTCTGAAGTATGTTCCCGATAAGGACAGGAAAGCCTTCGCAACCGATCTGAAGACCATCTATCAGGCACCAGATGAAAAGAAAGCTCTGGCAGCACTTGAGAGGGTAACTGAAAAATGGACTCCCAAATATCCGAATTCCATGAAACGCTGGAAAGATAACTGGGATGCGATTTCTCCGATTTTCAAATTTTCATCAGACGTCCGTAAGGTCATATACACGACCAATGCCATAGAATCCTTGAATTCCACCTATCGGAGATTAAATAAGCAAAGGAGTGTATTTCCAAGTGATACAGCTCTGCTGAAAGCCCTGTATCTGGCTACATTTGAAGCTACGAAAAGATGGACTACCACCATCCGGAACTGGGGCCAGGTCTACGGCGAACTGAGCATTATGTATGAGGGACGGCTTTCGGAATAAAAAAACAGCTTGGTTAAAACAGGCGGAAAAGCCGCCTGTTATTGACATGCCATCCTTTGGATGGTATATATAAAACAAAGGTGGAATGCCCAATTTTTCAGCATTCCACCAAATCTTATCATAGAAGAATCCTATTTACAGACTTTTCTTCATACCCGAGGGTGCGGACATTTTCTTGGACTGGTTATGCCGCCAGTCCAAGACTCTGCCTGTACTCCAGTGGGCTCATATTTCCAAGTGATATTTTTATCCGCTTTTCATTATACCATATCAGATATTTATTCAGTAAGCTAATAAATTCTTCGATGCTTACACCAGCCCAATCCCGGTTGTAAAACATTTCATTTTTCAATTGGCCAAACAAGCCTTCACAGGCGGCATTATCAGGAGAGCAGCCCTTTTGCGACATGGAACGTTCCAGCCCGGCTTTTTCCATTCGCTTGATCCAGCCAGGCCAACGGTAGTGGCAGCCTCTGTCAGAATGGACGATGGGACGCTCTGTTTCCTTCAATTGTGAGATCGCTCCATCCAGCATGTCATTTACCAGCGCCGCGTTTGGTGCTGTGCCGATTGTCCAGTATGGCAGCATTCCGTCGAAACAGTCCACAATCGGGGAAATGTAAACCTTCCCCGCGGGGATGGCGAATTCCGTGATGTCGGTAAGCCATTTTTCATTCGGCTTTTCTGCATGGAAATCCCGGTTTATTCTATTGGGAACAGAGGGAGAGATTTCCCCCTGGTAAGAATGATATTTCCGTTTGCTTTTCGTCCTGACCGAAAGCCCCTCTTCTGCCATGATCCTGCGGACTACTTTCTCAGAAACAGCATTTCCCTCCCAGTTAAGCAGCGCATGTATCCTGCGGTACCCGTAACGCCCGCTGTTTTCATGAAAAAGGGCAAAAACCCTTTCCCTGAGGCCGCAATATTTGTCCTGCCTTTTGCAAACAGCTTCCTGGTAATAATAACTGCTCTTAGGCAGGCCCAGCCTGCCCAGCAGCGGCTGCAGTGAATATTTGTCCTTCAAGGCATCAACAATCACTGCCTTCTCCCTGTTTTTGAGGGTTTCTGTGTTGATGCCTGGGTCTTTTTTTAACACATTGATTGTTTCTTTCAATATATCTATTTCTAACTGCATGTCGTCCAGCCGGGCAAGCAGCATCTGTGTTTCGGCATTTAAGGAATCCCTCGTGCCTTCTTTCAGAGTACCGGGTTTTATGTTCTTATCATTCATCAGCGCTGTAGTACCTCCTTGGAGATATTTTCTCCTCCAGGCATAGATGCTTGCCCGGCTATAGCCAATCTCCTCTGATATATATTTTATACCTTCTCCAAGCTCAAAGC
>CATOPL010000033.1 GCA_951802115.1 uncultured Lachnospiraceae bacterium | reverse complement strand
AACAGGCATTCAAGTTGATGATGATGAGTTAGCCAAAGTAAACATTGAAAAAAATGATTTTCACGGCGAATGGAACTATACCATCATGCCGCAAATAAATCACAAATAATTTTTGAACAGTTCCTAAGAAAACTGTCTGGGACGATCCGTATGGTGCTGGACATCATAGGAGAAAACCACAGAACTAGATATGGGATAAAAGAAGAATTCCACATGACAGAAGAGTGTGCAATGTATTTATATGAGGGGATACAGACCATGAATAAGATCATAGAAAAATTAGAAAAGAAGATTCCAAAGTGGATCAGAAACAAGCTGGAAGAAACCAGAAGTGTGTTGGAATGCTTTTTCCATCAGGATAAGAAGTATGTACTGCATCTGAAGCAGAACCATGATCACAGGATTATATTGTGTGCATCCAGCAGACGGATTCCACAGTATCTGGACCAGATGTTATGGAGCAGAGGAATGGGAGCGATTCTTACAAGCGGAACTTTAAAAACCGGACAGGGATTTTCCCATATTCGGAAAATGACAGGACTACAGGGAGTGCGGAGAGTACGGGAATATGTGGCAGACTCCCCATTTGAATATCAGAAGAACTGTCTTTTATATCTGCCCAAGAATTTGAAAAAATGCAGAAGAGGAAGTCAGGAAGAGGCAGAGATAATAGCAGGCCATATCCATTCACTGATCTGTTCGACTTACGGACATACGCTGGTGCTGTTCACATCTTATCATTTGATGGGAAATGTTTACCAGATGTTAAGGGATGAAATTCCGTTCCCGATGATAGAGGTGTGGAGACATTCACCGGAAGAAATCACAAGATTTAAACAGATGGATAATGCTGTCCTTTTTGCAGCCGGCTCCTGTTGGGAAGGAGTAGACTTCCCTGGAGATATGGTATCTTCGCTGATCATTGTAAAACTGCCCTTTGCTGTTCCTGATCCCATCAGCGAAGCACAGAAAAAGGAATATGCCAGCCTGAAAGATTATATTCAGGCAGTGATTGTTCCAGACATGCAGAAAAAACTAAGACAGGGATTCGGACGGGCGCTCCGCACTGAGACAGATACTTGTGTCGTGTCCATTTTAGACGAGCGAGCAGGAGAAGGCGGCAGGTATCATGAGGAAGTGATGTGTGCGCTTTCGAGCTGTAAGTTGGCAAAAGATATCAAGGATGTCCAGCACTTTATCCGAAACCGGAAAGGCGTGGAATACTACCTGTAACCGTTCGTGGTTCTGCTACAGAAAAAGCAGATTTTGCACGAAAAGTTTGGTGGTATTTCAAGGGCGTTTTCGGTGGGATTGTTGGTATTGATGAATAGCTATTTCGGCATGAAGTGGGTATACTGTGTATAGCGTTAGAGGAAAGGCGGTGAGCAGTATGAAACGATACAAAGTGGAAACACAGAGGGAAGGCTCGGTAAAATATTTCTTTATCCGGGATATGGAATCGTTGGAAATCGTGTTGCTCCCAAGCAAATATCTAATGCATCAGGTCAGGGCGAATCGTTCTCCGAACACGATACGGAGAAATGCACTCGCCCTTGCCTATTATTGGGAATATCTGCTGGAAAACGATAAGAAAGCAGAAGATATCTATGCGATGGATTACGAAACACAATATGATTATTTCGCAGAATATCTGAAATGGCTGAAAGCCGGAAAGCATACCGACAATTTGGAAAATGGACCACAGAATAAAACCTGTAACGCTTACTTAAAAGAAGTGTTCAGATTTTATTGTTTTTTAGAAGCGGTCAGAAATAACGGTTCTTATTTATCCGTTCTTTCTTATAACCAGCCTATTACAAAAGCAAATGCCATCGGAGTCAGAAGAACACTGCGTTCCCGCTCTTTTAAAGGATATCTGAAAGAAGAGGAACGGGATGTGAGAGCAGCCGAAAAGAATGAAATTATTACGATTCTGGAAGCCTGCACGAACTGTCGGGATCAGGTATTGATTCTGCTGACATCAGAACTTGGATTTCGTATCGGTGAAATCTTAGGAATTGATTATACAAAAGATATCGACTACGAAACCCATGAAATCAGGGTGAATTTCCGAGAGGACAACGAGAATGATGCAAGGGCAAAAAATGCAGAAGAAAGAAGAGGACGTCTCAGCGATGACACCTTTGAATTCCTGCTTTATTACATCGGAGAATACTGGGACATCCTGCAAAAACAGGAATATCTGTTTATCAACATCAAAGGGGATACGACAGGAAAACCAATGAAGGTAGACAGTGTTTACGATATGTTTGAGAGGATGGAGAAAAAGACCGGAATCAAGATCACCCCACACATGCTTCGGAGATATTATGCAAATACGAGGTGGGAAGCAGACTGGCCGCTGGAAATGAACAGTCAGGCATTAGGGCATAAACATCTGGATACAACCAAACGATATCTGAATGTTGTGCAAGTATTTTGTTGACTACAAATCATCCTGTCAAAGGGCATAATAATACCCTTGTCAAAAGAGACAAGGGCTATTAGCTGAAAAATCCAACCGCACAGGTGGAAAGATTTTTAAAAAATGGGTTAGGGACATTCGAAACAATATATGAAAACATTTGTTTATGCTGTAAAGAAATTAATACCACAGTACGTGTAAATATAGACAAAAGCAATGTTCAGAGTGTAAGAAGCTTAATTGACAGATTTTCGATGGATCAATATTTTGATGTTGAATTATTTTTTGCACCAGTAGAGCCATTTTATGATTCTGATAAAGAATTGTGTTATTCACCAGAGAAGTTTGCGGAAGTTCAGGTCAGCTTGATCGAGTATGCCGTTGAGCGTGGATTAAAAAGATGTATCTGCCTTCCAACTCCTAAGTTCGGTTTTTGTGAGGCAGTTAGTGAGCACAATTTGCTATTTGACCCAGACGGAGATGATATTGCCGTCTGTAACTGCAGGAAACGTCAGCCATAACATAATATCTGTTTAAGCCATAAAGTCCTTCCGCATATTTTTTCCGTGACAATCTGGTCGATTGCTTTCGCGCAGTCCTTGTCCATATCGGCCTTTTTCTTTGACTTTTTGGCCTCTATGATGACTGCGCGGCGGTTTCTTTTATCTTTGAGCAGTATGTTCGGTCTGCCCAGGCCTTTCTCTTTATTGGATTCCACATTGTAACCGCGCCCCACAAAGATTCCGGCAAAGAACGCATGGCAATTCTTTTATTCTATCATCGCGGAAGCGTCAGGAAAACACGCAAGCTGTATCCTGCATTTCTTTTTGTAACATGCGATTCCGTATTTCAGGATCCGTTCCATTCCGTTTTCAAGCAGCGAATCCCCATATCCCATTCGCTCAATCTGCTCCAGAGCTTCCCGGCACCCTTTCTCAAGATTCCCGTTTTCCGCATACTTCACCTCAATTACGATTCCAATGCCTTCTTCTTCTAACTCTACAAGGATATCACTGTAGCCATCGCCCGATTCCACATTGGAAGTCACAATCCAGTCTTCCCTGTGGCTCAGAAGCCCAAGCAGAATTCCGTGATAAAAATTTTCCTTCTTTGCGGCCTGTACAGCCGTATCACGGATGCTGATTGTTTTGCGCAGATAGGCATTGAACTGTCTTTCCGCCGCTTCGGCGTTCCCCTGAGGGAATACGGCGCAGAAAGCATCCAGCCGGGGCGTATCTTTCCGGGCTTCCTCCTGGAACCATTCCTGTATCTGCTCCACAAATATCTGCCGGATTTCCAGGTTGGGAATGGCTAACCGGTACACACCAGGCGATTCAACGCCCCGCTGGGTCAGGTAACCTGTGGTAAAAAGTACGCTCCATAAATTGTCTATGCTGTCGTACAGTTCCCTGTAAGTCAGTTCCTGACGGATGCGGTGGGCAACTGTCTCCCCTGCCGCCAGGGTCTCTATCTCACGCCTTGTCCCGGGTGTTGCCATCCGGATAAACTGCCGGATGATGTCGTTTCCGCTTGTGTTGAGCCAGTAGGCAACTGGAAAGGCTTCCGGTTCTGCGCGTAACAGGCTGACGTAATTGATCACATCCCAGGGGCAGTACACCTCTATATCTCCAAAGCGGTATCCGTCATACCATTTCCGGATCAGTTCAAATTTTTCTTCCAGATGATAATATTCCAGCAATTGCTTTACATCTTCGGAGGTAAAGCCAAACTGCGATGCAAACCGGTTGTCGGTGACAGAAAATACATTCAGGTTGTTCAGCCCTGTAAAGATGCTCTCTTTTGCAATGCGGAGACATCCTGTCAGGACGGCAAACTGCAGGTTGTCGTTGGTTTTAAGCGCCTGGCTGAACAGGTTCCGTATCAGGGTGACCATTTCGTCGTAATAGCCGTAGTGCCTCGCCTTGTCCAGAGGAACGTCATATTCGTCAATCAGGAGAATTACTTTCTGGCCATAATGCTTCCGGAGCAGGCCGGACAGGGTGTGAAGGCTGTCAGCAAGCATATCATCCGTCATGGAATACACCTGACGTCCGTTCGGGTCTGCTGCTATCAGCTGCCGGTAGCGTCTCTTTTCTTCATCGTCCAGTTTCGAGCCATCCTTGAGAAAACTGAACCGGAGAGCTTCATTTCCAATAATAATGCGGAGCATGGCCTTCGCCCCGGCAAAGTCCATGGCGCTTACTCCTTTCAGGGTAATCGATATTACAGGAAATTTTCCCATGTATTTTTCACAATAGCC
>CATOPL010000032.1 GCA_951802115.1 uncultured Lachnospiraceae bacterium | reverse complement strand
TTTGTGTAAGTTAATGTGTTTGGTCATACATTAATTTTACACCAACTGCCGGATTCTTTCGAGGTCCGGCAGTTATTTTTTTCATAGAAAAGGAGCTGCGCACTAATCACTTAGTGCGACAGCCCCTCTTTTAGTCTGTTTTAGAAAATCCTCCGTACTGCAAGTACGTTCTTGTAATTGGCCGGTGAAGTGTATTTAATACCGGTTGCTGCGGTGCTGGCATGAACGATGGTATTGTTACCGACATAAATTGCCACATGGCCGCTGTAGCAGATGATATCGCCCGGCTGAGCGTCTGCAAGGCTGACACCGTATCCTGCACTGCGCAGTGCACTGGAGCTGTGCGGAAGTCCTACACCGAAGTTAGCATATACGCTCATGACAAAACCGGAGCAATCCGCACCGTTGGTCAGGCTTGTTCCGCCGTATACATACGGATTGCCTACGAACTGTGATGCAAAGCTTGCAACTGCGTTGCCGGAAGCGCTGCCTGCACCGTTTCCAAGAGCAGGAGTCGATTTGGAACCGGACTGGCTCTTTACTTTGGACTCTGCAGCTCTCTGAGCTGCCTGCCGTGCTTCCTCCTCTTTTGCCAGACGTGCTTTTTCTTCTTCTCTGGATTCTGCATATACATAATCCGTTCTCAGATTAACATAATCCTTCGATACCCATCCGTCGCCTTCTTCGATGGAAACCTTGACAAAATCTTCTGTCTCATCTGTAACGATCAGTTCTTCTTCCATGGGGATCAGACCCAACACAGAGGAATCGGTGGTTGCTTCTTCACGAACCCTTAAAGTCTCCGTCGTGACGACGGCAACTCTAGTACCCGCTTCTTCTGCAAGTGACTCCGCATCAATGCCGATTGCCACATAATCATTTTTCACATATCCGTGTACATTGCCGGAATTGATCAGATACCATCCGTTCTCTTCTTCTTCCACCGTTCCCACAGATTTATCGAACAGTTTTCCAAGAATTTCTCCATCTTCACTGGGCTCGCTGCGGACATTTACATAGTCCGAAACCTTGGCAATGCAAAAGCCTGTATAATTATCTTTTACAACTTCATCCAGTACTTCTGCCATCTTGTCGTCCGATGCAGATGATTCATCTAAAGAAGTGGTAATGCCTCCTGCCAGTGCCAGAGAAATCTGTGCCGCGTCTGCGTTTATAGGCTGGACAATAAAAAGCCCGGCAGCCAGGCATATCATAAAACCTTTCCGTATCATATGTACCTCCAGATATATTTTACAAAATTATATTAAATATTACAAATTTATTACAAATCATATTGCAATTATAACAACCCATTACAGCTTTGTCAACAGAATTATACTGGTTTTTAAAGGAAATCTTCAGCAAATCTTAAGAAGAGATAAAGAGAGGATGGTTTTTAATGGAATTGCAGGCAAATGCTTGACAAAAAAATATGAAATGATTAAAATAATAACCATTATTGATATTAATATTATGAAATCAATACAGTACATATGATTCGCCGGAAATGTTGCCGTTATTTTGTGCCGTTGTTCTGCTGCTGCACATCGATGGTGCGTTGGCGTCTGACAGAACAAAATTCTGGCGTATGCCTGAATAAACGCAGTTTCGGATAAACCGTGGCTGAAGGCGGGTGATAAGTATACTGGAATTGAGAAAGGAGGGAGACAGAATGGGGCCGCTGAAATACAGCAGACAAAGAGAAAGCATTAAAAAATATTTGTGCGGAAGAGAGGACCATCCGACAGCTGATATGGTTTATACCAGTATCCGCAGGGAATTTCCCAATATCAGTCTTGGTACTGTGTATCGTAATCTTTCCTTATTAACAGAGATTGGAGAGATACAGAAGATTCCGACAGACGGACCGGACCGTTTTGATGCGAAGCTTGTGCCTCACAGTCATTTTATATGTAAAAAGTGCGGATGCGTTCTGGACGTCATGATTCCGATGAAAGACCCGGTTTCTGAAGTGAATCCTCTGTGGGACTATGGAGATGTGGAGGAGTATCGCCTTGAATTTCGCGGTATTTGCAGAAAGTGCAAAAAAAATGAAAGACAGGCTTGACAGAAATTTTCTTATCTGATATCATAACGATAACAGGAATTATTACTGTTATTGAACACAATAAAATTTTATATAAGAAAAGGAGAAAAACAATGGCAAAATTTGTATGCAGCGTATGTGGTTATGTTCATGAAGGAGAGACAGCACCGGAGAAATGTCCGCAGTGCGGAGTTCCGGCAAGCAAGTTCAATAAGCAGGAAGATGGTCTGAGCTGGGCGGCTGAGCATGTGGTAGGCGTTGCACAGGGCGTAAGCGAGGATATTATCGAAGATTTAAGAGCAAACTTCAACGGCGAGTGCTCTGAGGTCGGTATGTATCTGGCTATGGCACGTGTTGCTCACAGAGAGGGGTATCCGGAGATCGGTCTTTACTGGGAGAAAGCAGCTTATGAAGAGGCTGAGCATGCTGCTAAATTTGCAGAGTTGCTGGGAGAGGTTGTTACAGACAGCACCAAGAAGAACCTTGAGATGCGTGTGGCAGCTGAGAACGGAGCTACTGCAGGTAAATTTGATCTTGCAAAACGTGCAAAAGCTGCAAACCTGGATGCAATCCATGACACCGTTCACGAGATGGCAAGAGATGAGGCAAGACACGGCAAGGCATTTGAGGGTCTTCTGAAGAGATACTTTGGTTAAGAAGAAATGGTGTAAATTTAACTTTTTTGAGGATTTAGGGGTATGTTGGAGCAATCTGACATACCCTTATTTTTGTGCAAGCGGTTGTGTCTGGATGCGGGTTTTAATTTTTACTTTTCATTTTCTTTAGAGAACCACACACCTTTAAATGTGGGTTTAAAAAAGAGATAAGCATTAACTTATCTCTCTTAGATGCTGCAATAGACAAATAGGAATTTAAGGTCTAAAACTCATATCTTGTTCCATGTGAAAGTAACAGTCCGTCTGTTAATTCTACACATAAAATTATAGTGTTCTCATCATTAAAATTATTATGTCCGTTATCAATCCATTCAGCAAAGGCATTTTTCAGTTTCTCGGTAATTAAATGATTTTCTTCCTTTCCCCAATAACCTAAATTGATACCCTTTCCATGGGCTGTAAACCATTCACCAGCTATCGCAATAGCTGGGTTGTTTTCCATATGTTTCATTTTATTTGAGAGCGCATATGTAATAATATAAAATGCACCATTTTCATAATAGGCATTAACATATCGCACATAGGGTACTTCATTTTCTACTGTTGCCAACGCGACAACCGTGTCTTTTCCAAAACGTTCAATCATTATTTTTTCAGCTTCTGGGCTTAATTTTTTCATAGGGTTATCTCCTTTACAAATCCCGATTGTCAAACGGAATTATACCATAATTTGTTTGATAAAAACACTTTTTTAAATAATATTTTTACTTGTCTGTAAGCTTCTGATGCTTTTAAAAATGTTAGGACAACTTTTTATATTTCTCCAGTAATGTTTTGTAAAGAAGCTTTTATTCAGAATCATTAAAATTTTACATTTCAGGGCAAAAAACAGAGCCAGGAACCTGATTTAGATTCCCGGCTCTATAACTCTGTCTATGCACTTCTATCAGCTTTCAGTTGTTTGACTTCTCCTCAAAGTCTAACGGGTTTTCGATTGTGCAAGAAAATACAATACCTCTCTTACATTAAGCATTTGAGGAGCTTCTTAAAAGTTACTTTGGTTAATCAGAAGCGCTGTAAAAACAATGCCTTTGGATTCAAGGGTATTCTGGAGCAATCCGGCATAGCTTTATTTGTTTAATGCGTGATAAATCCATATGGCACAAAGCGCGGATAGTGCGGTTGTTGCTGTTGAATTCAAATCAATGCCATACATATTGCAGGCTATATTGACGATGATATTAACAGTCATTACTATCGCCAATGCGGCAACTGCTTTTAAAAATTGCTTCATAATTTTATATCTCCTTTTATAATAAATAAATATTTATTGTAGAATAGTATACCAGAGAAAACAACGGTTTTCTCAAAACAGTCATAAAATGCTTCTATTTGTGAATAAGCGCATGTTTTCGCTGCAAAATACGCATTTATTCATCATTTTTGCAGAGCAGGGCCTGTTCTGTGCAAAAATAATCTGTATATAGAGGTTCGGGCTCCGTGCCATAATTGACATTCCTGACAGGGCGGACAGTTTAGCGGCGACCAGCAGGAGGTTAGCTGCAGGTCTTTTATATAAAATTAAGAAGAATTATCAGCTAATATTTTATGTGAAGTAGTGTTAAGAATAATTATGAAAGGACATAATGCACAAAAAGAAGGGGCAGAAATTCTGAATAAAAAAGTTATCAAAAACTTTCCCCTGTTTTTTCACAGAATTGTCCACATTTAAGAACTTCGAAAATAGGGAAAAATTTAAGTTATTCACAAAGTTATCCACATTATCCACATTTTTGGTGTGTAAAAGCATGTTTATACACCGAACAAAGAAAAACAGATGTTTTGTAACTATCCGCTAAAACTGTCCATATTTTTAAAAATATAAAAATTTTTCTTGACATTTAAAATTTCTAAAATCAGTCATTATTTTCTGAAAATAAAAATCACTTTTCAGATTACAGGGAATCGTGTACAATAAGGACGATAAAAAACAGAAAGCCGGGGTCCTGCATCCTTCACATGTTGCAGAGCAATTTGTCAGGCGCCAGTACGCCGGTTTGGAAAACGGAGACAGATTATGAGACTGAGAAATATAAAAGGCTCGCGGGAGATGATTGCTGCAAGCGAGTTCGTGATCCATGAGGAAGAGACAAGAGCGGGCACATGGCATGCATTGTTCGGAAATGAGAATCCGCTTCATATTGAGATCGGTATGGGAAAAGGAAAATTTATGATGTCCATGGCAAAGAAGCATCCTCATATCAATTATGTAGGGATTGAAAAATATTCCAGTGTTCTGCTGAGGGCTATCGAAAAGATGGAGCAGGAGGAACATCCGCTGCCCAATCTGCGCTTTATCAGGATGGATGCAGAAAATATCGGAAAGGTTTTTGACCGGGGGGAAGTAGATCGTATTTATCTGAATTTTTCCGATCCGTGGCCCAAGGATCGGCATGCGAAAAGAAGACTGACCAGCGGGGAGTTTCTGACCCGGTATGAACAGATTCTGAATCCGGACGGTCAGGTGGAATTTAAAACGGATAACCGGGAGCTGTTTGATTTTTCAATAGAATCGATTAAAGAGAAAGGCTGGAAACTTCAGGCAGTGACCTATAACCTGCATCAGGATCAGAAACTGTCTGAAGGCAATGTGATGACAGAATATGAAGAAAGATTTTCTGCTATGGGAAATCCCATTCATAAATTAATTGCCAAACAATAAAAAAATATAAAGTATTTCTGAAAAAAATTTAAGAAAATTAAAAAAAGTACTTGCATTTTTTGTAGAGGTTGAGTATAATATGTCTTGTTCGTTGAACAAGAAGCAGAGAATAAGGAAATGATTTCTGCAGCAAAAGATGCGCTTTTAGCTCAGTTGGTAGAGCACCTGACTCTTAATCAGGGTGTCCAGGGTTCGAGCCCCTGATGGCGCATGCAGGAGCACTGTTTTTGGAACTTGAGTCCGGGGACGGTGTTCTTTTTTGTTTCCGTAACATCACGCATTTGTAAAATCAGAAAATATACAGGCAGCAGGCAGTTGACAAAACAGTTTTCTTCTGTATAATAAAGTTCAGAGTGTCGACTAAAATGAGCCGCACGAAGGGGTACACCACCGCGGGTGTATTACTTCGTGCGGCTTTTTTGATTCCCGCGAGCAATGAGCCAAGTGCCGTGCTTGCACGGGCATTTGGCGAATGCCGCGAGGGTCACATACCCCGCTGCTTTGCAGCGTTGCAAGCTTGATGCTCCGTTGCTTGCAGCGGGGTTGTTGACTGCTCAGCGCAGATGCAGGCGCATAAGAAAGGAGGAGACAAGTGGTAAAAGTAAATGGAGAACCTAAAAAGATTCAGGGGATATTGCTGGATCAGTATCTGACAGATGAGGGCTATCAGACGGACCGGATCGCTGTAGAATGCAACGGGAAAATTGTACCGAAGGCAGAGTACGGGTCAAAGGTCCTGCAGGACAAAGACGTGCTGGAGATTGTCAGTTTTGTAGGAGGTGGCTGAATTGTGTTTACTGCCTTCAAAGGAAGAGATAGAAAGAGCTCTGGAAGTACGGCATACGAAAAAGATTCAGAAGATGCTTCGCCGTGCCCGGGTCGCGGTCTGCGGTCTGGGAGGCCTGGGCTCTAATATTGCAGTTGCGCTTGCCAGATGCGGGATCGGCGGACTACATCTGATTGATTTTGACTGCGTCGATTTGACGAATCTGAACCGGCAGCAGTATTTTGCCTCCCAGATCGGGATGCCGAAAACAGAAGCACTCAAACAGCTGCTTTTGTCCATCGATCCTTATCTGCCTGTGCAGACGGACCAGGTGAGGCTTACAGAAAAAAATATAGCAAAGCTTCTGTCAGGAGAGCGCTATATCTGCGAAGCGTTTGACAGGCCAAAGGCAAAAGCCATGCTGACTAATTATGTGCTGGAGCATTTTCCGGAAACCTATCTGGTAGGCGCTTCCGGAATGGCGGGCTATGGACACAGTAACCGGATCCGCACACGGGAGATTGTTTCACATTATTATCTTTGCGGAGACGGAGTGTCGGATGAAAAAACCTGCGGCGGTCTGATGGCTCCCAGAGTGATGCTCTGTGCTGCTCATCAGGCAAATCAGATGCTGGAGATTATTATTAAAGAAGAAAGAGAGAAAATATAAATGTTGAAAAAAGACACCTTCATGCTGGGAGGAAGAGAATTTACCTCCCGTTTTATTCTGGGTTCGGGAAAATATTCCATGGAGCTGATCCGGGCGGCGGTAGAACATGCAGGGGCCGAGATGATTACTCTGGCGGTGCGAAGGACCAATACCGGAAAAGATGAGAATATTCTCGGCCATATACCGGAGCATGTAACTTTGCTGCCCAACACATCCGGGGCCAGAAATGCGCAGGAGGCTGTGCGGATTGTCCGGATGGCAAGAGAAATCGGATGCGGGGATTTTGTAAAAATTGAGATTATGAAAGACAGCAAATATCTGCTTCCGGACAATGAAGAGACAGTGAAAGCTACAAAGCTGCTGGTCAGGGAGGGATTTGTCGTGCTTCCGTATATGTATCCGGATCTGTATGCGGCCAGAGCGCTTGAGGCCGCAGGCGCGGCAGCCGTCATGCCGCTGGCGTCGCCGATTGGTTCCAATAAAGGTCTGGCAACAAAAGAATTTATTCAGATTCTTATTGATGAAATAGATCTTCCGGTTATAGTGGACGCAGGCATCGGACGCCCGTCCCAGGCATGCGAAGCCATGGAAATGGGAGCGACGGCAATTATGTCCAATACGGCCATCGCTACCGCCGGAAATATTCCTGTCATGGCAGGTGCATTTAAAAAGGCCATACAGGCTGGGCGTGAGGCTTATCTGTCCGGCCTTGGCAGAGTACTTAAACGGGGAGCGGCGGCTTCCGATCCGCTGACAGGATTTTTGAGAGATGAGGAGTAAGAAAATGACAGAACAGCTGTATTTTGTGGATTCCGAACGACTCGGAAAAAAGACGCTGGAGAAGAAACACCGCCTGGAGCAGGAACCTTGCAGCAGACAGAATCATATGGAATATATGGAAGGAATGGAATGCATCTCTTCCGATATTATGCAGCGGGTTCTGGGAGAGATGAAAGGATATGATCCTGAGGCCTATACGGATGAAGATGTGAGAAAGGCGCTGGTTCATGATGTCTGCAGTATTGAAGACTTCAAGGCGTTCCTTTCTCCCGCCGCCATGCCTTATCTGGAAGAAATGGCGGTACGGGCAAAAAGCGAAACGGAAAAACATTTTGGCAATACGGTTTATTTGTTCACACCGCTCTATCTGGCCAACTATTGCGAAAATTACTGCGTTTATTGCGGATTTAACTGTTATAATGACATTGTCAGAAAGAAACTGAGTCATGAAGAAATGAAAAAAGAGATGGAAATCATTGCCCGTTCCGGCATAGAGGAGATTCTGCTTCTGACCGGAGAGAGCCAAAGCGTGAGTGATTTGAGCTATATTGGGGAGGCGTGCAGGCTGGCGGCAGGGTATTTTCGAAATGTGGGCCTGGAAATCTATCCGGTAAATACAGAGGAATATCGCTATCTGCATGAATGCGGAGCGGATTACGTAACGGTTTTTCAGGAAACTTATGATACAGACCGCTATGAAGAACTGCATCTTTTGGGGCGTAAACGGGTATTCCCCTATCGTTTTGATGCGCAGGAACGTGCAGTTATGGGCGGCATGCGGGGGGTGGCTTTTTCTGCGCTTCTGGGTTTGGCAGATTTTCGCAAGGATGCGTTTGCTTCAGCTCTTCACGTCTATTATCTGCAGAGGAAATATCCCCAGGCGGAATATTCGCTGTCTTGTCCGAGGCTGAGGCCGATTATCAATAATGATAAAGTGGATGCCAGAGACGTCCATGAACGGGAACTGTGTCAGATACTCTGTGCTTATCGCCTGTTTCTGCCGTATGTGGGAATTACGGTGTCGTCGAGGGAACAGAAGCATTTCCGAAACGGAATTGTGAAAATTGCGGCGACAAAAGTTTCGGCGGGAGTTTCCACCGGGGTCGGAGATCATGAGAGAAAATATGAAGGAAAGAGAGTAGGGGAAGCCGGCGATGAACAGTTTGAGATTCTGGATGACAGAAGCCTTGAGCAGATGTACGAGGACCTGGAACAAGAAGGGCTGCAGCCGGTAATGAATGATTATGTCTATGTGTAAGATACTCTGTGTGACGAATCGTCGTCTGTCTGTGGGAAATTTTGCCGAGCGGCTGGCGGCAATCGAAACGGCAGGCGCAGAAGGAATTGTTCTGCGGGAAAAGGATCTGAATACAGATGCGTACCGGGAACTGGCGCAGCAGGTACAGAAGGTGTGTAATTCTCTGATCCTTCACACGCATACAGAGACAGCCAGAGAACTGGGAATCCGCAGAATCCATCTGACCAACGAAAGCTTTGTCAGACTGAAACCGGAGGACAGACGCTGGTTTGACTGGATTGGAGTGTCCGTTCATTCTGCAGATGAAGCAGCCCAAGTGAGGCGGACGGGCGCTTCCTGTGTGATTGCAGGACATATCTTTGTCACAGATTGCAAACGTGGCGTACCGCCCAGAGGGCTCTGCTTTCTGAAAGAGATCTGCCGGGCAGCCGGGACAGAACTTCCGGTCTATGCCATCGGCGGAATCGGTCCGGAAAATGCGACGCTTTGTATGCAGGCGGGGGCGGCCGGAATCTGCCTGATGTCCTCGCTGATGCGTACGGAAAATCCGGGAGAATATCTTGGCAGGCTGATGCAACCGGCAGTTGACAGATTTCCAAGGCCGCTTTCTTGAAGTAAAGCGAAGAGTCTGATAAACTTCAGGCAGGATGGTTGTTAAAAATGGACGTCTGACGACGGCAGAACAACAACCGGACAGTATATGCAGCTGAAGCTGCAGCGATCAAAATTTGTTTGGAGGAGATCAGATGATATTAGGTGAAAAGATTATGGAGCTTCGGAAAAGAAATGGATGGTCCCAGGAGGA
Source organism: uncultured Lachnospiraceae bacterium (assembly GCA_951802115.1). Lineage (GTDB taxonomy): Bacteria > Bacillota > Clostridia > Lachnospirales > Lachnospiraceae > Hominiventricola. The sequence continues at coordinate 177 of CATOPL010000032.1, read as the reverse complement.
ACTGGCGATGCGTGTAGAAAAGCGGCCAGCAAAGAATGGGAATACCTATTTAAGATATGTATTCAGTAAAGTCAAATGCAGGAAATGTCCGTTAAAGGAAAGCTGCCGTGTAGGAAATGGGAAGTCAAAAGAACGGAGTTACAGCATTACACAGGCAAGTGAGAAGAACTTGGAGCG
>CATOPL010000031.1 GCA_951802115.1 uncultured Lachnospiraceae bacterium | reverse complement strand
ACTCTTGAAAAGTTAGTTGGAGTCCTTGATAATTGGTTTTCAACTTTTAAGAAGCCCAATGACAAGCTTGCTACTTTATGCTCTTTTTCCTAGAGTCAAACGGAAAGAATTAACGTCGTTTACTATAGATTGCAGCATGCTTTTGCTCAACGGAACAATCTCCAGCCTGGATAGTTCTGTAATGTAATTTTTCAGGATCACGTCGTCAACAACTTTTAAGGCAGCCTGATACTCACTTGCGATATTTGGGTAAGCAGAAGCCGCAGCGGGTACAATTTCCTGTCTCTTCTCTGCTATTTCTCCCATTTGTCATTCCCCTTATCGCTAACAATTAATGCCACTCCAACAGCGGCAACAGCAGCGCCGCCGATCGTCAGCGCCATATGAGAAGTACAGATGCCCGCAACAACGGCAACTGAGCCGGCAACTGTTATACCCGCGCCCACTTGTTTACGTGTGATTCCGCTGGTGGAATAGATTTCTTTTCGTTCATTCCGAATCTTGTCTGCCTTATTTTTGTACAAATACCGCGCCATTCCTTTCAAAAGAGCAATTCGCTCTTTTGAAAAGCTATTGACGGCCGTAACCATCTGCCGATTAAGGTAATCCTCGTTCCAGGCGCTCACATCAAAGTCCAGTTTTTCTCCATCGTGTTCCGTATAGATATTCCCCATCTTTTCAGCCGCATGCAACTCCATTTCGTCAAATTGGGCTGCTGTCGGATCTATTAAAAGACTGTCCTTCAACATGATACGGACGCGCATCATGTTTCCTGACTGCACCGCATCCATAAATTCATTTGTTATAGCCATGCTAAATTCTCCCTATCTGTTATCTTCGTAATCTTGAACCGCCATGAGAATTGCCTCCGCGGCCTGTTCCATTTCGTGAATGTTGTAAGGTTTCCAGGCGTTATTCGATTCAACCTCAAACATAATCCTGTTGATCTTTCTTGCCTGGCTCATCAGCTCCTTCAGCGCATTATGCCGTGCGAATTCTTTTGTGGAATGAACGTTTCCTATCATCTCTTTCCATGGCCTGGCGGCAAATTCCGATGTTGATCCCCTTGAATGGAATCTCTGGCCATTTTCTTCCATTCGCCTGGTTTTCGTTTTCTTCGCTTTTGCAGCCATTACTTTGGCCACCACTTTCTTCAGATGGTTTATTCTGGCTTCGGAGAAATTCGTAACCAACTGAACCAGCTCCTCATTCATCATATCACAGTCCCATTTTAACGAGTCATTTTCAAGATAACCGCCATCATAAGGAACCAGCAAACCAGGAAGATTGTTTTTAGCATAAGATAACATTTCATCCAACTGTACAAATGTAGGATCCACTACAAAAGAATCTTTAAGCATAATTCTCACGCGCAGCAAATTTTTCTTTGATATGACTGCTTTGAATTCAGGTGATACCATACGCTGCCTGCCCTCATTAAATATCCAGAATAGATTTTGTCTTAATCTGGATTTCCTCAAGCCATTTCAGTCTGGCCTGTGATTCACGGATTCTGCGTTCAACATCTTTGCTGTCATTCGCGCAATCCTCAAGTTCCTGAAGTTTCTCTTTGAGCACGCCATCAAGTTCGGTAAATTTCTTAGAAAATTCACGCTTGATTTTCTTAGCCTGATCTTTGGCATACTCGATGGCATTATTACTATTCTCATAAAGGTGTTCCTGAATGGGAGCAAAAAAACGCTGGGCAAGCTTTGTGCCGTCAACATATTCTTTATTTTCATAAACATTTTTCCAGTGCCCTTTTTCCTGTAACCAGGTCCATGGTTTGTACCATTTTCTGTTTGTATTCTCCACCCAGACTTCATCCACTTTAACACGTTTCGTCTCAGTCAGATTGCTGATGAGAGAGGACGCATCCGTAGAAATATCTCCTGCCATTAATTCAAACGGATCGATGGCAACATTTCCGACGCTCACATCCTGAGCGAGCTCAGAAATTTTCTTTTTATACTCATCGAGTAAATCATTTGCACTCTTTTGAACATGATTCGCAATCAACTGTTCAAGTTTCACCTGTACATCTGCCTGGAGATTATCAGCAAACCGGGCAAACTGCCTGCAAAGCTCCTCTGCCTCACGCCTGCTTATCTTTGTGTCACTGGAAGAGAGCTGGTCGGTGATTCTTTTCTGCGCTTCCATAATGACTTCATTTGCCAGCTTACTGATTTCGCTGTCATAGTTAATCTGCTCAATGCGGCCTTTAAAACGTTTGGCGTCCTCACCGCTTGCGAGCTTCCTTTTGATGCTTTCAATGTTTGCAAGGATTTCTCTCTGCTTGTCCTGATTTTCAGTAATCTCCTGTTTCGTAACTTCAAACGATTTTGCGCTTTCAAGACGCTTTGAAAACGTGTCAACAATATTTTTAATCTTCGCTGTCTTTGCATACTTCCTGACGTACATTTGAATCGCCATTTCAATCGGTATGATGCCGCAGTGGATTAACGCTTCTTCATAAGTGTCCCCGTTATTTCGCGCATCCGCAAGCCGGTTCTCGATTTGTCCCCGGATAGACGGCGTAAGCGGGGCGAGCGTCTCAAAATACATTTCAGGATTCCGGTCAAACTTCCTGACTTTTCCTTTCGCTTCGTACACTTCATCATCATCCTCGTCATCGCGTTCAGAAAGGATGGTTCTGATATTGAGAGCTGTGAGGGCAGACGCAGGATAAATATTTGCATTTTCAATCCCATTATCACGCAGATAGTCTCTTACCTTCGTTATGGCTGCTTCAATGCTGTCTTCACCCTTTTTGAAATCATCCAGCTTGTTCACAACAAAAATAAACCTGTCTCTGGATTGTTTTCCTCCAACTCTCATGCTGTCAGCTACGTGGCTTAATAAATTATAGTCATCATTCACCGCAAGCTGTGTTGCATTCATAATATACAGTACAACCGTCTTCGAGGATTCGGACAACATACGGTACGTCGCCGCTTTATGTTCTGGATCCCTTGAGTTATTAGGGCCAGGAGTATCTACAAGAACCAGCGCCACATCGTCGGAGGAAACAAAAGGAATATTTCCTTCGACCCTGATTCTTGAAACATCAGGATTACTGTTCAGAGAATCCATAATTTCAAAAGAAAGCTCCGGATGAGTCTGAATCAAATTGCCGTTCGTATCATAAACCTTTGCCATAAAGGAATCGCCGTCATTGTCTTTAATCTCCGTGATGGTTGCCGTACAGGCTTCCTGTTTTGCCGGCATAAGCTTTTGTCTGAGCAGCGCGTTGATCAGGGTAGATTTGCCAGCGCTCATGGTTGCGACAACATTTACTTCAAAATCGCTGCTCTTGGCCATATTAAAGGCTTTGATTACATCGGGCTGCTTAAGCTCGTCAAAAGGACCTGATTGTATCTCATCGAAAATTTCACTGATAGCAGCTTCTTTGTCTGATACTTCTTTTGCAGGTATATGCTCCAGTTCTATGTTCAGGCCGCCTTTCTCCGCTTCACGGGCCATTGCTTCAACATCCTCGTAATCGAGAATGGCGCCATGGAAAATAATTTTGAAATCACGGCTGCTGCATTCCTCAAAAAGAATTTCAGGTAATTCTTCAATCCATTCCTGAAGGCGGCGGTCGCCGAAGTTTAATCGGCTATTCTGTTTAGGCGCGGCATTATCAATTAAAATGGTTGTTTCTAAGCTGTACGGATTGTATTTAATAAAAATTTCTCTCATGTTATCACCTCATATTATAAATTATATTTTCAAGATACGGCAGACCTGAGTGCAGCAGTAACTGATAATTTTCATCTTCTCTCCTGACACGGACATTGCTTTGTATATGATCAGGGTAGTAATTACCGAATTGATATTCTTTTTTCTTCATTTTTTTTGACATTCTGTCGAATTCGTCCTGCTCATCTTCATCAAGCGGTTCTGCAAAAATGCTCATTTTTGCAAGATATGCCGCATATGACGAAACCGGTACAACAGCAGGGGCTTCAAATCCCATATTGCTTAAGTCAGATATGACAGTTTCAAGCGTAGCAGTAACGGAATCTTCTTTTTTCCTGAAGCGATCCAACTTATTTACAACAAAAATAATTTTTCCGTGATAATTTTCCAATATGAACAACAGATGTTTTCTGTCGTCATCCGTTCCAATATTTTCACCATTCAACAGATAAATCAGCAAATCCGCGTCTGTACTGCAAATGGTTTTTTCGGCAATTTCCCGGTGAGAAATATCCTGGGAAGAGTTCACTCCAGGCGTATCAATAAACCAGATCCGTTTTGCCTTTGTACCAACCGTCCTAAAGAAAGAGCCAACCATAATTACAGAACTTCTGTTATCTGAGTTATCTTCCATTAAGGTTTTATAATCCGCATCCAACTCTAACAGATGATCCAATTCGTAGCAAAAGCCGTCATCGTATGGCTTATTTAAGATGTAATGTATTTTTGCTGTACAGGCGTCGTTTTGCGTTTTATTCACTTTCTTACCCACAAACGCATTCAAAAGCGTTGATTTGCCTGCGCTCATATTTGCAGTAACAATTATCTTAATCGGCTTATCCCCTGTAAAAGCCCTGTTTTGATCCCAACAAGTCTTCAAATACTGTATTTGCTCAATACCCTCAACGGAATCCGAACGGTCATACAGAGAATCAAATACCTGCCGAATCTTTTTCTGATACCGTTTGCGATATATAGATGAGAGTTCTGCAAAAATCTGTTCTCCCTTATCCTTATCTTCGTATGCACAGATAAATATACAATCAATGATCAGGCAGTATCGGTATGTAAAAAACTTAAAAATTCGGAATTTTGTCGCCAATACAGGTTTTGAATCGCGCTGCAAATTGAAATTCCTGTATTGGTAATTATCCTCATTGCCAAGGACTTTTTTTATATAAAGTTTCAGTGTCTGATTTGCCCATGCGTCATTTGCCGAATACTTGCGGATAAAGTATTCCAGTATATTGATATACTTTAATTTATAGCTCTGCTTTTCGTTTAAAATAGGATGATTTCTCAGCATCTGGGATGTTTCTAACATGATTGGATTCATACTTGTTATCTCCGGGTAATTACATTTATTGGTTTGCTTCATCATACATTCTGTTCATAGCAGGAATTCCACTTCTTTGTTCCTTAAAAAATCTCCACTATCTGCATATTTCCAGCCGATATATCGTATATACGATATATATTATACGTCTTTTATCTATTGTCCATCGTTTTGTCGAAATAAAATTATCGTAATAATTAATTTAAAAGAGGTGGTATTATGTTCAATGTACTGGAACGGTTACAGGAGCTGCGGGAAGCCAGAGGGCTTTCTGTATACAAGCTGGCAAAGCTTTCAGATATCCCCCAATCCACGATCGCAACCTGGTACCAGAAAAATCTGCTTCCGCCTGTCGATAAGCTTGAAATCATCTGCAATACGTTTGGCATCTCCCTGTCCGAATTTTTCAGCACCGGAACCAGAAAATCATTGAATCAGGAGCAAGAATTATTGTTAGACAAATGGGGCCTGCTGAACCGGAAGCAGCGCGAGGCTGTTCTCTATATCATAGAAGCTTTTTTAAGGTGACTTTCACATCCTGGGAACTGGCGCACCCAGCCAGTTCCTCCTGCCGCCGCCTGCCAGTACAGCATCGCATAAATATCGGATGCTGAATTCACCGTTATTTATGCAATGCTGTACCAGGATGATGCGCGAATGTCATTTCCGTCCCGCCGATGTAAAAACAGGATCCCTTTTCGGGGCCCAGAGCGCCAAATGGCGCGGGAAATCTGAATATATGACTGCTTCTGACACTATTTTTTTGAAACTATCATCTGTATGATAAATATCGGAATAAAAATGAAACCAAACAGAATCGCTAACGAGATCTTCATCGTATAGAAAGCTCCATGGTTACGAATAATATAGCTCCTCTTTGAATACCATACCCTGTCAATCGCTATATAGGATAAAATAATATATGCAAATAATAACAAGCTGTTCATAAATTATCTCCTTTTCCTGTTTCGTATTTTTGTTTTGCCATTTCCTTTTGTATCGGCTTATCCGGTGTTTTTGCACAGCCAAATTCCGGGACAGCCATCTCCGTTCGCATTACGCGTTCATTCCCCGGGTATTTCATCGCCCGGGCCTCCGCCTTCCGCGCCGCTTACACACGGAGCAGGGCCCGCATCAGCCGCACCCCATCCTTCAGCCCGAACAAATAAAGCCCTTCCAATTCCCCGCGCGTAACCGCGATGATGCTGTCCGCGAAACTGCTGTTCTCCCTCAGGATTTCCGGGCGCTGCTCTTTTAAAAGCGCTTCCCACCGTTCTATCCGCTCCGTTTTCTGACGCTCCTCCTCCGGATATGTCTTCCCCCATTCTCTCCCGGAGCAGGCAATCCGTTCTGCAATCAGCATGCTTATTATTTTTTCCGTCTCTGCATCGATCCCTGTCCGCCTGCCGTTCCTTTTCTGGTTTTCATTTGCTTCCACAGCCTGTGACCTCCTCAAAATCTGATTGGTTCTTTCTCCTGATTCCCTGCGTTCCATATTCTACCAGATTTTTATTTTCAATTTGTAAAAACCATTTTTGGCCAGCACCTATAACAGTCCAGGGTTATCCGAACTGTTACAAACGCTCTTTTGGACAGCCGCGCTTTTTGTTTTCTGTATTTGGCGCACAGAAAAAAACGGGCATCACGCCCGTTTTACCGTTTAAACTCTATATTCTGGTACTGATACCTTTCTGAAAACCACCTCAGCTCCTTATAAAATTCTTCTAATTCCACATCTTGTTCCAATACCGGCTTTACTTTTTCATAAATATTGATGATGTCCTCCACATTCCGGCTTGTGACAGTCCCGTGCAGGACACTGGAAAATTCCGTCCATAATTCTCTCTGCCTGACCGCGTCCGTCGTATCATCCGCACACCGCCATTTTGTCGAAATTGTTCCATTAACTCCGGCCGGGATCGCCATGATATACATCCAGAATGCTTCGTTCTCCCTCTGAGCCTCCGCAAGCTTATCCGCGCATGTGATGAGCCTGTCCCGGAATTCCCGGGCGCTGTTCCCGGAATCGCTTTCACGGGCCCGTTTGCCATATTCGCCCAGCAGCTTTTCATATAAATCTATGATCCGTTCTCCCGCCTTTTGCCATTTCTTTAAACGCATATAGCAGGAAACCTGGTCTAACGCTGTATACCAGTATTCGTCAAAGCCGCTGTATGCATACCGGCCCAGGATGGGGTCAAACACCGCGAACAGCCTTTCATAACAAAGTTCTTCCATCGCACTGTTTTCTACCTCGTTATACGCGCGGGCTGCCTCCTTCCATATTTCTATCCGCTGCTCTTCTGATTTTCCCGCGGCGTCATGCTCCGCTAAAAGAAGGTAATTGCATTTTTTCTTTTCTTCCAGCGCCTGATCATAATCGTAATCATTGCTATTGGAATAGCAATGTCCGATAGCTTTATGGATCAGGCTGTACACATACGCATCTTCCATTCCGCTTTGATCATACAGCTTGTTTGCCCTGAGGGCATGTGAAAGGGCTTCTTCGCCCTGTTCTGCATACATCCGCGACAATGCCTCGCTGTAACAGAGCCTGGCCATCACCTGCTGCCTGGCGTATTCCGGCTTTTCTTCACAGAGCCGCAAAATATAATCCAGAAACGGGATCGTGTTTTCCCACATGTATCCGTCTTTCGCGCGCTCTCTGTACGCAAATGCCTTTTGTATTTTATCGGCCTCTTTTTCCTGATGATCCGCCAGCTCCACCAAAAACTCCACAAGTTCTTCTGAACATGTTTCTTCTTCTGGAAGCATGGAAAAATACATAGCGGCGCTTTTCCAGTATTCCTGCTTTTTTTCAGCGCATGGTTCTATTTTATATAACCGATAATATGCCGCGATCAGCCATTTGATGTGAAAGGCGTTATTCTCCTCTTCCACATACCGGATATTATAATGGATTAACTCTTCGCTGTACTTCCTGGCTTTTTCGTCATTTTTTTCTTCCATAAACAAGTCAATCAGTTCGCAGCACACATGATTCGTATACAGAACGTTATGCCCGTATTCGCGTTCCCTATCGATTTCCAGTATTCGTTCCAGATATTCTTTTGCCGTATCCCTGTCATCCAGCTTCAAATAGATATGCGCAATCTGGCGCAGCGCAGTCTGGTAGGGCTCTGTCCCCTCCCCGCAGGCTTTCTGATAGTATTCCACCGCCTTTTGGTATTCCCCTTGTTCTTCCGCCTCCTTCGCCAGATCTGACAAATCTGCATGGCCCGGCCCTATATAGACTGACGCATCCCCCGGCTCCCGGAGGCTGTCGATAATCTGCTGGTATTTATATGCCGTTTCTGCATTGCCGTAATAAATGGAGCGGTACATGGATGTATAATCATCGGTTCTGTAAAACTCCTGCATCTGGCGGAACAGCCTTCTCTTTTCACCCAAATCCAGCCCGGACTTCAGAAAGTATCCCGCTGCATCATCCAGCAAATTCATCATCAAATCCATGATTCGGTCCAGATAGGGTTGTCTTTCTGTCTGCATTGACCAGAACAGGCTGTCTGCCACAATACCATCCAGCTCGCCGGCCAGTTCTATACAAAAGGTTCCAATAAACGCAGGCTCTTCGCTGAAATCCCTGGCATAAGCGTATGCTTTTCTTGCTAACCTGCAGACTTCCACGGATTTTTCTTCCCAATATCTGTCCTCGTCAAAGTCATCCCTCTCCAGCATTTGCGCAGACAAATCATCATCCGAGCCCGCCGCCTGCATCTTCATCCGGCAGATCCTCTGCAACAGATCCCTTGAGCCCCTCTCCGCATTTGGCAGGCAGATTTCTTCTGCGCGATCCAGGTACTCTGAATGTCTTGCTATGTGTTCGCAGTACGATACGCACAGCCCGGCATAGGCCAGATTCGCCCCCCTCACTCTGCGGATAAAATAGCCCAGCAGCTTTCTTTGGATCCGCCGTTCCACATGATTCGGCATGCTCTCTCTGAGATAGTCTGTCATTGCGCCCACGATATGAGGGCAATTTTCAGCGCATGGCTGCATATCGTTATATACCAGATCCAGAATAATCTGATGCAGCGATATCTTGCCGGAAGCTTCATCATACTCCACCCAGCCCCGGCGGATCAGTATGTCCAATTCCGTTTCATGATCCTCTGCGCCGCAGTATTCACAAAACCTTTTTTTCGCAATGCGGACATAGCCCAGAAGCGACAGGCTTCTCATCATCTCTTCCTGTTTTGCAGAAAACCCGGATAAATCAAACAGGGCCAGCAGATGGTTATGGATGCTCTCTGCCCGGAGCCTTCGATCCTTTCTGTGGCGGACGCCGGTTTCCTCTGTACCGGCAATCCCCTCTGTTCTCAGCAGTTTTTTCAAGAGTATCCCCGGCCTCTCGCCTGTGGTGCGCAGATATTTTGCGATCAGCTCCACCGTCATGGTATGCTGGTCTACTATCTCAATGATTTCCTGAATCTGCTCCTGCTCCTCCGGGCCGTATTCCTGTGGATGATAGACCCGGAACAACTGAAGGATTTCTTCTGTCTCCCCCAGACGTTCCACATCAATCTGCGTGTAATCATAGTCCCGGAAAACCTCTCTTGAGGTAATTAAAAATCTGCACGGGCACTCCAGTATTTTTTCCAGATTCTCGTCATAATCCACATCAAAGTTATCGAGAATGATGAGGTCATTGGCTGAAACAACGGTCTTTAAGATACCAAGCTTTCTCTCAAAATACTGCCCGTTCGTCTCCTCCTCCCCCTGTTCAACGCCATTGATGCGCAGATCATCCCTGCAAACCGTTTCCAAAATGGAGTCCGCAAAGGGGACAAATACAACTTTTCCGTATTTTCCGGCATTCTCAAAAGCATATCTTTTGGCAAGCTCTGTCTTTCCGATCCCCCCGATCCCTGACAGAAAGACAAGCTGCTGCCCGGAATCAAAGATTTCCCCTATTTCCAGCAATTCTTCCCTCCGCCCGATAAAGCAGGCCGAATTATAGGAAAAATTGTGGTATAAAAAGACACGGCCAACATCTGACATACGGATCAGCGTTTCGAGCGCCGCGATCAGGTTGTCAATGCATTGGTACCTGCTGAAAACCGATGGGGCGATTGTCTTATGCAGAAACACGCTCATCTCCCGGTATAAATCAGGCTGATACCGCTCATCTCTTATCTTCATCCGGCTGAAATCATAATTGGCCTCCACTGCGCCGTCAAACGCATTGGGCGTCCTTCCGAACAGCTTGTAAAAAACCACTGCGCCGATGGAGTAGATATCAGTCCCTTCGCATATCCTGTTTCTGTTTCCCCGCGCCAGCTCCGGGGCCGCAAAACCATCCGAAAATGAAAGCCTTACCGCCGTCCCGTCTCTCAGCTTCTCTTTTTCCACCAGAGAATCAAAATCAAACAGAATCATATGCTCCTTTGTCTCAGGAATTAAAAAAATATTCTCGGGCTTGATATCCAGATAGAGCACCCCATGGTCATGATATTTTTTTATGAGCTTTGCCAGTGTGAGGATCCGGGTAAACAGGGACTGCAGATTCTCATTCGCATCCCGGCGGTAATCCCTGCCCTCCATGCATGCCATGACAGAATAGCGGGTATGATGGCCGGAAAAGAGATCCATTGCATCCACCGTAGAATTGATCAGCCCCAATGTATGTTTTAAAGCCACGTTTTTTGCATACGCCGCTTCAAATTGTTTCTTCTCTCCTTCAAACGCATCCTCCGCGCCAGGCGGCGCTTCCAACCCGCCGTCCTGCTTTCTCCGTATATCCAAATGGCAGGGATAGCATTCTTTCAGCCGCACCAAATGCCTGTGTCCTGATGTATCCGTGCAGAATGCGCTATATACAATGCAACTGGCGCCTCTCCCGGCTTCCTCAATGATCGTATATTTCACTCCGGCCTCTGACTCTACCGCCGCTCCTTTTGCAAGCGCTGTTCTGTCATCCAGCATCGTCCCCCCCTTTCTCACGAAATCAGCCGCTCCGGCGCATAAAATCTTATGTTCCGCTTTCAGCAGCGCGAAAATTCATCCTCCTAAACAGGCCGAATTGTAGTATAATGAACACAATTACAGCAGTTAAAGGAGAATGAATAATGGCAATTACATCTACACAGCCCAGTGACAGCTTTAACTGGCCAATCGATTCTGATAAGGCGGATCCGGCCTATGCCCTGGAATATTTAAATAATCCGGAACATTTTCCTTCGTTTTCATCCGGACTGACAGAGCTGATCAGTAAATATGGATACAAAGGACGCCCAGACCATACCGATGACAAAACCCGTTTTCTCTTATCTAAGCTCTCAGAAGCAGAGATATCCATCACAAAATCGACGGTTCTCGACTGGTTCAGGGAAAAGCGCCGCCCCAATTCTTCCTCCGAAAGCAGGGAACATATGTTTCATGTATGCTTTGCCCTGTCCGTCTCCCCGGCCGATATGGAGTGGTTTTTCGGCCGTGTTTATTTTGACAGGACATTCAACTGCCATACCGTGGAAGAAGCGGTTTATGATTACTGCCTCACCCATAAACTTCCCTATCGCCATGCTGAAAAGCTGATTGCCGTCATCCGCGCGTTTCCTGACCCCAAAGCCCCATCCGGCTCCAGGACCGTTTTTACAAAAGACATCATCCATTCCCTGAAACGCTGTGAAACCGATGAGGAACTGCTCCGCTTTTTCAAACATAACAAACATATTTTCCATCAGTGGAATCAGACTGCCATGAAATATATCAACGGGTTTGACAAGCTCATACGGGGAAAGAAATCGGACAAAGCCGTGATAAATGCATGCAAAGCCGGCAAGACATTTCTCCCTGAAGAAGTCCGTCAATGCGGCCTTATCGTACAGGAATACCTGCTGGCAGCCCGCGGCGGCCGATTTGATTATATCTCCGGCAAGAGTATCGACTCTGTAGATTTTATGTTAGAGCGGATGATTACCCTCAACTCCGGCCTTTCCAGGCAGGCGCCGGTCCCCCTTTTCGTAAAACGGAATTTTCCCAGCAAAAAAACGTTTTCTGATATTTTAAACCGCTGTGGAAGCTCTACTTCCTATGATTCCATCCGGAAATGCCTGATCTTGTTAAAATTTTATCATTTCTGGGCAGCCCTGCTTTTACAGCCCGATTTAATTGACCACAGTCCCTTTGACATTTACTGCGACGAAACCAACGCCCTCCTGGCCGAATGTGGTTATGAAGACCTTTTTCCGGGAAACCCCTACGACTGGCTGTTCCTCTGGGCTTCGGCCTGCAAAAAACCGTTGGATGCTTTAAGAGGGGTAATCAGCAGCATAGACAGCGCATGACCGGCCTGCCTAAATATTATCACATCTCAGACAGCATTTTGCCGCCAAACGGTTTTCATGACAGTTTCTTACTGCCGCCAGACCTTTATATCGCTGCGCAGGCGTAACCGTTCGGATAACCTCTGAACGGTTACACGCAGGCTTCCTTCTCCCATGCCCTGATTGTCTCCACTGGAAATTCTAAAACTTCTGCTATCGCTTCCGGTGAGTCGCCTCTCTTTAACATATTTCTGGCTGTTTTTTTGGCTGTTTCCTGCCTGCCTTCCTGTCTGCCCTCATCCATTAACATTCTTCCAACCTGCGTCACTCCCAACACCTCCTTAATATATTGCCTGGTTTCCTCGCTGATTACCTTGTCGGTAAAACTCAGTATTCCCGCCAGCACAAAGGATTCCTGTTCCTTATCCGATATCTTCCTTGCCAAATCCACGCATTCTTTGATTGCCTTCTGTTTCTTTTCTTCCCCCTTGTAAGTCAGCGGAAGAATCACCAGATGCATAAGCGTCTCATCTGTAATTGTCTGATTCTCAATACTCTTCCTGGCCTGCTCCAGCCATTCCTCTGACGGCGCTCCCGTCAGATACGCCGCTTCTGTCTGTATCCTGCAGGCTGTCCGCCCAAGTACCGTCTCCGCCCTCTCAATATCCGCCGTATACAATACCATCATATGGATATCCGGCTCTTTTCCCTCTTTCAGATACCGCTCGATCACATCCACGATATAACGCCCATATTTGGTAAAATTGGTTTTCCTGTATTCACTCTCATAGTCCAGAATCGCAACGCTTCCATCTTCCAGCTCAAACAAATTATCCATCCGGAGCTCTCTTGCCTGGACAAGCGGAATATCGGTCGGTTTGACATCCACTACTTTTAAGTCCGTTCCCAGCCCAAACAAAGACAGCGGCTTTCCCTTCATGTGATTTCCAAAAAGCTTTGAAACAATATCTTTATTCTGATATGCTACTGCAATACCTGTATCTTTCGGCTCCATTCAGCTTCCTTTCTCTTTTGATCTGTACGATTTAATGCATTGCCTCTGTTTTTATTATACTGAAAAAAGCTCTGTGATTCAAGAAAGTACAGCAAAAAAATCCGGCCCGCCTGTGCTTTCACAGGTGGGCCGGATAAAAAGGGGAGGTTGTGGATATACTGGATTTTCACGGTTTATTACCGCTTAAATCCGGCATATCCGCTGCCTTTCCTTTTATTTTTTGATTATTGGGGTTTATGATTATTTAACTATTTGGTGTATAAATTGGTGTATGGATGTTTACACCACCGCACACGCTTCCTGTTCCCAAACTTTAATCGTTTCAACGGAAAGTTCTAAGACCTCGGCTATCTCTTCCAACGAATCCCCTCTTTTCAGCATATTCCTGGCTGTCTTCTTTTTCGTTTCTTGCCTGGCTTCATCCATCAACATCTTCCCAACTTGCGTCATCCCCAACACCTCCTTGATATATTGTTTCGTTTCATCACTGATTATCTTATCGGTAAAGGCCAGTATTCCTGCTAACACAAACGTTTCCTGCTCCTTATCTGGTATCTGCTTTGCCAGGTCTACACAATCTTTAATGGCTTTCTGCTTCTTTTCTTCCCCTTTATAGGTCAAGGGGAGGATCACCAGATGCATCAGCATTTCGTCCGTTATATTACCTTCCTCTATGCGTTTCCTGGCGTCCTCCATCCATTCCTCTGACGGAACCCCGGCAAGGTAAGATGCTTCCACCTGTATCCGGCAGGCAGGCAGTCCGTTCCATGCTGGCCTTCGCTTCCTCAATGTCTGCCGTATACAGTACCATCATATGGATATCCGGCTCTTTTTCTTCCCTGAGGTAACGGTCGATCACATCCATGATATAGCGGCCATATTTGGTAAAGTTCGCCTTCTTATAGGCACTCTCATAATCCAGGATTGCCACGCTTCCATCTTCTAGCTCAAACAAATTGTCCATCCTAAGCTCCCTGGCCTGGACGATGGGGATATTTGTAGGCTTTACATCTACCACCTTCAAGTCGCTTCCCAATCCAAACAGCGAAAGGGATTTTCCTTTCATCCTGTCCCCAAACAGCTTGGAAACAATGTCTTTGTTTTGATACGCAATCGTAGCATCAGTATCCTTCTTCTTATTTGTATCCTTTTCTTCCATCCGGTTCCCCTTGTCGATAATTGGCCCCACAGTCAACTATTGATATCTTCCTCTTGCATAAAGTTGATATTTACCAACGAATATGACGTTCATCAATCATTTTTTTGCATTTTTTACATACAGCAATCCGTTTCGTTTTCCGCTTTATGATTTCCACTTTCCCCAGCGGATTCATACAGTATGGGCAATACTTCCAGTGTTCCTCTGGCGGGGTTGTAAAACCAAATGTCTGCTGCATTCCATCACCCTCTTTGCTATAGTCAAGTACGGTTCAATTCCCCCGCAATCGTTTGAATCTCATGGATTGATAATCTGGGGACATATTCCTGGATCTCCTCTACAGAAAATTTTCCGGATTTCAGCATATTCATAACTGTTTGGGTTGCTTCTTCTTGTCTGGCCTCATCCATCAGCATCTTTCCAACCTGCGTCATGCCTAACACCTCATTGATATATTTCTAATTAATTTGATTTTTATGCCATTGCACAAGCTTCTTCTTCCCAGGTTTTAATCCGCTCAACCGGAAGATCCAAAATATTCGCTATATCATTTAAAGAATCCCCCCGCCTCAACATATTTAACGCTGTTTTCTTTGCTCTTTCCATATCCCCTTGCTGCATTCCTTGTTGCATTCCTTGCTGTATTCCTTGCTGTATCCCTTGCTGCAGTCCCTGCTGTCTAGCTTCGTCCATCAGCATCTTTCCAACCTGCGTCATTCCAAGCACCTCCTTGATATACTGCTTCGTTTCATCACTGATTATTTTATCTGTAAATGTCAGTATCCCCGCCATGACAAAGCTCTCCTGTTCTTTATCCGGTATCTGCCTCGCCAAGTCCGCACATTGCCTGATTGCCTTTTGCTTTTCTTCCTCCCCTTTATAGGTCAATGGCAGGATGACCAGGTGCATCAGCACCTCATCCGTAACCTTGCCTTCTGATATGTGCCTTTTGGCATCCTCCAGCCATTTATCGGAAGGGACTTCCATCAGATAGGAGGCTTCTACTCGTATCTTACAGGCCGTACATTCCAAAATCGTGTTAACCTCTTCAATATCTGCTGTGTACAGCACCATCATATGGATATCCGGCAGCTTTCCCTCCCTTAAGCAGCGGTCCAGCACCTCCATAATGTACCGGCCATATTTTGTAAAATTTTCTGTCTTATACTGACTTTCATAATCTAAAATCGCCACGCTCCCATCTTCCAGCTCAAATAGGTTATCCATCCTAAGCTCCCTGGCCTGGACGATTGGAATATTCGTGGGCCTTACATCCACTACCTTCAAATCACTTTTTAAATGGAACAGCGATAGGGATTTCCCTTTCATCCGGTCACCAAAAAACTTGGACACGATGTCTTTGTTTTGGTAGGCAATCGCCGTGTCGGTATTCTTCTTTACATCCTTTTCTTCCATCCAGTTCCCCTTATCTTCATTTGCTATAGGGCAGCCAAGTTCCTGCCCTTATTTATGTCTTTTCACCTTTCTAACCCTATTATACAAAAAAAATTTATGCCCTTCAAGGGCAATCCCAAAATCCGCCTGCCCTTAAACTATGGCAGGCGGATTTCCCCATGGATGCCAGTATCTGCAGCTTATCTGCAGCTGCCCATCACCATAATATGCTGCAGACTCCACCCCCTGTTTCCCGGGCCAGCATAATACAGTCTTTTTCTTGGCTGTAATAGTATACCATATCTGACAAGATATCCTCCGGTGCTACCTCCTTTCGGTTGATTTCCCTGACGATTGTTTCTGCTTCCTCCCAGTCAAAAAAGCCATCAATTTTCGCCAGGATGGTTTCATGGATGCTGGAAGGAAAGATGATAAAATCACCTCCCATCTCTTCTGCCATCTCCTTTAAAACGCCGGGATACAGGATGGACGCTGCTCCTCTAACGTTTACTGTATTCGTCAGCACATACATAAGGTCAGATGGATTTCTTCTTTCTTTTCCCGGGATTCCCATCACTTCATCGTGGCAGCTCCCCAGCAGATTCCCGAAATCTGGTATCCCTTCTGTTATCTCCTTAAGCATATCTTGCAAGCGCATCCATTTTACTGGGCACAGCTTTGGCGTATTTTCTTCTGCTAGTTGCCACAAGGCATCTATGTCCGTCCCCCAAAGCTCCATATGGCGGTTCGTCACCTTGGTGGTCACCCGCCCATGCTCTCCCTGCCCCAGCACAATCATGAATACTGCTGTAAGGTCACCACATACTTCTTTATATGGAAGCTCCCTCAGCATTTCCTGGTTTCGGTCAAAATTAACCAGCTGATAAATCAGCTTTCCCTTAACCTTCTGGAAATCGAACATCTCCCGAAGTATTCCATCGACAGCTTCACAAAATATTTTTCCCATCTGACTTATAGAGTTTCCCTGGGCTGTGGAATCCCCATTCTTTATTTCTCCCAATATCTCTTTTTCAACACGGTACATATTTTTTCCTTTCTTCCAATCATTTGCTTTTATCCGTTCTATTCCCCTCACTTAAGCAAGGAAAATCCATTTTGCTATGTGGATTCCTTCTTTTATCCCAAAGCGGTATACATCCTCAATTTCCCTTCCTTGGCAGGCCACCAGCCAGTCCAGGAAATCACTCCCATCCTTCTCCATCTCTGGATATTTCCCAGTGAACAATTCCCTCCATTTGTGGAACTGCTCCTGTTCTTCCTGGGCATCCCCCGGGCTTTCTTTCTCCCTCTCCTTGCTGAAATAAGACAATCTCTCTGCCAAAAGCAATTCCAGCAAGTCTTTTGTTTCATCATCCAATGTATCCCAAAGCCATTGCCCAAAGTCTGGTTCCTGGGCCGCCAGCACTTCCTTTATTTTTTCTGCGTTATCTCCTTTTTTCCTATCCATTTTCACACGTCCTTCCTAATTTCAAAATTTCTTTTCTGCCCCTGGATACACTATGCCGCTTCCCTGCTTTTTGAATTTTTAAGGGATTTCATGGCTTTCCTATACGTTTCCCCATCTATCTGCTCGGGGGACTGGAGATGGTATCGGGCCAGTACTGTATCCAATGTAACCCCGGTCCGCTCCAGTTCCCTTTTCAGCGTATCCTGCTGTTCCTGGCTAAGGTATCCCAATCCATTCCCAGGCATATTTCCGGCTGCAGCTGCCTTCTTCTTTGCCAACATGGCATCCTTCCTTTTATCCATGGAATATACAGCCTGCCCCTTAGCGTTTACCACCACGAGAAAATCAATCGCTCTTTCCTCGTCATAAGAAATTGCCTGCACCCGGAACCGGTCGCTGGTATAATATTTCTGCTCCCTGTCCTTTTCCTTTTTTTGGATATTTGCAACTTCTGCAGGAATCCAGATAAAGGGCGCTGTATACAGTTCCCTGCCCAGCCCCCAGTTAAAGCAGGCCCGCTTAAAGCTGTCCGATGCCTGCCCCTTCTCTTTCTCCGAATAGCTCATGGTTCCCACATCCTGCTTCCCGACCCACTGTCCTTTCTCATGGTCCCAAATCTCTACTGTGCAGTATAAATTTCCGTCAATCATCTGATGGCTCCGCTTCCAGCCGAAAGGCGTAAAGGTTTCATCCAATATTTTTTGGTCAACACGGGCATCCTTGAATAAAAGCAGGCTTAAGCCCTTTTCATTAATCATAGAAATTCTGCATTCTATCTCATCTGCACGAAGCAGTGTAAGCGATGAATAACCCACCGTTCCACAGGAACTTGATTTTGCTCTATAATGGTATCAGCTTGGAGCGGATGTCCACATCAGTTCTTGATAAAGTAGCCCGGCAGCCGTTTATTGCTTTTCCTGCG
>CATOPL010000030.1 GCA_951802115.1 uncultured Lachnospiraceae bacterium | reverse complement strand
TATTAAAGTATGCCCTTTTTATAGAATAACAGAATAATACGGAGCTTTTTCTAAAAATCAAATATAAAAACAGCAAAAGTGAAGCTGTCGATTCACGATTTTTCAATCGTTAGTGCGACAGCCCCTTCGAACTTGTTTTTTAGACAATCCTTTTTTACAAAAAATTGTTAAAGTAAGTATGATTCATATTATCATTATAAAACAGCTTTGATATAAAGAAAATTATATACTTTTATAAATTATAGCAGAGGACGTAAATCAAAAGTTGGTTATATTGGGGAATTGCCACGCAATTTTGAAGTCGTACTGGATGATATCAAGTAAGCCGTTGAGCTGCTTCCTCATGTCTGTGTAGCCGCATCGGAGATAAATTTTCTCCACATGGGAAATTATCTCCTAACATGACTGCATCGCTTTCAGAATGGTTTCCAGCATCTGTACAGATATCCCTTCATAAAGTTCCACCGTCATGAATCCGATATAAAGGATGGCTGCAGGAGCCGAACTGAAAATACTCCTGTCTGGAAGTGAACGTTCCGTAAACTCAGATGAAGATTCTGTTAAAAGAGCTAATGGTTGATCCGTATACATGTGAACGCCGTTTTTCTTACGGGGCAGTTCTTCATGAGCAAGTATCTGCTCCTTAGCAACTGCCATAAAAATACTCTTTTTCGATAAGAATTGTCATATCAGAATTTCTTACCAAAAAGGAAATATTTTTCCAGGGACAAAAATTCTTTTACACTACCTTTCCCCAAGTTCCGTTTCTCTTTTTGAGAACCTATACAATACGAAACAGGTTAAAGTCTAACATAAAAAAGCATTTGGACTTTTATTTTCCAAATGCTTTTACTACCATCTCATTTATTTAATTTTACTGAACTCTTATAGAAAAATCTTCATATATTCCTACAGGTATATCTTCGTCAAAAGAGTATTGTTCCATAGTTTCCTTTTCAAATCTATACACTGTAACCATCTCTTTTGCAGGATCAACAATCCAATATTCCCTGACGCTTGCTGTCCGATACTTAAACAATTTTGTAAAATAATCCATCGGTTTGTTTCCGGGAGATACAATTTCAATCACCCAATCCGGCGCTCCATTACATCCCTTATCTGTTATTTTACCATTGTCACAAATAACAGATATATCCGGCTCTACATAATTTGTATCATCCTCATTTAAAAATACAGCAAATGGAGCCGGAAATACTTCACATTCACCATTCTTACTTTGAATATAATTTCCAATTTCTCTATCAAAAAAATGCACTAATCTTTGATGCTTTGTATTTGGCGGAGTCATGTAATAAATCTTTCCATCAATCAACTCTGCACGCTCTCCATCTGGCAACGCATAAATATCTTCTATCGTGTAAATATCTTCTTTTCTTAATGCATCCATAATTCATTCGCCTCTACTCTTAATATCATCTACATCTTGCAAGCTTGGGAAATACAACTAACTTCTTGAATATCTGATTTCATTGACTATTTTATATTACTCTATCCATCAATGTTTATTTAACTCTTTAATAATTAAAAAATCATTCATAAAACTTTAATTTTCATAGTTCATTTTCTTCTCATAACTTTATACATTTCTCAAATAAATTTTTACCGCTAAAAGCTTTCTTGAAACTTAGATTTTATCCTACAATTCCTCCGCCTTAAAGGTATTATACCCCTCATAATAATAACTTACATCAATTCCTTTCATATATACTTCCCTATCATTTATCTGATCTGTTAATGCGTTCTTAAGTAAAACCTTAATTTCCACATCTTTAATTGGACTTCTTTCCATAGCAAGTAAATAATCTTCTTTGCCAACTCTATTCCAATCTACAACCAATTTTAATTCCTTTTTCAAAATCAAGTCTAACCATATACGTGTACTTCTTCCATTTCCTTCCCTAAAAGGATGCGCTACATTCATTTCCACATACTTTTCAATTATTTCATCAAAAGTAAATTGCGGCATATCATCAATATGCTTTAGCGCAGCGTCTAAATACATTACAGGAGCAAATCTAAAATTGCCTTTTGCAATATTTACTGTTCTTATTTTTCCGGCAAAACCATATATTTCTTCAAACAAAAATTTATGAATTTTGGCAAGTCCAGAAAATTTTCCAACTTCAAAATCTTCAACAATGTCGCTTTCATATAACTTGATAGCTTTAGTCTTGCTTATTTTCTCTTCTACTCTTGCGAGTTCTGCTGAATCATTGATACCTAATTTATTTTCCAGCGCCATATTCACCTCCATAAATCTATTATTTCGCCTATTAATAACCCATTTTTTGCATCTGATTAATATTGAATTTCCAGAATGTAACTACAAAATTTCCATATCGTTTAATTGCATCTTGCCTTAGTCCTTCGTTAGTAAATAGCAATTCATATTTCTTTAAATCTGTAAATAGCTTCTTACTTATCGTCGGAGAACAACTTGAATTCTATAACTATTCCCTTCAAATGTATGCTCCTATGCTCTAACCATTTTTCCAATAGCTTCCTCAACAACAGCATTCAAACTCTTTCCATGTTCAATCGCATATACAGCAATATTCCGATGAAGATCTGGACTGATCCTAACATTAAATGTTCCCTTGTAAGGCTGCTCAGGCTCCACGTTTCGTTCTTTACAATCTGTCAAGTATTCATCAATCGTATTCTGAAAATCCTGTTCCAATTCTTGTACAGAATTCCCTTCATATGACAGCAAAGACTTTATTCCAACTACTTTTCCAAAAAGACATTTATCTTCTTTAGAATATTCCACTGTGCCGTTGTAATTTTTATATGATAACAAATTACTCATAGTAAACCATCCCTCCTTAGCTTCTCTATAACTTGATCTAACACATATCTCTTTAGTATTCCGTTTGGATGTGGCTTATGGAAGTTTATCACTTCATTGCTTCCATCTTTTATAAATTTAACTCCCGATCCAGTCCGCCTTGTTTTAACTCATATCCAAAATATGACAGCAAGGATTCCATCTCATCAAAAGTAAAATCTTTTGGTTTCTTCAATGGTCTATCTATCATTTTATCTTTCTTAACATTTCTCCTATATATAATATACTACCCTGCAAAGGAATTTGCAACTATTTCTAGTTGCTGTTTGTATATCGTAAAATGAGATGGAATTTAATTCTGCACCGGAATTTAAAATTTCAAGTCAGCTATTCTCATACACCAGATCAGATCTCATCTTACATTTTACTGTACCCGGACCAAAAACCATGGTATAATATTATACAGACATGATACCGTACCGTACAAAGCGCATGTGCACCATGAAGCGTATACCGGATACGGAGCCATGATATCATAATATACAGGCATTCTATCAGTGTCGATTTGTATCTCTCCGTGGGGAAATCATCTATGCCGGCAGACCGGCTGCATCTCCCGGAAGAAGCAAAAGTAAAGGTGAAATTATGGATAGAATTGAATACGAAAAAATATTACAGGCAGTGCCGACAACCGGCATCTTTATTATACGGGAAGATAACCACGAAATTTTGTACTACAATGAAAGAGTACGTGAAATCTCTCCTCATGTCCGCAAGGGAATCCCCTGCCACACACTTGGAGACCATTCCTGTGCAAACTGTCCGATTCTGACCATCGGTGATAAGCAGGAAAAGCGAACGCTCTGTTACAACAATCCGTTTGGAGAGATGGTAGATATTACGGCGGTCAGAACCACGTGGAAACAACAAATCCCGGCTTTTATCATTACCATAGCTCCTCATATGCAAATGATCAGCCAAACATATCACAAGATTATGAGAGTCAATCTCACTCAGGATTCTTACGAAGTCATAAAAATAAGACCGGAAGACAGAATGATCGGATATGGAACCGACACATTTTCCAGCTGGCTGGGGCAATTCATCTATGACGGCGGAATTCATCCGGAAGACATGAACAATTTCATATCCTTCACTCGTCCGGATCATATCAGAAACACCCTGAATTCCGGGCAGGAGATCCTGACTTGCTGTTATCGAAGACGGGCAGGAGATGATTTCCGGTGGAATCTGATGGAAATCGTTTCGGATTCCAGCTCTTCTGATGAACGTCAGTCTGTATTTATTTACATAAAAGACATTCATAATATTCTGCAGGAAAGCCAGGAACTCGACGATGCCAGCATCCGTGTCCAGGAAGTTATCCGCACTTTAGGAACACAGAATTTTGGCGTCTATGGTATTGATCTGAATAGCGGAGAAACCAATCTTGTTCGTGAAAACGGACACACGCACACCGGCTGGAAATCCTTGACGCTTCCATGGGATGAACTTTTGAACACCCGTCTCATGAAACAGATCCATCCTACAGACCGCGACAGGTTCTGTCAGATGTTTTCTCTGGAGGCTCTGCGTCTGGCAAGAGATTCTTCTGTTCAGAAAACCGATATGCTCTGCCAGTGGCGGGGGGAAGACGACCATGAATATCGTTACATGGCCGTCATCGCTTATCTGGGTCAGAATTACAACGCAAAAAATTATACGATCCTGGCTCTTCAAAATGTTGATAAACGTGTACGACAGGAGCACACGCTCTCACTCCGTGATATGCAGCTGGCAGCAATCCTTAAATCCCGCTACAGCGTCATGACCACGGTATATCTGGAAAACGGACAATGTGAACGAATCCAGATCAAAGAAAACAGTACCATACAGAACACCGTCACCGGCAGCTATCACCAGTATTTTCACAAAGCGCTGGAGTCTTTCGTCTGTCCTGAGGATGCCGAGATCTTTCAGAAAGTTCTGAATCCGGAACACCTGTACCAGAAAGCTGCCGACACACAGGATTATTCTGAAGAAATCTGCCAGTATCGTGTAGCCGGAACGTCCCTTCAGTGGATGGAAGATCATGTCACATACGCAAGACAGGGAAATCGAATATCTGTCAATATCCTGGGGCGGGACATTACCCGCGAAAAAACGGAAGAAGAACTCCGGCAAAAGGAAGAGCAGGAACAAGCCGATATCATCCGTACGTTAAGCGGAATGTTTTTTGCCACCTATTATGCAGATCTGGAGCAGGATAGTTTCCGCAGCGTAACCAATTTGCAGGAAGTAGAAAAAGCACTGCAGGGTGAGATCGATTATGCTACCGGTCTCAAAACCTATGCGGAAAACTTTATCCATCCGGATGACCGCAAAGAATATCTGGATGTTCTGAGTGTTCAGAATCTGCGCCGGACTCTGAGTAAAAAACAACCCTATGTAACGCTGGCCTACCGAAAGCTCCCCAAGGATTCTGATACAAAACCAGAAGACTATGGCTGGATCCGCAGCACCGCCGTCATGTCACAGGCCGGTGCAGACGGTAAAGCCCGTTCCATCGTCTATGCCGCTCAGGATGTAACAGAAAGCAAGCGCAAAGAAATGAGGGAACAGCAGGCACTCCAGGCCGCCTGCGAAGCAGCTGACTATGCCAATGCTTCCAAACAGGAATTTCTCTCCTGCATGAGCCACAATATCCGCACTCCCATGAACGGTATCCTTGGCATGATCAAAATCGCAACCGATCATGTCGGAGATCATGAGCGGGTGATTGACTGTCTGGAGAAAGCTTCCACATCCAGCCGGCAGCTTCTCTCCACACTCAATGAAATACTGGATATCAGTCAAATCAAATCCGGAAGTTTTAATCTCAAAACGGAAGCCTTCAGCCTTTCTGAACTGATCCAGGACGTGGCCTCTTTAATCCACCCTGATATTCAGAAAAAGAATCTGCAGTTAAAAATTCATCCTCTGAAAACAGAGCATGAAAAAGTCCAGGGAGACCGGCTGCGGCTGCAACAGATTTTTCTGAATATACTTGGAAATTCTGTAAAATATACGCCTTACGGGGGGATTTTGGAAATCGGCGTCACAGAACATGAGTCGAGAGAACATGGCTGCAGTTCTTATGATTTTGTTTTCCGCGACAACGGAATCGGCATTGACGAAACGTTTGTCCAGCATATTTTTGAACCTTTCAGCCGCGCGGATGATCCTGCAGTCAGCGGTATTGACGGTGTCGGTCTGGGTCTTTCCATTGCGCAGAATATCGCACGTATGATGGGGGGAATTATCAGCGTAAAGAGCATGCCGGGACACGGTTCCCAATTTACCGTGACAGTCCTTCTGAAGCTGCAGAATCCGTCTGAAAATACTGTCTGCGGTCCGGAAACAGTTCCGGAAAATTCTGCAGATATTTCTTATCATGGATGCAGGATTCTGCTTGTGGAAGATAATGAACTGAATCAGGAAATTGCCATGGAACTGATCGGAGAAATCGGAGCAATGGTAGAATGCGCCGCAGACGGTCGCAAAGGTCTGCAGCGTTTTGCTGAAATGCCGGAAGGTTACTATGATCTGATCCTGATGGATATCCAGATGCCGGTCATGAACGGATTTGAAGCCACGCGCGCGATCCGCAAGCTGCCTCGTGCAGATGCCGTCTCGATTCCGATTCTCGCTCTGTCTGCCAATGCCTCTGCCGAGGACATCGCTGCCAGCCGTGAGTCCGGAATGAACGGACATATTGCCAAGCCTCTGGATATCCCGCAGCTGATGGAACGTATGGATTACTGGCTGAACAAACGATAACCTGTTGATTTTTTCAAACGCATCCACAACAATCCCGCTTCTGATCTTCTAAATAATAACATCCGCTGTTTCTTTTATGTGCACAGAAACAGCGGATCCTGAATTAATAATTTTCTGCTTTTTCTTCAAAATAAGCCTGGGGGTACGAGCAGACCGGACAGATCTGTGGAGCAGTTTTACCTACATGAACATGCCCGCAGTTGATGCATACCCATACCGTATCCCCCTCTTTTGAAAACACAATTCCGTTCTCTACATTTTCAAGAAGCTTCAAGTATCGTTCTTCATGATCTTTTTCTACTTTTGCAACCAGTTCAAATTTGGCAGCGATCTGTGCAAATCCTTCCTCCTGCGCTTCTTTTGCAAACGTCGCATACATTTCACTCCATTCAAAATGCTCGCCTGCCGCTGCGTCTTTTAAATTTTCTTCTGTGGTCCCTATTCCATGAAGCAGGTCAAACCATTGCTTTGCATGGGCTTTTTCATTATCCGCAGTCGCTTCAAACAGACTTGCAATCTGTTCATAACCATTTTCCCTCGCCCGCTCCGCATAATAGGTATACTTGTTTCTTGCTTCCGATTCACCCGCAAATGCGGCAATCAGATTTTGCTCTGTTCTGCTCCCTTTCAGTTCCATCTCACTGGTCTCCTTTTTGTTCAGATTACGAACTCCAGATCATTTCCCTGGAAATCTCGTTCAGCGTAGATGCTCCGCACATAGCCATAGTATCGGCAAGTTCCTCGCTCAGTTTTTTCACATAACACTGTACGCCGGCCGCGCCGCCTCCATAGACCGCTGTCACAAATGGACGGGCAATCAGAACACCATCCGCACCCAGAGCAAGCGCTTTGAAAATATCCATGCCGCTTCTGATTCCGCCGTCCACCAACACCTTCATCCGACCTCCGACTGCCTTTACAATACCCGGAAGAACTTCTGCCGTCGACGGACACTGATCCAGCACCCTGCCTCCATGGTTGGAGACAATGATTGCTGCAGCGCCTGCCTGCTCTGCTTTCAGAGCTGCTTTTCCCGTCATAATTCCTTTGACAATAAAAGGAACGCCTGCCATCTGCACGATCTCTCGAAGCTCGCCCACTGTCTTGCTGCCTGCCGGCGGCTCAAAATTTTTCAGAAACGGAAGCCCGGCCGCATCCACATCCATGGCGATGGCAAAGGCTCCTGCTTTTTTTACCAGCTCCATCTTTTCCTGAATCGTCTGAAGATTCCACGGCTTGATCGTCGGCACACCTGCACCGTCCGCCGCCATAATTGCCGACGCGGCGCTCTTTACAACCTCCGGATTCATGCCATCACCTGTGAAAGCCACAATACCGGCTTTTGCACAGGCATCTACTAATACGTTATTATACGCAAGATCGTCATATTTATCACTGTAATGCATATTTACCGCGCCCACCGGGCCTGCAAAAAACGGATAGCGAAATGTTCTTCCGAACAACTCCAGCGAAGTATCAACCGGCTTATTCTCATGCAGGGTATCCATGTTTACACGTATCTCCTGCCATTTCTGATAATTACGGATGGCAGTATCCCCTACTCCCTTGGCGCCCGGTCCGGGGATCCGGTTTCTGCATCCCATACCATTACATACCTGGCAGACCTTACAGGAATCCCCAATACTGCCCCTTGCCTCTTTTACTACCTCTTCATAATTCATTTTAAAATTTCTCCTTTCTTTTTCGAAATATATACATATTGAAAATGACAACTACTTTATGGCGTTTTCTGCACAAAACTGATATAATGAATATATTATGATCCGGCAAGCCTACTTACCGCCGGTCAAAATCACATCCACAGGGGGAATCAGCCATGAATATCACCATCAAAAACGAACATGCCACCGTCACCTGTCAGACGCTCGGCGCAGAACTTCTGTCCTACAAATCTTCATCCGGAAAAGAATACATGTGGCAGAAAGATCCTGCCTACTGGGCAAAAACATCTCCGGTTCTGTTTCCATATATCGGTGCAGTCCCGCAAACAGTCGCCATTCACGGGAAATCTTACGATATTCCCCGTCATGGATTTGTGAAAGATGCGGATTTTGATATTGAAGATCGGGGAGACGATTATGTTGTCCTCAGGACCGGCACCACTGAATTTACTTCCTCCGTCTTTCCTTATGATTTCTCCTTCTCTGTCACTTTCCGTCTGCTTGGAGCAGAACTGTGCGTCACTTACAGTGTTACCAACAAAGGCAGTGAAGAGATGCCTTACCTGATCGGAGGACATCCGGCTTTCTTCTGTCCTATGGAAGAAGGCGAACATTTTACCGAATATCTGCTCCGTTTTGAAGATGAGGATATCGAAGATCTGCACCTTCAATATCCCATGTTTGACCACGATGCCATTCTGTATGAAAACCTTACGCACCGCACGGTAAAACTGATCCATCAGTGCACAGAGAAAGGAATCCGATTCGATTTCCCTGATTATCTGTCTGTTGCTTTCTGGACTCCGATCAAAAAAGACGCGCCCTTCCTCTGTATCGAACCGTGGTGCGGCGGAACGATGGATCAGGTTCCAAACACAAATCTGCTGGAGAAAAAATACGTACAGTGTCTGCCGGCAGGAACAAGCAAAGACTATCTTTTCTCTTTTCAGCCATGTTGATCTATGCCGTCACAACTGCATAAGGAAAGGGCTGCCGCAGAATATATTTTGCGGCAGCCCTTTCTGTTTATATTTCATGTATAAACAGTCCGCTTCGAAGTTTCGGCTCAAACCATGTAGATTTAGGCGGCATCAAAAGCCCTGCATCCGCCACTGCAAACAATTCCTGAATCGAGGTTGGATACATGGCGAACGCCACCTCCATATCACTGTCCGCACGTCGTTTCAGCTCTTCAATTCCCCTGATTCCTCCGACAAAATCAATTCTTTCATCTGTCCGCGGATCTTTGATTCCAAGCACCGGTTCCAGCAATTCCCGCTGCAAATAGGCCACGTCCAGTCCGCTCACCGGATCATCCTGTATGTATTCCGGCCTCATGATCAGCCGAAACCAGTATCCATGCAGATACATGATGATCTGCCCTTTTTTCTCCGGTTTTTCAGGTTCTTCTATCAAAAAGGTTTCAAACTTTTCTGATACTTTTCCCAAAAATTCTTCCATGGATAAGCCGTTTAGATCCTTTACCACCCGATTATAATCCATGATCATCAGCTCGTTATCGGGAAACAGCACAGACAGAAAGTAATTAAACTCCTCTGTACCGTCGTAATCAGGATATCGCTCTCTTCGCTTCTGTCCCACTTTTACCGCCGACGCGGTTCTGTGGTGTCCGTCAGCTATATATATATTTCCCACCTGCAAAAATGCCTGCTCCAGCTCCTTCTGGATATCTTTTTCTGTAATTTTCCAGCCCGCATGGCGAATGCCGTCTTCTGTTTCAAAAGAAAATTCCGGACTGGATGACTTCACTGTCTCCACAATTTCCTGGACTCGCCGGTGAGAACGATAAGCCAGAAAAATAGGACCTGTCTGCGCACTGCATATATCTACATGACGGATACGATCCTCTTCTTTTTCTGCTCTGGTACTCTCATGCCTGCGGATCACCTGATGCTCATAATCATTGATGGATGCACATCCTACGATACCGGTCTGCGACCGCCCATCCATCGTCAGTTCATAAAGATAGTAGACCGGCGACTTGTCTTTTACAAAAGAGCCTTCTCTCTGCATTTTCTGCAGACGCTCTCTCGCCGCCTCATAGACCTCCGGTGCATACATATCCTGTTCCGGTCCAAACAGAATTTCCGGACGGTCAATATTTAAGAAAGAAAGAGGTTTTCCCTCCACCGCACGTCTTGCCTCTTCTCTGCTGTATACATCATAGGGAAGAGCCGCGATCTCCGGTTCCAGCCCTCTGGCCGGATGGATACAGCAGAATGGCTTTATAATTGCCATCTATTTCATCACCCTGACTTTCAAAACGCCTTTGATCCTCTGAATCGTACGAATCAAGTTTTCATCTGCCTCGTTGGACAGATCAATAATTACATAACCATATTCTCCCCTGGTTTCATTGCTCAGTCTTTCGATATTAATACCCATATCGCCGAATGCAGCCGTAAATTTTGTCAACATGTTCGGTATGTTTTTGTGAATAATCGTAACACGCATGGCAAATTTACAGACACCCATGTCACAGTTGGGAAGATTGACAGAGTTGTGAATATTTCCGTTTTCCAGATAATCTCTGATCTCCTGCACCGCCATAATTGCGCAGTTATCTTCGGATTCTTCTGTAGAAGCTCCCAGATGAGGAATCACAATGGCATTTTTCATAGAAGCAATATCTGAATTAGGAAAATCTGTCACATATTTGCGAATTCGGTTTGTCCGCAGCGCCTCCACAATCGCCTTTTGATCCACCAACGGCCCTCTGGCAAAATTCATAATGACTACACGGTTCTTCATCTGTGCAATCGCAGAAGAGCTGATCATTCCTTTTGTACTCTCCATCAAAGGCACATGAATGGTTATATAATCGCATTCCCGGTAAATATCATTGACATCGGTAATATGCCTGACATCTCTGGAAAGATTCCAGGCGGCATTGACAGAAATATATGGATCATATCCATACACTTCCATACCCAGAGCCGCCGCTGCGTTGGCAACCAGAATCCCAATCGCCCCCAGACCGATGACTCCCAGCTTTTTGCCCATAATCTCATTGCCCGCAAATAATTTTTTCTGTTTCTCCGCCAGCTGTTCCAGTTCTTCATTCTGACGCTCAGAGCGCACCCAGTGCAGGCCTCCTATAATATCCCTGGATGCCAGCAGCATACCGGCCAACACCAGTTCCTTCACTCCATTCGCATTGGCGCCGGGAGTGTTGAAGACAGCGATTCCCTGTTCAGAACATTTTCCCAGAGGAATATTATTGACGCCTGCCCCGGCCCTTCCGATTACGCACACAGATTCCGGAATCTCCATATCGTGCATCGCTGCACTCCGCACCAGCACCGCGTCCGCATTCTCTATATTATCCGTTTTCGCATAATTGCCGTCAAATCTCTTCAGTCCAACCTCCGCGATGGGATTCAGACAATGATACTGATACATAGTTCTACCTGTTCTCCTCTTCGAATTTTTTCATAAATGTAATCAGCGCTTCCACGCCTTCCTTTGGCATCGCATTGTAGATGCTCGCCCGCATACCGCCTACGCTTCTGTGGCCTTTCAGATTCACCAAACCGGCCGCATCCGCTTCCCTGACAAATTTTGCATCCAGCTCCTTGTTTCCGGTCACAAAAGGAACATTCATAAGCGAACGGTCTTCCCTCCTGACTGTCCCCTGAAAAAGGCGACTGCTGTCCAGATAATCGTAAAGAACTGCTGCCTTTTCCTCATTCTTCTGCTTCATCACCTCCAGTCCGCCCATCTTTTTCAGCCACTGAAACACTTTTCCGCAGGCATAAATACAAAAACAGTTGGGCGTATTATATAAAGACCCCGCATCTGCCTGAGTCTTATATTTCATAATCGTCGGTGTTCCCGGAAGAACGTCATCTGTGATCAGATCGTCTCTTACCAGCGCAATTACCATACCGGCAGGTCCAATATTCTTCTGAACACCGCCGTACATCACCGCATATCTGGACACATCGACCGGCTCCGACAAAAAACAGGAAGACACATCCGATACCAGGTCCTTCCCTTTCGTATCAGGAAGCGTCTGGAATTTTGTCCCATAGATCGTATTGTTCTCACAAATATAGACATAATCTGCATCCTCGCTGACAGGAAGGTCCGAACAGTCCGGTATATAAGAATATGTCTGATCCTCGCTGGAAGCAATTTTATGTACGGTTCCGTACTGTTTTGCTTCTTCATATGCCCGTTTTGCCCACTGGCCGGTTACAATATAATCCGCAACCCTGTTTTTCATCAGATTCATGGGAACCGCAGAAAACTGCAGATGAGCTCCGCCCTGCAAAAACAACACCTTGTAATTGTCAGGCACTTTCAGAAGCTCTCTCAGATCCTGTTCCGCCGCCCCGATGATCTCATCAAACGCTTTTGACCGATGACTCATCTCCATCACCGACATTCCTGTACCGCGGTAATCCATCATCTCTTCCGCAATCTCCCGCAGCACTTCCTCCGGCAGCACGGCAGGCCCTGCCGAAAAATTGTAAACTCTTTTCATCATTCCACTCCTCACATCCAAAACACACAGAGGGATGCCACACTTCGCATTTCCAAATCACCCACAGTGCTTGAATAAATTTCTATCAAGTATTGTCAGGCATTGGAAACAACCATTATGCAACATCCCCCGCTGATAATATTTCTGCCCTTTATTTTTTTTAATTATAGTACATTTTTATTGTAAAATCAATATTGAAAACACCGAAACAGCGATGCTGAATAAATTTACAGCCTGCAAAACAGCTCCTTCTGAAAGCCCCGTGAAAGACGTTAAAAGCAAATAAGAGCTGAAAGATACCGGTCTACGCCAGGCGTCCGGACCGCGTACGTATGAAAGACAACTCTGATATACTATGCCAGATCATCCTGGTCAAAGGCATTTTCAATAGGCGCTCCAGCCGGCACCATCGGAAATACTTTGTCATCACAGTCAAGCTGACAGTCCAAAAGCACCGGCCCATTGCATGCAAATGCCTCCTGCAGCGCTGAAGAAAATTCTTCCTTTTTCGTCACGCGGATCCCCCTGCATCCGAGTGCCTCCGCCACTTTGACAAAATCCACCTGATCGTTGAAGATCGTTGCCGAATACCGGTGATCATAGAACAGTTCCTGCCACTGATGCACCATTCCCAGCACATGATTGTTGAAAACGATCTCCACGATCGGAATCTGACAGCGCGCCGCTGTAGCCAGCTCGTTCAGATTCATACGGAAACAGCCGTCCCCGGCAATATTGATCACCCGCTTTTCCGGCATTGCAACTTTGGCTCCCATGGCGGCTCCCAGACCATACCCCATGGTTCCAAGACCTCCGGAACTGAGGAAAGTGCGCGGTCTGCTGTATTTGTAATATTGCGCCGCCCACATCTGATGCTGACCTACTTCTGTACAGATGATCGCATCACCTCTGGTTGCTTTATAGATTTCTTCCATGATATAGGGACCGGTCAGCCCTTCTCCCCTGTATTTGAGCGGAAAACGCTCCTTTAAATCGTCAATATAAGCAACCCACTCTTCATGGAACTGCTGTTCCAGCCTTGGATTCAGTTTTTTCAGAACTTCTCTGATATCTCCGATCACACTGGCAGTAGTTATGATATTCTTATTGATCTCGGCCGGATCAATATCAATCTGCAGAATTTTCGCATTGGAGGCAAAACGGGAAGCATCACCAAATACCCGATCGCTGAAACGGGAACCAACCGTGATCAGAAGATCACATTTTGACACGCCGAAATTTGCGTATTTAGTCCCATGCATACCCAGCATACCGGCGTATAATGGATGTTCGCCGCTGAAAGCGCCTTTTCCCATCAAAGTATCGCACACAGGCGCATTGATCTTTTCTGCAAATTCCAGAAGCTCTGCCGACGCATTGGATGCAATCGCTCCGCCGCCCACGAAAATCATCGGTTTTTCTGCCTCCGAGATCATCTGTACTGCCCTCTCCAGATCTTCCTCTCTGATCGTGGAATTGTCCGGATAAATCTCTTTTGGAACTTCCTCCTTGTATTCTGTCTTATTTGCAGTCACATCTTTGGTAATATCCACAAGAACCGGGCCCGGACGTCCGGATTTCGCAATCCGGAACGCACGGCGGATGACACCTGCCAGATCTTCCACATCTTTGACAATGAAACTGTATTTTGTCACCGGCATGGTAATACCGGTAATATCTATTTCCTGAAAACTGTCTTTTCCCAGCAGTGAAGTCCCCACATTACAGGTAATCGCAACTACCGGAACAGAATCCATATATGCTGTCGCGATTCCCGTTACCAGATTCGTCGCTCCCGGACCGGAAGTTGCAAAGCAGACGCCGACTTTTCCGGTTGCCCGCGCGTAGCCATCCGCCGCGTGCGAAGCGCCCTGCTCATGAGACGTCAGTATATGACGAATCTCTTTATGTCCATACAGCGCGTCATAAATATTCAGGATTGCTCCTCCCGGATATCCAAAAACCGTATCCACACCCTGCTCCTTTAAGCAGGCAATCACAATCTCTGCTCCTGATAAAACCATATTTTTTCTCCTCGATCAAATTTCTGTATCTATTCCCGGGCTCCTGTATACCCGAAACAGCGTGTATTATCCGTATTCTGATGAATAACTGTTTTTTGTTATCCGGGTATTTCCAGAATTGCTCCTCTGTTGCCGGATGTCACCATAGATGCATAACGCGCAAGATAACCGGTTGTCACCTTCGGCTCTCTCGGCTGCCATTTTGCACGTCTTTTCTCCATCTCTTCTTCAGAAATATCCACATCCAGTCTGTTATCCGGAATATTGATCCTGATTATATCGCCTTCTTCTACCAGCGCGATCGGCCCGCCGACTGCCGCCTCCGGCGATACATGTCCGATAGAAGCCCCGCGACTGGCGCCGCTGAACCGTCCGTCCGTAATCAGCGCCACAGAAGACCCCAGCCCCATTCCGGCGATTGCAGAAGTCGGATTCAGCATTTCCCTCATGCCCGGACCTCCCTTTGGTCCCTCATAACGAATCACCACCACGTCTCCTGCCACAATCCTGCCGCCCTTGATCGCATCAATCGCATCTTCTTCACAGTCGAAAACACGGGCCGGTCCTTCGTGTACCAGCATCTCAGGAGCCACTGCGGAACGTTTCACCACGCCGCTGTCAGGAGCAAGATTTCCTTTCAGAATCGCAATTCCACCGGTCTCACTGTACGGATTTTCCAGCGGACGGATGACCTCCGGATTCCTGTTGCGGCAGGAAGCGATATTCTCACCTACTGTTTTTCCTGTCACTGTCATGCAGCCTAGATTCAGAAGATCCTTTTTGGACAGTTCATTCATGACCGCATAGACTCCGCCCGCTTCGTTCAGATCCTCCATATAAGTCGGACCCGCCGGAGCAAGATGACACAGATTCGGAGTTCTTGCACTGACTTCGTTGGCAATGTCCACATTCAGTTCCACCCCGGCTTCATGAGCGATCGCCGGCAGATGGAGCATACTGTTGGTAGAACAGCCCAGCGCCATATCCACAGCAAGCGCATTCATAAATGCCTTTTCCGTCATAATATCGCGGGGGCGAATATCCTTTTTCAGCATTTCCATCACCTGCATACCCGCCTTTTTAGCAAGTCTGATCCGCTCTGAATACACTGCCGGGATCGTGCCGTTTCCCTGAAGTCCCATTCCAAGCACTTCTGTCAGGCAATTCATACTGTTTGCTGTATACATGCCGGAACAGGAACCGCAGGTTGGACACACTTTATTTTCAAATTCCCTGACGTCCTCTTCTGACATTGTCCCTGCCGCATAAGAGCCGACTGCTTCAAACATACTGGAAAGACTTCTTTTTTCACCCTTTACCCTGCCTGCCAGCATGGGGCCGCCGCTGACAAATACCGTCGGAATATTCACTCTTGCCGCCGCCATCAAAAGTCCCGGAACATTTTTATCACAGTTCGGCACCATAACCAGCGCATCAAACTGATGCGCCATTGCCATCGCTTCTGTAGAATCCGCGATCAGATCTCTTGTAACCAGAGAATATTTCATACCGATATGCCCCATGGCGATCCCGTCACAGACCGCGATGGCCGGAAACACAATCGGCGTCCCGCCTGCCATGGATACTCCCAGCTTCACTGCCTCCACTATTTTGTCCAGATTCATATGGCCCGGAACAATCTCATTGTAAGAGCTGACGATTCCCACCAGCGGACGGCTCATCTCTTCCTCCGTCAGCCCCAGCGCATGAAACAAAGAGCGGTGGGGAGCCTGCTGCATTCCTTTTGTAACTGCATCACTTCTCATTACTAATTCCTCCTGCTGTATCATTTATGTTTGCGATTTCTGTTCTTCCCTCTGCAGCAGCCATGGATCAGATCCTGGCTGCAATCAGATCTCCCATCTGAGTGGTGGTAGTATAAGTACAGCCCTCAGACAGGATATCTCCTGTACGATAGCCTTCTTTAAGGACCTGGCGGACAGCAGCTTCTACAGCATCAGCCTCCCGGTCCAGATCAAATGTATAGCGCAGCATCATCGCTGCCGACAGAATCGTGGCGATCGGGTTGGCTTTATTCTGGCCTGCGATGTCCGGAGCAGAACCATGACTCGGTTCATAAAGCCCAAATTTGGTATCGTTAAGACTGGCACTCGAAAGCATTCCGATCGAACCGGTTACCATGGAAGCTTCGTCCGACAAAATATCACCAAACATATTTTCGGTCAGAATCACGTCAAACTGTGCCGGATTCATCACAAGCTGCATGGCGCAGTTATCTACATACATGTGAGAAAGTTCCACCTCCGGATAGTCTTTTGCCACTTCTTCCACAATCTTTCTCCAAAGCCTCGAAGAATCCAGCACATTCGCTTTGTCGACACTGCACACTTTTTTCCTTCTCTTCACAGCAATATCAAACGCCCGTTTTGCAATACGGCGGATTTCATGTTCGTTATAAGAAAGAGTATCTACGGCGGTCAACACTCCGTCTACTTCTTCTGTCTTTCTCTCCCCGAAGTAAAGACCTCCCGTCAGCTCTCTCATAATCAGCATATCAAATCCGGCAGCACTGATATCCTCCCGAAGCGGACATGCAGCGCGAAGCTCCTCATACAGATATGCCGGTCTTAAATTGGCAAACAGATTCAAAGCCTTACGGATCCCGAGTAGTCCTGCCTCCGGTCTTTTAGACGGTTCAAGCCGATACCATGGCGAGGTTCTGGCATCTCCGCCAATCGATCCCATCAATACCGCATCACACATTTCTGCCTTTCTGATCGTCTCCTCTGTCAGCGGCACACCATGCACATCAATGGATGCGCCTCCCAGCAGTAATTCTGTATAAGAAAAACTGTGTCCGTATTTTACTGCTGTCTTATCCAGTACTTTTTTTGCCTCTCTTACAATCTCCGGACCAATCCCGTCACCGGAAATAAGGCCTATCCTGCATTTCATTCTGATCTCCTCCTTAAAACATGCTCTTTTTCACAGAAAAGGGCGGAAGTACCCTTCCGCCCTGCTGATATCCCTGCCAGGTGTTCCATCCAATTTCCGATGAACTAGTTCTGTTTTTCCACTTCCTGAATGGCTGCTTTCTTCATGGGAATACGGCAGTTGCGGTTGCTTCCGAACTCTACGATTACATCCTCATCCGTAATATCGATCAGGACTCCGTAAAAGCCGCTGGTCGTCACCACCACATCTCCTACTTCAAGAGAAGAAAGCATAGCTGCAACTCTCTTTTGTTCTTTTTTCTGCGGCCTTAACATCACAAAATACATCACAGCAATAAAAATTCCCCATATAGCAAACATCTGTATCATACCGCCGCCGGCACTTGTTAATAACATATCATTTCCTCCTGAAAAATAACTTAATGTCTATTGTACACAATATTCACATTTAGGGCAAGCTTTTTTTATTTTCAGAATTTTCCTCATACGTCACGGCTGGTATTTCCGGATGACTCCATCATGGAAAGTTTCTTTTGCTTATACTCCCGGTAAGTTCCTTTTTCAATCGCTTCTCTGATCTCTTCCATCATATGATTATAAAAGTACAGATTATGGAGCACGCATAGACGCATTCCGAGCATCTCTTTTGCTTTCAGAAGATGTCGGATATACGCTCTGCTATATCTTCTGCATGCAGGACACTGACAGCCTTCTTCGATCGGACTTTCATCCAACTCATACTGCGCATTGAACAGATTCAGTTTTCCGTAATTTGTGTACACATGACCGTGTCTTCCATTCCGGCTTGGATATACGCAGTCAAAGAAATCAACGCCTCTTTCTACAGCTTCCAGAATATTGGCCGGTGTTCCGACTCCCATTAAATATGTCGGTTTTTTTGTCGGAAGGTGCGGCACCACGGCTTCCAGAATCCGGTACATTTCTTCATGAGTCTCCCCAACCGCCAGACCGCCGACCGCATATCCCTGCAGATCCATCTGGGCTATTCTTTTGGCATGTTCGATACGAATATCCTCATATACCGCTCCCTGATTGATCCCAAAAAGAAGCTGTTGTCTGTTGATAGTATCCTCCAGCCCGCTCAGTCTCTCCATCTCCGCCTTACATCTTGAAAGCCATCTCGTCGTCCGCTCTACAGACGCCTGAACATAATCCCTGTCGGCCTTACTTGGTGCGCACTCGTCAAACGCCATGGCAATCGTAGAAGCCAGATTCGACTGGATCTGCATGCTCTCTTCCGGTCCCATAAAGATTTTTCTCCCGTCTATATGGGAATGAAAATACACGCCCTCTTCTTTGATCTTGCGAAGACCGGACAGAGAAAATACCTGAAATCCACCGGAATCAGTCAGAATCGGCCTGTTCCAGGACATAAATTTATGCAGTCCTCCCATCTTTTTCACAATATGGTCCCCCGGTCGCACATGTAGATGATAGGTATTGGAGAGCTCTACCTGCGTTCCTATTTCTTCCAAATCTTCTGTGGATACCGCGCCCTTGATAGCGGCGGCAGTTCCCACGTTCATAAAAACCGGCGTCTGTATCACACCGTGTACCGTATGCAATTCACCGCGTTTCGCATTTCCGTCCTTCTTGATCACTTTATACATCCTGCACCTCATATATCTGTTCCCTTGTTCATTGAGGGTATTTTTATATCCTTTAAAACGTATCTGAACATTGCTTTCCGCCGGCTGTCCGTCGCCATTTACAAAAGACTTGATCCTAATGAACACGTCAAAACAGGCTGCGTCAGGCGAATCCGAACCAAATAATACCGCCAAGCAGGGCATGCAGACGGTGGAAATGGATATTCAAACACGCTCTAAACCATTTACAAATGAAAGTATATTATATATACTGATGTTTAGTCAATCATACATTTAATCAGAACAGGAGAATACTCATGGCTGGTTCAACACTTGGAACTCTTTTATCCATCACTACCTGGGGAGAATCGCACGGAAAAGGTATCGGTGTCGTCATTGACGGCTGCCCTGCCGGACTGGCTCTTACAGAAGACGATATTCAGATCTATTTAAACCGAAGAAAGCCCGGACAGTCGCGTTTCACCACACCCAGAAAAGAAAATGATATCGTGGAGATTTTATCCGGCACGTTTGAAGGCAGAACCACCGGCACTCCCATTTCGCTGATGG
>CATOPL010000029.1 GCA_951802115.1 uncultured Lachnospiraceae bacterium | reverse complement strand
ATCATCTGTTAAAGTTACAATATAGCGTGCCATAGCCTGCATCCTCCAAATACCTTTTTTCATAAAATATAACACTATTTGACAGGAATGTAAACTCTAAAAACTGGCTGGATGGAACACTAGTACACCGTTTTCTTAATCCTTATTCACACTCACCATCTGCCTCCAGGAAATGATCAGGGAGATGGCGGCAACAGCCGCATACGCTGCGATACGCAGCCGTTTCCATTTTGCAAACAGTTTTGGGAAATGAGCGCACAGCAAAAACAGATATCCCGCAAATACCAGCGCATATGTAAGATGGGCGCGGATGGGCTGCGCCATTCCCGTAAGAAGCGTAATCGCTACGGGCAGGACAAACAGCGCCAGAAGGGCAAAGATACCATACAGCAGACCATTTCTCCTTTCCCTCACCCCGCGGCCAAGAATCAAAAGCGAAACAGCGGCGGCCCAGACAAAGAATGCGGAGAAAAACAGCGGCAGTTCCGCCTGATACCGGTATTTGTAAACATACAGACCCCCCTGCCTTTCCTGAATCATTGTTTTTGTCAATTTTTTCCTTAAAGAATTGTACCATAAACGGAAACGGGATTCAAGGTGCAGCAGAAAATGGGGTATGTTTTCATATGTGCCGTTTCCGATGGGAAGACGCAGGACACGCAGGGATAGTTCGTATTCTCCGTACCCTTCAGCCGGGAAACAGGCAAAAGCTACCTTTTGACAGATGCGCCGATACTGGCCTGCTGCAAGGATGGTATCCATAACAAACAACAGGCAAAACCGGCCCTTTCGGTTTGTCCCGCCTTAACTTCCTACCATATGTTAAAACTGCTCTCCTGCAGCAGAGCAAAACAGGAATTTATCAATCTCTTTTCATATACAGTAATGGAAATGGATTGCCTTGTTCATCTAATTCTGTTCGTTTATAAACTTCAAATCCCATGTGTTCATAAAAGCCTTTTGCAAGAGGATTTTGTTCATTGACTGCAAGTTCCTTTACCGAATAATTTTCAATGCCATACTGCAGTAATTGTTTCCCAAATCCTTGCCCTCTGCATTCATTTGAGATAAACAGCATCTCAAGCATTTTATCTGCAACTCCCATGAAGCTCATTGGATTCCCGATTTCATTCTCTGCTGCCACCAAAATAGGAACGCTATTTAAGGCTTGTGGAACATACTGCTTAATACTGCTTATCTCATCATCTGATAAAAACAGATGAGTAGCTTTCACAGCACTCTCCCATACTTTTAATAATTGTTCAACTAATACGGAAGTTCTGTCTTTTATCTCTATAATTTTCATACTCTTTACCTATATAAATCTATTTTTGTTTAAAATAATCAGCTCTGCAATTTTTTCAACCATCCTTTCTTTGATTGTACGTATTTAACGAATGAATGTAAATTCTTTTCTGAGCACACGCCACGAAAAACCGAATATCGAAACCAAAAGCCGCGCAGCAACTGACGAACCATCATCTACCGCGCGGCTTTTTTGTTATATATCGCTTTGCCCCGGATCCTTTTGACCGACCGCCGTTACAAAGGCATATCGCCGGAAGTCAAAGTGCCGTATGGCCTGCTGCATGACCGCATGAGGCTGTCTGCCCGCAATGGCTGGCTGGACGACAACGGGCGGGTTCCTCTACTTCACCCCGGAGGAAGCCATGACCATGCTGGACTGCGGCAAGGACAAACCTGAAA
The DNA here is from genome assembly GCA_951802115.1 of uncultured Lachnospiraceae bacterium. Classification (GTDB taxonomy): domain Bacteria; phylum Bacillota; class Clostridia; order Lachnospirales; family Lachnospiraceae; genus Hominiventricola. Next base: position 18,815 of record CATOPL010000029.1, on the reverse strand, counting down.
ACAAAAAAAGCTGAAAGCTCCATATCACTTCGGCTTTCAACTTAAATATTCAACAGGGGAAGAGGGATTCGAACCCCCATTAACGGTTTTGGAGACCGTTGCTCTGCCATTGAACTATTCCCCTAAATCAGCTCACTCAGATATAATACCACATGACTGTGGAACTGTCAATTATTTTTTACAATTTGGAATCAGTAAAAATGAGATAAAATAATGGTTGACTTTTCCAGTACAATTGCGGTATAATAAAAATAATTTCATATAATCTGTTTATCTGTTACATTTATATCATTTCACTTTCTTAAATAAGGTAATATGTTTCTGGACAAGACTCTCCGCCATTGCTATAATATGACCAAGGAGGAATTTTTATGGGTGAAAAAGAATTTCTAGCGACATTGTCTGAACTGCTTGACAAAAAGATCGATGTCATAGTCACGGAAAAGATCCCGGCAGTTTTAGAGGAAGCACTTGAATATTCTCTGCTTCCCAAACTTAACATAATATTAGATGCTAAGCTTGAAGCCAGATTCGCAGAACAAAATGCTAAATTTGAAGCCAGATTTGCCCAAATCGATAACAGATTTGCCCAAATCGAAGCCAGACTTGCCCAAATCGATGACAGCTTTGCCCAAATTGACGACAGGTTTGCCCAAATCGATGACAAATTTGAATTCTACAACGCGAATCTGGAAGCTTCCTTCTCCAGATTAGAGAGTGAAATTTTTAAGCTTCAGGATGCTGTTAAGGACATTAATTTAAGACTTGACAATGAGATTATGCCAAACATCCGGCTGCTGTCTGAGAATTATGTCCCGGCGGCGAAGCGGTATGAGGCAGCCTCGGATGAAATCATTGCGATCCGCTCTGATGTGGATCTTTTAAAGATTGTTGTATCCCAGCACAGTAAGCGGCTGGAGCAGATGGCTTAGCCGCCTGTTATCCATTCGCCCTGTTTATGTATTCCCGGAGTCTCTCCGCGCCTGATTTTGTGAGTACATGTTTTTGATAAGGAGGTTTTATCATGGCATTTGACGGAATTGTAATTGCAGGTCTTGTAAAAGAATTGAATGATAAGCTGGCCGGCGGACGGATTACGAAGATTGCACAGACGGAAAAGGACGAGCTTCTTTTTACAGTAAAGGGCCCGCGGGATACGTTTCGGCTTCTTCTCTCGGCGAATGCCAGCCTTCCGTTAGCTTACCTGACGGATGTCAGCAAGCCCAGCCCGCTGACGGCTCCGAATTTCTGTATGCTGCTGCGCAAGCATATCGGAGGCGGACGGATTTGCTCAGTCAGCCAGCCCGGCTTGGAGCGCTGCATCCATTTTGAAATTGAGCATCTGGATGAGATGGGCGATCTGTGCCGGAAGCTTTTGATTGTGGAGCTTATGGGAAAGCACAGCAATATTATTTTCTGTACGCCGCAGCTTCGGATTATTGACAGCATTAAGCATATCTCCTTTCAGGTCAGCTCTGTGCGGGAGGTGCTTCCGGGCCGCGATTATTTTCTTCCCCGGACTGTGGAAAAGTCGGATCCCCTCTCCGTCTCCGAAGAGGATATGGCGGCGCTTTTCGCCTCCTCAAAGCTACCGGCCGGCAAAACGGTTTATACTGGTTTTACGGGGATCAGCCCTGTTATGGCTGAGGAGTTCTGCCATCTCGCTTCCATTGATTCCTCTGTTCCGGCCATGGAGCTCTCCGAAGCGGAGCGCGTCCATCTCGCGCACACGCTGGCGCGCTGTTTGGAGCTTGTTCGGGAGGGGGATTTTGAGCCCTGTATCGTCTTTAAGGGGGATGAGCCGCTGGAGTTTGCCGCCCTTTCCCTGACCTCTTATCCGCCCTCCTGCAGTGTGCGCCGTTTTGAATCAATCAGCCGGGTTCTGGAGACCTACTATTCCTCCAAAAACACCATCACCCGGATCCGGCAGAAATCTTCGGATCTGCGCCGGATCGTGCAGACGGCTCTGGAACGGAATTATAAAAAGCTTGATCTGCAGCTAAAGCAGCTAAAGGACACGGAGAAACGCGATAAATACAGGGTATACGGCGAACTGATTAACATCTACGGCTATGAATTAAGCGGCGGGGAGAAGGAGCTTTCATGCATTGATTTCTATACGGACGCCCCGGCGCGGATTCCTTTGGATCCGCAGCTAAACGCCAGGGAAAATGCCCAGAAATATTTTGATAAGTATAACAAGCTCAAACGCGCCTTTGAAGCGCTTAAAGAGCTCACGCAGGAGACAAAACGGGAGATCGGGCATCTGGAGTCCATCAGCGCCTCCCTTGATATCGCGCTGAAGGAAGAAGATCTGACACAGATTAAGCAGGAGCTGACGGAATACGGCTTTATCAAAAAACACGGCCCGTCCGGAAAAAAGGAGCGCATCACCAGCCGTCCCTTCCATTACCGTTCCACAGACGGGTTCGATATCTATGTCGGGAAAAACAATTACCAGAACGAGGAACTGACCTTTAAGATCGCCTCCGGAAACGACTGGTGGTTCCACGCAAAGGGGATTCCCGGCTCCCATGTCATCGTAAAAGCGGACGGGCGCGATCTGACGGACCGCACCTTTGAGGAAGCGGGCGCTCTTGCGGCCTACTACTCAAAAGGCCGCGGCAGTGAAAAGGTGGAGATTGATTACATTCAGAAAAAACATATTAAAAAAGTGGCCGGGGCTGCGCCGGGATTTGTGATTTATCACACGAACTACTCTATGGTGGCTGTGCCGAAGACAGCGCTTGTGGAACAAATCTAAATTGCTGACACGTTCATTACTCATCCAGCAACCACGCTGCAAGCAACGGGGCGTCAAGCTTGCAGCGCCGCAAGACAGCGGGAATATAAAGGATTCTGCAGCCTCCTGCCATTATAAAATACAGAAGCTTATCGCTAATTGAGGAAAGCGGCTGCACTTCTGACCCGCTGCAATATATGGAGATCCGAATGCGCTTTTTTACAGAATACCCCAACGAGGCGCACATTTTCTTTGAAGCTATCCTGCAGCCCCAGGAAAAATTACGGGACAGGATAAAACAGATTTTAGAGCCCTTTGAGAAGATCAACGAAAAAATCTACCGCAGTGTCATCTCCGGCATCGCACTGCGGGACGGAATCACGGAAGAGGATGCTATTGAGTATTTCCGCCAGATGCAGTGTATGTTCAATGGGTATTTCAGCAGCTTTTCCTACCGCTATATGACGCTGGATAAGCAAATCAGGGAACATGAAAAAAGCTGCGGCAAGGGTCTGATTGTCACCACTCTGCCCCAGTCTTTGGGCACTTTTTTCTTTGTAACGCTTGTCTTTGCCATTGCATTTTTGCTGGCAGGCGCGCCTGTTTACCTTGCCTTTATCTTCGGCGGGATTGCGCTGGCTACCCCCCTGCGCCGGCCTTGTCCATCGTAAACGAATTCCACGCAAAGGGGCCTGTAACCAATACATTGCTGCCAATGGCGGTGTTAGATGACATCGTGGCAATCATTGTATTTTTTACGGTCAATTCCGTTGTGGCCAGTTCTGTATCGGGCGGCTCCGTTTCGCTGTATATGCTCCCTGTGATGATTCTTTTGCCAGTCATCATCGGCCTCGTTACAGGACTTCCTGCCGGACGGCTCTTAAGCAGGGCCAGGGGGCGTATACAGACATTCTCCGTCCTGCTTGCTGTTATAAAACGAATCTATTTGAGGAAATTAAGTTAAATATCCCATATCCGTCAACTCGATTGCATATTGCCTTACCGTGTCCTGAAATACCAAAAATCATGACAGACGATTGCCATTGGCATATTTATCCTTGTCGGCCTATATTCCGTTCCGCGAATTGTGAGGTTATCTCTTTTACATTCAAATGGTGTTTTTGCTATGTGGAGCAGACCCTCTGTCACCGCATTTCAGCTTTGCCGAGAACACGCAGCAGCAGTTATGGCTCCGCCCTGCATTCTTCCTCCGCTGCATTCTTCCTCCGCTGTATCCCTGTCCGTCAGATATTTTTCAATGGCGCAGGGCGTCTGCCCCTGCATGAAAAGCCGGTAGATGAGCCGCACCGTTTCCCATGGTACATCGGCTTCCCTCCAGTATTCTTCATGCACTTCTTCGTGATGTGCTTCTCGCGGCAGGTTTTCTGCAGGAGCAAATTTCCGGTGTATGCATAATTTCGGAGCTGCTTTAAAATGGGGCTCCTGCTCCACTTGTTCCCAAGTCTCGTCTTGATGCCCATGGCGGTCAGGCGGTCACACCCATCCCCTCCAGGTACCAGTCAAATATCATCCGCACGGTCTCCGCCTATTTTTTAAACCACGTCTCCGGCTTTCTGTTTTCCATTCTGTGCCATAACACCTGCAAGGGCATGCGGGACATACAATTCCTCCAAATAATCCGTTTCTTCCTGTGTAAGTTCCAGCTCCACGGCTTTGACCGCTCCGTCAATGTTGGACTTCTTCGTCACTCCCATAATGGGAGCCGTAGACTTCCTAAGCAGCCATGCAAGAGAAATCTCCGTCATGAGTACATTTTTACTTTCTGCCAGTTCCTTAACTCTTTCGATAATACCTGCATCCGCATCCTGCGACTTGTCATATTTGAACCTCGCATACGCATCCAGTTTGAGCCGTTTTGTCGTTTCACCAGCCGGTCGGCAGAGCCTGCCGGAAGCCAAAGGGCTGTACGGAGTCAATGCAATGCCCTGATCTTCACAGAACGGTATCATCTCCCGTTCCTCCTCACGGGCGATCAGATTGTAATGTCCCTGAACAGAGATAAATTCAGCAAAACCGTTCTCCCTTGCATAAAAGTTCGCCTTGGCAAGCTGCCACGCATAGCAGTTGGAAATGCCGACATATCTTGTCTTTCCTGCTTTCACCGCGTTATTCAGTCCCTCGATGATTTCCTCCATTGGTGTGTGGTAATCCCACATGTGGTAGATATAGAGGTCAACATAATCCAGTTCAAGGCGTTTTAGAGCGTGTTTGAAAATTGCTTTCTGGTAGCTGTGCGTGCCACTTTGTGGGAGATTTGTGCCAAATGAACGCGGCGCAGTGGGCTGCGTTAAGTGAATTTGGCACAAATATACCGCGAAGTGGGGCGTGCAGATGCCAGGAATGAATTTTCAAACACGCTCTAGGCTCCTGTCGAGACAGTCCGCCACATGCGCCTGTCCAGATACATTTCTGTCAAGTTCCTCCTGCGACCTCGGCAGGAATTTTGTCGCAACAATATAATCATCACGCTTTGCAAAATCCTTGAGAGCCTTGCCGAGAACTTCTTCGCTGTTGCCTTCCTGATAAGACATGGCAGTATCAAAGAAGTTGATCCCCTGATCCAGCGCATAGCGAATAATCTCCCTGCTTTCTTCCTCCGGAACAGCCCACTTGTTCATGCCCTTTGAAGGATCGCCGATACCCATGCACCCCATGCAGATACGCGAGACATTCAAATCTGATTTTCCGAGTTTTGTATATATCATTATGCACCTCCACGGCTTCTGATTTACCGTTCTCTCCCGGCAACAAAATTATACCTCATTTATTCGCAAATTTCCATACACAGTAACATCCTATTTCCATCTCAACCGTCCTGTGACGCCATGTCTCCTTCCCCCGTTGACGTCGGGATGTTCCTGTCCGTCAGATATTCTGCAATGGCATAGGGCGTCTGCCCCTGCATGAACAGCCGGTAAATAAGCCGCGCGGTCTCCGCCTCTTCCGGCACAACCTCATACCGTCCGTTCACGTTACGGTAGCCGAGCAGTGTGCTGCTCCACGGCTTCCCTTCCTCGAAATTCTATTTCATCAATAATAGAAATGTTTCTTTTTCAGGCGAAACAGTAAGTTTCTCTTTCATCAGGCGATCATTTTCTACCAGTTTTGTTACTGTAAAGCGGACTGGCAGCCCTTTAAAGTATAAAAGATCATTTTTCCATCTCTCCGCCTCCTCACCAGCTTATTTGACTTTAAAAGGTTTAGCTGGCGGGACACCGCGGACTGCGTAATTCCAAGCTGATCTGCCAAATCACCAACACATAAATCCTGCTCCATTAAAAGGAGCAGGATACGGATACGTGCAGGGTTCCCAAGCACCTTGAAAAATTCCGTTAATATATACAAATCGCTTTCCTTCAATTCTGTGGAAAAATGACTATCCTGATATTCTGTCAAAGGATCCCCCCCCTACTTACAGTTTTTTCACAAACAGGCAACGGATCGCATTCAGCACCGCAAGAATCATAACACCTACATCCGCAAAAATAGCCAGATACATATTTGCGATTCCCACAGCCCCTAATGCAAGGCAGGCAAATTTCACTACAAGCGCCATCGAAATATTCTGGTAAACAATCCGCAGACATTTCCTTGAAATCTTGATTGCCTTTGCTATCTTGATCGGATCATCATCCATCAGAACAATGTCAGCCGCTTCAATTGCCGCATCCGAACCCATTGCCCCCATAGCGATACCAATATCAGCTCTGGAAAGAACCGGGGCGTCATTGATACCGTCGCCCACAAAGGCCAGCTTTGCCTTGCCCAGCTTCACCCGCAGAAGTTCTTCCACTTTTTCAACCTTATCTGCCGGCAGAAGTTCGCTGTAAACCTCGTCAATTCCAAGAGAGGAAGCAACCTGATTTGCCACTTTCTTTGCATCTCCCGTCAGCATGACAGTCTTATCAACGCCTGCTTTCTTTAATTCCGCAATCGCCGCCTTGGAATGAGGTTTAATAATATCGGAAATTACAATATGCCCTGCATATTTCCCGTTGATTGCCATGTGTATAATCGTTCCGGTCTGGTGGCAGTCCTGATAAGGAATATTCAGGTGTTTCATCAGTTTGTCATTTCCGGCTGCAACCTCCATACCGTCTACCTTTGCAGTTACGCCATTTCCGCTGATTTCCTGTATATCTGATACACGGCTTCTGTCAATTTCTTTCCCATATGCCCGCTGTAAGCTCTTGCTGATGGGGTGGGAAGAGGCGCTCTCTGCAAGAGCCGCATACTCCAGCAGCTTTTCATTCTCAATGGTAGAATGATGAATCCCGTTTACCTCAAAGACGCCTTTTGTCATGGTTCCGGTTTTGTCAAAAACAACATACCTGGTCTGGGACAGGATTTCCAGATAGTTGGAACCTTTTACCAACACGCCCTCCTTGCTTGCCCCGCCGATTCCCGCAAAAAAACTTAAAGGAATACTGATTACAAGCGCACAAGGGCAGCTAATAACAAGGAATGTCAACGCCCGGTAAATCCATACACCCCAATCTGCTGACAGCCCCATAAAAAGCAAACGCACAACAGAGGGGAGAAATGCCAGCGCCAACGCCGCATAGCAGACAGCCGGGGTATAGATTCTTGCAAACTTCGAGATAAAATCCTCTGATTTGGATTTGCGGGAACTTGCATTTTCCACCAAATCCAAAATCTTTGAAACGGTGGATTCCCCAAACTCTTTTGTTGTCTGTATCTTCAGCACACCCGTCATGCTGATACATCCGCTGATTACTTCATCACCGACCTTTGCCTCCCTGGGCAGGCTTTCCCCGGTCAATGCGCTGGTATTCAGGCTGGAAGCGCCCCAGGCGATAATTCCGTCAATCGGCACTTTTTCTCCCGGCTGTACAACAATCACACTGCCAATCCCTACTTCGTCCGGGTCTGCCTGCTCCAATTTCCCGTTTTTCTCTACATTGGCATAATCGGGGCGAATATCCATCAGGTTGCTGATATTGCGGCGGCTCTTACCAACCGCATAGCCCTGGAACCACTCGCCAATCTGATAAAACAGCATAACGGCAATCGCTTCCAGATACTCGCCATTCTCATAAACGGCCAGCGCCATTGCCCCAATCGTAGCCACTGCCATGAGAAAGCTCTCGTCAAATACCTGACGGTTTTTAATGCCCTTTGCAGCTTTCTTCAGAATGTCATATCCGATAATCAGATAGTCAACCAGATAGCACCCAAAACGAAGCCATTTTCCCGCGGACGGGAATACATATTCGTCAACCGTATCAAACATCTCTGCGGAAATAAACTGGAGCGCCAGTAAGATTCCGGCGCTGATTAAAATCCGAACCATCATAACCCGTTGCTTTCTTGTCATGCCATCTTTGCGGCCGCCGACAAAAATAAGAAGAACAGCAGCCATTATAATAACAACTGTCAGCAATATGCTGATCACTAATTCCTGCATGGTAAAATCTCCTTTCAAAATATGCTTAAGTGTTTAATTATTTCTGATAAAAAGACACCCCGAAACTGCAGCCGGGCATTTTCAGGGTGTCATCTTTTCATGGGCAGCTCTGGCTTACAGGAAAATCTCGCAGTCCGGCTCCACTTTCTTGCAGGCATCCAGCACATTCTTCATAATGTCTTTCGGCTCCTGCCCTTCGTCAAATTCCACGATCATTTTCTGTGTCATAAAATTGACAGTTGCGCTCTGTACGCCGGCGGTCTTGCGAGCCGCATCCTCCATCAGATTGGCGCAGTTGGCACAGTCTACCTCGATCTTGTAAGTCTTTTTCATTGGAAAAGTCCTCCTTGCTATTTTCCGTTTTTCAATTTTAATGATTAAGTACTTGTTTAATCATCATGGCTGCAGTATAATACACAAAAAGGCACCGGTCAATACCTCTCAGGCATTCCCTCCCAAATGGGCGAAAAGTATTTCCATTTGGGCGAAATGCAAACGAAAAAGAAAGGAAAAACAATATGGAACCTGCAAAATTACCGCACCGGCATGGAGATGGGCAGCAAACGGAGCTGATACAGAAACAATTAAATCATGTGGATTATTTTCAAACGGTAGCCGAAGTTTTCAAGCAGCTTGGTGATACCACCAGAATCCGCATTTTCTGGCTTCTCTGCCATAGGGAAGAGTGCGTTCTGAATATTTCGGCCATGTTAGATATGTCAAGTCCGGCTGTGTCCCACCACCTCCGGCCATTGAAGAACAGCGGCCTGATTGTCTGCCGCCGTGAGGGAAAAGAAGTTTACTACCGTGCCGCAGATACGGAGCAGGGACGCCTGCTGCACCAGATGATTGAGCAGGTTATGGAAATCACCTGCCCTGAATTGTGAGGTCTGTCTTATGAATGATGAATTGATACAAATAAAGAATGATGCGGAGAACATTCAGCAAAAGACTGCAGGCACAGTTATCTCACTTTATCCCGGTATAGAATTATGTTATCTGACATTTTCGGCTAATTCTTTTTCCGTACACCATAAAGCTATGCCGCACATCATTCAAATCAACTACTGCAAAGCCGGACAGATTGTGTGGGAAATGAAAAGCGGAAACCGCATTTATCTGAATCCAGGTGACTTTTCCCTTCATACCATGAAAGCCTGTACGGATTCTATGTTTACCTTTCCAAGCGGTATATACCAGGGGCTTTCCATCTACATTGATTTACAGGAAGTTTCCGAGCATCCGCCTGAACTGTTAAAAGGCAGCAATATCTTTGAAACTATATTACCTGAAAAATTTTGCAGGAATGACTCTCCTGTTTTTCTTGCCGGAAATGAACAGACAGAGCGTATTTTTTCTGCATTTTTTAACCAGCCGGAAAGCCTGAAGCTGCCTTATCAGAAAATAAAGACTTTGGAGCTGCTTCTTTATCTTAGCAAAACAGAACTTACCTCCAGCCAGCAGTTATCCGAATACAAAACCGAGCAGATTCGCATTATCCGGGAAATCCACGACCAGCTGACCTGGCATATGGAGCAGCGAATTACGATAGAAGAACTATCCAGAAAATATCTGATCAACCCAACCACTTTAAAAAACGCCTTCAAGTCTATTTACGGAACTTCGATTGCCGCCCACATCAAAGAGCACCGCATGGAGCAGGCCGCAAAAATACTAAAAGAAACCGATAAAAGCATTGCGGAGATTGCACGCGCTGTCGGCTATGACAGCCAAAGCAAATTTACTGCGGCATTTAAAACCTATTTTAAAGTCCTGCCTAAAGAATACCGCAAAAAATAGCTTAAAGCTAATTTCAAATATTAGTACTCTTTTACGACAGGAATTTTCTTCTGCATGCATCTTTCTCTGTCTGCTTTCAAATAGGACAGGAATAGAGTTACCGCAAAATATTGTATTGTATCAGAAATAATCCCTATCGTTAAAAAATGCACCCAAAGTCATGTTTGGGTGCATTGTATCAAATTGTGGTACGCAAGCCATATTGCGTGTCCAAATTGATACAAATTTTACAAACATTATCAAAAGAAATCGCATAGTTCTGATCTTCCAAACTCACGGCTAATTGTAATGATCCTTTTATTCCACCTCCTGCTTTACTTATGGAAGCGAATACCGTTTCGCTCTGAATATTTTAATAGCGCTACTGCAACAATCAATACGATTGTTTCATAAATAAGTGACGAAAACCAAATTACGCTTTCACCAAATATATATGGCAAAATCAGAATTACTGCCAAGTTTACAATTATACTCCGCAAAACACTGATACCTGCAGCCTGCAGAGAACGTTCCGTAGAGTACAAATAAGAAGAAATCATAACATTGACCGCCATTACAATAAACCCGGTAACAGTTCAGATAAGCCTTGAACTGTTACGCATCCCTTTACAGGCGTCTTCGATCATGGAGACGCATCTCTCAATACCGAATATGCCGCTGTCCAGACATAAATGGTAGTTTAAGGAATCTCCCCATTTCTGGTCTGTGTAGTACCGGTAATGGTCTGCCCGCAGCTTATCCCTCCTGCGGATCCTTTCATCCGCGTTTTCGTCCGAAAACTGCCCCCTATCCATACAGCGCTTCTTTTTAAACGCCATATCCGCATGGATGAAGATGTTCAGCACATCCTTCCTGTCCCGCAGGATATAGCCCGCGCACCTGCCCACTATGACACAGGGGCCTTTACCCGCAAGTTCCCTAATGACCTTTACCTGCGCGAAATAAATCTGATCCTGCAGCGGCTGATACTCCTCATAGCGCCCTCTTCCCCCATATGACGCGTAACGGGCGATATTAAAAAGCAGGCTGCTGTTCATATGCTCCCCTTTTTCCTCAACAAATTCCTTGTGGAATCCGCTTTCCTTTGCCGCCATTTCAATGATCTCCCTGTCATAGAACGGCACATCCAGCCTTTTGGCCAGTTCGCTCCCAATGCTGTGCCCGCCGCTTCCGCACTGCCTGCTGATCGTAACAATTTTTTCCTGCATAGATGGCTGCCTCCTTAAATCTTTTTCCAATATAGTTTCAACATAATCAGAGTTGTGATAAACGCAAGCAGATCTGCCAGCGGGCCTGCCCACAATGCCCCTTCCACCCCTAATACCAGCGGCAGCAATAAGGTCGCCGGGAGCAGATAAACGATCTGGCGGGACAGGGACAGGACGGCTGCCTGTGTCGGTTTTCCGATTGCCTGAAAGAAAACGCCGGTTGCCATCTGCAGCCCGTTGATCGGACACGCCAGAAGGAAGATGCGGAAGCATTTCACCGCGAACTCATTGTACAGTTCCGACTCGGAACCAAACAGCCGGACAATGCTCATAGGCGCGAACTGGAATACCAGAAATGCCAGGACCAAAACCATGGTAGATACGGTCAGGATAATGCGGTATGCCTGCTTTACCCTGTCTTTCTTCCCGCCTCCGTAATTGTAGCCAAAGATGGGCTGCGCCCCGGTCGCCAGTCCGAGCAGGACGGCAGAGACGATCTGGTTCACCTTCATGGTGATGCCGATGGTCGTCAGCGGGATCTCTGCGCCATATTTTGACTCTGCGCCATAGGAGACCAGTATGTTATTTGTCACCGCCATGACCAGGACGATGGCGATCTGCGTGATAAAGCTGGATATGCCCAGGCTGCTGACCTTCGCCATAACCTTTCCGGAAATACGGAAACATTCCTTATCCAGTTTGATGCTCTTGAATTTCCAGATATAGGCGAGATACAGGAACGCGTTCAGTATCTGTCCGGCAATCGTTGCCCAGGCTGCCCCCTTTACGCCCCAATGGAACACAAAGATGAAGATCGGGTCAAGAATGATATTGGTGATACATCCCAAAAGAAGTCCTGCCATGCTGTATTTGGGGCTGCCGTCCGCGCGGATCATGCCCGCCATTCCGGAATCAATGGAAGAGAACAGGATCCCATAGGAAATGATCCGTCCGTAATCCATGGCGTAAGGCAGGATGTCTTCCGTCGCGCCGAACAGGACGCACAGAGGCTCCAGAAACAACTGGAACAGAATACAGAGGATCGCCCCTGCAATCACCATGACCGATATGGAGCAGCCCACGCCCCCGGCCGCTGATTTTTCATCTCCCTCGCCAAGCTTCAGGCTCAGGTATGCCGCGGCGCCGTCGCCGATCAGCAGGCTTAAAGCGATCGCAATCACCGTCATGGGCATGACCACATTGGTGGCGCCATTGCCAAGATACCCGACCCCCTGACCGATAAAGATCTGGTCAACAATGTTGTACAAGGCGTTGACCACCATGGAAATGATGCTTGGAACCGCAAACGTCAGGATCAGCTTTCCGATCCGTTCCGTACCAAGCGGATTTGTTTTTGTTACCGCTGTATCCATTTTCTTACCTCCTTGAATTCATGGTGTTGGGGTCAAAAGGTCTTTTGACCCCTTTGATTCTACCTACTCCTTCATTTCCACAGTTTGTCTGGCAGGCAGTATCTTTTTCAAACGGTCGTCACAGGAAACCTTTTCCCTGCGGATAAAGTCCTGCGCCTCCATTTTTTTCAAAAGTGTGGAAACAATTCTGCCGGGCTATATGCTATATTAAACCACATTCCCTCTTGAAAGAGAATTGACAATATGGTATTATCAATGACAAAAACGAAATAATCAAATATTCCGCAGCAAACTGCGAAATATTTGATTCTCGCGGCAGCCGCCAAGTCTATGCAAGCATGGCCCTGGCTCGTTGCCCGCGGAAATCGAGGTAGACGCCATGAATACTGACCAATTAAAGAGTTTTATCCAGGTTGCGGAAAATTTGAATTTTGCCAGAGCGGCAGAAATTTTGAACATTACCCAGTCCGCGGTATCCAGGCAGATCCATTCTTTGGAGGATGAGCTTGGAACCAGGCTTCTTCACCGCACCACCCGGACGGTGACCCTTACCCCGGCAGGCATCAGCTTTCTGGAGGACGCGAAAAACGTAGTCGGAAGACTGGACGCAGCATCGCGGAAAATTCAGAGGCGCCAGTCCTCCGGCATCCAGATCCTGACCATCGGCTGCACGGACGAGGCAATCCTGGACCTGCTCTGCAAAGTCCTCAAATCATGCCGGGCGCAGATCCCGGAGCTGTATCCGTTTTTAAAGGTGATACCGCACCGTTCCATTCTGGGGCTGTTTTATCAGGGAGAGAGCGATCTGCTGTTCGGATTTCAGGATGATATTCCGTTGAAAAACGACATCATCTATCAGGAGCTGTTCCGGATTCCGCTGTGCTGCATCGTTCCGGATACCCACCCTTACGCCGGCAGGACAGAGCTGGCAAAAGAAGAATTGTATCTGGAGAATATTGTGGTCTGCAATTCTTATGCCGTTCCATTCAAGGCAGCGGAAATGCAGAACCGCATCGCGCAGCATATCCCTCCGGAATCCACCTACATCTGCGATAATCTGCAGGCTCTCCTTACGCTGGTAAGAGCCGGTTACGGCTGTTCCATCCTGCCGCAGATGCATTTCATCAGTTCGGACATCCGCGTCATTCCGATCACCGGCAATGAGCCTTTGTCTTATGGTATTTTCTATCGAAAAAACGCGGTAAGCCCTCTGTTGAAAAAATTTATCTCTATCATGGCCACAACTTCTTTCCAATAGAAAAGAAGCGGCGCAGGTACAAAAATCACCCGCATCGCCTCTTTTTATCAGGTATGTAACTGCTTTAATATTTTATGGCCTGCCTCAGTCAGCCCTCAATCTGGATATAGTTTGTATTCTCCACAACAGTCTCCGGTTTTTCTTCGGAACCTGCAGCTTCAGAGTGGCGTCTTCAAATCTTGCTTTGATATCCTCCTGTTTTACATCTTCTCCCGCTTAAAAACTTCTGCTGCCGGAACCTGCATAACGTTCCCGCCTGATGTACAATCCGTCACTGTTTTTTTCATCATTCCGGGCAGCGGATACAGCGCTGATCGTCAGATAGCCGTCTTTCAGTTCTGCTTTTACGTTCTCCTTTTTCATATCCAGGCGAACTGTCGCCATATCAATGATTGTGTGACTGCCTATTTTTCGCAGCTGAGAGAGAATTTTCTGCGATTCGTCCGGGCGTACAAAGTTATCCGCAAGAATATGCTTTACATTCTGCACGCCTTTCTCGATGACCGATTCATCATCCGAACTACAATACTGACCTAACAGAAACTCAAGCACATAGATCGGGACATTTGCCCTTCGATGGCCTTTTGCAATTCTGTCATGGCGCTCAGCTCGTATTTTCCGGCTTCATCCTGCTGATCGCTGATGATTTTCTGCACACTCTTTGGAAGCTGGCTTACGTTTCTCTGCTTTACATATTTACGAATCTTCATGGCAGATTCCAGCGATTCATAGTATGGCGTATCAGTCAGAACAACAATGGCTTCGTTGCCTTTGGATTCTGTCATCAGACGAAACTCTGTTTTTTCTGCGGCATCGGTTGCAACGGTCAGAAAGCGCAAACGCATACCGCCCATAGCCGCGCCGACCGTAATGCCATCTACCATCTGGTCGAACGCAAAGTCATATTTTCCATAGCGGAATTTCTTGGTTGTAAAAATATCACCGTAAATCATCTGGGCAATACGCTCCACGATAGAAGCGGTATCCACGTTGGTATCCCGGATTTCACGCTGAATATCCTGTTCTTCATCTGTCAGAAAGTTATAAGTATCGCCTGTTCTGCCAATATAGTTCTGGCTAATCAGACGGTCAAGGCAGCCGCGGACAGCTTCACGCATAATAATTTTATCCACACGAATATCATCCGACATCAGAATAACGATATTATCCAGATTAGAAGGAATATCATCAATATACCGAATCAGATACAGAAGTTTCAGCACATCCACATCCTGCTGTTCGATACCATCACCATTGTCTGCGGCTTTCTGACAGCGCTCAATGACCCGGCGAATAGAACCGTCCAGAAAAGTATGTACGGTATCATAAAAACGAAAGAATGGAACAAGCGCATATTCATCCTTCTCCTGAATTTTCTGTGCCGCCTCCTGGAAGCCGGAAAGCATGGAACGCTCACCGCCGGAAAGATGCTTGCCGGAATTTCCGTGCTTACGGATCTCTGCAAATACCTTCTGCATAATGATAAACTGATACGGCACGAACGGGAAGTTCTCCGTGAACTCCCTCGAACCAGAATACCCTTTAATATCCAGAATGGAACCGCTGAAGCTGAACAGGTTACGCAAAACGGAATCATTCTGCTCATAAACATTTTCCAAATCAGCAGATGCTTCCGATTTCTTTTTCAAAATACGCTTCTGGATGACTTCATCCACAGAGGAAGAAGATAAGCTCAGTCTTGTCTTGAAACGAGCCTGAATACGGGAGAACTCATCGGCACGAACTTTGATGATTTCATCAATCGCTTCCTGTCCGGTGCAGATGACCCAAATCTTACCTTCGCACTCACTGCCAATCTTTTCTGTCAGAGACTGGAGATTCAAAAGCATATCGGTATCTGTACCAACATACTGACCAACCTCGTCAATCATAAAAAGCAGACGGAAGTCCGCCGGTTTGGTATCCACATAGGCTTTCATATCTTCCACAAGCTGTGCAATAGAAATTTCTGTTGCGGTTTTATCATTGAACCAGCCTCGTGCATCGTCTTCGCTCATATCCAAAACTTCCATCAGAGTCGGGATAATGAACTTGCCATTGAACGCAAATGCGCGGCGCATTTCCAGCCAGGATTTTCCTTTTTTTCCCTCAAAAACTCTGCAAAACTCCTCTGTCTTTCCCTGTTGGTCAATATAACGCTCCATCATGGCGACTTTCAGATTTTCACCGTAAAATCCCAGATGGTTATAAAACATTTTTGCGAAAACACGAAGGACAGCAGTCTTGTCTTTATTGCTGAATCCTTCGATGTCGATATTAAACAGAATTGTCTCTGTCTGTCCCCTGGCGGCACGATCAATCAGCATAAAGGTTGCCGGATCATCTTCAAATTTTTTACGGAAACGCTCTACACTGCGGACACCTTTTACTTCTTTATTTTCCAGAAGATACGAAAGCATTTTCAGGAAATGAGATTTACCACTTCCAAAGAAACCGGAGATCCACACACCCATATCGGCTGTGGGCTGATCAAAGGCATCCCCGTAATAATTGAAAAATGTAATAAAATGTTTTTTCAATTCTCTGGTGATGACGTATTCATTTAACTCCTGTTCAATTATACCGTCAGCAGCCTGATCTACTTTAATTACACCATTGATTTTGCGGTTGATGTCGTCCGCAAACATATCTCGAATCTTCATGGCTTTATCCCCCTTAATCTATTATGGACTTTGTCCATAATCATCGTTCGCCGCCCGCCAAATATGCAGGCATATGATAGAGAGAAATGTTTTATATAAATTGCAAATTTTCAAACGGCAATCCAGGGACTGATCGGTTTCCATCTGATTTACAAAATGCCGGACCACCATTTCATTTTCCGGCTCATAACAGAAGATTCTGATATTCACCTCATTGCTGAGTCCCCCGCCTTCCAGGAACTCCGGCTCCTGAATCAATGCCCGAACTTTGTCCAGACGTTCTTTTATGCGGCCCAGGCCGCCCTCTGCCCCAGGGCGCCTTCCCGCCCCTGCGGGCTCCCCTTGTCTCTCGGCTACGCCGAAATTCACCTTGTCACTCATTGGCTACCTCCTGCACGAAATGCTTCACCGGAGCATTCCGCTGTACGATTATGTGTATGAAAAGCAATTAAACGCCGGCAGTACCGCTGTATCGCCATTGCTTCTGATGGCATTCTCCAAAACAGGATGCAGCCATACCGGATTCAAATGATCTGCCCCCCGATTGTCGAGATACTCCGTCTCCACAAGCGCTCTGGCAATAATCTGTTTTAACTTTGTGATTGTGCTGTCGCTCCAGGAAGCTACGGTATCATTCTGCTCCTGCAAACGCATAAAAAATGTATTCAAATCTATCTTACCAAAGGACATGTCTCTTAACCGGTACTTCTCTCCTATGACTGTCAGCATAAACTCCCAAACAAGTCGGCTCTGCTTCATCATCGCATACAGGCAGATCTGCTTTGCTGTCTCTGCCGGCTGCGATGCAACCGCAGAAACCAGAGTTTCATCTTCCAGAGCATGAAGTCGTTTCATACAGGCTTTTGCCATCCGTGTAATCGATTTTTCAGTTGGATACTGGAAAAGATTCTGCTCCACAATTTCTGTTACAACCGCTTCATCTGAGAGTCCTTCGCTCATCAGCTTTGCGGTGGAACGCATTTCATAGAAAAGGAACGGTTCTCTGGTCAAAGACGCTATATACGGATAAGAATGATCCATAATGCTTTGCCTCCTTACGGTTCCTCTTTTTTATCAGGAACAAATTCCATGATGTCTCCAACATCGCAATTTAATACGGAACAAATTTTTTCTAATACATCCATGATGACATTTTCATCTTTAGACAACTTCGACATTGTTGTCGTACTGAAACCAGTCTGCAAGCGCAAATATCAGTACAGCATTGAAAGAACAAATGAAAACTGAATACGACACAGACGCGGCGTTTCTCTATCCCATAACAGGGAAAACAGGAACACCGCTATCCCAAACCCTCTTGATAGTTCTCTCACTACCTGCAACACCGTACAAGACGATTAAAATGCCAAGCATTATTTAATTTCTTGAATTTATTCGGCTAACCGTATATAATTATAGTGATGGAACTCAGGAAAGCGAGGGAGACCGAAAATGTTAGAGTTTATTTCTGCCCCGGAAGCGGCGAAGAAATGGGGCATTTCAGAAAGACGGGTACAGAAGCTCTGTGCGGAAAACCGCATACCGGGTGTGGCAAAATTCAGCCGGCTATGGCTGATACCAAAAGACGCTGAAAAACCCACAGATGCCCGATTGAAAGCAGAAGGGAACAAAAAACATGAATAAAGTTTTAATTATTGATGATGATAGAGAGCTTTGCGCACTAATCAAACAAAGTATTTTACAAGAGTGTATAGAAGCTGACTGCTGCTATTCTGGGAAATCCGGCTTGCTGCAGCTAAAAGAAAAGGAATACCAGCTTGTCATACTGGACGTAATGATGCCCGGTTTCGATGGCTTTGAAACATTAGAACAGATTAGACAGGAAAGCAGTCTGCCTATTTTAATGTTCACATCAAAAAATGACAGTGCTTCAAAAGTGCGTGGTTTGCGGACAGGAGCCGATGATTATTTAACAAAACCTTTTGATATGGACGAGCTGGTTGCCCGTATTGTTTCATTGATTAGACGCTATACCCGCTTCAACCAAAAAGACGGACAGACACAGAGATTTGAGTTTGACGGGTTGATGATTGATTTTAATAGCCGTTCCATTGTCACAATAAATGGAGAATATGAACTTCCCCCGAAAGAATTTGATCTTCTTCTGTTCCTTGCTAAAAATCAAGGAAAAATACTGACAAAACAGCAAATATATGAAAAAGTATGGGGCGAAGAATATGTGTATGATGATAGTAATATTATGGCAATCATTAGCCGTTTGCGGAAAAAAATAGAAGAAAATCCCGGCAGCCCTAAATATATACAGACGGTAAAAGGGATTGGCTATCGTTTCAGTAAGG
>CATOPL010000028.1 GCA_951802115.1 uncultured Lachnospiraceae bacterium | reverse complement strand
CACTGTTTAATTATCAAGGTTCATGTTCCGCCGCTCTCACAGCGACTTGAACAGTCTATCAAATCTTTCCTGTTTTGTCAATACCTTTTTTTAACTTTTTTTGAAGTTTTTTCTGCATCGACTTTTTTCAGAAAAGAAACGGAGAAAGAGGGATTTGAACCCTCGCGCCGCTACTAACGACCTACTCCCTTTCCAGGGGAGCCCCTTCAGCCACTTGGGTATTTCTCCAAGGTGCCTGTTCCATAACAGACTATATAATATTTCTACCTCACTCTCTCGAGTGGAGCGGAGAGAGTGGGATTCGAACCCACGCGCCCTTACGGACAAACGGTTTTCAAGACCGCCTCGTTATGACCACTTCGATATCTCTCCATAAGCGACATGTGATATTCTATCACCCTATTTCGATTTTGTCAACTACTTTTTTCCATTTTTTTATATTTTTTTCGCAAACCTGCTACTTTCTTTTTCCTTTTTTATTTCTTATAAATTTCTTTCGTAATTTTAGAAAACCTTTATTGGAATGATACATTTTCGTCACAATTACCTGCTATGATAATACTCGTAACAGGAACACATCAGTATTTCATTCATAACACTTTAGGGGGACTGAAAAAAGTCCCCCACTCCCTCGAAAACCCGGATCCAGCTTATGGATCCTTTTTTATTCCCTGAACCGCTTGCCAATGAGCTTTTATTTTATCTTTACTGTTCCATCTGGCGTCCTAGAAATCCAGCAGCCACAGCCGCTACTTTCTGTTCAACCTCACTCATTTTAATCTTAATATCGCGGCCAAGAAGAATCACTGCGCCAATCGCATCACCTTCGCTGATAACAGGGCAGATTGTCTCTGTAGCAATTCCCTCCATCTCCTCCTGAATCACGGATATAAATTTACGCTCAATGGCAGAAGCCTGAAGGCTTTCCCTTTCCTGTATCAGATGCTCCAGCTGAGGACTGATCGCCTTTCCATAATAATCTTTCTTCGCTCCTCCTGCAGCGGCGACAATCGTGTCACGATCCGTTATACATACCATATGCCCTGTTGTCTGCGCCAGACTTTCTGCATATTGTTTTGCAAATGTGGAAAGCTCCCCTAAGGGAGAATATTTTTTCAGGATGATTTCCCCTTCCCGATCAGTAAAGATCTCCAGAGGATCGCCTTCCCGAATCCTTAATGTACGCCGGATCTCTTTTGGCACAACTACTCTGCCGAGATCGTCGATCCGACGCACAATACCTGTTGCTTTCATATCATCTTCCTCCAATGTCTTAAAATACGATGTCGATTTCAGGTTTTCACAGACCATCTGCACCTAGTATTTGTAAGAATTGGATTTATATGCATGATCTCCGTTAATCAACCGGATTCATTTTATTCAGAAGTTCCGTCTTCATCGCATAAAGACGTTCAGAAAGATCCACATAAACTTCATGTGGATTTACCAGTCTTCTGGTTTCATCCCACAATGTATTCTGCTCTTCAATACAATATTCTCGGATATCCATAACAGATGGAGACTGATAAACACATTTTCCCTGATCAAATACTTTTACCATCAGCTCTTTCATGGTGTACGTATCACCTTTTAAATGTGTTTTCTTCCAGGTTTCCAACGGATCAAAAATAATCAGATCTTCAGATGGATCAAACTGATCATCTGTCAGACTGATCAGGTCTGCTTTTAATTTCCCATTCGCCTTTTCATAGATCCGATAAACTGTTTTATTTCCAGGATTTGTGATTTTTTCAGTATTCTCTGAAAGCTTGATCTTGGGAACAAATTCTCCATCTCCACTCTTCACTGCCGCCAGTTTATAGACGCCGCCAAAAGCCGGGCAGTCTTTGGAGGTAATCAAATTCGTTCCAACACCCCAGGAGGTAATTTTCGCTCCCTGCGTCTTCAGACTGTCAATCAGATATTCATCCAGATCGCTGGATGCAGAGATTACTGCATCATGGAATCCGGCTGCATCCAGCATCCGTCTTGCCTCTTTAGACAAATAGGCCAGATCTCCGCTGTCAAGACGAATGCCGTAACGCCCATTAAGCTTTTTTTGTTTTCTCATTTCTTTAAAAACACGAATCGCATTAGGCACTCCGGACTTTAATGTATCATAAGTATCAACCAGAAGCGTACATGCATTGGGATACATTCCGGCATAAGTTTTAAATGCTGTATACTCATCCGAAAAGCTCATGATCCAGCTGTGCGCATGAGTCCCTAAAACCGGCACGTCAAAAAGCTGTCCTGTCAGCACATTAGAAGTTCCAATACATCCCCCGATCATCGCCGCACGGGCTCCATAGACACCTGCATCCGGCCCCTGAGCCCGCCGCAGACCAAATTCCATGATTCCATCCCCTCTTGCCGCATTCACGACTCTTGCCGCTTTCGTGGCGATCAGACTCTGATGATTAATAATCGTCAGAATCGCTGTTTCCACCAGCTGTGCCTCCATGATCGGCGCAATGACCTTGACCAGCGGTTCTCTTGGAAAGACCACCGTCCCTTCCGGAATCGCGTAGATATCGCCGCTGAAATGAAACTCTCTCAAATACTGAAGAAAATCCTCTTCAAAAATTCCTATACTTTTTAAATAATCAATATCTGCATCGGAAAAGTGCAGATTTTTGATATAGTCTATGACCTGATCCAGGCCTGCGGAAATTGCAAATCCATTTCCACAGGGATTTGTGCGGTAAAACGCATCAAAAATCACAGTCTCTTTTACCGGATTTTTAAAGTAGCCCTGCATCATGGTCAGTTCATAAAGATCAGTTAAAAGCGTCAGATTTTGTGTTGTACTCATCGAAAATCCCTCCTGTTTTCGTAGCTGATGATCAATCCTGTATATCCGCTTATACCATTTACTGTGCCTCTGGCCGTATACTGCCAGAAGCTGCATGTCCCGGTATAAGTAAGATTCTCATTGTATTCTGCCACCCACAGCGGGTTTTCCATAAGTTCCTCTATGATAAAACCATTTTCTAATTGGCTGGCTTCGACATAGAGCATTGGTGTATATCCGTTTTCTTTTACAGTCCGGCAAAATGCATCCACACATGCTGTTGGTATCGACATTTGCTGAACATCCATGCCGATACTCTCTCCAGAAAATGTTGCCGCATCTGCAACGGCAATAGGGGCTGTAAGACCATATTTTTCTGCTAGACTTATGACAGCCTTTGCTTCTTCTACTGCATCCTCCGGCGTGGTAGCCTGCAGCAATAAAACCGGCAGAACTTCAACCCCCGCCGCCTGAGCATCACTTATATTCTTTTTCGCATAACTGTCTATCACAAGTCTGCCCTCATCGCCGTTGCTGTATACACACGGAATCACTGCAAAATCCAGACTCATGTCAGATACTTGTTTCCAGTCAATCTTTCCATTCTCTTCCGAAATCTTAACTCCTGCACGACTGATCCGTACACCGTTTTCATCAAATTCATGCCGGATACCCTGTATTACCTGTGATCCTGTCACTTTATTCCCATTATGATCAAAATAGTACGTGTCGCCATCCAGAACCTGCCAGCCAAAATATCGATACTCGCCGGTGCCGACCAATTTTTGCTGCATCACGGGAACTTTCTCTTCTGTCACAACGACTCTTGTAGCCGCCACTCTTCCCAGGTCACCCGGTTTCAGATTTTCCACATCAACAGGTGTTCCTTCCATGGCAAATATCCCCTGATATCGTACATGGAATTCATACTCAATACTGCCGTCTTCTTTCATAATTTCTGCACAGTCTGTGCGAAGCACCTCATATTCATCATAAGAGTCGTCCAGGCTGAGGATAAAAAGAGCCAGCTTTTCATCTTTCGTGTCCAGTGTTATATTAACATTACTGTATTTATATTCGTACCAGATTCCATCTTCATATGCATATTTTATGTCGCCGACATTATTCACATATAAGGTAGGTATTACTTCTTCCTTTTTCACAATCTGATAGGTATCCGGATCATTTTCGTCTACAACAGATTCTATATACCTGTCCTCCATGATTTCTTCTTTTCGGGACGGTGTAAATACAACTGTGTCCTTCGGCGGAATATCCGAAAGACTGTGTGGTTCCCGGATATCAGCCTTTGGCGGATCCTGATCTGTGAAATCTTTTTCAGGATACGCTTCCTTTGCTTCAGAATCTTTCTTTTGCGGTTCCCCCGCAATCTGCAGCTCACATACTTCCTGCCTCTCCAAATCCGTTATCTCTGGACTTATTTCTTCTGTCCCTGTTATTTCACTCTGTACTGTTTCTGAACTTCCGGTTTCATGACCAGGCTCCTCTTCTTCCTCCTCTTCCAAAACACTTATTCCTTCTGTATTCGCAGACGGAGTCTTCACATCTGAAGACTCCGCAAAAGTTTCCATCCCTCTCGGATTTTCCTCCTGCACACATTCTGACTGCAGCGACCCTGTATTGACACAATACACTGCCAATACTACCCCCATACAGGCCAGCATTAGAAATCCGACTGTTTTTCTTTTCATTATTCACCCTCTACCGGTTCTTCCTCTGCACTCTCTGTCTCCTCGCCTGTCGTCTCCAGCTCTGTATTTTCCCCGTCCGGAACTTCTTCTTCGGGTTCGCTGAAGATTCTGTCAAAAGTCAGAGTCTGAATCAGCTCATCATGGACTGTAATTTCTGTCCCATCAAAAAGCGGCGTATACCATTCATTATAAGCGTCACGTTCTCTTTGAGAAATCTCATTCTGCTTTGCCGTCTCCGTCGCTTCTTCGTCAAATGTACTTTCCATGAAAACAATATAAAGACTGCTCTCCGTTTCAATAATATCTGAAAACTCTCCATCCGAAAGAGCGTCCGCCGCGTTTTGCACAGCTTCATCCAGAGTACTGTCGTCTTTTCCATAAGTCATAGAAGACGCAATCATTTCCTGTGCCTCTGCCGCTGCATTCAAGTCGTTAGACGTCTTTGCTTCTGACAGAAGCGTTTCCATCTGAGCCCTTTTCTCCGAGATTTCTTCCTCTGTTAATTCTGTCATATTACCTTCTTCATCCGTTGTCCCAACAATGGAACTCGCCACATATGAAATACGTTTCTGCGCTAAAGATGCCTGATCAACTTCAGTGTCTATGGTAGCAGCGCGATTTTCATAAACTTTTGACTGCAGCGCCATAAGCTGGAGCACATGACTGACCGTAGATTCATCCGCAGACATAGCTTTTAATGTTTTGTTGTCATTCGATGCCAGAAATGTTTTTGCAGCCTCCAATGCCTGACTTTTCTCCTCTTCCGTCAGAGAAACGCCGAGTTCTTCCGCATGTGCTTCAACTACATAGTACTCCTGAAGCGTGTCCACAGCTGTATCCCTTACCGTCACGCCATACGGCGTACCAAGCCCCATCAGGTCCTGGTTCATAAAGTCCTCGCCAAAGAAAGGACCATACATTCCCTGTACCTGTGTCTGCTGATAACGCAGATAAAAATTCACCTCTCCAAGCGGTACAGATACGCCCCCAATATTCATTGCTTCTGCCGTGTTGTTCAGTTTATTGCTTCCGGAGCATCCGGTGAGTGCCGTCATCATCACGAACAGAAGAATCAGTACTCCTGCCATGTTTTTCCTCATAGTCCATTTTCCTCCTAAAATCTATACATTTTCATTTGATTATAAACGTTTTTTATATTTAGAGCAACTCTTTTAACACAATTTCCACATCTACCCGGTCCATAATCTCCTGATTAAACCTGATATCGGCCGTCTCCTCCCATGCTTCATAGATTCTTGCATATTCCTGTTCTTTTGCCTGATCCGTCAAATATTCTCTCCAGTATTGTGTTCCTTCTTCATCATAATCACTGGTGTGCTGTACAAGAAACCATCCCTCTTCTGTCCAGACCGGGTCAGAAATCTCGCCTACTTTTAAGCGTCTTGCCGCATCCAGCATCCGCGGCTCCTGCCCGTCTCCTTCATTACTGCTGCCCATACTGGATTCAATCGGTGTGAGACCAATATCTTCTGCCGCTGTTTTTAAATCCCGACTTTCTCTTGCCGTCTGACACAGCTCCTGTGCCACCCTGGTACGCCGTTCTACTTCCTCCTCAGAAAATGGCTCCAGATTCCCTTTCTCATCCCAGAGGCCTGTCGTGGATATAAGCACATAGCAGATACCTTCTCTGTGAATATCCTCCTCTGAAATTTCAGGTACAAAATCCGCTACAGAAGCTTCTGCTGTCAAGATCGACAACTCACGCTCAGATAATTTTTCACAGACAAATTCTTCGTCCGCATCTGCGTACTGCAGAAGATTTTCATGATAGGAGTCCATAAAAGAAGCGGCTCTTTCTTTAATCTCCTGTTGCTTTGCCTCATCCAGAACGACATTATATTGTTCTGCATGCTGATTTGCCAGATGGATGTGACAGATCGTATCCAAAACCTCTTTTTTCAAATCATCTGCCATTGTAGTTCCCTGTTCATCCACCTCTCGCCCCCACATATCGTCTCCATAAGAATCCAACAATTCTTTCTCCCACTGCATCTGATTCATTCGAATGTAAAAATTCCACTCTCGAAGTCCGACCTCTTCGCCATTGATTGTGAACGCAACCGGCTCTTTCTCTGCAGACGTATTACCGCACCCAACCAGAAGCATACATGCGGTAAGTATGAGCGCCAATTTTCTCTTCATGCTCTTTTCTCCTAAATTTAAAGCCCCGAGACCTTCCCCTAACCGACAGACTCTTCTGTCAGCAATTTCATTTCGTTCAGAATCTGCGCCGTCAGAGCCATCAGCGTTTTCTCTTGCTTTTGGCGGTTTTTCTTTACGTTGTATACAAACTGTACCGGCTCTGTCTTTTTAAACAGCATCGCTCCGCCCATCCGTGCAAGCAGTTCCGGTATTCTGGCCGGACTGATTCTGGCCTTCTCGTACATGGTAAACGTAATTTCATCTTCTCTTCCTTTCATTTCCCGGATATACAGTTCATGCGCCTGACTCCGCAGTCTGGTGATTTCCAGAAGATTCTGTACGCACACCGGAGGGTCTCCAAAACGGTCAATCAGTTCTTCCAGCATATCATCCCGCTCCGCTTCATTTTCCACCGCTGCGATTCGACGATAAATATCCAGCTTCAGCGCTTCATTTCGGATGTAAGAATCCGGAATATAAGCATCGATCTGAAGATCCGCCACAGTTTCAAAATCTTCTTCTGTATTCTGTTGTTCTCCTTTCATCCTGTGCACTGCCTCATTAAGCATTTTACAGTACAGATTATAACCAACCGCCTGCATATGTCCGTGCTGCCTCTCACCAAGCAGAGTACCTGCCCCCCGAATCTCCATATCCCTCATGGCAATCTTGAATCCACTGCCAAGATCCGTATATTCCCGAATCGCGTGAAGACGTTTCTCTGCCACCTCTTTGAGCATTTTATCCTTTTTGTACAGAAGAAACGCATAGGCCGTCCGATTTGAACGTCCTACTCTTCCCCTCAGCTGATAAAGCTGCGACAGTCCCATACGGTCCGCATCGTGAATAATAATGGTATTTACATTAGAAATATCCATTCCTGTCTCAATAATCGTAGTGGATACCAGTACGTCAATATTTCCCTCAATAAACTCATACATGATCCGTTCCAGTTCATGTTCTTTCATCTGTCCATGTGCAAAGGCCACCGTTGCCTCCGGCACAATCTCCTGCAGCCGATGCGTAATATCAGCGATTGTCTCTACACGATTGTATACATAATAAATCTGACCTTCCCTAGCCAGTTCCCGGTGTACCGCAGCGCGTACCATCTCTTCATCGTATTCGCAGACATAGGTCTGTATAGGCATCCTGTCTATGGGCGGTTCTTCCAGAACACTCATATCGCGGATTCCCGCCAGGCTCATATGCAGCGTTCTGGGAATCGGCGTTGCACTCAAAGCAAGCACATCTACATTCGTTTTCAGTTTTTTGATCTTTTCCTTGTCCGCCACCCCGAACCGCTGCTCCTCATCAATAATCAGGAGTCCCAGATCTTTATATTCCACATCTTTTGACAGCACCCTGTGAGTGCCGATCACAATATCTACCAGCCCTTTTTTCAAATCTTCCAGAGTCTTTTTCTGCTGAGCAGGCGTGCGAAAACGGCACATCAAATCCACTCGCACCGGAAATTCTTTCATCCGCTGCACAAAAGTGTTGTAATGCTGCTGTGCCAGAATTGTTGTCGGCACCAAATAGACCACCTGTCTGCTCTCCTGAACCGCTTTGAATGCTGCACGTACCGCAATCTCTGTCTTTCCGTATCCCACATCGCCGCAGATCAGTCGGTCCATAATCTTGCCGCTTTCCATATCTTTTTTAGTATCCTGGATCGCTCTTTGCTGATCTTCGGTTTCTTCATAAGGAAAAAGTTCCTCAAATTCTTTCTGCCATATTGTATCCGGTCCGTAGACATATCCCTTTTCCGACTGTCTGGCAGCATACAGCTCCACCAGATCTCTGGCTACTTCCTGAACAGCTCCTTTTACTTTTGACCGCGTTTTTTTCCAGTCCTGCCCTCCCAGTGTATTGAGCCGGGGAATTTTTGCCGCATCAGAGCTCCCGTATTTCTGAATCATATCAAGCTGCGTCGCCAGAATATAGAGACAGGCTCCTTTGCTGTATTCAATTTTCATATAATCCTTGACCGTTTTATCTACCGTGATTTTCTCAATCCCGCGGTAGATCCCCAGCCCGTGGTTTTCATGCACCACATAATCGCCGACTGACAGATCCGTAAAACTGCCGATCTTTCTGCCTTCATAAACCCGCTGTTTTCTTCTTTTTTTCTTCCTTTCCTTTCCAAATACATCGGTTTCCGAGATGACTGCAAAACGGATCATCGGATACTCATAGCCCCGAAATACATTTCCATGGACCACCATAATCTCTCCCGGCTGTGCAACCCTTTTTTCATCTTCACTGTAAAATGCAGTCAGATCTTCCGCAAGCAGATCTTCTGCCAGACGTTTTCCTCTGGTCCTGGATGCACACATCAGAACTACCTGGTATTTCTCTTTTTTCCACCGCTTCAGATCTTTTACCAGTAATTCAAAATGATTATTGTAAGACTGGACCGATCTGGTTTCCAGACGATAACGGCTGTGAAAATCCATTCTTTTGTCCGTTGTCTCTAACGTTCCAAACGCCGCTCCCCGCATGCGGCTTAACCAGAACATTACCTGCCCGCACGGAAATATTTCTTCCTGCTGCCCCCGTTCAATCTGGCCTTTTTCCATCCGGTTCTCAAAGTTCTGACGATATTCTTTCTCCACCGTCTCTCCCCGTTCAAACAACCGGTTTACTTCGTCCAGAAATATCAGCGCGTCGTATCTGCCCACATAATCCAAAAGACTTACGCCGTCTACATGAAATTCTTCCGGATTCAGTTCCGCTGCCGGATACAGAATAATTTCCTCCAGGTTTTCCATAGAACGCTGACTCTCCGCATCAAAGCTCCTGATAGAATCCACTTCGTTATCCCACAGCTCAATACGAACCGGATACTCCTCTGTCAGAGGATAAATATCCAGAATACCGCCCCGGACTGCAAACTGCCCCGGAAGCTCCACCTGTCCAACTCTCTCATAGCCCATCCGTACCAGACGAAGCTTCACAGCTTCCATCTCCAGCACGCTTTCAAGTCCAATACACAACACCGATTCTTTCAGTTTTTCAAACGGAAGCAGCGGATCCATACACCCGTCAATGGTGGTAACAATCACTGCCGCTTTTTCTGACAGAAGCCTGCTTACCGCTGTCATTCTCTGCCTTAACAGTTCATTTCCCTGTATATCTGCATGAAAAAAGAGAAAATCTTTTGCCGGATAATAAAACACTTCTTCACCAAGCGCCTGATATTCCTCATAGATTTCCTTTGCTTTTAATTCACTGTACGTAAGAATCAGTTTTACCTGCCATTCCCGCCCCAGACTGTACATCAGATGCGTTTTCTGCGACTCTACGCATCCGGTAAGAAGCACAAGCCCCTCTTTTCTTTGAAGCTTCTCCCTCGCCTGTACAAATGTCTCCAGCTGCAACAGCGGTTCATAAAAAGTATCCATTCGCTGCTCCTACACTTTCAGATTGAACTTGTTCATTGCCTGATCCGGCCCTTCTGTCAGAAGCTCCGATACTGCCTGTACCGCCCGATCATACGCCTCCTGCATTTTCTCCTCTGTTTCTTTTTGAAAACATCCCAGTACATAATCTGCAAGATCATACCCTTCCGGTTTCCCCCCAACTCCGACCTTTATTCTCAAAAACGTCTGCGTCCCCAGATGCTGTATGATATTTTTGATTCCATTATGCCCTCCGGCACTTCCCTTCTTCCGGATCCTCAGCTGTCCGGGTTCCAAAGAAATATCGTCATAAATCACCAGAAGTTCTTCTTCCGGATCTGCCTTGTAAAAATCCATGACTTCCCGGACGCTTTCGCCGCTCAGATTCATGTAGGTCTGCGGCTTTATCAGAAGAACTTTATATCCTTCCACCAGACCGGTCCCACAGACAGCCCGGTGCTTCTTCTGATCCATTCTGATTCCATACTTCGCCGCCAGCCTGTCGATCACCCGGAAACCAACATTGTGTCTTGTTCTTTCGTATTTGTTCCCTGGATTTCCAAGCCCTGCAATCACAAACATGTCCTCTCTCCATTCTGCCTTCTGCTATGCAGCAGTTTTCATACCATAAACTTTTTATGGTTCCCCTGTCCAATAAGTCTGCGGCGGATTCTGTGTTTCTTCTTTTATATATTGTATCGCTTTCCACATATAAAAAGCCGAGATACCAAAATTAATAACATAAAAATATGGAATCACAACCGGGATCCAGGAATAAACACTCTTTATTATCATGGCCGGGGTCCGGGCGTAAACAGCAAGCTTGTAAAGTTCACCAAATTTCAGCCGGCATCCCATGAAAGCCGAGATAATACTTCCTATAGATGCCGTCACAAAAGCTCCGGCAAAAAAAGCGAAGAAACCGGCACAGACGACAATAACCAGAACGATCCACAGAACAAATGGAATAAACGGTACGATTTCTTTCAGAAAAGTTTCACGATCCCAGTTGCCGATGTCAAAGTCTTCATAAGAAAAACGGAGTACAGAACCGCCTTCCGCTTTTACAATACCATGCTCGGCATCCAGAATAAGCACCCTGTCAAATGCAAGGAGGTCCACATCTGTAACACTTTCCGTAATAGGATTGTCTGTGTCAACTCTGAAACATATCCCGCCTTGATAGGCATCATACTGCTGAATATCTACCGGCTCTTCTACCCACAGTCTTCCATTTTCCAGTGTAAAATCCGGAATCGCCTCTCTGACCATATTGGCAAAGCCGCCCACGCCTGCAATACTTACAAACATAGGCAGAAATAAAGAAACAAGAAAATAGACCAGACTCAATAAAAGTCCATACAGGAACACCTTTCCCGCCTTATTTCTCCGATACCCGGAATAACTTCTAAAATCATAGATCGAATGTACCAACTCCGCAAATATATTCATTGCAGATCCTCCTCATTTTCTTCTTTGCCAAGAATTGCCAATAATATAGCCCAGACATAGGGCGCACCATACACATTCAGTTTCTTGGGACCCGATACTTCCTCCGGATTTTCTCTGATCTTGTGAAACGCTTTTTCAAATGTACTTTTTGTGATGGAGCGTTCCCTGCGACTGGCAAACAGCTCCCCGCCTTTTATATGGTAAGTAAACGGCAACCCTTTTTTCGTATAAAAAGTGTCGCCCTGACGGGCTGTGATCTGTTCCCATAAAATGTCCGGATTCATATTTGTGTTCATATCAGACCTCTCTACTTTCTCACGCAGGTACATCTTGCATTTATACAAGCCAGAAATCCACAAAAGCAAACTAATCTATAGATTATTATATACAGTTCCTCCTCCGTCTGCAACCGCCAAAGTCTTTTAATGTCACAGCTCTGAGATAATATTTCGATATATTTTCAGCAGAAAGAATACCGTCATGGCCAGGGACATCAGTTCCGAAACCGGAAATGCCCACCAGACAAAATCTACATTGCCAAACATAGACAGTCCATATGCTGCCGGCAGCAAAACGATAAGCTGTCTCGCTACGGATACCAGCATACTGTATACAGAACGTCCCATTGCCTGGAACACACTGCCGCAGGCAATACAGAAACCTGCCAGAATAAAGCTCATACTGATGATCCGAAGAGCCGGAACGCCTATGGTCATCATCGTCTCCGACGCATTAAACATCTGCAGCAACAATTCGGGCATCATCTGAAAAATCAAAGTTCCAAGAACCATAATAGATATTGCATAAATAACACTGTGTTTGATGGTGTTGATCACACGATCTTTGTTTTTTGCCCCGTAGTTATAGGCAATGATCGGGATAATCCCGCTGTTCAATCCGAACACTGGCATAAATATAAAACTCTGAAGCTTAAAATACACTCCAAAAACTGCGGTAGCTGTGGCTGTAAAAGAAATCAGTATCCGATTCATTCCATAAGTCATAACAGAGCCGATCGCCTGCATAACAATGGAAGGGATTCCAACTCCGTAAATCTGCCGGATTACCTGAAAATCCAGATGGAAATTTTTCAACTGAATTTTTACTTCGTGATTCCTTGTATGGTTCAGCCATACAGACAAAATTCCGGCTACAATCTGACCAATTACTGTTGCAGCCGCAGCACCCGCCACCCCCATCTTCGGACATCCAAGCAGTCCAAAGATCATAATTGGATCCATAATAATATTGACGATTGCACCGACTCCCTGCGTGACCATAGTATAAAAGGTTTTTCCTGTCGCCTGTAAAAGCCTCTCAAACATCACCTGAACAAAGATTCCAAAAGACAGACAGCAGCAGATCGTCAGATATTCCTTTCCATAGACAATAATCTCTTCAATATCCGTCTGACTTCTGTAAAACGGTTCTACCA
This sequence comes from uncultured Lachnospiraceae bacterium, assembly GCA_951802115.1. GTDB lineage: Bacteria > Bacillota > Clostridia > Lachnospirales > Lachnospiraceae > Hominiventricola. The sequence continues at coordinate 10,390 of CATOPL010000028.1, read as the reverse complement.
GAAACAGGCCGATCGTCAGAAACATTACATAACTTATACCTACCAGAAAAACTGCATTTTCGGCGATCCGGTTCACTCTGTCATAATTTTTTGCACCCAGTGCGCGTGCCAGCAGCGCGTTGACACCGACAGCAGTTCCCACGCCTACTGCGATCATCAGATTCTGAATTGGAAACGCCATCGACACCGCAGTCAGCGCATTCTCACTGATCTTAGCCACAAAAATACTGTCCACAATATTATACAGCGCCTGAACCAGCATGGAGATCATGATCGGCAGGGACATGGATATGATCAGCTTATTTACAGGCATTACACCCATCTTATTCTCTTCCATTATACATTTCCTCCTGTCTTTTGTACTTGTCAAGTATTCACATTGCAATATCAAAGGGGGTGCTGCCAAACGCTCAACCGCATTTTGCAACACCCTTTTAATCATAACATCTTTATATCAACTGTACAAGACAAATATTGCAACGGACAACACCTGTTTTTCGTAAATAACCACAACAAACCTATACGACTATGTGAGGAAAGACAGCTGTCCTTCCTCACAAAAGGCGTCACTTTTTTAATCCCCGCCGACTCAGTCAAACAAAAAAAGCACACTCTGTATCACTTTTCATAACATAATATAAGAATTTTATATTTCACAGGCACAGAGAACATCTACGTATATGAAATATCCTCAAAATTTAAGTCAGCTCATGCCCGGCCAGCATGCCCGGGTAACACACATTGATACCGTTGGTGCCATGCGCAGACGGTTGATGGATCTTGGACTTACCCTGGACACAGAAATTATGTGCCTGGGACGCAGTCCTTTTGGAGATCCTTCCGCCTATCTGATCCGGGGCGCCGTTATTGCGATCCGTGCAAAAGACAGCCAGAATATCATTATAGAGACGGAGTAAAATATTACTATGGGCCTTACCAGTCATTCTACCGGAACGAATGCCATAGCAACCAGCCTTACAATCCAGAAGCAAAGTCCGGAAGACAAAATCATTGCGCTCGCCGGAAATCCCAACGTCGGGAAAAGCACTATTTTCAATGGCCTAACCGGTATGAAACAGCATACCGGAAACTGGCCTGGCAAGACGGTAAATAATGCCCAGGGTACATACACTTGCGAAGGTCAGACCTGCATTCTGGTTGATCTTCCAGGCACCTATTCCCTGATGCCTCATTCTGCAGAAGAAGAGATCGCCCGCAATTTTCTATGCTTCGGAAAGCCGGACGCCATCGCCGTCGTCTGCGACGCATCCTGTCTGGAAAGAAACCTCAATCTGGTGCTTCAAACACTGGAGATCTCTTCGAAAGTCATTGTCTGCGTCAACCTGACCGACGAAGCGGAAAAGAAAGGAATACAAATACAAACAGAACGTTTGTCTGAAAAACTTGGAGTTCCTGTCATTCCTACGGTCGCCCGCAACAGAAAAAGTCTGTCTGCACTGACACATGCCATACAGCAGATGACGAAACAGCCAAACTTATCCGCTTATCATATTACTTATCCGGAGCCTGTGGAAGAAGCTCTTGCCGCGCTTGTTCCTGTTCTTCAGAGAAAAGTAGAAGACCGTATGAACAGCCGATGGCTTGGCCTGCGTCTGCTGGACTTTGACGATTCGCTGCTTGAAGAAATACGTTTCTGTTTGGGAGATTCTTTTTTGAATGACCAGGAAGTGAAGGAATCTCTGGATCAGGCCAGGGCTCTGCTTCTAAAAGCCGGCATTGATACAGAAACTTTTCGTGATCTTACAGTCTCTGCTCTGGTGAAGGCGGCAGAAGGTCTCTGTACAGATGTGGTCAAAATGGAGCGACCGGTTTATCAGTTCCTGGACTGGAAACTGGACCGGCTCCTGACCGGCAGGCTGATCGGGTATCCGGCCATGTTTCTTCTGCTTGCCTTTCTCCTTTGGCTGACAATCACCGGGGCCAATTATCCGTCCCAACTGCTTGCGGATCTTCTCTTCCGATTTCAGGACTTTTTGAGCGCATGGTTCCAACTGCTTCATGCACCAGCATGGCTTCACAGCATGCTGGTTATGGGAATATACCGGGTAGTCGCCTGGGTGGTATCCGTCATGCTTCCGCCCATGGCTGTATTTTTTCCGCTTTTTACGCTTCTGGAAGACAGCGGATATCTTCCAAGACTCGCCTACAATCTGGATAAACCTTTTCAGTGCTGCCACGCCTGCGGAAAGCAGGCCCTTTGTATGGCAATGGGATTTGGATGCAACGCTGCCGGAGTCACAGGGTGTCGGATTATCGACTCTGAAAGAGAACGCCTTCTCGCTGTACTAACGAACAGTTTTGTTCCCTGCAACGGCCGCTTTCCCACGCTGATCGCTCTGATCTCCATTTTTTTCGCAGGAGTTTCCGGAAGCTTTCAGTCTTCCCTGCTCTGTGCGCTGATTCTGACTCTGGTAATACTTCTTGGCATTGGTATGACCTTTGCCGTCACATGGCTGCTCTCTGTCACTTTGCTCCGGGGTATACCGTCTGCGTTTACACTGGAGCTTCCGCCTTATCGCAGGCCTCAGTTGGGATCGGTTATTGTGAGGTCCGTTTTTGACCGTACTTTATTTGTACTGGGCAGGGCGGCGGCTGTCGCTGCTCCTGCAGGACTTGTGATCTGGCTGATGGCGAATCTGACTGTCAGCAATGCAAGTCTGCTCCAGCTGTGCGCATCTGCCCTGGATCCGCTGGCCGGACTGATGGGGCTTGATGGCGTGATCCTGATTGCTTTTATTCTCGGCCTTCCGGCCAACGAGATCGTCATGCCTGTTATCTTCATGGCATATCTTTCTCAGGGAACACTTACAGAACCCGGAAGCTTCGCCTCTATGAAGTCCCTTCTTCTGTCCCACGGCTGGACCTGGATAACTGCTGTGAACACCATGCTGTTCTCCCTGTTTCACTGGCCCTGCTCTACTACGCTTCTGACTATTTACAAAGAAACCAAAAGCCTGCGCTGGACCATACTTGCCGCTCTGCTTCCAACTGCTGCAGGTATTCTACTGTGTATACTCTTTACAGGAACATGCCGGATATTTTTCTGAGAATACCACACCATCAGCAAGCATCTGAGCCGGAGTGTATTCAAAAATTACTTTCTGCCAGGTATTCCGCGAAACAAAACCAGCAGATGACAGTAATCACCTCCCCCCCGCGGCAATCGCCAAATGAATATGAGGGCATATCCTGTCTGTGAAAATAAATTTTAAGATACGCTGTCAGATGTATTGATATATGCACAGGCTGCCAATGCCGCAACTGCTCCGTCTGATGCCGCAGTCGTAAGCTGCCGGACTTCTTTTGTCCGGCAGTCTCCTGCCGAAAAAAAACCCTTTCTGCCAGTATGACAGTTTTCCGCTGATACCACATATCCTTGTTCGTCCAGCTGGACAAGATCTGAAAAGCCGCGGTTATCCGGTTCCTGCCCTACGGCAATAAACAAAGCGGAAACCGGAAACTCCTGAATTTTTCCGCTATTTGTGTTTTTTACCAGGACAGATTCAAGATGTTTGTCTCCATTCAGACGGATTATCTCGCTCTCAAGAAGTATCGTCACATTTTCCTTTTCCTGCAGTATCCTGACCATTGTCTCTTCTCCCCGAAACCGGTCTCTTCTGTGAATCAGGTAGATTCTGCTGCAATAACCGCTGAGAAACAATGTATCCTCCAAAGCTGTATTGCCGCCGCCTACAACCGCCGTATCTTTTCCCCTGTAAAACGCCCCGTCGCAGGTCGCACAATAAGAGATTCCAGATCCTGTCAGTTCTTTTTCTCTCTCAAGTCCAAGCCGGCGGTTTTTCGCCCCTGTCGCAAGTATAACCGTTCTGCCGGAATGATGGCCGCGGTTGGTGTGCACTGTCTTTCCTATCCCATCTTCCTCTATTTTTAAAGCTTTCTCGTATTTCAGTTCTGCTCCCAGATCCAGAGCCTGGCGGTAAAGATTTTCCGCAAATTCATAACCGGATATCCGACGGATACCAGGATAATTTTCTACTTCTGCAGCCGACAAAATCTGTCCTCCATATACGTTCTCCTCAAGAAGAAGAACACTCTTTCCGGCCCGGGCTCCATAAACTGCAGCCGTCAGTCCTGCTGTTCCGGCTCCTATAATGACAATGTCATACATTCTTTTTTCCTCCGAATCCCAAACATGTACTTCCTGAACCGTTTCTGCACCTGTCATTTATTTGCAGCGCGCCGGAACAGATCTGAAAATCGCCTCCCAACAGCCATACATCACAGTCTGCGGGAGGGCAGGCTCAAATAAACACAGATTAAGAAAATTCCTGAAATACATAAATCTGTTCTTTGTCATTATAACCTTGTTTTAAGAATTTATCAGCAGATCCGGATATTAATAAGTCTTTACACTTTTTCTGCACACAAAAAACCCGGTAAAACAATTACCGGGTTTTATACTGAGCAGGGCTACAAGGATTCGAACCTTGAAATGACGGAGTCAGAGTCCGTTGCCTTACCGTTTGGCGATAGCCCTTCGTATTCAACGAATGTTATTATATGACATATTGAGAAAAAAAGCAAGTGTTTTTTTCATTTTTATTTAAAATTTTTTCAGACACTTTTGGGTTATTGTCTGCTTACCGTCGCCTGGCAAAAGCACACGCGCCCTAAACCATGCCGATCCCCTGATCTTCTGCCTTATCCCCGGCCGGCGTACGTCCGGTGCGCCTCTTTCATCTGCCCGGAAGATAAGGCCATCGACATCGATCAGGGCCAAAGAGCCGAAACGGAATAAATTTCAGTCTTTGCCAGGAGACGGCATATGTGCTGAAAACCTCAGGATAAGTCTACATCAACAGGCCGAAAAAGGCTGTGCGCTGGCATCGTTGGCCGATGACAACGCACTATACAGATATGTCCGACAACTATCCATCAGTTCCTGCACTCTGCAGCAGAAGCATCTATACGACAGGAAAACGTTCCGGCATGTGGATTCCTGCTCGTCCGCGAATAGCAGCCGCCCGTTCTTTTGCCTCCGCAATCAGAGTCTCCTCGTCAAATGTCAGGATTTTTCGATCCCTCATCAGCCATCTGCCGTTACAAATCGTACTTTCCACATTGGCAGAATGCATAGAGGTCACCAGATTGGCAATCGGATCGTGCATAGGCTGCATTCCTACTGAATCGGGATTGATAATAATCAGATCTGCTTTCTTTCCCGGTTCCAGACTGCCGTAAAGCTGTCCGTCCTGCAGGGCTTCAGCTCCGTTTCCGGTAGCCATCTTAAGAATTTCCTGTGCCTTCACCACTGTCGGATCCAGACGCCATCCCTTATGGATTAAAGAGGTCACCCACATTTCATCGACCATGTCCATCCGATTATTGGTAGGAGCGCCGTCTGTGCCAATGGCAACGCAGATACCTTCCCGCAGCATCCGCGGTATTTTGGCAAAGCCCAGCACTCTCATAGCCGAAGCCGGATTATGCGAAACTTTTACCCCGCAGTCACGAAACAGTTCTACTTCTTCATGGGTCAGCCACACACTGTGAGCCGCCAGAAGATTCGGACCCAGAAAACCCAGATCATGTAAATGCGTCACCGTCTGCACTCCGAATTTTTCCTTGGCATATTCCACTTCCGCTCTGGCCTCCGCCACATGCATATGGATTCCTGTTCCATATTGATTAGCCAGCTCCTTTGTCCGAAGCAGCAATTCATCTGTGGCATTAAAGATTGTGCGGATTCCGAACCACACTTCCACCCGTCCTTCTGCTGTCTTATGAAAACGCCGGATATCCTCTACCTGTCGCTCCAGCTCTTCTCTGGCGCTGCGCTGCCATGTCTCTGGCAGACCTTCCCCGCAGTCCATAACAGAATTCGCAAGCTTTGCCCGAATTCCTGCCTTCTCCACTGCTCTTGCCATCCCTGATACAAACTGTCCGCCCGGTTCGGCAATCGCCGTTACCCCGGCTTTAATCTGCTCTGCCGCACAAAACAGTGTGGAAATGTAGGAATCCTCTTCCGTCATATTACTCTCATAGGGCCAGATCCGGTCATGAAGCCAGGTCAGCAGGTCCACATCGTCTGCCAGTCCCCGGGCAAGCTGCTGTGAAGTATGTACATGTGTGTTGACCAGCCCCGGCAGAAGAAGCTTTCCTTTCAGGTCCAGCACCTCATCACAGGTGTTTTCATCCACTGTGTTCGAACCCACCTCAAGAATCCGGTCATCTTCGAACAGAAGGCTTCCGTCACTGTAAACCTGTCCTTCATGATCCATCGTTACGATCATGGCGTGTTTCAACAACGTTCTCATAATCTTTTCTCCTTATACACAGGCAGCGCCGACTCTGCAAAATAAAACTAATCCAATCCTGTAAAATCAACTTTTACAGAGATTGTAAGTATGTACGTTTCTTTATTTCAAATAAAGATATTGCGGCAGACTGCAAATTTTGATACATTTTGTGTGCTTAAAATGATACCATAAAAATGCATCCTAAACAAGTCAGGAACATCCGCTGTGGACATAAGGAAGAAGCGATGTTTCCAAGGCCTTGCGGCAACCCGTTCTCAGACAAAATCTCTATTCATACAGTTCCCTTGACAAACGACTGACATAGGGAAAGGACGAACACTGACGCTGACTAAAAAAGGGCGCTCCGCTTTGGAACGCCCCATTTTCTTACATATTGAATTACTCAATGACAGTAGCCACACGTCCAGAACCAACAGTTCTACCACCCTCACGTTTCGTAGAGAACATAATCGTAATGTTTTTTCATGTATTTTATTGGATTTCGTATTCATATTCTTCTATTTCAGCCATGTTATTTGAGGTTTTCAAACTTTTTAGAACCAAAATAGAACCACTCTTTTTAATGTCTTGAAAACATCTATAAATTGCTCAGAATTCATTGCCTTTTTCGAGTAAAACATTTTCTCTTATAAATACTATATACATGGTGTTGACACCATGTATATACAATAAGTAAAACAAGTTCTAATACGTTCCTGAAGCAGAAATAGCATCTTCAATTAATTGCTCCAAATGTTCCTCGATATCAGCATACACGTTCTTACTTGAGCTATAGCTTGAATCAAAACACTCCACAAAATTAGACAGTCTCTTATTATCATATGTCATTATGTTGTAAAACGGATTACTGCCTTTGGTTGTCTGTTCTCCCTGATTATCCTCCAAATTATGTATATATATTCCTACTATCCCTTTATTCAATTCATATGCCTTTTCAATCTCATACTTTACCCATTTTCTCGTTGACGTTGTACTTCCAACCAAAACCACCAAGCATGAACGCATTGCTAATTGGGAATCTATCCACTCTTTAATCTTTGCATCCGTTTTAAGTTTTACTTCTTCCCAGTCATTATCAGAAAATGTAGAGGAATCAGATACTTTCCCCATATTTCTCACTTGACCAGCCCTCCAATTATCCTTATTGTACTCGAAACTGAAAAACACTTGCCTTTTTGCCATAAAATCATTACCTCCTAATTAATTTTATAAATTTTAATACATTATCAATTAATGTATTATTATCCACCTTGCTATTCAACTTTTCAAAAGTTTCTTTCAAATCCGCATCAACTTTATTATAATACTTTGCCAAATCCTTATTTACTTCTTCCCAAATTTCCTGAGCCACATAGCCAGTGCAGCCAATAGGAACTATTAAATTATGTTGTTCTTTTGCAATTTGAAACTCAGACCTCATACCATTAGCTAATACTATATTTCCATTTTCCAATTTATTTCCAAACAGAAATATAGATATTCCAGCTCTTGATATCATATCTTCACGATACTGTTTCCATAACTTTTGTCTTGTATCTTCATTTTCTATTCCTTGAGGAAACGGTCTCAAAAGCAATCTGCTTTCATTTATAGTTTTTCTCCTCATATAAATTTCTTGTAATGCTCCTGTTATAACAGCACTTCCTACACCAACTCCAAATCCAGATATAATATTATATTCTTCACGGATTAATCTATTGCTTAGCTGGTGTATAAATTCCACAGCTTCTTTTTCCTCATAATCTCCATATTCAGCCGCACTTCCAGAAACAAATATATTATCATTATTTAATCGTCTACTGATCTCTTCCAACACATTCGTAATTTCATCATATTCATCTATCATTAAAGCACGTATATTATATCTTTTTAAATCCTCAACAAAAAACTGATGTTTCCGCTCCGCATACTCATAATCTGCTCTATTTTCATATTCATTTTCTTTAATTTTGCGTATAAGGGCGTAATGCTGTCTCTTATTTTCTCCATAATCAATTCTTATTCTACTCAAAATATAATCAATATTTGGATCTGCGAAGCTAAATCCAATGAACAAAAATGTCTTTGAAATCAGATCTCCGCTTAATGCGGTTATAAACTGTGCATGTTCACGATAATACTTCTCATAGTCATCTTTAATGAGAATTGCTTCATCCGGATTATTTTTATCACCATGCATTTTATATACAACGGCATCCCGATGCGGTTTGGTAATAGAAAACTGTTTATTATTATATTTCACATCAACAACACGTTGTGCATCTGCTAATGCATCTTCTATCAGAGAATCATAGTTAGTCGTCCAGTATGTAAATATTGGCAGTCTTGCCAGTATCTTGTGATTCACCCCAAACTCCTTTTCCTTAGAAAATTCTTCAAAAATCACATCATTGATTATACTTCTGTTTCCATTCTTATTATAACAATATTGTGCTAATGAAACTAAATCATGCTCTTTATCTACATTCAACCCTAATTCTTCTGCAATATCTCTCAATAAATTTTTCCAGTCCACATATCCTGAACTCTTTGAAAAGCCTGCCCCTGCAAAAATAGCTGCATTATTATTTCTTATTTCTTTTACATACCTGTCAACAAATGCAGAAATTTCTCTATTCATAATTCAACACCTCATCTTCTCGAAAACCAATCTTCTAATGGCAACAATGTGCAATTGCCATCTTCATTTGTACATACATAATATCCCGCCGCTACTGATGAACCATTTTTATATCTATCTCCATACTCTTGTTTTACAATATATGGATAAATAGACATATACTCATTTCCCTTGTAAAGCGAGTCACTGCCTCCTTTGGGCTTCATCGGGAAAAGCGCAATATTATCTTGAAACTTTTTTGCATCTCCAAACCCCAATTCCCAATTGCACCATTTTGATTCAACTGCCCCATTTGTTGTCAGCAATATAAACTTATTGCATTGTGTTATTTTTTCTTTTATCCTTAATGCCGTCTTACCAGAAGTATTGTTAGGCATTAGCGGATCACGACTGTCTATATAGGCTTTGACATGATATTTATTTTCCAAAAAGCCAATTAATCCCATTAAATCTTTTAAGTCATCGTGTTTATGGGAAATAAAAACTGTTGTTCTCCCAACTTTTGCATAAAATTCTGTAACTGGTTTGACTGCTTCATCTAACCTAATATCCATATAATCATTAAAATCACCTTGTTCAAATATATGTTTCATTTCTTACCTCTTTAGCAATTTAATACTATTCTTCAAACATATTCCTATATAGTTCCCTATCTCGGTCCCAAAAACTTATCCCCATTCAAATGTATCATATGCTCCGGCATCTCCGCAATCCAGACTTCCGTTTCCCATGCCAGTGTTTCTGAAAATCTCTTATAAGTCTTAAAATCAAGAAATGCCGTCACAAAAATTTTTCCTGCTACTACATTCTTTGTCATCTCCGTTATTTCCAATATTCTTTTAGAATCCATCGGTCCAACCGAAGTTACTGATTCAACAAAGTAAATCCAATTCTTATCCTCTCTGTATAAAACCACATCCGGCATCTTGTCATGCAAAGTTATTTCAAATCCTAGTTTCTCTAACTTATCAACACTTTTTACCAAATCTTTCTCTATGGTATCGCCAACATACAAACATTCCGAATTGGGTGCAAATCGTGGCGCAAACTCCTCAATAATAGCTTTCTGCAGTTCATTGTGCTTGCCTGTAGAAAATTGAAAATCAGCTCCATTTATACGCACCGGCATCATTGTCATTTTCTTTATTGATGCATACATATCTACCAGTTTTTCATGGTATTTCAAAAATCGACTTACAGATTTTTGCCACTCTGATGTTTGAAACACCCTTATCATCTGCAATGTTTCTTCTGTAAGTCTATACCTATAATTAGGACTGTTTGTGGCTTTTCCATTATCCTCTACAAGTGCAGCATTGCGAAAATGATGTAATGCTTGCTTATGAATGACTCCTATTAGGAACACTGTAATATCAAGGCTTTTCGGAGCCAGCAACCACAAAAAAATATTATTTGAGCTATCACATTACGCAGAAAGCCGTCCGGCATGAAAAAACGGGCGGCTTTT
>CATOPL010000027.1 GCA_951802115.1 uncultured Lachnospiraceae bacterium | reverse complement strand
AATCCTCAAAAACATTCAAAATCCGCCCTAATCGGGCTACTTTTTCATGTTTTTGGCGGGTCCCAAGTTCAAAAATCCTCTTGCAAGCAAGCTTGCATCGGATTTTAGACCTTTTGACCCTGGTATCCAATCATTATTTTAAGCGATTATTAATAGGATGTCAATATTTTGCTGAAAATATTCAGGGAGAAATACTCGCTTTCAGATGATTAACAGGAGATCGAACGGAAGGAACCGAAGATGGAGCAGACAAATCTGTACAGGGAAAAGATAAGAAAACTGTTGACGCCGTATTATGAAAATGAAGCCAGAAAGCTTCACCGTGTGATCGATAGAATTTTCAATCAATATTACGGCGGAATTAACGGCAGGGATATGGATGAATATTACGGCATTGGCACCGATGTTTTAACCGGGATCTGGAAAAAAGACATTTATGATTTTTCCAGAGGCGATTTTGACGGATACGTGTATCAGTCATTGAGAATCGCCTTCATAGATGAGTTTAAAAGACAAAACCGGGACAAGCGCGCGGCAAAAGTGCTTTCATTCGATGAAAATACGGGGAAAGCGGTTAAGATTTCTGTTCCTGACATACGGCTGGATGCACCTTTGAAAGACGGGGAACTGACGACTCAGGGAGATTTGCTCCGGTCAGATTTTAATCTGGAGGAAATGCTGCTGCAAAAAGAAGACCAGGATGAAAGAATAGAAAATTATCTGCACAGTCTGCCCAAAACCGCAAGACGGATAATAGAAATGAGGATGGAGGATATCGCAGTTTGCGAGATTAAACGTAAGCTGGGACTCACGGAAAGAGAATACCGCATGTTTTTGAACAGTGCGAGAATGAATGAAAATCTTACTTTATTTGCAAAAGTGTCTGAAAGACAGCTCAGGGAGGAATATAAAATGGAAGATATGATACCTATTGACGTAACGGACCAATACAGGATGGATAAATTTCCGCTCGGCAGTTTGCTTGATGATATGAGAGACGGGAAAATCAATAAAAAACATATTCTGCAGAGGAAAGCTTTTCAGTGGACGGAAAGACAGAAAAACAAGTATCTTACGCGGGTACTGAACGGACAGCCGATCCCTGAGATTGTGATTTGTGAACAGACGGTAAACGGAAAAAAGAAATCTCATCTGATCGACGGACTGCAGAGACTGTCGTATTCGGAGCTGTTCAGAGCCGACGGCATCGTAGTGAAGAGCGACGGCGCGGAGTTTTATGAAATTCCATATAAGGAATATAAGTATGACCGGGAGGGAAATGTTCTGCTGGATGGAGACGGCGACGCTTTGTTTGAGGAAAAGGTTTTTAATGTGATTGGGAAAAAATTCAGTGAATTTCCTCAGTTTTTAAAAGAGCGTTTTCAAAAATTCAATATTAATGTTACGACATATTTTAACTGTACGGATGATCAGATTGCGTACCATATCAGAAATTATAACAATCAGGAAGGGATGAATAAAAATCAGTATGAATTTACCGGTATGGATGTGCACGTGGCGGAGAACATAAAGAGACTTTCTGATGAACATCCGTTTTTTAAGGACTGCTGCGGAAAATATACGGAAAAGAATAAAGCAAAAGGCGATTTTGATAAAGTTGTCGCAGAGAGTATTATGGCGGCTCATTTTATCAATGACTGGAAAAAAGAAGTAAAGGATTCATTTGCATTTGTAAATCGCAATGCGGAAGAATATATGTTCGATTCTTTGGAGAACAGTCTGGATCGGCTTTCTGTCGTCGTTGACCGGGAAGTGAAACACATGTTTACAATCGTCAACTCTCCTGTATGGTTTGCGGTATTTGAAAAGTTTAAAAGCCTGAAGATACCTGATGCGGGATTCCGGGACTTTATCAAGTATGTAAGTAATTCGCTGGAACGTCCGGAAATTGACCAAAAGTTATTTGCCGATCTCTATAAAAGCCGCAATACCAGGGACAAGGCGGTGGTGTTCGGCAAAGTAAACGGACTGACAAAGCTTATGTATGAGTTTTTTCATATTGGGGAGGACAGAGCGGGAGAACATGCACAAAAAGAAGATGTGCAGGAATATGATACAGAAGCATTTTTGTCCGAGCTGGTCGGGATTGACAGAGAAACGCTGTCTGAGGATTTGCCGTTGTATCATGATACGCTGGATGATCTGGAAAAAAATGCAATCAGAAACGGTTCCAGACTTCTGGAAGACCGGAACAGACTGTCTTTGCTGGCAATGGTGGCGTATTCTTATAAAGAAGATATGGACCTGGATGAATGGATTACCGTATTTGCGGAGAATAATAATACATATTTTACAGATCAGAAAAAGAACTATCTGTATATGAAAAAGGATCTGAACAGGTTTGCAGAGCGTAAGAACAGATCGTCAGCGTAATCCGGGTTTGGGAATGTTTTGTTATATATGTACTGTCAAATACGGAATCATGGAGGGAAACATATCACAATTTCTCCAAAAAAAATTTACCAGAAAAGAATTCTGTGTATACTATTGACATATTATCTCGAAATATGTATAATTCATCTTAAGTGGTATAGACGTCTTGACGACTTGATGGGAGGGAAGCTATGGAACCAATAATAGAACTTAGAAATGTTGTAAAACAGTTTCCAGGGGTGCTTGCAAACGACCATGTAAATCTTGCTCTGTATCCGGGAGAGACTCATGCGCTGGTCGGCGAGAACGGGGCAGGCAAGAGTACGCTGATGAAAATACTGTATGGTCAGTATGCGCCCGATGAAGGAGAGATTCTGATCGACGGAATTTCCTGCCGCTATGATGTAACAGGCGCCCGTCAGCACAAAATCGGTATGGTGTACCAGAACTTTATGCAGATTCCTCAGATGAGCATTCTGGAAAACATTATTCTCGGCAATGCTCCGGTCAGTAAAGGAATGATTGATTATGCGTCGGCGGAAAAAAAGGTCCGGACTTATCTGGAACGGTTTCATATGCCGGTGTCTCCGCATACGCTGATCCGGAATCTGTCAGTCGGGGAAAGACAGAAAATAGAGATCATCAAAGTCCTTTATTTTGACGCCAGAATTCTGATTCTGGATGAACCGACGGCTGTCCTGACACCGCAGGAATCGGAAGAACTTTTTCAGATTATTGAGACGCTAAAAGAAGAACAAAGGTCGATTGTATTTATCTCTCACAAATTAAGAGAAGTCATCGCGGTAGGAGACCGTATCACGGTGATGAGCAAAGGACGTGTCGTACAGGAAGGATGGAAAAGAGGTGAAGTAACAGAGACGGAGATTGCACGCGCCATGATTGGCAAGCAGAACGTACAGCTGATCCAAAACCAGCGTGAAAACACTCCCGGAAAAACAGTTCTTGAGTTGAATAAGCTGTGGTATTTTGACGAGCTGGGTGTTCCGAGGCTACGGGACCTCTCATTACAGGTACGAAGCGGTGAGATTCTGGGAATCGGAGGCGTGGAAGGAAACGGCCAGACGGAACTGATCCGGATTCTGATCGGGATGCTTCGTCCGTCATACGGAGAGATTCTGGTGGAGCAGATTGATTTGACGAAAGCATCTGTAGCGAAACGGCGTCAGGCCGGCATCGGATTCGTATCCGACGACCGGATGACAGAAGGGCTGGTACTGGACGGAACAATCGAAGAAAATGTCATTGCCGGCAATGAATGTGATGCGAAGTTTTCAGACGGGTTCCTTCTCAAATACGGAAGGATCAGGGAATACTGTAAAAATCTGATCGGTGATTATGATATCAAAGGTCTGACGCCGGGGAAGCATGTAAAAATGTTGTCCGGTGGAAATATGCAGAAAATTATTCTGGCAAGAGAGATTGAGAGAAAGCCGAAGGTATTGATTGCCGCGCAGCCTACCAGAGGGCTGGATATCGGAGCGATCAATTCGGTCAGAGAACTGCTTCTTGAGCAGAGAAAAGCGGGCACAGCAGTCATTCTTGTCTCAGCGGATTTAGAGGAGCTGATGTCGTTAAGCGACCGGATGCTCATACTGTTTGAGGGCTCTATATCGGGAGAAGTTACAGATGTGCTTCATGTGACAGAGGAAGAAATCGGACTAATGATGGGAGGTGCAGGAGAACATGCGGAACAGAAAAGTCATTAATTCTGTCCTGGCAATTATGATTGCTTTTATCATGGGCGGCCTTATGGTTCTGCTTTCCGGCGACAGCCCGCTGGAAACGTATTCCGTACTGCTGAAAGGATCATTTGGAAGCTTAAACGCGTTAAAAAATACGATCCGCTACAGTATACCGGTAGTATTGCTGGCATATTCTTTTTCAGTCTGCAATCAGTGCGGATACTTCAATATCAGTCATGAAAGTCAGATGTACAGCGCTTCGCTGGCGATTGTCATGGTATCTGAACTGACGCAGGGATGGCCTTCCTGGCTGCGTCTAATCCTCATGATGGCTGCGGCCTGTATGGCGTCGATTGCGGCCTGCATGATTCCTGCAGCAGCCAAATTCGGTCTGGGGGTCAGTGAAGTTGTGGTGGGCGTGATGATGAATTATCTGATGGCTTATCTTACCAAGCATATGATTGCCTTTTCATTTATCGCCCAGCCGGGTTCTTCTTCGATCATGTCACTGCCGGTCAGCGAGTCGGTGGGAGCAGTGTCGATTACGGTCAGTACGGTGGTGATAATTCTTCTTTATCAGTTTGTGATGAAAAAGACCATTCCCGGATACCGGCTGTCAGTCGTGGGAAGGAATCCTCTGTTTGCCAATGCCAGCGGCCTGCCGTCCATGAGGATTATGCTGTCTTCGGCAGTTGTGGGAGGACTTCTTACAGGAATCTGCGCGATCGGAGAGATGCTTGGCTATTACCATATAATATACAGTGATTTTGCGGTAGATATTGGATTTAACGGTATGACGGCTGCGCTTCTGGGCGCGCAGAATGCAATAGGTATGCTTCTTGGGTCTTTGCTTTTAGGAGCGTTAAAAAGCGGCTCTGTACTGCTCACAGTGGTTACCTCCGTTCCGGCGGAACTGGTCGACTGTGTAAAAGGGTTTGTGATGTTTTTTGCCACGGTTACGTTTATCCGTTCTGACGTCTGGATGAGAAAAGGGGGGAAATAGATGGATATCGTTACGATTCTGACGGTTGCGGTCCGTCATGCAGGTCCGGTTTTGCTGGTTGCAATGGGCGGTCTTCTGGCATCAAGAGTTAATATTTTCAATCTGGCGCTGGAAGGTTTCATGCTGATCGGAGCATTTTCCTCTATTGTGGGCGCTTTTTATACGGGCAATGTATGGCTGGGAGTTTTGTTCGGAGTACTTGCCAGTACGCTGATGATCATTATTTATGCTGTATTTATTATTGAACTGGAGGTGCAGCCGGTTGTATGCGCGATCTCTATTATTACGCTGGCCAGCGGGCTGACCAGATATCTGCTTAACCCGGTGTTCGGAGTCAGCGGCAGATATGTGCTGTCCTCAGAGTTGGCGATGCCGGTAGTGCATATGAACTGGCTGGAGGCGATTCCTGTTGCAGGGCAGATATTAAATAACCATTCGCTTCTGGTATATTTTGCTCTGGTACTGCCGTTTGTACTTGCTTTTGTGATTAACAAAACAAAATACGGGCTTGATATCAGAGCGGTGGGAATGAACGAGGAAGCCGCGGTATCCGCAGGAATTCACGTCAGAAAAGTGAAGTATTCGGCGCTGATGATCAATGGAATTCTGTGCGGGCTGGGAGGAGCGGAGCTGGCTCTGTCTGTCTACATGTTCAATGTGGGTATGACGAACGGGAGAGGATATACGGCGCTGGCTGCGATAACGCTGGCAGGATGCAATCCGCTTTTGTCTCTGATCACCTGTCTGCTGTTCGGATTTGCCGAATCGCTGGTGGTTTCATTATCCGGCGTAGGGTTTTCTTCCTATCTGTTGGGAATGTTGCCGTATGCACTGGCGCTTGTGGCCGCAGTGGCGCCGCAGGTGGCGCGTCGGTGCATCCATTTTATAAAGAGAAAGAAGTCCGAGACGGAAATGATTTCAGAATATTATCGAAACTGATTCTGACGGCATGTGTCGTTTAAAAAAGTCAAAAACCACGCAGCAGGCTGAAATGACAGCAGGCGGCGGGGGATTAACCCGTATGGCAGATGCCAAATGAATATGCTGTTATGTTCGCCTGGCTCATTGTCCGCGGGAATAAAAAACAAAGGAGAGAAATCATGAAAAGAAAACTGAAAAAAACATTGGCTATGATGTTGGCGTTCGTATTGTTGGCATCCGCAGTGTCCGGATGCGGGTCCAAAAGCGGCGGAGAAAGTGAAAAGCACCGGATTGCATTCGTATCCTATCAGGCTTTTGATTCCTCAGAATGGCTTCAGAATCTGACAAAGGGCCTGAAGCAGTATGAAGAAGAAAATGAAAATGTAGAGATTAAATGTATCGAGGCGCTGGCGGTCGATCAGTACGAGACGAAGGTGCGCGCCTGTTGTGAAGAGGGTTTTGATATTATCATAACCACGTATTCAGACATGGCGGACGCAACCATTGCGGCGGCGGCGGACTATCCGGATATCAAATTCGGTATTCTTCAGGGTGAGATGGAGAATATTGCCGATTATTCCAACATCGCAGACTTTCATCTGAACCGGACAGAGACGGCGTTTATCCAGGGCTGTGCGGCGGCGCTGATGACAAAGACAGGAAAAGTAGGATTTGTAGGAGGCTCCGACAGCGGCGGAATCAACGAGATTCTGGCCGGCTACCAGCAAGGGATTGCTTATATTGACAACGGAACAGAGGATGTGGTCACTTACTGTAATTCTTTTACCGATCCGACGATTGGAAAAGAATATGCGCTGCAGCTGATCGCAGGAGGATGCGACGTAATCTTCGGCGCTGCGGGCGGTTCGGGAACCGGATGTGCGCAGGCAGCAGAAGAACAGGGTGTGATGTATGCGGCCTGTGACGTCCACTATACAGACGCGGCTCCAAACGCGGAGATCGGCAGTGCAATGAACTATTTTGAAAATATGGTGATTGCATTTATTGATGATACCATTCATGACAATTATCAGGGCGGAACGAGCAGAGAGTACGGAATCGCACAGGGAGCGGCGGGATATGAATTTGCTGACAATGATCTGGCGCCGCAGGATATCCAGGATCAGGTAATGGCAGTATCGGAAAAAATTGCGGCCGGAGAGATTGAGATCGCTTCAGAGCCGTTGCATAAATAATCAGGAAAGAAGAGGGAATGGATATGAAACAAAAGACATATGATTTGTACGACCGTATTTTGGGAAGTCTGGTAACCGCAGGAATGGGAGACGCGCTTGGAGTCCCCTCCGAAGCGTTAAGCCGTGCAGAAATTTTACAGGAATTTGGAAAACCAATCGACTGTTTTATGGGACCGGGGGACAATATTTACGGACAAGGCAATCTGCCGGGAGAAGTGACAGACGATTCGTCTCAGATGTATGAAATGGCCAGGGCAGTAATCAGCACACACGGAGAGCTTACACATCAGGCGGCGGCGGACGCTTTGATCCGCTGGACCCGCAGCTATCCGAAATATTATCCGAGAAATGCAGGACCTACGATGAGATGCTGGGTAGAAGATTATATGAAGGGCGGAGACCCGCTGGAGCTGGCGAAGGTAGGAAAAGCATATGGACGGGGAATCTCGAACGGCTGCGCCATGAGAGTGGCTTCTTCCGGCCTGTGTAATCCGGGAGACCTGGACGGCGCAGTGAAAACAGCGGTTATTATGACCAGCGTATCCCATGGAACACAGCATGCATATGCAGGAGCCTGTGCGATTGCCTGTGCGATTGCCGAGGCAATGACGGAGCACGCAGAGATTACTTCTGTGCTGAAGGCAGCCATATACGGCGCAAAAGAAGGCGAGAGAATTGGACTGAAGGAAGCCAGAGCAGCATATGGACCGCGGGTTCTTCCTTATATTCTGCGGGCTATTGACTGTGTTTACCGTGCGGATAACGCGGAGGAAGCGTCGCTTCTTTTGGAAGATCATATTGGCTGCACCGGGGACATACAGCCTACAATAGGGATTACGCTTGGACTGTTTGCCGCCAATGACGGCGATCCTGTCAATACGATCAAAGCAGCAGCAAATATCGGAGGAGATACGGATACTTTTGCTTGTATTGCAGGCATGGTTGCAGGCGCTTACAAAGGTTTTGAAACACTGCCGAAAGAATGGTACAAAGTATTTAAAGAGGCAAATCCTCTGCTGGATATGGAATGGGCGGCAGAGGAGCTGACCAAGATTGCAAGAGAGAGGACCCATGAACGAAAATAAAAAGAAATATGACGTACTGGTGCTTACAGCCTCTACCGTTGATATGATTATTGAGATGGAAGGAACCTTTCCCGTGGAAGGCGGATGCAGCCGGCGTGTCAGGGCGTCTCACCCAGAACCGGGCGGAGAAGGAAATCTGATGATCGTCTGCAGCAGATTAGGAGGAAACGTGCTTCCGGTGGGGCCGATCGGAGACGATTACTATGGAAGCTATCTTCTGAAAGCTTATCAGGAACAGGGGATTGAAACAAAGTTTCTGAAAAAAACACAGGATTATCAGACTCCGGTTGCAAATTGCATTATCGATGAGAAAGGAATCCATTCTTTTGTCAGTACCATAGGCTTCAGTGTCTTCGACGGACATGAAAAGGCGCCGGAACTTCTGGAGCAGTGCAAAGGCTTTTATCTGTGTGGATATCATCTGTCTGATCAGACGCAGCCGTTTTGCGGGCTGGCGATGAAGATGCTTGAAAGTGCTTGTGAACGGAACAGGGAGATATTCTTTGATCCGGGTCCGCTGTGCCGCGATATCGAACCGAAGATGCTGGAGGAGGTTCTGGCAAAATCAACGGTGGTGGCGCTGAATGACGAGGAGGCGGAGGCTTTAACGGGACAAAAAGATCCGGTCAGGGCGTCCGAAGCTCTGAGACAGAGGACAAAGGCGCTGATTCTGCTGAAAGCAGGAGCCAGGGGCTGTTATGCGGTATCTCCTGATACAGAAGGGAGATGGTATCCGGGGTTTAAAGTTCCTGTTGTGGATACAATGGGAGCCGGAGATTCTTTTCTGGGGGCATTTATTTATGCATGGCTGCAGAAATGGGATCTTGAGACCTGCGTCGTATGTGCAAATGCGGCGGGGGCAGCGAAGACAGCGAAGCTGGGAACCGGTACACAGGTGCCTACATTTGACGAAACAGTTGCAATTATGGAAAAGAACGGTTATAATTTTCCTGACAATGCCAGATGCTTCCATCGTCTATAGGATAGGAACAGGGCAGAGAAATCAGTTAGGAGTTGGCTTACATGGTGATGAAAAAACCCGGAGGCGCTGCGCTGTATCTGCAGATCGCCGAGGAAATCCGAAAGGACCTGTTCAAATTAAGTTACGGAGAACAGATTCCAAGTGAAAGTGAGCTTATGGAACAATACAATGTAAGCCGCGGAACCGTTCGTCAGGCAGTCAGTGTGCTGGTCAACAGCGGATATCTTTATAAAATGCTCGGAAAAGGGACTTATCGGGGAAATGGAATACAGAGCTACGATATTGTCAACAAAATTCCGACTTTTACTCAGAGTATACTTTTGTCGGGCAATGTGCCTACAATCTCAGATGTCAAATTGCAGACCTGTAAAGCGGATGAACGGATTGCAGAATATCTGTGCGTTCCGCTGGGAAAGGAAGTATGGAAACTGTCCCGCTACCGCGGCACTCAGAATCAGAAAGCGACCTGTTATGTGGTGGCTTATATTCTGAAAGAGAAGATTCCGGACCTGAAAGCAGAAGACCTGGAGCTGTCGATCATTGAAATGCTCATGAAAAAATTTGGCATCCAGATCTCGTCCACTTCCAACAACATCTCGGCAGTTACTGCAGATGAAGCATTGTCAGAGGAGATTGGGATTGAACAAGGAGAGGTGCTTCTGGCTGCTGATTTTGTTGCCAGAGACAGCGACGCCCGCCCGTTTTTGTATGACAGAAGTTATAACTGGGATCACAATTATCGCTATAATATAGAAAGCAAATATGTGTTAAAAGAAGCAGAAAATCACTGAGGTCGTTGTGTTGGCACATTTATTTTCAGCTAAGTGGCGCAGCATGAGTGCCCAGCCTGTTATAAATGTGTCAGTATACCAGGGAGTCACCGGCAGACTGAAAGGCTGTCCGGTGGCTTTTCCTGTCTGTAAAATCGGAAAACGGCAGGTTTAGATATCCGTACAAATCTGTGCCCGGGCAAAATACTCCGGCAGATGAAAATCAGGTTCCGGTGCTGAAATGGGAGCAAAGCTGGCAAAATGTGTCCGGCCTTTGCTCTCTTTTATTTTGTAGAAATTGCAGGAAAACGTGCTGCCGGTATGTAAGAAAAGTCCCGGGTAGACAGCAGTGATCAGGGACAGGGGAAGCATAAGCCGGATGCTCCAGATGTGTTCTCTGACCAGGGCCTCGCAGGAAAGCCCCTCTGCTGTTGCTTCGTCAAACGGAATTCGTTCCTTACGGCTTCGGCCGCG
The DNA here is from genome assembly GCA_951802115.1 of uncultured Lachnospiraceae bacterium. Lineage (GTDB taxonomy): Bacteria > Bacillota > Clostridia > Lachnospirales > Lachnospiraceae > Hominiventricola. The sequence continues at coordinate 15,693 of CATOPL010000027.1, read as the reverse complement.
GCAGGCGAGCATGGCTGCGTTGGCATTCATCTCAAAATTCAGATAACAGGGATTTTCTTCCTCCGGCGTGAAGCAGAAAAAAGCTTCCATGGCAGAATCCAGATAGACCGGATCTCCGGCTCTGGTATAGCTTCGGCACGGGTCCTTCTCCTGACATTCCATTTCCAGAAGGAGTCCCTGATCCGGCAGAAATCCCAGTCTGCCGGAAGTGACCGGCCGGTAATCGCCACCCCAGTTAAACTGATTCACGAAGAAGACGGGACAACGGAAAAGATCCTCCGGTGTTTTTAATGTAAGTACCTTGTATTTCATAATGATTACTCCTTGTGCATAAAAATTCAATTATTTTCTGTCCGGCGATCAGAGCGTGTCTGAAGATCGCTTGCTGCCGGCTGTGTGTTACAATTTGCAGAAGATTTGATCTGAATGAGTAAGGTGCAGTAAATATAAGCAGATTTTAGCAAAATGCATAAAAGAAAACAAGAAAGATCTAAAAAACTGTCTTTTTAGATAAAAAAAAGTGCCGATCGTGCTATTGCCGGGGGCCGGAAAACTGTATATACTTAGGACAGAAAACCTGCATTCTGCAGGGAAGATTTTATACGGGAAACATGGAGGTATCGATGGCAGAAACAAAAGGCAGGGTGACGCTTCCAAGCGAAGCCGGCTTTATCAAAGAAACAAAAGAGATGCTCACGCGCTGGGGCGCTGATGCGCTGAGGGACAGCGACGGGACGAAGCTGGACCCGGAGATCAAGAAACTGGATGCGAAGATCTACACCACTTATTTTGTTGCCAGAGGGCACAACGAATTTGCAGAAGCTCATATGGAGGAATGCCAGCAGCTCTATCTGATGTCCAGACGGTGCACGGCGGTCGACCGGGAAATGCGGATCTCTTTTCTGGAGGGATATTACGGAGAGCAGATGGCTCCGGACTACATACACGATCCGAAAGAATGGTGGGAGGTCATGGACCGGACCACGGGGCAGGTCGTATCTGTGGAAAGCTGGGAGCTGGACAAAGAACGGCATCAGGTATATGTGCGGAATGTACAGCCTTTCCATGAGTATACGGTGAGCTTTCTCGTCTACGCAGTCTGGGATCCCACTCAGATGTATAATCATATCACCAATGACTGGGGAGACAAGCCCCATGAGATCCCCTTTGACGTGCGTCAGCCGGCTTCCGGGCAGTTTGCAAAAGACTACCTGGTACAGTGGCTGAAAGACAATCCGGATACGGATGTGGTTCGTTTCACCACGTTTTTCTATCATTTTACCCTGGTATTTAACCAGGAGGCAAAAGAAAAGTTCGTGGACTGGTTCGGCTACGGAGGCACCGTATCTGTAAAAGCCCTTCAGGAATTTGAAGCAGAGTACGGCTACCGATTGCGGCCGGAGGATCTGGTGGACAACGGATATTACAACACCCCGTTTCGGGTGCCTACAAAAGCATACCGGGACTATATGGATTTTATCCAGCGGTTCGTGGCAAAAAAAGCAACAGAGCTGGTGGCGCTGGTCCATGAAGCAGGAAGAGAGGCCATGATGTTTTTGGGAGACAACTGGATCGGCACCGAGCCTTACGGCCCGTATTTTGAAAGTATTGGCCTAGATGCGGTAGTGGGAAGCGTTGGCGGCGGCGCGACTCTCCGGCTGATTTCGGACATTCCCGGAGTCAGATATACCGAAGGACGGTTCCTGCCGTATTTCTTCCCGGATACTTTCTATGAAGGAAATGATCCCTGCATCGAGGCAAGGGAGAACTGGCTGTCAGCCAGAAGAGCTCTTATGAGAAAGCCCCTGGACCGCATCGGTTACGGAGGTTATCTGAGCCTGGCCTGTAAGTTCCCGGATTTCACAGATTATATCGAAAAACTGACGGATGAGTTCCGGGATATCTACAACAAAATCCACGGCACAAAGCCTTACTGTGGTCTGAAAGTGGCAGTCCTGAACTGCTGGGGCAGGCTTCGTTCCTGGCAGGCTTATATGGTAGCCCACGCTCTCTGGTACAAACAGACTTACTCTTATTTCGGAATGCTGGAAGCCTTAAGCGGTATGAGCGTGGATGTGTGCTTCCTGAGCTTTGACGATATTCTGAAGTCCGGAATTCCTGCAGATATCGATGTGATCATCAATGCAGGGGACGCAGGCAGCGCATATTCCGGCGGTTCCTGGTGGGAAGACGAATTTCTGGTCGCCCTCTTAAGGCGCTGGGTCTATGAAGGCGGCGGCCTTGTGGGAATCGGAGAACCTTCAGCCTTCCATAAAAACGGACGTTTCTTCCAGCTGGCAGATATCTTTGGTGTAGACAAAGAACTGGGCTTTACCCTGTCTACTGACAAATATTTCACAAAGTCGCTGGAGCAGCATTATCTTACCGAGGACCGGAGCGAGCCTTTCGATTTCGGAGAAAGCATGAAAAATGTTTACGCCCTGGGGGCTGACACCGAGATTATCGAATATTCCGACCATGAACTCCACCTGGCTGCCCACTCTTACGGAAAAGGAAGAAGCGTATACATGGCCGGGCTGCCCTACAGCTGCGAGAATACCAGGCTTCTGCTTCGGGCCCTGTACTATTCTGCCGGGCAGGAAGAAAATCTGTATCACTGGTATGCAGACAATCCCCGGTGTGAAGTCCACGCCTACCCGGAAGCAGGTATTTATGCCGCTTTGAACAACAGCGGCCGGGAACAGACTGCCACCATATACGACGGCTCCGGAAATACGGAACAGATCACTCTGGAAGCAGGAGCAATCCGGTGGAGAACAATATAGCACAAATCACACAAGGAGGACAACAATATGAAGAAACCCATACTTGTCATCATGGCAGCCGGCATGGGAAGCCGTTACGGCGGCCTCAAACAAATCGACCCGGTAGACGCAGACGGCCACATCATCATGGACTTTTCCATCTATGACGCCGTAAAAGCAGGCTTTGAAAAAGTCATCTTTATCATTAAAAAAGAAAATGAGCAGGATTTTAAAGAGACAATCGGAAACCGCATGGAAGAGAGAATCCAGGTGGAGTACGTCTTCCAGGAGTTGGGCAATCTGCCAGAAGGCTTTCAGGCACCCGAAGGAAGGGTAAAACCATGGGGTACGGCCCATGCAGTGCTTTCCTGTCTGCCTGTGGTGGACGGTCCTTTTGCCGTCATCAACGCGGACGACTACTACGGACAGCAGGCTTTTCAGATGATCTATGATTTTCTGGCATCCCATGAGGATACAGAGCGGTTCCAGTACACCATGGTAGGATATCTGCTGAAAAATACCCTCACAGAGAACGGCCATGTGGCCAGAGGTGTCTGCGAGACAGATCAGAGCGGAAAACTGACAGAGATCGTCGAACGAGTCCGCATTGAGCGACGGGAAGGGGGGCCTGCTTACACCGAAGACGACGGAGCGACCTGGACGCCACTTTCCGAAGATGCTATAGTCTCCATGAATATGTGGGGCTTTACCAACAGCATGATGGCAGAGATCAGGGACCGGTTTGCCGCTTTCCTGACAGAGAATCTGCCGAAGAATCCGCTGAAATGCGAATACTTCCTGCCCTTTGTGGTGGATGAACTGATTCAGGAAGACAAGGCGGAAGTAACCGTTTTAAAATCCAGGGACCGCTGGTACGGCGTGACTTACAAAGAGGACAAGCCGGTGGTGGTAAAAGCGATCCAGTCCCTGAAAGACCAGGGTCTGTATCCTCAGAAGCTGTGGGAATAGGTCCGGCTTATCCGGGCTGATCCGACAGCGCCTTGATGGAAGAAGCGTATTCAGAGGGTGTCATACCGGAAATTCGTTTAAACTGCCTGGAAAAATAATGGATGGAGGAAAATCCGAGGGCATCTGCGATCTGGGTGAAATTGTAATGATGCTCCCGGATCATCTGCTTGGCCAGGTCCACCTTCATCCTGGAAAAATATTCGATGGCGCCGTAGCCGCTTCTGGTCCGGAACAGTTTCTGCAACTGGGAGCGGCCTACGGAATTGCTTTTACAGAGCTGTTCGATGGTCAGATTCTCGCATACATGGGCTTCCATATATTCGACGATCTGTGAAAACATTTCGCCGTCCGCCTTTTGCTTGATGGATTTGATGATGGCGGGGCTTGACGGTGCGGTGCGTACCATGTAACGGCGGATCAGCTGGATCAAAAGCTGTTCCAGGTACAGCCGGATTAACTGTTCTCCGGCAAAACGGGCGCTTTCTGCCCGGATTAATTCTTCCTGATAAGGATCATCCAGCCGGCCTTCGAAGACATGCTTTGCTTCCTGGATGATTTGTCCCAGTAGGATTCGCTCCGGCTCACTGATTTTCAGCACTTTTTCTTCAAAAAAAGACATGACCGGAGAAGAACAGGAAAAAGACATGACGACCAGGTTTGGCGCGATCAGCCCGTTGGATTTTACATCATGGAATTCGTTGGGCTTGTGAAAAATGATCTCCCCCTTTTTCAATACATGGAATCGCTCATCGGCATAAACATTCACTTCTCCTTTATCTACACACAAAAATTCCCAGAAATCGTGGGATTCTCCCGGAAAAGAAAAATCACACATATACTCAAAATAATGAATCGAATAGATTTCATGGATAGTCAGTACATCGGTAAGCTGAACGCTTTTATAACTCATAAAAAGATACTCCTTTCCAATGAAAATGAGCTGATAATGCAAAAAAAACGTCCTATATGGAACTATTATAATACAAAAATGCAAAAAAGGCAAAAGAAAAGAAAAAATAAAAGAACAGAAGTTGTATAAAATGCAGGGAGTGAAAGACAATCAGGAGAAAAATTGGTTAAAATTCCGAATTGCAAAACAGAAGAATATGTAAATAACAACATCTGATGATAAAGAAACGGGATAAAATTGTATAAAATACACAAGAAATTGGCTGATAATGCAAAAAGGTAGATAGATAAGATAAAGACTTTATGTACAGCGCTTACTATAATAAGAGCATCAGATGACGCAGACATACAAAAATATCAAAATTATGTATGCTGTATATTTTTGAACAATCAGGAGGTAAAAGTATGAAAAAGAAGATGGTAAGTGTTCTTTTGTGTGCAGCCATGACGGCGGTAGCTCTGGCAGGCTGCGGCGGTTCTTCGAATGATGCGGCGCCGGCGGCAGACAGCAGCAGCGAAGCGGAAGCACCTGCAGCGGATGCTGAGACAGAGGCTCCGGCAGCAGAGGCAACAGGGGACGGACTGGTATACTGGTCTATGTGGGACGCAGCAGAGCCGCAGGCGCAGGCACTTTCCCAGTCTATTGAGGCATTTACTGCCGAGACCGGTATTGCGGTAGACGTACAGTTCAAAGGGCGTACAGGTATTCGTGAAGGGCTGCAGCCGGCACTGGATGCAGGGACCAACATCGACCTGTTTGATGAGGATATCGACCGTGTAAACACGACCTGGGGAAGCTATCTTCTGGATCTGGAAGAGCTTGCAAAGGCCAATGATTATGAGGCAACTGCCAATGCAGGACTGATAGCAGCATGCCGTGAGGTAGGCGGAGGCACCTTGAAGTCCATCCCCTATCAGCCCAACGTATTTGCTTATTTCTACAACATGGACATCTTTGAGGAAGCAGGCGTGACGAAAGTTCCGGAAACCTGGGACGAATTCCTGGATACCTGCCAGAAGATCAAGGATGCAGGTTATACACCGATCACCAATGACAATGCATACATTGCCAGCCTGTTCGGATATCATATGAGCCGTCTGATCGGCGAGCCGGCAACGGAAGAGGTTGTAAAGAACGGTGACTGGGACAACGAGGCAGTGCTGAAGACTGCACAGGCTTATGAAGAGCTGGCGAGCAAAGGGTATTTCTCCGAGACCATCGAGAGCAATCAGTGGCCGGCAGGACAGAACACTGAGCTGGCTATGGGTACCGCAGCAATGTATCTGAACGGCTCCTGGCTGCCCAACGAAGTGAAAGATATCGCAGGCGAAGACTTCAAGTGGGGCTGCTTCAGCTATCCGGCAGTGGACGGCGGAACCGACGGAACCGAGGCTTCCAATTATGGTGCACAGGTATTTGCAATCAATGCAAAATCCACCAAGGCAGAGCAGGCGTTCCAGCTCATTACCTATCTGACCAAGGGCGAGGCGGATGTGCTCCTCTCCGAGATGTCTGTAGGTATCCCGGCAGACACCAGCAATACAGAGTGGCCGGCACTTCTGACCAATGTAAAACCGGTGATGGACAGCATGCAGACCCGTTATCCGTGGGCAGCAGGCGCTGAGGCAAATGCAGACATGACCCCGATCATCATCGAGAACTTCACCAAGCTTTGCGGCGGTTCTCTGGACGCACAGGGATTTGTAGATGCTCTGAAAGCAGCAGGAAACTAAATTACAACATGACAGAAAGTGCATAGAGATCTGCACGAATAGACATGAGATGATTATGGCGGCATCGTGTTTGACGGTGCTGCCATATTTTTAAAAGTGGAAACATAAGATCTGTTATGAAAAGAGGGGGTTGCCGGATTGAAAAAGAATAAGACCATGATCGTGGTGTTCCTTGCGCCTGCGGTTATCATGTTTTGTATCATCTTCCTGTATCCGATCTTCCGCACCATTGCCATGAGTTTCTTTAAGATTGAAGGAGTGACGGATGCGGTATCCAAGTGGCAGTTTTCAGGACTTGCCAACTACATAAAACTGTTCAACACGGAGCTGTTCCGCATATCTATGTGGAATATCTTCCGGATCTGGCTTTTCGGAGGAATCCTTGTTATGGGGCTTGCGCTCCTTTTCGCAGCGATTCTCACCAGCGGGATCCGCTTCAAAAGCGCGTTCCGGGCAATTATCTATATGCCCAACGTGGTCAGCGCGGTGGCACTGGCGACCATGTGGCTGCAGTATGTGTTCAGCCCCAAGTTCGGTCTTTTCAAATCCATCGGAGAACTGCTGCATTGGAAGTGGCTTGAGAAATTCCAGTGGCTCGATCCGTCTCATCTGTTCATCGCCCTTCTGATCGCATACTGCTTCGGTATGGTGGGATATCATATGCTGATCTTTGCCAGCGGCATCGAGCGGATCGGTACGGACTACTATGAAGCGGCTACGCTGGACGGCGCCAGCAGAGTTCAACAGTTCCGTTATATCACCCTTCCGCTTCTGAAGGGGGTTACAAAGACGAATATAACCATGTGGAGTATCAGTTCCGCCGGATTTTTCCTGTGGTCCCAGCTGTTCTCCATGGTGGTTTCCAATACCCAGACCATCACGCCGGTGGTCTATATGTACCAGAATATCTTCGGCGCAGGAAACAGTATGACCGAGAGAAACGCCGGGATCGGTGCGGCGGTGGGTGTACTCTTAAGCGTGTGCGTAGTACTGGTCTTCGTTGTGTGCAATAAAGTATTCAAAGATGATGACATTGAATTTTAAAGGAGGGAGTAAGGATGGCAAAAGAAAAGAAAGTGCGTGAACGTGTGAACTGGCGCAGAGAGCTTCGTCTGGCTCCCGGTTATCTCATCCTGTCCCTGTGGGTGCTGTTCACCTTTATCCTTCTGGGGTGGGTGATCGCTGCCAGCTTTTCCACTTCCAAGGAAATCTTCTCCGGAACGGTCTTCCAGTTTGAGAGTGGATTTCATCTGGAGAATTATACCAAAGCATGGAATGCATCCAATGTGTCCGTGTTTTTCATGAATTCACTGGTCTATGCATCTATATCCTGTGCGCTTCTGGTGCTGATCTGCGCGCCGGCGGCCTATGTGTTATCCCGCTTTACCTTTCTGGGCAATAAACTGGTTCAGAACGGCTTTGTGGCGGCCATGGGTGTTCCGGCGACCATGATCGTGCTACCGCTGTTCGGGCTGGTGGCAGGGTGGAATATCCTGAACGTATCGCTGGCCAACCGTGCAGTGCTGATCTTTTTGTATGTGGGTATCAATGTACCCTATACGACGATTTTTCTTCTGACCTTTTTCAGTAATCTTTCCAGGTCTTTCGAGGAGGCGGCAGCCATCGACGGATGCCCGCCCATGAAAACTTTCTGGAAGATCATGCTGCCCATGGCGCAGCCGGGTATTATCACGGTGACCATCTTCAACTTTATCAATGTATGGAACGAATATTTCATGTCTCTGATCTTTGCAAACTCCGATAAGGTGAAATCTGTGGCCATCGGACTCTATGGGATGATCAATTCCATGCGGTATACCGGAGACTATGCAGGAATGTTCGCAGCAGTGGTTATCGTATTTCTGCCCACCTTTATCCTGTATGTGTTCCTGTCAGAAAAGATCATTGCCGGTGTTACAGGCGGTGGTGTGAAAGGTTAGGAGGCCTGTATGAGCAGAGAAAAGACGGAATTATTACAGATCTCGGGGAGATTTGAGATTGAAGGGGAACTGGAAAGCATTGTCCCCCATGGAAACGGACATATCAACGATACGTTCCTTCTGACCTGCCGCGCGGCATCCGGGGAACAGGTCAGATACATTCTTCAGAGGATGAATCATGAGGTATTCAAAGATCCAAAAGGGCTGATGGAGAATATTGTGGGTGTGACTGCATTTCTGCAAAAAAAGATCGCGGAGAATGGCGGAGATCCCAGAAGGGAGGCTCTGAATGTAATTCAGACCAGAGACGGCGGTTCCTACTGGCAGGAAACGGACAGTACGTTCTGGCGGATGTACCGGTTTGTGGAGGATGCGGTCAGCTATGATGTGGTGGAACGACCGGAAGATTTTTACGAGAGCGCAGTGGCGTTCGGGCATTTCCAGAAGCTTCTGGCGGAGTATCCGGCGGAGAGTCTTCATGAGACAATCCCGAATTTTCACAATACGGTGGACCGTCTGAATAATTTTAAAAAGGCGGTGGAGGCAGACCCGCTGCACCGGGCGGCAGAAGTGGCAGAAGAGATCCGGTTTGTGACGGACCGTGAAGAAGACTGTCACGTGCTGTGCGATCTGCTGGCATCCGGTGAGATTCCTCTGCGGGTCACGCACAATGATACGAAGCTTAACAATATTATGCTTGATCAGGTTAGCGGGAAGGGGATCTGTGTGATCGACCTGGATACAGTTATGCCCGGTTCGGCGTTGTATGACTACGGGGATTCCATCCGTTTTGGAGCCAATACGGGCGCGGAGGATGAGAAGGATCTGACAAAGATCTCCTGCGATCTGGAGCTGTTTGCCCTGTATACAAAAGGGTTTATCGAGGGCTGCGGCGGGTCTCTAACTGAGAAAGAGATCCTGATGCTTCCTATGGGTGCAAAGCTGATGACGCTGGAATGCGGGATGCGGTTTCTGACCGACTATCTGGAAGGGGATCATTATTTTAAGATTCATCGTCCGGAGCATAATCTGGACCGCTGCCGTACGCAGTTTTGCATGGTAAAGGATATGGAAGACAAGTGGGGACGGATGCAGGCGATCGCAGAGCATTATCTGGATGTGCAGTAAAAGGATTTAAGAACCGTTTGATAAGCAGAAAAGGCAGTTCTACGTCTGGTAGGCTGTCTTTTCTGCCGTTTTGGCCACAGCAAAAATATCCTCTGCAAAGACGGCTCTGATGGAAGAAGAGAAGAATGAAATAAAGGGCTTGCAACTTTCTGAAAGTTGTATTAAGATACCTTTTAACTGTTTTGATATACAAAGGAAATGAGGGAACATATGTCTACAACAGAAAAAATTGCAGTTATTACAGATTCCTGCGCAGATGTGCCGCAGGAGCTTGCCGAAAAATATCATCTTTTTATTCTGCCTATGCGGATTACCTGTTCAGACGGGGAATATCGGGACGGAATTGATATTCATGCGCAGGACATTTATGAAATACTGAAAAAAGAACTTCCCAGATCCAGCACCCCCAGCGGAGCGGATGTCGAAGATACTTTTACTGAAATCAGAAGGCAGGGATATACCAAAGCTGTGGCAATTCTTTTGTCCGGCGGACTGTCCGGGACCGTAAATCATGTGCGTCTGGCGGCCGAAGAGCTGGAAGGGCTGGAAGTGGAGATTTTTGATTCCGGACAGGCAAGCATCGGAATCGGCGCCATTGCGCTGCAGGCGGCGGAATATGTACAGGAGGGCATGGGATTTGAAGCGCTCAAACAGAAGATCAGACGACTGATTACTGATACAAAAGTCTTTTTTTCCATTGATACGCTGGAATATCTGCAAAAAGGCGGCAGGATCGGGAAAGCGGCCGCTCTGGCAGGGATGCTTCTGGATATTAAGCCGATCCTTTCTTTTGATGCCGAAGGAGAAATCTATACAGCGGCAAAGGTGCGCACGCGCAAGCAGGTAGAAAAGAGACTGCTTGCGCTGGTGGAAGAATTAAAAGAGGAGGGCCGTCCTTATAATCTGGTGGTTGCAGACGGAGGCGCGCCCAAAGAAAGACAGGAACTGGAGCAAAAACTTGCAAAGCTTTTTCCGGACAGCCGTCATCTGTATCGGGCAAAGATCGGAGCAGCTTTAAGTATTTATCTTGGTTCCGGTCTGCTTGGGGCCGGAATTCAGTATCTGGATTGACGGACCTTTCTAACGGCAGATGTCAAAAATAAATTCCGCCGCCTGGTCCATGGCGTCATAGGCCGTTTTAAAGGGGGACATCTGGAATACATGCCACATGCCCTGGTAAACGGTGATTCTGGCACCCACCTGATGACGGATCATCTGCCTGTGGAGATCCTGGGCATCCGACAAAAGGATTCCGTTGGCTCCAGCCTGAATCAGAGTGGGCGGAAAATCGTGGAAGTCTCCATAAAGCGGCGAGATAAAAGGGTCCTGCAGATCTTTGTCTTTTGCGTAATCTTCGATTGAGCGGGTCAGATATTCTTCTGTGAGAATCGGATCAATCGCTCGTTTGTTCTGATGCGACATTCCGCTTCTGGTCAGATCGGTCCATGGAGAGAACAGAACAAGTCCTCTGGGCAGGATGCGTTTCTGTTCTTTTAATTTTAAGGTCAGGACAAGAGCGAGATTTCCGCCGGCAGAATCTCCGGCCAGGATGACGTCTCTTGCACCATATCCCTGATACATCAGATAGTCCCACATTTTCACTGCGTCAAAAAGAGCTGCCGGGTATGGGTTTTCCGGAGCCAGGCGATAGTCAAAACTGAGGACATCCATGGAAGTGGAAGCGGCCAGCTTATTGGTGATGCTTCTGGCATATTTCAGACTGCCGGTATTGTAGCCGCCGCCGTGACAGTAGAGCAGAACATATTTTTTCATATGGTTTCTTTTGACACTGACCCATTCGGCCCGGATTCCGTCAACTTCTACATCTTCATAGTTCATTTCACTGCTGCGTACCAGCAGATTTCCCAGATTGTCTTTAGAAGCGCGTTGTTTTTCAATATTTTCATTTTCCACCAGCGTATGCATCCGTTTGATCGCTTTCATTAGATTCTGATGAGTCCGTTGTTTGTCTGCCATAAAGTTTTATGCTGCCGTCTGACGATGCAGACAGTATTCCTTTCTTTGATGATTCTGTAATTTTAGCATATTTTTATGGGAAACCCAAGAAAATAATGTTATAATTATGAACATGAGCAAACGAACGAATCATAAAACTCCCTGGTATCGCCTGGATCTGTCGGCGATCGTGTATCCTACGCTGCAGCGTAGGAATTTTTCCTCGGTATATCGTCTTACAGCCGTTTTGAAAGAAAAAGTGGAACCGAATCTTCTGCAGAGGGCGGTGGATCAGACGCTTCCCCGTTTTCCGACATTTAAAGTGGCCATGCGCAAAGGTGTTTTCTGGAGATATCTGGAACCCAATAACCGGCCGGGACCTTTTGTAGAGCCGGATATTATGAATCCATGTATGCCAATGTCCTTTCAGAACAGCAGCCGTTATCTGATCCGGATCTATTACTATCAGAACCGGATTTCGCTGGAGGTGTTCCATTCGCTGTCGGATGGAAGCGGGGCTATGTGTCTGCTGAAAACGATTACCGCCGTTTATCTGCGGATGAAAGGGTATCCGATCCCCTCAGGACAGGGCGTGCTGGAGCTTTCCGAAAAACCGCAGGCGGAAGAACTGGAAGACGCTTACCTCCGCTATGCCAGTTCCAGGGTCCGTCCGCCCAGAAGCAGGGACAAAACCTATCGGATCAGAGGAACCAGGGAACCTTTTTACACACTGAATATTATTACCGGGATTCTCAAGGTACAACAGGTGCTGTCCGTGTCGAAGCATTATCAGGTATCTGTCACCGAATATCTGAATGCGGTTCTTCTCCATGCTCTGTTGCAGAAGCAGAAAGAAGACCATGTATTTCGGGAGCTTCCGGTATCTATTGCCATGCCGGTCAATCTGCGAAGATTTTTTCCATCCAAAACTCTGCGGAATTTTATCACTATGGTATATCCTTCCATTGATCCGCGGATGGGAGAGTATACATTTGAAGAGATTCTGCTGCAGGTACATCATTATATGCGTTATTATATCAACAATAAATTCCTGAATGCGGATATTACGACGAATGCGGCAGTGACGAAAAATCCGCTGATTCGGGTGGTGCCGCTGTTTATCAAAGACCTTGTAGTGCGGCAGTTCTATAAAAGAGTGCAGGATAAACAATCCAGCGCGGGGCTTACGAATCTGGGGGTTGTAGAAACGCCTGATGAGATGAGACCGCATATTGAACGGTTTGATGTGCTGATGGGACAGCCGTTTTCTGCACGGACAAACTGCGCTGTCGTCAGTTACGGAGATACATTAAGCATCAGTTTTGCCAGCAGTATTGTCGAGGCGGATGTGGAGCGGCTGTTTTTTTGCAGGCTGGTAAAAGACGGCATTCATGTAATGATTGAGAGTAATCGAAAAACGGGGGTGAAATGAAATGTCATATTGTGTGAACTGCGGGGTGGAACTCCATGCAACTTGTTCAGAATGTCCGCTGTGCCGTACGGTCGTACAGAACCCCAGACAGCCGGTGGACCGGGATTCGCCGACTCCGTTTCCAGGAAGGAAAGGAGATGTGGCGCCGGTACAGAAATCAGATGTAACGATTCTCATCAGTATTGTGCTGGCTGTAACAGCGGGTGTATGTGGTCTTCTGAATCTGATGGTTTTCCGGGGGAATTCCTGGTCGCTGTATGTGATCGGAGGCTGTGCGCTTCTGTGGGTGTTTTGTCTTCCGGTTTTTTCCGGCAGAATCAGTCCTTATCTCAGCCTGCTCCTGGACGGAGCAGGGATCTCCATGTATTTTGGGATCGTTGCCTGGCTCCATCCGGGAAACGGTTGGTATTTACGGCTGGCATTTCCTCTGACGGTTCTGGCTACAGCACTGGTTCTGCTTTTTGCCGCTTTTGTCCGACAGATTCACGCCTCAGTTTTAACCAGAGCGGCACTTGTTCTGGGAGAAACCGCTGCGTTTACAGTGATCATAGAGCTGCTGATTGATCTTTACTGGCAGGCGGCGCTGCAGATTACCTGGTCAGCCATTGTTCTGACCTGCTGTGTGATTATTGACGCTGCACTGATCACAATTATACGGCGTACCCGTTTACGGGAAGAAGTACGCAGAAGAATGCATATCTGAATCCTGGATTATTTGAATCTGACAGCAGTTCCGTATGCGATCACTTCAGCCGCTCCCTGCATGACGGAGGCAGATGAGTAACGGATGTTTACAACGGCGTCGGCGCCCATGCGTTCCGCTTCCTCCACCATGCGACTGGTTGCAAGTTCTCTGGCTTCATTCATCATTTCTGCATAGGCCTTCAGCTCTCCGCCTACAAGTGTCTTAAAGCTCTGGGAGATATCACGCCCGATATTTTTAGACTGTATCGTACTTCCTTTCACAAGACCAAGCATCTCAAATTCTTTTCCGCTGATGTAATCAGTATTTACCAGAATCATTTTTATCCTCCTATATTTTGATATTTTTTTGATATTAAAATTATATCACTTTGGACGATTCATGTCAATCAATACCGCCTGAATTTCATCTGTGCGGTATTTAAGATTGTATAAATTAAATAACTGACACGTTTACGCAAATGGTGTATAATGATGATATCACTATGAAAGAGTTATCGTCATGAAACCAACAACATTATTACTTCATGAAGGAGACTATGAATATCTCAGTTGGCTGATTAAGCAGCGTACAATTCAGGCGCAGGTGGTCATACGTGCACACATTCTTCTGGATAAGGCGGCAGGGGGCTCCATCCGGGATATTGCAAGAATCTATGATCTTAGCACGAATACCGTAAGGCTTTGTCTGGATAAATACAAAGTGGGCTGTGTATAAAGCAGCACTTTTTGATGAACAGCGCAATGGGCGGCCTGTAGAGATCACGGACGATGCTGTCGCCTGGATTATCAATATAGAGTGTCAGAGGCCCGCAGACCCTGGGTATTTAAAAGATATTAAAACGTTGTGATATCAAACCTTTCAAAATCAAATATTATTGTGAAAGGCGTGACCCGGATTTTGCAGCCAAGATGCATGAGGTCCTTGTTGTATATAAACAGGTGTCCCTGCAGTTTGATGATTCCGGCAATATCACCGTTCCGGAAAGTGGGTCTATGGTTCACACTATCTCATGTGATGAAAAACCCGGTATTCAGGCAATAGCAACGACCAGTGATGATTTACACCCGAATATGGCACATGGCTATGTAGCCCGTGATTATGAATATAAACGGTTAGGGACATTATCCCTAATCGAAGGAATTGATTTGCTTACCGGAGCAGCCTCATACCGGTAGTAAGTGAGAGCCATAAAAGCTCTGATTTCATATGCCTGCTTGAAAAGTTGGATGCAAAATATGCGGAAAATGATGTTATCCGGATCATCTGTGACAATCATTCAGCCCATAAATCAAAGGAAGTAAGGGATTACCTTGCAACAAAAGCGGAAGGGCGTTTTGCATTTGTATTTACACCGGCACATGGTTCATGGCTTAATCTAATAGAAAGTTTCTTCAGCAAAATGACCAAACAGATGCTCAAAGGGATACGAGTAAAGTCTAAGGAAGAGCTTCGTGACCGCATATATCTTTACTTTGAAGAAACAAATCGTGATCCAGTAGTATACCACTGGACATATCGTATGGATGAAATTACGGAGGAAGAAGTAAACAAAATGTAATGTATCAGTTATCTATTATTCAATATACTGGGAGGTACTTTGTATGGCAGAAAGCCAAAATATTGAATGGAAAGAATCGTGGCGTGACGAATATCTGAAATGGATATGCGGATTTGCGAATGCCGGGGGAGGCTGTATTTATATTGGTGTAAACGATGAGGGAAGAGTCATTGGCGTGTAGAATGGTAAAAGGCTCTTGGAAGAAATACCGAATAAGATTCAAACAAATTTGGGAGTTCTTGCAGATGTGAATCTGCTTTTCAAAAATGATTTGGAATATATTGAGATTATTGTAAGTCCCAGTAGTTATCCGGTTAGCTATAAAGGCGAATATCATTTTCGATGCGGTAGTACGAAACAAGTTTTGCGGGGGACAGCTTTAACAGAGTTTATAGCCTCAAAAACCGGTATACGGTGGGAGGATTCTATAATTGAAGGAGTAGCTGTAGAAGATTTAGATAAAGAAAGTTTTGATATTTTTCGCAGGGAAGCAGTCCGAAGCAAACGTATGACGAAGGATGATTTAAATATGAGCAACGCAGAACTTCTGGACAGTCTGGATTTGCTTAAAGATGGAAAACTTACCAGAGCTGCGG
>CATOPL010000026.1 GCA_951802115.1 uncultured Lachnospiraceae bacterium | reverse complement strand
AATCGTCTACTGAAAGCAGCTTCTTCACAGAAAATGCGTTGTTTCCAGTCAGTGCAACCACCTTTGCATTTTCAAGAACCACCTCGTCCAACTTGTCCTCAAATTCTTTATCTTCATCGTACCAGAAAATGATACGACGCTGATAAAATTCCGGCAAAGGGGCGGCAAACCGCCGGTTCAAGTCTTGTATTACTTTGTCGGTATCCATGCTACACCTCCTATCTTTTCTTTATAATAAGCCATTTTGCTTTTCTTCTGTTTCCTTGCTGTTCGAGTATGCCTTGATCTTTTAACTCCGAAAAAATTCTGGAAATTGTTCTTTTTGATATTCCAAGCTTCTCTGCATACTGTGCCTGCGTTTCTGTCGGATTTTCGGCAATGATTTTCAGCAGTTTTTGAATATGATCTGGAAAAACTTTGTCTGTATATGCCACTTCATCAACGTCATTTTTAATGTCATTAGTGCCAATTTCAACGCCATCGATGCTGTTAGTATCTACATTAACGCCATTTTTGATATTATTGTCGTTATTCTGACCTAGATAAATATTGATACGCAAATCAACCTCACCGCCAATGAACTCTGGCTCCCGCAGTCCGGCAGCTTTTACTTTATCAATAATTCTTGGAATGCCACTTCCCCAATGCTCGATCAAGTTCATATAAGCAAATGCATGAGCAAGAGCTTCATTTCTGATTTTGGAATACCCTTCTTTCATACGCTCCATCGTCTGTCCCATTGGCAGCTTTCCAGGGGAAGTGATTTCCAGTCGGTTGTCATATACCGCAACCTGTATCGTACCATGATCCAGATAGCTGCGATGTATCATGGCATTGATAATCAACTCACGAATAGCATCCGGTGGAATTTCATAAATATCCTGCCGGTAAATTCCCACAAATGCAGCCCCCAAGTGAATGTTTCGCAAGACAAACTGAAATGCTTCATCTATTTGCTCCCAAAGCGGGCCGGGATATTCTCTACGGTCAACAAATACCGCTTTTGTTGTACCTTTGAACACACCACATTGTGTTGTGACATGAAGTCCTCCGTTGCCAGTCAAAATGGCAAAGGCATTGGACGGATAATCTTTTCCGTCACGCTCAATCAAAACTCCCCAAGAACGCAACTGCTGTCTGCCAACATCTTTGATAGATGCTTTCTGTTCCTCATTATGAGCGTTTTTCACTGCCTGTTCCTTCATGGCTTTGCAAAGAGCATCAATATCTTCATCTGTAATCGTTAATCCAGTACACAAAGCTTGATCGAAATAGTGGTTGCTTCCTTCGAACATCAGCTCTTTGATCATGTATTCGTCAGCAAGACGGGTAGTTCCGGCAACACGGACATATACCCCGCCTTCTCTGCCAAGAGCCTTGATATACTACGGTCGCTGTCTGCCCTCGGAAATTTCCGCTACAATAACAGTCTTACCGTCAACTGTCCGTAAGGTAATATCTGGAATAATTGCCGGTTCACAACTATCCGACACAGCATTGGCAATGGCATCCATTTTCTTGAATACATCTTCCTTGTCAAAGCCAATCACTTCTCTGGTCTTATCAGCAATTCCGAAAATGATTTTACCTCCGGTTCCATTGGCAAAGGCAACTACAGATTTCATATATTTAATACTTTTCTCTGGCAGGTTTTCTTTGAATTCTACATTCTTCGATTCCCCTGCAAGAATTTCTTCTATGGTCATGATCCTCCTCCCTTGTTTATCCAAAATCTGGTCATTGACAAAAATTATTTTCCCTTATATAATAAGCATAGGTTTATAGTGCATCCGTGATGGTGTCTGTTTGCAGATGCTATGTTGCCTGTATTCCAACTGTCCGAGCCTCCGTGATGGTGTCTGCTTGCAGATGCTTGAATCACGGGGTCTTTTTTTGCCTATATTTTAAGAAATCATATATTCTTATCATTCTATTAAGATTGCTACGATTAGGACTATCCAGTGAACTTAAAATATTAATATTTTCTGTAAATATAGTTTCCAAAATGTTTTGATATTGTACAATATCTACTTTTTCTTCTGGGATGCAACTTAATAAGCGAATAGCTTTCAACAAATTGTTATTTTCATCTGTCCAAATCTGCCAAGTAGTTCTATTTCCAATTGCAGATCGGGTATTTTTAATCATTGACTCCGTAACAATATCACTATATAAATTTGGCGCTTTTTCTTCCGCTAATTCGCTTTTGATATTCGCTTTCGAAATGTAATACCATACAGGCAGTTTCCAGGAATTCTGTTTTGCAAGTTCTGGATAAACAAACTCCAATAATTGTTCGCATGAATATAACGAATCATGTAAAATAATGTTTCTATACCATTGTTCAGAATTTACTGCTCTTGCCAAACCATATACGCCTGTCGTTGCCAAACCAATCGACAATGCAAGCATATTTTCGTCAATACGACCATCTTCCAGCGAAGCAACCTGCATCGTTGGTCCTGGTTGTTGAGTCAACGCAAACGTATAAAGCTCATCTTTAAACCTGCGCAATAATTTAACCGGCAAAGCCGCTTTTTTCACAGACATAGCATCATATAACAAGCTAAAATCCGAGAGTGTGATTTTAGTCATTTCCAACAATTTACCGTGTATAACCATCGAATGTGAAGCTATCTCACTTCCAATAAAATTCGACTTATATTCAACAAACACAAAGCGTTTTTGTAACATTTCTATTTTATCCAATGGCAGGCATTCCACAACGTCGCTAAGAATTGCCTGAATATCTGAATCTGAAATAGAATACCCCATAAAAATAATCGGATATTCCATGAAAATCGTCATCAGCTTGGCCGCAAGATATTTGCCTTTGTCATGAAACTTCTGA
Organism: uncultured Lachnospiraceae bacterium; assembly: GCA_951802115.1. Classification (GTDB taxonomy): domain Bacteria; phylum Bacillota; class Clostridia; order Lachnospirales; family Lachnospiraceae; genus Hominiventricola. Next base: position 27,615 of record CATOPL010000026.1, on the reverse strand, counting down.
TAGTCCGCTTTGTTAATAACAATAGATTCTGGATTTTGTACAGAACCATGAATTTTATAAATTTCTGCAACTCCCTGCAACTGTGAAAATACCAGTTCATCCTGTCCCACAAAAGTTTTATAGCCTTCAAAAATATTCTCGAAAAAGCAATCATAATTTGTTGTAATAACACCGGATAAATTATCCTTTGCAATGTTTCTGAGTTTTTCAACTTCCTCCGCATAAACAGGAGCAACCATAGAAAGCGAAGTGATATATTCACTTATTTCTGCTTTAAAAGGAGAAACACCTGCGGAAACTGCATTGTGTACTTTTTTCGAATCAGAACGTATTCCTTCTTCATTATTAAACCAGGCGTCATTAAAATCTTTTTCAACATAGCTTGCAACCAATGGAAGTTTTTCTGCTGTATGTTCCGCCTCACTGGCTTTATTTTCATAGAATCTATAAGCAAACGGATCTTTCTTTACCTTCCCGGCAAAGTACGTTAATAAACCAACCCAGTCTGGTAATCCGTAATATCTTCGAGTAATACCAGATCCTGCAAACAAAAATGGAGTTGTATTAAATCTTGCAACAACTTCTTGTAGTGTCATACAGCACCTCCCTGTGTTTAGATATTCACATTATTTTTTGTGTTTCTAAATTTTGGACTCACTGAATCCAAAATCTATTGACAAGCTATTATTCCATGCATCCAGTGAAAGTGCCTGCTGTTTTGCAAAGCACTTAATGATACGACAATATTTTTTCTGAAGTAAAATTGGGTTTGCTGTCATGCCAGATGATTGTTCTCATCTGTCATCATATCATACGCAAGCCCTCATTTACTTTATTTTAGCCAAAACATCCTGGAAAATTGCATAATTTTTCTTCACGCCGTCGTCCAGGTCAATAGAAATCATCTGGTCGGCAAGGTGATGAATCTTTTCCTCATAGGTACGGATCTCGGTATCTTGAGCCTGCAAAGCAGTCAGCTTTTTATTTAGTTTCACACGCTCACCGGTGGAAGCATTGGCTATACGCTGTTCCAGATCGGCAATAGCGGTACGATAACGAGCCTGCTGTTCATGCACATAATCGGTACGGATACGGGCAATGGTGTCCGGCTGATAGCGATGCATATAAATCAGTGCCTTAAAGCCGTTCTTCTTACCGCTGTCAAACAGCCAGTAAATCGGGCGTTTCTGGTAAATTTTGCAATGGTCAGAATAAAAATCACTCAGGAAGTAATTACGAATTACATCTTTCGGCTGACCTTTGCCGCCCAGTGCATCGGCAATGAATTTCAGGTTTTCATCCAGTGTGTCAGTACCGTAAACTGTTTTCACAAACTCTACGAACAGATCCACAATATCATCCTCAAAATATTCATCATCGCAAATTGGAATAATGTTATCCTTATCAGCAGGGAAGGACACATACTTGCTGGCATTCCATTCACCACCTGCATAAGCAAGACCGTCCACATCGAGAGTGTAGCGACCAAACATACATCCCACAGCGTAGGAAATAAAAGAACGAATATCACGTCCAAGGTCTGCCTTGCGGACGGTTACATCTTTATCCTCGACCTCCGGTGTCAGTTCTTCCTGCAAGCCGTAAATGTCGATAAAGATACGGTTCAGTTCTTCCTCGTTGGCTTTCAACTGATGGAAACGATCGTCACATTCAGCCTGCCACTGGTCAAAGGCTTCGGAAATGGTAGAGATTTTGCGGAGTAGCGGATGGTACTGGAAGTCTAATGAAATTTCAAACGAATCCCAGTCATTTTTAGATTCGTTTACACATTTATTTCCGATTTCTATTGCTTCAGCTTTTACAACTTTCAGTTGTTCCGGAAGCGGAATCGAACAAATATCCTGTAACTGAAAATTTAGTGTTGGTGCTAAAAATGAAAGAAAAAACTGTGAAACTTTTGTATTCAACACACTCAGTATCATTAGTGTATCATTTTTACTATTTTGCAACACAGCTGTTTCTTGATACATTTGTTTATTATCCAAATAACGAAAACTTGGTGAAGCAGAACTAATTTTCCCCCAGGTTACTCCAGACATATCCCAAAATTCTTCACGAATAATACGTCCTGCTTGATTGCTCTTATAAAAGTTTCGTGCTTCAAATGACCAGTCTATAACATTTACAATATTGCCATACCACTTTCTATAATCTCCTCCCATAGCACATGGAAGCCATTTATAGTTGAATGCACCTATATCGTTTCTGTTTATTTCCCAAACAAACAAAATATACTTTGCATTGTTAGTTGTCACATTTTTTCCTTCACCAAATGCAAAATTTTTTATATTTTTATTGCTTTTACCAAACACATCAAAAACAATATCTGATAACCAATACGCCACTGGACTTCCCGGAATTTCGGAAAAGTTGGTCTGGTCGGCTTCGTAACAATTTTTCCCTGCAAGGAACATATCCTCTTTCCCTTGCTGCGTAGTCGGTTCAATCAGGCGACTGTATCCACCCTTATAATCTGTAATATGGCTTTTACGCATAACAAAACTGGTTGTTTGCACGACTTCGCCGCCAATTTCCTCGAACGCTCTCGCCCCAAGGTGTGCCATATTGACAATATCCGTTTTCAATAGCTTAACACGCATTTTTTCAAAGCTGGAAAGAAACATCCAAGCGTGCTGTGTAATCATTGCCTGATAGCCGTTGTTCTTCGTCATCTGTCCGCATTTTTCAATAAATACCGCAAACAAGTCGCTCTTGCTGTCGGGATAATTCTTCTTCACAAAATCAGACAATTTCGCGCTCATGCCAGAGCCACCCATATATGGCGGATTCGTCACAACCACATCATACTTCTGTGCCAATGCTTCCGCCTCCTGCACCAACGGCAGTAATTCTCTCAATGCCGTTTCACGAGACATATGGATATCTTCCATAATCTCCGCAAATCGTTCATACAAAGCAGACCAATCCTGCGGTGTGACAGTCAGAATAGAACCATATTCTTTTGCATCATGCAATTCGTTGATAATGGTATCCATCGCCGCTGTCAACTTTACATCGCCATTACAGAAATAGTCCACCGCAAATTGATCTACATGGTTGCTCTCCACAATAGCATACACATGAGGCTGAATACCACGGCTGAAGAAACGGCGGTCGTACTGGCGTGCTTTCATCATTACCGCAAAATAAGCCAGCTGTGCCGCACGGTCATCAATATCCAATCCATAAAGATTGTTCTCTACAATGTTTGCCACCGCTTCACAGGTGGTATAACCGTAAGACTCATAAATCTTCATCAGAACATCGAACATATAGGCAAGGATATGACCGGAACCGGAACAGGGATCAAGCACTTTCAGCTGTTCCGGCGTCAGTGCGGCATATTCTTTACGGATTTCTGCAAGCTGCACCTGTACTTCCGGCTCCTGCTCGGCTTCTTCCAGATAGTAATGCCATTTGTTATCTCCTAGATCACGATTTCCGGCAACATAAGCAGACTGTTCTTCCTCAGTCGGCAAAAGCTGATTCTTAGCGTCCGGGTGTCCTTCCAGCCACAAACGACCAAGGCTGTTTTCTACCATATAGCGAACAATCCAGTCAGGTGTAAACAGCTGAGTAGCGGCAGGGATATTTTCTTTTGTAATTTTCACATTCTTTTTCAATGCTGCAAAAACGTTGTCCTTTTTTTCGCTGTTATAATACTGATACAGCCAGCCAATGATCTGGACAGCATCTTTCCAGTCATCCTCTGGGATCAGCTCGATCATCTGCTGAATGACACTGCCTTCACGGAGCAGATTGTCCGGCAGAAGAAGCTCAGTATAATCGCTGATTTTCTGGAACATTCCAGGCAGAATCTTGTTCAGAGCATTGCACTGTACAATCAGCAGATATTTATACAGTTCCTCCGTCTTTTCTGCTTCTTTCAGCCCATAGACCTTCTCCATATTGAGTCCATCCAAATCCAGATGGATAGCTTCGGCTATCATCTGCGGCTTAAAGTTGTTTTCCTCGTCCGTAAATACACGCACGTGGGAAGGCAGGTAGCCGTTGACTTCCATGAATCGCAGCGCAGAGAAACGGTTGAACCAGATATAGGCAACCTCCTCTATGACCTGCTTATATCCTTTATCTTTAATCTCGGCAATACAAGCCATCCGCTGTTTCTTTTCATCGGCAGTGAGGACTTTGCCGCCAACGCTGTCTGCATTGGCATCCTCAATATTGTCCTCTGTGATGCCGTATTCTACCCCTTTCAGGGAAACACGGGCAATCAGCTCTGTTCTTGCCCAGACAGCAAATTTTTTAATCGCATTCTTATCCATACTCGTCTCCTTAATTCAGCTTAATCTCGTCGCAATTCTTCAGCAACTGTTTCAGCTGAGAACGAATCTTCTCCACATAATCATCAATATCCGCTTCACTCTGCAAGGTCTTTGCCTGGAATACGACCTGACGGTTATAGGCACGAACCACTTTCTTCTTTGCCGGAATATTTACCCTTCCCTGCTGAGCCGCCTGTACCTGGGGCTTTGGAGCCGGCGGTGCGAGAACTGCTTCAATATGGCTGACCATATCATCCTTATACTGGCACATTGGCAGGAACATGGCATCCAGAAGGGCAAGGCTCTTTAACTCTGCGATTTTCTCCTTGCACTGGCTGAAATATTTATCCGATTTTTCAATCAGATGAGATGCCTTGGAATCGCCGTTTGCAGCAGTATGAGTTGCTTCCATACACTGACGAACGGTTTCCAGAACTTCGGTACGTTTTTCTTCCAGCATCTTATCATGGGCAGTACGAACCGTATCCATCAGCGGATTCAGTTCACGAATCCGGTTATAGTTAAACTTGTTTCCGGTCTGCACCATGATAATCAGACGAATGGTATTCAGCGCCTTATGAGCTTCCTCGTTTTCCGCAATGCGGTCAAGGTCATCATGCAGAGATTTTTCAAACTGCACTGCCTGGTCGAATACTGTTACCTGAGTCTTGAAGAAATTCTCAATGCCGTTACTCATGGCTTCTTTATTATCAAAGAGAGCGTCCTCTTTTTTCAGTACGCGCTCGATCAGTGCAATGTTGTCTTTTTTCTGAGAAAGAACATCGTCCATCAAATGAATCGCTTCCTGCACCAATGCACGATCCGGGTATTTATGTCCATCATAACGGGCACCCAGAGAAGCATAGTAGTCACGCTGCCCTGTGAATTTCTCGGTTACAAAACGAATCAGACCATCTTCATCGTCCGGTACATCCATGATGTCGAAATACTCACGGAGCATTGCTTTTACATCACGTATCATCGTAGCGGAAATGGTTTTACGCTTGCTGATGGAAGTCTTTCCGATCTCACTCTTTTTACGGAGCATATCCGGCAGTTTCGGGTCGTCCGGCTGAATGGTATTGCCCGCATATTTAATGGTTACTTTCTGGGAATAAATCAGCTGTGCCGCAACCGCAGCAATGTCGATTTCCTTCCAGCCATACGGAATTGCACTGTATTTGCTCTGCACATCTGCCATAGATGTGGGCAACTTTTTCGCATCCTGCATTTCCAGATATTCTTCCATTACAGAAGCAGCGTCACGGTTCGGCTCCATGCCTGGGAGCATGGTAACAGTACCAGTCAGAATAGCAATAATATCTGCATCACTGCCTGCATTTTCTGTAATCAGATCGAGCTTGCTGTATACATGAGCAACCAGATATTCCAATGACTGGTCAATTTTACTTTTGGCATTTCCACCTTTCATTTCCAGATGTTCCCCATCTATATAGAACTGCGCCCCTTCGATGGCATTTTGCAATTCTGTCATGGCACTCAGCTCGTATTTTCCGGCTTCGTCCTGCTGATCACTGATAATTTTCTGTACGCTTTTTGGAAGCTGGCTTACATTTCTCTGCTTTACATATTTGCGAATCTTCATAGCAAATTCCAGCGATTCATAGTAAGGCGTATCAGAGAGAACAACGATTGCTTCGTTGCCTTTGGATTCTGCCATCAGACGGTAATCTGTTTTTTCAATGGCATCGGTAGCAACGGTCAGGAAACGCAGACGCATACCGCCTGTTGCCGCACCGACAGTAATACCATCTACCATCTGGTCAAATGCAAAATCATATTTTCCATAGCGGAACTTCTTTGTCGTGAAAATATCACCATAAATCATCTGGGCGATACGCTCCACAATAGAAGCAGTATCCACATTGGTATCTCTGATTTCACGCTGAATATCCTGTTCTTCATCCGTCAGAAAGTTATACGTATCACCGGTTCTGCCAATATAGTTCTGGCTCATCAGACGATCAAGACATCCACGGACAGCTTCACGCATGATAATCTTGTCTACACGAATATCGTCTGCCATCAGGATAACGATATTGTCCAGATTGGAAGGAATATCATCAATATACCGAATCAGATACAGAAGTTTCAGCACATCCACATCCTGCTGTTCGATGCCGTCACCATTGTCCGCAGCTTTCTGACAACGCTCGATTACCCGACGGATCGAGCCGTCCAGGAAAGTATGTACCGTATCATAGAAGCGGAAAAACGGAACAAGCGCATACTCGTCCTTCTCCTGAATTTTCTGTGCAGCTTCCTGGAATCCGGACAGCATGGAACGCTCGCCGCCGGACAGATGTTTACCGGAATTTCCGTGCTTACGGATTTCCGCAAATACCTTCTGCATGATGATAAACTGATACGGCACGAACGGGAAGTTTTCCGTAAATTCTCTTGGACCGGAATAGCCTTTCATATCCAGAATCGAACCGCTGAAACTAAACAGGTTACGCAAAACAGAATCATTTTGCTCGTATACGGTTTCCAAATCTTCTACAGCTTCTGGTTTCTTTTTCAGAATACGCTTCTGGATGACTTCATCCACAGAGGAAGAAGATAAACTCAGTCTTGTTTTGAAACGAGCCTGAATACGGGAGAACTCATCGGCTCGGACTTTGATGATTTCGTCAATGGCTTCCTGTCCGGTGCAGATCACCCAGATCTTGCCTTCACACTCACTGCCGATTTTTTCGGTCAGAGACTGGAGGTTTAAAAGCATATCCGTATCCGTTCCCACATACTGGCCAACCTCGTCAATCATAAACAGCAGGCGGAAATTTGCTGGCTTCGTATCCACATAGGCTTTCATATCTTCCACCAGCTGTGCGATAGAAATTTCGGTTGCGGTTTTATCATTGAACCAGCTTCGTGCATCGTCCTCACTCAAATCCAGAATTTCCATCAGAGCCGGGATGATGAACTTGCCGTTGAACGCAAATGCACGGCGCATTTCCAGCCAGGACTTGCCTTTCTTTTCTTCAAAAGATCTGCGGAACTCATCGGTCTTTCCCTGTTGGTCAATATAACGCTCCATCATAGCAACTTTTAGATTTTCTCCGTAAAATCCCAGATGATTATAGAACATTTTTGCAAATACACGAAGAACAGCGGTCTTGTCTTTATTGCTGAATCCCTCAATATCAATATTAAACAGAATTGTCTCTGTCAATCCTTTGGTAGCACGATCAATCAGCATAAAGGTTGCCGGATCGTCCTCAAACTTTTTACGGAAACGCTCTACGCTGCGGATGCCTTTTACTTCTCTATTTTCCAGAAGATAAGAAAGCATTTTCAGAAAGTGAGATTTACCACTTCCAAAAAAACCGGAAATCCAAACACCCATATCGGCGGTCGACTGGTCAAAGGCATCACCATAGTAATTAAAAAATGTAATGAAATGTTTCTTCAATTCTCTGGTGATGACATATTCATTTAACTCCTGTTCGATTACATCGTCAGCAGCCTGATCTACTTTAATAACACCATTGATTTTGCGGTTGATATCGTCCGCAAACATATCTCGAATTATCATAGCTTTATATCCCCCTTAATCTATTATGTACTTTGTCCATCATCATCGTTCGCCGCTCGCCAAATATGCAAGCATATTTTTCTCGCTAACACTCACTCTATCACGTTGAATGCCCGGTAATAATCATTTGGTGTCAGACGACTGAACAGTTTTACATGGCGACCGTCAAATTCACCCGGATACATAACAAGAATCGGAACATCCGAAAAATACGGCTGCAAAGCTTCCAGTAATGTATGGATTCTCATAAACGGAAATACTTCACCCACACCCGTAAGCATCAGTACATCGCCTGGTTCATGCGGCTCATACTGAATTTTATCAATGAACTCTCCATTGCCGATTGCAAAGCCCAGCTGTTCCAGAAGATAAGCACTTCCGTCAGCTTCTTCTATATCGGGAATCGCATCTGTGATGTCCATATCATCGCAGATAGAAAGAAATGTTTTATATAAATTGCAAATTTTCAAATGGCAATTCAAAGACCGATCGGTTTCCAGCTGATTCACAAAATGCCGGACAACCATCTCATTCTCCGGTTCATAACAAAAGATTCTGATATTCACCTCATTACTGAGTCCCCTGCCTTCTAGGAACTCCGGTTCCTGAATCAATGCCCGAACTTTGTCCAGGCGTTCTTTTATGTCACTCATTGGCTACCTCCTATGAAAAGCAATGAAACGCCGGCAGTACCGCCGTATCGCCATTGCTTCTGACGGCGTTCTCCAAAACAGGATGCAGCCATACCGGATTCAAATGATCTGCCTTAATGTTGTCGAGATATTCTGTTTCGACAAGCACTTTGGCAATAATCTGTTTTAACTTTGTGATTGTGCTGTCGCTCCAGGAAGCTACGGTATCATTCTGCTCCTGCAAACGCATAAAAAATGTATTCAAATCTATCTTACCAAAGGACATATCCCTTAACCGGTACTTCTCACCAATGACTGTCAGCATAAATTCCCAGACCAGCCGGCTCTGCTTCATCATCGCATACAGGCAGATCTGCTTTGCTATTTCTGTTGGCTGCGATGCAATCGCAAAAACCAGCGAATCATCTTCCAGCGCATGAAGCCGTTTGATGCAGGCTTTCGCCATCCGTGTAATCGATTTTTCAGTTGGATACTGGAAAAGATTCTGCTCTACAATTTCTGTTACAATCGCTTCATCTGAGAGTCCTTCGCTCATCAGCTTTGCGGTGGAACGCATTTCGTAGAAAAGGAACGGCTCTCTGGTCAAGGACGCAATATAAGGATAGGAAGAATCCACGCTACCGTACCTCCTTACGGTTCCTCTTTTTTATCAGGAACAAATTCCATGATGTCTCCAACATCGCAATTTAATACGGAACAAATTTTTTCTAATACATCCATGCTGACATTTTCATCTTTAGACAACTTCGACATTGTTGTCGTACTGAAACCAGTCTGCAAGCGCAAGTCTTTTTTTATCATGTCTTTATCAATCAGCATTTTCCACAGCTTTTTATAGCATACTGCCATATTATCACCTCTTACCATTATTCCTGCTCAAAGTTCAGTATTTTCGTTATTTCCTCTATCATAGCATAAAATTGCGAATAGTACAATCAAGATGTCAAAATTTCAAATTTATACTTTACGAACTCGCAGTTTAGATTCGCCATTTTAGAAATTTTAGGTGAATAGCAAGCCGTTTTAGAAATTTTAGAAATCATGTTTTAGAAATCATGTTATAATACATTCAGAATAAATTTGCATGCAAAAAACAGAGCTCAATTCCCGCCACCACCCTCTAAATACCGTGAGAAAAAGGAAAAGAAGAGGCGGAATAGCCCATTTTTCAAGAGTTTGAGAGAGATTGAGAGAAAGAAGAGGGATTGTTGGTGATAAGAGTAGATTGGAGATGGAAAGAGAGGAAGAGGATAGGTTTTCTTTGGGGATGAGGATTTGGGGAAGAGAATGCACAAGAAGAGGACCTTGAAGGTGTGATCCCTCAAGGCCCATCTGGTAAATCAATTAAATCTTGGTTTCCGTCTCAGCGAAAAATATTTTTTGCGATGTCAGAAAATTGTTTTACAAAATCAAATCACTGCCGCCGGTTATTTCTCTGCCAGCGCCGCCTGTGCTGCCGCAAGTCTGGCAATCGGTACACGGTACGGGGAACAGGATACGTAATTCAGTCCTACTTTATGGCAGAACTCTACCGAAGACGGATCTCCACCATGCTCACCGCAGATGCCAAGCTTGATATCCGGTCTGCTCTGACGTCCAAGTTTTGCCGCCATCTCTACCAGTTTGCCCACGCCTGTCTGGTCGAGACGTGCAAAGGGATCAGACTCATAGATTTTTGCTTTATAATAGGAATCCAGGAACTTGCCGGAATCATCACGGGAGAAACCAAACGTCATCTGTGTAAGATCATTGGTTCCAAAGGAGAAGAACTCTGCCTCCTTAGCGATTTCGTCTGCAGTCAGCGCTGCACGCGGAATCTCGATCATAGTACCGATATGATACTGAATATCGCTGCCTTTTTCCTTCTTTACAAGTTCTGCAGTCTCTTCTACAATCTTTTTGACAAAACTCAGCTCCTTGCGCTCGCCTACCAGCGGAATCATGATCTCCGGTACAATATCAAATCCTTCTTCTCTCTCCACCTCAATCGCTGCTTCCATAACCGCGCGGGTCTGCATCTTCGCAATCTCCGGATAGGTAACTGCCAGACGACATCCACGATGTCCCATCATCGGGTTAAACTCATGAAGCTCGTCACATTTTGCTTTTACATCTGCCACTGACAGCCCCATATCGGTTGCCAGAGCCGCAATATCTTCTTCCTCTGTCGGTACAAACTCATGCAGAGGCGGATCCAGATAACGAACGGTCATCGGTCTGCCCTTGAGAGCCTTGTACATTGCCTTGAAATCTTCTTTCTGGAATGGAAGCAGTTCCATAAGCGCTGCCTCTCTCGCTTCCTGGCTGTCAGAAAGTATCATCTTACGGATCTTCGGAATTCTCTCCGGATTAAAGAACATATGCTCGGTACGGCACAGACCGATACCCTCTGCCCCGAGACGAACAGCATTAACTGTGTCTGCCGGAGTATCTGCATTTGTACGTACTCTTAAACGGCGGAACTTGTCTGCCCAGCCCATAATCCGCTGGAAGTTGCCGGTGATAGACGCCTCTTTCGTAGGAATATCCCCTTTGTAAATCTTTCCGGTCGTACCATCCAGAGAAACGTAGTCACCTTCCACAAAATGGCATCCTCCAAGCTCAAACCATTTCTCTTCTTCTGATATCTTGATCTCGCCGCAGCCGGACACGCAACAGGTTCCCATACCACGGGCTACAACTGCCGCATGGCTGGTCATACCGCCGCGAACCGTGAGAATTCCTTCTGCCGCATGCATACCCTCAATATCTTCCGGAGAAGTTTCCAGACGGACAAGAATCACTCTTTCTCCTGCTTCATGAGCTGCTTTCGCGTCCTCAGCCGTAAAATAAACTTTACCTGCTGCTGCTCCCGGAGATGCCGGAAGCGCCTCTCCGATCACCTCGCCGGCTTTCAGTGCAGCTGTATCGAAGGTCGGATGCAGAAGCTGATCCAGGGATTTGGCTTCAATGCGCAGCACCGCTTCTTCTCTTGTGATCATACCTTCATCTACCATATCGCAGGCAATCTGAAGCGCTGCCGGAGCCGTACGCTTGCCGTTGCGGGTCTGCAGGAAGTAAAGCTGTCCTTCCTGAATAGTAAATTCCATATCCTGCATATCACGATAATGATTCTCCAGTTTATTCGCAATCTTCATAAACTGCTCATAACATTCCGGAAGATCCTCCGCCAGTTTGGTAATCGGCTGCGGTGTACGTACACCTGCCACCACATCCTCGCCCTGAGCGTTAATCAGGTACTCACCATAGATCCCCTTTTCACCGGTAGACGGATTGCGGGTAAATGCAACACCTGTTCCGGATGTATCTCCCATATTTCCAAATACCATCGCCTGTACGTTGACTGCGGTTCCCCAGTCGCCCGGGATATCATTCATACGACGGTATACAATCGCCCGGGGATTGTCCCAGGAACGGAACACTGCTTTGACTGCGCCCATGAGCTGCTCCTTCGGATCCTGCGGGAAATCCTCCTGCTTTGCCTCTTTATAAACTGATTTAAACCGGCTGATCAGCTCTTTCAGATCTTCGGCAGTCAGTTCTGTATCGAAATGTACGCCTTTGGCTTCTTTTAACTCGTCAATGATCTTCTCAAAGTAAGACTTCGGAACTTCCATGACAACGTCTGAATACATCTGAATAAAACGACGATAGGAATCATAGGCAAATCTCGGGTTGCCGGTTTTTTTCGCAAACCCTTCCACAGACACATCATTAAGACCCAGGTTGAGAATCGTGTCCATCATACCCGGCATGGAAGCTCTGGCTCCGGAACGAACGGATACCAGAAGCGGATCCTCCGTATCGCCGAACTTCTTGCCCTGAAGTCCCTCCAGGAATACAAGCGCCGCCATGATCTGCTCCTCTACTTCATGAGAGATCCGCTCGCCGCTCTCATAATAATCTGTACAAGCCTCCGTGGTCACAGTAAATCCCTGCGGGATCGGTAATCCAAGGTTTGTCATCTCTGCCAGGTTTGCCCCTTTACCACCCAGCAGATTTCTCATGCTGGCATCTCCTTCTTTAAAAAGATACACCCATTTTGCCATCACATGCCCTCCTAAAATAAATATTAATTAAAACAAAGCTCACCAAATGCATGTCCCATGCTTTTGGTGTTTTTCACAAAAAATAACAGATTATTTCATCTTTTGCGAAAAAAAAACGCATCGTGTAACCGTAGGTTCCCTCTGCGCACATAAATAGCATACCATATTTTAGAAAAAAGTCAACCTGTTTTTCCGGATTCTTTGTATGATTTTCACAATTTCAGGCATCCTCCATTGTAGACACAAATCCTCTGAACAAGACCTGTCTGACTTTTCAACTCTGTCAGCCGATACCGGAACATAAGATCCGGTACGCAAAACCTTTTCTTCACCCTTCATTGACAGATTATTTTCTGCAGATTTCATTAATACAAAAACAGAAGGTACCGCTGCAAAATGCACTTCTGCCCGGAGTATGTCTGAACATTCCATTCCGCCGGCTATACGCTTTCGTTTGGTGAAATAGAAACGGATCAGCACACCAGTTAACGGAAAGTAATTTTCAGGCATACTCCGGCAACGGTTCCTTCTGTCTTTTAAAGATTGGGATTTTGTATAATTATCTGTACGTATCTCTCTTCAGCACCAGATGCTTCGGCACGCCGTTCACCATCAGAGGAGTCAGCTCGCCGAGAATCAGCGGTCTTGCATAATCTACATAACCCTGCAGTACATCCGTTCCGTCTTCAGAAATCCACTCTGCCGGAACCGGCTTCTCCACATTGGCAATCTGATGAATGTCATGAATTCCGTAGGTCACTTCATACGGGCTTCTCTTCGTCACTTCAATCGTAATCATCATGCCGGTCTTTCCTTCATCGGCAGCCCTGCATGCCAGATGACCAACATTGAACGCCTCATTGATATCGTTCAGAGAAGCGATATGAGTACCGGCTCTCTGAAGCGTAGAAAACTCAATCGCACGGGTCTTAAGACCTGTATCCGCTGCGATCTTATTTGCCAGAGTCACTGCACAGCCGGACAGCTGTTTATGTCCAAACGCGTCAACGAAATCAGCGCCGCCGCCGAGCTCACATACAAAACGTCCGTCAGCAAGCTTTACACCCTCGGAAACTGCTACCACAACAGAACTCTTTTTTACAGACAGATCTTTGATTCTTGCCAGGAAATCATCATAGTCAAAAACTTTCTCCGGAAGATAGATCAGATCCGGACCTTCACAGTCTTCATCCCTGGAAAGCGCTGCTGCAGCGGTCAGCCAGCCCGCATGACGCCCCATGATCTCGCAGATCAGTACAGTCGGCTTCTCAATACCGAATGAAGAATTATCGCGAATCACTTCTTTTAAAGAAGCCGCAATATATTTTGCCGCAGAGCCGTAACCCGGGCAGTGATCCGTGATTGGAAGGTCATTGTCAATGGTCTTGGGAACACCCATAAAACGCTGCTTTTTGCCCTTCTGCGCCGCATAGTCAGACAGCATCTTAATCGTATCCATGGAATCATTGCCGCCGATGTAGAACAGACACTCAATCTCATATTTGTCCATGATCTCAAACATTTTATCATAAACTTCTTCGTTGCCTTCGATCTTCGGCAGTTTATAACGGCAGGAGCCGAGGAAAGCAGACGGAGTTCTCTTTAAAATCTCAACATCCGCATCATTTTTTACATACTCAGACAGATCCACGATATCCTCTGCCAGAAAGCCCTGGATACCATGATGCATACCATAGATTTTTTTAACTCCCAGCTCTTTGGCAGCAGAAAACACACCTGCAAGAGAAGAGTTGATGACTGCGGTCGGTCCTCCGGACTGACCTACGATAATGTTACCTTTCATTTTCATACCTCCATATTAAAGTTCCACATTGTAAGATTCCGCATCCGCCCGCGCAGACGCCGTACTCATTTACTGTATCATATTTCCAGTTATCAGACAAGCATCAGAAAATAAACTTATCTGCAAAATATGCATCCAGCTCTTCAATCTTCACGCGCTCCTGCGCCATCGTATCACGGTCACGAACCGTCACACAGCCGTCTGTCTCAGATTCAAAATCATAGGTCACACAGAACGGCGTTCCGATCTCATCCAGGCGACGATAACGCTTGCCGATATTCCCTCTGTCGTCATATTCGCAGTTATATTTTCCCGAAAGCTGCGTATAGATCTTCTCTGCTCCTTCTGCCAGCTTTTTAGACAGCGGAAGCACACCGATCTTCACCGGTGCCAATGCCGGATGGAACCGCAGTACAGTCCGCATATCGCCGCCTTCCAGCTCTTCTTCATCATAGGCGGAACAGAGGAAAGCCAGAACCACACGATCTGCACCCAGAGACGGCTCGATGACATAAGGCACATATTTCTCCTTGATTTCGTCATCAAAGTAGCTCATATCTTCACCGGATACATTCTGATGCTGAGTCAGGTCATAATCCGTACGGTCTGCAATTCCCCACAGTTCTCCCCAGCCAAACGGGAACAGGAATTCAATATCTGTTGTACCCTTGCTGTAGAAACAAAGCTCTTCCGGAGAATGGTCGCGCAGTCTCATCTCTTCTTCTTTGATTCCCAGGCTTAACAGCCAGTCACGGCAGAAGCCTCTCCAGTACTGGAACCATTCCAGATCTGTGCCCGGCTTGCAGAAAAACTCCAGTTCCATCTGTTCAAACTCACGGGTACGGAACGTAAAATTGCCGGGACTGATCTCATTGCGGAAAGATTTTCCGATCTGTCCGATACCAAAGGGAACTTTCTTGCGGGATGTTCTCTGTACATTTTTAAAATTGACAAAGATACCCTGCGCCGTCTCAGGACGAAGATAAATCGTATTTTTCGCTTCCTCCGTCACACCCTGAAAGGTCTTGAACATCAGATTGAACTGACGGATATCTGTAAAATCTTTTTTCCCGCAGCTGGGACAGACAATATCGTGTTCATCGATATATTTTTTCATCTCTTCCTGAGACCAGCCGTCAATCGCCCCTTCGACCTCAATACCCTGCTCCGCCATATAATCTTCAATCAGCTTATCCGCGCGAAAACGTTCTTTGCACGCCTTGCAGTCCATCAGCGGGTCCGAAAATCCTCCAAGATGCCCGGACGCCACCCAGGTCTGCGGATTCATCAAAATGGCGCAGTCCACGCCCACATTATAAGGATTCTCCTGTACAAACTTCTGCCACCAGGCTTTTTTCACATTATTTTTCAGCTCCACACCAAGATTGCCGTAATCCCAGGTGTTGGCAAGACCTCCATAGATCTCGCTGCCCGGATATACAAATCCTCTGTTCTTTGCCAGAGATTCGATTTTGTCCATCGTCTTTTTCATTCAATTATCTCCTCACTTTTTTAATTCTGCTGCCGGCTTCAAATAACTGCAGCCATAAACCGGCTGGTTTCTGTACAGTCACTGTTTTCCTACCTGCCGGCAATATTCTCCAGGCCCCGGCACAGCCCCTGCTTCACCTGCAAAAAGCGCCCGCAGAAGACAACCTGCACGGTTTGTCTAAGGCAGGCAGTCAATATATGATATAGGCAAACTCATCCTGTTCTTCAATCGGCATTACCTCTATCATATGCTCCGAAATAATCTCCACATTATTGCTGACATATTTTACAGTACTTTCCAGCTGAACGATGCCCTCTTCCTGAAGAATCAGCACCTGATCTTCCTTTTTCTGCGTCGCATCGGCAGCTGTACACTCTTCGTAATCAGCATCTTTAAACAGGATATCAAAAGACTGACCTTCGCTCAGTGCATCTCCTATGGTGCCGACAAAACAATATTCTTCATTATATTTGCTGTAAGCATCAGCATTGGCAAAATTCAGCAGAAGATACAGCGTTCCGTTTTCCACTTCCAGACGCTCAACGGATATGACCGGCTCACTGTAGTAACTGTTGCAGGTATCAACCTCCCGGTCAATCATGGACTGAAACTCAGAAAGACTGTAATATTCCTTTTCAAAGCTCTCCACAACTGCATATGTAAGTTTTCCGTTTTTCTGGACATACAGAGAGGTCACAGAGGGTTCAAAGGACGAACCGCAGGCAGTCATGGAAAGTGCCAGAAACAGGGCACAAAAAATTGTTAAATACCTTTTCATTCATTTATCCTCCTCGGCGTATGTGTCTGTGCTCTTGTGCTTTCCCAATGGCTGAAAATGCTTTCCGTCAAATCTGCGTCACCATTTGCCAGAAATCCGGCACAGATGAACACGCCTAACGGGCTGTGTCGAGATTTCCAATACAGCCCGGTCAGAAAAAACAAGCATCGTGCACAGCCGGAAAACAGTTATCACGCCAAATAAGACACAGCATATTTCAAGAGTATCTGCTCATTGCATACGCGAACATTATACACTCTCTACGTACAAGTTTCAAGTATTTCCAGCGACTTAAACCTGTACTCTACATAATGCTCTCTCATCCAGGAGATCACGTCCTTAAATTCCCGGAACACTTCTTCCCGAAGCGTAAACGTATAGAGTTTCTCCAGCGGAGACGCGACTACATACTGAAGCGCATACAGAGTAGACTCATGCAGATTCCAGTGTTGAAACTGTTCAAAGGTCTGAGGACATTCACCGCTGAATACCATAGCTTTCAATTCATATATGTACCTCACCAGAAGCCTCGGGAGAGATGGTGCAGACAGAGCCCTCAGTGACTGATAGACCAGCCGCAGATAGTCTTTGCCATCTGCGTTTTCCCGTGTATAATAGTCTGCAAATTCCAGAAAGTACTGACCGAAACAGGCTCCCTCAAAATCCTGCATCAACTCTTCAAAATAGTTTTTTATAAATGCCTGAGAGATGCCGGAAGAACTTCTTCCTTCATATATCTGGAATTCTCCAAATGCAAATACATTTGCAGCCGCCATCAGCGGATTGCCCGGTCTTCTCGCTCCTCTGGCAAATGCCCGAAGCTTTCCGCGTTCCTTCGTCAGCAAGGTAACCAGCTTATCATATTCACCCACTGGTGCGGCAGACAAAACGATACCTGTCACCATACAGGTCTGACTGCTCATGTTTTTCTACCATCCTTCCCGCCTTTATCTCCTCTGTCTTATATGCAAGATAATCTCGTATATCCCCGGTGTGTGCAAATCGATTCCAACTGTCCATCTTTTGAACCTCCGCTTCCTCTGTTCTGTGTAACATTAGAGTCCCCGAAGCAGTCCGGTCCTATACTTCCTTCTTGTCATATCCAAAATTTTTTATGAGAAAGTCAGAATCTCTCCAGTCCTTCTTCACCTTCACCCACAGCTTCAAATTCACTTTAGATTCCAGCTGCTTTTCAATCTCATAACGGGCGGCAGAACCGATTTTTTTCAACATGACTCCGCCCTTTCCTATGATAATGCCTTTATGAGAATCTCGCTCACAGATGATAGTCGCTTCAACATCCCACAGATTCCCTCTGTCTCTCTGCTTCATGATATCAATCGATACAGCGATTCCATGCGGAATCTCTTCATCCAGAAGTTTCAGAGCCTTTTCCCGTATCAGCTCGGCTGCGATCTGGCGCATGGGCTGGTCCGTCACCGTGTCTTCATCGTAAAACATGGGGCCATAAGGAAGATATCTGTAAATCAATTCGATCAGCGTATCTTTGTTCGTTCCTTTGAGCGCAGACACCGGAACAATCTCCGCAAAATCCAGTATTTTACGATAGGTGTCGATAAAAGTAAGAATCTCTTCTTTTTTCACTGTATCGATTTTATTGATAATCAGGATGACCGGAGTGCGGACGCGGGCGAGCTGCTCTGCAATATGCCGCTCTCCCGCTCCGATAAATGTGGTCGGTTCCACAAGCCAGAGTATCACATCAACCTCTTTCAGCGTGTGTTCCGCAGCAAGCACCATATATTCTCCCAGCTTATTTTTTGCTTTATGAATACCCGGTGTGTCAAGAAACACAATCTGTCCTTTTTCAGAGGTATAAACCGTCTGTATCCGGTTCCTGGTAGTCTGAGGTTTGTGAGAAGTAATAGCGATCTTCTGTCCGATCAGCTGGTTCATCAAAGTGGACTTTCCCACATTCGGTCTTCCGATCAATGTCACAAAGCCTGATTTTTTCTGTTCATTCATATTTTATTATCACTTTCTGCTGTTCTTCTTTCCGCAGTCCTGCAGCCGGTGAACAGATCAGGAATGAAAAAGACTGAACGTCCGGTCAAACAGCTCCTTTTCTTTCTCAATACGATTCTCATTTCCGATAGCGCAAAGACATTCCTCATCCAAAAGCTCCCGGATCCCGCCGGCAAGCGCGCGGATATCTGCCGGAACCGCATCCAGGACCTCGTTCCGGATCTTCTGCAGATCTTCTTCCTTTGTACAGGTCAGCCAGGCAGACATAGAACGCGCTCCTTCTGCTGCAGGGGTAAGAGGGGTATCGAGTTCACTGATCGTACCGATAATATATTTCGTCATATCTCTTTCCCCTGCGTCAAACCGCTCAACATAATCCGCCGTTTTCTCAAAAACATCGTTGGTCTGTCCCAGGTTCGGGTCCCGATAAGATACCAGATAGCTGTCCCCATAAAGCCCGAAACCGCTCATACAGCCATATGCGCCGCCCTTTACCCGAATCTGAGTCCACAGATAATCATAGCTCAGGATCACTTTCAGAATCCGATAAGCACCGGTATAACTGCTGATATGTCCTGCACGGGCCACATACTGAACGGCTGAAGGAGTCATGATACCTTCTCTGCGCGGTTTCGGCATCTCTTTTTCCTGTTCAGAATACTCTGGCAACGGCATGGTATATAACGCTTTTTTCAAGGCCGGAATTTCTTTTTTTACCGCCTCTAAGCCTTCCTTCCGGGAAGTGCAGCTCACAGTCAGACATTCCGGACGCAGAATATACTGCATCACCTGCGAGAGCTTCCGGATGAGTTCCTCCGAACGTTCCTCAAAATGCTGCTCCAGCTCTTCTATAATCTGATAAAAGGCAATACCGCTGAGCCGGTCGTTTAACTGTGCCGACTCGGAAAACCCTGCCATTGCACGCATGGCCGCCGCCGAATGACCGGAGGCAGTCAGATACATCTGCAATCGTGATTTCATCTGCGCAATAATTTCGTACAGACGTTTTTTATCCGTCAGTTTTGTGCGGTGAAGAATCTCACGCATCATTGCAAAAGCAAAATCCGTTTTTTCGGAAAGAACTTTGGTCTTCAGTTCAAACATGACGCGATACGTTTCGCGCTCCTGCATATTCCCGTAGATATTTACCGCAGAACTGATACCTCCCGTATGACAGTTGATCTCATTAAACAATTCGCCGTAACTGTAATTTTCTGTGTCCACAAAACCAAGCACATGCTTTAAAATCCCCATATAGGGAACGAGAGATAAAGGAAGCCGGTCCGCATCGAACAGCAGGCGAATATAGCTGATACCGTTTGTGAAAACATCCTGGTGCAGAAGTGTCGTCTCATCAACGCTCCATACTTGATTGACAAACGGCCTGATCTCCCTTTTAATATCCTCCCGTCTCAGCATGGGAATTTTCTTCAGTTCCTCCTGCGAAGACGGCTCATCCTGATACGCTTTCAGCTCCCTGGTACTTTTTATCAGCTCTTCTACCGCTCTCTGATCAAGTCCGTCTTTATATTCCTGCAGCTTCCCGGCTACACGCCCGCTTTCCTGCGTCTCCAGTCCCGGCACCGGACGAAGAATCAAAAGCGCTGCGTGCGTATTATCAAGCAGCCAGGTCTTTATCAGTTTTTCAAAATATCCGCTGTCCAGCCGTTTTTTCAGCAATGCAAAATTGTCGAGTGCGATCAGATGGAGAAACGGTTTCGTGTCATCATAAAGCCAGCTGTCAAACATCTGCAGACCATACATCAGACCTTTGGGGTAATTTCCAAAGTCTGCCTCCCGGTAGCGGAATTCATAAAAATTCAGCCCCGCCCGCAGCGCTCTGCGGTCAAATCCGTTTTCCACAATTCCAGTCAGTGTTTTTTTAATCGTATCCAGAAACGCCTCTTTTTGTTCCAGATCCGCATTCTTGGAAATAATCGAAAAATACGGCTGCGCAATCCCGTTTTCGTAAGAACTCAGAATATCTTTTCCTATTCCTGCATCCAAAAGCGCCTGTTTCAGAGGCGCTCCTGGCGCGGATAAGAGCGCATACTCCAGCACCTGAAAAGCCAGATACAGCTCTGCATCCAGAGAATCGCCTACTACCACATTGTAAGACAGATAGGTCTGATTTTTTATGGATTCTCCCGCCAGAATCGGATAGTCCACAATCCGCTCCCGTACGCCGTTAAAAGGCATTTGTTTTTCAATCGAAGAATCCACATCAAGATACTCATATTTGCTCAAATAATGCTCATCCATCCAGGTCAGTTTCTCGGCCATATCCATGTTGCCGTACAAATAGATATAGCTGTTGGAAGGATGATAGAACTTCTGATGAAATGCCAGAAAATCTTCGTACGTAAGCTCCGGTATATGTTTCGGATCACCGCCGGACTCATGAAAATACGGAGTGTCCGGATACAAAGTCGTCATGATCTCCCGGTCCAGCATATCCTCCGGCGAGGAAAACGCACCTTTCATCTCATTGTAGACAACACCATTATAGATAACAGGCGCTTCATCAGACTCCAGCTCATAGTGCCAGCCTTCCTGGCGGAAAATCTTTTCCTCCCGATAGATATTGGGATGAAATACCGCATCCAGATAAACATGCATCAGATTCTGAAAATCCTGATCGTTGCAGCTTGCCACCGGATATACTGTTTTATCCGGATAAGTCATAGCATTTAAAAAGGTATTCAGCGATCCCTTTACCAGCTCCACAAATGGATCTTTCACTGGGTATTCATCAGAACCGCACAATACCGAATGTTCCATAATATGCGGGACTCCTGTACTGTCCGACGGCGGTGTGCGAAATCCGATCGTGAATACCTTATTCTCATCCTCATTTTCCAAAAGCGCCACCCTTGCACCGGTCTTTTTATGTTTCAGCAGATATCCTGTAGAATTCAGCTCCGGGATCTGCTCCTTTTGTATCAGCTCATATGCTGTCAGTTGTTCAACGGTCATTGATACCTCCAGAGATTCTTTTTGACTTAGTATGGACATCTTTTTCATCCTTTATCATATCCGCGAAAAGGAACAGGCTGCCGCGACCTGCGGCAGCCCAACTTTTTCTTTTTTCTTACAGATTCGTCTTGAAGAATTCCTCGATTGCAGTAACTGCAGTATCCTCATCTTCACCTTCCACTGTAACTGTAACCGTATGGCCTTTTTTTACACCCATGCTCATAATCGCCATCAGCCTTTTTGCGTCCGCCTTCTTGGTTCCGTTGTCAAGAGTCACAACGCTTTTGCAGCCTGCTGCCGCCTTAGCGAGCATTCCTGCCGGTCTTGCATGGATTCCAAGTTCATCCTGAATAGTGTAAGTAAATGATTTCATGTCTTTTTCTCCTTTATATTTAAAATTTTAAATTACAGAAGTGATGTTAATTTCGGCCTCAAAACCGCCTGTTCAACTTTTGACTCGATTTAGCACTCACGAATACGTTTCCGCAGCTCCAGCGTATATCCCGGAGATACGGACAGCTCGTCAATACCCATCTGTACGAACTTTGCAGTCAGCTCTTCATCAGCTCCAAGCTCGCCGCAGATTCCACACCATGCACCATATTTGTGTGCATTCTCAATCGTCATCTGAATCAGACGCAGGATCGCTTCGTGATGCGGATCGAAGAAATTATCCAGAGACTGATTCTGACGGTCAATCGCCAGCGTATACTGACTTAAGTCGTTGGTTCCGATGCTGAAGAAATCCACATGCGGCGCCAGAAGATCACTGGTAACTGCTGCCGCAGGCGTCTCGATCATGATACCAAGCTCCACTTCACCTACCGGCACATCCTCCCTTGCCAGCTCCAGCTTCACTTCCTCCACGATCTCTTTGATCTGCTCGATCTCTTTGACGGAAATGATCATCGGGAACATGATTCCCAGCGTACCGAAAGCAGATGCACGGAATAACGCACGAAGCTGTGTCTTAAAAACTTCTTTTCTGGTCAGACAGATACGGATGGCACGATAGCCAAGAGCCGGATTGTCTTCCTTGGGAAGATCAAAATAGTCAATCTGCTTATCTGCACCGATATCCAGTGTACGAATAATGACTTTTTTGCCCTCCATGCGGGACAAAACGGTCTTATAAGCCTCAAACTGCACCTCTTCGCTCGGGTAATCGTCGCACCCCAGATATAAAAACTCACTGCGGAACAGGCCGATACCTTCCGAGTCATTCTCAAGAACTGCATCCACATCACCGACTCCGCCAATATTGGAATACAGATGAATGTGCTTGCCGCCTTTTGTGACGGTCTCTTTGCCTTTCATTTCCTGAAGAAGCGCTCTCTGCTCGTCTGCCTTTTTCTTCTTCTTTGTCAGCTTTTCCAGAGTTGCTTCATCCGGATCGATATAAATCAGGCCTGCAAAGCCGTCCACAATCGCCTGTCTGCCATGATACTGCTGCTCAATCTCAATGTCAGTTGTTACAAGGGACGGAATATTCATTGTCCTGGCAAGAATTGCTGTATGAGAATTGGCGGAACCCTTCTGTGTAACGATCGCCAGAAGCTTGCTCTTGTCAAACTGCACGGTTTCACTGGGAGCCAGATCCTCTGCCACGATGATCACCGGCTCCGGCATTGCCTCCGGACTCACCTGGGTTCCGTTAAGGATTGAAATCAGTCTGTCGGATATATCATGAATATCTGCCGCGCGTCCCCGCATATAATCGTCTTCCATGCTCAAAAACATGGCTGCCATCTGCTCGCCGGTCATAAATACCGCATATTCTGCGTTCATTTTGTCGTTTTCAATAATGCCGGTAATGGATTCGTTATAGTCCAGATCATCCAGAAGCATCTGATGAACATCAAAGATCATTGCCTCTTCTTCGCCCACGTCGACCCGCGCTTTTTCATAGAGACCCTTTAACTGCTCCATCGCCTTTTCCTTGGCCGCCTCAAAACGGGCCAGCTCTGCTGCAGTATC
The DNA here is from genome assembly GCA_951802115.1 of uncultured Lachnospiraceae bacterium. Classification (GTDB taxonomy): domain Bacteria; phylum Bacillota; class Clostridia; order Lachnospirales; family Lachnospiraceae; genus Hominiventricola. The sequence goes on along the minus strand of CATOPL010000026.1, from coordinate 4,034 downwards.
TTCGATTTCCACCTTATTCACTGCTTTTTCAGCTTTCCGGTATACGAAAATACTGCCGATGGCAACTCCTTTGAATACGCTTTTGCCTTCTCTTACAATCATTGCTTTTCCTCCCAATCCATAGTGTCCGCCTGATGCTCCATCAGGTCTTCTTCAGCAGAAACTTCTGTTGCTTCCGCTCCCTCTGCTGACTCTTCTGCCTCCGTCTCCGGCTCAATCGTCACAAACCCCTTGCTGACTTCTTCGACCGCGATGGAAAGCGGTTTCTTCCCTTTGCTGTCTACATATGCCTCCTCTCCTGCAATCAGTTGTCTCGCCCTTTTAGCTGTTGCCAGAACAATGGAATACCGGCTGTTCACTGTCGGTGTGTCACCCTCTGCCTCACTGTTGATGGTTCTCATTAAGTCTGTATAAGACGGATGTAGCATAAATTATTCTCCTTTCGCAAAGCTTCTCAGTTCCTCTCTTACTTTACTTACAAGCTTCATATTATAACGAATCCTCCGATGTTCGCCCTCAATGATCGAATGGATCTGCTCAACACACGCATCCAGTTCATCATTGACCACCAGATAATCATATTCCTCGATTCCTTCTGATTCCTGTACTGCCCTCAAAAGACGCTGCTCAATCACTTCCCGGCTTTCAGTCCCTCTTTTCATCAGCCGTTCTTTGAGTACCTGAGCATCTTTTGTCGTCACAAACAAAAGCACCGCTTCCGGAAACTGTTCCCGTATCTTGCGGGCGCCCTGAATCTCTATCTCCAGAACCACGTCCTTTCCCTGCAGAAGCATCTCTTCCACATAAGCTCTCGGTGTTCCATAATAATTGCCAACATAACACGCATATTCGATCAGCGCGCCATTGGATATCATCTGCTCAAATTCTTCTTGGCTCTTAAAAAAATAGTCCTTCCCCTCTTCTTCTCCCGGCCTTGCAGTACGGGTTGTTGCCGACACAGACAGAGCATACTGCTCATACCTGCCCGTCAGTTCTTTCATGATCGTACCCTTGCCGGCACCGGAAAACCCGGATACCACAATCAATATTCCCTCTCTAGCCATATTCTATCCTATTCTATATTCTGAATCTGTTCCCGCACTTTCTCAATCAGTGTCTTCAGGTCAATCGCACGGTTGGATACTTCCAGATCATTTGCTTTTGACAGCGTTGTATTCGCTTCCCTGTTCATCTCCTGCGCAATAAAATCCAGCTTGCGCCCGACACCTCCGCCCGTCTGCAGTGCCTCTTTCATCGCCTCTACATGACTTTTCAGGCGCACGATCTCTTCATCCACACAGATCTTATCTGCGAATATCGTCACCTCTGTCATCAGCCTGTTCTCATCAATCTGTGCATCTGCAAACAGCTCGCGGACTTTTGTCTCCAGCCGCTGCCGGTATTCTGCAAGAAGCTTCGGAAAACGCTCTTCCACAAACAACGCGATCTCCAGTATCTCATCGAGCTTCTGCATAAGATCATCTTTCAGCGCTTCCCCTTCATGAATACGCGTCTCAACGAATTTCTCGCAGGCTCCATGCACTGCACGCTCCAGCAGAGGTCGGATTTCCTTCTCATCTTCCTGTTGTTCTTCCATCACAAGAACTTCCGGACAGCGCGCAAGAACCGACACCTGCATATCGTTTTTCAGACCGAACTGTTCTTCCATCTGACGGAAATACTCCACATACTGAGCAGCAATCCCCTGATGGTACATCAACGCCGCACTGCCTTCGCTCAAATCCTCGTAGCTGATATAAACATCTACTTTTCCTCTCTGGATATATCCTTTTAAAACAGCACGGACAGTTGAATCAAAAAAATTCAGCTTCTTCGGCATTTTCATGCTCACATCCAGATAACGGTGATTCACGGACTTCATCTCAACAGTAATTTTGCGGTCTCCTTCCGAAACCTCACAGCGGCCGAAGCCTGTCATACTTTTTATCATACCAATCATCCTTGTCGTACCGGCGCAGCATGTGTCCGCCATAGTCGTATTTATTATAGTTGATTTTCTAAATCTTGTCAATTATAATGGTACGGGACACACGCTCCAGAAGACAGGCGGGTGACAAAGGAGAGTAGAGTAATATGGCATTTGACGGCATTACCATCGCGTGCATAGCACATGAACTGCAGGAACATCTGACCGGCGGACGGATCACCAAAATCGCACAGCCGGAGGCAGATGAGCTCCTTCTGACAATCAAATCAAAAAAAGGCATTTACCGGCTTTTACTTTCAGCAAGCGCAAGCCTTCCGCTGGTCTATCTGACAGAAAGAAACAAGCCCAGTCCTCTGACCGCCCCCAATTTCTGCATGCTGCTCAGAAAACACATAAACGGCGGACGGATCCTTTCGGTCAGACAGCCGTCCCTGGAACGGATCCTGAAGTTTGAAATCGAGCATCTGGACGAAATGGGAGATCTCTGTCGCAAATATCTGATTATTGAGATTATGGGAAAACACAGCAATATTATTTTCTGTTCAGATACCGGGCAGATCATTGACAGCATCAAACATGTGTCTGCTCAGATGAGTTCTGTTCGGGAGGTACTGCCCGGACGGGAATATTTTATCCCTGCCACGCAGGAAAAAGCAAATCCTCTGGATATCACAGAGAATCCCTTTACTGACCTGATAAGTAAAAAGAACGCAAAACTTTCCACCGCGCTTTATACCTCTCTGACCGGCCTAAGTCCTGTTGCTGCCGAGGAAATCTGCGCCCTGTCTTCTCTGGATTCTGACCGCGGAGCCAGCTCTTACGAACAGGAAGAACTGATTCACCTCTATCGGACCCTGGTCCGTTTTTTAGAACCTCTGAAAGCCGGAGACTATGAGCCCGCTATCTATTACCGTGAAAAAACGCCGATTGAATTTTCCTGTCTTCCGCTCACGCTCTACAGCAACTGCAGGCAGGAAGCATTCCCTTCTGTGTCGGAAATGCTGGAACAATATTATGCAGAAAAGAATACTCTGACGCGCATCCGGCAAAAATCCACAGATCTGCGGCGGATCGTACAGACAGCGCTGGAACGAAACATTAAAAAATACGACTTACAGGCAAAACAATTAAAAGATACAGAGAAAAGAGAAAAATACCGCGTCTACGGAGAACTGATCAACACTTACGGATACAATGTGGAAGCAGGAAGCAAAAGCTTTGAAGCACTGAACTACTATACAAATGAAAACATTACCATTCCCCTTGACCCTCAAATCCCGGTCCAGGAAAATGCCAGAAAATACTTTGATAAGTATGGGAAACTAAAAAGAACCTGCGAGGCAGTCACCAAACTTCTGCAGGAAACCGGTTCTGAAATCGAACATCTTCGTTCGGTTCAGACCGCACTGGATATCGCTCTTCAGGAAGAAGATCTTGTACAGATCAGAGAAGAATTAATGGAATCCGGTTACATCAAAAAAAGAAATCCAGGAAACAAACGGCCAAAGATCACTTCAAAGCCTTTTCATTATCTGTCCGCAGACGGATATCACATGTTCGTGGGAAAAAACAACCTGCAAAATGACGAGCTGACTTTTCAGACTGCCAGAGGAAACGACTGGTGGTTCCATGCCAAAGGTGCACCTGGTTCCCATGTGATCGTTCAGACGAACGGCGAAGAACTGCCGGACCGCACATTTGAAGAAGCTGCCAGACTTGCTGCTTATTATTCCAGCAACCGGGGAGCAGATAAAATCGAAATTGATTACGTAGAAAAAAAACATGTAAAAAAGCCCAATGGCGCCAAGCCCGGCTTTGTGGTTTACTATACGAACTATTCCATGATGATCGACTCCGATATTTCCAATATCCGCCAGGTCTGATCCGTATGACACAGCGTTTTCCTGCCCACGGACATCAGCACTTCTTTCCGCTGTATAAGCCTTCTCATATTGAAAAATGGGGCTGTCGCACTAACGATTGAAAAATCGTGAATCGACAGCTTCACTTTTGCTGTTTTTATATTTGATTTTTAGAAAAAGCTCCGTATTATTCTGTTATTCTATAAAAAGGGCATACTTTAATA
>CATOPL010000025.1 GCA_951802115.1 uncultured Lachnospiraceae bacterium | reverse complement strand
TTATTAAAGTATGCCCTTTTTATAGAATAACAGAATAATACGGAGCTTTTTCTAAAAATCAAATATAAAAACAGCAAAAGTGAAGCTGTCGATTCACGATTTTTCAATCGTTAGTGCGACAGCCCCTTTTCTGTCTATTTTGTCTCCGCCTTTTCCATATAGATGCGGTTTCCTTTGATCTTTTTATTCTTCATGGATTTTAAAACCTGTTTATAGTATTTATGAGGCACGTCTATAAACGTATATTTATCATACATGTCTATAGAGCCTGCATATTTTCCGGGCATTCCGGATTCTCCAGCAACTGCTCCCAGAATATCTCCGGGTTTGAGCTTCTGTTTTTTCCCTACATTCAAAAACAGGCGTACCATTTTCGTCTTGTCTTTTTTTCCTTTCCTGCGGCCTTCGGATTCCCACTGATAAGAATCTGACATAAGATCATCCTTCTGCTCTTCCAGAGAATCTCCCAGTTCTGCCTTTAAAAATGCGGCCGCCAAATCCATCGCCGTATAATCGCTTTGATTCAGATATGTTTCGATCGTACGAATGCTTGAAGACAGATCTTCTTCTTTCATCGTCCTTTCCAGTTCTGCAAATACATGCTCTACTTTCATATTTGCCACATCATCCAGAGACGGAACAGGCTGCGCCTTGATCTTGGTTTTGCAGTAACGTTCAATATCTTTTAACTTATACACTTCTCTTCCGACAATAAAAGTAAAAGATTTTCCGGTTTTGCCTGCGCGCCCGGTCCGTCCGATGCGATGTACATAATACTCATCATCCTGCGGCAGATCATAATTAAACACTGCTTCCACGTTATCGACATCGATTCCGCGAGCAGCCACATCCGTAGCCACCAGGATATCTGTATTACCATCCCGAAATCCCTGCATGACGCGGTCTCTCTGCATCTGCTTTAAATCTCCATGCAGCCCCTCGGCAAAATACCCTCTGTTCTGAAGCTCCAGCGTCAGTTCGTCTACCTTCTTTTTCGTATTACAGAAAATCAGACTCAACTTTGGTGCATAAAGGTCCAGAAGACGGCAGAGTACTTCATCCTTGTTTTTAGGACGCACTTCATAATAATACTGCTCAATATTGGGAACGGTCAGCTCTTTTTTTACCACTTTTATGTGCACTGCATCCATTTGATACGTACCGGCTATCTCCAGGATCGCCCTGGGCATGGTAGCAGAAAACAGAACAGTCTGACGCTCCTGGGGAGTATCTTTTAAAATGGTTTCGATATCCTCACGAAATCCCATATTCAGCATTTCATCCGCCTCGTCCAACACCACTGTCTTCAGATCCTGAAATCGGACCGTATGTCTGCGCATATGATCCATGACCCTTCCCGGAGTTCCGATAATCACCTGCACGCCGCCTTTCAGAGAGCGAATCTGCCTGCTGATATCCTGTCCCCCATAGATCGGCAGAACTTTGATTCCATGCATATACTTTGCCAGATTACGCAGTTCCTCTGCCACCTGAATCGCCAGTTCTCTGGTCGGACACAGGATCACTGCCTGCAGTTTTCTGCTCTCCGGATCCAGTTTCTGAAGGAGCGGAATTCCAAAAGCCGCCGTCTTTCCGGTTCCTGTCTGTGCCTGTCCAATCAAATCAGAGCCGGACATCATAACCGGAATTGACTGTGCTTGGATCGGTGTCAGTTCCTCAAAGCCCATATCCTCCACTGCCCGGATAATCTCCGGACAAATATTCAGTTTTTCAAATTTTAAATTTTCCATCATTATTATATGAATCCTCTCTTGTTTATAAAAACACTTGCATTTTCCAGATAATGTGTTATAATACGAATAAATCAATACATAGTTTTTAATACTATATTATATGGTTTCTATATGAACTGCAATTTTATTCAGGAGGTATTATCATGACCCTTTCTATTAAAGACCCAGGAAGCGCCATCACCCATTTTATTGGTATGATTCTGGCTGCTGTTGCCTCAACTCCGCTTCTTCTGCTGGCAGCCTATCACAACGGCGGGCATGCGGTTCCCGCTCTTACCGTCTTTGCACTGAGCATGATCCTGCTTTATGGAGCAAGCACCATTTATCATACGCTGAATATATCAGAAAAGATCAACCGGCTTCTTCGTAAGATCGACCACATGATGATCTTCATCCTAATCGCCGGAAGCTATACTCCTGTCTGTGTAATCCCTCTTCGGGATTCGGTCGGATATCCGCTTCTGATCCTGGTATGGGGAACAGCCGTTGCAGGCATCCTCATTAAAGCTTTCTGGATCAGCTGCCCCAAATGGTTTTCCTCCCTGATTTATATATCTATGGGATGGCTCTGTGTTCTTGCCATGGTCCCATTAGTCTCCTCCCTGCCGACTACAGCTTTTGTATGGCTTGTTACCGGAGGCATTATCTATACCGTCGGCGGTGTCATCTATGCACTGAAGCTTTCATTTTTCAATGCCAGACACCAGTATTTCGGTTCTCATGAAATTTTCCATCTTTTTGTAATGGGTGGAAGTATGTGTCACTTCATCGTCATGTTTTATATTGCATGTATGTAAAAACAGGGGCTGCCACCAAACGCAGCCCCTTATTTTTATTCAATAAATCCCATAGGGTTTACCGGTTCATGCTTTTTCAGCAGCTGAAAATACAGGTTGCTTCCTTCCAGTGTATAGTACTTGGTCGGTTCGCTTACATATCCCAGAAGCCTGCCCGGCTCTACTATATCGCCTTCTTCTACCGCTACTTCTTTAAGCTGTCCGTAAACTGCTTCATAACCGTCACCCAGTTCCATATATACAGTAGTACCGATCTCCTCGTCTACTGAAATCTCGCTGACTTTTCCTTTTGCCGCACATTGCACTTCGCTTCCTACCGGTGCGCTGATTACAACTGCCGGATGATATTTGTACTGGTTCAATGTGGAGAAATAAATACTTTTATCCATACTGTAATTCAGTATCACATCGCCGTTAACCGGCCACAAAAGTTTACTGTTCTCGGAAAAAGACAGCCGATCTGACTGAACCTCTCCTCCTGTTTCTTCTACTTCTTCCTCTTCTGTCTTTTCTTCCTCTTCATTTTCCGCCGTGTTTTCTTCCGCCGGCTCTTCCTCAGGAGTTGTCTCCTCCTCCTGATCCTCTGCTTTTGCCAGCTCGGCTTCTCCTATTTCATAAATGTCCTCTTCGGTATCAATTTTTGCCTGTTCTGCTTCTTTCTCTTTTGTATCTGCCTGTGCGACCGCACCTCTTGAATTTGCCGCTTCTTTCTCCGGTTCTTCCTGCTCCGCCACCTGAAGGTTCTGCTTTTGTTCTTCCTTCTGCGGTTCAGAAGACAGCCCCTTCCGATATTGATATACTCCGAATACTCCGGATAAAGAAAGCAAGCAGAGGCACAGCGCGATCAAAAATCCTTTTTGATTCTTATGCATAACATCACCTCTGATCCATATTTTTACCAGATTAGGGTATCGTTATACATGCTGACTCCTGATAGAATTTCTGAATAATTTCTTCCAGGCCGGCGCCTTCCTGCACCATGTAGTTGGCCGTATACAGGCTGATGCCAAATCCATGCCCGTTTCCTTTCACGGTCACATAAATTCCGTCCTCATTTTCTTCCATATAAAAACAGCTGGATGGCAGATGAAGCAGCGACCGAAACGCCTCTCCCTGCCATTCTTTTTCTTTTGACAATACATGCGTCACATATTCAGAAGAATCTCTTTCTATTTCTGCCTCTTTCAGATGAAAGTCCGATCCCAGAATTTCAAGTACCGCATCCTGTGAAACCCGGTATCTTTTAAAAAACTGTTCCGACTCTTTATCATGGGGGCAATCTGACGCCAGAACATAAGCATATTCTTCTCCCAGCAAAGTGCCTTCCCGGGTTCGGCCCGCACTGATCGCATGATAGGGAAGCTCGCGGTATTCTCCGCTGACCGTAATAACCTGACCTTTTGTCCTCACAACCGCATCATACATCCGACTGTAATTTCTGTCATATATTTCCGGATTAAGCTCTGTATCATGATCTTTCTGATCTCCTGTCCGCACACACTCTGTCCGGTACAAAACCGCCATCAGATCAAGCGTCCCCTCTTCCATCCAGGAATAATCTTCCTGCATCATACAGGATAACACTTCATATTCCAGTTCCGGCAATTCTTCTTCCTTATGTATGCCCTGTCTTCCGTTGATTAGAAGCGTCACTGTATAGGGAAGAAACAGAACAAGAAATCCGATTGCCGTCATATTCGTCAATAATCTCTTCATACAAGGCCCTCTTACAAGTCTATGAGCGGAAGAGAAAATGTATACTTAATAAACTATGAAATGTTCCATAACGTATATAAACGTTTTGTTATAAAGAGATGCTATGGGAGAGAGAGCCCTTCCCCCCGTTTTCAAAACACAAGGCCGCGCAGGAGACTTCCGCACGGCCTCAGTTATTTTTAGTTTTCGGGAAGCTCTACAGTCACTTTATCCAGCTTCCAGATCTCATCCACATATTCCTGAATGGTACGGTCGGAGCTGAATTTACCGGAGCATGCCACATTCAGAATTGCACTTCTTGCCCAGCCCTGTTCATCCCTGTAAGCAGCCTCCACACGTTTCTGTGCTTCCGCATAGGAACGGAAATCTTTCAGAATAAAATACGGGTCCGGTCTGTTATATCCGCCGTCAACCAACAGGGAGTTGTACAGCTCACGGAACTTCTCCGGATCATTAGGCGAGTACTGCCCGTTGATGAGCTGCATCAGCACCTGGCGAATATCCTGGTCTGTGTTAAACAGCTGAGACGGATCATAACCGCCTTTCTTTTCCAGCTCAATAACTTCGTCAGAACTCATACCGAAAATAAACGCGTGATCTTCGCCCACTTCTTCCACGATCTCCACATTAGCCCCGTCCATGGTACCGATCGTCAGCGCACCGTTAAGCATAAACTTCATGTTGCCGGTACCGCTGGCTTCCTTGGAAGCAGTGGAAATCTGCTCGGATACATCTGCCGCCGCAAAGATCCACTCCGCATTGGATACACGATAATCTTCGATGAAGACTACTTTCAGCTTTCCATTGATTGAAGCGTCGTTATTTATCACATCCGCCACGGAGTTGATCAGCTTGATCGTCAGTTTTGCTCTCATATAACCTGCTGCCGCCTTGGCGCCGAAGATAAAGGTTCTCGGATAAAATTCCATCTCCGGATGCTCTTTGATCTGATTGTACAGATACATTACATGCAGAATGTTCAGAAGCTGTCTCTTGTACTCGTGCAGACGTTTTACCTGTACGTCAAAGATAGAGCGCGGGTCCACATCCACCCCGTTGTGTTCCTTAATATATTTTGCCAGACGCACCTTGTTCTGATACTTGATGTTCATAAACTCATGCTGCGCCTTCTCGTCGTCCGCATAGACCGCAAGCCCTTTGATCCTGGACAAATCCGTAACCCACTCGTCTCCAACATGGCCGGTCACCCATTTTGCCAGCAGCGGATTGCCGTGAAGCAGGAATCGTCTCTGCGTAATACCGTTTGTTTTGTTGTTGAACTTCTCCGGCATCATCTCATAGAAATCTTTCAGCTCCTGATTCTTCAAAATCTCTGTGTGAAGCCTTGCCACACCGTTGACTGAATAACCGGCGGCAATCGCCAGATGAGCCATCTTTACCTGACCGTCCATGATGATCGCCATCTTCTTGACTTTCTCATAGTCGTTCGGATATTTCTTCTGAATCTCGATCACAAATCTGCGGTTGATCTCCTCCACGATCTGATAGATACGCGGAAGCAGTCTGGAAAACAGTTCAATCGGCCACTTTTCCAACGCCTCAGCCATAATCGTATGATTGGTGTAAGCGCAGGTCTTTGTGGTCACTTCCCAGGCCTCATCCCATTCCAGTTCATATTCATCCATCAGTACACGCATAAGCTCTGCCACTGCCACCGTCGGATGCGTGTCATTGAGCTGGAAGGCCGCTTTTTCATAGAACTTGTGAATATCGTCGTGAGAACGCATATAGCGCTCCACTGCTGCCTGTACGCTGGCAGATACAAAGAAATACTGCTGTTTCAGTCGCAGTTCTTTACCCGCCATATGGTTATCGTTTGGATAAAGCACTTCCACCAGATTGCGTGCCAGATTTTCCTGTTCTACGGCCTTGTTGTACTCACCTTTGTCAAAATGGTTCAGCTCAAAGGAATTGATAGCCTCTGCATCCCAGATCCGCAGACAGTTGATCACATTGTTGCCGTAGCCTACCACCGGCAGATCGACCGGCACTGCCAGTACGGACTGATAACCTTCCTGAATAAAATGGCTCTTTCCGTTTTTGTTCTCGATCTTCACATAACCGCCGAACTTGACCGTCTTTGCATACTCCGGACGGCGCAGCTCGAAAGGATTGCCGTTCTTCAGCCACATATCCGGAACTTCCACCTGATAACCATTCTCGATCTTCTGCTTAAACATTCCATAACGATAACGGATGCCGCAGCCGTAAGCCGCATAACCCAGAGACGCCAGAGAATCCAGGAAACACGCTGCCAGACGGCCCAGACCACCGTTGCCAAGCGCCGCATCCGGCTCCTGATCCTCAATCACATTCAGATCCAGTCCGATTTCCTCCAGTGCCTCTTTTACCTCATCATAAAAAGTCAGATTGATCAGATTATTGCCCAGTGCTCTGCCCATCAGAAATTCCATGGACATATAATATACAATTTTGGGATCGTTCTTCTCGTATTCTTTCTGTGTTGCGATCCATGCATCCATGATCGCATCTTTTACCGCATAGCCCACTGCCTGAAAAATCTGCTGCTGACTTGCCTCCTCGATTTCTGTACGGAACAGTGTACGTACATTGTACTTTACACTCCTGACAAAAAATTCTTTGTTAAAAGTCCTCTTGGCCATCGTATGCCTCCTTTTACTGCTTTTCTACACCCAGTGTAACAGTCTCCCCATTGATATTCCATTTTTTCACATATCCTTTTGCCTGTGCAAACAGGATATCGGATGCCATGACATCTTTCCTGATCTCATCGCTGTGCTTTTCCATAAGCTCCTGAATCCGATCGTTTCCTTCACTGTAAACATGGATCCGGTCCATAACCTCATATCCGGCTTCCTTGCGCATGGTCTGAACCTTACTGATGATCTCACGGACAAATCCTTCTTCAATCAACTCCTCACTCAGATCCGTGCAGAGAACCACCGTCACCTGACCGTCCGCCTCTGTCACATAACCCTCCATCTGAGCCATATCAATGAGCAGATCTTGTTTTAATAATACCACGCTCTGCCCGCCTGTGTCAAATGACAGGCTTCCAGCTGTTTCCAGTTCTTCCATCGCTTTTTGCCCGTCGATCTCTGACAGATATGTCCGAATGCCATTCAGGAGTTTTCCGTACTTCGGCCCCACCGTCTTGAGCTGGGGTTTAAAAGTGTAGCTGGTAAACTGACTTAAGTCTTCTTTGAAGACAATTTCTTTTACATTCAGCTCATCTGTGATGATGTTCTGATATACCGGATCCAGTTCATGATCTGCACGCACATACATCGTCCCGATCGGCTGGCGGTTCTTGATATTCGCCGTATTGCGGGCCGCCCGGCCCAGAACCACGATATCAAGAAGCTCTTCCATGGCGGCTTCCAGATCTTTATGAATCATCTCTGTATGGACTTGCGGGAAATCGCACAGATGCACGCTTTCCGGTGCGTCTTTCTCTATACTGCACACCAGATTCCGGTAAATATCTTCCGTCATAAACGGAATCATGGGCGCCGCCGCTTTTGCAATCGTCACCAGAGCTGTATACAGCGTCATATAGGCGTTGATTTTATCCTGTTCCATGCCCTTAGCCCAGAACCGCTCACGGCTTCTTCTCACATACCAGTTGCTCATCTCATCCACAAATTCCTGAAGAGCTCTTGCCGCTTCCGGAATCCGGTAATTGCCCAGATCACGGTCGACTTCACCGACCACCGTGTTCAATCTGGACAGCAGCCATTTGTCCATGATGGACAAAGCCTCATAATCCAGTTTATATTCTGCAGCGTTAAAATTGTCAATATTCGCATACAGTACAAAGAATGCATAAGTATTCCACAGCGTGCCCATGAATTTGCGCTGTCCTTCCTGTACGGCCTTGCCGTGGAAGCGGTTCGGCAGCCAGGGCGCGCTGTTGATGTAGAAATACCAGCGGATAGCATCTGCGCCGTAGGTCTTCAGCGCGTCAAACGGATCCACTGCGTTTCCTTTTGACTTACTCATCTTCTGTCCATTCTCGTCCTGTACATGGCCAAGAACGATAACATTTTCATAAGGCGCTTTGTTAAATAGCAGCGTTGATTCCGCCAGCAGGGAATAGAACCATCCGCGTGTCTGATCTACTGCCTCAGAAATAAACTGCGCCGGGAACTGGCTGTCAAAGAGTTCTTTATTTTCAAACGGATAATGATGCTGTGCAAACGGCATGGCTCCGGAATCAAACCAGCAGTCGATCACCTCCGGTACCCGCCTCATGATCCCCTGACACTTCGGACAGACACAGGTGATCTCATCAATGTACGGACGATGCAGCTCCACAGTCAAAGCCGCCTCATTGCCGCTCATCTTTTTTAACTCTTCTCTGGAACCGATACTCTCCATATGGCCGCAGCCCTCGCACTCCCAGACATTGAGAGGCGTACCCCAGTAACGGTTACGGCTGATACCCCAATCCTGAATATTTTCCAGCCAGTCGCCAAAACGGCCTTTGCCGATGTTTTCCGGAATCCAGTTGATCGTATTGTTGTTGCGGATCAGATCCTCTCTCACAGCCGTCATCTTGATAAACCAGGACTCTCTCGCATAATAGATCAGCGGTGTACTGCATCTCCAGCAATGAGGGTAGCTGTGTTCAAATTTCGGAGCGTCAAACAGAAGCCCTCTGGCGTCCAGATCCTTTAATACCTCCGGATCTGCCTTTTTTACAAACAATCCCGCAAACGGCGTATCTTCCGTCATATTGCCTTTGCCGTCCACCAGCTGCACAAATGGAAGATCGTATGTTCTTCCTACATTGGCATCGTCTTCACCAAATGCCGGAGCAATGTGTACCACACCTGTACCGTCAGTCAGCGTGACATAAGTGTCACAAGTCACATAATAGCCTTTTTTGCGCTGTTTTTCCGCCACGGCTGCCGAGCAGTCAAACAACGGTTCATATTCTTTATACTCCAGATCTTTTCCGGTATAGCGCTCCAGTACTTCATATGCAGGCGTCTCCTCTGTACCCAGTTTCCCAAGCACGGTATCCAGAAGCGCCTCCGCCATATAATAAACCTTACCGTCTGATGCTTTCACCTTCACATAATTTTCCGCCGGGTTGACACACAGCGCCACGTTGGACGGAAGCGTCCAGGGCGTAGTTGTCCATGCCAGGATGTAAGCATCCTCGTCCTTTACTTTAAAACGCACCACTGCAGAGCGTTCTTTTACGTCTTTATATCCCTGAGCCACCTCATGAGAAGACAGCGGCGTCCCGCAGCGCGGACAGTAAGGAACGATTTTAAAACCTTTATATAAAAGTCCTTTGTCCCAGATCGTTTTCAAAGCCCACCATTCTGACTCGATAAAATCATCGTGATAGGTCACATAGGGATCATCCATATCCGCCCAGAATCCGACCGTACCGGAGAAATCTTCCCACATACCTTTATACTTCCAGACGCTCTCCTTACACTTGGAGATAAAGGGGTCCAGCCCGTATTCCTCAATCTGCTCCTTGCCGTCCAGCCCCAGAAGCTTTTCCACTTCCAGTTCCACTGGAAGTCCATGAGTATCCCAGCCTGCTTTTCGCGGCACCATATAACCTTTCATGGTCCGGTATCTGGGAATCATGTCCTTGATCACGCGCGTCAGCACATGCCCGATGTGCGGCTTTCCATTCGCCGTTGGCGGACCGTCGTAAAACGTATAGGTCGGACCGTCTTTTCTGCGTTCCATACTTTTCCGGAACGTATCGTTCTCTTTCCAGAACTTTTCCACTTCTTTTTCACGTTCCACAAAGTTCATATCTGTGTTGACTTTGTTGTACATGCTTCATAACCTCCTATTATAGTTCCGCATCCTCCCGGACGGCACTCCTTTATCTGGAAGATTTTCATTCCCCATTCGTGGCATGAAATTCTTCCCCGCGCCGCACGGGTAGATGCTGTTTTAAAGCCCCGCCGCTGTCAAAAAAGGCTCCGTCCTGTAACAGGACGGAGCCACAATTAACGCGCTCAAATCAACCACCTCTTACAACATACCAGCATATGCGTCCCCTGTAACGTAGGGATCACGTCAGTGCCTACTCGCATACACTTTCAGCCTGCAGCTCAGAAGTGATATTCAGGATCCTGTACTCTTACCGGACTTCCACCGCCTCCGGCTCGCTGTCAATTTCCAAAAATCCCTACTGTCTTCGTCACAGCTTTTCTTCTTATTTACAAAAGCCATTATAAAGTCAAAAACGCTCATCTGTCAAGGCTTTTCTGACACGGCCCGACCGGACAGAAAACCGGAGCATCACACTTTGTAAACAGATTATTAAATTTTTTTCTATGGCCTTGCACCGGTTTTCCAAATAAACTATAATCTTAAATGGATCTGTAAAATCCTGTAATTTCTTGTATTTTATACCGATGATATGAGATTACAGCGCTTATAAAGCAGCGCTGTAGATGCTGTATTTTAGAATAGAGGTAAAAATGAATCGAATTAATAAATATAAAAAAATGGTACTGTTATCCGTACTTTGTTTTTCTGTGGCCTTTTCGCCCTCTGTTTCCGCAGCGGAAGACCCCGCTGTCGAATCCGAAGTACGTTATAATATGGAGATTCAGTCTAATTCCTGGGAAAACTGGCCTGCAGGACCACAGGTCTATGCAGAATCCGCCATAGTCATGGAAGCCGGAACCGGAACCATTCTCTACAGCAAAAACATTGACCAGCAGCTGTATCCCGCAAGTATTACCAAAGTCATGACTGTACTTCTGGCTCTGGAAAATTTGGATATGGACGAAGAAGTCACCTTCTCTCACAATGCTGTATATTCTATTGATTATGCCAGCAGCCATATTGCCAGAGATGAGGGAGAGATTCTGACCGTTGAAGAATGTCTCTATGCTATCATGCTGGAGTCTGCCAACGAATGTTCCAATGCTATCGCGGAACAGATTTCCGGCTCTGTGGAAGAATTTGCCGATCTGATGAACAAGCGGGCCGCTGAGCTGGGCTGTACCAACACTCATTTTGTGAATGCTCACGGACTTCCGGACGAAGAGCACTACACTTGTCCTCACGATATGGCGCTGATCACAAGAGAGGCCATTAAATATGAAAAATTTCGCCAGATCAGCAGCACTTCACGCTATGTACTTCGCGCTACTAATAAAAAAAGCGAAGAACTTTTAATGAACAACCATCATTATATGATTTCCGGTTATAAGACTTCACGTTTTCTGGATAACACTGTATTCGCCGGCAAAACAGGCTATACGACCGTCGCGCTGAACACACTGGTCACCTGTGCCACCAGAAACGGTATGGATCTGGTTGTCATTACCATGAAAACACAGGGCACCAGCGAACGCGGAGTGCCCATGTACACAGACACCGCCAATCTTCTGAATTATGCCAGTGAGAATTTTCAAAAGCTGAATATTTCCGAAAATGAAAAGAATTTTGCTATCGGTCAGGGCGAATTGTTTGATACCGGCGATTCCGTCTTCGGCACTTCCGCCCCCCTGATTGAAATGGATCATGAAGGATATGTGGTTCTTCCTGTGAATACTGATTTCACTGATGCTGCTGCACAGCTTGAATTTCAGGACGCGGATGACTCCGGTATCATCGCCACATTAAATTACACTTATGCAGGGCAGTCTGTCGGTTCTGTCAATCTGACGCTGTCGGACAGTGAGATTCAGGAATTTGATTTTCAGAAAACAGAAGACGAAGAACAGACTCTTTCGGACTCTGAATCTTCAGCAAACTCCCCCTCCGACACGGATATACGCCTGATCAGAATCAATCTGCGCATCGCCGGAATTGCCGTCTGCGCGGTTCTGTTATCGTTAACTGCTGTTCTTCTGATATGGAAGATTGCGAAAAGTCGCGACATAGAACTGAATCCTGTCAAAAGATGGAAGAATTGGAGAGAAAAGAAACACTCTTTCGGGAGCCAGAATCGAAAACATTACAAAAGCTGGAAACGCCGGAAAAACAAATGGAAATTCTGAATCAGAATTTCCATTTGTTTTTTCGTTTTATGGATTGCAGCGGCTGCATGGACTGTAGCCATCATCGATAAGTTTTTCACGATCACCGGTAAAATAATCTCTGTTTTTATCATTCATATCCTCAACACTTGCGCAGGACGGATCATGAAATTTTCTGGTATTGATATTAAGGACATAATCATATTCCTGCCGATTCTCCGCCGGTACCCAGGATTCATCCAGGCTGCTCTCTCCTGTCGCATAATCAATAATTACGCCTGGCTGTACATTATAACAATATACATTAAAACAGATTCCCGCTCCTTCGTCTTCCACAGAGTAAGCTTCCATCAGCACCCCGGAAGCAACCAGATGATTTCCTTCAAAACAGGGCGTAACACGGTACAGTACATGATTTCCTGTCTCCTCTGCATATTCTGCCACCAGATTTTCCCACGGCAGCATCCCTTCTATATTCAGATATCTGGTCCCTGTAATCAAATTTTTATCGTTCGCATTTTCACCGGCAAGCTGGTATCCAATCAAATGACAGCGGTTATAAAGATACTGTTCAGCAATCACATCATATCTCACTGAATGCCACCCACTGGGCTTTATGCTGCTGATATTTCCCCGCTCTTCTGTGGGCATCAGCTCCCGGCATATATTGGCAAATGCCACGCCGCAGCGTCCCAGTTCATCCAGATCGCTGTATTCTTCAAAAACATCCGTTGTAAGTTCTTCTGCAGTAAAAAACGGAATTCCATGATTCACATCAATACTTTCGATCCCCTCGTATGGCGGGATATCTTCATATCGGAATTTTTGATCATTTTCAGAATCCTGTAGCAAGACCCTCTCTTGATCCTTCGCATCACCGGCAGAAATCTCCTGCGATGATATCATGGTTTCCGTTATATCCGCCAAGCCGTCCGTGCAGGCGGAAAGAATCAGCGTGACCATTAAGAGCAGTACACAAAAAATATTCTTCTGTTTCATCTTCAGTCTTTTATTCCTTTCATTCGAGTATACAGGTCGGAAAGCACCGGCGCACTCACGCTGTGCCAAGGCTTCTCGGCCTGTGCAGCTGGGAAAGCAGGCAAACAAAATAAAAGTTCATATTCCTTGCACGGATTATGAGAAATGAGAAGAAGAGGCCGCCTCTTCTAAATAAACTGCGCCCCAGTCGCACATGGCATCTAAGATAGGAGCCAGCGTATTGCCGAAATCTGTTAACGAATACTCTGTTTTGGGAGGAACGACAGCATAGACTTTTCTGTTTATCAGTCCATCCTTTTCAAGTTCTCTCAGCTGTCCCGCCAGCATTTTATCAGTTGCTTTGGGAACTAATTTATGCAGTTCACTGTATCGTAAAGTTTTACCCATGAGATGCCACAAAATAACGGATTTGTATTTCCCGCCTATCAAGTCAATCGCAGCTTCTACAGGACAGTTATAACTATTTTTACAATTTACACTCACAGAATTTCTCCTAACTTACTTTTTAGATAGTATATATCTAAAAAGTACATTCTTGTCTTTTATTATGTTTGCGATATAATTATAGTACAGAAAAACCTGAAAATCAACTTTACTAACAGGAGGAACGCTTATGAACTTTTTAGAAACTGCAAGATCACGTTATTCTGTCCGTAGTTACCGGAACCAGAAGGTAGAGCCGGAAAAACTGGAAAAAATTTTGTCAGCCGCTCACGCAGCGCCTACGGCGGCTAACTTTCAGCCTGTGCGTCTTATTGTCGTACAGGAAGATAAAGGACTGAGCAAAATCGGAAAAGCGGCAAACCTTTATGGAGCGCCTCTGGCAATCATTGTTTGTTCCGACCATGCCAAAGCATGGACCCGCCCCTTTGATAACAAAAAGACAGTCGATATAGACGCGTCTATTCTTACAGATCACATGATGATGGAAGCCACTGAATTGGGATTAGGTTCTGTATGGATTTGCTATTTCAGGCCCGATGTTATCAGAAAAGAATTTCAGCTTCCGGATACTCTTGAACCGGTCAATATTCTGGCAATCGGATATGCTGATGGCAAGCCTGCCGATCCAGAGCGCCATACTGCACAGCGTATTCCTTTCAATGAACTGGTCCACTATGAAACGCTGTAAATAAATTGCGACAAATCAGAATGAAAGATTCTATCATTCTCTGCGCAATCTATTCGGAGCGATTTTCACAGGATATTGGTCTTTAACCAAAAGACAGAGCCAGCGTTGTCCCGTTGGCTCTGTTTTAAGAAAAAGATTATATGTTTAGATTCTCCTCTCCCCATTGTTTCATATGTTCAAAAACAGGAATAAAGCTTTTTCCTAAATCAGTCAGATTATATTCCACATGGGGAGGAACTTCTTTGTAATCATAACGGGTAATGAAACCGTCTGCTTCTAATTCCCGCAGCTGTTTTGTCAGACTGGATTCTGTTATATCACCGATCTGTCTGCGCAGCTCTCCAAAGCGATGTATATCCCGAAAGGCAATATAATAAATAATTTCAATTTTCCATTTCCCGCCTAAAATTTTTTGTATGGTAGAAACAGTCTTGCAGCGCTCGACTGACAATGTACTTTTTTTCATTCCATCCGCTCTTATTCTTTTTCCATAATGCCGGCTCATCTACTCTCTGTCTATTGATTAATAAGTCACTTTATCGTCATGGCCCGGATATTACCAACAAGGTTCACAAAAACTGCAGCTATGATCACTGCTTCATCGCTTTTAAAACAGTATAACAAACCTTTTCTTAAACATCAATGTACTTTTTATATACATGTACTATAAAAAAGTACAGTACTTGCAAAAACAATGTACAAAAGTATAATTGGTATCAGTTACAAAAACACCCTGCGGATATATCCAAATCTGCAGGAAGCAGTGCAGAAGCAGGTAAAGGAGAGGTATTTATGCATTACACAGGAACTATTTGGAGACCACCTTATGAAGCGACATCACTTTTATTAGAGACAACGGTCGGCTGCAGTCATCACAAATGTAAATTTTGTACGTTGTATCATGATTTACCGTTCAAATTCAGAATGTCGCCTGTGGAACATATGGAATCTGACTTACGGGAAGCCAGAAGAACATTCAAAGCCCTAAATAGCAAATGTATCCGTCGTGTATTTCTGACAGGGGCCAATCCTTTTGTTTTGTCCTATAACAAATTAGCCGTGATAGCAGAGCTGATTCACAAATATCTCCCGTCAGTAAAATCGATCGGCTCGTTTGCAAGGATTACAGATGTTACTTCTAAAACCAGTGAACAGCTTGCCGGACTGCGGGGTTTGGGATATGACGGTCTGACCATAGGAATGGAAACGGGCGACGACGAAGCTCTGCGGTTTATGAACAAAGGATATACTTCGGCGGACATTTATGAACAATGCCACAGGCTGGATGCGGCAGGAATTCATTACAATTTCTTTTATCTGGTAAGCATTTCCGGGGCAGGACGTGGAGAAATGGGGGCAAAATTAACAGCTGAGCTGTGCAATCAGACACACCCTGTGCTCATTGGAGCAAATATGCTTACGATTTATCCCGATTCTGAACTTTATACAGAAATACAGCACGGAAACTGGCAGGAGGAAAGCGAACTTGAAAAATACAAAGAAATACGGACACTTATAGAAAATTTGCAGATACCAACAATTTTTGCGGCAATGGGAGCTTCCAACGCGTACCAATTTCATGGACAGCTGCCAAAAGACAAGAAAAAGCTGCTGTCATTTCTCGACCAGATCATAGAAAACGTCAGCGAGGAAGAATTGCTGCAGTACAGGAAAAGTGTTCATCATCTGTAAATGAACGCAAGTCGATGATATTTACAGTTCCTTCCTGTCGCTTGACAAACATACCAGCAGTATGATATGATAGACACATACCGAAGGTATGTTAAGGAGTTGAGGAAATATGGCAAGAAATAAGCATCCGGAAGAAACCGTTAATTTAATATTAGATGTTGCTTTTCGCTTATTTATGGAAAAGGGGTATGAACATACTTCCATTCAGGATATTATAAATAATTTAGGCGGTCTCAGCAAAGGCGCTATCTATCATCATTTTAAGTCAAAGGAGGATATTTTAGTTGCTGTTACAGACCGGATGACAGCCGAATCTAATCAGATGCTTGCAGCCATTCGTGACCGTTCTGACCTCAGTGGAAAAGAGAAGCTAAAAACAATTTTCAGAGAATCCATCAGCCGGCCGGTACAGAATGATATTTTTACAGTGGCTCCGGATTTTCACAATAATCCGAAACTTCTTTTCAGTCTCTTGCATGATACTATGGAAAACGCGGCGCCAAACTATATTTTGCCGATTATTAAGCAGGGTATCGCGGACGGATCAATCAAAACGGATTACCCGGAGCAGTTGGCAGAACTGATTTTGCTTACGGCAAATGTCTGGATGAACCCAATGATATTTGACAGTTCTGAAGAGGAATCCTGCTGTAAGTTTATGGTGTTCAGGCAGATGATGCAGGGCTTTGACCTGGATATAGTAGACTGCGAAATATTAGAAAGACTGCAAGAGCTGACATCGATCTATCAAAAGAACAAGCAATAGAAAGCACAATCTGCGAATTTTCTATTACTCTAAATATTTCTGCTCTGTAAAATGGGCAGATATATTTTGAAACAAATACATACCGACGTGCGGTACTGAAAAGAGATATAAAAACAATATCAGGACTGCAGAAAACTGGCAAAGAAAACATTGACATCGGAAAACAAAAAATGGAGGTTTAAAGTTTGAATCAAAAATTATTTTCAAAGGATTTTACATTAGTTGTCATCGGTCAGATTATCTCTTTGTTTGGCAATGCAACAATAAGATTTGCATTACCGCTGTATTTATTAAATCTGACAGGCTCGTCTGCGCTTTACGGAACAGTTACAGCGTGTGCTTTTATTCCGGCTATTTTGCTGTCGCCCATTGGCGGAATTGTAGCAGACAGAGTCAATAAAAGAAATATTATGGTAATCCTGGATTTCTTTACGGCGGCAGTGATCATAACCTTTTCCCTGCTTATGAACGGAACAAACCTCATTCTTCTTCTGACAATTACACTGATGCTCCTGTATGGTATTGCAGGTGCATATCAGCCGTCTGTACAGGCGAGCATCCCTGCGCTTATCCATCAGGATCATTTTATGGCGGCAAATTCTATTATCAATACGATCAGCTCATTCTCATCTTTGACAGGTCCTGTACTTGGAGGTGTCTTATACAGTGCATATGGATTAACACCTGTACTGCGAGTCTGCACGGTCTGCTTTATAATGTCGGCAGTTATGGAGCTTTTCATTCAAATACCGTTCCGGAGACAAACTTCAGATGGAGGTATCTTAAAAACCGCCAGAACTGATTTTGCAGACAGTATCTGCTTTATCCGAAAGGAGAAGCCTGTTATCGGAAAGGCTGTTCTTGTCATCTGCGGAATTAATTTATTCCTTGCTGCAATGATTACGGTCGCACTTCCATATCTGATAACGGAAGTGTTAAATTTAGAAGCTTCACAGGCAAACAGGCTATATGGTTTTGCAGAAGGAGCTCTGGCGGCAGGCGGATTGGCAGGAGGTATCGGAGCAGGCATTTTTGCAGACAAACTGTCGATTCATAAATCGGGCAATCTTGTAATCGCCTGTGCAGCGTGTGTATTTCCTATGAGCGTCTCATTGGTACTGTTTTCATCTGCGATCATAAATTATGTTGTCATAACCATATGCTGCTTTGTCATTATGGTATTTTCAACACTTTTTACTGTACAGATGATATCCTTTATGCAGACAGAAACACCGCAAAAATTAATTGGCAAGGTGATTGCCGTCATTCTTACCGTTTCGATGTGCGCACAGCCGTTGGGCAATACATTCTATGGTATCCTGTTTGAAATTTGCAGAGGATGTGAATATGCTGTTGTTTTATTTTCGGGTGTTGTATCGCTTATGATTGCCATCAACACAAGAAACATTTTTAAAAGTTTTTCAGCAGAAGAAAATGAGACCCATGTGCAGGCAGGAAAGCTGTTTTGATTTGCAGAATTTTTTCACCTCGGGAGAATTCGGCTTTTTCGGAATTTAAGTTTTTTGCGGTCAGCATGCCCGGTCCCCGGACGGAGAACCGTCAAAGTTCTCCGTCCGGACAACTCTGTCCAACACCGGCTGATAAAATACACACCTATACCCCGGGAGAGCATTTCCTGATTTTACATCATCGTATCATCGCCTAAAACCTCTGCCAGACTGATTCGGCGTACATTCCGCCAGGCCAAGTAATATGCCAGTGCCACCGAACCCAGAATCGTCAGCATAAACAACAGGATCGGAATATACGGCGCCTCTGCCATAAACACTCCCACTTCAAGATAGCTCATTTTCAGCATATATGCGATTGCAGCGATTACGAGCGGAAAACTGATCAAAATCGGTCTGCCGGCTATCACCACCGCTTCTATACAGAACATTTTCTTAAGTTCCTTCGGCGTCAGTCCAATTGACATATATCTTGCAAATTCCCTTTTCCTCTGTCGCACAAATCCCAATGTATTGGAAAACACATTGCTGATGCCAATGACCGCAAGCAGGATACAAAAGCCTCCCAGGATAGCCTTCATTCCCTGTATCTGTCTGTTATTTGTTTCATACTCCTTAATGCGGTTTTCACATTCTATGGTATATTTCCCGCCGAGAACCTGGGCAATCTTATCCTGAAGCATATTCAGTTCTTCCAGCGACGCATTTTCTCCACCCAAAACACGGATATAACTGTCTTTTTTCATTCCTCCAATCTGTCCCTTTATTTCTTTCCATAAAGACACCGGAATAAAATGCACCAGCTCATAATCATTAGGACTTGCATATTCCTCCCTTAATACAGGAACTTCTTCTGTATAAGCCAGGACCGGAACCTCAAATGTTATTGTTTCATTCTCTGACTGCCTTAAAAGACTTGCATCATTTTCTTCTTTTATATAAGGCATAAAATTCGGATGCCTGAAATCCGGATTTGTCACATCCCGGATCTGGTTTAATATAACTGCCCCCTTGAGCTGTGCTGTAAACCCGACCTGTTCACAGTAAACCTGAAAGCTCTCATCATCCAATATTATGATCGGGACATCTATCATCCATCCGCCAGACATTTCTGTTGCAAACGCTTCGGGAGCATGAGAAAATCCGCCGAAGGCTTTCATGTCTTCGCTTATTTCTTCCTCTGTGATAATCCGTTTTGCCATTGCTTTCTGATACACAATCACATTTTCCAGTCCGTCGATCCTCTGAATACGGTCCGTCTCTTCAAAAATGTCCATATTCGCATCTTTGACAGTGACCATGATATCCCATACTTCCTGATACCTTTCAAAATAAGTTTCCCTTGTACTGATCGCGGAAAGAGCAAAGAAACACTGCATGAGCGTAAACGCCAGAAACGCAGATATCAGGGATAACGATGCCGTCCGCAAAGCTTTTCTCTGCGCTTTTAATGCATTACCGGCCAGCTCTCCCTCTACTCCAAACAGCAGTGTAAGTAAATAAGAATTTTTCCGGCGCTTTAATTGTAATTCACCGGTATTTTTGATCGCTTCTAAAGGTGTCAGCTTACTTAATTTTCCGGCCGGCATCCATGCGGAGATCCATATCGTGATCATCGTTACAAGCAATGTCAATACCAGTACCAGCGGATGATAACCAAAAACCGATTTCCGTCGTCCTGCGATGCTGCTGCCCAGCAGAATATTTATCATCTGCAGAACCCCCATGCTGCCTGCAATACCCAACAGGTTTCCAACGATAACCGGTACTGCGCAAAGACCAGCCGCTTCCTGCAAAAGGCATGCCCGGATCTGCTTTGGCGTGGCTCCAATACTTGAAAAAATACCAAACTGATGAATCCGTGCGTTCATGAATACTGCAAAAGAATTGTGGATAATCACAATCAGCGAGAACGAAGCCAGAAACGTTATCAGTATAAACATCGGAAATACCAGTCTTGGAGCCGGATCACCAGAGTCTCTGACCAGATACATTGCCAGGAGTCCATAATTATAATCAATTTTTTCCGGTGCAGCGCCTATCTGCTGCGCAATATGGGGCGTATCTGAAAAAACGGAACCCAGATCCTCAAAATAAAGATCCAATACCGGTTCTGCACTGTTAGCTCCTGTGTCACTTACTACGGCATCTTTTACATTGGCGAAATTTTTTACAGTTCTGACATCTTCTTCTGTATATTCCCCCGTGATCCGGCTATGCCAGCTGCCTTCCTCCTGCTTAATCCGTTCAACCTCATATTTCCATTCATTATAAAACAGCCCGCACAGCAGGGATAAAAGCAGGGCGGAAATAAATGCAGCTATTAACATGGACAGGCTGGAAGAACAGTTGTTTTTTATATAACCCAATGAATAATCTTTCCACATATTCATTACCTCCGCCGTTCGTCACTGATAATACGCCCGTCTTCAATCGTTATAATGCGCCCTGCTTCCAGAGCTACCTTTTCATCATGGGTAATCAGTAAAATGGTCTGCTCCAGATTACGGTTGGAGAGCTTCAGCATATCAATAATTTCTTTGGAATTTTTCTGGTCCAGATTCCCGGTCGGTTCATCTGCCAGAAGCAGAGCCGGGCGGTAGATCAGAGAACGTGCAATCGCTGTTCTTTGCTGCTCGCCTCCGGATAACTGATTCGGCAAAGCATCAAGCCTCCCCGCAATGCCAAGGGAATTTACCACCTTTTCAAAATATTCCTGATTGGTTTTTTTCTTATCAAGAGCGAGGGGCATAAGGATGTTTTTTTGCACCGTAAGGGTCGGGATCAGGTTATAAAACTGGTATACCAGTCCTACCTTTCTGCGCCGGAATATTGCCGCTTCCGTCCGATTCAGTCTGGAAAGATCAACCCCATCTATCGTAACCTTTCCCTCTGTGGGCTGATCCACGCTGCCGAGAATATGCAATAGGGTAGATTTGCCGGAACCGGACGCTCCCATAATCGCCACAAATTCCCCCTTGCTGACTGACAAATCAATCCCGTTAAGAGCCGTTACCTGATTCTCTCCGGAACCATATACCTTCCTGACTCCCTCACATTTCAAAATCTCCATTTTGATTTCCTCCTTTCATCTGCCTGCATGTCATCCATGGAAACGGGTTCCTGTGATTTCTACAATAAACAGTATAACAAATGAAAGTTACAACTCAGTGACTGTAGAAGCGAATTTCAAAAAGAGCGCCGCCGTCAGGCCTATTTTTTGCCCGTATAGTTCCGTTCTGACGTTCAATCATCTCTTTTGATAAAGCCAGCCCGATTCCAATACCACCCTCTCCTGCATTCTTCCCCCGGTAAAATCGTTCAAAGATATGGGGAATATCTTCTTTTGCAAATCCTTCCCCATCGTCCCAGATCAAGATTTCTGCATAAAGCGGATTCTGTGCATAGGAACAGTGAATCGTTCCTCCTGGACTGTGCTCCATACAGTTTTTCATCAGATTCATGACTGCTTCCATCGTCCAGTCCAGATCCGCAGTCACCAGCATCTCACCCTGCTCCGGTATATCAACAGAAGTACGGGAACTCGCAAGCAATTCCTGCAGGTTATCCGCAGAAAGAACAAGAAGCGTGTAGACATCTACCTCATTTCTTTGTAAATGTAATGTTCCGGCGTCAATCCTGGAAAGGACCAGCAGAGCTTCCTCAAGATGAGTCAGCCGTAAAAGTTGTTTCTCTATCTGTTCCAGATGCTTATTGCTCTGCATGGTATCATATGACCGGAAAGAAGCTGAAACGTTCTGTTTCATCATCTGGGCAGAAAGGGAAATGGCAGTAATCGGAGTTTTGATCTGATGGGCAATATTGGACAGATTTTCCGCAAAATCATTCTTTGCCTGTACTGCCACATCTCTCGTTCGATACAGAAATGTCACGGTCTTATATACTTCATCTTCCAGTTTGGAAAAATCGTCCTCCCCGGAAACCGACCAAATGACGGCTTTGCCGGTATTCACCTGTTCCAGATACTCCGCCAGAGCCCGAATCCGTATGGCTTCCATTTTATTCCGATACAAAAAAGTGACAATAAAAAGCAGAATTCCTGTTAGAAAGCCTGCTGCCGCAAACAAAACATTCTGCTCACCGGTGAGACTTGAAAAATCAGAGATACAGTATCCCAATACAGATAACACATCTTCTTTTGCTGCTGCCTCAGGACTTCCTGCTGTATATTCCTTTAATACTGCAGAAATGATGTTTATTGTTTCCGGCTCCTGCTCCACAATTTCACTGCAGATCACATTTAACAGATCAAACGGAAGCCGGCTGTAATAGTAAGAAATAAACAAAGCAGAAACAGCAGCAGCAATCAGGCTGACGGATGCTGCAAATCCAAAAGTAACCAACACATTTTTCTGTCCGCTCATAAGCTGTCCTCCATACGGTAACCTACACTTCTGACCGTTTTCAGACACTTCGGCTGGTAAAGTTTGTCCCTCAGACGCTTCATAGTAACGGTTAAAGTATTATTGTTCACATAATTTCCGTTTACATCCCATACTTGTTCCAGTAGCTTTTCCCTGGTAACCGTCTTTCCCTTATTCTGCATCAGGTACAAAAGCAGCTGGTATTCCGCCTCACTTAAAGGTATTTCCTCTGAATGACAGGAGACCGTATGTCGGTTTAAGTCCATCCTGATTCCGTCACAGGAAAGATATTGTTCTTCCACGTTGCCGGTTCTGCGAAGCAATGCCAGAATCCGCGAATACAGTACCTCCAGTTCAAAAGGTTTTACCACATAATCGTCCGCGCCGTTTTTAAAACCCGAAACGATGTCTACACAGTCTCCGCGAACGGTTAGAAAAATAATGGGCAGTTCTTTCCAGTTCCTGCGGATCCACTGGCACAGACTGTCCCCGTGGCCGTCCGGCATATTCCAGTCCAGTAAAACAAGGGTTGGAACATGCTCCTTTAATGCCTGTTCTGCCTGTGCAAGCGTCTCACAGATCGTTACTTTAAAATTCTTCTGTTCCAGATATTCTTTTACCATCAATGCAATATCGGGATCATCTTCAATATAATACAGATCAATCACCGTCCGTTTTCCGTCCTTTCTTCGTTATTTTTCTATTATATCATTCACAGCAAGACTATTCATCCGCTTATGAAGGTATCCATGAAGGAAAATACATAAAGGCAGTTCTGGAATGGGGATCGAAAGCCTTTGATCTGTTCCCCGGCGTTCTGAAACAGATATCGTTAAAAGAAGGAGACAGTCCGGTAAAATCCAGAACTATGAAAAAGTCTGAATTTCCAAAGGACTATCTCCTGTTCGATAATATTAATTCTTCTGTTGAAAAAGCCTGCCATAAACCGTAAAGGATATACAAAGTTTCCTGCATCACAATTTAATTTCATTCATCATCTATCGCAGACACACCAATGGTCACTTCCTCCAGCACATCCAAAAGCACCCTCACCGTATCCAGTGATGTAAGCATGGTAATATTGTTCTGCGTTGCCGCTCTTCGGATTGCCGCACCGTCTTCATAATGAACGCCGGAAAGAATTGCACGTGTATTGATGACATAGCTGACATATCCGGCCCGGATTGCATCCAGAATTTCACTGCTGCCTTCCGATGGTTTACCCAGTATACGGGTGCGTATTCCATGCTGTTTCAGATATTCTCCCGTAAGAGAGGTTGCTTCTATATTAAAGCCCATATCGTAGAAGCGGCTTATCAAAGGAAGGGCTTCGTCTTTATCCTCATCTGCAAGCGTTACGATTACAGTTCCATAATTCTGCACACGAATACCGGAAGCAATCATGGCTTTATACATTGCCCTGTGAAGTTTCCTGTCATATCCGATGGCCTCTCCCGTAGATTTCATTTCCGGTGAAAGGTATGTATCCATGCCATTCAATTTGGAAAAGGAAAATGTCGGTACTTTTACATACCAGCGCTGCTTTTCTTTCGGACATATCTCATTAATCCCCTGTGCTTTGAGGTTCTTTCCAAGAATGACTTTTGTCGCGATATCAGCCAGAGGATATCCGGTCGCTTTTGATAAAAACGGTACTGTCCGCGAAGAACGCGGATTCACCTCAATGATAAATACATTCTCCTCTTTATCCACAATAAACTGGATATTAAACAGACCGACAATGCCGATGCCAACCCCCAATTTCCTCGCATAATCCAGAATCGTTTCTTTAACTTTTTCAGATATACTGAACGTGGGATATACACAGATGGAATCACCCGAATGAACGCCGGTCCTTTCTACCAGTTCCATAATTCCGGGAACAAATACCTCCTTTCCATCGCAGACGGCATCTATTTCCACTTCCTTGCCGCAGATGTATTGATCGACCAGTACCGGTTTATCTTCATCAATCTCTACGGCCGTTTTTAAATAATGACGCAGATGTTCTTCCTTGGCCACAATCTGCATGGCTCTTCCGCCAAGCACGAAGCTTGGACGTACCAATACCGGATAGCCGATTTCCTCTGCCGCTTTTACACCTTCTTCCATATTTGTCACAGCCCGTCCTTTTGGCTGCGGAATGGAGAGTTCTGACAGCAGCTTTTCAAAAGCATCTCTGTTTTCAGACCTTTCAATGGCTGCACAATCTGCACCCATGAGCTTTACCCCTCTTTTTTCTAATGGCTTTGCCAGATTAATCGCAGTCTGTCCGCCAAAAGATACGATAATCCCATCCGGCTTTTCCGTCTCGATCACATTCATAACATCTTCCACACATAAGGGTTCAAAATACAGCTTGTCTGATGTAGTATAGTCTGTAGACACGGTTTCCGGATTGTTATTGATAATAATTGCCTCATATCCGGCTTCCTTGATAGCCTTAACCGCATGTACCGTGGAATAATCAAACTCCACACCCTGACCGATACGGATTGGGCCGGAGCCAAGCACGACGATCTTCTTTCTGTTCTCGATTACCGATTCATTTTCTTCCTCATAGGTGGAATAGAAATACGGAACATAGCTTTCAAATTCTGACGCACAGGTATCGATCATCTTATAAACCGGAAATATGCCGTATTTCCTGCGCAGTTCAAAAACTTCTGTTTCCGTTTTATTCCAAAGCCATGCCACCGCCTTATCGGAAAAGCCTGCTTTCTTTGCCTGATACAGAGCTTCCCTGTCATCCGCGTATGATTTCAGTTCCGTTTCCATATCTATAATCTTTTTCATTTTGTTAAGGAAAAAGCAGTCAATTCCGGTCCGGCCGGAAATTTTTGAAACGCGGATTCCTAGTCTTAACAGCTGTGCAATCGCAAAAATTCTGTCATTTGTACCGATTTTTATATCATTCATCAATACAGGAACATCCTCTTTTTCAAATTTTTCCATGCGCAGATGATCCACGCCTGTTTCCAGAGAACGGATTGCTTTTAACAAGCTTTCCTCAAAAGTTCTGCCTACACTCATAACTTCCCCGGTAGCTTTCATCTGCGTACCAAGCTTTCGGTTTGCATCCGTAAATTTATCGAATGGAAAACGCGGCATTTTTATCACGACGTAATCCAATGCCGGCTCAAAGGAAGCCGGCGTATTGACCAGCATAATCTCATCCAGCGTCATCCCCACGCTGATTTTTGCCGAAACTCTTGCAATCGGATACCCGCTTGCCTTCGACGCAAGGGCTGAGGAACGGGAGACCCGCGGATTTACCTCTATCAGGTAATACTGAAAAGAATCCGGATCAAGCGCAAACTGCACATTACATCCTCCCTCCACTTTCAATGCACGAATGATTTTCAATGCGCTGTCCCGCAGCATCTGATACTCTTTATTGGTTAGTGTCTGGGACGGACACACCACAATAGAATCTCCTGTATGTATTCCCACCGGGTCTAAATTTTCCATATTGCAGACCGTAATTGCCGTATCATTGGCATCGCGGATCACTTCGTATTCGATCTCCTTGAAGCCTTTGACACTTTTTTCAATCAAGACCTGATGAACCGGAGAGAAAGCGATGGCGTTTTTGATCAGCTCCATAAATTCCTTCTCATTATCCGCAAAGCCTCCGCCGGTTCCTCCAAGAGTAAATGCAGGGCGCAGCACCACCGGATATCCTATTTTCTCCGCCGCCCTTATGGCTTCTTCCGCCGTATTCGCAATGGCAGATGGGAGCACCGGCTCTCCCAGCTCTTCACAAAGCTTTTTGAACTGTTCTCTGTCTTCTGCCCGTTCAATACTTTCACTGCAGGTTCCCAAAAGTTCCGTCTGACACTCTTTTAAAACTCCTTTTTTCTCAAGCTGCATTGCCAGATTCAGCCCGGTCTGTCCCCCAATCCCCGGCACAATGGCATCCGGGCGCTCACGACGAACAATCTTCGCCGCATATTCCAGAGTCAGCGGTTCCATATATACTTTATCTGCAACTGTCAGATCTGTCATAATCGTTGCCGGGTTGGAATTGCACAGCACAACCTCGTAGCCTTCCTCTTTCAAAGCAAGACATGCCTGCGTACCCGCATAATCAAATTCTGCCGCCTGGCCAATCACAATCGGACCGGAACCAAT
Source organism: uncultured Lachnospiraceae bacterium (assembly GCA_951802115.1). Taxonomy (GTDB): domain Bacteria; phylum Bacillota; class Clostridia; order Lachnospirales; family Lachnospiraceae; genus Hominiventricola. The sequence goes on along the minus strand of CATOPL010000025.1, from coordinate 14,986 downwards.
GACAAGTATTTTCTTCAAATCAGTTCTTTTCGCCATTTTTTGTTCCCTCCATCATTTTTATAAATCGATCAAACAGATAGCCGCTGTCCTGCGGTCCAGGCGCGCTTTCCGGATGATACTGCACACCAAACACCTTATCTTCCTCACAGGCCGCGCCTTCTACCGTCTGATCCAGCAGATTTCGATGCGTTGCCTTCAATCGAGTATTTGCAAGGCTTCCTTCATCCACTGCATAGGAATGATTCTGGGACGTAATCTCTATCTTGCCGGTCTGCAGATTTTTCACCGGATGATTTCCTCCCCTGTGGCCAAACTTCAGCTTATAAATCCTGGCTCCATATGCAAGAGAAATGATCTGATGGCCAAGGCAGATGCCAAATATCGGGTATTTGCCTTTTAATTCTTTGACCAGTTCTACGACCGTCTGCACATCGGCAGGATTTCCCGGTCCGTTGGATAAAAAAATTCCGTCCGGTCTCCGCTTTTCTATCTCCCGCACAGAAGTATTCCACGGAAAAACTGTCACGCTGCATCCCCTTTGGTTCAAAGTTCTCACAATATTCTGTTTCATCCCGCAGTCAATAGCAGCCACATGATACTTCCCATCAGGCACAAGATATTGCTGAATTTCCTTCCGGCTTACCTGCGATACGGCGTCCCTTGGAATATCATATAAATCCAATTTGCAAAGTCCGTCCTGCAGGGATGTATCAATATCTGTAAGCAATGCCTTTCGGCTTCCAAGCTCGCGTATGGAACGTACCAGTTTTCTTGTATCAATCCCACAGATGCCCGGTATGTTATATTTCTCCATAATTTCCGATAAGGTATATTTACTGCGGAAATTGGATGGTTCGTCGTTGTAGTCTCGTACCGCCAATCCGCCGATGCTTGGAATATCCGTTTCAAAATCATCTTCTGCCATTCCGTAATTGCCAATCAGAGGATATGCCATCACGACTGTCTGATACGTATAGGATGGATCAGAAAGTATTTCCTGATATCCTACCGGAGAAGTGTTGAATACAATCTCTGTAATTTTTTCAATCCTGGAACCAAACCCGTAACCGCGGTATTCGCTGCCATCGGATAAAATCAATTTTCTGTCAAATCTTTTTATCATACTTGCACCTCTTTATTGCAAATCCGTTCCGACAGTTTCCTTTCAAAACGGTCCTTACGCAGATCTTCCGGGATTTTCGTGGGATATTTCCCCTGAAAGCAGGCAGCACAGTAATCCTCATGATCGATCAGTTGATTCAGCTTCTCTATCGGCAAATATCCCAGAGAATCTACTCCTATTATCTTTGCAATCTCGTCCACGCTGTGATGGCATGCAATCAGGTTTTCTTCCGAGTCAATATCCGTTCCATAATAACAGGGATATAAAAACGGAGGCGCAGAAATTCTCATATGAATCTCTTTCGCTCCGGCATCACGCAAAAGCTTTACAATCCGTTTGCTGGTCGTCCCTCTGACAATGGAATCATCGATCAGTACAACTCTTTTCCCGTCGATTACCGTCCTGACCGGGCTCAGCTTGATCCTGACCTTGTCCAAACGCTCATCTTGTCCCGGAGAAATGAATGTCCTTCCAGTATATTTATTTTTTATCAGCCCAATCCCATAAGGAATCCCGGATTTTCTCGCATACCCCAATGCAGCATCCAGTCCGCTGTCGGGAACGCCGATCACAACATCCGCGCATCGGGGATAACTTTCTGCCAGTAATGCCCCGGCTTTCATACGGGATTCATGTACAGATCTGCCGTCTATGACAGAATCCGGTCTTGCAAAATAGATGTATTCAAAAATACATGTTTTTTGTCTCTGTTTTTTGCAGTGTTCCTTCCTTGATTCCACACCGTTTTTTGTAAACACCAGAATCTCTCCCGGCAGCACATCACGGATTAATTCGGCTCCTACCGCTGACAATGCACAGCTTTCGGAGGCTGCCACATATGCCCCGTCCGCCGTCTTTCCATAGCAAAGCGGCCGAAACCCATATGGATCTCTTGCCGCTATCATCTTTGTAGAAGAAATCAGCACCAGCGAATAGGCGCCTTCCAGTAAATTCATCGTATTGCTGACGGCTTCTTCAATGCTTGGCGTCATAAGCCGTTCTCTTGTAATCACATAAGCGATGGTTTCCGTATCACTGGTTGTATGGAAAATTGCTCCCGATAATTCCAGCTTATTGCGAAGCTCCAATGCGTTGGTCAGATTTCCATTATGTGCCAGCGCCATCTTTCCTTTCTGGTGGTTGACTTCCATAGGCTGACAGTTATTTCTTGTATTTCCTCCGGTTGTTCCGTATCTTACATGTCCCACCGCCATATTTCCCATTGGCAAATGAGTCAATGTATCTTTCGAAAACACCTCACTGACAAGCCCCAGATCTTTATAGGAAGAAAATGCGCCGTCATCATTCACAACGATTCCGCAGCTCTCCTGTCCTCTGTGCTGCAGGGCATAGAGCCCATAATAAACCATACCCGCCACATTTTCTTTTTTTGTACCCATCACTCCGAATACACCGCACTCTTCATGAACAGCCATAACCTTATTCCCTCCTGCCAAACTGCCCTTTTCCCAGACCGGATGCCGCACTTCTATTTCCCGCTGTCTCCATAGTTGGACAGCACTCTTGCGGAAGGATCTTTCACGTCGCATCCTTCCCACTCTTTGTTCGGCATCCAATAGCCGGCAATCATCTCTGCCTGCCCCGGATAACAGGTTTCAAAAATCTCTCTATACAGCAACGATTCCTTTGTGAACGGTCTGGCACAGGTATATTTTTCACACCTCTTTTTCCACTCTTCATCTTTGTATTTACGTTCTGCATACTCTTTTAAGTAATCTACCATGGAGTGTCCCACCGCATCTGAAAACGCGGCTTTCTCTCTCCACAAAATCTCCTCCGGCAGATAATCACCGCTTTCAAATGCGCGGCGCAGCAGATATTTTCCTTTTCCATAAGTGTTGATTTTTAATGCAGGATCAACAGACATTACATATTTTACAAAATCCAGATCCCCAAAGGGGACTCTTGCTTCCAGTGAGTTTACGGAGATGCAACGGTCGGCGCGAAGGACGTCGTACATATGAAGCTCCCGGATTCGTTTCTGCGCTTCTGTCTGAAATGCCGCTGCATCCGGTGCAAAATCCGTATATTTATATCCAAAGAGTTCATCCGATATTTCACCAGTCAGCAGAACACGAAGATCCGTCTGCTCATGGATTGCTCTGCACACCAGATACATTCCTATGGATGCACGGATCGTCGTAATATCATAGGTCCCCAGTATCTGAATGACGGTTTCCAGCGAAGAAAGCACTTCATCCGGCGTCATATAAACCTCTGTATGATCGCTTCCAATATAATCCGCCGCCTGCCTTGCATATTTTAAATCAATGGCGTCTTCTCTCATGCCAATGGCAAAGGTCCTGATTGGTTCTTTGCTTTTCTTTGCCGCGATCGCGCATACCAGAGAAGAATCCAGTCCGCCGGAAAGCAGAAACCCCACCTTTGCGTCAGCTGCAAGACGTTTCTCCACGCCGGCTGTGAGTTTATCGTGAATATTTCTGCACACGGTTTCCAGATTATCCCGGCAGATGCGATCCACTTCGGCAATGTCGCAGTAACGGATAAACTGACCGTTTTTATAATAGTGTCCCGGCGGAAACGGCATAATCTTATCCGTAAGTCCCGTCAGATTTTTCGCCTCACTAGCAAATATGACCGCTCCTTCTTTGTCATATCCATAATACAGCGGCCGAATCCCAATCGGATCTCTTGCCGCAATAAATGCTCCTGAGTCTCCGTCATAAATAATACAGGCAAACTCCGCATCCAGCATGGCGAACATGGCTGTTCCATATTCCTGGTACAACGGCAAAAGAATCTCACAATCCGATTCACTCTTAAATGTATATTTCTCTGCCAGTTTTTCTTTCAGCTTCTTAAAACCATAAATTTCTCCGTTGCAGACCACATAGCTGTCCCCCAGTTTAAACGGCTGCATTCCCGAGGGAGTCAGCCCCATAATGGATAGTCTGTGAAATCCAAGCAGTCCGTCTCTGGTTTCAACGATCCGGCTGTCGTCCGGACCTCTTGATATGGTCCTTTGAAAGCCTTCCATAAAAACATCCAAAACAGCGCCGCGGCTGCAATAACCCATAATCGAACACATAGGAATGTACCTCCGTAAATTTAAGTAATTCAGCATTCCATAGGGCAAGTGCTGCGCTCGCGGTGCCACCTATCTTTTGTCTCATTTCCAAACCGTCAACCGGTTTTGTCATTAACGCCTGACCAACGTCGCACCTACTGAGGAATTCCCGTTCAGATTGCAGCTCAAAAAGTGTTATTCATACAGGCTCTACTGTGGGGCTCTCACCATTCCACACTCGCTGTAAGTGATCGCCTGTACTACTTCTCTTTTCTCAAACGCCTTTTCCATATTTGGTTTTATGTCTGTCCCGGTTTTTATTCTACATCCTGAAGGGCGTCAAATCCTTCTTCTCCGGTTCTTACTTTCACCACATTTTCCACATCATAGACAAAAATCTTTCCATCTCCAATATGTCCTGTGTAAAGTACTTTCTTCGCCGTTTCAATCACCCTGCGGACCGGAACCGCGCTGACTACAATATCCACCTGTACTTTGGGAAACAGATTCGCTTCCACCTGTACGCCGCGGTAATATTCCGGTTTGCCTTTCTGAATCCCGCATCCCAGGACATGGGATACTGTCATACCGGTAATCCCCAGTTTCATCATAGCATTCTTCAATGCTTCCAATCTGGATTCCTTGCAGACAATCTCAATCTTTGTAAACTTCGGAGTTCCTTCTTCAAATGCAGGAACTTTCTTAACCGGAATCGCTTCTGCAACCGGAGTCTCGCCGGATACTGCCACCGGGTCATTTCCTTCTTCTATATACTCCGGAAGCATTGCAAAGCCTGCATATGCGGAAGGAAGACCATGTTCGGTCACATCAAGACCCGTCATTTCTTCTTCTTTGTCTGCGCGAAGCCCCGCAATCGCACGGATGACAAGGAATGTAATTGTTATCGTAACGGCTGTCCATATCGCAACACCGGCAAAGCCGATCATCTGAAGTTTTAATAACTCAAAACCGCCTCCATAAAACAGGCCGGTTAACGTTTCTCCCGAAGCATTTGCAATATGGTACCCGGGAGCCGTATCCGTAGCAAATAATCCAACTGCCAGTGTGCCCCAGATTCCATTCATGCAATGTACGGCAACTGCCCCCACCGGATCATCAATATAGAGCACATGATCGAGAAGCCATACGCCAAACACGACCAAAAGGCCTGCCACTGCTCCAATCGCGACTGCACCGAATGCATCCGTCACATCACACGGCGCCGTGATCGCCACAAGTCCTGCCAAAGAGGCGTTCAGACACATGGAAACATCCGGCTTTCCATATTTGATCCACGTAAAGACCATACAGGCAACCGTTGCAACAGCCGGCGCCACCGTTGTTGTCAGGAAAATGGAGCCAAGCTGCGCGATAGAAGTTGCAGCCGCGCCATTAAATCCATACCAGCCGAACCAGAGAATAAATACCCCAAGCGCTCCCAGCGCAATGCTGTGTCCCGGAAACGCGTTCACTTTCACAACGTTTCCGCTCTCATCTCTGGTGAACTTTCCGATACGGGGACCGAGAATCTTTGCACCAATCAATGCGGAAATACCGCCTGTCATATGAATCGCGCAGGAACCGGCAAAATCGTGGAAGCCAAGCTGCGAAAGCCATCCGCCTCCCCAGATCCAGTGTGCTTCAATGGGATAAATCAACGCAGAAATCACGCCGGAATAAATGCAATAGGAAAGAAATTTTGTACGCTCCGCCATTGCGCCGGATACGATGGTCGCTGTTGTGGCACAGAATACAAGATTAAATACAAAGCTGGAAAAATCAAACTCTGCATATGCCGTAAACAAATCAAATCCCGGTCTTCCGATAAATCCAAGCAGGTCTTCTCCCATCAGCAAACCAAAACCAATCAGTATAAATACTACGGTTCCAATACAAAAATCCATCAGGTTTTTCATGATGATATTTCCTGTATTTTTAGCCCTGGTAAAGCCTGCCTCTACCATCGCAAAGCCTGCCTGCATCCAGAACACCAGCGCGGCGCCGATTAAAAACCAGGCTCCGAACACTTCTCCGGTTGCTGCTTCACGCGCAAGTTCTTTCAAAGCTTCATCCATCTTTTTTCCTCCAATTTTAAGTTCCGCAATATCCCTCCAAGTACACGGATATGAAATCAATTTTCAGCCACAAAAACATGTGTCTGCAAATCGATTTGTGCACTTTGAGGGATATAACTGTATTAAAGTCGCTGCACGACAGCACGAAAGGGTAAAGTCATCAGCTTATTTTACGCCGAACAGCAAATCTCCATAAGTCGGAAACGGCCAGTATTGCTTTGCCGTCATCGTTTCCGCCTCATCGCAGGCAGCTCTTACTTCTTCCATTTTTCCTAAAACCGTATCACGAATCATACAGGACTCTGCTTCCACATCTTTCGCATCCGTAAGTCTCATCACCGCTTCTTCCAGTTCATCGGTTTTGACCGCAATCTGATCTTCCAATCCTGCAAGTTTTTTCAGAAGTCCGGCCTCATAACCGCATGAAACGGAATCGTCGACCGCCTTTTTTGCCGCCGCCGTATTTGCAAGCTCCAGTATATACGCGCTTATGGCCGGAGCAATCTCTGTCCTTGCCATATTGATCATGGTATTTGCTTCAATCAGAACCGTCTTACAATAGTTTTCCAACATAATTTCACATCTGGACTTCAGCTCCGCTTCCGAAAAAACCTTGTGACTTGTCAGCATCCGTACATTCTTTTCATCCAGCAGATGGGGCATACAATCCGGTGTTGTACGGTAGTTAAGAAGCCCTCTCTTTTCCACAGCTTCCTGAATCCAGGTGTCGTCATAACCATTCCCGTTGAAAATAACATGTTTATGATCTTTGATGGTCTTGCGAATCATTTCATGGAGCACATCTTCAAAATTCTCTGCTTTTTCCAGTCTGTCCGCATAGATTTTCAAGCTTTCCGCCACCGCGCTGTTCAGCATGATATTTGCGCAGGCAATGCTGTTGGAAGAGCCAAGCATACGAAATTCAAATTTATTTCCGGTAAATGCAAAGGGCGATGTACGGTTGCGGTCCGTGGTATCCCGGTTAAACTTCGGAAGTACGTCCACACCCAGCTTCATCTGTGTTTTTTCAGTTCCCGCATAGGGCGTACCGGTTTCAATCGCTTCCAGTACTGCATTCAGTTCTTCTCCAAGGAAGATAGAAATGACTGCCGGAGGCGCTTCGTTTGCCCCAAGTCTGTGATCATTTCCCGCTGTTGCGACAGAAAGACGGAGCAGATCCTGATAATCGTCCACCGCCTTAATAACCGCACAAAGGAATAATAAAAACTGCGCGTTTTCATACGGTGTTTCCCCAGGTGACAACAGATTCACGCCGCCATCCGCAGTCAGCGACCAGTTGTTATGCTTTCCGCTTCCGTTTACTCCGGCAAACGGTTTTTCATGAAGCAGACACACAAGTCCATGCTTTGCCGCAACCTTCTGCATCATTTCCATGGTCAGCTGGTTATGGTCTGTCGCAATGTTTGTTGTTGTATAGATAGGGGCAAGCTCATGCTGCGCCGGGGCAACTTCGTTATGCTCTGTCTTTGCCAAAATGCCCAGCTTCCAGAGTTCCTCATTGAGTTCTTCCATATAAGCGGCAACCCTCGGCTTGATCACTCCGAAATAATGATCGTCCATCTCCTGTCCCTTCGGCGGCTTTGCACCAAAAAGAGTACGTCCCGTAAATCGGAGATCCCTCCGCTGTTCATACATTTCTTCCGTAATAAGGAAATATTCCTGTTCCGGTCCCACGGATGTGCGGACACATTTCACGCTGTCATTTCCAAACAGATGGAGAATACGGATTGCCTGCTTATTCAGCGCTTCCATAGAACGGAGCAGCGGCGTTTTCTTATCCAGCGCTTCACCGCCGTAAGAACAGAATGCAGTAGGTATACACAAGGTATTGCCCTTAATGAATGCATAAGAAGTAGGGTCCCAGGCCGTGTATCCCCGCGCTTCAAAAGTCGCCCGAAGTCCGCCGGAGGGAAACGACGACGCATCCGGTTCTCCTTTGATCAGTTCCTTTCCGGAAAACTCCATAATCACACCCCCATCGGGAGACGGAGAAATAAAGCTGTCGTGCTTTTCTGCCGTGACGCCGGTAAGGGGCTGGAACCAATGTGTATAATGTGTAGCGCCATGATCCACCGCCCAGTCTTTCATAGCTGCCGCTACTGCATTTGCTACGCCAATATCAAGCTTTGCGCCTTCATCAATCGTCTTTCTCAAAGACTGATAAACCTTTGCCGATAAATTTGCTTTCATCACCCTGTCATCAAATACTTTACATCCAAAAAAATCTGATACATTTTTCATAATCCCACTCCTTCCAACTTGAAAACAAAAAGACAAGGATGGCTTTCATGGCGCTTTTCCCTGCGCCGCAAAAGACTCCCTTGCCTTTTCTATCAAATTGTATGTATTTTCATCTATAAAAGTAAAAAGCGTCTCTGAGAACTTCCTCTCAAAGACGCCTTTGCCTTTACGTGTTGGATGATACACCCTTAAAAATCATTTGTCAATCCTTTTTTTATTTTTTCTACTGCCTCCAAAAAAATATTGACAACGCGCATCATCCGCTGTATAAATATAAATTATGAGCAAAGGCGTTCATTTTCAGAGCAGAAATTACCTGCCCTGAAAGCGGATGCCTTTGCTTTTTTGATTTATTCTGAAAGGAAGGTACAAACTTATGAAAATTGAAGGCCAGGTAAGAATCCCTTCCGGATGTGCAATCTCAGCGGTAATATCCAAAGACGGAAATAAGATGTCCGGTGAAATGATCATAAATTCCATGAAACCCATGCATGACCGTTCCAACGGATTAGGCGGCGGTTTTGCCGGTTACGGCATTTACCCTGAATATAAAGATTTTTACGCATTCCATATGTTTTTTGATTCCCGCGACACCCGCAAGAAATGTGAAGCCTTCTTAAAAGAACGCTTTGAAATCATCCAATCGGAAATCATTCCGACCCGGAAGATTCCGGAAGTCACAGACGAGCCGATCATATGGAGATATTTTGCCGCTCCCTTAAAATCTGTTCATGCATCCTTACAGTTAAAAGAAAAAGAGTTTGTCGCCAAAACAGTTATGAAGATCAACGCCGAAATGCCCGGCGTTTACGTCTTTTCCAGCGGCAAGAACATGGGGGCCTTCAAAGCGGTCGGTTTTCCGGAAGATGTAGGCGTCTTTTATAAGCTGGAAGAATATGAAGGATACTCCTGGACGGCGCATGGACGTTATCCCACAAACACTCCCGGCTGGTGGGGAGGCGCGCATCCCTTTACACTGCTTGACTATTCCGTCGTACATAACGGAGAAATCTCTTCCTATGACGCCAACCGCCGGTTTATTGAGATGTTCGGCTATCAATGTACCCTCCGGACCGATACGGAAGTCATTACCTATATCATGGATTACCTGCTCCGCGTACAGGGGCTTACGCTGGGCGAAGCCGCAAGCGTAATCGCCGCTCCGTTCTGGAGTACCATTGCGGCAAAAACGGATTTGGAGGACCAAAAGAAACATACTTACCTTAGAACGATGTTTCCAAGCCTTCTGATTACCGGTCCTTTTTCCATCGTTTTGGGATTTGAGGGCGGATTGATGGCTTTAAATGACCGTCTGAAGCTTCGTTCCATGGTAGTTGGCGAAAAGGATGATAAAGTATTCATCGCCAGTGAAGAAGCCGCGATCCGGACCATGGAGCCAAATGCAGAAAACATATGGTCTCCCGCCGGCGGAGAACCGGTCATCGTTCAAGTAAAGGAAGGAGCGTTTTCATGAGTATCGAATTTATCTATCCGGAATTTGAAGTAATCAGAAATGAAAACAGATGCATTTCCTGCCGTGCATGTGAACGGCAATGCGCAAATGATGCTCACAGCTACGACAAAAAGCACAATATTATGAGGTGTGACGAATCAAAATGCGTAAACTGCCAACGCTGTGTTTCCTTTTGTCCTACAAAAGCCTTAAAGATTGTAAAAAGCGACTGCACCCTGCGCGAAAATGCCAACTGGTCGACCCAGACAATAAAAGAAATCTACAGGCAGGCAAACAGCGGCGGCGTTCTTCTGTCCTCCATGGGCAATCCAAATCCCCTTCCCGTTTACTGGGACAAAATCCTGATCAATGCTTCACAGGTGACGAATCCTTCCATTGATCCCTTGCGGGAACCGATGGAAACCAGAGTTTTTCTCGGAAAAAAGCCGTCAAAAGTACAGCGCTCTAAAGATGGGAAATTAGACTGTACACTGCCTCCCCAGCTGGAACTGTCCATGCCGGTTATGTTCTCTGCCATGAGCTATGGTTCCATCAGCTACAACGCCCACAAGTCCCTGGCGCTGGCAGCAACAGAACTTGGGATCTTATATAACACCGGAGAAGGGGGGCTGCATGAAGATTTTTACTGCTATGGGGAAAATACTGTCGTACAGGTGGCTTCCGGCCGTTTCGGTGTCCATGCGGATTATCTGGAGGCAGGCGCAGCCATTGAAATCAAAATCGGACAAGGTGCAAAACCAGGGATCGGGGGACATCTTCCCGGTGCAAAAATTGCAGGGGACATATCCCGTACCCGTATGATCCCGGAAGGCTCCGACGCCATTTCCCCGGCGCCGCATCATGATATTTATTCCATTGAAGATTTGCGCCAGCTTGTCTTCTCTCTGAAAGAAGCCACGGAATATAAAAAACCGGTGATTGTAAAAGTAGCCGCCGTGCACAACATTGCGGCAATCGCAAGCGGCATTGCCCGAAGCGGGGCTGATATTATTGCCATTGACGGCTTCCGCGGCGGCACCGGAGCTGCGCCCACCAGAATCAGAGACCATGTAGGCATCCCCATTGAGCTGGCGCTGGCAGCCGTTGATCAGAGACTTCGGGACGAAGGGATCCGAAACCATGTATCTCTTGTAGTCGGCGGCAGTATCCGAAGCGCGGCAGATGTAGTAAAAGCCATTGCTCTCGGTGCGGATGCCTGCTATGTGGCGACTGCCGCCCTGCTTGCTCTTGGCTGCCATCTGTGCCGTACCTGCCAGAGCGGGAAATGTAACTGGGGCATCGCAACCCAGCGCCCGGAGCTTGTGAAAAGGCTGAATCCGGAAGCGGGCAGCAAACGCCTGATCCATCTGATGACCGCATGGAAACACGAAATAAAAGAATTCATGGGCGGTATGGGAATCAATTCCGTTGAGGCTTTACGCGGAAACCGGCTGATGCTTCGCGGCATCGGTTTAACGGAAAAAGAACTGGAAATACTTGGTATCTCCCACGCCGGAGAATGACAGGATAAAAGCGGTTCTTTCTGGCGCCTTTGAAAATAAAGAGAGAAACAATTGGAGGAGGCAATATAATATGCAAACCATTGATGCTGCAAATTTAGATTATAGAGCTATAAATAACGCACTTCGAAAAGCAGAAACCGATTATATCATCGAAGGATGCTGCGGTCAAAGATTTCTTGCCGCCGGTATGTCCGACAAGAATCTCATAATTAACGGGATACCGGGGAATGCACTGGGCGCATACTTAAACAATGCCAATATTACGGTAAACGCCAATGCACAGGACGCTGTGGGCGATACCATGAATGAAGGAAAGATTCTGATTCACGGCAATATCGGCGACGCTGCCGGTTATGCCATGCGCGGCGGCAAGATCTATGTGCAAGGCAGCGCCGGATACCGCGCCGGAATCCATATGAAGGCTTACAAAGAAAAAATTCCTGTTATGATCATCGGCGGATGTGCCGGAAGCTTTCTTGGAGAATATCAGGCAGGAGGCGTGATCATCGTCCTGGGACTTCATAAAGACGGCAGACGCATTGTCGGCAATTTCCCCTGTACCGGAATGCATGGAGGTAAAATGTTCCTGCGAGACAGCTGCGAGGATATTCATTTCCCCAGACAGGTTACTGCAAGGCCTGCGGCCGCAGAGGAATTAGAGGAAATCCGGGAGTATCTGTCGGAATACTGCTTGGACTTCGGTTATTCTGTAAACGAACTTTTATCCGGGCCTTTTACAGTCATTACGCCGGACAGTAAGAACCCGTACCAACAGATGTATGCAGCAAATTAAAAGAAATCCAGCATGCTTATGAAATATTCAAAAGACATCATGCGACTGGAACGCTTTGACCCGGAAGTAACACATATGATTGTGTTTGATGTGCTTTCGAGCAAATCTCCCATAGGAGATAAAGGGCATAAGATGCGGCTGTTTCTGACAGAAGCCGGGTATAAGAAAGCATTGGAGAGTCAGGACAGATCTTTCATAAAGATTCTGAATCACGCAAAAGTGGCACAAGGGCATTTGCAGTATGAGCGGCAGGATGGAGAACTATAAAAATCCCTGTTTCCGAAATCCAAATACCGGCTTATAGACAGCCAACTGTATCAGCTGCTTTATCCTCTACGCTTACTTATGAAACTACTAATGTCACATAAAGTATAATCCGACATAAATATTAACCTTTCAGGTATAAATTTAGTAATGTGAGGAAAGAAGAGAGATACCTGTATATTGCATGAATATCTGCTAAAAAAGAGAAACGGATATAACACAAAAATTTACCCGTAAAGGATTCTTTTGTCATTACTCTATGCTACTTTAACAAATCATAGTTACCAACTATCCCAGTAACTTGGCTTGATTGGATTAAATTCATCCTCCCAATAGCGATACAGGTCATATATTCGGTTCCTGTCATGGTCTTTTGCGGATTTTATCATACATACGAACACTGTCTGGCTGGGAGGAAAATACTTCAGCTTGCTTTTCAACTTCATTATCACAGGTTTATTGACAAAGAGTTCCCGCTTCGGCCTCGCAAAATGCCCCCAATACAGATTTGGATAATTTTTTATGACCGTTTCCCCAAGATAGATGGACACCTCATACTCCATTTCTTTCTTGCTGTTGTCATAAAAACCTCCCTGTTTCAAATATCAAACAATGATTCTAACCGTTCCTGTGCCGACTCATCCTTTGTTACGAACCAAAACGTACCTTCTTCGCTGTCATACAACCCAACAGCCCGCCCATTCATGGCCTGGTAAAGCCTTCGGGCATTGCCTGCAGCAATCTGATCTGTAATACCTGCAATGGAGGACAGATACAGACTCAGCTTCCCGCCTTCAGACAGCATCGACGGCTCAAAATCCGGAAACTCCCAAAGAATCAGATTCAATGTTTCATCACAGGCCAGCGCCCACAAAAATTCTGCTGCAAGAAAACCGTCTAAAATACCATATGCGTTCCATTGGCCTGCGCCGTCATTGGCACGGCGATATAGAAACGGGCTGTTCAATCTCGCCGCCCAGTGATACATCGCCTGATTTTCTGTGAGAAAGTTCATCTTGCCATCCTTTGTCTGTTTCAGGCTGGAAAGAGGGCGGATCGTATTATAACTGCAATAAAATCTACTTGGCAGACAACGATAAAATTCTTCCAATGGCAGTGGAAGCGAACCCCCCAGACGGGCTTCTGCCCGCCGGATACTTTCCTCCTTCGCTCCCTTTCCCTCAATCCCGGCAAATTTGCAGAGAAACTGTAATACCGGGGCAATGGATTTCAGTTCCCGTTCCTGTGGCGGCTGGGGTGGAGCCGAATTAAAAACAGGATGCCCGTCCTGGCTTTTCATCCAGACATACTTGAATCCCATCTGTTTCATAAGCTGTTCCAGTTCCTTATCAGACCTGCCGCCAAAATAGGCCGTCCCTGAATAAAGAATACTTCCGCATAAAAACCTGGAGGGTTCCTCCACAAAGTTTACACTAAAATTTGTTCTGTGACTGGAAAGCTGCTCCAGAGGAACATGATAAAACGTATCCGGAAGATGCTCCCGCATTTTTTTCCAATAACTTTCCGCCTTATCCTTGTTGACGGCTGCCACGCTGGGCTGCGCCAGGGTCTGCTGGTATCCTAACCATTCCATGATCCACTGTGAGAGTTTTGACTGATTGCACGGCACTTCACGGCCTTCCAGATGCTTTTCTTCCCCGCGTGTTTCCGGCAGCACATAAAGCCCCCACATCTGCGGATCTTCCAGATCATTGCTGCCCATGGTATCCTTGCTTTTGTGATACCTGCTTACTTCAAAGCCATAGCCATACCGTTCATGCCGGCAAAAAGGCAGGATCGTAATAATGGTATCCGTCCAATAGACACGTTTGTAAATTTTTAATTCCTCAAGTGGAATCAGATTTCCCTTTTCCGTAAAAGCAGGATCATCCGGATGAAAGGTCAGATATAATTCCTGCAGAGCCTGGGGCAGCGTAAATCCCAGTTCCTTTTCCTTGTCCGCAATATCCTCCGGTGTCACGGAGCTTTCCATACTGCTGCCAAAAGATTTGATTTTTTTCAGTTCTTCTGATATCATGGCGCCGCCTTCCTATTCTTTATAATAAGTCACCGGGACTCCTTCAAACGCCAGTCCTTCCTTCCTGCACAACTCGTAAAAATCGCCGTTCCTGTCATTGTTCTGCCATTCAAAATAGGTTTGATACAATCTCACATAATACTCAAATTCTTCTACAAGCTGCGGCTCTACTGACTTTTCTGAAAGGATTTTATTTGCCACACTTACAATATTTTCAAATTCTTCTTCTGTAATGCCACAACTCTCCGGAAAATGGTGCTGCCCCCACCATAAGGAATCCAGCTGTTCTCTAAAATAAAGCTGAACTGTCTGCAAGTCACATTTTTCATGCATATATGCACGCTTCAAAATAGAATAAAAATCATGCTCAAGCATTGGATCATGTGGGTTATAACTGTTTCCAAAA
>CATOPL010000024.1 GCA_951802115.1 uncultured Lachnospiraceae bacterium | reverse complement strand
ACCTATTCCGGTGTAGTCTGCCGCCTCCTCAATGGAAAGGGCAATCTTCATTTCTGTCATTCATTCTCCTCCTCTCAAATTGCATTATGCAATTTTATAGTATGCTTACTATACATCATTTATATTTTGTTGTCAAGCGTTATGTGATTTTGAAAATTATTTTTATCTTGCATATTGCAATAATGGTTTTGGTATGGTATACTTTTACCATACCGATAAAGGAGGAAACCGACATGAAAGACAAAGAGCTGCGCAGGATAATCGGCGGCAGGGCAAAACAGCGGAGATTGGAATTAGGCGTCAACCAGCCTTATGTTGCTGAAAAAATGGGCGTCACCGCATCCACTATCCAAAGGTATGAGGCAGGAACGATTGACAATACCAAGAAACTTGTCCTTGATGGGCTGGCAGACGCACTCCATGTTTCTGTAGAATGGCTGAAAGGCGAAACGGAGGAATATGAATCTGACATTACGGATAAAAAGGAAATGTTAATCCGTGATGCCATGTCCTCCATTCTTTCAAAGCTGCCTTATGACATGGAAACTTCCGAATCAGACTTTTCAAAAGACCTGTTGCTGCTGATGTTGCAGGAATATAAGCTGTTTGTGGATTCGTTCCGCCTTGCGTGCAGGAAGTTTAAGGGCAACGGGGAAAGCGCACAGCTTGCAAAGACAATGGGATTTGAATCGGACAGGGAATATAATGAAATCATGTTCCTGCGGGAGATTACCCACACCGTAAATGCCCTTAATGATATGAGCGACATAGTGAGGCTCTACTCCAAAAATCCTGACACCGCCGCTGCAAGGCTTTCCGTTCTCTTATCAGGGGAAGATTCCGATTCGGTATAGCGGGACGGCAGATTTTATGCTATCCTTATTTTCAGAAAGCATTCCATCAGTTCCGACTGCCATATCTGTTCAATGAATTACATACGCAGAAATGCGTTCATTGAAAGGAGAAACGAATATGGCAAAGGGATCAGTACGGAAGAAAGGAAAGAAATGGTACTACCGCTTCTATGTAGAGGATGCAAGCGGCAACTTGGTACAGAAAGAATGTGCTGGAACAGAAAGCAAGAGCGAAACGGAAAAGCTGTTAAGGCAGGCAATGGAGGACTATGAAAGCAAGAAATTTATTGCAAAAGCGGACAATATCACTCTCGGACAGTTGCTTGACACATGGGCGGAGGAAGAATTAAAGGTTGGCACTCTCAGCAATGGTACGGTTGAGAATTATCTCGGTGCTATCCGCTGCATTAAGAAACATCCGATTGCTGACCGCAGACTGAAAACCGTAACAGCGGAACATTTGCAGACATTCCTTGACCTGCTTACTTTCGGAGGGACTTACCCTGATGGTAAAGTGAAGAAGGGATTGAGCAAAGATTATATCCACTCTTTCTCGGCGGTTTTGCAGCAGTCATTCCGTTTTGCGGTATTCCCAAAGCAACTGATTACGTTCAATCCAATGCAGTACATCAAACTGAAACGCAAAGCTGAAGAAGTAGACTTATTTTCAGAGGAAGATATGGGGCATACAGGAACACAGCCTATTTCCCATGAAGAATACGAAAAGCTGATTGCGTACTTGGAAAAGAAAAATCCCCCTGCGGTGCTGCCGATACAGATAGCCTATTATGCCGGTCTTAGGATTGGCGAAGTATGCGGACTGACTTGGCAGGACATTAACCTTGAAGAACAGTATCTTACAGTAAAGCGCAGTGTCCGCTATGACGGTGCAAAGCACAAAACGATTATCGGACCGACAAAACGCAAAAAAGTGCGAACGGTTGATTTTGGGGACACGCTTACCGCCATACTGAAAAAGGCAAGGAAAGAACAGCTTAAAAATCAAATGCAGTACGGGGAACTGTACCACCGCAATTACTACAAGGAAGTGCAGGACAAAAACAGGGTTTACTATGAGTATTACAGCTTGGAAAACACGCAGGACATTCCGATGGATTACAACGAAATCTCATTTGTATGTTTAAGATCAGACGGTTGCCTTGAAACTCCGAGTACATTGAGTATCGTATGCAGGACGCTCGCAAAGAAACTTGACGGATTTGAGGGTTTTCATTTCCACCAACTCCGTCATACTTATACAAGCAATCTGTTGTCGAACGGTGCAGCACCAAAAGACGTGCAGGAACTCTTAGGACACTCTGACGTGAGTACCACAATGAATGTATATGCCCACGCCACAAGGGAAGCAAAACGGACTTCCGCAAGGCTCTTGGATAAAGTGGCAGGCAACGATTAAGTACATTTCACAAAAACTTTCCCTTGTAAAATACCCATAAGGGCAAAAACAAGGGAAAATACATATCAATTCACTATATAAGGCTCTAAAAGCCTTGAAAAATAAGGAAAGTTCAAGAAATTCATCTGCAAATTCCGATTTGTTAAAATATGATACCATAAAATAAAGGATAAATCTATTGAATTTTGGTTTGTTTTGCATTTGAACCTCCTCTGAAGGCAAAATAAAAAAGTGTAAGAAAAATAAAATTGTATCAAAATGGGCTATTAGATTATAAGTATCACTCTTTTCATGGAATCAACAGAAATGGGAATGTTGGGACTTTGGGCAACACGGGTTTCTTTTGTATATTCTGTGAAAAAGAACCGGGTTTATTATGTCTTGAATAATGATTTTAAAATATTACAGAATATCAGTTTTGATAAAAACAGGTTCGTCAATCATTTTATCAACCAAAGATGCAGGCTCAAACGGATAATAATCATTCATCACACAACGCTGAATGGTAAGCTTTTGCATCGGGATCATAGAAGAAAGTGTGCTTTTGCGCTGACATTCTGCACAGATTGTTATAAAACTGCAGCTTTCGTCTGATTGGAATCATCAGCGAAATATGGTATAATCAATATTATTATCAGAATGCTGTGGTCTGCACAGCGTGATATTTTAAACAAACCGGCTTTTGCAAAAGGGAGTGCCTGAGCGCTCCATTACCGAAGTTGCAGCCGGGCAGCCGATCAAGTATTTGAGAGAAGAGCCGGCAGTTTATCTGTCAGCAGAAAAAGAGTTGACGGTTTCTGACATTTTCCGGGCGCAGAGCGAGATAGATGGGAATCTGATCTTTGCGTACCAGTATATGGCATAGTGGGAATCTGTGAAGAACTTATGTTTTGAAGGATAAAAGGAGAAGCAATATGAAAAAAGAAATGACCATATCAGATCTCATGGTGAAAATGATCGGATTTTCCGGAGGAAATCTCCAAGACATCGGGCATTTTATGAAAGTTTATGCCTTTGCGAAAACCATCGCAGAGTGCGAGGAGGTATCCTCGTATGAACAGAAGACCATTGAGGCTGCGGCCATCCTCCACGATATTGCCTGTCCTCTGTGCCGGGAGAAATATGGAAACACCAACGGAAAATATCAGGAACTGGAAGGAATCGGGCTGACAGAGGAATTTTTAAAGGATACCGGCCTGTCTGAAGAGATGAGCAGCCGTATTGTCTGGCTGGTGGGGCATCACCATACCATCGATCCGGTGGAGGGCATTGATCACCGGATTCTGCTGGAAGCGGATTATCTGGTTAATGCGGATGAGTCCGAGTATTCAGCAGAACATATTCTGAATACAGAAAAAAAGCTGTTTCGGACCAGGACGGGGATTGCATTATTGAAATCGATGTACCAGGGCAAAGAGACAGGTATCAGCGTTGGAAAGGGCAATGATCTCTGGCCCGATTATTAACAGTTTGCGTAACCGTAAGCTGGAACATTCGTGATGAAGAGGAGGAAATACAGATGGAACAAAAGAAATGGGAAACATGTGTGGCGTTTCACGGACATTCCTGCGGCGGGCTGGCTATCGGCTACCGGGCGGCTTTGTACGCCGCTTCCCTGCTTGGACTTACTTTTTCAGAAGATGAGCAGGTGGTGTGCATCAGTGAAAATGATGCCTGCGGCGTGGATGCGATCCAGGTGCTGCTAGGATGCAGTGTGGGCAAGGGGAATCTGCTGTTTCATATGACGGGAAAGCAGGCGTTTTCTTTTTATGAGAGAAAGAGCGGCAGATCTGTTCGCCTGGTTCTGCGTCCGAAGCCGGAGGGGATGACCAGAGAGGAAAGCTTCGCTTATTATCAGGACCATGCGCCGGAAGAGCTTTTTGAGGTAAAGGAGGTCACATTAAAGCTTCCGGAGCCGGCCCGGATTTTTCAGTCGGTGAAATGCGATGGATGCGGGGAGATCGCTGCCGAGAATCACATTCACCTGGAGAATGGGAGGCGGCTCTGTGAAGACTGTTATCGCGGGTACAACCGATTTCAAATATAAGTTTTCGGGCGGTCGATATTTTTTATAATAAGGCGGAGGCCGTCAGGATGCAGCCTGCTACGCCTGCGTTGCCATGCGTAATATCTGTCCGACCGGATTTAATTCAGTACGGACTGCGAAAAGAGATCAGGAGATCTCAGACATCACAGAACCCTTCGAACGGTTGCAAATCAATTTAACACACGGTTAGAATTTTTGGGTTGCAAATAAACAATCACTCAATAGAAAAGGTGTGCTGCTGATGATATAATGAAGTCCAGAAACGGAGGTTGGCGACAATGAATATGAGTGAACAGATCAGAAGTCATCGGAAAGACGCAGGGTTGACGCAGGAGCAGGTCGCAGCATATTTGGGCGTTTCGGCGCCGGCGGTAAATAAATGGGAGAAAGGAAATACTTATCCGGATATTACGCTGCTTCCGGCTCTTGCAAGGCTGCTGAAAATAGATATGAATGAATTGTTTTCATTCCGTGAAGAATTGACTGAATTTGAAACAGGGCAGTTTGCGAATGAGATTGCAAAGATTGCGATGGAAGGAAACATGGATGCTGCCTTTGAAATGGCAACGACGAAAATACAGGAATATCCTCATTGCGATTCTCTGATCTATATGGTCGCAACCACATTGGACGGTATGTTGGTACTGTCCGATATTCCGGATGAGTGCAGGGAAAAATACAGGAAAACAGTTTTTGACTGGCTGGAACGGGTCAGCGACAGTGCAGATGAAAAAATCAGACATTCTGTTGTTTATCTGCTTGCAGCGAAGTATTTACAGATGGAAGAATATGAAAAAGCGGGTTCTTTTTTAGAACGGCTTCCGGATACTCAAATAGATAAAACATTACTGCAGACGAGGCTTTTTCTTCACGAAAAGGATGAAACTGCAGCAGCTGTTTTTCTTGAGGGAAAACTGCTGCAGGCGGTGGGAAATATTCAAAACTATTTGTTTCAGCTGCTTGAAATTGAGGAACAGAATGGGAATCATCGGGAAGCGGAGGAAATCGCTGAAATATCTGAAAAAATGTGTTCTCTGTTTGGGCTGTGGCCTTATGGAACTGTTGTTCCCCGACTGTTGATCGCTCTGACCCGGAAAGACGAGAAGAAAAGTATTCAGCTGATAGAAGCTGCATTAGAAGAATTGCATAAGCCGTGGGATATGGGGGCTTCTCCTCTCTACTACAGGTATTCGCAGAAATCATTTGACAGGACTGGCAAAAGTTCTGCCAGATCATTTATTAGTAAAAGTTTTGCCAGATCGTTTATTTCCGATATCAGAAATAAGGAAGAATACGGATTTTTGAGAGAAAATATGGAGCTTGAAAATATTTTGATGAAGTACGAAAAAGTATCAGCCCTCTTATGAACAGTCAATTCTGTCCGGCAGTGACAAAGGAGCAGGGTGAAAAACGCACTTGACAAATCCTGTCAATAATGTTAATTTTTATATACATAGTATGTAACTGGAAAGCAGGCATTAACTATGCATTAAACCAAGGGATGTTTATGCATGTTGATGTCTTTTTCTATGCGTAAAATCGGTGCACCATGGAGATAGTAAATGGCAGAGACATGCAAAATAACATCCGAAAAATTTAATTGGCGGAAACCTGAACAGAACCCGGAAATTATTCCATATAAAGGGCAGTGGGAAGGTGGATGCGGAACTAAAATCAGCATCTGCCTGAGCAATGCCGGAAGGATTTGCGGGAACGAGAGTGACCGGAAAATCTTCCAGACAAAGGGCAGTGGGAAGGTGGATGCGGAACTAAAATCAGCATCTGCCTGAGCAATGCCGGAAGGATTTGCGGGAACGAGAGTGACCGGAAAATCTTCCAGACAAAGGGCAGTGAGAAGGTGGATGCGGAACTATAATCAGGAGGGATTGTTTTCATGAAAGACAAGATTTTTGGTGTACTGCAGCGAGTGGGAAGATCCTTTATGCTTCCAATCGCGATCCTGCCGGTGGCAGGCCTGTTGCTTGGCGTGGGCGGCTCTTTTACTAATGAAACCATGCTTACTACTTACGGACTGATGGGTATCATGGGTCCGGGGACCGTATTAAACGCTATCCTTCAGGTCATGAGTGCGGCCGGTGATATTGTATTTACCAATCTGCCTATTATTTTTGCGATGGGTGTCGCTATTGGTATGGCAAAGAAAGAAAAAGAAGTGGCAGCGCTGTCCGCAGCCATTGCATTTTTTATTATGCATGCGTCGATCGGAGCCATGATCGTAAACCATGGAGGAACAGAGGCCATGCTGGAAGGTGCAACTGCATCTGTGGTTGGAATCACTTCTCTGCAGATGGGAGTGTTCGGCGGAATTATTGTGGGACTCGGAGTGTCGGCACTTCATAATAGATTTTATAAAATTGAACTGCCGCAGGTACTGTCCTTTTTCGGGGGTACCAGATTCGTTCCCATCGTCAGCGGTCTTGCATATACAGTGATCGGAATCCTGATGTTTTTTATCTGGCCGGTGATCCAGCAGGGGATTTATGCAATCGGCGGCGTGGTATTGGAATCTGGTTATGCCGGCACCTGGGTGTATGGCCTGATGGAACGTGCACTGATTCCTTTTGGACTTCATCATGTTTTCTATCTTCCTTTCTGGCAGACTGCTCTTGGCGGAACCATGGAAGTAGGAGGACGCATGGTCGAAGGCGCTCAGAATATTTTCTTTGCGCAGCTGGCTGATCCGACGGTGGAACACTTTGCAGTGTCTGCCACGAGATTTATGACCGGTAAATTCCCGCTGATGATCTTTGGTCTTCCGGGAGCGGCTCTCGCCATGTACAAAGTGGCAAAGCCGGAGAAAAAAGAAGCGGTGGCAGGTCTTCTTTTGTCCGCGGCGCTTACTTCTATGCTGACTGGTATTACAGAGCCGCTGGAGTTTACATTCCTGTTTGTGGCACCTCTTTTGTATGCGATTCACTGTGTATTTGCGGGACTTGCCTATATGCTGATGCATGTGTTTAATGTGGGCGTGGGTATGACCTTCTCCGGCGGTCTGATCGATATGTTCCTGTTTGGGATCCTGCAGGGCAATGCCAAGACCAGCTGGGTATGGATTGTGGTTGTCGGTATCGGATATTTTGTTGTGTATTATTTCCTGTTTTCCTTCCTGATTGCAAAGATGGATCTGAAGACTCCCGGACGGGACGACAGCGAGGAAGTGAAACTGTACCGCAGAAGTGATGTAGACGCCCGGAAAAAAGGAGATGCAGGAGCAGACAATGCCGTATCAGAAGAAGACGCTCTGTCCGCAGTGATCTGCCGTGGACTTGGCGGCAAGAAAAATATTTCCGATGTGGACTGCTGTGCAACCAGACTTCGTTGTACGGTTTATAAGTCCGAGCTGGTGGACGATGCACTGTTAAAATCAACAGGCGCTTCCGGTGTGGTACACAAAGGAAACGGTGTACAGGTGATCTACGGACCAAGAGTTACAGTGGTTAAATCCAATCTGGAAGATTATCTGGAGACTGCTCCGGATGAGGAATACGCTCCGGCAGAGAATGCAGAGACGGAAACGGCTGCGGCAGCAGAAGAAAAACCGGCAGGGAAAGTGATAAAAAGTGAGATCATCTACAGTCCTGTGAATGGAACGGCGGCAAGTCTGTCCGAGACTCCGGATGAGGCATTCGCGGGCCGGATGATGGGAGACGGAGCTATGGTCATTCCCAACGACGGCGAAGTCCGGGCACCGGAAGACGGCGAGGTCTGCTTTGTGTTTGAGACAAAGCATGCGATCGGATTCGAGACTGCATCCGGTATTGCCATGCTGCTTCACATGGGCATCGACACGGTGACTTTGAATGGACAGGGTTTCGAGGTGTTTGTCAACAATGGTGACAAAGTGAAAAAAGGTGATCTGCTTATAAAGATGGACTTGGATTTTCTGAAGGAAAATGCTCCTTCTCTGGCATCGCCGGTTCTGTGTACAGAGCTGTCTGAAAATCAGAAAATACGCCTGCTGAAGACGGGAGCGGTAAAAGCAGGAGACGCATTGTATGCGGTAGATACCTATGAAGATTGATGAATAAATCTGCGGGGAGAAAAAGTATGTTCAGAGTGAAGAAGGCGCTGAACCATAATACGGTAATCGCCATTGGAATGGATGATAATCAGGAATATCTTCTGATCGGAAAGGGGATCGGGTTCGGAAGAAAAGTCAGTGAAAGGATAGAGCTTCCAAAAGGGTGCACGGTTTATTCTCTTTGTGAGAAAACAGAACGGGGCTCTGCCATGGAACTGGTCAAAGATATGGACCCGATTTTCCTTGAGATTACGGAACAGGTGATGAAAGAGGCGGAACGGATCTTCGGCAGGATTGACAGGAGCATACTTTTTCCCATGGCAGACCATATTGCGTTTGCGGTAAAGAGGATACAGAATCAGGAACAGATAAGTAATCCTCTGACAGGTGATATCCGGGCACTGTTCCATATGGAATATAAAACAGCAGAGTGTATTATTCCGATTTTAAAGGAACGTCTTCAGGTGGAGATCGATGAACACGAGGTCGGATATATTGCCTTACATATTCATTCTGCTATTGAGGATGAAAATGTGGCGTTGTCCATGCAGATTGCAGGGACCGTTCGAGAATGTATTCAGCTTGTAGAGGCGGAGACAGGGGCGTCTATCGACGTCATGTCTCTGTCGTATAACCGGCTGATGAACCATGTGCGTTATATGGTGGCACGGGCGATGAAAGGGGAGAAGCTGAAGCTGGATATGAATGACTATATGTCAGTGAAATTCCCGGATGAGTTTCAGATGGCAGCTACGGTGTGCGGACATCTGGAAAAACATTTGAAAAAACCGATGGATCCGGTAGAGATTGGGTATTTGGCCATGCACATCCAGAGGGTATCTGCAATAGAAGAATAAGGTTTAAAATGCACCGTTTCTCTCTTTTTTTCATATTTATGATTGAGAGAAGTTTTGCGGAGCAGCCATATGGATTGCAAAGAAGCAATAATGTCAAACGATTATCTGGATTTTGTCTGGAAGATTGATGTGAGGCTGACAGGACAGGAAGAAAATCCTTTTGGCGTGTGTACACAGTATATCAATCGAAATTTCAGTGTTTTTTATATAAACAGAGATGAAGTGTTCGGCGATCGGCAGACAATTCCCATTGGAGATTATGCAATACCGAACTGTCATACGCAGATGGATACGGAAAGTCTGGAATACACAAGGATTCTGCCAATCCAGAATCAGCCGGCACTTCAGCTTCGGGGAAATGGAGTGATTCTGGGGTTTCTGGATTCTGGAATTACATTGGAGAACCCGGTATTTCAAACAAAGGAAGGCAGAACCCGGGTGATCGGTCTTTGGGATCAGACAGACCAGAGCGGGACTCCTCCTTTTGGTTTTTTGTTTGGAAGTGAATACTCATCGGAGGATATTGACCGGCTTTTGGAAGAGAACAGCACAAAGCTTCCGGGAACCGATCCGAATGGTCACGGAACAAAGGTGGCATCCATTGCTGCCGGTTCTCAGCTGGAAAGTGAAAATTTTATTGGCGCTGCACCGGAATCATTTATTGCATTTGTAAAATTAAAACAGGCCAAACCATTTATCCGGCAGTTACAGGAGATTCCAGAAGGCAGTGTGGCTTATCAGGAAACGGATATGATGCTTGCAATCCGCTATCTGGATCAGCTGGCGTCCCGGGAAAATCGTCCTCTCATCATCTGTATTGCTCTGGGAAGTAATTCAGGAGGTCATACAGGAAATACAGCATTGGGACAGTATCTGGATGATTTTGGGAGCAGAGCAGGCAGAGCTATCGTGGTTGCGGGAGGAAATGAAGGTAATAAAGGACATCATTTTTTTGGCCTAGTTCCCAAAAATCCAGGATATCTGGATGTAGAACTTCGAGTGGGAGAAAATGAAAGCGGGTTTCAGTTGAATCTGTGGGGAAATGCTCCAGGTATGTTCGCTGCAGAAGTCACTTCGCCTTCTGGAGAGCAGATACCCAGAATCTTTCCCAGGATTCTGGAACAGCAGCGGTTCGATTTTGTATTTGAAGAAACGATTCTGGATGTGCAATACGAACTGTCAGAAGTGGTATCGGGTGATGAAAGGCTTCTGATGTCTTTCCGGAATCCGACTCCCGGGATCTGGAGACTTCGGATTTTTTCGTCCGGAGACCTGGAAAACAGTTTTCATATTTGGCTTCCGGTGACTGGCTTCATCAGTGATGGGACGTATTTTCTGCGTCCGGATCCGGATACTACAATTACGGACCCGGGCAATACCCTGCGGGTGCTGACGGTGGCCGGATATGAAGGCGGAACAGAGAGTGTGTGGATGGATTCCGGAAGAGGAAAAACAAGAAATGCAAATCAGAAACCAGATATTGCGGCTCCGGCGGTGGAAGTTTCGGCAATTGACCGTTTTGGGGAAGGAAGCACACTGACAGGGACCAGTGCAGCAGCGGCTCTAACTGCAGGCGCAGCCGCACTTCTGATGGAGTGGGGTGTGGTGCAGGGAAATGTCCCGACCATGGACGGTTCTGCCATTCAGAGATTTCTGATCCGGGGAGCCAGAAGACCGGGAACTTACAGCTATCCCAATAGGATATGGGGATTTGGTCTTCTGGATCTCTATGGAAGTTTCCGGACTATGAGAGGAGTACAGGAGAGATCATAAGCCGTCTGATTTATTTTCCGGTCAGCTCTGATAAGGGCCTGAAAGAATATCCCATTTCCTCCCACTTTGTGAGCAGCTGATCAAGAATTTCCCCGTTAGTCTGAGAAGTATTGTGAAGCAGAACAACTGCGCCGGGATGAATTCTTGAAGTAAGCTTGCTGAGGGCTTCTTCATGACTGGGTTGGCTGTTCTGATTCCAGTCTACATGTGCAAGGCTCCAGAAAATGGTACAGTATCCAAGTTTCTGTGCCATTTTCAGATTTTCTTCGTTGCATTTTCCCTGAGGAGGACGATAGTAGGGGGAAAGTTCTGTACCGGTAATTTCATGAAACAGACTGGCAACATCATCCATTTCTTTTTGAAATGTTTCCATATCTGAAATGGTCGGCATATCGAGATGGTGATATGTGTGGTTTCCTACCGTGTGACCTTCCTCAACCATGCGTTTTGCAAGGTCAGGCGCTGTTTCCAGAAAATGACCTACTACGAAGAAAGTAGCAGGAGCATTGTGTTTTTTCAAAGCTTCCAAAATAGGTTCCGTATTTCCGTTTTCATAACCGCAGTCAAAAGTAAGATAGATAGTCTTCTCTTCGTTATTACCGACATAATAAGAATCATACCACGCGAGATCTTCTGCGGAAGCATTTCCAGCGGGCTGCATACCCGGTTCACCGAAAGAAAGACCCCAGTCTTCAGATGCCAGCTCCAGTTTCCAGCCTTCCGGAGGAGTTTTGACATCTGACGCGACCGCGAGAGGAGCGCTTTCCTCTGCTTCCTCTTCGGATAACTGCAGTTCCTGTGAAATATCCTCTGCTGATTCATCAGAAGACAGAGAATCTGTTTCAACGGTTTCTTTCTTTGCTTTTGTCTGTTCATCTGTCTGCGTTGTTGTGTTTCCGCATCCTGTTAAAAATGCTGCCAGGAGAAGCGGAATTATTCTGTTTTTGTATTTCATCGTTTTTCTCCTTGTCATACTCAGATTATAATTGATCAGGGCGTCAAAATTGCATCATGTAAAATTGAATTTTGCCACTTTATCAGTCTGCTGCATATCTTTTTGAGGGCAGACTGCAGAAAACAAGAGTTTTTTGTCTGCAATGTAGTTTTCCCACAACAGTATGATATTATTCCTGCGAAAAATCCGATATCATTTCTTATATGAAAAACCCTGCAAAATGCATGACAAAATGCAGTTCTGCAGGGCTGTAAGATTTTATTTTGCAGTATCAGTTTTGCTGTTGTCTGAAGGAGTGGCCGTTTTGTCTGCAGCCGGTTCAGGCAAGGGTTTGACGGTTGATTCCGTCATGATACATTTGCCGTCAAAACATCCGCCTTCATCAACGATCAGAGCTTTTGTGGTGATGTTACCATGGATATTTCCGGTGGAAAGGAGTTCCAGTTTTCCATGAACAAACACATCGCCATCAATTCTTCCCGATACCATCAGACTTTGTGAATCAATATTGCCTTTGACGTTGCCTTCCGGACCGACTATGAGTTTTTGCTGGCAATTACAGTTTCCGTTGATGGTACCGTCAATCCGGATCGTTTCCGGAGAAGTCAAATTACCGTCGAATATGGCTCCGGGGCCGATGATCGTACCAATTTTGCCCGGCGTTTCCATGGCGGCAGTGGCAGTATTTCTGGTTTTTCCTAACATGTTGCAATCCTCCTCGTGTTATCCTGCAGGCAGCAGATCAGATGCTGTGTCCTTACAGGTAATTGATTCCCGCGAGCAATGAGCCAA
Source organism: uncultured Lachnospiraceae bacterium (assembly GCA_951802115.1). Taxonomy (GTDB): domain Bacteria; phylum Bacillota; class Clostridia; order Lachnospirales; family Lachnospiraceae; genus Hominiventricola. The sequence continues at coordinate 33,963 of CATOPL010000024.1, read as the reverse complement.
GTGCCGTGCTTGCACGGGCATTTGGCGAATGCCGCGAGGGTCACATACCCCGCTGCTCTGCAGCGTTGCAAGCTTGATGCTCCGTTGCTTGCAGCGGGGTTATTGACTATCCTTTTGCGTCTATGACAGAAAGCGGGTCTACAGGTTCTTCCTCATGAAGTACCTGGTAGTCTACCTGAGTCTCGTCTGTGGTTATGGTAAGTAAAACATCTCCGGCCTGTATCGGTGTCCCTTCTTCAGCTCCCTGATCTGCGTCCTGATGGCAGAGATAACGTGTACGATATCCGTTTTCATGATCAATTTCAATGATATACTGATAGGTGTCGTCAGAGCTTATAGCGGTCACTGTACCATTACCGGCTGCAGTTACCGTGCCGCCTGTGTAAGTGCTGAGCGAGAGATATGGCTGTTCTTCGTTGTAGGAGGACAAGAGAACGCTGGCACCGGAATACGGGTATCTGGTAGGAACGTTCGGGTCTTCCTGAGGTTCCTCTTCTTCCTCCTCGGCCTCTTTTTCTGCCATTGCAGCGACAGCCTGTTCTGCCTCCGACCGCAGTGATTCATTTTCGCTGACCAGAACTGCTTTTTCTGATTCCAGACTTTCTTTTTCTTGCGTGAGCTGCTGTACAAGCGTTTCCTGTGCGGCAAGTTCCTTGCGCAGTTTGCTTTCGATTCCCCGTCTGCTTAAAAATCCATATACGGACAAGCCAGTCGTAAGAAGGATAAGAAGCAACAGGAACAGCAGAAACCGAAGTATAGACAATGATATATCAAATTGCCTGCTACTTCGATCTGTGTTGGAAATCAGAAGTACCGAAAAAGATTCCCTGCGTCTGTGTCTTTGATTATTCATAACAAAACCTCCTGAACGATATGATGGCATGTGTTTTGTACATGCCGCCGCCGGTGAGTGCGGTCGGTCCGCCAAAGGAAGACGGTGTTTTTCCATGCACCTGCCGGGGCGTATGACCAGTCTGCTGATATGAATGTCTTCCCTTCGGGCAGCAGCAGACCGGTACCGACATCATGTCTGTCAATATTATACCATAGGTTCAGAAGGAAAAGAAGGGAATAAAAACAGGGATGCCGAATTTTTTACAGCATCCCTCGACAAAAAACGCAGCCGGTGTCAGATTACAGCTTTATATTAGCCAGGAGAGAACCAAGGTTCGTGGAAATGTTTTCGCTCTTGGGCATCCGGTAATCCCCACGGTCATTGTGAGTTTCCTCTCCGGTTTTTTCCAGAAGAGCTTTCATACTGAGGGAAAGTTTCCCGTCTTTGATTGCGATAACCTTGACTTTTACGGTCTCGCCTTCTTTGAGCACTTTAGCCGGTGTGGTCACACGTTTATCAGAAATCTGAGATACGTGTACAAGACCGGACAGGCCGTTCTCAAGACGTACAAAAGCGCCATAATCTTTCAAGGTCTCTACCGTTCCCTCCATTACGTCGCCAACGTTGATCTGTTCCATGGCGGCCTGGCGTTCCTGTGCAGCTTTGGCACGTGCTTCGTCTCTGAGCAGTTCCCTTGCAGAGAGAACCAGACGTTTCTTGTCCGGATCTGCGGTAATAACGCGGACTTTGATCTTTTTATGCAGCCAGTCGTTTAAATCTTCCACGTGCTCCAGAGCCAGACGTGATGCAGGTATAAAACCGCGGACTCCTTCTACATATGCGATAACTCCGGCATTAACGACACCGCCGATTTTTACGGTCAGAACAGTTTTTTCATTCATATATTCTGTCAGGGTCGCCCATACAGGATCTGCTTCTTCTGAGACTTCCTCGGTTTTTTCGGCAGCTTCATAAGATGCTTCCAGCTCTTCAGACAGATCCTCCATTGTCATGTTTTCTTCCTTATTTTCTTCCAGCTTTTCTTCCATTTTTTCTTCCATGTTAAAAATCTCCTCATATATATTTTTGCCGCTTCTTCTATTATAGAGGGAAACGCCGGGAAAAGCAAATCATTTTTGCGAAAATCTTTTTCGTTATTGTGGTAATACCAGTTTCTGGAACATGTCACCGCGTTCTTCAAAGTTTTTAAAAACGCCATAGCTGGCCGCAGCAGGAGAGAGGATACAGGCGTCTCCGGGTGATGTAAGTGTCCGCGCGGCGGCAACGGCATCCTCAAGGGTGTCTACCAGGACCAGACGTTCCGGCGAGCAAAAATCCGGATAATTGCGGTGAATTTCCTGGTAAATACGCTTTCCGGTGTCATACATCAGGATAATATGGGGAACCGGATGGCCGGATAAATAAGTGATCAGATCTTCATATTCAATTCCCCGATCCATGCCGCCGATCAGGACGGATCCCACATGGGGAACACTTTTTAATGCCTGTATCGTAGTATCTCCGATCGTGGATATGGAATCGTCGTAGTACCGGATATGATCATGTTCGCCGATAAAATGCAGGCGGTGGGGAAGCGGTTCGTAGCTTTTTAATGCAGATTCGAATTCTTCGTCAGACAGTCCAAGCATATGGCAGAGCGCATAATCGAATGCGATGTCGATATGATTGTGATGTCCGAGCAGATGGATATCTTTTACCGGAATCTGATAATCGCCCCGTTCAAAACGGATATGGGATCCACTTAGGAGAACGTCGGCTGTGGAAAAACGGTCAGAGACTGTGTAGATCTGCGACCGGCAGGTACCTTTTGCGGGTAAAGCGGACAGAGCGCACAGCAGCAGATCTTCAGGTTTCTGATGCAGATAGATCTGCTGCTTGGAGTGGATATATTTTTCCAGCGTGCCGTAATGATCCAGATGTTCTTCATGAATATTAAGAAGAACGGATATATGCGGCGATACATGGATATATTCCAGCTGATGGCAGGACAGTTCACAGATGATTTTCGTTTCGGCATTGATTTTTTCGAGGATATCAAAAGCCGGAATTCCGATATTTCCTGCAAGGACGGCATCCCGTCCGCTTTCTTTTAAAATATGGTAAAGCAGGGTGGTGACAGTGCTCTTTCCCTTGGTGCCTGTGATTCCAATGATCTGGCTCTGATAAGCGGAAATAAATACCTCCATCTGAGAAGTGAAGCGGCATTTGTATGCCGACGGATCCCGGGGAAGAACGATCCCGGGACTTTTGAAGATCAAATCATAGTCATCCAGACGGTCCATATAAGTGGGGCCGGAAAAAAACTGTACAGAAGGATTTTCCAGAGAAATATCCGACTGATCGGAAACGGCGAGAGAGGCATAGGTGTCTGTCTGCAGAAGTCGGCGAAGTGTGGACCGTCCTTCTCTTCCGTAGCCGAGGATCAGGATTTTCTTATCAGCGACAAGTTGTTTCAGGATATTCAGCAAGGCAGGTTTCCTCCATAACATTCTTCAGACAGCAAATTTAAAAATTGTTCAGGCAGAAGATGATCGCGGTCATAATAGTGGTCGTATTTGTGACGGCCTGGAAAAGAAGCGGCATAAACCGGCTGTTTCAGATACCAGGAAAACAGAAAAGGAAGCTGTTCTCCTTCATTCTGCATGCGTTCTATGGTCAGACAGATGGCGGCGTTGACTTCGTTTCGGCTTCCCACGCATTCAAACGGTTTTTCATCCTGTATGCCGGTCAGCTTTTCAAAATCAGTCTTCATATCGGGATTGTCTGTCATATCGGTTCCGAAGATTTCCACAAGTCTTTGATGATTCAAAAACGGAGACAGAATCAGAAATACAAACAGGCATTTGGGGCAGTGCCCGCACCAGATATCCTGCTTGCTGCCGGCATTGCAGCTGCGGAAAATATCATGATAGGCGGGTGCGCCTGAAAAATACTTTGCAATCTGGAATTCTGAAAGCGGGCGCAGCATGCTGAAATAATGGATATTGCTGCCGATGAAATTTTTTTCGTAATTATGAAAATCCAGTTCAAATTTAAAGCTTTTTGAATATTGATGGTTGACTGTGCTGCCGGCTACGGTGCTTTCATTGGCGCTGGACTCATTGGACAGCGCAATATACCGAAGTTCGTGCAGATAAGCCGTGATCAGCGAGGAAAAGGCTACCAGCGCAGAAAACGGAGTATGGCCGTTCAGGTATCCTTCTTTATTCAGCGCAAGCATATGTGCATCGAGTGTTCTTCTGGCATGAAGACTGTCGCGTTCTGGCAGGCCGGCAGCTTTTATGGTATTTAAGGTTGCCCCTCTGGGATTGATAATATATGTTTTCAGAGGATGCCCGCTTTTTTTCAGCATCTCAATCGTGCAGGCAGAATCTTTTCCTCCGCCAATGGGAATCAGGCAGCCGTTCGTGGCAGAAGAAGGTACAGGGTTGCCGGACTGCTCCGGGGCGTCGCATACAAGTTCCATAAAATGCTCCGGATCAGCGGTGATGCCATTAGTATAGAAGAATTCCCCCAGTCCCAGATAATAGAGCTCCTTCCACCATTGAATCTGAGCTTTGTTCAGGAAGCCTGCAGATACAATTACCTTTGGGGGACAGGCGATTTTCCAGTAACTGATCAGTTCTACCATACCAAGACCGAATAGCATGGAATGAAGCGTATGGTTTGCGTCCGGATTCACAGGCAGAGCTGTATTTTTTGGAAAAATCCAGAAAGGTTCAAATACAGACAGTCCCGGTATCTCAAAATGGTAGGTGATTTTTAATTCTGTCTGCGTATCCTGAACCGTATAGGATTTAAAAAGAAAGATCGGATAAGCCTTTCGGCAGGATTCATAAGTTTTCATAAAAAAAACCCCTTTGGAAAAATATTCATCAGTTTTTATTCTACCACAGGCCCCTTTAAATGGAAAGGGGGAGGAAATGAAAGAGACTGCCGGAAAACGCATCCCTGGTTTGTGTGTCTGGCACACAAACCAGGGATGCGTTTTTCGATATCACGTCACCTCTCCAGAGGAGGGCGCTATGGTTAATATACTTTTTTTGCATGTACCACAAAACGTTTAGTTCCGTTTTTGGTACAGGTTGACAGTGTAATGACGGAATCATCGATGCCGACGTCGATACCGGTGTCATACAGAGAAGAAGACTTCAAAGATTCCAGGAATGAGGCATAGACATCATCATGTTCATAACCGATCGTATAACAGTTGTCCGAAATATCGGCTTCGTGGCAGGAGAAGATCTGATAGCAGTGCGAACCGTCGGTCAGATCTATGTATATATAAGGATGGTCATTCAGATAGCTCCGGGAACTGTAATCTTTAAGTTTCGTAAACATGGAACCGTTCTTCATATTGTGCCCGTAAATGATGGTATGCAGGTCACTGAAATCAGCATGATTTTTCGCTTCCAGAAAAATACTTCCGGATTTGTTGCTTTCTTTTCTGAATGTATGAGTCAAATAGTATGAATTATCTTCTGCCTGTACCAGCGGATAGCTGATTATGGTATCCGGAATTTCAATCCAGCCGATTGCTTCGGAATTTATTTTCTGAAGAGAATCGAGATCGATTCTTGACATCGGGACGGACAAAGATGTGGATGCATCTGTATCGGTATCTGTATTTTCTTGTGTCTCCTCCGAAACATAGGAAGTATCGGGCAGACTTTCAGGAGCAGTCGGTTCTTCAAGCACATATTGTCTGAGCTCTTCGTATTCTTTGTCTCCGGAACGGTATCCAAAAAATATGGAAACCAGCTGATAAATACTGAAACACAACAGACAGACACAGAATCCGAGAAAGATCCCCTGAATCAGAAGTCTTGTCCGACGTCTGCGCCTGGCCTCTTCAGCGCGTCTTCGGCTGCGCGACGAGATCCGATCTCCCTGATGTTTTGGAGCGCCTGTTCTGCGGCGGTTTTCTGTTTGTGTTGGTTTTCCGGCAGAACGGTTTTTGCCGGTCTTTTTACGTTCATTCATATAAGCATCACCCTGTTCATTCTACCAGATCAGGCGCTTAAATACCAGTGGAAATCAGGCTAATTAAAAAAATCTTAAGATGATGCAAAAGATACAGGTCGAAATAATATGAGAAGGCGCGAAAAAGTCTTCTGTACAGAGGGACTTTATCTGTGCTATACTGATGAGAAAATGAAATTTTCAAAGGTGAAAATGAGAACAGACGGAACCGTCTTTGACAAATCTGCGGAAACGGAAAGGGGGAACATGAAGTATGAATCAGGAAAAACTAAATATGGATAAACAGAATCAGAAAATTGCCATGCGTGTATCCACAATCAGTATTGCGGTGAATTTGATCCTGTCACTGGGAAAACTGCTGGCAGGAATTCTGGGACGTTCCGGAGCCATGGTATCGGATGCCATACATTCTGCTTCTGACGTATTCAGTACGATTATCGTAATGATCGGTGTACGGATCTCCGCGAAGCAATCGGACACCAATCATCCATATGGGCATGAGCGGCTGGAATGCGTCGCTTCTGTTATACTGGCGACGATTCTGATGGCAACAGGAGTCGGCATTGGTCTTGGAGGACTCCGCACGGTTCTGTCAGGAGATTACGGCTCTTTGGAAATTCCACATTTTATGGCGCTGGTGGCAGCGATTATCTCTATTGCTGTCAAGGAGTGGATGTACTGGTATACCAGGGCGGCGGCAAAAAAAATCAAATCAGGAGTTTTAATGGCGGATGCATGGCATCACCGTTCGGATTCTTTGTCTTCGATCGGCGCTTTTGTCGGAATTGCGGGTTCCAGAATGGGGTATCCGGTGCTGGATTCGGCGGCTTGCCTAGTAATCAGTATTCTCATTGGAAAAGCAGCATATGAGATTTTTATGGATGCGGTGAACAAAATGGTAGATAAAGCCTGTGATGCAAAGACGGAAGAAGAGATCCGTCGTGTGGTACTCGGACAGGAGGGCGTGCTTGGCATTGACAGTCTGATGACGCGGCTGTTCGGCGCAAAAATGTATGTGGATATGGAGATTGCGGCAGACGGCAGACAGACGTTGTATGAGACGCATGAAATTGCAGAACAGGTACATCACGCGATTGAAAAACGTTTTCCGGAAGTCAAACACTGTATGGTACATGTAAACCCTGCAGGTGATTCGGATAAAAAAAGAAGGGTATAGGAGTATGCGAAAAAAACAATGGGCAGGAGCGTTGATTCTGATCCTGGTGTTGCTGCTGTCATGGCTGGGAATGAAACGACTGCTTTTATCAGGAAGCCAGAGCAGCGGGAAACTTGTCATAACAGCGCTGTCAGTGGGCAAGGCAGATGCTTTGATTATTCAGGAAGCGGATCAGGTGCTGCTGATGGATACCGGTGAATGGGAAGATGGGGAAACGATTGTACAGGAGCTGCAAAAAAGGGGAATTCATCACATCGACCGGCTCTTAATCACACATTTTGATAAAGATCATGTCGGCGGCGCTGCATATGTGATGGAACATATGGAAGTCGCATCGGTCATTCTGCCGGATTATGAGGGCGACAGGGAGGAATATCGGAAGTTTCTCGTCAGTCTTGAAAATCATCCGGATGTCAGAAGGCTGACAGAACCGCTGAGCATATCAGAGGGAAGGATGCAGCTTACCATATATCCGGCGGAACAGGTGCAGGAGATTCAAAGTGCCGGGGAAGAATATGATAATGATATGTCTCTTGTGACCAGCATGGTCTATGGAGAAAGAAGTTTTCTGTTTACCGGGGATATCGAAAAAACCAGGATTCGGCAGATGCTTGCAGACGGAACGGACTGGAGACACGACTGGATGAAGATGCCGCATCACGGAAGATATCAAAAGGCGCTGAAGGAACTGCTGGAAGCAGTTGCGCCAGAGGAAGCGGTGATCTGCTGCTCAAACAAAAACCCGGCGGAAGAAAAAACACTGGGACTTCTGGAAGAATCCGGAGTGCAGGTATGGGATACAGCCGACCGCGCCGTGGTGACGGTATGTGACGGCAGCAGACTGGAAACGGGATATGAATAACAGAAAAGTTTTTGTTGCAATGCAGTCTGTCCTGTTTTATAATAAAAATGAAAAACAGAATATAGGAAGGGGAGCTGGCGGGAAAGCCGGCTGAGAGGAAGCTGCGGCGCTTCGACCCATAACCTGATTTGGATAATGCCAACGTAGGGATAATACTGAACTAAGAGAAAAGAGGTACCTGCGGTATCTCTTTTTTTAGATTCTGTAAGCAGACGGCAGTATATACAGATCCTGAACCTGTGTATGGTTCGTCTGATTTACGAAGCGGTTTTTAATTGCCGGAATCACAGAATTATGAAACCAGAGGCTGTCACAGAATACGCATCTGCCAGTTCACAGTTCGCTTCTATCCACACAGTGTTGTTGGGCGAACAGGCGGGATGCATTTTGTGACAGCCTTTTTTGGCTTCTGCGTGTGAGGAGTCGAAAGTACGTCGGCGGGCTTCAAGAGGTGGAATATGAAAGCAGACAGGACATGGTTGACTTTGTATGCGGTAACGGACAGAAGATGGCTGAAGCCCGGAGAACATCTGACGGAAGCAGTGGAGGAGCTTTTAAAAGCGGGAGTTACCTGTGTACAGCTGAGAGAAAAGGAGATGGACGACAGACAGCTTCTGGAAGAAGCAAAGCGAATGAAAGAACTCTGCAGCCGCTATGGAGTTCCGCTGATTGTGAATGACAGACCGGATATCGCAAAGGAGAGCGGGGCGGATGGAGTACATGTGGGACTGTCTGATCTGGAGATTGTGAAAGCGAGAGAATTGATGGGAGACAGCTGTATGATCGGCGGAAGTGCTCATAATGTGCCGGAGGCTCTGGCAGCATGGAGGGCGGGAGCAGATTATATCGGCTGTGGAGCGGTTTTTGGAAGCAGTACCAAGACAGATGCGACCGTACTCTCCTTCAAGGAGTTAAAGGCAATTTGCGGCGCTGTCGAAATACCGGTGGTGGCGATCGGCGGGATCAGCAGCAGTAATGTGAAAAGGCTAAGAGACAGCGGAATAGATGGAGTGGCAGTTGTAAGCGCTCTGTTTGCAGCAGATGACAAGGCAGGAGCGGTAAAGGAGCTTTTGCAGCACATAAAAGATGTTCGGAGGTGAAGCTGTATGAAAACAGTATTGACAATCGCCGGAAGCGATCCCAGCGGAGGAGCCGGTATTCAGGCGGATATCAAGACGATGACCGCCAACGGAGTGTATGCCATGAGTGCCGTCACTGCGCTGACTGCCCAGAATACAACCGGCATCTACGGAATTATGGAAGTTACTCCGGAATTTCTTCGCAGTCAGCTGGACTGCATCTTTTTGGATATTGTTCCGGATGCGGTCAAGATCGGAATGCTGTTTTCGGAGGATATGGTGAGAATTGTGGCGCAAAGACTTCGAAAATACAAAGCAAAGCATATTGTGCTGGATCCTGTTATGGCATCCACAAGCGGGTTCGGCCTTATGAAAAAGGAAGCCTTGTTCGTAATGCAGGAGGAACTGTTTCCTCTGGCAGAGCTGATCACGCCCAATATACCAGAAGCGGAAGCGCTGACCGGTCTTCAGATCCGCGGGACTCAGGATATGGAACGGGCGGCTTCCGTCCTGTATGAACGCTGGCATGTCGCAGTGCTCTGTAAAGGAGGACACGGTAGCGGTGACGCCGACGATCTTCTGTTTCTGGAAGGGAAAGCGGAATGGGTCAGGGGAAAAAGGATTGACAATTCCAATACTCATGGAACCGGATGTACGCTGTCCAGCGCAGTTGCGGCGAATCTGGCAAAGCAGTGTGAGCTGAAAGAAGCGGTGACAAAGGCCAAAAATTATCTTTCTCATGTTTTGTCTGCAGGGCTTAATCTTGGAAAGGGCACAGGTCCAATGAATCACGCATATATCTTCCACAACTTGACGCCCGGCCGGCTTGATGCGGGAAATTTAACTCACAACAGGAAGGAGAAAGAAAAATGAGCAGCTATACAACACAGATGGACGCAGCCAGAAAAGGAATTTTAACCTGGCAGATGGAGACAGTAGCTAAAAAAGAGAAGATACCGGCAGACCAGCTGATGAAACTGGTGTCGGAGGGAAAAGCAGTGATCTGTGCAAACCGGAATCATATCTGTCTGCAACCGGAAGGGATAGGAAGTATGCTGAGGACCAAAGTAAATGTAAATCTTGGGGTATCCAGAGACTGCAGAGATTACGACGTGGAGATGGAGAAGGTGATGAGCGCAGTGAAGCTGGGCGCAGAAGCGATCATGGACCTGTCCAGCCACGGAAACACACAGCCTTTTAGAAAAAAACTGACAAGAGAATGTCCGGTTATGATCGGAACAGTTCCTGTCTATGACAGTGTGATTCATTATCAGAGAGACCTGGCGGATTTGACAGCAAAAGATTTTGTGGAGGTGGTCCGGCTTCATGCCAGGGATGGAGTGGATTTTATAACGCTTCACTGCGGAATTACCAGAAAGACGATAGAACAGATTCGAAAGCACAAAAGGAAAATGAATATTGTCAGCCGCGGAGGAAGCCTTGTATTTGCCTGGATGAGCATGACGGGAGAGGAGAATCCGTTCTATGAATATTTTGACGAGATTCTGGATATCTGTGAAGAATATGATGTAACGCTCTCTCTGGGAGATGCCTGTCGTCCGGGGTGTCTGGCAGATGCCACGGATGTGTGTCAGATCGAAGAGCTGGTTCGTTTGGGAGAGCTGACAAAACGGGCCTGGGATCATAACGTGCAGGTGATGGTGGAAGGTCCCGGGCATGTGCCGCTTGATCAGATAGCGGTTAATATGGAGATACAGAAGAGCATCTGTATGGGAGCGCCGTTCTATGTGCTCGGACCTCTGGTGACAGATATTGCACCGGGATATGATCATATTACAGGAGCAATCGGAGGGGCGGTTGCAGCCATGAACGGAGCGGCATTTCTCTGTTATGTGACTCCCGCTGAGCATCTGGCACTGCCCGGTGTGGAAGATGTCAGACAGGGGATAATCGCGTCGAAGATCGCGGCTCATGCGGCGGATATTGCAAAAGGAATAGCGGGGGCGAGAAAGATCGATGATCAGATGGCACAAGCCCGCCGAAATCTTGACTGGGAAGGTCAGTTTGCGTGTGCGTTGGATCCGGATACGGCGCGGAAAATACGTGATGACAGAAAGCCGGCGGACGATCACGGCGATACCTGCAGTATGTGCGGAAAATTCTGTGCAGTGCGGAGCATGAACCGGGTATTGGCAGGGGAATATATCGATATACTTTAAATACATCTGCCAACCCGTATGCCGGCTGTGAATAACGGTTCTTTCCGAACGGGCAATCAGGACTCCTCCCGAATGCAGATTTCGTCGATATAGGGATATGCTTTCTGACGTATTGACCGGATTACATTTTGACAAATGATTTGTCTGAATGTAATCCGGTCAGCGCGTATCAGATTCGGTAGGCTACCAGAGCCACGCGTTTTTTCAACTCTCTGGAAAGCGTATCTTCCAGTTCCACAACTTTTTGGCGGCAGTGCTCATCTAAATCTGCATACTGATCTTCCGCTGCAAGTACCTGCGTCATATGATCGGCAGCAGACCGGCAATTTGCAGGGAGCTGTGTGACTTTTGACTGGATGTGCTGCATGTGTGACCTCCTGTATTTCTGAAATAGACCGACCGGATTATATTTTCCGACAAATGTTGTCTGCTCATCGGACGGAATCCTGCCGATTGTTTTGAAGTGTGTCTGAAAATGAATCTTCAGACACGCTTTAGTATGCACAGAATTATGTAAATGTATTTCCGTTCAGAGATAATCCGGAAGCTTTAGTAAGCAGAGAAAGGCCTTCGGAAGCGATTGAGACCAGGCTTTCTACATGAATAAAATCGGTTGCATTTTTATCAAATAAAATGTTGGCCTGTGCCGGGAATTCCTCATCGCCGTCCCAGAAAAGAAACTGTACGGGGATACATGGAAATGCGAAAAGCTGGTATCCGGCATCTCCATGCGGCAGTTTTTCTCCGCCCAGTGACTGACAGGCCAGTTTCAGTTCCGGCACATGTCCGGAAAAAGTTCTGGCAAAGACATCAATAACGGTTTTCTGAAATGCAGGACCAAAAGGAGATGCATCTTTTAGATTGCGAAAGGGCATCCATTCCCCTGCGGGGACGGCATGCTCTTTGCAGTACCAAAGCAATGTATAGATGTTCAGGCGGGCGAAAAGTGACAGCGGATGAGGCGATTCCAGACAGACAATCTCTCCGGTGCGTCTGTGGATGCCATGGAGACTGTTGTAATAAGGTATTGTGAGGTATTCTTTTTCAGAATGTATACCCGGCAGTTTTTGCAGGAGTTTTTCCTGATCCATCGTCAGAAAGCGGCGGCGCCATTCTTCGCACCACTTTTCGTAATTGTTCGCTTGATTGTCTGGTTTCATGATTGATTCTCCGTTTCTGATCTTTTTTTTATTATCTTACATGCAGCAGGACTTAAAATCAAGAAACGGGGTTCTTTTTTCTTGAAACGTAATTATGTTTATGCTAATATGAATACAAAATATACAGAGAAGGTAAAGCATAAACGGTTTTGCTTTCTCTGATTTTTGTCAGGGAGAGATATGGAGAAATATAACGAAATAAAGGTGAAAAGTTTAAAGAAAGCATTAGAAATTCTGGAATGTTTTCTGGAGAAAAAGTCGTTGGGAGTGACAGAGATCAGTGAAAAAATGGATTTGTATAAGAGCAATGTACATAATATACTGACAACTTTTGCCGCTATGGATTATCTGGAACAGGATTCGGAAACGGGAAAATACCGTCTTGGACCGGCGGCGGCTGTTCTGGGACGTGCATATTATGAAAGACTCAATATTGTAAACCTTGTAGCTCCGTTTGCTCGCGATATAGCAAATGAGGTGGGAGAGAAAGTCTATTTGTCCATTCCCAGAGGAAATGAAGTGCTCTATCTGGATGCATACTATCCGGAAGGACAGCGAATGTGGATGGAATATGTAACCGGAGAGTGTGCAAAAATGTATTATACCGGTGTTGGCAAGGCTTTTCTGGCCCAAATGAAGGAGGAAGAAGCAGAGGAATGCATCAGGGAAGAAATTATTCCGATTACAAATTATACAATTACAGATAAAGACGTGCTCCGTCAGGAGATCCAAAGGACAAAAGAACTTGGATATGGCCTGGATAATATGGAGCTGTCTTTCGGCTCCAGATGCATCGGTGTGGCATTGATCAATTCCAGGGGGATTATCGAGGCCGGGCTGAGTATCAGTGCCTCATCATTGCGGATGACGGATGAAAATATTTCGGACTTTGCCGAAGTGTTAAAAAAATATGCGAGAAAAATTGAGCAGATGCTGTAGATAAATGGATTTTTTTGAAAATATTACCAATAATATGAATGAAAAATCAGATTTTTTGTGATTGTGCTCAAATTATCTTGTTTTTTTGAAAAAGTTGTGCTATTATGCTTATATAGTTAAATGATTCAGCGTTGCTCACGGGTAATTGCTGAATTCATTTTAAGAATAATTAGAGAACGATGTTCTTTATTATAGAACAATAAATTTCGGTGTTTCTGCATTGATTTTATTTTTGATCAATATTTAGAACAATGTTCTTTAATAATGAACAAAAGAGAGGAGGTGGAGAGATTGGGAAATAAAAAAGAGGAGAAAGTGTATACAAATCCCGCACGGTGTAAAGGCTGCGGTTATTGTATTAACACCTGCCCGCAGGAAGCAATTCAAGTGTCCGATCATGTCAACGCCAAAGGCTACAATACAGTTGTTGTGGATGATTCCAAATGTGTTGTATGCGGTATGTGTTATCGTGTTTGCCCGGATTATGTGTTTGAAATTAAGTAAGGAGGAGCTGTTATGGCCAAAGTTTTGTTAAAAGGAAATGAAGCGCTTGCCGAGGCGGCGCTTGCGGCGGGATGTCGTTTTTATAGCGGATATCCAATCACGCCGCAGACAGAGATTCTGGAATATTTGTCCTGGAGAATGGAAGAGGTCGGAGGCGAGTTTATACAGGCGGAGTCGGAACTGGCAGGGATCAATATGGTATTGGGGGCGGCAGCGGCAGGCGCGCGCGCTTTGACTACATCGTCGGGGCCGGGATTTTCTTTGAAACAGGAAGGAATTTCCTATCTGGTAGCTTCAGATCTTCCTGCGGTTATTGTGGACGTTATGCGTATTGGTACCGGTCTTGGGGATATTGCGCAGGGCCAGGGGGATTATTGGCAGCTGACCAGAGGAGGCGGTCATGGAGATTATCATACACTGGTGCTTGCGCCTGCTTCGGTTCAGGAGAATGCCGATATGATGGCAGAGGCATTTGACCTGGCGGAAAAATATCGTCATCCGGTTCTGATTGCGTCGGATGCGGCGATCGGGCAGATGATAGAGGCAGTGGAGATTCCAGAATTCCGGGAGCATGATATCAATAAGTATGAATGGACGATCAAAGGCTGTAAAAAGGGCTGTGAGCAGAGAAAGATCCAGAATGTTTACTATACGAATCCGAATTATGAAACTTATCTGAAAGAAAAATATGATGAGATGGAACGGGAGGAACAGCGCTATGAAAATGTCTGTGTGGAAGATGCGGAAGTAGTTCTGGTGGCGTATGGCATCAGCTCGCGCGTATGCAGAGAAGCCGTGGAAACTGCCCGTGCAGAAGGGTTTAAACTGGGTATGATCCGTCCGATCACTTTATGGCCGTTTCCTGTGAAAGCATTTTCAGAGGCCAAAGAGGCCAAAGCGTTCTTGACAGTAGAGATGAATATCCTCGGCCAGATGATGGATGACGTCAAGCTTGCGACCAATGCAAACTATGCGGTTGATCATTATGGATCGATTTTTGAGATTCCTGAAGCGGATGGAATCATAGCAAAAGCAAAAGATATGTGGAAGAAAGGGGAGATATGAGATGAGACTGGCAGCTCCTGAAACAGTTACATTTACTCAGAGCGGTTTTTGTCCTGGCTGCGGCCATGGACTGGCGGTACGCCTGATCGCAGAAGTTATGGAAGAGATGGGATTGAGTGAGAAGCTTCTGGCAGTTGTTGACGTGGCATGCGGATCGCTGAATATTGACTCATGGAGATTTGATACGATTATGGCTGCTCATGGAAGACCGATCGCCACAGCGGTAGGAGTGAAAAAGGTACGCCCCGGGAATCTGGTGATGGCATATATTGGAGACGGCGCCGCCTATTCCATCGGAATGGCAGAGACGATGCATACTGCGCTGCGTAACGACAATGTAGTGGCGCTGGTTATCAACAACAGCCTGTACGGAATGACCGGCGGGCAGTGTGCGCCGACTTCGCTTCCGGGACAGATTACGACTTCCACTCCGAAAGGAAAAGACCCCAAAAAGGCGGGCATGCCGTTTCGGGTGGAAGAAGCGTTTACCGGTTTTGACATCGCGTATCTTGCAAGGGCGTCCATGGCGGATGCCAAAGGTATGATACAGGCTAAAAAATATGTCAGAAAAGCATTTGAAAAACATAGGAATGGAGAAGGTTTCTGTCTGGTGGAGCTTTTGTCCCCGTGTCCAACCAACTTAAACATGACTCCTGTGAAAAGTGTCAGGCGCATTAAAGATGAGATGATACCATACTTTCCACTGGGAGAATTCAAGGATAAAAAAAGGGAGGAATAGAGACGTGGCAAAGGAAATAATTTGTGCAGGATTCGGAGGTCAGGGCGTATTGACCGCAGGAATGCTTTTGATCAATGCAGGTATGGAACAGAATAAAAATGTACTGTTCTATCCGTCCTATGGTTCCGAAATGCGCGGGGGAACTGCAAATTGTACTGTGAAGATCAGTGAGAATCTGATTGCCAGCCCGGTGTCCAAGTCTCCTGATATTCTTTTTACGATGAACACGCCTGCGATTGACAAGTTCGAGGAGAGAGTGAAGCCGGGCGGGCTGCTGCTGGTGAATTCTTCCATTGTGCCGGCCGACCGCAGCTATCGAAGCGATATTCAGGTAATCAAGGTTCCGGTTACTGAGATTGCGGCGGAAGAAAACAATCCCAAAGGCGCTAATCTGGTCATGCTGGGGGCGCTGGCAGCAAACAGCGATCTGTTTTCCATAGAATACATGGAGTCTGCCATTGTATCTTTCTTTGAAAAGAAAGGAAAAGGTAAATTTAATGAGAAAAATACTGCCTGTTACCGCAGAGGCGTGGAAGGCAGATAAATTAATAGAAGGAGGCAGCAATGAACCTGACAAAATTGTTAAAACCGGCGTCGGTTGCAGTTATCGGAGCCAGCGAAAAAGAGGGCTTCGGCGGAGATGTATGCCGGAATATTCTGGCTTATGTGAAGGATAAGAGCAGAGTATATTTTGTACATCCAAAGAGAACTTCCGTATTTGGAATTCCCTGCTGGAAAAGTGTGACGGACATTCCGGATACGGTAGACATGATGATTATCTGTACGTCACAGAAGACTGTAATTCCGCTGCTTCATGAAGGTTCTGCAAAAGGATGCGGAGGTGCGGTCATATTTGCCAGCGGATACGGGGAAGTGGGGACAGAGGAAGGAAGACAGAAGGAAAAAGAGCTGGTAAATGAGGCGGAAAAACTTGGCATTGCAGTTATGGGACCTAACTGCGCCGGTTTTGTAAATTATGTGGACAATGTACAGGCATTTGCGTTTATTTCGGAAAAACGGGAGCGAAAGGGAAGCATCGGCGTCGTATCTCAGAGCGGTCAGCTTTGCCTCTCTATGATGGATGATCCCGGCATGCGCTTTTCTTACTGTATTTCAGCAGGCAATGGCAGAATTGTGCAGATGGAAGACTACATGGAATTTCTGGTGGAGGATGAGGATACGAAGGTAGTCAGCGTTTATATTGAAGGGGTAAAGGATGCGAAAAAATTTGCCGGCGTACTCAAAAGGGCAGCAGATAAGAGAAAACCGATGGTCATATTAAAAGCGGGGCGTAGTGAAAAAGGCGGAGCGATCGCCGCATCGCATACTGGAAGTCTGTCAGGTTCCGACGCTTCTTTTGATGCGGTGCTGAAGAAATTCGGAGCAATTCGTGTAGACGATCTGGAAGAGCTGATCGCCATGTCGCTGCTGTTGTCCACACTTAAAAAGCTTCCGGACAAAGCGGCCTTTGCTTCTATGAATCTCTCCGGCGGCGAGACCGGTATCTGTGCGGATGTGGGGAGCCTGAACGGTATTGTGTATCCGGATTTTACCAAAGAGACGCAGAGCTCTTTAAAAGAGCAGCTCCCGTCCTACGCGTCTGTGAACAATCCGCTGGATATGACTGCCAGTCTTTCCTACGACGAGGAACTTTATGCAGGAGCGCTTCGCACTGTCATGGATGACCCTGATATCGGAATGGTACTGATCGGATATACATTGCTTTTTGAAATTGCAGACCCGTGCATTCATTATATGTACAAAGGAATTGAAAAGGTTGTGAAGGAAAAAGGCGACGACTGTAAACCGGTGGCAATGATTCCGTTTGCGGAAAATACCAGAAATCCGGAATATCGGGAAAAGCTGTTTCAGATCGGCGTGCCGATTCTTCCGCCTCCGGTCTATGCGTTTAAGCTGCTTCGCCATCTGGCTGATTTTATCGAATACAGGCCGGAGGATAAGACACTGAAATTGTCGGTTGGACAGGGAGCGGACTGCGAAAGCTGTGCTTTGTCCGAACATGACAGCAAAGAAGAGCTGAAAAAATTTGGAGTGCAGATTCCGGAAGAAAGAATCGTAACGTCCGCGGAGGAAGCGATGGAATTTGCAAAACATGCAGGTACGGCGCTGGCTATGAAGATAGAATCTTCAGATATTCTTCATAAAAGCGATGTAGGCGGCGTCAAACTGAATATCTGCGGGGCGGAAGCAGCTGCAGCCTATGAAGAGATCATGCAGAATGTGACTTCCAGACGGCCGGATGCAAGGATCAACGGAATCCTGATGGTTCCGATGTTAAAACCCGGGGTGGAAATGATGATCGGCGTGAATAATGATCCGCAGTTTGGCCCCATGATTATGGTGGGGATGGGCGGAGTATTTGTAGAGGTATTTAAAGATGTCGCTTTATATCCGGCGCCGATGGGGGAGAAAGAAGCGATGGAGATGCTCCGGTCTTTGAAATCTTTCAGGCTGCTTGACGGCTACAGAGGATCTGCAAAGTGCGACATACAGGCATTATGCAGGTTTATCGTCGGAATCAGCCAATATGCAGATGAAAACAGGAATACGTTGAAAGAACTGGATATTAATCCGCTGTTTTTATATCCTGAAGGGGAAGGAATTGGGGTGGCGGATGCACTGATTGTAAAGAAAAAGGGGGTAGTATCATGAAAGTTATTCTGACTTCACAGGAAAGATACGGGATTTTAAAGGACTATGAACCTGTTTTTGAGAAGAACGGTGTAGAACTTTTGAGATGTGAGGTAAATGATTACGATGCGATGGCGGAACTGTCCAAGGGGGCGCAGGTTCTTATGGTTTATGACGGTCAGATTAACAAAGCGGTTATTGATCGTCTGGATTCCAGTATAAAATGTATCCTTTCCATGTATGTCGGCTTTGACAATATTGATGTTAAGGCGGCTACCGCCCGGGGAATTATGGTGTGTAACAATCCGGATTATGGTATGGAGGAAGTGGCTGCCATGGCGATTACGCTTATGCTGGCATGCAACAGAAAAATAAAACTTTATGATCTGAAAATGCAGCAGGGGATCTGGGATGTGGAGCATTTGTTTGAACCCTATGGCTCCCGCCGGCTTTCCACAATGACTCTGGGGGTAATGGGATTTGGCAAGATTGCGCGATGCGCGGCGCGGATGGGTCTTGGCCTCGGTATGCGGGTGGTTGCCTACGATCCGTATATTCCGCAAGAAGTATTTGCTCAAAACGGAGTGGAAAAAGCAGAACTGGATGAACTGTATGCGCAGGCAGATGCGATTACAATTCATATTCCGCTGATGGACAGCACCCGACATATGGTGGACGCGGAGGCTTTTTCTAAAATGAAGGATCATGTGATTCTGGTTAACACTGCCAGAGGTCCGCTGGTGCATACGCCGTCTCTGATCGAGGCTCTGAAATCCGGGAAAGTAGCGGCTGCGGGACTGGATGTATTTGACACGGAACCGCTGGAGCCGAATCATGAGCTGCATCAGTTTGAGAATGTGATTCTTACTCCTCATATCGCCTATTGTACACTGGAATCGACGGCGGATGTGGATCGCCTGGCAACGGAACTGGCCATTTGTGCCGCTAAAGGAGAAGTCCCGTACAGCTGTGTGAATAAACGCGAGCTGGGACTACAAAAATAAAAGGAGGAGCAAAATGAAAAATACAAAACGCTTCCTGTTACTTTTTGCATTAGGTGTTGCCTATGGTTTTATGTATGTGATGCCTTATATGAAATCCAGTTTCTATGACCAGATGATTGCCGCTATGGGGTGTACGAATGAACAGCTGGGTTCTCTGATGACATATTATACGATTGCTTTGACAATATCCTATTTTCCGGGAGGATGGATCGGAGATAAATTCAATCCTAAGCCTGTGCTTCTGGCCTCTATTTTTGGACAGGCAGCCTTAAGCTTTCTGTTTGTATTTACCTATCAGAGTTATCCAATGGCCGTTCTGATCTGGTGTCTGATGGCTCTGACCGGAGGATTTGCATTCTGGCCGTCTATGATGAAAGGAATTCGTCTGACCGGAAGCGATGAAGAGCAGGGACGTATTTTTGGCATTTTTGAGGCTCTTAATGGCGTGTCTTCTCTGCTGCTGAGCTTTGTAATGCTGGGCATTATGGCGCTGGCAGGAGCAGGGGATCTGGTTACCGGATTTAAAAGCGCCTGCATTTCCATGGGGGTATTATCGATTGTCTCCGGCGTCCTGGTATTTTTCCTTATGCCTGAAAACGCATCCTATGGAGCAAATGAGGAATCACAGAAGATTACGCTGCATGACTATATTGCGACTTTTAAAATTCCCGGCGTATGGCTGATGTCTGTTCTGGTCTGGTGTTATGTGACAATTTCTGCTGTCGCCAGTTATTTGACGCCTTACAGTACCAGTGTTCTGGGAATGTCTGCGGCACTTGCCGCCAGCATTGGAACGGTTCGTACTTATGGGTGTCGGCTGGTCGGAGGTCCGCTGGGTGGGTTCCTGGCTGATAAAACCTTTCATTCTGCATCAAAAGCTCAGTTTGTAGGGCAGGTTGCCTGTGCAGTGAGTCTGGGGGCGTTTCTTGTTATTCCTTCCGGTATTGGCGGAGGGATTCTGATGATTCTGCTCTTACTGACAGGTGTGTGTATGTTTATATGTAAAGGAACTTATTTTTCTGTACAGCCGGAGCTTGGAATCTCTGCCCGCGTGTCTGCGACGGCAGTGGCTATCGCGACAGCGGTCGGTTATCTGCCCGATATGTTTGTACATACCATGTTTGGAAACTGGATTGATACCTATGGAGACGCCGGGTATGACAGAATTCTGTTTTACGGTATCGGGACGGCTGTTCTGGGGGCTGCAGTGGCGGTTGCCGCGATCAGAGTGAGTACTAGATCCGCGGGGAAAGCGGAAGAATAAAAGATATTTTTCAGAAAAGGAGGAGATGTGGCTATGAATGGTCTGGATATTATCATTATTTTGGCCTATTTTGTTGGAATGATACTGCTGGGACTGTATGCAAATAAAAAGCAGACAGGGAGCGAAGACTACTATGTGGGCGGACGCTCCATGGGAAGTCTGAAGCTGGCTGCACTGTGGATGGCAGGGTGGATCGGCGGTTCATCAACGATTGCCACATCCTCCTATGGTTACAGTATGGGGATTACCGGTGTCTGGTATTTGGTTGCGATAGCATCCGGATGCGTTATATTTGCGTTTGTATTGGCAAAACCGGTAAAATATGTCAGTCAGGAATTGAACAACATCACGTTTCCAGAGATGATCCTTGCCCGCTATGATGTAAAAAGCAGCGTTATGTGCAGTATTACCACGATCCTGGCCATGATCGGATATACGGCGTCGCAGTTCGTCTCCGGCGCATCTATCCTCCATGTACTTACGGGATGGAATTTAAAGGGATGTTATATTGTGGCCATGATCATAGTGATATTTTATGTTTCTATAGGCGGCCTGCTGGCAGTGACCTATACAGATCTTTTTCAGATGCTTCTGATACTGGCGGGGGTGGCAGTGCTGGCCGTGTCCATGTCTGCTTCTGAACTGGCAGATCAGGGGCTGTCGGTTGTAAGAGATCTTCCGGCAGAGTATTTTGATATCGGGGCCTGGGGCTGGCCGACGATTGCAGCCTTCATGGTGTCGACGATCATGTCGTTTTTTACCAGTATGGACAGCTTTACGCGATGTATAGCCGCAAAAGATGCCAGGACAGCAAAAAGAGGAACCATCTATGCAGCGATGCTTGCGCTGAGTGTTGGCTGTGCCTGCACATATCTGGGAATGGCCGGGAAACTGCTGCTTCCGGATCTGGAGTCGTCGAATCATGCGATCACACAGCTTGTGATTACGATATTTCCCCATGGTGTGAAGGGAATTGTTCTGGTGGGACTACTCAGTTCCATCATGTCCACAGCGGATATCTCCATTCTTACCGGATCTGCGAGTCTGACAAAGGACATTTATCAGCGGTTTAAGAATCCAGACGCTTCCGACCGTACATTGATGAGGATGGGAATTGTCTGCTCCGCCGCCGTAGGTATTCTGAGTGCTTTGTTCGGATGGTTTAATCAGGATATCATGAACATTCTTATGATAACTTTTACCATCAATTCCGCCGGATTGTTTCTGCCGACTTTGGGAGCGTTTTTCTGGAAAAGGTCCTGTGCATCCGGCGCGTTTGTATCAATGGTTTCCTCTACGGTTATCGCAGTAATCTGGCTGATTGGCGGTGCCTGTTCGAATCTTCCGGTCTTTCAGATTGATACGATCTGGCCGGCTTTTGGAGTATCTGCAGTGCTGTACGCAGTTGTCTGTCTGAGACATAAGCAGACGGAAAAGGAGTTGAAACAAGCGGAATGGTTTTGTGCAAGTTTTCGGAGATAGTACGGTCGTCTGACAAGGGCGTATACTCTTGTCAGGCGACCGTATTGCTATGGCTGTATTTTATTTTTCTCTGTAAAAAAGAAAACAGATTCTTCAAGATAAAAACTGGTTGTAACTCCTTTTCATATGGACTATAATGGAGAAGATACCGGTTCCCAGTGCAGAGCCGTGTCATTTATAACACAGGAGGAATGTTTTATGTATCAGATCAATAATTTTACCAATAATAGCAATATCCGTATTTTGGACCAGAAAGGAGCCTTTACAGCAGTTGAATATCAAAGAGATATGAGTGTCAGTCCTCAGAATGCTCAGACGGCTTATTTCTGCAATGAGATGAATGTGCGTAAACGACAGGTGATCTGTGATTTAAGCAAGTCTCATGTAACGCTGCAGGCAGGTGCAATGCAGTGGATGGCAGGTAATGTGAATGCAACTACAGGCGTTAAGAGCGTGGGAGATTTTCTGGGGAAAGCAGTTCGCGGCAAAGTGACGGGAGAGTCTGCGATTAAGCCGGAATATACAGGTGACGGAACAGTGGTACTGGAGCCTACATATAAATATATTCTGCTGGAAGATCTCAATGACTGGGGCGGTTCTATTATTCTGGATGACGGTCTTTTCCTGGCATGTGAATCAAATCTGAAGCACAAAGCGGTCATGAGATCTAATTTATCGTCGGCAGTAGCCGGAGGCGAAGGACTGTTTAATCTGGGAATTACGGGCAACGGAATCGTATGTCTGGAATCGGATTATCCAAGAGAAGAGCTGATTGAGATTACGCTGAATAATGATGTGCTGAAGGTGGATGGTAATTTTGCAGTTGCCTGGAGTTCCACACTGGAGTTCACTGTGGAGCGTTCCGGCAAAACGCTGATTGGTTCCGCGGCCTCAGGGGAAGGGCTGGTAAATGTATACCGCGGCAGCGGCAAAATTCTTTTAGCTCCTGTGCATTAGGTGTTGTCCGGATAATTTTTAACTGAAATGAAATAGATAAATGCACAGGGGGCGTGGAAGATGCTTGAGTTACAGGATATATGTTTTCAAGTAAATGAAGATTCCCGGGAGAAGGGAATCTTAAAGCATGTAAATCTAAAAATAGAGGACAGCTTTGTGGCGATCACGGGGCCGAATGGCGGTGGGAAATCCACTATGGCAAAGGTGATATCCGGGATTATAAAACCGACTTCCGGGAAAATTTTATTTAACGGAGACGATATTACGGAATTGTCGATTACAGAGCGTGCGAAAAAGGGAATCAGTTTTGCATTTCAGCAGCCGGTCCGTTTTAAAGGACTGACGGTTTTGGATCTGATTAATCTGGCACATGGAGAGGCTCTGTCTTTGAATGAAGCGTGTCATTATCTCTCTGAAGTGGGATTGTGCGCAAAGGACTATATTAATCGGGAAGTGAACGCCTCATTGTCCGGCGGAGAGCTGAAAAGGATTGAGATTGCCATGATTATGGCAAGGGGAACGTTGCTTTCGATTTTTGACGAGCCGGAGGCCGGGATTGATCTGTGGAGTTTTAACAATCTGATCCGGGTGTTTGAAAATATGAGGGAAAAAATTCATGGTTCCATTCTTATTATCTCGCATCAGGAACGGATTCTCAATATTGCTGATCAGATTATCGTGCTGGCAGACGGGGAAGTGAGAGCACAGGGTACAAAAGACGAAGTTCTGCCGGAACTTTTGAATGCTTCTTCAGAGGCGTGCAGTACTCTTTTGAATAAAGTGATATAAAGCAGCATTTAGAAAATGCTTAATTTTATACAGGAGAAAAGAAATGGATCAGTTACAGAGACATATGTTGGAAAAAGTGGCGGATCTTCATGCAGTACCGGAGGGAGCCTATAATATTCGTGATAACGGAAAACTTGCCGGCAGGAATACAACAGCCAATATAGATATTGTCAGTAAAGAAAACAAGCCGGGGATTGATATTGTGATCAGGCCCGGAACGAAAAATGAAAGTGTTCATATTCCGGTGATCATCAGCCAGAGCGGTTTAAAAGATTTGGTTTATAATGATTTTTATATTGGTGACGATTCAGATGTAGTAATTGTGGCAGGCTGTGGGATCCACTGCGGCGGCAGCGAGGATACAGAACACGATGGAATTCACACGTTTCATATCGGAAAAAATGCAAGAATTAAATATGTGGAAAAGCATTATGGAGAAGGAGAAGGAACCGGCGGGCGGATTTTAAATCCTACTACGATTGTTCACATAGATGAAGGCGGTTATATGGAGATGGAAACCACACAAATCAAAGGTGTGGATTCAACGATCCGTGATACAAAGGCGGATCTGAAAGACGGGGCGACGTTGATTATCAAAGAGAAGATCATGACGCATGAGGATCAGTATGCAGAGACAAATTTCCAGGTGGACCTGAATGGTGTGAATTCAACGGCGGATGTTGTATCGCGTTCTGTGGCAAAGGGCAGATCCAGTCAGGTGTTTAATTCCAAAATCTGTGGAAATAACCAATGTTACGGGCACACCGAATGCGATGCTATTCTCATGGACGAAGGACATGTGAATGCAGTTCCCTCTCTGGATGCGAATCATCTGGATGCCAGTCTGATTCACGAAGCTGCCATCGGGAAGATTGCAGGGGAACAGATTATCAAGCTGATGACGCTGGGACTTACAGAACAGGAAGCGGAAGAACAGATTGTGAACGGATTTCTGAAATGATCGACAGAAGTCTGTCTGAAAAACAATGATAAACAGAAACACAGAGCGGCTGTAAGATGCATTACAGCCGCTCTGTTAGAATTTATGTGATTAAAAATCTGTTATTTTCACAGCTGTCAGTTTTTTGACAGTTTTCCCATCACCGCATGATGAATGGAATTCAACGGTGACTGCATACACACAGCCCCGATCTTGAAAGCTTCCATGGGCATTCCATATACAACACAGCTGTCTTTGTCCTGACCGATGGTATATGCGCCGGCTTTGCGCATGCGCAGCATACCGGCGGCACCGTCAGCACCCATGCCGGTCAGAATGACGCCAATGGCGCGATTGCGCACCGTAGCCGCGACCGAATCAAATAACACATCCACAGACGGCTTGTGCCCGCTGACTTTCTCTCCGTCCTGGCAACTGACAGCATACCCGGAACCCATGCGTACCACACGCATCTGCAGACCGCCGGGGGCAAGCAAAACCAGTCCCGGCTGAATTTTGTCTCCGTGTTTTGCCTCCCGAACTTCCAGATTACAGATTCTGTTCAGACGCTCCGCATACATGGAAGTAAATCCTGCGGGCATATGCTGGGTAATAACGATACCGGGCATCTTTGCCGGAAAATGCCGTACCACATCCAGAATCGCCTCTGTACCGCCGGTAGAAGCACCAATAGCGATGACATCTACATTCGGATGAGGAGGAACAGCAACCGCAGTTCTGCGGGGAGCAGATGACACCATCTGATGCAGTCCGGTGCCGCCTGTACTGCTGATCGTACTTCCGGCTGACGCGGCCTTGGCCTTACTCAGCATAGCGGTAGGGTCATGAGAAGGAAGACGAGGATGCGCGTTTTTTCCAATGGCAAGCTTTGATCTGAGGGTACGGATAAAACGTTCTCTTGCACCGGCTTCACTCTCCGGTTTGCGGACGAAATCTACTGCACCGGCAGCAAGAGCGTCAAAGACCTGTACATTCAGTGATGATACGAGAATAACCGGAATTGGATGAGAAGGCAATACTTCCTTTAAAAACTGCAGACCGGTCATACCGGGCATCTCAATATCCAGGGTCATAATATCTGGTTTCAGCACGGGAAGTTTATTCTTGGCATCAATCGCATTGATTGCAAAGCCTACAACTTCAAATCTTGCATCTTCCTGAAGATTTTTAATCAACCAGTTCCGGAACAACATGGAATCATCTACAACCATCACACGAATCTTCTGCGCCATGAATAGATCCCTTCTTTCTCTAAATTAAAGTTTTGCATAATATGACAATCTTACCGGGCAGTCTTTTTGTAGATTGCCGGCTGGATATATTCATAGGGACAGGTGGCCTTTGTCAGACCTTCGGAATGACCGATGAACAGGTGCCCGCCTGGTACGGTTGCGTTATAGAAGCGGCGTACCAGGGCATCTTTCGTATCCTGATCAAAATAGATCATCACGTTTCGACAGAAAATCAGATCAAACTTCCTTTTGAAATTGATAGGATCCATCAGGTTGAAAGGTCGGAAAATCACATTCTTTTTGAGTGCGGGCGATACGGTGCACTTGCCGCCTCCGGCCTTCACAAAATATTTTTTCTTCCAGGCAGGAGGAAGCGGCTCCATACTCTCCTCAGGATATACGGCATGGATAGCCTCGTCCAGAATCTTGTTGGAAATGTCAGTAGCCAGAATCCTGGTATCCCATTGAGATGCCTTGGAGCCGAAATATTCCAGGAGAAACATGGAAATTGTATAAGGCTCCTGACCGGAAGAACAGCCGGCGCTCCAGATAGAGAGAGACTTATCCCGGGCGTGCTTGCGTTCCAGGTCCGGAAGCACAATATCCTGGAAATACTTAAAATGTGCCTCCTCCCGCAGAAAATAGGTATAATTGGTCGTCAGTTTGTTCAGCATTGCCGTGACCATATCTGTGTCGCGGCCGGATAGAATCTCATCTACATAGGCTTTAAAATCACTGAACCCCTGGGCAGCGAGCGTATGCGAAAGACGGCTTACAATAAGCTGCTTTTTTTTGCTGAGATCAATTCCATAATTTTGCTTAATGTATATATAGAGACGCTGGAAATCCTGATCAGTCAGTGTCAGCATCTGAATCACCCCATATCGTTTAATATTGCGCTTTGGCCAACGCCTGACAATCGACAGACATAAAGACACTTCCGTCCTCCATGGTTACCATTCCGTCCAGAAGCGTTTGCTGACGCTTCAAAGGGATCGGACGCACGTTTTTCAGATCAATGTCAATGACCTGTCGTACGGAATCTACGATAATACCGAGAGAAACCGAATCAATGTCGAGTACAATAATACAGGTTTCATTGCCGGACTCCGTCTCTGATTTGCCCATGCGCATCTGGATATCCACAACCGGAAGGACCTGGCCTCTTAAATTAATGAATCCTTTGATGTAGGGCGGCACCAGAGGAAGATTGGTAATCGAATAATTATTGATGATTTCGATTACATGTCTGGTGCTGATGTAAAGAATCAGATCGCCGGACTGAAAGGTCAGGCAGCGCTCGACCGTGGACATCTCGTCTATTTCAGGTGTTTCAAGGATTTCCTCCTTTGGGGTTGTCTGTTCAGACATATCTGGTTCCTCCCTTCTAAAAGCCTTCCAAAGTAGCAGTGTGCAGGCTCGGAATATCAAGAATAATACAGATATTGCCGTCACCAAGGATACTGCAGCCGCCGATGCCGTAATTCTTCAGTTCAAAACAATTCAGAAAAGCGGGGAATGGTTTTACCACTACCTGCTGTTCGCCGATCAGGTCGTCTACAAACAGACAGAAAGAATGATCGCTGGTCTCCACCCAGATCAGAATTCCTTCTTCCAGATGTGTGACTTCTGTGTCAATATTATAGAACTGATGCAGACGGACAATAGGATAGAAACCGCCAATGCGTTCCACCATTTCGTTTCCGTTTTCATCATAGATGATCTCATCCGCAGTGATTTTGAACGACTGACGGATATTGGCGATCGGAATCGTGAAAATGGAACGACCTACAGTTACTTTCATACCGTCCATGATGGACAGAGTTAAAGGAATCTTGATGGAGAACGTAGTGCCCTGCCCCTCCTCGCTGGTGAGAGAAACGACTCCGCCTACGCTTTCTACATTCTTCTTTACTACATCCATCCCCACGCCTCTGCCGGAAAACTCCGTGACAGTCTGATTGGTGGAGAAACCGGGCAGCATGATAAGGCCGAGCGCCTCTTTCTTGGTATATTCGTTTTCCGGTTTCACCAGAAGTCCTTTTTCTCTGGCTTTGGCCAGGATTTTGTCCGGATTCATTCCTTTGCCGTCGTCAGCAATCGAAATAATAACTTCATTGCTGGTATGAGTGGCGGACAGAACAATTTCACCCTGCGGATTTTTACCGACGGCAATACGTTCGTCTGCCGTATCCTCGATACCGTGATCCATGGAATTGCGGACCATATGCATGATCGGATCCTGGATACTGTCAACGATGGTCTTGTCAACTTCGGTATCTTCTCCGATTAACGTGAGACGTACGTCTTTCCCCAGCTTCTGCTTCATGTCGCGGACGATTCGGTTCATCTTCTGGAAGACACCGGAGATCGGAACCATTCGCAGGGACATGGCAAGATCCTGAAGATCGTCAGTCAGCTTGCGCAGCTGACGTGCTGATTTCATAAAATTATCATAACTGTCACGGTTCAGCTGGTCAAGTTCCGGACAGGAAGTGACCATTGATTCCGTGATTACAATCTCGCCGACGATATCCATCAGGTCATTGAGCTTGGTCAGATTCACACTGATCAGATTTTGTTTGACCGGAGTGCCGGCCGGAGCTTTCTGCGGAGTTTCCTTGCGCTCCGGAGCAGGAGCAGGAGTCGTACCCGCGGAAGAACTTTTTGCGTCGGTAGATTTTGGAGCTTCCGGTTCTGGTTCCGGA
This sequence comes from uncultured Lachnospiraceae bacterium, assembly GCA_951802115.1. Taxonomy (GTDB): domain Bacteria; phylum Bacillota; class Clostridia; order Lachnospirales; family Lachnospiraceae; genus Hominiventricola. Next base: position 5,370 of record CATOPL010000024.1, on the reverse strand, counting down.
GCCATGATCAGCTCATAAGAACGGATATGTCCCTGGGATTTCAGGAGATCTTCTGCTTTGGCTGCCATTTCTGCGTTATCGAACGAGAGGTAAAAACCTTCTTCGATGATTACTGCGCAGGTATCCGGATTGGAATCCATGTCTGACGGATAATAGCGGAAGTCCACTTCGCATTCTTTCATGGAATTGATAATCATGAATGCACGCAGATTTTCCATGCCGATTCCCTCGTCCAAAAAGACATGCAGATAACAGATCGCTTTGTCATCAGCAGGAAGATTTTCTGCAGGGGTCAGACTGTCCGGTGCGGATTCCTGCCCGCCTCCTGTCTGGGACGCGGCCCCCCCGGTCTCCTCGGATGCAGCCCCGCTGATTTTCTTCAGAAACTGGTTGATCTCAGCAGCAAAAGAATCCATATCTGTATCAAGGGCTTCGCCGTTCTCGACTTTTTCCACCTGTCCTCTGAGGCTGTCTTCAGAACGGAACATCAAATTGAACAGTTCCTTTTTGTGTTCCGGATCCAGGGAATCAATTCCCTTATCACGGATGTAGAAGAACAGATCTTCTATATGATGTGCAATACTCGCCAAAGAGCCGAACTCCATCATGGCGGAAGAACCTTTGATCGTGTGCATGATGCGGAAGATCTCATTGACATCATCGGAGGAAAAATCGCCGATTTTCTCGTCTTTTACCAACATTTCATCAAGCTGGTCGAGAAGAGAATTTGTCTCGAAGAGGTATGTATCAAGCATACCTTCCATACCGTTATCCATTATAAACACCACCTGTCTTTTGATTATAGTCTCTGCATTCGCTCTGTTATAAATATGAAATTATGAAATACAGAAAACAAAGAGCCTGCTGTAATAAAAGTATGGCAGACTATGGCATACTAGACTATTTATCGACGGAAACAGAAGAGGGATAAGCGATTTGCTCTTATTTTTATGAAAAAATAAAAAAAATTATGAAAGATGTGTTATAAAAGAAGAAAATGCGTCGAAATACTAGAAGATAGCGGCGGGCTTCTCCAGATGGTGAAGCGGATCCGGAACGTTTGACAAGGAGGGGTTACGATGAAAAACCTAAAAATCAACGCAAAATTTATTGTATGTTTTGGCTTGATACTGATACTGTTTTTGGTGTCGGTGATCGCTACCTGTTCAGGGATCGCCATTTCCAAGAGTGGTTATCAGAAATTTTATGAAGAGGAGTTTGTTGCGGTAAGTACAGTACAGGAAGTTAAGACCAAGCTGCAGGAAGCTCTGAAAGAGATGCTGATCATTGTGGAGACGACAGATCAGCAGGAATATTCAAAACGATCAGAAATCGTAAATCAGAATATTTCTGACATCCGTACCAGTGTGGAGCAGTTGTGCGACTCCTACCATGGGGATACGACTTTGCTTCGTCAGTTTGAGTCTTTGATGACGAACAATGCGGGTGTCCGTGAAAAAGTGATGGAGCAGGCTGCTCTTCGGACAGAGGAGGGAAATCAGGCGGCTCTGGAAATTATTTTAAATGAGTACATACCGGTGGTGGAAGAGTATACGGATGTTTTGAATCAGGCTTATACGCAGATCGGAACAACATGCGAGAATAATTATGAAGATCAGATGCTGGAGTTAAATGTGCTTCTGGCGGCAGGCATTGTGATTGCGGCGCTGGCGTTTGTCATTACTGTTGTTCTTGCGCTTCGTCTGAGCGTGAGCATTACTGTTCCGGTTAAAATGATCGAGGCGGCGATGAAAGAAATGGTGGTAGGTAATCTTTCCGTACAGGTGGATTACAGTACCGGTGATGAGTTTGGTTCTATGGCTGCAAGTATGAGCAAGGTGACAAAGGAAGTTGGCGCTATTGTCGGCGATATTGAAAGAGTTCTGGGCGCCATGGCGGATGGAGATTTTACGGTTCATTCCAAAGCTGTAGAGGCTTACGTGGGCGATTATGAGAAGATTTTCCATTCGATGAAGAAGATTAAGGATACCTTTAATGAGACGCTTGCGACACTGAATCGTTCGGCGACACAGGTGTCTTCCGAATCAGACCAGGTATCTTCCGGTGCTCAGGCGCTGTCCCAGGGTGCTACGGAGCAGGCTTCCTCTGTAGAGGAACTGGCTGCTTCTATTAATGAAATTTCAAATAATATTAGTCAGAGCGCTCAGAGTGCTCAGGAAGCAAGCGATAAATCCATGCAGGTGGGCGAGAAAGCAGGAGAGAGCAACGACCGCATGCAGGATATGCTTCAGGCTATGGCGGATATCAATTCTTCGTCCGGTGAGATTGGAAAGATCATTAAGACGATTGAAGATATCGCATTCCAGACCAATATCCTGGCACTCAATGCAGCGGTGGAAGCGGCGAGAGCAGGGGCGGCAGGAAAAGGCTTTGCAGTGGTTGCTGATGAAGTTCGTAACCTGGCCAGCAAGTCTGCAGAAGCTTCCAAGAACACAGCGGCGCTTATTGAAAATTCTCTTCATGCGGTGGAGAACGGCAAACGGATTGCAGATGAGACAGCACAGTCTCTGGAAGTGGTGATCAGCGATATTCAGGAAGCAAGCAGCATGATGGGTTCTATTGCCAAAACATCAGCAGAACAGGCAGAATCCATTGCTCAGATTACGCTTGGAATTGATCAGATTTCCAGCGTGGTGCAGACGAATTCTGCGACGGCGGAAGAGAGTGCGGCGGCCAGCGAAGAATTGTCCGGCCAGGCTCAGATCTTAAGCGAACTGGTGAGAAAGTTCCGCCTGGAGGGAGACAGCAGCAACTATGTATCCGAACCGATACTGCCCGCATCTTCCTATGATACAGGAATGGATACGAATTATGAAATGGACATGAATGTTTCCTACGGGGGCAACGACAAGTATTAATTCATATTAATAAATAAAAATAAAAAATAACGGCGCGCAAAGAGCAGGCCGAGGATATGAGGAATGGACATGAGGCGTACAATTAAACAGGAAATCTTGATACGTGTGGCGTTGGTGTTCCTGGCAGTGATCATCAGCGGTGTTACAACCATTACTAGTATGAATGCCAGCCGTTCATATACTAAAGCTATGGATGAAGCGGTTGAAATTAATTCTCTTGTTTTGACTGCGGAGAAAGCTCATTATGGATGGGTGGAAAATCTGTGTTCTGCTGTTTCTGTGGGAACAGAGTTTACGGGCAGTAAGGATTATAAAACCTGCGTGCTTGGAAAGTGGTTTTATGAATCGGATCTGTCGGGAGTGGACAGCAGAATACTGGAATTGGTTGAAGAGATGAAACCAATTCATCAGGCGATTCATGAGTCGGCGCAGACAGTTCTGGATCTGAATGAGTCAGATCCGGCGCAGGCAAAAGATATGTATCTGAACGTGGTGAAAGCAAATGTGGATCAGCTGGTAAAGATTTTGGATCAGGTATCAGAAATCACCAACGGATTGGTGGATGACAGCAAGAACAGTCTGAATCGTTCTATCAGTATGACGGAAGCTGTAAGCGTTGTGACGGTGCTGCTGATTCTGTTCATGAATGTGCTGCTGGTACTCCTGGTTGTGAAACGTATCCTTCTTCCGATTCAGACAATTACGGATTCCAGTCGTCAGCTTTCAGAAGGGAAGCTTGACTTTGAGATTGACGTGAAGAATAAAGATGAGCTTGGACAGCTTGCGGATTCTCTGAATATTTCTGTGAAAAATCTGAAACTTTATATTACGGATATTACGGAAGTTCTGGAAGGGATTGCTGAAGGTGATCTCGAAAAAGAAAGCGGCATTGCATATATTGGTGATTTTGTAGAAATCCAGACAGCGATTTCCACGATCAGTCAGCAGCTGAATCAGACTTTGTCTCAGATCTATTCCTCTGCGAACCAGGTGGATTCGAGTGCGAATCAGGTGGCTATCGGTGCTCAGAGCCTTGCCCAGGGAGCTACGGAGCAGGCATCTGAAGTTGATAATCTGCTGGATATGGTAGAGCGGGTAACGGTTCAGATCAACAACAATGCGGAGACTGCGGCTTCTACTACCAAGGAAGCAGACGTGGTGGGTGAAAGCATTACCATCTGCAATGATCAGATGCAGGAGATGGCGGAAGCTATGAACCAGATCAGCGCATGCTCCGGTGAGATTGGCAAGATTATCAAGACGATTGAAGATATCGCTTTCCAGACTAACATATTGGCGCTGAATGCGGCGGTGGAAGCTGCAAGAGCGGGAAGTGCAGGCAAAGGTTTTGCGGTGGTCGCAGATGAGGTCCGCAATCTGGCGGCAAAGAGCGCGGATGCGGCAAAGGATACAACGCAGCTTATTGAAAAAACACTTCAGGTTGTGGAAAATGGTTCTCTTCTGACAGGAAAGACACAGGAGTCTTTAAATGCAGTGGTATCCGGTGCAGAAAATGTCACTGCGGATATTAAGAAGATTTCTGACGCATCGAAGGAGCAGGAACTCGCGATTAATAAGATTCGCGACGGAATCGCCCAGATTTCTACGGTTGTACAGTCTAATTCTGCAACATCTGAGGAGAGCGCCGCAGCCAGTGAAGAACTTGCAAGTCAGGCTCAGCTTTTGAAACGGCTAATCGGAAGTTTTAAACTGAAGAATCAGCAAATGAAAGAGATAGTTTAAGAAAGACCCGCCGGAAGCGGGTCTTTCTTAAACTTAATGTCAGAAAAAGGACGGGCAGGAAAAGGGTGAAAATATTTTCGCAGTATATTCCAAATCAGGAAAACTTTAGCGCAAATTAAACGTTAAAAAGTCAAAAAATTATCAAAAAACCTATCATATTTCTTGATTTTATGTCAAGGGAATGTTATCATGATACATGATAGATAAGTATGGCTAATGTGAGCAAATGCATGATATGCTCTGTTTTCAGAATAGAATGGCCAAGATAGAAATATATTGTTTCAGGAGGGACAGGTATGTTGGATATATATGGAAACGGTATTTCACTGACAGAGAAAATGCTGGATTTCTTGTGGACGAGAGAGACTGTAACGCTGAATAATATCGCTAACGATGATACTCCCGGTTTTAAGTCTCAGTACATAACATTTGAAGAAGAAATGAAAAAAAGGCTGTCGGAAGCAAGCGCTGCTTCTCATTCGCCGAGGCAGGCGGTGGCTCAGGCGATCGATTCGTCCAGGCTGAGCGTGCATACAACCCGTTCGGAGACGACCAGGCTGGACGGTAACAATGTTGATATGGATCAGGAGCAGATCCAGCTTGTAAGAACTGCCTATGAATATCAGTATATGTTGAGTTCACTGAATAACGGTATTAATCGCCTGAAAAGCGTAGCGCGTACATTTTAACGTCGTTATGCAGCTTTTGTCTGCTGACGCGGTTGAATTTTGAACTGATACTCTGAGAG
>CATOPL010000023.1 GCA_951802115.1 uncultured Lachnospiraceae bacterium | reverse complement strand
CTTATTAAAGTATGCCCTTTTTATAGAATAACAGAATAATACGGAGCTTTTTCTAAAAATCAAATATAAAAACAGCAAAAGTGAAGCTGTCGATTCACGATTTTTCAATCGTTAGTGCGACAGCCCCGAAATCATTGCAAACACTTTTTATACCGTTAATAATTCATTTTGAAGACTGAGAAGTTCCTCCTCCGTAAGGCCGGTAGCTTTCATAATTTTTACGATTTCAGTACCATCTTCCAGTAAAGACTTTGCAATTTCTATGGCTTTTTCCCTTACCTTCTGGTTCGCATATTCAATTTTTTCTTTCTCATAAAGCTGTCCTAACTGTGTCATGTTTGTATGCCTCCGTATCTGTTCTGCTAAATTTACAGTATTCTTTCAGAGCAGTGAATTGTTAGGGAGAAGCTAAGGTAAATTAAAGAAATCGTGGCCCACTGCTTTGCTGGTATTATACAGTTACATTTTCATCCTGAAGGCGAAGTAACTCTGCCTCAGTCAGTCCGGTAACTTTCATAATCTTAATAATGTCGTCACCTTCATCCATCAAGGATTTAGCCATTTCTATGACTTTTTCCCTTGCTTTCTGATTACCATATTCAATTTTTTCCTTCTCATAAAGCTGTCCTAACTGTGTCATGTTGATGCGCCTCCTTATTTGATCCATGTAATTCCTGTTTATAAATTTGTCACTTGCAACGATCACGCCGGACAGGGTAAAAATCCGCTGCCCTTCGTCCGGTATCTGTTCAGCCAGGTCAACGATTCTCTCCAGCATACTCTGTTTCCCTTCCGTACCGGGAACCGTAAGCGGCAGGATCACTAACCGCATCAGGTCATCATTTGCCAAAGGGATGCCGGTCTGGAGTTTGCCCTGAATTTCATTAAAAGCTGCCTCACTGTCTATATGGGACAGGAAAGCCTGCTCGGTACGCAGGGTAAAACAGTCCGTTTCAAGCGTTGGTTCCGCGCTTTGTACATCGCTGGTGTAGATAACGATCAGGCGCAGGTTGAATGTTTCATCTTCCTTAAAGTATTTTTCCATTACCCGTGCGATATAATTCAGATATTTTATCTTATTCGCCTTTTTGTATACCGATTCATAATCTACAATCGCATAGGTGCCGTCTTCCAACAGAAACAGGTTGTCAATGCTTTTTTCATTTGCAGCAATCTTCGGCAGGTCTGTGGGAAGCAGTTCCCTGATCGGCGGCAGGTCAATGCCATATGCCGCAAAACTTTTTTCTTTATAAGTCTGGCCGAGGATCTTAAATAAAATATCCTTATTCTGATAAACGATTCCTTCTGACATTATATTCCTCCCTGCATCTGTAATAAAGTCATATACTGGAGTTCCATATTTTTGTCCAGCTTTATTTCAGTTACTCTTTTATGGATTGCTTTGACTAACGGGCTGGAGGTCTGCTGCACACAGGCGTCAGTGCTGTTTTCGATATAAGCCAGAAAATCCCTCATCTCGTCATCCACATCATCCTTTTTACCCTTAGTGCTGAGAAATATTTCAGTGGTTTCATCACCAAGCGTCAGAGACAAATTCTCCAGACACCGGTTCTCAAAGGTGTAGAGGTGCCGCCCGTCGGAAAATGGATTAAAGGTGCAGATAAAGATGATGTACGATTTCTTCAGTTTTGTGCTTTCTTCTCCGGGGAAGATTATGCCTGAGTCAATATTGCATTGAAAATATCTTGTTTTTCTGAGAAGCTCTTCATCTCCACAGCATAGTATCTCAACAGAGTATATGGTATCCTGCTCATCATTGATGCAGACATCTAAGCGGACGCCCCCGCCGTCAGGTGCAATGTCAGTAGTTTTCCGGGTAACAGGGAACTCTACCTTTTTAATGGGGATATTTAATATTTTTTCCAGTACCATGCGGCATATTTCCGTGTCGCTCATTACTTTCCCAAATAAAAATTATCTGTCAGGTTCAGTTCCTGAATAGTGTTCGTTTTGTTTGCCATAAATAGCATACCTCTCTTTCTCAAATTATAGCATGATTCTGCCGTTTTGTCAGTTGCGATTTGTAATTGGTTTACGGATTGTGAACTGAATCCGTATATAGAATAAGTACCCTGTGACTTCCGGATACTTGAAAAAAGCTGCCATATTTCAGACAGCTTTTTCAAGATTTATGACGATAAGAAAACTTATGCTGACAGCATTTCCCAAAATTCCTGCTCAGTCAGGATTTTAACGCCGAGCTGCTCTGCCTTTGCCAGCTTGCTGCCTGCCTTTTCTCCGCAGATCAGGTAATCCGTCTTTTTGGTAACGGAGCTGCCGGGCGTGGCGCCAAGGCTGATAATTTTGGCGTTGATCCCGTCGCGGGTGAAGTTCTCAAGTTTTCCGGTCGCTACGATGGTGCATCCTGCAAATGTGTTGTTCGTTGTTTCGTTCATATTGTTCTCCTCTCCGGATGTCTGTGCATCCAAACCATTTTCCAAGTGTAATTCGTTCTGTAAGCTGCCCCATAACAGGAGATTATTCGGGCTACGGAACCATTTGTGGAGGTTGCTGCTCATAATTTTTGCATAGAAAAGGAGCTGCGCACTAATTACTTAGTGCGACAGCCCCCTGTATATAATACATAGAATTATTCAGTTTTCCAGGCATCTTCCGACTAAAGCCGGCAGGTGGGTAAGCCCCGCGGCAACTGTCACGGCATCCACAAAAAAGTTATTGACCCCTTGACAAATGAGAAATTTTCGTGTATCTTGTAAGAAAGTGTTACTGGTAAGGCAGGCATAACTAATTGGCGCATCGAGAGATCGGCTGTGCATTTTAGTTATGCTTTTTTTGTTGCATTGGCTGTTTGCGAAGGAGAGCAGTTATGCGGTTGAGGAAAGCATTAAACAATAATGTTGCCCTGGTCCTGGACAGCGGAGGAGAGGAAGCCGTTGTCATGGGGCGAGGTGTGGCGTTTGACTTGAAGCCAGGAATGAGTATTGATCCCAATCGGGTAGAAAAACGGTTTGCGTTAGATCGAAAAAGTGGCAGGAAGGACTTTGACAGTCTGCTTCAGCGAATCACAGCGAATGACATTGAATTGGCCAGCGATATGATCCGTATGGGCGAAGATATATTGGGCTGCCGCTGTAATGACAGTATTTTGCTTACGTTGTCGGATCATTTAGGGATGATGCTGGATCGGGCAAAAAAGGGGATTTACTTCGGAACCCTTTTGGAGTGGGATATCCGTCTGATTTATCCCAAGGAATATCAGGCATCCATGGAAATTGTACAAGAACTGCGCAGACGTACCGAATTCGACATCCCTGATCAAGAGGCCGCTTTTATCGCCTTGCATTTCATCAATGCCAACTTTTCTGGAAATGGGATGCAGGAAACACTTCTGTGTACCAAGATTATCCAGAATATTCTGACCATCTGCCAGCGTTACTATGGGCGGGAACTTCGGGAGGATGATTTCCATGTTAGCCGCTTTGTCACCCATGTACGTTATTTCGTTCGGCGGCAGATGGATGGCGAGGAACTGAACGTGGACCTGGCTGTTGCCAGAGTGGTGGCGGAGCAGTGTCCAAAGGACTACAGATGCGCCCGGCGTATCGGGGATTTTCTGAAAAAGACATACGGCTGGGAGGTCAGTGAAGGGGAAAGTCTGTATCTGACACTTCATCTGAATCGTATCAGCATGAATTAAATATCGGTGTTACTGGTTCGACCAGGCATGACTCAGAAAGCGGAGGCCCCATTGCGCCCGCTTCCTGGGTCATTTTTTTTCGGCGCGATCACCTCAGTGTTTTCCTTTCCTGCTTCCGGCGGGAAATCGAAAATCTATGGGGCGCAAACTATAAAACAGGAGGAATCACCATGAAGTATCAGGAAGAAGCGAAAAAAATCATCTCTCTGGTGGGCGGCGAGGAGAATATCCGCAGCCTTGTCCACTGTGCCACCCGGCTTCGGTTTGAGCTGACAGACGAGGGAAAGGCGGATAAGGAGGCTCTTACCGGCCTGCCTTATGTCCTCCAGGTAGTGCCTAGCGGCGGGCAGTACCAGGTAGTCATCGGCCCCGCCGTGGCGGACTATTTCAAAGCAATTATGTCTCTCGTCCATTTCGGCGCTCCGAAAGCGGGAGAGGGTGAAACCAAGAAAGCGAATCCTCTCAGTGCGGCGCTGAAAATTATCTCAGGGGCCTTTTCCCCGTTAATCCCTCTGCTGGCAGGCTCTGGTATGATGAAAGCTGTGCTGACGGTTCTGGTTCAGGCCGGACTGCTGGCGGAGAGTTCCAGCACATACCTGATTCTGGCCGCTGCCTCCAATGCGGCGTTCTACTTTCTGCCGGTGTTCTTGGGGCTGACGATCTCCAAACAGCTTGGCGCCAATACTTATGTGGGCGGTGCCATTGGGGCAGCCCTGTTGGAACCCAACTTTACCGGACTGATGGCGGCGGAAGGAGCCGTAACCTTTTTGGGTATTGGCGTGACCCCCATTGACTACGCCTCTACCATTTTTCCCATCTTCATTGCCGCTATGATCTACAGCGTGCTGGAGAAGGGGCTGAAAAAAATCGTCAAGCAGGAGCTCCAACTCTTCCTGGTGCCCATGATTTGTTTGATGGTCATGATCCCCTTTACCGTCATCGTGTTCGGTCCTTTCGGGACCATCGTGGCCAACAGCGTCTCCAGCGCGGTCATGACCCTGTTCAGCTTCAACCGTCTGATCGCCGGAGCGGTGCTGGGCGCGGCCTATCCCTACCTTACCATGCTGGGGCTCCATTGGGGCTTCTCTCCCATTACCCTCCAGAATCTGGAACTGTACGGCGGGGATATCATCGAGGGCGTTACCGTCTGCTCCGTCTTTGCCCAGACTGGCATCACGGCGGGCTTGTATCTGAAAGGGAAGAAGCACTCCAAGATTCGCGAGGTGGCGGGGCCTACCCTGATTACCGGCGTGTTTGCGGGCATTACAGAACCTATCCTCTATGGTCTCATCATGGGCCATAAGCGGCTGATGGTCATCGTAGCCCTGGCTGGAGCCCTAGGCGGTGCCATTGCGGGGTTGTTCCAGGTGATGCTGACCGCCTTCGTGTTCCACAACATCTTCTCCACCGTCACTATGGCCTACAGCCCCTTCCTGCCCTACCTTGTGGGCATCGCTGTCTCCTTCGTCTGCGGCGCAGTGATAACCTGGCTTTGGGGCGTTCCCGCCGGTGAGCGGGCCGACTTTGAACCCGCTTCCGAGTCTGCTGAGCCGGCTGCAATCAAAACCGCAGCCGGAGAAACGGTGCTGGAGATGCGGGCGCCCCTGAGCGGCGAAGTCATTCCTCTGGAGCAGGTGGAAGACGAGGTGTTCGCCAGCGGAGTTACGGGGCTGGGACTGGCCATCCGTCCTGCGGACAGCGTAGTGCTTTCTCCCTGCGATGGCGAGATTTCTATGATTGCGGATTCTCTCCATGCCATTGGTATCGCTGCCGCTGGGGATGCGGAGGTACTGATCCATGTGGGCCTGAATACCACTATGCTGGGCGGCAAAGGCTTTGAGCTGCTGGTGAAAAAGGGCGATATAGTCAAAACAGGCCAGCCCCTTCTGAAATTCGACATGGACTTTATTAAGAGCAAGGGTTATCCCCTGGTCACTCCGGTACTGATTGTCAATGCGGAGGATTTTGGAGAGCTGGAGCTGATAGCCAAAGCATCGGTCAAGACCGGGGAACCGATCTACAATGTGAAACAGTAACCGAAAGGAGAGGAAACAATGAGACAGGATTTTTTGTGGGGCGGCGCGGTGGCGGCCCATCAAGTTGAGGGAGCCTGGAAGACGGGCGGAAAGGGACTGAGCATCGCCGATGTGATGACCGGCGGCAGCAGGGCCAAGGACCGGGAGATCACGGACGGCGTCTTGGAGGGCCGGTACTACCCCAACCATGACGGCATCCGGTTCTATGACTTCTACAAGGAGGATGTCCGGCTCTTCGCCCAGATGGGCTTCAAGTGCTTCCGCACCAGCATCGCCTGGAGCCGTATCTTCCCCAACGGGGAGGAAACCATTCCTAACGAGGAGGGATTGAAATTCTATGATGAGCTGTTTGATGAACTGCTTCGGTATGGCATTCAGCCGGTGGTAACATTGTCCCACTTTGAGATGCCCTATCACTTGGTTCAGGCTTACGGCGGCTGGCGGAGCCGGAGAATGATCGAGTTCTTCGTCCGTTTCTCCCTCACCGTTATGGAACGCTATAAGGATAAGGTCAAGTATTGGATGACCTTTAATGAAATCAACAATCAAATGATGCTGGATAACCCCATCTACGCCTTCACCAATTCCGGCATCCGATTCCGTGAAGGAGAGGACCCGCTGAAAACAGTCTATCAGGCCGCACATTATGAGTTTGTGGCCAGCGCAGAGGTGGTAAAGCGAGGACACGAAATCAATCCGGACTTCAAGATCGGCTGTATGATCGCCGCTACGCCCATTTATCCCTTTAGCTGCAACCCGGACGATATGCTTTTGGCCCAGCAGGAAGATCGGAAATTCAGTCTGTTTTTCCCGGATGTCCATGCCCGCGGACACTACCCTGCCTATGTGAAAAAAGAGTGGGAGCGCAGGGGCTATCAGTTTGATATGACCGAGAATGACTTCACGGTTATGCAAAGCGGCTGTGTGGACTACATCGGCTTCAGCTACTACATGAGTTCCACCGTTGGCAGTCAGGCCGGAGGGCTGACTGATAATCCGCATATTCCGGTTACGGATTGGGGGTGGTCTATCGACCCCAAGGGGCTGCGGTATGTACTGAACCAATACTATGAACGCTACGAGCTGCCCCTGTTTATTGTGGAGAATGGCTTCGGCTATGAGGACTGTCTGGAGAATGGACAGGTTCACGATGAAAACCGCATTGCGTACCTGAAAAGCCACATTGAACAGATGATGAAGGCAGTGGATGAGGATGGCGTGGATCTGATGGGCTACACGGTGTGGGGCTGCATTGACCCTGTGTCCTTTACCACTGGCGAAATGAGAAAGCGGTATGGCTTTATCTACGTAGATAAGATGGATGACGGCAGCGGTTCTTACAAGAGAATCCCCAAAGACAGCTTCACTTGGTACAAAAATGTAATCGCATCCAACGGCGCAAACCTGTAAACCCAGATTATATAAAGGAAATATTCCTATGAAAAAATTCGAGTACATCATCACCGATCCCATTGGTATCCACGCCCGCCCCGCCGGTCTGCTGGTCAAAGCGGCCAAGGCTCTGGACAGCACCATCACGATTGAGAAAGCAGGCGGCGGTTCTGCCTCCGCCACCAAGCTCATGGCACTGATGGGCCTGGGCATCAAGCAGGGCGATACCATCTCCGTTACCGTAGAGGGCGGCAGTGAGGACACTAACGCCGCCGCTATGGAGCGGTTCTTCAAGGACAATCTATAAGGAGGCCGGGTGCAATACAGGCCGCTGCCGGAAAATCTATTCTTAACGGCATTGCCGTCGGTCCCCTGCGCATCTGCAAAAAAGCGAAAGTACAGACCAGCCAGACCTTCACGCGGCCCCCGGCAGAGGAATGGAAATGCTTTCAAGCGGCCTGTGCCAAAGCCAAGGAGCAGTTGGCGGACCTCTGTGATAAGGTGCTGAACGAGGCGGGAGAGGACAACGCCGCTGTTTTCGAGATTCGCCAGATGATGCCGGAGGACGAGGAGTATCCGGATGCCGCCTTGGATGACCAGCCCGCCATCTTGGTTGCGGATGATCGCACCCCCAGCGAGACGGTGCAGTTGAATAAGAGTAAACTGTTGGGCTTCATTACCCGCTACGGACCCAGCAACAGCCATACGGTGATCCCAGCCAGTACCATGAATATCCCTGCCTTGATTGGTATGGACTTTGATGATAGCTGGGACGGGAAATTGGCGGTGCTGGATGGCTACAACCACTGCGTTTACATTGACCCGGCCCAAGAACTTTTGACAGCTATGGAGAAAAAGCGCAAGGGCAATCTGAAGCAGGAAGCTCTTCTGCAAGGCTTGAAGCGGAACTAAAGGAGCGGGGCGCGGCTGTGGGCGAGGTCGAAAACGGTATCATGATCGCACTCCCCGCCGCCGTGATGATGGCCGATGAACTTGCAGAGGAAGTGGATTTCTTTCTCCCTTGGCACTAACTATCTGATCCAATACACTCTGGTAATTGACCGCCAGAACTCTAAACCGGACAATTTCTATGATGTCCACTACCCCGCCGTCCTGCGGATGATCCGGCATACTGTGGAGGCAGGCCATCGGCACGGCTGCTGGGTAGGCATCTGTGGTGAGCTAGGGGCCGATCAGACACTCACCGAGACTATTCTGCGAATGGGGCTGGATGAGTTGTCCGCAAAAATATATCATAGTTAAAAAAGGACTGGTGAGAACCAGTCCGAAATCATTGCATACACTTTTTATACCGTTAATAATTCATTTTGAAGATTGAGAAGTTCCTCCTCCGCAAGCCCGGTGGCTTTCATAATTTTTATGATTTCAGTTCCGTCTTCCAGTAAAAACAGATTGTCAATGCTTTTTTATTTGCGCAATCTTCGGCAGATCTGTGGGAAGCAGTTCCCTGATTGGCGGAAGGTCAATGCCATATGCGGCAAAACTTTTTTCTTTATATGACTGGCCGAGGATCTTAAATAAAATATCCTTATTCTGATAAACGATTCCTTCTGACATTATATTCCTCCCTGCATCTGTAATAAAGTCATATACTGGAGTTCCATATTTTTGTCCAGCTTTATTTCAGTTACTCTTTTATGGATTGCTTTGACCAGCGGACTGGAGGTCTGTTGCGCACAGGCGTAGTGCTGATTTCGATATAAGCCAGAAAAGCCTTCATCTCGTCATCCACAGCATCCTTTTTACCCTTGGTGCTGAGGAATTTTCTGCCATGGTGTCACCTTATAGTTTCGATATCAACCTTGTTGGGATTATCGTCTTGAATCCTCAGATAAGAGGGAACGCAGTGTTTCCGGTTCATCTTTGGAAAGCCGGTCGTTCTCGATATAGGCAGACAGATAACCAGCAGAAGATGTATCATATGGCGGTTTTCTCCGGCGAAAATCAGCTCTCATTGTCAAAAAGGATGGCCCTTCAGACCATCCGCTTTTTTGCTATTCCAGATTGGCATGATATTGCCAGAGGGATTTCATATCCAGTTGTTTCTGCTCAATAATTATTTTGGCCAGAATATCTCCCATCAAAAGTACCGACTGTTCAAACAGAGAGGTCATGGGCTGGCAGGAATCGATCTCGTCCTCCAGATAATTTTTTGTGCGGACGGGAATTCTTACCATAAAATCCGCAATTTCCTTCATTTCGCTGTCCGGATTGGATCCAATATGTACGATGGAGCACCCTACCGTTTTATGAGCTTTCTTTGCAATTCCCAGCGGAAACAGGGAACCGCCGGAACCGGAGCCGACGATCAGAAGGTCATCTTTTTTTATGGCCGGTTCTGTGATCTCTCCTACATAATGCGTCTTGACCCCCAGATGTGCCAGGCGCTTACACACACATTGCAATGCCAGCAGTACTCTGCCCACTCCGACGAAAAACACCTGGTCCGCTTTCAGAATTTCATCTGCCAGGCGCTCAAGCTGCGCGGTATCGATTCTTTCCAGCGCCGACTGCAGCTCTGACAGCACCTGGGCGCTCGCTTCGGTATACTGTTCCTGAAAATTTGACATTTTATTTTCCTCCCATTACAGACGTTCTCAGTTCCTGCAGTTTCTCTAAGCTGCTTTTCATATCTGCACGGTCAATACAGGTACTTCCGGTAACGAAAATATCTACATCCTCTCTGCCGTAATCCATGATATTCTGCGGTGAAATCCGTCCGTCGACCTCGATCTTTGTATCCAGCCCCCGGTTAAGGATCCGGTTTCTCAGATCACGGATTTTATGTGCTGCATAGGGAACCTGCTTTTCACCCTTTACAAACGCGTAGCCGGGATTGATCAGCATCAGCAGAACGGTATCGCATTTATCCAGCACATAATCGAGTACCGACAGGGAAGTGGACGGCTTCAGTGCAATTCCTGCTCTTACGCCCTTCGCATGGATGCGGTTTAGCATACCGTCGATGTGAGGCTGTGTCTCTGCATGAAAGGTAATCTGCTCCACACCGATATCCAGCAGCTCATTCACAAAATAGTCCTGTTCCGTCACCATCACGTGACAGTCGAACTGCAGGTTGGTTCTGGCCCGGAGCTGACGGACCGTATCCAGTCCCAAAGGCATGCTGGGGCTGAAATGGCCGTCCAGGATATCCACATGCAGCATTTGTATCCCTACTTTTTCCAGTTTATGAACCTGTTCTTCCAGATTGCACATATCCAGACAGATAAGTGACGGAGAAAGAATACAAGGCTCCTTCCATATTTCTTTCACAGATCATTCCTCCAATCTTCCGGCAGCTGTTCTTCTCCTGGAAAAGAACGGTACCATTGTTCCAGCGTCTCTGCAGTCATGATCCGATAGTCGGAGAATTTGTAGACTGCATAGCGCATATCAGGTTTTACTTTGGCGCCCTCGAAGCCGATCCACTTCATTCCGGCGCGTCTGGCTGCGATCATCCCTTTTACTGAGTCTTCAATTACAATACAGTCTTTTGGTTTGATCCTGAGCTTTTCTGCCGCCAGTAAAAATACATCCGGTTCCGGCTTTCCGTGTCTGCATTCCTGTGCGGAAGTCACCGCATCAAAGCAGTCCTTGAGGCCCAGCTTTTGCAGGTAATCTCCAATTATCTCTTTTGAAGAGGCAGATGCTACGGCGGTTCGATATCCCCGTTTTTTGAGCATCATCAGGAATTCTCTGGTTCCCGGAAACTCCGGGTATCCATTCTGCTTTAAAAGACGTCGGTAGAGAATCCAGTGTTCCTGCATCATCTGTTCCGGGTTTTCGTCTGCCATTTCCAGATCGTTTAAAAGGCGTGGCCAGATCTCTTCTTCCGGAACGCCGCAGTATTTGTGCAGTAATTCCACAGAATACCGGCGGCCTTTAGACTGCATCAGTTCATCCAGAGCCTGATAATGCAAACTTTCCGAGTCCAGTAAAACTCCGTCCATATCAAATATTATTGCTTTGAGCATATCTTCTCTTCATCCAATCGATTGTACTCTTCCAGGATCACACGAAAGATCCTGCTGTCTGTCGGAGCTCCTGTATATTTGGTGATCGCCGCCTCGACTCCCTGCTCTTTGATAAACGCCTGCAGCTTTACAGCCTGTTCGTCTGCCTCATTGTGAAATCTCAGCGCATAAGCTGCGCCCTTTAACAGGTGGCGGTTCTCCAGACCGTATTTTTCACACTGACAGGCCGGTCCCATGATCCGGTCATTGGGAGAGATCTTGCGGATCGGTTCTCTGGAAACACGGGCGATGGGATCGGATAATCCCGGAGTCAGGAAGCGCTTCAGCATCATAATGTTCATGTACCTTTCCAGTTCTTCGTGAGTGTAGCCGTATTTTCTCTCCAGCGCCGCAGCGGACTCCATGACGGCTGCCGTTACCTCCGCCTGGATTATCGGATCTCTGAGCGCATCCTGTACAATCTCATAGCCATGCTGCTGACCGATGTATCCACATAAGGCATGCCCGCAGTTGATCATATAGATCTTTCTCTGCAGGAGCATCTCCAGATTGTCCACATACTCTGCTCCGGCGATGGGCTTTTTTGAAGGATCAATCAGCTTGTTCCGTTCAATGGCCAGCTCGTAAGCTTCTCCGATCTCAATCCCTTCTTTTCCACCGTGAATCCCGTCAAAGACGATTCGGTCCACTGCGGTATTGGGATAGACGCCCGCAGCGTCCAGCATTTCTTCTGTGATCAGTCCGGTATCTGCCATGGCTTTTTTCAGTATATCCGTGCCCATTATGGCGTTCTCGCATGCCATGACCGTCAGTTTTTCTTTTCCGCTCTCACAGCGTCTGCGAAGGGCTCTGGCAAGCAGCGGCGCGATCTTTGGCAGATTGGTCGCCATCACCGACGTGGTGACCACCTCCGCTTCCAGAATCGCCTCTATGATCTCACTTTGCTGATGGATGGAGGACAAGGCAGAGACATTGGTGATGAGTTTCTCTTCATAGTCCTGCTCAATCCGGAATAGACGATAAGAATGGGTCTGATTGATCTGTTCAACCATCTCCTGAACCACGTCTGCAAAAATGATTTCATATCCGCTGTCAAATAATAATTCTGCAATAAATCCGCGGCCGATCTTTCCCGCTCCAAAATGCACTGCTTTTTTCATGACTGCCTCCTCTTTTTGGGGCGGCTGCAAAACAGAATTCTGCCTGGCAGCCGCCATATAGAATCCGCCGCTTTTACGAAAGATCCAGAATCTTTAACACTTCTTTTTCAGACGCTGCTTTTCTAAGAGCGCTTAAGTTTTTTTCATCACAGAGAATGGTTGCAATCTTTCCAAGAAGCTCCACATGCTCTTCTCCTTTTCCGGCCACGCCGACCAGCAGATAAGCGGTTTCGTCGCCGAATTTTACACCTTTTGGCACCTGCACAAAACAGATTCCGGAGGTTTTGATGCTCTGCTTGGAGCTTGCCAGGCCGTGAGGCAGCGCCACGCCGTTGCCAATGTAGACAGAAACGTCCGCATCCCGGTCAAACATATCCTGCCGGTAGCTCTCATCCGCATAGCCTCTGCCGATCAAAAGGTCCGCACAGGCGCTGATCGCTTCTTTCTTGTTTGCAAAGGACGCATTCAGCACGATGTTCTTCTCATCAAACAGCGGGATAGGCGCTTCTCCTGACAGAAGTTCTTTGATCTGTGCCACGATCCGGTCATATTCCTTCTGATCCATGAAGTTCTGAATGGTCAGAATCGGCATCTTCCCTTTCGTGGTATCCAGTGCCCGCTGCGCCAGATTTTCATTGGTCACGACTACATCTGCGTCCAGCGGGATCTCCGCTACCGCTACGTGAGAGATAGCCGGGGACATGCCTGCTTTCTGCAGACGGGATCTTAAGATGGATACGCCCATCGCTGAGGAACCCATGCCTGCGTCGCAGGCGAAGATCACTTTGTTCAGTTCCTTGATGCTGCCGGAGGCCATATCCGCGAGGGCCTGTTTCGACACGTTGCCGGATGATGCACTTTTTGCGGTCGTTCCTTCGAGAGCTGCTTCAGGCTGAGGTCTGTCGGACAGCTTGATGATAAAACCGGTCACGACAAAGGATACCGCCAGAGATCCGAAATAGGCAATGCTGTTGACCAGCATGCAGGATTTGGGCGTCATCATATAGAATGCGAACACCGAACCCGGAGAGGGCGGTCCTACCGCTCCGCCGCCGAAATTCGTAAGGACAAAGATCGAGAAAATATTTCCTGCAATCGGTCCCAGGATGGTCTGCGGCATCATCAGGCAGTACGGAAAACAGGTTTCTGCGATACCGCCGAAAAACTGGATAATTACTGCACCTGGTGCTGATTTTTTTGCCACGCCGGAGCCAAATACTGCGAACGCTGCCACAAGCCCGACCCAGTAGGCGCCGTTGGCTTCGATCAGGAATAAAACAGACTGACCGGCTTCCGCAGCCTGCTGTACTCCGAGCGGAACCAGAATTCCATGATTTATCGCATTGTTCAAAAACAATACTTGTGCCGGCTGTACAAACAGAGCAGTCAGAGGAAGAAGATTATGATCGGTCATAAAGTTAACTCCGGATGCCAGTACATTTTGAATTGCCGTCATCATCGGAGCTGCCACTGCATATCCAAGGACACAAAGCAGTACTCCAATCAGTCCAAGTGCGAAGTTATCAACCAGCATTTCAAGACCTGTTTTTACTTTTCCCTCCATCGCTTTGTCAAATTTTTTCAAAATCCATGCTGCAAGTGGTCCCATGATCATGCCACCTACCAGCATTGTGACTTCTGAACCAATTACCATACCCATGGTAGCAAACGCTCCAATTACCCCGCCACGTCTCTGATGAACGTTGTAGCCGGCCGTATAGCCAATCAGTGCAGGAAGCAGATATTTCAAAATCGGACCGACCAGCTCATTCAGGTATTCGTTTGGATACCATCCAGTAGGAATAAATAACGCAGTCAGAATGCCCCATCCGATAAATACACCGATATTCGGCATCACCATCGCACTGAGTGTTGCGCCAAACTTTTGTACCTTTGCCTGCAACTGTTTTGTGTTCATAGGCTTTTCTCCTTTTCTTTATCATTTTTAAGAGTGTTCCGCGGTCTGTCTCTCTTCGTGTATTATCATAGCATGAATAATGTGCAAATGCAACATTATTTTTTGCGTTTACATATTTTTGAGTGTTTTTACCAAATTTATATATTGCAAACTAATGATTTTCACGAGATTATTGTTGCTTTTGCACTAATATCAACATAATTATGTTGCATAAGCAATAACAAGCGCGTTGATTACACATTGAGATTGCCATTTCCAACTTTTTCTGTTACACTTAGTTTATTCTGTTGGGGTCAATGAGTATTTTCCCTGCAGTACCAGATTGCTCTGCACTTTGTGTCCGTGCAATCATTTTGTAATAAAATCGGAGGAGACAGCATGCCAAAACTAAGCGCACTGGAACGTCAGGCACAGATTGTGGAATTGCTTTCCAAAAATGAAAAAATGAAGGTGATGGAACTTGCTGATTATTTTCAGGTATCCCGGGAAACGATCCGGCGCGATATGAATGCGCTGAATAAAGCCGGTTCCTTAAAAAAATGGTTTGTGGGAAGCGAGCCGGTCTATGACTTCAAGACACAGCCGGTCCATACAAGAATGACGGAAGCACAGGAAAGCAAGATGAAGATCAGCAGAAAGCTTTTGGAGTTTATACCGGAGCATGCATTTCTGTATCTGGATACCGGAAGCACGATCCTTTGCTTTGCAAAGCTTTTAAAAGAGCATTCCGGCTATACGGTTATCACCAATTCGATCCCTGTTGTCAACGAGCTGGTAGACAGCGGCAATGAACTGATCATCACCGGAGGAACCATCAATCCCAGAGTCATGAGCGCCATGGGCGCGCAGACGACCTCTTTTCTAAAATGCATTAAGGTGGATGTGGCGGTTCTCGGAAGTTCCGGTTTTGACCATCATGAAGGGCCTTCCAGCAATACTTTCGATGATTCTCAGATCAAACAGGTCGTCATTAAAAATGCGCAGACCAATATCGTAGTTGCCGACAGCAGGAAAGCAACCTATTCTTCATTTACTCAGTATGCCAGCTGGAAGGAAATCGATCATCTGATTACAGACGACGGGATTTCGACAGAAGTGGCACAGAGATTATCTGAATTCACAGATGTGATTATTGTATAAACAGATCCGGGCAAAAACGGATACTGTGCCAATGCAGAGAGAATCTGAACAGAATGCAAAGCTCTTTGATACAGAGGGCGTTGCGGCATGAAAACGGAAACACTCTGGATAAGGGTGTATGGCAGATGTGCGCTTCTTTTTACGGTATATCCGGCTTCAATGACAGAAACAATGTTCAGACACGCTTTAAGCTTGGTCAGAGACGACAGGAGCGTCATAGAATCGCGGTTTGGCTGCTTTTCGGATCAGAATCCAATCTTTAGGGAAGAGCCGTCCACAGCAATACCTTCTGAGAGCGTCAGAGACAGCTTTTGCGTTGCAGTAAAGCCCAGTGTCTCGCCATCCCGCAGGACGGCGCCTTCGTTCAGAAGATAAGAAACGATATTCAGCATCAGATCATATACTTCGGAAGGCGGCTGACTGCTGTTGATAATTTCCAGCTCTTCTTTTTCAAAGGAACGCAGGCCGTTCGTCCAGCTGCTGGTTCCTTTTTCACTGTGGTATAAACCAATAAATACGAGGTTGTTGAGAGGAAATTCACCCTCTTTCATAATCATTGCCGACTGAATATAGTTTTCCGGCAGCCATACGGTGCCGCAGTCATAGATTCCCAGAGCGTTGGAGGCTTTGAGGCAGGTGGAAGCGACTTTGACAAAAAGCTCTCCTGCTTTTAAAGGCGAGTGATGTCCCAGTACGGCTACCAGCAGATGTGCTTTATGATTCTGGGCTGCGGCTACAGATTTTTCTCTGGTCATAAAATTACTGTTAGCCCAATATTCGGCTTCGCCATCGGGAACGCGGGTTTCCATTAAGCCAACCGTAACCATCATGTCGTCTGCAGAAAAGGCAAGAGCCGTTCCTTCGCTTTTTAGATGATCGGACTCCTGCGGGCATTCGATGTTCCAGTCATTCATCAGGATGGTACGAAACGCTTCTACATCGAACTCCGGTGTAGACAAAAGCACAAAACCCAGGAAATCTCCGCCCGTGTGCCTGTTATTTGTATCTTCACTTTCCTGCTGTCTGGCCTGCTCAATCCAGTACTGACGGATTTTTTCTACCATTTCGATGCATTTTTCCTGTGCCGTAGCTGGATCATAAGCCTCCATTTCACTGTAGATGTGTCCGCAGTGCCCCAGACCGTCACTCTCATAGCCTCCGCAGACAGCTACTTTCCACGGACTTAAAAATGTTTTTTTAAATTTGAAGATGTAGTAGTGCAGATCATACAGATCAAATTCTCCTGCGATTTCAAGTTTTGCAGGCTTTTTTCCAAGTTCCTGCGGATGGGAAAGCCATTCTTCCATGACTGCTGCAGCAGCTTCTCTCTGTGTGGGCATTGTAAGTCCTCCTTAAGATTTTTCTCATCATTCGTGCAGACATCAGTATACTTACTGGACTGCTGATGCTCAGTTAAAATATATTATATAAAATAAAAAGCCCTGTATCAAGCGCTGTTTCGGATACCATCCGGCTCTGCATCTGCCTTTTTATCAATCGTTCAGAGACAGTGCAGGTCCTGATGCGGGAATTTTTGTGAACTGGAATCATTCTTATCATGCCAATACGGCAATTAGGATGGTGCGGTATCTGGAAGAATATGGAACCTGTCAGCATCGCAGACGGAAAAGTGCTTGTTCCGGAACGAAGCGGACTTGGTGTGGATATTGATAAGACGATTCTGAAGAAATATATGATCGAATTTAAAATACTACAGACAGAAGCAGATATGCTTCTTTTGGAATAGCCAGGTGAAGCTTCTCTGAAAAAAGCAAAAAGAAAAGATATAGGGGATTTCATAACGCTGATAGAGAAAAACAAGCAGAGTATGATCAAATTGCCGGAGAACCGGAACTTGAAAATGCAGAGCCGCTTCCTGGTATTTTGCGCCATATATTTGGACAAAATTACTAAAAATATATGTTATTTCTTGTGTATTATTAACAAAAATTTTCTTACAACTAAAAAAAGACTTACAAAATATTTGAAAATTTGTTATAATAAATACATATTTGGGGGAAATGTCTGAAAAATCAGGGGCTAACGGGTGAGTAGATACAGAGAACCAGCATGTTCACGGATACATGCCGGTTTTTTTCACGGCAATTTAAGATCCACCGGATGTGCAGTCAGTCATGGGAACTGCAGCAGAACTTGAAAACAGCGAAAGCCTGACCGGGATTCCATGAGGAGGTCCGAACGGGAAGGCCGGAGCGGATTCCTGATATGGAGGAAAGAAGCATGTTTAAAAAGGGTGAATATATTATCTATGGGCGCAGTGGGATCTGTAAAATTGAGGATATTACACATCTGAATATTTCAGGGGCGGATAAAAAGAGGCTGTATTATGTACTTGCTCCGTTGAATATTAAGGGGAACCGGGTATATTTTCCGGTAGACAAAGAAGATGCGAATGCCAGACGTCTGATTACGGAGCAGGAAGCGTGGGCGCTGCTGGACGAGATACGAGATATTCAGGAAATTCAGGTTTCGAATGAGAAGCTGCGTGAGGAAAGTTATAAGCAGGCTTTGAATTCGTGTGATTATCGGCAGTGGGTGGCGATTATCAAGACACTGAATCAGAGAAAACAATCAAGGACTGCCCAGGGCAAGAAGATCGGAGCAACTGATGAACGGTATCTGAAGATGGCAGAAGACGCGCTCTATGGGGAGCTGGCTTTTGTCATGGGGAAGAACAGGGCGGATGTAGAGCCTTTTATTATCCGCTACATCAGGGAAAAGGACGTTGCCGGGGCAAAATGTTAGCATTTGCTGTCCGTATCATCTGTATGTCTGCGAAGAGGGGTGCTGAATCTCGGAGCGTGTCTGAATATTCATACACGTTACCTGCGCGCCCCGCTTTGTGGTATAGTTGGTTTTTATTAGGTCAACGCAGTCTACTGCGCTTCCCTCATTTGGGGCGATTTCTTACAAACTGTGACGCACATCCTGTTAGAAAGCAATGTTCAGACACGCTCTGATATTACAGCGAACTTTTGAAATCATACTCCGTTTTGGCAGGGGAGTCGGTATAAAATCAGCAGTCATATGCGCTTATTGGCTTTTAACACAGCTTTATATGGCAGTTTCGTACAGGCTGATTTCGGAACATAAGCTGCAGTGCGAAAGGACATCGCTTTGGAAGCTTACAGTGGTTGTGGACGTTGCTGTTTCGCAGACGTACAGATGACAGGAAGATCAGGCGTTGATACTTTTAAGACAGAATATACTAAAAGCTTTTGTCTGTGTTGATTCGTATGACGCGGTTTGGAATACGGCACAGAATGCGGACGGGAAGTTCAGGAAACACGCTCCTGAAAGCAGTACATACTGAAAAAAGTCGTGATGCCGGGGGCGCAGTCATAGTCCATATGGCAGCGCTCTGTCATTTCTTTTACAAAGATACAGTAGGCGGACATGCAGGAATACTGGAGCTTTGGGAAACGACATGGTTTTCCTTCCGTAATCGCGCAGGGACTGCACAGACTGCAGCCGCTGGCTCCGATCATCAGTCCGGGGATACCGGCCTGATCGATCAGTTGTCTGGTCAGCTGGTTATGCTGCGTTTTGGCCGGTTTGATCTGCTCGCTGTCCAGAGGATCTTCAATATCCCACATCGTCTGCATGATCAGCGCCTGCCGCCAGTGCAGTACTTTCTTTTTCATCTCTTCCACGGTTCCGCAGTCCGGCGGACAGGCATAATTGACACCGTATTTTCCACACAGATTTTCTTCACAAAGAGAGCGGAACGCAGGGACAAAGACCAGTTCCTCTGTATTGATTACCGCCGCGTCGGCGAAGCCGAGCTTCAGTGCAAGCTCAAGCAGTTGTTTTTCATCCATAAGTGTTTTCTTGCTTCCTTTCTTTACTGACTGCAGGTCAGAAAACTTTCCTGTTTTTTCGACTCTGACAGTACTTTGATGATCTGTTCAAAATCCATAAAATGAGAGGCTTTGACCAGGATTGTATCGCCCTCTTTTAAAATATCATCTGTGGATTTCAAAAAGTCTTCTTTGCTATCGTAGTGCAGGCAGAGTGTATCTGCCGCCGTGGCCGCTTCGTGGATAGCTTTGCTGAGCATTCCGATGGTAATGAGCACGTCTATATGAAGCTTCTGTATATGTCTTCCTACGTCTGCATGAAGCTTTTCAGAATCTGCGCCCAGTTCGCCCATATCGCCGAGTACGGCGACTTTTCTGGTAAGGGCATGGTCCAGCACATCCAGCATGGCGCACATGGAAACAGGGTTGGCATTATAACAGTCGTCTACCAGAGTATAATACCCGGTATGCAGGATATTGCTGCGACCGTTTAATGGCTTAAAGGATTCAATTCCGTCTTTGATCTGTTTCAGGGTCAGTCCAAGAGAGAGCCCTACGCAGGCGCCTGAACAGGCGTTATAGACCATATGCATGCCGGGGAGCGGGACAGTGACTTCTGCTGTCAGTTTCTCTGAGTGGATCTGGCAGCGGATTCCATAAAGCCCCAGATTCTCGATATGGTCCGCCCATATCTGGTTAAAATCTCCCATTCCGAAAGTAACGGCCCGGTCCTTGAGCGTAATCAGTTTGTCGTCATCGCCATTGATGAAGACGCGGGCATCTTCTGCAGCATAATCAAATATCTCAGATTTTGCCTTTAAGATTCCGTCCCGGCTACCAAGGTGTTCCAGATGGGCGACGCCGATATTGGTGAAAACACAGTGGGTTGGGCGCACCATTTTACTCAGACGGTGCATTTCCCCGAAATGGTTCATACCCATTTCCAGAACTGCCGCCTCATGACATTCATCAATCATAAAAAGAGTCAGCGGAACTCCAATCTCATTATTAAAGTTGCCAGGCGTTTTAAGGACCTGGTACTTCTGCTGTAAGACGGAACAGATCATCTCCTTGGTGCTGGTCTTACCCACACTTCCGGTGATTCCGATTACAGGGATATCAAAAGTTTTTCGGTAAGCTTCCGCACCGTCCTTCAGCGCCTGGAGAGTATCTTCTACCAGTATATAGGGTCCTTTGGGATCTGAAAGCTTTTGCTGGCTTACGGCACAGACAGCGCCTTTTTCGTATACATTCGCGATGAAACGATGTCCGTCCACTCGTTCCCCTGTTACAGCCACAAACATATAATCACTTTTCACAAGGCGGCTGTCTACCACGACCCCCTGTATCGTCTGATTCAGCACTGCGGGCGGTCCGAACCAGGTTCCGTGACACGCCTCCAAAAACTGCCTGATCGTGAAATGCTTCATAATATATAGTTTCCTTTCAATATTTTGCCATGGATACTTTCAGGATCCATTCGCAAAGTTCGGCGTAGGACATTCCGAGTGCAGCGGCTTCCTGCGGCATCAGACTGGTAGGAGTCATGCCAGGGAGCGTGTTTACTTCCAGCGCATAATCTTCTCCGGAGCCTTCATCCAGCATAAAATCCACCCGCGCGTATCCCTGTATCCCTACAGAAGCGCATGCTTCCTCTGCGTGCTTTTGTATCCGCGCAGTGACATTTTTCGGCAGATCTGCGGGACAGGTTTCAACAGTGCTGCCTGCCTGGTATTTGTTTTTGTAGTCGTAGAAACCGCTGATCGGTGCAATCTCAATGATAGGGAGCGCCTTTCCTTCCACGACTGCAACAGAGAATTCTCTCCCGGGGATACAGCGTTCGATCAGCACTTCATCTTCATAAGAAAACGCTTTTTTTAACGCCCGTTCAAGACTGAACACGTCGTCTGCCTGATACACGCCTACAGAGGAGCCGCCGCAGCAGGTTTTAACCATGCAGGGAAAGCCAATGTCCTCCGGAAACATATAGGATTCTCCTTTTCTTACTGTGACAGAGGGAGGAGTTGGAATACCGGAACTCTGAAATATTCGTTTGGTGATGTTTTTGTCCATGCAGAGGGCGCTGCTGGTGTGTCCGGTTCCTGTATAACGGATGCCCATCAGATCGAACAGAGCCTGGATCCGTCCGTCTTCGCCGTTGGCGCCGTGAAGTCCCAGAAATACAATATCGCAGAGGCTGCATAATTCCAGAACATTGGGTCCTAATAGGCTGCGACAGCCAGGACGCTGCGCTTTGATCTGCTCCAGGTCCGGCGCTTTTTTGGAGACACCCCTGACGGATGCTGCCCAGTCAAAATCTTTGTCAAACAGACTGGCTAAAGGTTCCTGGATATCAGGAAGACCAAGAAACACGTCCAAAAGTATGACATGGTGTCCGTTTTCTTTTAATGCCTGATAAATTCCGGCGCCGCTACTCAGTGAAACGTCACGTTCCGTACTGATGCCTCCTGCAAGTACTACAATTTTCATAAATTTTTTGCCTCCAATAACAATGAGTCTTATGGGATCTGATGCTGATCCAGCATTTCCTGAATTTTCTGCTGAGTATATGCCCCGAGAAATTTCTGTTCATCTTTCGTCAGCTCTTTTGGATAGATCGGGGCGCCATATTCTACAATTACCCTGCATGGGCGGACCTTTGGAAAATGATTTTCAAAAATTTCCGCTGAATTTGTGATTGCGACAGGAATGATCGCACAGCCTGTTTTAGAGGCCATCTTCATGCTGCCCTCCTTAAAAGGCTGCATTTTCCCGTCTCTGCTTCTGGTACCTTCCGGGAAGATACAGACAGAGATACCTTTTTTGATATAGTCGATGCCGGTCAGAATCATCTGCATGCCTGCGCGGATATCAGTTCGGTCAAGAAACAGGCAGTAAAGGCGTTTCATCCAGTCTCTGAGAAGAGGATATTTTAGCATCTCCGATTTTGCAACATATCCGGTAAGACCGGGGCACTGAGAATAGGTCAGCAGGATATCAAAATAACTGTTGTGATTTCCGATATAGAGAACAGCCTGATCTTTCGGTACATGTTCTCTGCCAATATAGGTAATATCGGCTCCGGTCACCCACAGAATCAGCTTAAAAGCCGCCTGCACCATCCGCAGGCAGCTGATATCGCGGGTATAAGGATGAAAACGTCCGATCAGCCATTCAATCAGCAGGACCGGAATACCAAGGATCAGATAGAGCAGAAGAATCAGAACTACCAATATAAAACGTATCATAGACAGAACCTTCTTTCTGAGGGTATGTTATCCGAATCTTCCGTAGAGCTCGGTCAGCTGTCTCAATCCCTGCGCCATTCCGTCGTCAAGGAGTCCGGCGCGGAATCGGAAACTCCAGTTACCGTGGGGGCTTCCGGGTATATTCATCCGTGCTTCCGAACCAAGTTTAAGAAGATCTTGGACCGGAAAAATAGCATATTTGGCGATGGTACCCAGACAGGTACGGATAAAATCCCAGCTTACGCTGCTGGCGTCGGTGTTCATATAACGGCGAATCTTGTCGCGGTTCTGTTCACTGGTGTTTTTATACCAGCCGCAGCTTGTATCGTTGTCATGGGTGCCCGTGTAGCAGATACAGTTACGGGTATCGAGCTGATGGGGAAGGAAGGTACTTTCACCGCCTTCAAAGCCAAACTGAAGAACCTTCATGCCCGGGAAATCAAACATGTCTCTCAGGCGTTCTACTTCGGGTGTGATGATTCCAAGGTCTTCTGCAAAAATGGGAAGCTCACCATCTAGGGCGTCGCGGATTACAAGGAAAAGATCTTCTTCCGGACCTTTTTTCCATTTACCGTTCAGGGCAGTCTCTTCACCGTACGGAACAGCCCAGTAGGCTTCAAAACCGCGGAAATGGTCGACCCGTACATAGTCTACCTGATCCAGCTGATTGCGGATGCGTTCAACCCACCAGCGGTATCCGTCTTCTCTGTGAGCTTTCCAGTCATAAAGTGGGTTGCCCCAGAGCTGTCCGGTGGCGCTGAAATAGTCGGGCGGCACGCCGGCTACTTCCAGGGGATAGCCTTTGGCATCCAGGCAGAACATGTTTTTGTTCGCCCACACATCTGCACTGTCCCAGCAGGGAAAGATCGGAATATCGCCGATGATGGCGATTCCTTTTTTGTTGGCATATTCTTTCAGATCGTACCACTGGCTGTAGAACAGAAACTGGACAAATTTATAGTAGTTTACTTCCTGCTTCAGGATATCGTACCATTTTTTCCGTTCCTGTTCATCCGGATCCTTCAGGCTGTCTTCCCATTCATACCAGGGGAGTCCTTTGTGGAAATCCTTTCCGGCCATGAACAGACAGTAATCGGACAGCCAGAATCCATTGCTGTCACAGAAAGCATCATATTCTTCAAGCAGATTTTTGTCAGCCGTATGACGGAAATTTGCATAAGCTTTTTTCAAAAGTTGATTTTTAAAAGCCTGGACTTTTTCATAGTCTACCCGATCCTGATCAAATTCGGGGATATCGGCAAGGTCCTCTGCAGTCAGCAGTTTTTCTTTTTTTAACAGCTCCGGGCTGATGAGCAGGGGCTGTCCGGCGAATACAGAAAAACTCTGATACGGTGAGTCTCCCACGGTAGTGGGACCCAGCGGCAGTACCTGCCACAGATGCTGACCGGCACTGGACAGAAAATCAATAAAATCATAAGCGCCCTGTCCCAGATCACCAATGCCATATGGAGATGGGAAAGAGGTGGGATGGGCAAGGACGCCGCTGTAGCGGTGGTTGGTCTTGTCTTCTTCAGCAATTTTGAAATGCACGGGGTAATCCTCCTGATCCTGTGATAAACAAAAGCCTGCACGGCCTTCTCTTTTTATTATATTATAAAGGATACATATGAAGAATACAAGAAATAAGACTGGTCTGAAACAGGAAAATTCCACATAAGTATAGAATAAACAGACAGGAGAAGATGCATGCATGAAGAAATGGTGTCTGGTCATGCTGACCATATGGATACTGACAGGCTGTGGAGTACAGACACAGGATGAAGAACGGATTTCTGATCTGGAATTTACCGTTCTGGCACCGGAAAAGATTCCGGAAGAGCTGAGAAATGTGCTGGAAGAAAAAAAAGCCTCTCCTTTTAAAGTGACTTATGAAGATGAAGGATATTTATATATCTGTATTGGATACGGAGAGCAGCAGACCAGCGGTTACAGTATTATTGTGGAAGATCTGTATCTGACAAGCAATGCAGTTTGTGTGGATACGGAACTTCTGGGTCCCGGAAAAGGAGAAGAGACAGCAGCGGCAACTACCTGCCCGTATATCGTACTGAAACTGCAGGGTATGGATAAACCGGTGATTTTTAAATAGCGGACAGCAAATAAAAGCTCAGGAAAGGATTAGAATTATGGAATTAGAACGCAGATATGTGACACTGAACCGCAGGAGAGGAAAGGCAGTCAGTCAGATTACGCTGGAGGAAGATCTGAATGTGCCTGATCAGAAACCGGATATTTTCCGGGTGATACACAGACAGGGAGAATTCCGTCCGGATGAGATCAAAGGGGAGAGCGGGAAAGTAAAAGTACGGGGGATTTTTTTGTATCGGATTCTGTATCTGGCCGAGGGCTCTGAGCGGATGCCCGAACTTTTGGAAGGCAGCATACCGGTGGATGAAACCGTGTTTTTGAATGAGCTGGAAGAGGGAGATATACTGGATTTTCACTGGGAACTGGAGGATCTGCATGCTTCTGCAATCCATTCCAGAAAGGCAAACGTCAAATGTGTGCTTGCTCTGACCGCGGAAGCAATGAAAGAACAGCCGGTTCCGCTGATCAGCAGTCAGCCGGAGGAAGAAGACCTTTATGTAAGGACCTGCCCGGTACATCTGCAGCAGGAAATCATACATAAAAAAGATACACTGCGCATCAAAGAAGAGATGAATCTTCCTCCCGGACGTCCGAATATTCGACGGCTGATCTGGAAAGAGATGCGTCTGCAGGGGACGGAGGTGCGTCAGGATGAGGGAAGGTTTCTGGTGAAAGGAGAATTGCAGGTATTCTTTCTTTACGAGTGCGAAGACGAGCCGGGAAGACTTCAGTGGGTGGAACAGGGAATCCCATTTCATCAGGAAGTGGAATGCGAGGTATGCCGTGCAGAGCTGACCGGAAAGACAGAAGTTGCGCTTCTGCGGGGAGAAATGGAACTTCAGGCTGATTATGACGGAGAACCGCGAATGGTTCGGATCGATGCAGTTCTGGATCTTTTGTTCCGGTATTTTGAAGATTCTACCTCGGATGTACTTTGTGACGCGTACAGCCTGGCCAGAGAGATTCTGCCCAAGAAGCAACAGTACGGGTGGGATCTTGTACACAGCGTGTCGGATTCCAGAGCGAGAGTAGGAGGTCGCATGAAACTGAAAGATGCGGATCCAAAAGTTCTTCAGATCCTGTGCTCCGGCGCGCAGATTCATCTGGACCATACGGAGCAGAATGAACAGGGAGTTCTTGCGCAGGGGACGATTGAACTTTGGGTATTGTATGCGGCTTCTGATGATGCCCAGCCGCTTGCCTGTGCCATGCAGTCTTTTCCTTTCGAACACACGGCGGAGTGGCAGGAGCATGAACGGAAATGTGAATGGCAGGTATTCCTCTGTCTGGACCAGCTGACAGTAACAATGCTGGACGCCCAGGAGCTTGAAATGAAAGCGATTCTGCAGATGCAGATGATGTTTGGCGAGCCGGTCGGTCTGGAGCTGGTAGAAGATCTGGAGGAAGAACCTCTCGACACAGAACGGCTCCGCCAGATGCCTGGTATGTGTATCCATATCGTTCAGCCGGGAGAAAGCCTGTGGGATATTTCGAGAGCGCATGCGACTTCCTGTGCAGTGGTGATGGAACTGAATGAACTGAAGGATGAAAATCTTAAGAGCGGGCAAAAACTTTTAATTGTAAAAGAAGCTGCAAGATAGCGTCATTTTAAAAAGTAAATGCCGCGGCTTTTCCGTATGATTTTGACAATCCGCATATTACCTGTTAAACTGTCTGTAATCAAAGGGAAAGGATTGATTCAAAAGATGGATAAGATACAACTGAAGGCGCTTGCGAAGATCAATCTGGGTTTGGATGTGCTGAGGAGGAGAGAGGACGGCTATCATGAAGTAAAGATGATAATGCAGACAATCAGCCTTTGTGATGAGCTGGAGATTCAAAAAACGAAACAGTCGGGGATTCAGGTGAGAACCAATCTTCACTATCTTCCGACGAATGAAAATAATCTGGTTTATAAGGCGGCACAGCTTCTGATGGAAGAGTTCCGGATTGAGAGCGGACTTTCGATCCGGCTTCAGAAGAGGATTCCGGTAGCGGCCGGTATGGCAGGAGGAAGTTCTGATGCGGCGGCGGTATTATGGGGAGTCAATCAGATGTATGGTCTGGGGCTTTCCAAGAAAGCACTAATGGAGCGGGGGGTGCGGCTGGGAGCAGATGTGCCCTACTGTGTGCTCCGTGGGACTGCTCTGGCGGAGGGCATTGGTGAAAAACTGAAAATACTGCCACCCATGCCCAAATGTTATATTCTGCTGGCAAAACCGGGGATCAGTGTGTCGACCAGGTTTGTCTATGAAAACCTCCATGCCAATGATCTGAGTCCTGAGCAGCATCCGGATGTGGACGCGATGATTGAAGCCATGAAAGAGAAGAACCTGGAGCTTCTGGCTTCCCGCATGGGAAATGTACTGGAACTGGTAACGATTCCTGCGCATCCGGTAATTGAGGAGATTAAAAAGTGTATGGTGAATGCAGGAGCACTTGGAGCCATGATGAGCGGAAGCGGGCCGACAGTATTTGGTATCTTTGATTCTCAGATAAAGGCTAGGAAGGCTTATCATGCTATGAAAACAGGGCGTCTGGCGAAGCAGGTATATCTGACGGTACCGTATAACGTCCGTCGATAGCAGGGCGCAACAGTCTGCGCTGTATCGTTTTAGTAGTTCCGTGAAGTATAAATCTGGAAAAAAGAGACATAATAAGCCTGAAATGGGGCTGCCGCAACATTTTGCGGCAGCTTTTTTGGTTTATTTATGGGAAATGGCGATGAGGAGGCCAGTATATGGGTGAGATTTCACCGATTCTTGCACAAAATAAAAGATGGGTAAAAGAACGGTTTGAAAAATGTGATGATATCCTGAACCGGCAGGTGTTTCTGGATGACGGAAAAAAAGAAGGCCTGTTAGTCTATGTAGAGGTGGCAGTCAGCAATCTGATGCTGGAGGAGCATGTGATCGGTCTGTCAGATGTACAGCCGTTGTCTACGTATGCAGAAGCAGAAGCGGCGCTTCTGGCCGGCAATGGAATTTTGTTTCTGGAAGAGGACGATCATGTCTATAAAATATCCAGCAAAGGATATCCGGGACTGGGAGTATCGAAAGCAGAAAGTGAAAAGGTCATGCGCGGCTCGAAAGAAGGGTTTACGGAGAGTGAAAAGGTGAATGTGTCATTGATTCGTAAACGTCTGCGTGATCCGCGGATGAAAGTAGAAGAACAGCAGATCGGGACGCGTTCACACACTATGACAGCGCTCGTTTATATGGAAGATTTGATTTATCCGGAACTTCTGGAAACAATCAAAGAACGGATGAAAGCATTTGAGATTGACGGGATCTTGGACAGCGGGATGCTGGAGCAGCTGACAGAAAAGCACTGGCTGTCTCCTTTTCCGCAGTTTCAGTCTACAGAGCGTCCGGACCGCGCGGCTTCTGCCGTACTGGAAGGACGCGTGGTGCTGGTTACGGACCATTCTCCTACCGTACTTGTTTTTCCTTCAGATTACAACAGTTTTTTTCAGACCAGTGATGACTGGTACAATCGTTTTGAGATCGCAACTTTTGCCAGAATGCTGCGTTTTTTTGCCGCAATTCTTGCTATGAGCTTTCCGGCGCTTTATGTGGCTGTGACTACCTGGCATACCAGTTTGCTGCCGACGAATCTGGTGTTGTCCATGGCGGACGCAAGGCAGGGGGTTCCGTTTCCGTCCCTTGGCGAGGTGCTGCTGATGGAAATCTCTTTTGAACTGATCAGAGAGGCGGGAATCCGTTTACCTGGTCCCATAGGAAATACCATCGGTATTGTAGGCGGGCTGATTATCGGGCAGTCCGCCGTGGCGGCAAACGTGGTCAGTCCAATCGTGGTGATTGTGGTGGCATTTACGGCATTGTGTTCTTTTGCGATTCCCAATGAAGAATTTGCTTCGGCATTTCGTCTGCTGAAATACGGATGTATTTTTATGGGAGCCTGGCTGGGACTCTACGGCGTACTGCTTTCATATTTGTGGGTGCTGATTCATCTATCGCATCTGAACAGCTTTGGGATTCCGTATTTGATGCCGTATGTGGCGGCGGATCTGAACGGGTATGAGGATAAAAGGGATTCTCTGGTTCGTTATCCGTTTCGAATGATGAAAAGGCGTCCGATCTTTGCCAGAAGGGATGCAAGAGTAAAACTTAGAAAGAAGGACTGACATGTTTTCTGGAAATCAAAAAATATCATCAAGGCAGCTTTACCGGAATTATACAGCGGTCTTTATCAGCCTTGGCGCGCTGCTGCCCCCGCTGATCATGAATCGGGAAAACGCAGGAGGGCTGATCCTTGCACTTTTGTTTTCCGGCCTTTTGCTCGTGGGAGCAACAGCGGTTCCACGTCCGTCCGGCAGAGCTGCAAAGTGGATTTGTTATACAGATTACTGGGTGCTTGGAACAATGCTGCTACGTCTGAGCGGGCTTCTGGTACAGACATTCCTGCTGACGAATACAGAGCTCTGGGTTATCATGGGATGGTTTTGCCTGTTTTGTTATTACAATCTTTATAAAGGGCTGGAATGCAGATTTCGTGTCAGCGAAGTGCTTTTTCCGTTCTTTTTGTGTCTGGTTCTGCTTTTGACAATTCTGATGTATGGGGAAGTGGAGATACGACGGATGTTTGAGCTGAAGTTTTCTTTTGACAGGGAAAACTGGCTTCTGGGATATGAACTGTTCTGCTGGTTCAGTGCGGTGCAGAGTCTGTGGCATCTGAGGGGCAGGACAGAAAGTCATACATCGTTTAAAAAAACCGTGTTTGCAGTCTGGCTGACCGGTACGGCAGCGGCGGCAGGATTTGGTCTTTTTTCTTACTGTATCTATGGAAATGCGGGACATACGGGGCTTGTCTATCCGATTGCATCTGCCATGACACTGGCGCATTTTCCCGGAAATGTAATCGGAAGACTGGATGCGTTATTTATATTTGCATGGGTGGTCGGTCTGTTTCTGCTGTGCAGCAGTCTGTTTGCTCCGCTTGTGGACGGGGAACCGGATGTGCGCAGAAAATGGTTGCTGTTTGGACTGACTGCGCTGGCTTTTGGAACGGCATGTATTCCACAGTGCATGGAATGGGGACAGAAGCTGCTGTATTGGGTCCTGACGCCACTGCAGATTGTGCTTCTTATCTGGCACAGTCTGAAGAGGAAGGGACAGAAAAAAGCCGTTGTCACAGCCTGCCTGATCATGATCTGTTTTTTCAATGGCTGCAGTTCTCAGGAACTGGAGCAGCAGAGTCTGGTGACGGCCGTTGGGGTGGATGCCGGAGAAGGAGGAAAATTTCATCTGACTTTCGGATTTGGAACTGCAGAGGAAGAGGGGAAGGAGCCATTTGCGACAGACAGCGTGTCGATACAGGGGGCAAAGGATGTGTACTGGGAATATTTTCAGAAAAATATGGATTTTAACCATTTGAAAAATTTTTATTTATCCAGAGATGTTCTGAAGCAGGAAGCGTTCTCCAAACTTCTGGAAGAGATCCAGATTAACGGAGCATATTCGAGAGGAACGCTGGTTTATGTAACGGAAGGAGCTGCAGGGGAAGAAGCAGAAAAGAAGGAACAGCCGGAGGAGGGAATGCCTGTCCACCGACTGCTGAACGCATGGTATAACAAAGAATCGTGCGAGATTCCGCTGATTACAGCAGACGGACGGTATAAGGGGGAGACAATCTGGCCATAATGAACATGTATCCCGCAATAAAACAGAAGAGTGCAGTCCGGGAAATGCTGGAAGAGCAAAGAACTCAGAATCGGCTCCGGACTGCGGCGAATGATATCAAGGGATGCAGATTCTATGAAGGAGACAGGCGTATATGGGAAAGAAAGCAAGGATTCTTATATGCTCTATGGTGCTGGGGCTTATGATGACCGGATGTATGGTGGTTCCGGAAATTCTGCAGACAGAGACTGCAGATGTGGCGGGACTGGCAGAGCCTGCAAAAACAGTTGCGTGGTGGAGTCTGACGTGTGAGACGCCGAATCCGGAAAAACTTCCGGTCAAGGTTCGGCTTCAGTGGCTGAAAGGGCTTGAATAACAGACGGAAAACAGATACAATAAATAACAGAAAGACGGCAGGAAAGACAGGGACGGATGATGACAAAAGAAGTTATGGTGACAATCGCAGGATTTCACATGGCAGAGAATGATGAAGACACGATTGAAATGGTGCATGTCGGGGAATATTATGAACGAAACGGAACGCACTATATTCTGTTTGAGGAACGGATGGAAGGAATATCAGAACCGGTAAAAAACAGGATTAAAATAAAAGAAAACAAAGTAGAGATGCAGAAGAGGGGACCGGTCGCTGCCAGAATGGTCTTTGAGGCACATAAAAGCCAGAGCAGTACATATACGATTCCATACGGCAGTTTTCTGATCGAAATTTATACGGTGGATGTCGGGCTTCAGGTGGAAGAAGACAGGATCCTGACAACTGCATCTTATGAATTGAATGTGAACGGAGTGCATTGTGCCAGTTGCAACGTGCGGATTCTTGCAGAGTCGCGTAAAACATTCCGGCTGTAGAGGATGAATAAGGGAACAGCGGGATTGCAGAGGAGAGTGCGCTTCGTTTGGAAAAGGTGGAGGAGTGAATGAAAGACAGACGGAAGAAAAAGCAGGTAAAAAAGAAGGTTCAGCAGATAAAAAAGATAAATTTTGAAATCCCGTCAGAATGGCTGTATGTGGTTCCGGAAAAAGTATCTCTGCACGATCTTTACGATGATCTGAAAGAGAAAACATGCTGGCGGACTGAATACTGGGAAGAGGCGGAGGTTCTTGAGATTGACATTCCTAAAGCCGGTTCTGTGGATCTGGAGTTTATGGACATGGATTCTGAGGATGAGGAGCTGCTTGCTTATATGGAAAGGCATGAAGCAAAAGCCGTATATGCAGTAACGGTTGTGCCGGAGTATTACACAGAAGCTCAGGCGGTTATGAGATACATAGTGAAAAAATTTGGCGGACTTTTCTGTGCAGATACAGCTGATTTCCTGCCGGAGGTGTCGGAGGTTCCGGTAACGACTCGCGAACAGGAAGACTTGCAGAATATACAGTTATAAAAACGGGTAAAAATCTTATGGAAGAAAATACAAAAAGAGAAGAGAATAAACTGGGCATTCTGCCTGTTGAACAGCTGCTTCGTCAATTTGCGATCCCAAGCATCATTGCCATGCTGGTCAGCGCGCTTTATAACATCGTCGATCAGTTTTTTATTGGGAGGAGTATCGGCGAACTGGGAAATGCGGCTACAAATGTGGCATTTCCGCTGACAACTTCCTGTGTTGCCATTGCTCTTTTATTCGGTATTGGAGGCGCGTCTTCTTTTAACCTGGCGCTTGGCAGAAAGCAGAAAGAGCAGGCGGTCTATTATATGGGCAATGCGGCGGTGCTTCTGTTTGCTCTGGGGACGGTGCTTTGTATTGTAACGCAGATCTTTCTGGTTCCCATGCTCCGGTTTTTCGGCTCTCCGGACAGTGTACTGGGATATGCCGTTACTTATACAAGAATTACCTCGATTGGATTTCCGTTTTTGATCTATTCCAGCGGTGGAGCTCATCTTGTCAGAGCAGACGGTACTCCCAAATATTCCATGCTCTGCAATCTGACCGGAGCATTGATTAACACCATCCTTGATCCTTTGTTTATTTTCGGGTTTGAGATGGGAATAGCAGGAGCGGCACTGGCAACGATCATTGGTCAGATCGTGGCGGCAGTTATGGTGTTCAGGTATATGCTTCATTGCCGGACAGCCACTCTGGAAAAGCGCCACTTGATGATCAGGGCGGAATATGCGTTACATATTATGTCTTTAGGGCTGTCTTCTTTCTTTAACCAAATTGCCATGATGATTGTGCAGATTGTATTGAATAATTCCCTGACTTATTATGGGGCCAGATCTGTTTATGGAGAATCGGTTCCTTTGGCATGTGCGGGCATTATCTCCAAAGTGGCTATGCTTTATTTTTCTGTTGTGATCGGGCTTGCACAGGGTCTGCAGCCGATTGCGGGATATAATTACGGAGCCTTGAAGTACGACCGAGTAAAACAGGTATATTTTCTGACGGTTCGCTATGCACTGACCATATCCACAATCGCATTTTTACTGTTTCAACTGGTACCCCGGCAGATTATTTCCGTGTTCGGAGATGGTTCAGAGGAGTATTTTTTGTTTGCAGTCAGATACTTCCGTATCTTCTTGTTCGCCACTTTTTTAAATGGAATACAGCCGGTAACTGCCAATTTCTTTACAGCTATCGGAAAACCTGTCAAAGGAATCTTCATGTCATTGACCAGACAGATTCTGTTCCTGCTTCCGCTGATCGTCATTTTTCCGTTGTTTATGGGAATTGACGGGATTATGTATGCCGGCCCTATCGCAGATCTCGCAGCAGGAGGAGCAGCAGTCGGGATGATCGTATTTGAGATGCGTCAGATCACAAAACTGGAGCAGAGCGCTGCGAAAGCATGAGCACGGCGAAGAAGAATACCGTTCTAAAAAGCGGCAGTTATTCGGACAATTCTTCTTCCACTGCTCTGTGCAGTGAGAAGATAAATTCTGTACCGACTCCTTCTGTGCTGATCACATTGATATTTTCGTCGTGAAGCTGAAGGATTTCTTTCACAATGGAAAGTCCAAGTCCGGTACCGGATTTGTCTTTTCCTCTGGATGCATCTGTCTTATAAAAACGTTCCCATATTTTATTCAGGCTGTCTTTAGGGATGCCGATCCCGGTATCGCGGACAGAGATGAAAATTTTTTCATATTTTGTAGTGGTCTCTATGGTTATGACAGAGTTCGGCTGACTGAACTTGATGGCATTATCGATCAGATTATAGAGTACCTGCTGAATCTTT
This sequence comes from uncultured Lachnospiraceae bacterium, assembly GCA_951802115.1. Taxonomy (GTDB): domain Bacteria; phylum Bacillota; class Clostridia; order Lachnospirales; family Lachnospiraceae; genus Hominiventricola. Next base: position 13,414 of record CATOPL010000023.1, on the reverse strand, counting down.
CCCATATCTGCATGGACATAGGACGCCCAGTCTGTGAACAAAAGTTCGATGGAGATCCGTTTGGAGGTACAGGTGCCCTCAAATGCCGCCGCCGTGTTTTTGATGACGGTATTGATGTCAAAACGGCTTTTGGTCAGCCGGTTCTGTTTGGGATCAATAGAATTTAATGCCAGCAGTCCGCTGGTCAGCTTTGTGAGCCGCTCGGTCTCCCGAAGAACGATGTTCAGATATTTTTCCTGTATCTCAAAAGGAATCGTTCCGTCCAGCATGGCTTCAATATAACCTTTGATCGATGTCAGAGGAGAACGGAAGTCATGAGAAATATTGGAAATCAACTTTCTCTGGTCCTCATCATAGTCTTTCAGAGACTGTGCCATAAAGTCCATGGTATCTGACAGAAATCCCAGTTCATCTTCCCGGTTCAGATGGATAGGAGTGCTGTAATTGCCAAGTGCATATTCGCCGGCGCCCCTGCGCATGCGCTGGATCGGCCAGAAGACCATCAGCCAGTTAACGGCAGCAAAAAGAAACGTAAGTCCCATGAGCAGGATCATCGTAACATAAAAAGAGAAGAGATACCCTTCTTTCTCATGGACAATGACGGACATGGGAGTATGAATGGCAATATAGCCGCGCACGTGATAGTTATGAGAAACGGGGACGAGCACGCTTAGAGTCTCTTCCGAAAACATACCGAAGAAATCACCGATCATATAATACTTCCCTCCGGGAAGCACGGAATTGAATTCGGGGATGGATATCCGTTCCTGCTGGGTTCCGGAGGCGCGGGAATCCAGGATCCGTTCGCCGTCCCGGCTGATCAGCCAGATACGGGCATTCAGATAGATGTCCAGGGAAGAAAGGTGTGTCTGGATGGCTGAAAACGTTTTCCGGTCTTCCTGTTCCTCGAAATAATTTCCTACGTACTGGTCTGTCAGCCAGATTCCTTCCTGATAGAAATCAGCAGCCTTGGAGGAGATAGCATTTTTCATCATCAGCTGGGAAGCTACCGTGGAAATACAAAGAAAACAGCAGATTCCAAAAACGAGGAATGTGAAAAAATATTTGACATTCAGAGAAAAACGCATTATTTCACCTCGAATTTATAGCCGATGCCCCAGACGGTAGCAAGTCTCCACGAATCATGATCTTTGATTTTTTCCCGCAGTCTTTTGATGTGTACGTCGACGGTCCGGGTGTCTCCGATATATTCATAGCCCCAGATATGGTCGAGAAGCTGTTCTCTTGTGAAAACTTGATTGGGGGACGAGGCCAGAAAGAACAGAAGTTCCAGCTCTTTGGGAGGCATGTCGACAGTTTTTCCCCGGTAAATAACCGAATAATTGCTCTGATTGATGATCAGATCCGGATACTGCACCAGTTTGGAGGAGGGAGCTGCATCTGTTCTGGCCGGCTGGAAGCGGCGCAGAACTGCTTTGACTCTTGCGACCAGTTCCTTGGAGTCAAAAGGTTTGATCATGTAGTCGTCAGCGCCCAGTTCCAGTCCCAGCACTTTGTCAAAGACTTCGCCTTTGGCGGAAAGCATGATAATCGGAATGTCAGACCGGGTACGGATCTCCCGACAGACCTGATAACCGTCGATGCCGGGCAGCATCAGATCCAGAAGAATCAGATTGGGCTGAAAGGTGTTGAAGATCTGCAGCGCCTGTTCTCCGTCTTCTACGATCTGGACTTCATAAAATTCTTTGGTCAGATAGAGGGAAATCAGCTCTGCAATATTGGTGTCGTCATCTACGATCAGTATTTTCTGCTTGGATGGCATATGGTTTTCTCCCGTCAAAACGTGTTTGAAAATCATTTTCCGTCAGATGTGTATTCTGAACTGCTGTAAAGCGGGTGTGCAGACGGAGAAAATGAATTTTCAGTACACTTTAAAGCTTCGCATTTTTCACACAGAATACTTTGGTGCCTGAAAAAGATGCGGTTTTGAATAGTTGCAAAAGTGCGTCTTTGTTATTTGAATTCCGCGATAGTAACGCCTGCATCTCCTTCTCCAAGAGAACCAAGGCGGAAATTTTTTACATATTTGCAGCGTTTCAGATGCTGCTGGACGGCGTTTCTCAGAGCGCCGGTTCCTTTTCCGTGGACGATCCTGACACTGGGGACATGAGCTAGATAAGCGTCGTCAAGGTATTTGTCCAGATGCCCCAGAGCCTCGTCTACCGTCATGCCGATCAGGTTGATCTCAGTGCTGACCAGCGCAGATTTTGACATTTTGATCTTACTGTTTCCAGAAGAAGTTCTGGTTCCTTTGGGAAGCACTGCTTCGCCGATATATTCCAGGTCGCTGATATGAACCTGCGAGCGGAGAATGCCCATCTGTACAAACAGGTCTCCTTTGGCGTTAGGCAGTGTGCTTACCGTCCCTTCAAGGTTCAGACTTGAAACTCTTACCCGGTCTCCGATGTGCAAGGAAGCCGCTCCTACTTTTTTCTTTGGCTTCTGGCTGCCGGGACGCGTCTGATTCTCTGTAGATTTAATCTTTTCTCTCAGACGGGCCCGTTCTGCCTCCATCTCTTTGACGGAAATTGCCTCTTTGCCGAATTTATGAAAATTTTTCATGGTTTCATCGGCATATTCTTTCGCCTCCTGCAAAATGGCATTGGCTTTTTCTTTTGCCTCCTGCAGAATTTTTTCTTTCTGTCCGTCGATACGGTCCTGCTTTTTCTGAAGCGCGTTGCGCAGGCTGCGTATCTCTTCTTTGTAACGAGCAATTTCCAGCTGTTCTTTTTCCAGAGTGATCCGGCTGTTCTCCAGTTCAGCAATAACATCCTCAAAACTTTCGTCCTGGGCGCTGATCTGCTTTTTGGCTTCTTCAATCAGAAAGCCGGGAAGCCCAAGCCTCGAAGAGATCGCAAAAGCGTTGCTTTTACCAGGAATTCCGATGAGCAGCCGGTAAGTAGGACGCAAGGATTCTACATCAAATTCGCAGCAGGCGTTTTCTACTCCCTCTGTGGAGAGCGCGTATACCTTCAGTTCACTGTAATGAGTCGTCGCCATTGTGCGGATTCCCTGGCGGTGCAGATGATCCAGAATAGAGATGGCAAGGGCGGCTCCTTCTGTGGGGTCTGTTCCGGCGCCGAGCTCGTCAAACAGAACAAGAGAGTTCAGTGTGGCTTCTTTTAATATCGACACGATGTTACTCATATGAGAAGAAAAAGTACTTAAACTTTGTTCGATGCTCTGTTCATCTCCGATATCTGCAAAAATATGATCAAATACAGCCAGTTCTGACTGGTCAAAAGCCGGGATATGGAGTCCGGCCTGTCCCATAAGTGTAAAAAGGCCTGCTGTTTTTAAAGAAACTGTCTTTCCTCCGGTATTGGGACCAGTAATGATAAGCAGGTTAAAATCTTTTCCGAGATGAATATTGGTGGGGACCACTTTTTTCGGATCCAGCAGAGGATGGCGTCCTTCCTTGATATGGAGCCTTCCCTCCGTATTAAAAACGGGCATAGTGGCATTCATATCTTTGGCAAGCATGGCTTTGGCAAAAATAAAATCCAGACGGATCAGGAGCTGGTAATCTTCTGCGATCAATTCCATAGATTCGGCGGTAGTTTCGCTGAGCAATGCCAGGATCTTTTCTATTTCCCGCTGCTCTTTCATCTGCAGCTCTTTGTAGTCATTATTCAGTTTTACAACTGCCATGGGTTCGATAAACAGTGTAGAACCGGTAGAACTCTGATCGTGAATCATACCGGGAACCTGGCCCCGGTATTCAGATTTTACAGGCAGACAATAGCGTCCGTCCCGCATGGTGACGACCGGATCCTGAAGATAAGTACGCGCAGAACCGTTCACCATGGAATTGAGAGTGCTGTGGACCTTGTCGTTCATCTGTCTCATGGAGCGGCGGACCTGGAGAAGCGCGCTGCTGGCGTCGTCTGCCATGGCATCGTCTGCAAGGATGCAGCGTCTGATCTCTGCGGCAAGAGAAGTGACCGGCTCCAGAAGTTCAAAAAATTCGTCCAGAGAATCTGATGTTTCTTCCGCCGAATCCCGTTGTCCGTACTGCTTTACTTTTTTGGCGGTCTCCAGAAGAGACATGATCTGCAGAAGCTCTCCCATGCCGAGGATTCCCCCGATTTCCAGCCGTTTGACCGAGCTGCGGATATCCCTGATACCGCCAAAGGACAGACTTCCTTTTCTGTAAATGCGACGAAGAGCATCTGCGGTCTCTGTCTGTGCCTGTACGATATCTGTAAGGGAATCGGAAGGCGTAAGTTTTTCACAGAGTTCTTTTGCTCCCGCAGATGCGGCGTGCTCCGTCAGTATATGGATAATTTTATCATATTCCAGTTTTTTTAATGCTTTCTGGTTCATAGAATCCTCCTGTCAATATCAATGCATTTCAAAAATTTTTCTGCAGATGTTCCTGGAGCGTGTTTGAAAATTCATTCCCGTCATCTGCACGCCCCATTTTGCATAATATTTGCGCCAAATTCAGGTTACATAGCCCACTATGCGCCCTTCATTTGGCGCAAATCTCCCACAAATTGTGACGCACATCTGCCAGAAAGCAGTCTTCAAACACACTCTAGTACTACGGCGCGCGACACACCGGAGAAATTCCGGAAATGCATTATCAATATCATACCGCATTTGTCCGGGATTGAAAAGAAGAAGTTGACGGAATAGTGGACACACTTGAAAAAATCAGGTATAATACTCACAGTGACAAAAAGCTGTACAGGGATTAAAAACAAGCCTGTACGGCATTTGACGGCGCAAAGCGCGGGAGTTCTTATGGCAGAAGAAAGAGAGAACCGGAATTTATCATTTATTCAGGAAACAGTCAAGCAGAAAAGACTGTATCAGAACCGGATCATACAGCGGCTTGCATGGTCTGCAGTATCAGGTGCTCTTTTTGCGGTAGCAGCACTTGTGGTCTGGATTGTTGCCGCGCCGTATCTGGTTCCGCAGAGCGAACAGCCGGAAGTGCAGCCGGTTACTCTTCCGGAACCGGAGGAACAGCCGGAAGAGGTGGAGGAGACACCTGTCTATATTACAGAACAGGTCAGTATTGAACTGGAAGATTATAAGAAGATGTATCAGCAGCTTATGCAGATCGGCGGACAGGTGGAAAAAAGTCTGGTGAATGTTCTGGCAGTGACGACGGATACGGACTGGTTTGACGAGACTTACACAAGTCAGAGTTCCGTTTCAGGAGTAATTATAGAAGATAACGGGATGGAGCTTCTGGTGCTGACTACGTATGAGAAGGTGGAAGGCAGCGAAAGTCTGCAGGTCACTTTTTATGATCATACGACCGCAACCGCCGTGCTCAAAAAATATGACAGAAATACCGGTCTGGCAATACTCAGTGTGAATCTGAGTGATATTTCAGAAAGTACGCAGGAAGTGATCGCTTACGCGGATATCGGTTCTTCCAAGACGCTCAGGAGTGGGGAACCGGTCATTGCAGTGGGAAGTCCGGGCGGATACTATGGTTCGATTCTATATGGAAATCTGACATCTGTATCTCAGACTGCAGGGCTTTATGACGGAACCTGTCATGTGCTTACCACCGATATGGCAAAGGCACATTCCGGCAGCGGGATTCTGATCAGCTGGAGCGGCAAGATTATCGGGCTGATCCAGGAGCAATATGAAGTGTCAGGTCAGAGAGAGACGATTCAAGCCTACGGAATTTCAGATGTTATGGAAGTAATTGAGCATTTATCCAACAATCAGGACATAGTATATATGGGGATCACCGGAACAGATGTGACGACAGCCGTATCGGAAACGGAGGGAATCCCGATCGGGGTGTATGTTTCGGATGTGGCGATTGATTCTCCGGCCATTGAAGCGGGAATTCAGCCGGGGGATATCATCACTTCGATCAGCGGTCAGGCAGTCACAAATCTGAAAGATGTAACGGCGATATTGATGAAATGTTCGAATGGACAGAGTATTCAAGTAATCTGTCAGCGACTGAATAAGACAGTGTATCAGGAGCTGGAGATGCCCGTAAATCTGAAAATATTGGAATAAGGAGAATGAGAGAGTGTTATGAAATATATTGAAGCTTTACGGGAGGGCGAACGTGTTACCGGCATCTATCTGTGTAAATCCCGGCAGACTGCTTTGACAAAAGCCGGGAAGACTTACGAAAATGTGATTCTTCAGGATAAGACAGGAACCGCGGATGCCAAGATCTGGGACCCCAATTCCCGAGGAATTGAAGCGTTTGAAAGTCTGGACTATGTGGATATTGTCGCGGATGTGACCAGCTTTCAGGGGCAGATTCAGCTGAACGTCAAAAGGGTGCGCAGGGCACAGGAAGGGGAATATCGTCCGTCGGATTATCTGCCCGTGAGTGAAAAAGACATTGACGGGATGTATAAAGAGCTTCTAGGGTTTGTTGAAAGAATCGACAGTCCGCATCTTCAGCAGCTTCTGAGGAGTATTTTTGTAGATGATTCTGAGTTTGTGAAAGCTTTTAAATTCAGCAGCGCCGCTAAAAGTGTACATCATGGATTTGTAGGAGGTTTGCTGGAGCATACGCTGAGTGTGACCAGGTTGTGTGAATATTATGTTCATACCTATTCGATGTTGAACGCAGATCTTCTGTATACGGCGGCCATGTGCCATGATATCGGAAAAGTATATGAATTGTCTCCTTTCCCGGCCAACGACTATACAGACGCGGGTCAGCTTCTTGGCCATATCATGATCGGCGCGGAGATGATCGGGGAAAGAATACGCAGGATTCCGGGGTTTCCGGCAAAGCTGGGAAACGAACTGAAGCATTGTATTCTCGCGCATCATGGAGAGCTGGAATATGGTTCTCCCAAAAAACCGGCATTGCTGGAAGCGGTAGCGCTGAATTTTGCCGATAATACAGATGCCCATATGCAAATGATGACGGAGGCATTAAAAGCAGGAGGGGATAATCAAGGCTGGCTTGGGTATAACCGGCTGTTCGAATCAAATATAAGACGCACGGGTAAAGCGTAGAGCGTACTCTGCGGCTGATGAGGAGCTGTCGCATAATGTGCTGCTGATTCTGTGTTCTGCGTCTGTATGAAATGTATTTGGATACCATGAAGTTTTGTATCCTTTACAATTCGTACAGCGCATCTGAGCACAGAAGAGACTTCACATTCTGCGGCAGCTTTTTATTTTGCATAGAAATGAAATATCCATATTAGAGTGTGATTGAAAATTCATGTCCGTTGTCTATACGCCCTGCTTGGCGATATATTGGGTTCCGCTTTGCTTGGCGTATCGACTATGCTGCATTTATTTGTATTAAATCTCTTGCAAATTATGACGCACAGCCGATAGAAAGCAATTTTTGGACACGCTATAGTATTTAGGAAATGATACTGTATCTGACAAAAGATTTGCCTGATAATTCCGGCATTACCTCACATTCCGGCAGTCGAAGATCATGCCGGCCTAACAGGAGTCGGTTTCTAAAAAGCACCTGCATAAAGAGGTTATTGCCGGAAAAAGAAGGTTTTATACTCGATTTTTGCCCTTTATATTCAGTTTGTACTGGAAGAAGGGAGATGTTTCTTTTAAAGATAAAATATGTCAGAGGGATCAGTGGACAGAGGAAAAATTGATTTGTGAGCAGAAAAATATGTTATAATGAGCGAAATGGTTATGGAATGTGGTTTTGTTTTGAATTTAAAATTTTTATAGAAGCAGCATGTGTACAGTAAGTCGTGCAATGCAGTGTTCTGACTTTGAAGATCAGACACTGGAAGCAGAAGTTTTCTGCGGCATATCGGCGAACCGGAAGAAGATGTATCCGGTATAATTGACATTATGGCACGTTCATATTTGTATTGTCAATCAGCAGCGCGGCCATGTGGATATTTGTCGGAGCTATTTGGATTTAAAAGTGCAGAAACATCGTACAGTTCATGCATCAGGAGGAAGAAAATGAAAAAGAATGATAGAATTCGATTAAAGATTGAAGACATAGGTGTGAACGGAGAAGGGATCGGGAAACTGGACGGACTGACATTTTTTGTTAAAGATGCCGTGCCGGGGGACCTGATCGACGCTAAAGTTACGAAAATGAAAAGAAATTATGGTTATGCCAGGCTGATGGAGATTGTGGAAGCATCAGGAGACAGGCAGGCGCCGAAGTGTCCCTGTGCAAAACAGTGCGGAGGATGTCAGCTGCAGGCGATGTCGTATGAAGCGCAGCTGGATTTTAAAGCAAAAAAAATACAGAATCATCTGGTCCGGATCGGCGGATTTGAGAAAATAGAGAAACCAAAGATCATAGGGATGGAGAATCCGTGGAGATATCGAAACAAAGCGCAGTTTCCATTTGGAACAGATGCAAAAGGCAATGTGGTAACCGGGTTTTACGCGGCGCACAGCCATACGATCATTCCCTGTACAGAGTGCCGGCTGGGTACAGAAGAGAACCAGGTAATTCTGAAAAAGATACTTGCACATATGAAACAATATAGGATAAGTACATATGAAGAAGAAACCGGGAAAGGTCTTCTGCGTCATGTGCTGATCCGAAAAGGGTTTGCGACCAGGGAGATCATGGTATGTCTGGTTCTGAACGGACGTAGCATGAAGGCCGCGGACAAACTGTCTGAATCTCTGCAGGAGGTTTCAGGGCTGACTAGCATCATGTTCAATGTGAATGTGAAAAATACAAATGTGATCATGGGTTCAGAATTGATACCGGTCTGGGGAAAGGAATATATTACAGACCGGATAGGAGATGTGCTGTTTCGGATTTCCGCATTGTCTTTTTACCAGGTTAATCCGGTGCAGACAAAAAAGCTTTATGAGACGGCGTTGGAATATGCAGGGCTGACAGGCCGGGAAACTGTATGGGATCTGTATTGCGGTATCGGGACAATTTCTCTTTTTCTGGCGAAAGAGGCCGGAAAAGTGTATGGGGTAGAGATCGTACCAGATGCTATTGAGGATGCAAGGCGGAACGCTGAATTGAACCAAATAGAAAATGCAGAATTTTTTGTTGGGAAGGCAGAAGAGGTACTTCCGCGGATGTATGAGGAACAGGGAATTTATGCGGATGTTATTGTCGTCGATCCGCCGCGGAAAGGATGTGACCAGGCAGCGCTTGAGACAATGGTAAAAATGCAGCCGGAACGGATCGTGTACATAAGCTGCGACAGCGCAACACTGGCCCGGGACCTTAAATATCTGTGTGAAAGAGGATATGAAGTAAGGAACGTGAAAGGGTGCGATATGTTTCCTTGGACGGTGCACACAGAATGTGTGGTATTGATACAAAGGAAACATATCTAGAAATCCTTTATTTTAAGCAGTTTTACAGGCATTTTGTGTTTACAGAAGATGGTGACGGGAATCGGAATAAGAGGATTGAGAAGTATTTTGAGGTTTCAGCGGTGGTTGATGTGGGGTGTGGGGATACAAAAGAATCTGTTTAATGAATTATTTGGGATGGAATTTCAGTTGTTCGGAATTTCCGAACAACTGAAAAAGAGAGAAATGCTAGTGAATGTGGTATTATGGTATTTTACGATTTTGCTGAGGCTAGCAAAATCGTAAAAACATAAGAAATGGGCAAAATTGTAAGTGATTATGAGTTGATTTTAGAAATTTCAGTCAGTAGAAGGTAATTCCAGTACATGTGTGTGTTTAAATTTGTCATATATTGCAGATTATGTAAAATTGGAAAAACCATTTGGAGGTATCAGAGTGAAGAATGAAAAAATGGAACTAATAGATAATAAAGAATTTCAGACTTTATATGATAAATCAAAAAAACTGATTGATAGTGCCAGAAACAATATGGGTCAAATGGCAAATTGGACAGGCATTTGAAATTATCCAATCGGGAATTGGACAATTGGAAATGGCATATAACAGTATACCTTTTAAGCTCAGCTGGACGCATTATCAGGTGCTTATGCGTATAGAAGACAGGGATGAGAGAGATTTTTATGAGAAAGAGGCAATACGCTCGAATTGGAATGTAAATACTTTAAAAAGACAATTTTATTCCAGCTTATATGAACGGCTTGCGCTAAGCCGGGATAAGAATGATGTAATGCGGCTGGCAAATGAGGGAGCTGTTCCGCAAAAACCGCAAGATATTTTGCATACACCATATGTGTTAGAGTTTGCAGGTTTGGAGGATAAGGTTTCATATCATGAAAGTGATCTGGAATCAGCAGTAATATAGAAGATGCAAAAGTTTCTTTTAGAATTAGGAAAAGGATTTCTATTTGAACAGCGTCAAAAAAGATTCACATTTCATGATAAAAATTTTTATGTGGATTTGGTTCTGTATAATAGACTGTTAAGATGTTATGTTCTCATTGATTTTAAAATTGATGAGCTTACACATCAGGATTTAGGTCAGATGCAGATGTATGTGAATTATTTTGATCGTTATGAAAGGGTTGAGAGTGAAAATCCGACAATTGGTATTTTACTTTGCAAACAGAGTGATGAGGCTCTTGTGAACTTAACACTTCCAGAAAATGCAAACATTTATGCAAAAGAATATAAATTGTATCTGCCAGATAAAAAGTTATTACAGAAAAAATTGAAGGAATGGTTAGATGAGGAACAGAAAAATGATTTATAATGTGTGAGAATGAGATGAAATATCAACTTGTCGGAAATTCCGACAGGTTCAAGAAAAAGATATGATTTGATAATAAAAATTATGTGATATTAGAAAAAGAGGAGAGTTACATATGAAAGCAGATAATTTGAGTTTTTTAGAGTTTATTGGGGCAGGTAAAAGAACTTTTTATATACCTGTATATCAGAGAAATTATGATTGGAAAAGGATGCAATGTATTACACTGTTCAGAGATATAGAATCAATTGCAGTAGATGAAAATAGAAATAGCCATTTTTTAGGAACATTAGTATATGTAGAAGGAGAGTCCACAGCAAACTTCAGGCAATTTATCGTGATTGACGGACAACAACGTTTGACTTCTATTATGCTGCTTTTAAAAGCAATTTTAGATTCCACTTTAATAGAGGAATTGAAAATTGAGATAAAAGAAAGCTATTTGACAAATAGATTCAGCCCAGAAGCATTAAGAATAAAATTAAAGCCGATGAAATCAGATTCATGCAATTTTCAGAAACTAATTAATGACCAAATTGATGATATGGAAGAATCACAAATATTATTGAATTATAATTTATTTATGGATTTGATTAGAGAGTCGTTTTTATCTCCAGAGCAAATATATCAGGGGATACAGAAGTTAGAAATAGTATATATCCAGTTAACAAAGGAAAAAGAAAATCCACAGTTGATTTTTGAATCATTAAATTCTACTGGATTAGATTTGACACAGGCTGACCTTATCAGGAACTATTTATTAATGGGACAAGCTTATGACTGTCAGGAAAGATTATATAATAGTTATTGGATAAAGCTGGAGAATCTGCTTCCAGATGCAATGATATCAGATTATATTCGAGATTATTTGACGTTAAAAACAGGTATGATTCCTAATAAAGATAGTGTGTATAACAATTTTAAGGAATATTATTTAAGACTGGACAATTATGATGCAGAGGGGTTTCTTGATGAATTGACGACCTATGGAGAATATTACAGTTGGTTTAAATATTGTAATAGTCCTGACGAGGAAGTGAATGGGAGGTTGTCACAGTTACAGAGGTTAAAGTCGACGACGGTTTATCCTTTTTTGCTAAATATATTTGAGGATTGCTATATGTATCATAATATTGATATGCAAATGGTGTGTAAAACGCTGGATGTTATTCTATCATATGTTATGCGGCGGTTATTGTGTGAAATGCCTACAAATGCACTAAACAAAGTATTTGCTTCAATGGTAAAAGATATAGAACAATATAAAGACAAAGAGTTATGTGAAAGGGTTGCTGCAGTATTGGCAGGGAAGAAGGGCAAGGTAGTTTTCCCAAATGACAATTTGGTAAGAGATAAATTGTCGTTGCGTGACAGCTATAAATTCCCACATATAAAGTATATTTTAGAACAAGTTGAGCGTAAGCAGGGCAAAGAAGTTGTTTCTTTTGATGAATTGACGATAGAGCATATTATGCCGCAGACACTTAATGCAAAATGGAAAATAGATTTAGGTAAGAAAGCAGTGGAGATACATGAAAAATATGTTCATTGCATAGGTAATCTAACGGTTACTGGATATAATTCAGAAATGTCTAATGACAGTTTTGAAGAAAAAAAGAGATTGTATCAGGAATCCAATATCTATATCAATAAAGAGCTTTCTAAAATAGACACATGGAATGAGGTAGAAATTGTCAAAAGAAGTGGATGGCTTATCGATGAAATATGTTCTATATGGCAATGTCCCGATGCAATTGGTGTGAGTGAAAATGATGTCGATACAAGATCTGAGTTTGATATAATGGATGAAGTTGATGTAACTGGTCGGACACCTTGTCAAATTGAAATATGCGGTGGGACGATTCCCGTGGATTCATGGAGAAGTTTTTTAAAGAATATTTGTATGCAGATGTATGAATACGATGCTCAGATATTCCGAAGCTTGATCCGTCATAAAGATTTTAAAGGAAGGAGCAAACGAATTATAAATGATACGGATGATAATATGAGAGTGCCGAAAAAGATAGCGGAGGGTATTTATTTAGAAATGAATTTAAGTGCAAATGAAGCATTGAACTATGCCAAACTGGTTATTGATAAATATGAAGGAATGGAAAATGAATGTTCATATAAATTAAAGCCGATAGCTTGAAAATTGTATTCCTATACGAGTGACGAGGCTGAAAAATTGTGTTTACATAGTAGCTCCGACACATGTGGAGACGGTTGTAATGCTTTCCCACAAAAAACCTGACAGCGTAATCAACGTAAAAGTCGAGTTTGGCGAGGGTGAGGGAAAAGTGCCGCTTGATAATATTGCCAAGAGAGCCGCAGCATACAAGCCGAAAGAGCGTGTTACTTACAAAATGATTAAGGAGTACATAGAAGCGAAGTATGGCTTCAAAGTACATACCGCATATATCGCAGAGGTAAAAAGGGAGTTAGGATTGCCGATGTATGATGCTCCTAATGCGGTAGAAGAATTGAAACAGCCGAGGAAGCATCCGACAGCAGAGAAAGTGGAAGTGATAAAGGATGCTTTAAAGCATTTTGAGGTTATTTGCAGTTGAGGTATTGGTAATGGTATAATAGTAGATATAAAGTATATAGCGATAAAGAATCAAAAAGGAGTTAAATATTATGGGAAAAATTGTAAGCTTAATTAATTTAAAAGGCGGAGTAGGAAAAACAACTACAACAGTTGCATTAGCAGAGTTTTTGACATTTGAAAAGGGAAAAAGAGTATTAGTGATTGACTTAGATCCACAGACAAATGCAACGGTTATGCTTATTAATCAGGAAGTTTGGAAAAAATCTAATGAG
>CATOPL010000022.1 GCA_951802115.1 uncultured Lachnospiraceae bacterium | reverse complement strand
TGGTGAACACGCTGGAAAGGGGATATAACATAAACGGAATCACGAACGCGCTCTCCTCGATCGCTTCCGGAGCGGATTCCGTGGCAAACGCCGCCAGCAGGGCCTCGCAGGCGCTGGCCGGAATGGGGGTTTCGCAGAGTCATATATCTGTCCCACAGTCTGTTAATCAGGCAGATACCTATCCGGATATCACACAAAAACTGTTTACTGCCGGCCAGCAGATATCGACCAGGGTATCTCTGCAAATTGCAAAAAAACTGCTGACTCGAAATGTCGGAAAAGCCAATAATCGTATCACACCTAAAACCAAACACATTTATCGTACGCAAAAATTTGCCAGAGGCGGTATTGTATCTGGAAACAGAGACAGTCTTTTTGATAATATTGCTGAAGCTGTCGGCGAGGACACCATGGTCGCCGTAAAACATGGAGAAGGGATTCTGACCTCCAAGCAGGCAGAGGGATTGATGAATCTGAAGCCTCTGCTGAACGACCTTGGTAAAACGCACAGTCTTTTCCGTCTGAATGGGAATCCTGAACTGCCCGGAACCCCGGATATCAGAGGGAACAGCTCTTCTGTGAATGTTCGTTATGACAGTTTGATTAAAATTGTCGGCGACGTGAACGATACCCGGCACTTTCTGAATCAGATAGAAAAAACGGCCAGAAAGTGCATCGACCAGTCATGGACGGAGGTCAGCCGCGAAATGCGATACGGCGTGCGAAGATGATACCGCCCACTCCTGTCTACACAGTGTTGCTGAGAAAAAGGCAGAAGCACATTTTGCGATGCTCACAGGAGCTTCGAGGACAAAGTACTACAAAAAAGAAAGTTGGTGATAACATATGGGAATGTTCGGAAGCGATATGATGATTGACAATTTTAAATTGTCAGATTACGGAATGATGCTTGCATCATTTGACTCCGGTGCTGCCAATTCCGAAGAAGAACTGGGAATGGATCAGGAAACCGTCGAAGAATACGTCGGACAGAATCCGGTTCCGGTCTATCTCGGCTCAAAATACACAAACAAATTAAGACCGCAGGCGACGATCGTCAAAAATCCCTGCTATACAGATCATATTTATTTTACAGAACACGAATGCAGAGAAATACTGCGTCAGCTGACTGGCTTCAGAGGATATCGAAGTATGCAGATCTATCCGTTTGAATTTGACGAGCTTCTCTACTTTCGAGTCAGGGTGACTGGCGTATCCTGCCGGAAAATATCCGGAAAAGTTGCCGGCATCCTTCTGCAGATGGAATGCGATTCTCAGTTTGCCTGGTCGAAAGAATTTCATATATCCTATAACATAAAAGCAGATGAAGTGATCCGGGTTTATAACACCTCCGATGATTTATACAATTATCTTCTGCCCGAAGTCACGATAACCTCTCCTGCTTCTGTTTCCAGCCTGGAGCTGACGAATCTGTCGGACCATAACTGGACGACTGTGATTTCAAATATATCAAAAAATGAAATCATTACCATGGATTCCAGAAATGAAATTCTGACAAGTTCAAATACCGGCAGAATTGTCATGAATGATTTTAATATGCATTTTATACGTATGGTATCAGGAGAAAATCAGATAAGGTCAAACAGCAACCTTACGCTCGCCTTCCGTTTCAGAGTACCAAGAAAGGCAGGCTTTTTATGAGAACAGAACATGACATCTATGAGAATACATCCGCTCCCTCTTTTGTGCTCTGTAAAGCCAATGGAGACAGAATCGGCAGTCTCAAATGTACCAATAAAAAGGCCGTCTGGAAATTCAACGATCTGGATGAAATTTCTTTTACGGTTTATCTTTATCATGACAATGAGAAAAACCGGTTGTATGACAAAGTCAGTGAATTACAGTACATAGAACTTCCCGGTATCGGAAGATTCCTCATCGGATCGGTACAGACGTATTCGGAAGGAACGAGGTTAGAATATAAAGAGTGCACGGCGCTAAGCGCTGAGGTCGTTCTCGGCCAGAAATATCTGGAGGATTTTTCAGTCAATCTGGGAACTGTCGAGAGTATTGACGGTGTCCAGTTATACAAACTTTCTGACCCTCAGCACAGTCTGCTGCATCTGGTCCTGGAAAAATATCCTGACTGGGAGATCGGCCATGTCGACAATGAACTTTACTCTATGCAGCGTTGCTTTGAAATTGACAGGCAGGATGTATATTCCTTTCTAATCTCAGATGTGTCAAAAGCGTTTCAATGCATTTTTACGTTTGATACCTTACATCACAGAATCCATGTCTACAGTGAAAAATCAGCAGGCAACGACACCAATATTTATGTATCCTATAATAATCTTCTCAAAAGTACAAATATCTCGTCTTCCGCCGACGACATCAAGACATGTCTTACTATCACAGGCGCAGATGATCTGAATGTCCGCGAAGTCAATATGGGCTACAAAGAGCTGTACAATCTTGACTATTTCCATGACCTGCAGTATATGAGCCAGGGATTGTACGACGCCTACGCAAAGTGGAAAAAAAAATGGAACGATCATGTATCGGCATATGAAAAGCTTGTCATACAGTATCAGGATTATTACAACCAGATTCATTATCTGGAATCTGAAAAGATGCCCTCTGTTCCTGAAAGTACAGACTGGACGCAGTATGGGTTAACCCCTTTAAAAGAACAGTTGGCGGTTTATAAAAAAAAGCAGGCTGTGATGATAAAAGCCGGACAGGGAGTAAAAACGCATAAAGATTACAGCACCTTGTATCTGCCATGTTACCAGGCAGTCCACGCGATCAGTTCTCAGATCCAGAAAGTGGAGACACAGATCAAAAATCTGAAAAAACAACAGGATTCGATTGGCAGTCAGATGAAAACCATCGTCTCTGCCGTTTCGATGGCAAATAATTTTACAAAATCCCAGCTGAAGGAACTGACCAGGTTTATCAGAGAGGACGAACTCTCCTCCTCCAATTTTGTCGTCACCGATACAATGACGGATTCAGAAAGAATGGACATGCTGCATGAAATGCTGAAGTTCGGACAGGAGGAATTGTCCAGAGTTTCCCAGCCGACGCTGCAGTTTACTGGAGATTTATCCAATATATTTTCCATCCCGGAATTTAACGGAATCTCCGATCAGTTTCAGACAGGCAATTACATCCATATTGCATTGCGGGATGACTATATCGTAAAGGCGCGGCTGCTGACAATCGAAGAAAACTTCCACGATAAAAGTGATTTTTCAGTAACCTTTGGAAACATTGTCAAGCTGAAAAAAACCAGTATCTTTCAGGATGTCACCAAAGCCTTGAATCTTGCCGGTCAGGCGGCCTCTTCGGTCTCCTTTCACGCATCCAACTGGAATAAGTCCAATAAAGACACCTCAGCAATCAATAAAATGCTTGCCGACGGCCTGCTGTCGGCCGGCAAAGCTCTGCAGACTTCCCAGTCAGACGTGGTGATCGACGACCGCGGAATCCTGATCTCCAACACCCCGGAATCCAAATATCCCAACGACCGTATTTTTATCGGCAACTCTCAGATCCTCTTCAGCGACGATGATCTCAAAACGATTAAAACCGCACTTGGACGCATCCAGTATACGAAAAAAGGTACAACATACAACGACTTTGGACTGCTGGCACAGTTTGTCATCGCCGGATATATCGCCGGCTCTGTGATTGAAGGGGACGAGGTGATCGGCGGCACAATTACAGGAACCGATTTTAACAATGGAAACGGCACCTTTCATGTGGACAAAAACGGAAAGCTTACCGCTGCTTCTGCTTCTGTGAAAGGTGAGATCAAAGCCGATACCGGATACATCGGCGGAAGTAACGGATTTACAATTAAAGCAGGGAAATTATATTCCGGAAAGTCTTCGTTTACTTCTAAAACTGCGGGTGTCTATCTCGGAACCGACGGTATCAGCCTTGGTGAAAACAATCCTTTTTCTGTAAATTCCAGCGGATACCTGACTGCCAAAAGCGGGAAAATAGCTGATTTTACAATTTCCTCCGCTTACCTGGCAAGTGGAACCACCTCTCTGGCTGGAGCAGACAATTCGGTCTATCTGGGAAGCAACGGCATCAGTCTTGGAACAAAATTCAAAGTTACCAAAACCGGAGCGCTCACATCCACCAGCGGTTTGATCGGCGGATGGACGATCGGGGCAAATAAATTGTCAGCCTATAATTCCGAAACAAGTTCCGGAATCGATATTCACAGCGCAGGCTATATCAGAGCCACGAACGGCAACTGGAGAATCAACGCTGACGGTACTGCCACTTTCAAAAATGTTTATATTACCGGCGTGCAGCATAACAGCAAATTTGGCAATATTTCATATACAGATAAAGGTACATACGGAAATTTTAACAATGGATTTGCCGCTGGCACAAGCTTTGGTTTATCAGGAGGGGCGTTATCTAATTTTGACACGCTTGTATGCAGGAATATTACTGCCGAAAATATCCGGGCTACCAATGTGCTGGCAGATTATATAAAAGCCAGTACGGTTTCCGCTAATTATGCTACCATATCCCGTTTGAACGCTGCGACAGCACGGATAGGGACAATCGAATCTGATTATGTAAAAACAGGCCAGCTGAACGCTGTATCTGCAAAGTTCGACCATCTGTTATCCGATACAGGAAAAGTGTTTGATCTGTGGTGCGCTACCTTGCATGCCGTTCATATAACCGGTTCACTTATTAAAAACTGCAATATTGTTATCGATGATCACATTCTTTATTGCAGTTATATTGCGGACAGTACTGGAGCCTTACACAATGTTGTAAAATGGAGGGAGTAAATAAACCATGAAATTAACAAATATCGAAATGAGCAACTGTTTATCAAATCTGAAAAGTATTTCCGGCAAAGTCACCGGAAGGCTCGCATATGCGGTGTCAAGGAATATGCGCAAGCTATCCAACGAGGTTCTTGAATTCGAGACAATCAAAAATAATCTGATTGACCAGTATGGAGAAAAAAACGAAGACGGAGTTACGGCAATTAAAACCGGCACTGATTCTTACAAAAAATTTATTGAGGATATTTCTGAATATTCAGACATTGCGCATGAGGTTGATATTTATACGATTCCTTCGGATGTCCTGTATGATTCCGTTTTGAATGCTGACGAAATGTTGTACCTGGATTTTATGATTCATGAGAACTCCAGCCTTAAAATATAATATTGCAGCAAATTTTCAAAGAATTTGGCAGTATGCAGCCTGCCGATAGGTTAATAAATATACCTTATTGAACATTAATAGCTCAATAAGTATAGGTTTTGATAAAAATATTCGCTCGTCTGGACGCTTGCTATGGCTGTACATTGGTAATTTATAAAATAATATTTTTAGTAAGTATAAATCAAAACCTATACTCATTGACTTTCATTTATAAGTAAGTTATCTTGTAAATTTGCCAACATACAGCCATGGCGGGCGCCCTAGTTGGCTACTGTATTTATCAATAAGTATACATTCTTTTTAAAATGACGGAACAGTAAGTATCCGCTGTACTAAGTAAGAAACTATAAAATTTTTATTGATTATATCCGAAAGGAGGGTAAAATGGCAGAATCCATCACCCCATTAATTCAGCAATACACTGTTGATTTTGCAAGCAGCAATAATTTTCTGTTTGTAAAAGGAATCCAGGGAGACGGATACGGAACCCGTTTTGTCGATATCGCTCTATTAAACGACACACAGCCCTATCTGATTGATACCGCCGCTGTTGATGTTGTAATCAGGGGAACCAAACCGGACAATCGAGCGATATTTAACAAATGCGAAATCATCAACAGTAATACAATCAGAGCAGAAATAACTCAGCAGATGTCCGCTGTATCCGGAAAAGGCGATTATGAAATTTCCATTATGGATAAAAAAGTGAATAAAACGCTTACTTCTTTTCCCTTTTTTATTATGATTTCCAAATCGTCATTTGATATCAGCTATGTTGTATCATCTGATGAATTTGGACTGCTGATCGAGAAAATCAATCAGGTGAACCAGCTGGAGACGAATGTAGACGGATTGATTCAGGAATCTCTGGAAACCATAGCATCCAGCAGATTACAAACGGAAGCAAGTAAAGATGCTACGAATCAGGCAGTTGAAGCAACAGATTCTTTAAGAACATTTCATACCATAGCAGAAGAAGCAGAAAATCAAAGAATTATCAATGAAGAAAAAAGGCAGACGGATACAGCATGTGCCATTCAAAACGCAGAAGACGCCACACAAAATGCAATCGCTCAAACTAATACAATGTTAGAGCTGGAAAAAGATATTGAACGTGCGGAATCCGAACGCGCAGACGCAGAAAACAGTCGTATCCTGCAGGCGCTTACATTTGCTGATGCAGAAGACGCCAGAAAAGCACATGAACTGATTCGTCTGGACCATTACAATGACAGTGTTGCTTCTGAAGAACAGCGCAAAAAAGACGAGACTATCCGGCAGACACAAGAGACAAAAAGGCAGTCAGATACCCAAGAAGCTATAAATGAATCTGTTATTGCTACCAACAATGCCAACACTGCTACTGCTTACGCCAAATCTGTCGGCGATGATCTGACAGCCCGCCTAAACAGGGGCGAGTTTAAAGGAGACAAAGGCGAGGACGGTATTGTTCATACCGTCTCCGGACAATATGCATTTCAAATCATAAACGACGATTTACATATGCTGTATACCGAAGGTGATCAGCCGTTGAATCTGGATATCAGCGAGGACGGAGATCTGATTTTAACAATCGAATAATCAATATAAGGAGGTAACATAGATGCCACAGATTAATTTAGGAAGAGTCAAAGGCGACCCGTTGACATGGGACGACCTGACCGAAGAACAGAAGCTGTCTTTAAAAGGCGAGAAAGGCGATATGCCGGTTGTAAAGGCCGGAACAACTACAGTTGTGACATTTGATGAAAGTGCAAAGGTGACGTCCGAAACCAACGGAGACGTCACCTCTTTTCATTTTCAGATTCCGGTAGGGCAAAAGCCGCCCTATTACGGAGCGTATGCCGGCTTCCCTGAAACCGGAGACGCTGACAGAACTTATATCGACGATACCGTAGATCCTCGTCTGATGTATACCTGGGATCCGGTCACCGGATCTTATATCCTCACTGGAGGCGCCGGCGGCGCAGATGGGGGAAGTGTTGATATTCCAATTACGCTTTCAAAAAGCAGTTGGGTACATTCAGCGCTTACGCATCCGATATTGTCCGAAGTACCGACTCCTGCAGATGAAGAGGAATATACCCAGATCGTTACCGTCCCGCAGATGCGCGAAGGCATGACGCCGCTGTATTTCCTGGCATCAGAAAGCGACGACGCACAGTATGCATTCAGCCTGATCACCGGTTATGAGTCGGGCTATGCCAGTATTACTTTCTACGCCGCAGATCATCCTGGACAGGATATCGACATTGTCCTTAAAGGTATTCCGGCACAGGAACTGACTTACGCAGACAATACTGTCGTATTTTTGGTTGAGCCGTCCGCATTCACGCTTAATGAAGAAATAAAACGTTATGAAGCCGTCGTTCCCGTAGAAGGTATAACGGAAGGCACCGGCGGCACATGGGATATTGTGCGCAGCGGACCTGTGCTGACAGAAGAAGAAAGCAAGATCGCGCTGTCGATTACGGACGTGGACAGACTGGACGGGGCGGTAAAGATCGCCTGCCTGGAAGCTCCCGCGCAGCGATTCATGATGTCGATTGCCGGCGCGTATCCGGACGCGGAGCCTGGAACGGTGATTCTGGCAGGAATGCAGAAGTGGTTTGACCGGGTGGATACGTTGGCAGAAAATCTGGAAAAATTAACAGGATTGAACCATGCGGTACAAAATGCGCTTTCATTTAAAGGAACCTTTACAGGCGACTTTGACGACCTAACGATCGAGCCGGGTATCTATGCTATCGGCGCGTCAGGAAGCGTACAGAACGCTCCGGCCGACACGCTCTCATACGCAGTTTTTGTTCAGTTCCCATACTATCATATTCAGCTTATCCTTGACAGAAACCTGCTGGCAGTCCGGGAATACGTCGGCTCGCCGCAGCGCTGGTATGGATGGAACCAGACGACGCTGTCCGCCGTAAGCTCTACAACAATATAAAATAAAATCAGGAGGAAAAATTATGGGAAAAGTTTCTGGGGGAAATTCCCTTGCACTTTTAGAAGAAATAAAAAATTTGAAAGAAACAATCGCTGCATTATCGGAGAATTTTACCAAAATTTCTGGTCCTGGAGGATGTGTAGGTGAAAATTACATATACAATGTTTACCTTGACGGAACGCAGACAAAGATTTCGTTTCCATTAGATGTAAGGCACAGAGATGTCTTTATGTTCGGAGACGCAAACTCAACTCCTTTTGCAGCAATCGTCACTTGTAGAAATGAGACAAAACTAACTACTGGAACAGGTAAAATAACCAGAGAAAATAATCAGGTGACCATTGAGTTAGTAAACTACAGTCGAATCACTCTTATTTCTCATATAGAGTTGGATATTACAAAATCGTAAAGGAGGCTAAAACATGCCCAATACAAAAACAGGAGGGAACCGGTGGGTTCCTGACATCAGGCCTGAAAATATCGATACATACGAAGAAAGTTATAGTGGACAAGTTGAAGAATACAAGATCGTGGACGCGCATCCGATCATTAACGGAATCTTGAATAAAATGGGGTTTTTCCGTACTCACGCAGCAGCAGTATGGTACAACAAACTTGCAGGAAAAACATTAGATACAAAAATCAAAGAAATTGATGGTAAAATACAGGAAATTAACAAAAAATATCCCTCCAGCACAGTAAAAGTGTATGTCTCTCCGACCGGATCAGATGAAACCGGAGACGGCACACAGGCAAAGCCCTGGAGACAGATTAAATATGCCATTAGTAAGTATCCAATAAATAATAGTACTTTGTATGAAATCCATGCTGCCGGTGGTTCGTATAAAGGATTTTCTGTTTCCAATCGGCGTATAACACTATATATGGAAGGGAATATAACGATTGTAGCAGAAACAGAAAACAATTCATGCATAGGAATAACAATGTACGGATATCTTTCTATTTCTGCTGCGTCTGGAACAGAATATAAATTGAGTTTGTCGGGTGGGAAAAATGGCATAGAATTGTCACATTTTTCATATTGTGGAGTTTCGGCCAATATTCAGGAGATGATATTTGGGACGCTAAATAATGCTTGTATCTATTCATCTTACAATTCCATTTTGAATTGTGGAGCCGCATACAGAGTGAATAGTACTTGCACTTGCCCTAATATTTTTGCTTCGACTATGAATGGTTATATTAATATGCGCTATTCTGTGCTTAAAGGCGCTATAAATTCTGGTCCTGCAAGTGCGTTCCTTGCATCTCAGGGTGGAAGAATTTATGTGAGATATGCAAATATATCATCCAACTGCACAAATGGTTTACATGCGTCAGAAGGCGGACATATCTATTACAGTTCTATAACTAACAGTGCCAAAACACCGATGTATACCAATACCGGAGGGCGGATCTATGCGAGTACTCAGGAGAATATGCCAAGTTATTAATTGCTGAGTATTATATTTTATAAAACCAAAGTTAAAATCTTTATAATTTTAGGGTAGCAGAATAAAACTGTTACCCTATTTTTACGTTTTTTCATTTGATTTTTACAAGAAACATAAACATCTCACCTGTGCGTAAATAATGATAGGATGGATGCTGTATTAAGGCTTTGTTTTTATAATATCAAAATTTGCGTTTTGGGTTGTGGAGAAACGCGAAAGAACAGCACCGCGAAAGCGACATTTTTCCATTTCCTTTATTTTTGTGTAATACGCAGTTTTCTGAAAATATCTATTGTACTTGAAGTTCCAACTGCCATATAATTTCCGCACCGACTAAATCCAAAAGCCTTGATTTCATAGTCCTCAAATATGATGGTGCATTTCTCTGGATTTTGAGTATAAAGAGTATAATTGGGCATAAAAATAATTTTCTCTATGGGCCAAAAAGGAGCTACTGGCACCAATATATTTCCGTCTGTAGAAAACCTCCGTAAACCGCCACCGCCATCCCCAGCGATTGGTACAATTTCGTCTCCCAATTCTTCAGCAAGAGCAATTAAATCATCTTCATCATAGTTTTCGGTACAATATGTTTTACTGCCCGTTTTGCAATCTATAATGCTCTGCCTTTGGGATGATATAACAATCAATTTTTCAGTATGTATATTTGAAAAACCAATATACATCAACCCCCCAACCGCAAAAGTCGTTTTCTCCCATCCGTCAGGGATACCAGTTGGAATACGCTGGATGATACCCAATAACCTTTTCCTGTTTGTATCCTCAATATCAATCATATTCATAATAACACTTCCATTACAAAATTCTATATACGGTTTGATTGTCCTTTTACTTCGGGACAATTTGTCCCAAAGCATAGTCCACCGCCGATGTTCAAAGCAAAAAGGCGCTCCGCGCCGCGCAGGTTCCTGCGTGCAAAAGAACGCCAGTTTTGACAGTATAAAATTGAGCATGACAAAACTGCGGGACTATAAAGTTATAGCACCGCTTGCTTTAGGATGGCAGAAGTTATCATGTTTGTCAAGCCCTCTCACCGAAATTTTTGAAAAAATACACCAACGCAATGATAACAGTAAATCCCACGCCATGCACCCATTGTCAATTTCATAAATCAATAACCAATCTGATGTAATATGGCATTCTCTACATCCAGTACAGTCTTCACTAAGAGGATGATCTTTATTTTTCTCTGGTAATTGTTCTCCTCTTTCCACCTTCAGTTATAATATAGCGTTTGATCGTTTCAATTATAAATTTTAAAAAAGCCTGAAAATCCGGGTATTTGTTAAAAATATCGGATTTTCAAGCTTTTCATTCTTTTAAATCTTTATTTCGCGTAATCTGTAACTCTGCTCTCGCGAATCACATTTACTTTAATCTGACCAGGATACTCCAGATTGGATTCAATTTGCTTGGATATGTCGCGCGCCATCAAAATCATCGCCGCATCATCCACCTGGTCAGGTACTACCATAACTCGAACCTCTCTGCCCGCCTGAATAGCAAAAGATTTATCAACTCCTTTAAAGGAGTTCGCAATATCTTCCAGTTGTTTTAATCTGTTGGTATAAGTCTCCAGTGTCTCTCTTCTTGCGCCTGGCCTTGCCGCAGATATGGTATCTGCAGCCTGTACAATACAGGCGATCAAAGAAGTAGGCTCTACATCACCATGATGTGATTCAACTGCGTTGATCACTGTAGCTGATTCCTTATACTTCTTGCATAAATCCACACCAATCTGAATATGAGAACCTTCCATCTCATGGTCAATGGATTTACCAATATCATGTAAAAGTCCGGCTCTTTTCGCCATCCGGACATCAACGCCGATCTCCCCTGCCAGCAATCCGGAAAGATGAGCAACCTCTATGGAGTGCTTCAGTGCATTCTGTCCATAACTGCTGCGGAATTTCATACGGCCAAGAAGCCGCACCAGCTCTGGATGAATACCGTGAACACCAACTTCCAAAGTCGCTGACTCACCTTCCTCGCGAATCATCGCATCCACTTCTTTTTGAGCTTTCTCAACCATCTCCTCAATTCTTGCCGGGTGAATACGGCCGTCAACAATCAGTTTCTCCAATGCAATACGGGCAACTTCCCGTCGGATTGGGTCAAAACCGGATAAGATAACGGCTTCCGGCGTGTCATCAATAATCAGATCCACACCGGTCATGGTCTCAAGGGTTCGGATATTCCTGCCCTCACGGCCAATAATACGTCCTTTCATCTCATCATTCGGAAGTTGCACAACAGAAATCGTGGTTTCAGCCACATGGTCAGCTGCACATTTCTGAATAGCGGTGACAATATAGTCCTTCGCTTTTTTGTTCGCTTCCTCCTTTGCTCTGCTCTCCAGTTCTTTCACCAGTTTCGCAGTTTCATGTTTTACATCATCTTCAACTGTTTTCAAAAGATATTCTTTTGCTTGTTCGGAGGTTAGGCCAGAGATTCTTTCCAATTCCTGTAGCCGTTTTGCAGACAGATTTTCCACTTCCGCACGCTTTTTTTCAAGCTGTGCTTCCCGTGAAGCAAACCCTGCTTCTCTGCGCTCGATCGCTTCCGTTTTCTTATCCAGAGATTCTTCTTTGGAAAGAACCCGGCGCTCGTAACGCTGAAGCTCTGCTCTGCGCTCTTTGGTTTCTTTTTCAAGCTCGTTTCTGGTCTTCATGGACTCTTCTTTGACTTCCA
Source organism: uncultured Lachnospiraceae bacterium (assembly GCA_951802115.1). Taxonomy (GTDB): domain Bacteria; phylum Bacillota; class Clostridia; order Lachnospirales; family Lachnospiraceae; genus Hominiventricola. The sequence continues at coordinate 34,547 of CATOPL010000022.1, read as the reverse complement.
GCATCGCTTCACGCTTCTTTGTCTCTGCTGCTTTCAAAGCTTCGTCTATGATTTCCCGCGCTCTGTCCTCTGCATTGCCAAGCTTTTCTTCCACTACCTTTTTCCGATAATTTACCGCACAAGGCCAGACAACTGCCGCAGTAAGAACGATCGCGACCAGCACCGCAATGATAGTCGTAACCATATACAGGAGCACCTCCTTATCAAGTTTTCATTGTACAAACACAACAATTAGATTCTAAACCGTTTTGACAATAATGTCAAGTCTTGCGTTCTTTCTTTTGTGCATTTGGACAAATGAAACCTGATATGGCTACATCCGTTCAGAATCCAAAATTTTGAAATGACTGCGCGTTTTCTTTATATTCTTTTATAACCGACAGAATATCCCCCATCCGGAATCCTTTTCTAAGCAAGGATGCAATTATTTTCTGTTCTTTTTTTTCATCGCTCTCCAGCGGATGATAATGTTTTTTCTCCAGCTGTCTGCAAATAAGCGCCTTCTCATCCGACGGTTCCAGGTTCTCATAAACTTTCTGAATCAGTTCCGGAGATACTCCTTTCCGAAACCGCAGCTCCTGTTCCAGCTGCCTGCGGCTCTTCTGTTCCTTCCGGTACTCAATATAATTGCGGACATATCGTTCATCATCCAGATAACCATAACTGTACACATAGGCGATCGCCTGTTCCACGACCTCCGGCTCAAATTCCGCTTTGAGAAGCTTTTCACGCAGCTGAGCTTCCGTCCGGTCCATCCTCTCCAGCAGATGCAGTGCTTTAACCTTCGCTTTCTTCAGCTGCGCCGCCTGCTCCTGACAGGCTGGTTTCTGCAGGCCGGACTTCTGTTCCCGGTAATCCATAATGTTCCCTGACTTTCATTTCAATCTCTCTGCATGTCTCCGGATTGTCGCGGAGAAACTGCTTGGCATTCTCTCTTCCCTGTCCGATCTTGGCATCATGATAGGCATACCAGGAACCGCTCTTCATCACTACTCCGCTGTTGGCCGCCAGATCCAGAACATCGCCCACTGTGGAAATCCCCTGCCCGAACATGATATCGAATTCCGCTTCACGGAACGGCGGAGCGATCTTATTTTTTACAACCTTTACACGGGTACGGTTACCGATCACCTCACCGCCCTGCTTCAGCGCTTCGATCCGGCGAACGTCCAGCCTCACTGACGCATAAAACTTCAACGCACGTCCTCCGGTCGTCGTCTCCGGATTGCCGAACATAACACCCACTTTTTCCCGGAGCTGATTGATAAAAATAACCACACAGTTCGTCTTGCTGATCACTGCTGTCAGCTTCCGAAGAGCCTGAGACATCAGACGGGCATGAAGACCTACATGAGAATCCCCCATATCGCCGTCGATCTCCGCTTTGGGAACCAGAGCCGCCACAGAGTCCACGATCACGATATCCACCGCTCCTGAGCGAACCATGGTCTCTGTAATCTCAAGCGCCTGCTCTCCGTTATCCGGCTGTGAAATATAAAGATTGTCAATGTCCACGCCTATATGCTTGGCATAAACCGGGTCCAGCGCATGCTCGGCATCGATAAATCCGGCGATTCCGCCTCTCTTCTGCACTTCCGCCACCATATGTAATGCAACCGTCGTCTTACCGCTGGATTCCGGCCCATAGATCTCCACCACACGTCCTTTGGGAACGCCGCCTGCTCCCAGTGCGATATCCAGACTTAAGGAACCTGTAGGAATCGTCTCCACCTGCATATGACCGGTATCTCCAAGCTTCATGACAGATCCTTTACCATACTGCTTTTCGATCTGGCTGAGCGCCGCATCCAGTGCTTTTAACTTGTCATCCTTCACAGAACCCTTCTCTTCTTTTCCCATACTGGCTCTCCTTTATATCATTAATATATTTCACAATACGAACTTTTGTTCGATTTCCTGTCATTATACTACATCATTTATATCCGGATGTCAAGTATGGAATTCAAATATTTTCTGCCGGATTGCAGCCGCAGCCGAATGGAGCACTGCCCGCGAAAGAAAAAAGCATAACTCGTGAAAGCATCTGCCGATTGACATTTCAGAAGTTATGCTTATTTTGCTTTTTTATTTTCTCGCAATATATCCTTTGGCTTTTAATGTCTCCGCACACAGCACCGCGCCGCCTGCCGCGCCGCGCACCGTATTATGAGAAAGTCCGATAAATTTCCAGTCGTATACGCTGTCTTCCCGAAGACGCCCAACTGATATTCCCATACCGTTTTCATAATTCACATCCAGCTGAACCTGCGGTCTGTTATCTTCTTCCATATAACGGATGAACTGCCCGGGAGCGCTTGGAAGCCCTGCTTCCTGAGGAAAACCTTTATAATTCACCATCCGGTCGATCAGCTCCTCTTTCGTCGGCTGTTTGCGGAATTTCACAAATACAGCCGCCGTATGTCCGTTCAGTACCGGAACGCGGATGCACTGGCAGGTGATCTTCGGCTCCTGCGCCTTCACGACTGCACCGTTTTCCACATGTCCCAGAACACGCAGCGGTTCCTGCTCTGATTTCTCCTCTTCTCCTCCGATATAGGGAATTACATTCTCCACCATCTCCGGCCAGTCTTTAAACGTTTTTCCTGCGCCTGAGATTGCCTGATAGGTAGTCGCCACCACTTCATATGGTTCGAACTCTTTCCAGGCGTTCAGTACCGGTGCATAGCTCTGTATGGAACAGTTCGGTTTTACAGCAATAAATCCTCTGGTCGTCCCCAGGCGTTTTTTCTGTGCCTCAATCACTTCAAAATGCTCCGGATTGATCTCCGGAATCACCATCGGAACATCCGGCGTCCAGCGATGCGCACTGTTGTTTGACACTACCGGCGTCTCCGTTTTCGCATACTCTTCTTCTATCGCCTTGATCTCTTCTTTGGACATATCCACGGCACTGAACACAAAATCAACGCCTGCCGCAACCTTTTCCACTTCATTTACATTCATGACAATTATTTTTTTCACTGCCTCCGGCATGGGAGTTGTCATTTTCCATCGTCCGCCCACGGCATCTTCATAGGTCTTTCCGGCGGAACGCGCGCTTGCCGCGATCGTCACCACCTCAAACCACGGATGATTTTCCAACAGGGAAATAAATCTCTGCCCCACCATACCGGTCCCGCCGAGAATACCCACTCTTAACTTCTCACTCATCTTCTCATATTCCTCCTCAACTATGCAGTGTATTCCCATAATCTTTTCCCGTTGGAAGACAAGCAACCGTAAAAATCCGGGAAATACACGATACAGATACGCACATTTTTCATGTCCGTCATCCGCATACAACTGTTTTTCTCATAAATAATACACGATCTTTTTACAAAATTCAACCCTGAATTTTACTGCAGGATTCCTTTTCTTTTTCCTGAAGATATGCTCTGTAAATTTCTATTACTTTTTCCATGGCTTCTTTTCCGGGCGCGCCGACTGTCAGCCTTTTATTCACGCATGTTTCCATGGAAATCGCCTCATAAATATCATTTTCAAACACCGGACTGATCGCCTGATACTCTTCCAGCGTCATGTCGTCCAGCGCTTTTTGGTGTTCGATACAGTACAGAACAAGACGCCCCACGATTCCATGCGCATCCCGGAACGGCACCCCATGATTGACAAGATAATCTGCTGCGTCTGTAGCATTGGTAAAACCATGTCTTGCACTGTCGTTCATGCGTTCTTTACAAAACCGGATCGTATCCAGCATCCCTGTAAACAGCGCAACGCATCCCTTCACCGTATCGATCGCATCAAATACCAGTTCTTTATCCTCCTGCATATCTTTATTGTATGCCAGAGGAAGCCCTTTCAGCGTGGTGAGCAGCGATATCAGCGCTCCGTATACGCGTCCGGTTTTGCCGCGCACCAGTTCTGCGATATCCGGATTTTTTTTCTGCGGCATGATGGAGCTTCCCGTACTGTACGCATCGTCAATCTCTACAAATCGATACTCATTGCTGTTCCAGATGATAATCTCCTCGCAAAAACGGCTCAAATGCATCATGATCGTTGACATTGCAGACAGATATTCAATCAGATAATCCCGGTCTGACACTGCGTCCATACTGTTGAGCATGGGACCCCAAAACCCTAAAAGCTTGGCAGTATACTCCCGGTCAAGCGGGTACGTGGTGCCTGCCAGTGCTCCGGCTCCAAGAGGACAGTAATTCATCCGCCTGTAAATATCTTCCAGTCTGGAAAGATCTCTTTTAAACATCTCAAAATACGCACCCATGTGATGTGCCAGCGTAATCGGCTGTGCTTTCTGCAAGTGCGTAAAGCCCGGCATAATCGTCTCCGTATTTTCTTCCATAATCCGAAGCAGTACTCTTAACAGCTTTTCTAAAAGTTCCTCTGTTTCCAGTACTTCATCCCGCGTATAAAGCCGCATATCCAGCGCTACCTGATCATTCCGGCTTCTTCCTGTATGAAGTTTCTTGCCGGCGTCACCGATTCTCTCCGTCAGATTTGCCTCCACGAAGCTGTGAATATCCTCATACTGTTCTGTGATCTGCAGTTTTCCCGTTTCTACGTCTGCCAGAATTCCACGGATGCCTTCCAGAATCTGATCCCGCTCTTCTTCTGTCAGAATTCCCTGCCTTGCCAGCATCTGTACATGAGCCATACTTCCTTCCATATCCTGTTTATAAAATTTGCGGTCGAATGAAATCGACGCATTAAATTGATATACAAGCTGATCTGTTTCTTTTGTAAATCGCCCGCCCCACAACTGTGCCATATTTTTCTTATCCTTTCTGTTATTACCATTTCGCTTCTTCAAAAAATCATCTCACCTGTTTCCGACAAAACAGTCGTCTTCCCGCGCTTTGGCAGAACTTATTTTATCACATTGAATTCCATAACACAAGAAGAGGCTGCCGCAAAACGTACCCTGCCTGTCTGTTCAGCCGCTCCGATCCATACAGCGCAGCCAAACAAACAGGCAAGATCACAATCTGCGACAGCCCCTTCAGTTTCTTATATGGGATATTTAATATTGAAACTTACAAAATCATTTCCCGGACTTTTTCTGTATCATGAAATACGGCCAGGCCACAAAAAGAATCCCGCCAATCATATTTCCAATCGTAACAATTACCAGATTGAAGATATAACCTCCGACAGACAAGCCCGCTACGCCATTCGGATCCAGAAGTCCTGACGCCATAATCGTCATATTGGCAATGCTATGCTCAAAACCACACACGACAAATACGTAAATACACCAGAAAATCATGATCAGTTTTCCTGACTCTGTCTTCATCTTGGCAGCGCACCACACAGCAAGACATACGAGTATATTGCAGAAAATCGCTTTTATAAACAGGTTCAGCGCTGTACCTCCCATCTTGGCAGCCGCCACTGTCGCGATCACTTCGCCGACCGCCCCGCTTGCAAGCCCTGTCAGATGAAACAGAACTGCTGCCAGCAGAGAACCAACCAGATTACCTATGTAACAGATTACCCACAGCTTTATCGCTTCTCCCCATTTTACCTCTCCGGCAAAAGCAGCCGATGCCATCACAAAATTATTACCTGTAAACAATTCTGCCCCTGCCATAACAACCAGGCTTAATGCAGCCGCAAAAGAAGCCGCCATCAAAAGCTTGCCTGCTCCTGTCGTTCCCAGGTTGCCGCCAACCGTAAGCATGACAAATCCTCCGAATGCAATGAAAAATCCCGCCACAATCGATGCGATTATGTAACCGGCCGGATTATGATTCAAAAGGTTCAATTTTCCCTTCGCTGCATTGCACACACCTGTAAATTCATCCCTAAACATATCTGGACCCTCCTTTGAGTTTTATATCCAATATATAATAACACATTTTATTCGCCATGTGATTGTACACTTTGTAGGAATGTTGTCACTTGTCCTGTTCTGATGCTGTGTGAACGAATATCTGAAATACGGCATGAAGCCGCTGGCAACTATGTTTTATTTGGATATGTTGGTAGCACTCAACAAAAGAGGGACCTGGTCGGACCGGCTCCGAATATTTCCCTTGTATATCCGGTAAGCTGCAAACCGAAAGATACGCTCGCCGCACAGAACTACAATGCTATCCGCAACTGGCTGTATCCGGATCTTTTAACCATAAAATGACAGGCAAAATCAGTTTTTTTATTTTTTCCAAAAAAACACTTTACATTTCTTCCCACATCTGTTACAATCTTTTTTGTTCTTAGAGAACATGCTTCCGTGGCTCAGTCGGTAGAGCGACGCACTCGTAATGCGTAGGTCACCGGTTCAAATCCGGTCGGGAGCTTTTTTATTTTTCCTTGTAGATTCAATGTTTTTCGGCATATTTAAAGAGGAATGAAACCACCTGAAAAGGGTGGTTTTTTATATTTTATCGACCGTTTGTCGACCAGAATTTTATAACTGCAGAGCTACCCGCTCCGTGGAGCTGGTCCATGTCCGGTTGAACTGATCCACGCCGTTACCTCTGTATGCCTGGGCTTCTGCAAACTCTGGCAGGAACGCTTTTAATTGCCTGACTTTATGAGATTGTCGCAGCGCCTGCATCCCTTTGCGCTCTGCCTTCCGGATCGTCTCTATGGACAGACCATGGACTTCCCCTATCTCTTTTAATGTCATACCTTGCCGGTACTTCATCCGGATCACGGCCGGCTGCCTGTCCGGAAGACCGTCCACCATTGACCAGATTACTGTCCGCAGGTGCTCCTGATCCAGCCGATCGGCAGCGTCGCCCTCCATATCCTCCCCGCTGGGAACCGTATCCCCTACCGTTATATCCTCACTGTCCGGCAGTTCTGCATCCAAACTCCCCACATTGTCAAGAACTGCGTTCTGCCTGATCTCTCTGATCTGTGTCACGGACAGCCCCATATGCTGCGCTGCATCCCTGTCTGACGGCTCCTGACCATGCTGCAGCAGAACAGCATTGCAGAACTTCCTGTACTTCATGACCTGCCCATAAGCCCGGAAGGACAGCCGCAGGCTGCCTTTGTTCTTCAGGACGTAACTCCGCATTGCCTGGCTGATATGATACTCTGCATAGGTCAGAAACAGCACACCCTTTTCCGGATCGTATCCATCAATGGCCGGATACAGTGCAATATATCCCTCCTGCTCCAGATCCTCAAGGTCAGCCATGCCCTGGTATCTTTTTGCCAGTATATGTATAAATGCTTTCACCTGCTGCCAGAGCTGCAGCATATTCTCACTTACATTTTCTCCGGCTCTGATCCGGGCGACAAGCTGTTCATTGGTCATGGTTTATCAACTCCCCTTCCGTTATTCGTTGGTTTTGGAACCTGTACGAACGTTCGCCTTTCCGGTTGCAACCGTTCGCAAAAAGTTGCAACCCGCATCGGTTCCGGCTGCAACCGGAAAACGCAGAAAAATGCCCGTATTTACGGCCATTCTTCTGATCTTCTGTGATTCATATTAGAGTTTGTTTTTACATATCCGTCATACTGTATCTGCAACCCTCCCTGACTTCCTGAGCGCCATTCTGAGCGGTTCTGTAGCCTGCTGCCCGTATTCCTCAAGTGCTGCCACTGTAACCACTCTCACGCCCTTTCCAGATCGAACAAGCACACGGTCCCCGATCTTTATCCGATCTGTCAGGCCCACGGGAAGCTCCCAGGCATACAGCTTTCCACCTGGCCGGTGTGCCGCCCTTATGATCTGCCGCCTGCCGTACCTCACAGGGACATGAGGCACGCCGTACCTGACCGCCAGCAGATAGCTGGTATACCCGTCTATCAGGTATCCGGAGCTGTCCAGGATGATTTCCGACTCAAAACAGCCATGCTCCTGATAATACCGGTCTTTGTGCTCCATCTTCTCCGGCTTCGGAGGATGTTCCGTGAAGCACGGGAAGCTTTTTATATGGTCTGTCCTCATTATATCAGTCTCTCCTTTCTGTGAATACCCTACTGCCGTCCGTACCGTTTGTATATTTCCCGGAAGGGGGCAGCAGGCGGTTCTCTACTCCGGTACCGTTCCGGATCCTCTTTTCATCTCGATCATGAGCGGCTGCCTGTGCTCCGCTGCCATGAAAACGGCCGTCATATGTACCAGAAACTGCGGGCGCTGTTTCCTGCAGTTCGCCAGCATCATCAGCTTTAACTGCATCTGATCGTCTGTCTGAACATCATCCAGGATCTTTACAAACTCGATCATCAGCGTTTTATGCTCCGGGATCCCTTTCTGCCAACCCGCTGAAGCCTCACAGGACCCGAAGGATGCCTGATGCTCCAAATCAATCATCTGTACCATAATTTCTCATTCCTTTCTTTACAAAGGGGCAGCAGGCGTGTTATACTGCCTGCGTGCCCCGTTTTCCTATGTTTGCGGGCTACTTGCCTTTGTCAGAGGTCCAGTCTGGCAGAGGCGCTTTTTATTCTCCCGGCGCATCCTGTCCGCCGTCTCCATGATCTCGTTGTGCCGCCTGATAAATTCCGGGCTGTTCACTCCAAGACGCTTTTCCTCTGCGGCTGTCATGTCTGCAAGGTCTTTCTCTGTCATCCGATCACCGCCCATCATATTGTGATGTTCACCAGCGCGCCCAGATTCTCTTTATAGCTGTATCCGCCGATGATCTGCATCAGAGACGCTTTTACCTGTATACCCATGTCGATCACCTTTGACAGCTCCCGCGCAAGCCCTTTGGGGACGTACCCGATCACTGTCCGGCGACGGATGCTGCGAATATGTACAACTATGCGGATCGCGTTCTGGTCATATCTGTTATCAGGTTCTCTCTCTAAAGTTACGCTTAAATCTTCCGGCCGGAACTGCTTCAGGAAGCTCAACCGTTCCTGTCTGTTCTCAAAGCTTGTGCCTGCTGCCCGGATGATCATAGAGAGTTTTACTCTCCGCCATGCCTTTCTGAAAGCATCTGATAAGGAATAGCCAGCCTTCTTTAACTGGTTCGCCATGATGCAGACCGTCTTTCTGACGTTTGTAATCTGTTTCATCTGTTTGTCTCCTTTCTTTTGATGGTTCTATTATATCATTAGTCCCCTAATTATTCCATTGACGTTTTTACCAAAATTAGTCCCCTAATTTTGTGAATTACTCATATAGTCCCCTATTGATATTTATGATATAATAGCCTTATAATGGAGAAGGTATCTTTATTTTACTGACCCCATGAATCCAAAAGAAAGAAGGTGTCATTCATGACGTACAATCAGAAACAAAAAGAATACACAATGAATTACATGAAAGAAAAGCTGGACGAAATAAAGTTTCGTGTTCCTAAAGGTCAAAAAGCTGTCATAAGAGAACATGCAGAGAAACATGGGGAAAAGCTTACCCCATTTATTATTCGTGCGATCAACGAGACTATGGAGCGCGACAACGGGCAGCAGGACTCAGACTCTGACAGGGAATGATCTCCCAGCTCTTGATCTGGCCCTGCTGCCCGCTTCCTGGTTCTCTCTGGTCTCCGGAAGTTTCCCGATCGGCAGCAGGCGCCCTGATCGGTGACCTGCTGCCTAATATGCCCGTCCTGAAGCCATCCCCCGGCCCTGCTGGTGATAAGATTCCCCGCAGGGCCGTTTTCCTGTTATTTCCGTTTCCTACGCTTTCCTGCGTGTCTCACCTGAAACAACCGGCCCTGCATTTTTGCAGTAAATCCCGGCGCGCCAATCACGCCGGTTTCTGACACGGTCCTGCATCCTTTGTAACTTCCCGTTGTTGCTTTTTTACTCATTCTTTTTATATCTCCTTTCCTAAATACAGGTGTGCAGTGGGGGACAAAAAACGTAAACTATTAAATATATGGTTTAAAGGCTCCATATCGTATCTGTGCCGTATCTGTTCCCGTCGTTTTCCCTTAATCACTACATTTTATAATATTTATAAATTAACTCCACTTGTACCAACTAATATTGTGAAACCGTTGATTTTAAAGCATTTTTAGATAGTGTGATAACCGGTTTTTCCTCTCTGATTTTGTCCCTTGCCCATTTTTCTACAATTACCGTCAGAAGTGCGAGTAAGTAACCCGGCTGGGGATAAGATAAACCGAACGGCCGTCTTTCGTCCTCATTCGGAGCCCGGCATCTCTATTTGGATAGCCAATTTTACGGAGAGCCCGGCCAACTTTCTGTGGTGACAACCTTCCGGCCGATCCCAGCAAACCACATATGGCGGATGCAGTAAGCTCCCGCCACTGGTCCCGCGGCTGGCTCCAGTCCAGCATGTCCCGTAAAATGGCCTCTTCATCACTGACAATCTGGAATGACCTGTTTTCACGTGCAAGGGCAGCCCTCTCTGCGGCTGTAAGCCGAAAGCTCAACGATCCCAGAAGCCTGTACAGCGCCATGGCCTCCGCCCATACCGCGTCAAAGTCGATCCCTGCCAGCGTATCCAGATCTATGTCCTCCGCTTCGATCGTCCAGTACCTGCGGCTGTTCTCTTCCTTCAGGAACTGATCACTGTTCGTGGTCGCTCCAAAGGAAGTAAGCCGCGGATATGTATCCGCCTTTTTGTCATAAGGTGCCCGGAACGTGTCAGAAGGGCTTGTGATGAATGCTTTCATAAATTCCTGATCCTTCATGCTCCGTGGCAGTTCTCCCAGTTCTGCGATCCACCCGCGCGTGGACTCCATAAGCTTGTCCTTGCTTCCGTCAAGGGATGCACCCTCTATAAAATAATTCTGACCTATGGAGCAGCATTTACGAAAGAACGTCGTTTTCCCGATTCCCTGAGGCCCTTTCAGGACAAGCACACCGTCAGCGCCGAACTTCCCACGCTCATTATGCGCCATGGCCACACCCTGGCACAGCCATTTCCGCAGGAGCATTTTATAAAAGTCCGTATCACCGGATACTCTGATACAGTTGAACAGCCTGCTGATCTCCTGCGTTCCGGAGTATGCGGCGCCGACTTTCTCCAGATACTCTCTGGCAGCGTTCCGTTTATTTTCATCTGCAAGCGCTGTGATCCATTCGTGGACTTTGGAAGTAGACACCCTCAGGCCGTCCCTGACGAACTGATCCGCACAGAAGACCAGCAGATTATTGTACCCGTTGGTGCTTCCGTTGAATTTCTCATCCAGTGCGGGATCCGGACTCTCTACAATAATCCGACGCAGGAGCATGTCATAGGAAATATGAATGCCGGAATTTTTCAGCAGTGTTTTCAGATTGCTGGCAGTCGGCAGCAGGCTTATTTTCCCCTGTTTGCTGACCTGTACGTCCGGGTATGGCTCCCGCTCACTGTTTTTTGCTCCGAACATGCTGTTGACATGCTCCTGCCCTACAGCCTCATCCTGCAGTGCGTACTCACGCATGGCCTGAGCACTGGGCAGCTTTGGCGTCGGTGTATCCGGCTTTGCGTCACTGTCCAGATGCCCGAACAGGTGAACCCGTACCAGATCATACGAATTGCAGAGCATTTGCCCGGCCGGATCCGTCGCATGATTGCTGTACAGGAACCGACCGCCGTCATAAAGCACGGCGCCTGCTGCCGTGGAACCTTCCCGATAGGTGTATCTGCCGTTTCCGCAGTCCTCATACACATCTGCAAGGAATGTATCGATCGCTGCGGGGATGTCATACACCCGGCAGAATGCGCCTATAATGCCCTCTTTTTCCCGCGGGTCCTGCTGCTTCCGGGCACTCCTGTTGATCATTTTCCCGATTCCGGGAACTTCCGGCCATGCTGCCGTGTCATGCCAGTCTGCATACATGCCCAGGATCCCATCCACCTGCAGAAAAGCCCTGTCCTCATACAGAAACACCCATTCACCATCTGAGCATCGGCTTGCCCAGTACATAAACTGCGCCACCCGGAAGGATGCCGGATCAAAGAAACCCATTCCAATAAGGTCTGCCAGTTTACGCGCTATCGGCTCATACTCTTCCGCCGTCATGTCTCTGTCTGTCGGGATAACGATCCGGAGCCGTGGGGCCGCGCTCTCGTGCTTTCTGGTCGAATACACCGCATAAGCGCACCCCAAAGCAGATACGCGCGTCAAAATCCCGTTCGTTCCCCCTGCGGGGATGCTGTCCGCATCCAGTGTAATCAGGCTCCTGCTGATCACGTTCCCGGTTCTACGCCGGTTATCCTTCAGAGTTCCCCCAACATACCCGCCAACGTCTTTCAGATCGTCCTGCTGCCCTTTGCTCATGGCCTTATACTCCTGAAATGTTTCCGGAGACACAACCGGCTGTGATGCTTTCCGGATAAACTCTGACCAGAGCATCCGCTGCGGCCTCCAAACAACTTCCCGGCGTTTACCCGCACAGGAGATCATAATTGTTTTATCGTTCTTCATACAGTTATCGCCCCATTATTCAGATAATCCACCAGCTTCCCCATATTAACCAAGTACTTGCTGCCGGTCCTTACAAATACAATCTTTCCCTGCAGACAAAGCTTTCTGATAAAGTCATAAGAAAGCCCTGTGCGGCCTGCTGCCTCCTTGATGGTCAGCATCTCCGGGATCTGCTTTTCTTCCTCGATCGGCAGCCTCATGGCCGTCTCCAGCGCAGCCATCTCCTGCAGGATGATCCGTTCCTCCTGCTCCAGTTCCGGTCTGCTGCCGCTCTGCAGAAGGATCTCCGTCCGCCTGCGTGCCAGCCCTGCGTATCTGTTCGCCATCTCTGTTTTGGTCAATGTTCTTCACTCCTTTCTGTTGCGACTGTCGCAACAACTTCAGTCATTTCAAAACCACTACCACATGAGTTTTCAATTATCAGTCTTCCAGAATTTCAGTTACATCCACGCCCAGAGCTGCCGCTATGCGGCCCGCTGTGGCCGGCTTACAGGTGCAACGACTGTAAACATTGTAAAACGATGTGCGTGGCATCCCAGCTTTTTGTGCAAGAGCATCACGATTGAGCTGTGCCCTTGCCATTGCAATCTCCATCTTTTTTCTGCTGATCTTCAATTTTTTCACCTCTTTTCTTTTCCGGTTCATTTGAATCCCTATTTACCCTAACACTCTCAAACGAGTCTGTCAATACCGAAATATGTTCATTTGAGTCTTTATCTTTTTTAATAGATATGATATAGTTATCATGAGGTGATAAAATGTCTGATATAGGCACTAGAATAAAGAAATATAGAAAGCTAAAAAAACTGACACAAAAACAACTGGGACAGTTATCTAACACATCAGAAACCACTATCAAGCAATATGAAACTGGGAAAAGGCAACCCCGTATAGAGCAATTACGAAAAATAGCAAATGTTTTGTCTGTTCAAGTAGCTGATCTGATAACAGGATACCAAGCAGAGGATCTTGAAGGTGTTTCTCCAGAGCATCCGATTGCATTCCCGGGACTTGAGAAAAAACTGGCAGAAATCGGATACAGGATATTTTATGGTTGTGACTATATCGAATATGGTGATGATCAGATATGGATTGAGTATCCTGACGGAAAACAATTATTTCTAACACTATCCGAATTAGAGAATCTGAATTTCGAAACTGACATTTATTTAAAATTCCGAATTGATCAATTAAGAGATAAAAAGGCCTGATCCGCTCCATTTACAGCCCAGGTCAACGGTGGATACTTTTCCCTGATTGTGCCAGCACAATCCTGCGTTCTCCTGCTGCTGGATCGTCTGACAAGTGAAAATTCCCTTGTCAGAATTATCAGTTTCCGGGCAGCAGGCCCCTGATCGGCGCCGCCTGCTGCCGGATCCTCTGCAAATTGAATAGACTATACAGAGCATCATACAATATCCATGAAAGGAAGTGTATATTATGAGTTACAAAGAACTTGCCAAAAACCTTATAGACCAGATCCCGGAAAGCAAAATGTATTACATTGTAGCGTACCTGCAGGGCGCTGCAATTCCTGAGGAAGTCCCCAATGCGGAAACCATAGCCGCAATGGAGGAACTGGAAAACGGCGGCGGTACTGTATTTACTGGAAGTACAGAAGAATTATTTGCCCATCTGATGGAGGAATAAGCCATGCTGAATGTGCGATATTCTACCAGATTCAAAAAAGATTTTAAAACCTGTGTAAAACGTGGTTATAAAATGTCTTTACTGCAGCAGGCGATTGATACGCTTCGTATCCCCGCGCCGCTTCCGGTGAAAAATAAAGACCATAATCTGGCCGGCAATTATTCCGGATACAGAGAATGTCACCTGGAACCAGACTGGCTGCTCATATACCGACAGACCGATGATGAATTAAGGCTGGACCGGACCGGTACGCATGCCGATCTGTTCGGCCTGTAACAAAGGAGGCATATATATGGCATACATCCGTAAAAAGAAAGACAATGCCTATCTGATCACTGTCAGCTGTGGCCGTGACAGTACAGGAAAGAAGATTACCAGATCCGTTACTTTCCGGCCGGATCTGCTGACCACAAAGGGTAACCCGAAATCAGAGACCGCCATCCAGAAAGAGGTCAATGCCTATGCGGCAGACTTTGAAAAGAAGGTTCTGACCGGCCATTATACCGAAGGCCATAACATGACCTTTGAAGAGTACAGCAGAAAATACCTGGCTGAATATGCCGAGATCAACCAGGCGCCCCGGACACTGGAAAGCACCCAGGCAGCAGTCCGGCTGTTCGTCTCTGCGTTCGGATATATGACGCTGGAAAACCTCTCTCCGCTTTACCTGCAGGAATACATCAATACCATGCTGAATACCAGAAAGGCATCAGGAAAGCCTGGCACACTCTCACAGGGGACTGTTAAGCGCCGTGCTGCTGTCCTCTCTGCCATGCTCTCACAGGCTGTACGCTGGAACCTGATCGAGTCCAATCCTATGGACCGTGTACAGGTCAAAAAAACAGCTCCTGCAGAAGAAAAGCCCATGTGCTTTACCAGAGAGCAGGCTGAGACATTCCTGACCATACTGGACAAGCCGCTTGTCTATGAATATGGCCAGCGCTACAGAAAGGACACATCCGGCAATATCCGCCAAATTCAGGAATATCAGGCAGACCGCAGCGTCCGCCTGCAGCTCAAACTGTTCTTTTACCTCGCCATGTTCACCGGCTGCCGACGCGGGGAGCTGATCGCCCTCACATGGAATGACCTGGACTTTACAGAAGGCTCCATATCCATCACAAAGAGCGCCTGCAGGGTAAATGGTGAGACCATCATCAAAGCCACAAAGACCAAAGGCTCCAACCGTGTGATCGCTGTCCCCGCCATTGTCATGGATGTGGCCAGACGCTGGAAAAAGGAACAGGCAGCTTACCGGCTGTCCATTGGTACCAAATGGCAGGGGCAGGATCATGTATTTATCCAGTGGAACGGTGTGCAGATGTGCCTGGATACTCCTTATCAGGCATTTCACCGGATCATCCGGAATTATAATGCCCAACGTCCGGAAGGCGCTCCTGAACTCCCTCTGATCCCTCTGCATGGACTCCGGCACACGGCTGCCACACTCCTGATCGGGCAAGGCGTGGACATCCGGACCGTTTCCGGCAGACTTGGACATGCCAGCACATCCACCACACTGAACATCTACAGTCATGCCCTGAAGGAGCTGGATAAAGCTGCATCTGACAAACTTGAAGAGGCTCTTTTCCGATCGATCAGGTGATTTTGTCGACCGGCTGTCGACCAGAATCAGAAAAAAGTCGCTTTCAGCACTGCATCAGCAGGAAACGCAGTCACTGAAAAACGTTGATTTTACAAGAAAAATCCGACTTTACGAAAAAACGCAGTTTTTCAATCGGATCACTCGTAATGCGTAGGTCACCGGTTCAAATCCGGTCGGGAGCTTTTTTATTTTTCCTTGTAGATTCAATGTTTTTCGGCATATTTAAAGAGGAATGAAACCACCTGAAAAGGGTGGTTTTTTTATGCTCCCCCCTCTAAAGTTACGTTTAAGTCCTCCCGTCTGAGCTGTTTCAGGAAGTCAGAACTTATTGGCAAGAGATCAGTCGTTATGAGCGGAAGCAATTTAAAACAGAATATGCTTTCATCAGCAAAAGGAGACTCCATTGGAGTCTCCCCGCTCTCACGCGACAGAATCTACCAGCCGATCAGCCAGGAATAGATTCCCTCATATTTGTATCTGGATGCATCCCATGAGAAATCTTTTTGCATTCCCCGTGCAACCATCTCATCCCACTCTTTCCGATGTACAAAGTATGTGTACTTTGCATAGTTGATTACTTCCATCATATCCCATGGATTGTAATTTGTAAAGGAAAATCCGTCGCCCTTTCCTTCATATTCATTATATGGCTCTACCGTATCTTTCAGACCACCCGTCTCGCGGACAATCGGAACCGTTCCATAGCGGAAAGATATCAGCTGTGTCAGCCCGCACGGTTCAAACGCAGACGGCATCAGAAACACATCTGCGGATGCGTACAGTTTGTGCGAAAGTTCATCCGCGTAATAAATATTGGCCGATACTTTATCCGGATATTTCCATGCATAATGACGGAACATATCCTCATACCGCTGATCTCCGGTACCAATCACCACAAGCTGCGTATTGTCATCCACGATCTGTTCCATCACCTCGGCGATCAGATCCAGACCTTTCTGATCTGTCAGGCGGGAAATCAGGCCGATCATCATTTTATTTTCATCCACAGTCAGCCCAAGAGCCTCCTGAAGCGCTTTTTTATTCGCTGCTTTCCCTTTCTTAAACGTCTTCAAAGTATATTTTTTATCAATTTTCTCATCCGTCTGCGGATTCCAGATCTCATAGTCGATACCGTTTACGATTCCCCTAAGATCCATATGTCTTGCTGACAGCAGCCCGTCCAGGCCCTCACCATACATCGGAGTCTGGATCTCATATGCATACGTATCGCTGACCGTCGTGATATAATCTGCATAGACCAGACCGCCCTTGAGCATATTGGCATCCCGTTTAAACTCCAGCTTATCCGGTGTAAATACATAATCCGGAAGTCCGGTCAGACCCTGCATGGTCTCAATATCCCAGATCCCCTGAAATCTCAGATTGTGGATCGTCATGATCGTCTTAATCCCCTGATAAAAATCTCCGGCTGCAAATTCCGTCTTCAGATAAACAGGAATCAGGCCTGCCTGCCAGTCATGGCAGTGAATCAGGTCCGGACGGAAGCCCACGATCGGCAGAATCGACAGCACCGCTTTGGAAAAGAATGCAAACTTCTCAATATCCGTACGGAAATCTCCATAAGGCTTTGCCCCGCCGAAATAAACCAGATTATCTATAAAATAATAGGTAACTCCATCAAGTTCATAAGTCATAACGCCTACATGTGCGCCTGGATTGTAAGAACCTGTCCCCATATAAAAATGCGTAATATACTTGAAATTATTTCGATACTTATCCGGGATACAGGTATAGTTCGGAATCACGACACGGACATCCCATTCTTCTTTGTTAAACCCCTTCGGCAACGCACCGCATACATCTGCAAGTCCTCCGGTTTTTACAAATGGTACGCACTCTGATGCCGCAAATAATATTTTTTTCATTGATGAACCCCTCCCATAAATTTAAGAAGTATTTTGATATTCATATCATACCACAATCTTCCTTATTTCTAAAGCACATTTTTAGGAAAATCATAAAAATACTTGCAAAAAAGAAATTTTCCGTTACAATATAACGTGATGTAAAATAAGGAAATGAATTTAACAGAAAGGTTCAGCTTATGATCAGTGCAAATAATGTAACGCTCCGTCTGGGCAAAAAAGCCCTCTTTGAAGACGTGAATATAAAATTCACGGAAGGAAACTGCTATGGGCTTATCGGCGCTAACGGCGCCGGAAAATCCACGTTTCTGAAGATCCTTTCAGGTGAACTGGATTCTACCAGCGGCGAAATCGCTGTCACTCCCGGACAGCGTCTCTCATTCCTGAAACAGGACCATTTCCAGTACGACGAATATCCGGTCATGGATACGGTCATCATGGGAAACGCAAGACTCTATGAAATCATGAAAGAAAAGAACGCCATCTACGCAAAGGAAGACTTTACCGATGCAGACGGAATCCGCGCCAGCGAACTGGAAGCAGAATTTGCAGATATGGACGGCTGGGAAGCAGAATCCGACGCCTCCACCCTGCTAAACGGTCTGGGGATTGAGACAGAATTTCATTATTCTCTCATGAAAGATCTGACCGGCGCTCAGAAGGTCAAGATCCTGCTGGCACAGGCCCTGTTCGGCAATCCGGACATCTTGCTCCTCGATGAGCCGACCAACCATCTGGATCTCGACGCCATCGCCTGGCTCGAAGAGTTCCTGATCAATTTTGACAATACAGTCATCGTGGTCTCCCATGACCGTTATTTTTTAAATAAAGTATGTACTCACACCGCAGATATCGACTACGGCAAGATTCAGCTTTATGCCGGAAACTATGACTTCTGGTATGAATCCAGCCAGCTGATGATCCGTCAGATGAAAGAGGCAAATAAGAAAAAGGAAGAAAAGATCAAAGAATTACAGGAATTCATCTCCCGTTTCTCTGCCAACGCTTCCAAATCCAAACAGGCGACTTCCAGAAAAAAAGCGCTGGAGAAGATTCAGCTGGACGAGATCCGTCCTTCCAGCCGGAAATATCCTTACATCGATTTCCGTCCCAACCGAGAGATCGGCAACGAAGTATTGACTGTAGAAGGCATCTCCAAGACCATCGACGGTGTCAAGGTGCTGGACAATGTCTCCTTTATTCTGGGACATGATGATAAAGTAGCTTTCGTGGGAAGCAACGAGTTTGCCAAAACCACACTCTTTAAAATCCTGGCTGGGGAAATGGAACCGGACGAAG
Organism: uncultured Lachnospiraceae bacterium; assembly: GCA_951802115.1. Classification (GTDB taxonomy): domain Bacteria; phylum Bacillota; class Clostridia; order Lachnospirales; family Lachnospiraceae; genus Hominiventricola. The sequence continues at coordinate 15,828 of CATOPL010000022.1, read as the reverse complement.
GAAATTATAAATGGGGCGTCACCACTTCCCAGTCCTATTTTCCAAAAGATAATTCAAAAGAATTCGACAACGACGATATCATCGTCGACTGGCTGACCCAGTACTCGGAGATCAAGGATGTGACCTATGTGCGCGGCTTCCTCGGAAGAATGCTTTTTGCCGGTGAAGACGGCGTCAAGAAAGTACGAATTCTTTCCGGAGGTGAAAAAGTACGCTGTATGCTCAGTAAGCTTATGATCTCCGGCGCCAACGTGCTGATCCTGGACGAACCCACGGACCACCTGGATATGGAATCCATCACCGCCCTTAACAACGGTATGATGAAATTCCCGGGCGTGCTTCTGTTCTCCTCCCGTGACCATCAAATCGTTCAGACCACAGCCAACCGGATCATCGAGATTTTGCCAAACGGCACAATCATCGACAAAATTACAACATATGACGAATATCTGGAAAGCGACGAGATGGCGAGAAAACGTACCGTATATACAAGTAATAAATTTGCGGAGGAAGATGACTGATTCGTCAGATTAGTAACAAAATAGAAAAATCTTTCTGTTCTGTAAAACGGCAAGGCCGCAGAAGCGGTCTTGCCAAAATTTTTGCCTTTTTACTTATCGTAAAAGCATTACGGTCTTTGAATTCCGATCGGAACTGCGGCTTTTATCAGCTATATTCCAATAACATGCCACATGTCCGCCTGAAAACTGATTCAGTCCGATTCCTCCAGCTCAATCGCTTCGGTCTCGATAATAAATTTCACGCTTCCTTCAATCTCGTCACTTTTGCCGGAGAAGCTCTGGTAAGCAGCTGACAGTTCTGAGATCGCATCCACGCGGTCCCTCAGATTCTGAAGATCCACATTTACCGCATCATACAGTTTCCGGATACCGTCGTCGTTGTACTCATGCACGCCGTCCAGCAGTTCCTTGGTACCGTCTTTGAGTTCATCCACTCCGTCTACCAGATCTACGACTCCGTCTCTAAGCTCCCGTGTACCGTCTTTGAGTTCTCCGGTGCCGTCTTTGAGCTCCTCCGTACCATCTTTGAGCTCCTCGGCGCCTTCATACAGCTCTTTTGTACCTTCTCTTAAGTCAACCCCGCCCTGATAAAGCTTCTCCGTACCATTTTTCAGTGCGTCTGCACCGACTTTCAGATTGCCGACTCCTTGCTGCAGTTCTGCCGCGCCGCCCGTCAAAGTTCCCATTTGACTGTTAATAAGAGCAATTCCGTCATAAATCTGCCCGACAGAGCTCTCCAGAGCCGCCATGCCTTCTGTCAGCTGCATAAGCTGTTCTGCATCTGCACTGCTGTTTAGCTGACCTGAAACCTGTTTTAAAGCCGTATCAGCCCCCACAAGCCCTGCATAGTCCGTTGCGGCCTCGCGAAGCTGATTTTGCAGCTCTGTGATCTCATTTAGTTTCCAGATCAGCTCCGTCTGCAGAGCTACTACTTTTTTGTATTTCTCAATAACAGCTGCCGGATCAGAGACACCCGTTCCCTGCCTTGCATCCGCCATCAAGACCATGCCCATGGAAGTCATTCCGTCAGCTTCGCCCAGACTTTCCAGATAGCTCCGGGCAAACTCTGACATTTCCTGTTCTTCAACTGCGTCTTCTGATGCAGATACCGTATCTGCACTGCTTTCATTTTCCTTTACAGCCGTTGATTCGTCCCTGTTCTCAGAAGCCGGTCCCGGGACGTTTTCATTTCCTTCAGTCGTGGATTCATTTTCATTCCCTGAAGATGTTCCCGAGGTGTTTTCATCTCCCTTCGCAGCGGCTGACTCGTTTTCATTCCCTGAAGCTGTTTCTGAGGTATTTTCATCTCCCTCCGCAGCGCTTGATTCATTTTCATTTCCTTCAGCCGGTCCCGGGACGTTTTCGTTCTCTTCAACGCTCGATTCGTCCCTGCTCTCGGGAGCCGCTCCTGAGATGCTTTCATCTCCTTTCGCAGTGGTTGACTCGTTTTCGTTCCCTGAAGCTGGTCCCGGGACGTTTTCGTTCTCTTCAACGCTCGATTCGTCCCTGCTCTCGGGAGCCGCTCCTGAGATGCTTTCATCTCCCTTCGCAACGTCTGACCCGTTTTCGTTCCCTGAAGCTGTCCCCGGGACGTTTTCATTTCCTTCAGCCGTGGATTCGTTTTCGCCTTCCCAAACAGCATCTGACCCGCCCGGGTTATCCTCAGTTGTCTGCTCCGACGGAACCGGTCCTTCCGCTGTCTTCTTCTGTTCTGCACTGCTTTCCAATGAAAGCATTCCTGCCTGCACCGCCAGTTCCGCCAGCTGCCCCTGTAGCGTTTCAGCCTCTCCGACTGCTTTTTTCAACTCGTCTGTCAGCAGAATTACCTCTTTCTGGCTCTCCTGCATTTCCTTCTGATTGTCTACAATGGCCTGTTCCAGTGAGCTTCCCATAGTACTGACCCCTGTCGTCAACCGATCGACCCCATTCTTCAGATGTCCGACACTGGTTTTAATATAAGGATGCTCTGCATCACCGCTTTGACCGTCCGGTCCCAGCATCATCGGGTCCTGAATGGATTGAAGCCCGTCTGCCAACATATTCGCACCGCCTGCAAGCTTCGGCATCTGATCATTCAGAAGCCCGATTCCGGTCTGAAGTGTGCCTGTACCTTGATCCAGCTCCTTGGCTCCCTGCCGGATGTCCTTCGCTCCGTCATTCAATTTTTCTGCCCCGTCTTTCAGATCCTGCGCTCCGTCGTCCAGTTCCCAGGCTCCGTCATTCAGTTCTGCGGCCCCATCGTCCAGCTCTACGGCCCCATCCCACAGATCCGGCATATTATCTTTCATCTCCTGAACTCCATCATCCAGCTCAATACAGCCGTCGATCAGCTCATAAGTCGCATCATTCAGTTCTTCAATATCATCTTTCAGATCATCAAAACCGCCCATATCATCCGTATTCAGCTTACCGAACACATCCGGCATCAGCACCGTGGCCGTCATGGCCAGCTCAAAATCTGTCACATCTGCCGTCACTTCCACATATTCCGGAATATCTATATCCTCAAAACCTTCCAGATTCAGAAGATCCAGACTGTCATACAGTCCAGGCATCGCTACGCCCGCCACGATGGTATTTTTTCCGTCTGAGAGAATCTTTCCGTTCTCTACCTCCACGTTGACAAACCGGTCGGAATCCAGAATCAAAGTGCTGGCCGCTACAAACGGCACGCACACTTCTGCTTCTTTCCCTCCGATCGTCGTCTGCTGTCTGCTATGATTTTCATAGTCAAAACGAATCTTAACTCTGCCGCTTTTTCCGGCCAGTTCCCTGGGATCGACGTTCTCATCATCGAGATAATAGGTCACTTTTACATCCACCGGCAAAGCTTTAGATGTCACACCCTGATAATAAATATCATTGCCTTCTGCTGCCCAGATGTACGTATCTCCATCCTTCGTAAAGGTCTCATCACCTTTGACATTGATCACATCCATCAGCTTCGTAACATCCGTAAGCTTTGCAGCGCCGGAACCGTTTTTCAGCCAACTGCTGACAGTGATCTCTTTTACTTTTCCGCCGGCATCTGTATTTACGTAGACCGTCTCCTCTTTCTCTACATTTCCACCTACTGACCGGCTTACTGCTTTTTCCGCGATCTCAGTGGCTTCAGACGTTTCTTTTGTCGTCTCTTCCAATATTTCTCCTGCCGTCTCTTTCACAGTCTCTGTTTGATTGCTGCATCCGCAGACAGAAACGCCCAGCACAACCGTCAATCCCATGCTTAATAATTTTTTATTTTTCATTTTCTCCGCCTCCAGTCTCTATGCTTTGCTGTTTCAGACACTTCTTCATCCCCATCGTCGTGCAGCAGATCAGTCTGTCAAACACCAGAAAGAATGACGGCAGCAGCAAAAGTACGATCGCCATACTGATCAGCGCCCCCCGTGCCAGCAGAATTACAATAGATTTAATCATATCAATATTTGAATACATCGCCACACCGATCGTCGAGGCGAAAAGACTGAACGCACTGGTGATGATCGAGTGGAATGAAGTTTTGTGTGCAATTTCTATGGCCTCTTTTTTATTTTTTCCGGCCATCCTTTCATCTTTATACCGGTTCGTCATCAGAATCGCATAATCCACAGTAGCGCCCAGCTGAATCGTACCTACTACAATGGGAGCCACAAATGCCTGACTGATCCCTCTGTAATAAGAAAAAGCCATATTTACAAAGATGGAAAATTCTATGGTCGTTACCAGAATAAACGGAAGGCTGAACGATTTAAACACAATCATTACAATCAGGAAAATCGCCAGTATGGATAATGTATTTACTGTCATCAGGTCGACACTGGTCACATCCTCCAGATCTTTCATCAGCGGCGCCTCTCCGATCACCATTGCCGTATCATCATATTTTTTTACAATCTCATTGATTCTTGCAATCTGCGCATTACATAGAGCCGTCGCTGAACTGTACTGCGAACAGATAAAAACCATCTCATAATTTTCTGATTTCAATGTAGACGTCAATTTTCTTGGAAGCATGGATTCCGGAATTCCTCCTCCCACTGCCGACTGAATGCCAAGCGCCCAGTCCACGCCGTCCACTTTTTCAATCTCCTGAATCATACTGGCTTTGTCTTTGGCACTGTTTCCGCTGTTCATCAGAAGAATATGTACGTTACTCATATCAAACGTATTTTTCAGTTTTTCATTAGCGACCGCACTGTCCAGATCATCAGGAAGCCCGGTATCAATATTGTAATACAGCTCCACTTCATTATTACCGTGGTAGGCCGGAACGAATACGATCAGAAAAAGAAGAATCCACACCCAGTAAAATCTGCGGATAAAATCTGACAGCTTTCCCGTATCCGGAAAAAAAGACCGGTGCCGGAATTTCATAATCTGTTTTTCAAAAAGCAGCACCATCGCCGGAAGCACCGTCACACAACAAAGCACACCGATGATTACGCCTTTGATCATAACGATTCCCAGATTTTCTCCCAAAGCAAAGGTCATGAAAATCAGAGCCGCAAAACCTGCGATCGTTGTCAGAGAACTTCCCATAACAGATACAAAGGTCTCGCTGATCGCCTCCGCCATAGCGTCGTCCCGATTCTTGTATTTTGGCTTACATTCTTCATAGCTGTGCAAAAGAAAGATAGAATAATCTGTCGTAACCCCCAGCTGCAGAACTGCTACCAGAGCCTGTGTGATGTAAGAGACGTCGCCCAGAAACAAATTGCTTCCCATATTGTAAGCCACGGCCAGACCAATACTGGTCAGGAAAATAAAGGGAACTGCAAAAGAATCTGTCGTCAGGATCAGAACCAGCAGTGAAAGAAGACTGGCTACCATGACATACCCCGGAATCTCCTTCATAGCCAGGTTTTTAATATCTGTGACAATCCCGCTCATGCCGCTGATAAAACACTGCTGCCCCACCTGCGCGCGCATCTCCTCGATCGCCTCCATCGTCGTCTCCGCCGATGTCGTCTGATCGAACAACACAATCATCATCGTAGATTCTCCCTGAAAAAGCGCATCCGCAACTGACTGCGGAATCATACTGACCGGTACGTCAATCCCTGCAAAATCATCGTACCACAGTACCTTTTCCACATGATCAATAGACTCGATCTTTTCCTCCAGCGTTACAACGTCCTTCTTTTCCATCCCGTCCACGACGACCATGGAAAACGCCCCCATACCGAATTCCTCTACCATAATATCCTGCCCTGCCACCGTTTCCAGCGAATCCGGCAGATAACTCAGAATATCATAGTTAACCTTTGTAGCAATGAACCCGAGTGCAGATGGAATCAGCAGCAGGAATGCAATGAGTACGATAGATATCTTACGTCTTGCAATAAACTTTCCTATCTGTTTCATTTTTCTCACCTTTCATATTACCTGTATGACAGCTCTGTAAATAAGTTGTCTAAAAATGACTATCGGTCATTTTTGATATTATATGTTATACTACAAAAATGACGGATAGTCAATATTGTTTTCAAATTTTTAATAATTTTATTGAGGATATTGGTGTTCTGACTGAAAACATGCAAAAAGACACCGGCGTTTGCCGATGCCTCTGATTGTTAGGGCCATGCCCTAACAATTAAGACCGGGAATCTGTTTTAGATTCCCGGCCTGCTGTCTTAATGTTCCAGATCCATTTCGTCAAATTATCTCTTTATTCGATACACTGCAAAAGTCACTGTACCGTCCTCGTTCATGACGGCAGTTTCTATTCTCAGGCTTTCCAGACCTTCTTCGTCGAAGGAATAGCCGATCACCGCTGCGGTTCCTGGTTTTCGATCCGGAAAACTTTCATCCAGAAAGATCACGCCGCTTCCTCCGCCTTCGTCCTCCAGATCATAGGAGTAATTCGCCGTGCCGTCCCCATTGGATTTACAGATCTGCACGGTGGATTCAATTCGTTCTGCGTCCTCTTTAACCCTACTTTCTTTAAGCTCCGCCTCAAATGTATCGATCCATGCCTCAATCTCCGAATCCCGTTCGTTTATCTCCTCAGGGATATCGGAATCTGCCTTTTCTTCCATAGATTTTAAAAATGCCTCCGCTGCCTGAGGATCGCCCTTGGCCGGGTCCAGAGGAAGATCGAACAACGCATTGACTTTCTCATATGCCTCATTTCTCGTGATTACTCCGGTTTCATCATCAAAAAGATAAGCCTCGTTGTCGTAAAATGTCCCGGAACTTACGCCGATATAAAGCCCCCTGTCGGCAAAGATATCAATATTTTCCATATCCAGCAGACGATACTGAATTCCATCCTGCACAAATTCACTGTATCCGCCTCCCATGTTCATCAGACCATAATTCCACGGCTCCAGTCCTTTAATATACGGCGACACATAGAACGGCTCTTCCCCGTAAGCCTCGTCGCTCGTGTCGGGCATGGGAGCGCCATCAGCCCTTTCGATAGCCACCGCCGCATAGAATCGGTTGTCCTCCACCTGACCTTTCTGATCCTCTGTCAGATACTCGCTGATATTTTTCCCTGATACCGCTCCCAAAAACGTCACCCGGAAACCCGCATACTCCTGGCTTTCATTGACGAATACCGCGTTCTCTCCCTGGAAAGCTTCCATAAGCTTCTGATCTTCATTCCTCTCGGCGATCTGTCCGGGTGTCAGATATCTGGCAGCCGCCACTACTACCGCAGAACCGATCATCAGAGTGAACGCCGCCGCTGTAATTGCCGCCGGGATCCTGTTCTTTTTCTTTCTTGCCATCTTTGCCATCTCCTCTGCCTGATATAATATATTCTGATTGAGCCATACGTCCGGCTCTTCTTCCGGAGAAAGGGCCTGTTTTAATATGCGATCAATGTCTTTTTTCATTTAAAACAACCTCCAGTTCTTTTTTCAACATCTTCTTTGCTTTGAAAAGCCGGCTTTTTATCGTTCCTTCCGGAATCTTCAGAATCAGCGAAATCTCGGAAATCTTCAATTCTTCCATATAAAATAAAAGTATTGGAAGTCTGTATTTCTCAGGCAATCTGCTCACCGATTTCTGAACCAGCTTTTTCTCTTCGCCGGAGATCATCTGTTCCTCCAGTGTCTGTTCTTGAGAAGATACTTCCAACACTGTATCTTCCACAGAAATCACCGGACCGGTGACCTTCATCCGTCTTACATATTTCCTGCGTCCATTCCGCCATAAGTTCACAGCCACCGATAAAAGATAACTTTTCGGATTCTCCGTTACATCCAGCCTGCTCCGCAGTTCCACCATTTTCAGAAACGTATCCTGGTACAGATCATCCGCCTCCTGCCTGCTTCCTGTAAGTCGACAGCAGAAAGAATAGATACATTTTCCGTACATCTCAATACACATTTCCAGCTCCTCGTGGCTCATGTTGTTCATCCTCCAGTTCCAGACGTCTTTTCCGAAGGTTTTGCCCTTCACTCTTATATGGTCATCAGACCTGGAAAGGTTCGCAAAAAACAAAAAACTGTCAGAAAATACGACCCTGACTGTACAACTAACGCTTCCATAATATAAAATATGGTTGCTGTACAGCCAGGGTCGCATCTTCCAACAGATTTTATACCTGGTCTTTATAACGTTTTATCTCAGCTATCGCCTCCTGCATAACCCGGTCTCCCTTTGCCATACCAAAATCTCTGGTGTCCACAGCCAGTACCGGTATATCTTCCGGTACGCGCTCCCGCACACTGGCAAGAGCACAGCGCACCTGCGGTCCTACAAGAATGATATCTGCATCTTCTTTTCCTTCGTCAAGCCCTGAAAGAGATGAGATCATGATCTCCGCCTCCACCAGATTGGTACGCGCCCAGGCGGACATCCGGTCTTTCAGAATACTTGCGGAGGTTCCGGAATAACTCACCAGTACTATTTTCATTTCTTCCCTCGCCAGTCAATTATTCAGGATCATGATAACCGTTTGGATTCTGAGACTGCCATCTCCACGAGTCCTCACACATTTCTTCAATTCCGTACTCTGCCTCCCAGCCAAGTTCTGCTCTGGCTTTCTCAGGATTACAGTAGCAGGTGGCAATATCGCCTGCACGGCGTGGCTTGATTTCATATGGAAGATCTTTTCCGCACGCCTTACTGAAAGCAGACACCACCTGCAGTACGCTGTATCCGTGTCCGGTACCCAGATTGTAGATCCGAACTCCTTTTTCTTCCTTAAATTTCTCCAGGGCTTTCACATGTCCTCTCGCCAAATCTACCACATGGATATAATCGCGCACACCAGTACCGTCCGGAGTATCGTAGTCATTGCCGAATACGCCAACACACTTCAGCCTGCCAATCGCCACCTGCGCCACATAAGGAAGCAGGTTGTTCGGAATCCCCTTGGGATCCTCTCCGATTTTGCCGGACTTGTGTGCTCCGATCGGATTGAAATACCGAAGCAGAATCACATTCCATTCCGGATCGGACTTCTGGATATCCATCAATACCTGCTCCAACATGGTTTTGGTCTGTCCATATGGATTGGTTGGAGACTGCTTCGGACAGTTCTCCGTAATCGGAATCTCCAGAGGATCTCCGTATACAGTGGCTGAGGAACTGAAAATAATATTCTTCACACCATTTTTTCTCATAGTGTCACATAAAAGCAGAGTCCCTGCCATGTTGTTGTAATAATACTCAATCGGCTTTTCCACCGATTCGCCGACTGCTTTATAACCTGCAAAATGAATCACTGCATCGGGTCTTTCCGCCGCAAAGATCTCGTTTAATTTCGGCTGATCCAGAAGATCTGCTTCGTAAAACTTCAGAGATTTTCCCGTAATCTCCTGTACCCGCTCCAACGCTTTTTCGCATGCATTGTACAGGTTGTCGACAACTACCACTTCATAGTCTTCGTTCAAAAGCTCCACGCAGGTATGGCTTCCGATATATCCGGCGCCGCCAGTTACCAAAATTTTCATATTTCTTATTCCTCTCAAACAATCCATATTCGCAGCTGTCCGGATACATCCGTACACACAGACCGCCCGTTAAATATCAGTGTAGCACACTTTGTCCGGATTGGCAATTAAACATTTTCGCCCGGATAATGGATAATCCTTGTATTTTTTGTAAAGTAGATTTATAATCTAATTAATTAGAATGTACAAAAACAGACGCCGTTTATCATGGTACAAAGTCAACACCCCCGCTGCAAGCAACGGGGCATCAAGCTTGCAACGCTGCAGAACAGCGGGGTATGTGACCTTCGCGGCATTCGCCAAATGCTCGTGCAAGCACGGCACTTGGTTCATTGCTCGCGGGAATCAAACAGAATATGCGACGTCTGTCGGCAGTGTATCTTAATGTCCGACCTTAAAAGTCCGGCGTTTATATTATCTGAAGGAGACTAATTTCATGAAAAACCAATTATTTGAAGAAGCAAAGCGTTCTGACACACTGAGTAAAGAACTGATCAGCAACCTGCTTGAATCCATGGAGTACAGCAGCATTTCTTTCATCAACTGGACGATCGACGTTTTAAAAATTCTGAAGACACGTATCGAACGCGGCGACAAAATCACTGACGCAGTATCGAAAGTAGTCTATGACAAAAAATCTTTCCAGGCTTTTGTCAAAAAAAATTTTTCTTCCTACATTTTCAGCCAGGTATTTGCTGATCCCAGAAAGGCAGAGAAAGTATATTTCCAGCTGGAATCCTGTGACGGCGGATATAATCTGATCATGGCTTCCTCCGCCAGAGAAAAGACTTACAAATGGATCTCCAGTTTAAGTGAACGTTTTTCACTGGTAGAGATGATCTCCACCGGCGTCGTCTATATAAAAGACAACCGCAAAGATACTTATATGCCTTTCATCTCCGAACACGGAAGATACTGCAGGTACGATGTGAAAACCGGTAAAATTCTGGAGCTGTAATTTTACATAACATCCGCCTAATCATCTACTACAGAATTGTGTGAGGGTGTCCCGTAAGTCATAAAATGACTGAGGGGCGCCCTTTATCTTTCAAACAAATAGTACAGCAGCAGAAAATTCAGACAAGTCTTTCATGAAATATACTCCGGCCATTGTACATTCAGAAATGTTCTCTGCAGAGCATATAGACGGAGAGACCGCCCACGCTTCAGATTCCTCTGCCGTCAAATGCAGGGATAAAGCTCTCCTGTGCACATTCTCCAGGCTGCACATATACCTGTTTCATTCCCAGAAACAATGCGTATTCTACAACTTCTCTGTATTCTTCTTCTGTAACTTTCCGGTTCAGCTCCGGAAACGCTCTGACATGAGAAAGAGGCGTATACTGGCTTAAAATACTGACCCATATCCGCTCTCCCCAGCTATCATGCAGATATTCTATCACATCTTTGCTGTCATACACACAGCCCGGCAGTACCAGGTGCCGGACAATCACGCCTTTTTGCATCATTCCTCTGCTGTCAAATACCGGCGTTCCCGCCTGTCGTATCATCTCTGTCAGCGCTTCTTTTACCCGATTCGGATAATCCGCCGCGTGAGAATACTTCTCTGCCAGAGCAGCACTCTGATATTTACAGTCCGGAAGCCAGATATCTACCAGTCCTTCCAGATTCCTCAAAATCTCAGCTTTCTCATATCCGCTCGTATTGTACACTACAGGGATCGACAACCCCTGCACTTTTGCCCTCTGAAGCGCCCGAATCACAGACGGCAGAAAATGCCCGGCCGTCACCAGATTCACGTTGTTGGCGCCCTGTTCCTGCAATTCCAAAAAGATCTCTGCCAACCGCTCTGCGCTGACCTGTTTCCCTGTTTCACCCATCGCAATTTTATAATTCTGGCAAAAAACACACCGCAGCGTACACCCGGAAAAAAAGACGGCTCCTGATCCTTCCGTTCCGGAAATACAAGGTTCTTCCCAGTAATGAAGCGCTGCCCGGGCGGCAAAGGGCTCCAAGGGCATCCGGCAGTATCCCCGTTCTCCATGCGCTCTGTCTGCCAGACATTCCCGCGGACAGAGCCTGCATCCGCCTGTCATTCTTCACACAGCCTCCAAAACCAGTCCAGATACCGTTCCTCCGTCACCTGAAATCCTTCTGTATCAAATACAGGACTGCTTTTAAGTTCTCCCGGACACGCCATCAGTTTCTCTCCCATAAAATACTCAAACTCATAGTATAAAAGCGTATCATCCAGTTTCCGCCACAGTTCCGTCTCTTCCTGCGACAGCTTCCCCAGATACTTCTGAAAAACAGCATCCTGCAGGCACTTTTCAATCTCCCTGTATTTTGGCAGATGCTGCTTGACCGGACGTGTAATATCCGCCAGATATGCTTCACTGGCATCATGCAACAGACATGCAAGCTGTACCCGTTTTGTATATCCGCGCGCGCACGCCTCCTCGCAGCAGTGAATGCAATGCTGCCCAACTGAATAAAATCTCGGAAAATGCCCGTTTGCCCGTACCATCAAAGACAGCGCATGCGCAATATCCCGGATATGGATATCCTCTTCCTTCGGTGCAAGCGGAAGCATATGTATCCCAGAATATGTTGTGATATGTTCTCCCATACCTTAAGTCCTCCTCGCATCATTGAACAATATTATAATATGTTTCCTGCCCGTCAGCAATCAAATCTTTTCCGGAATCCAGTATCCTAAATGACAGCTTGCATTTTCATCATTTTCCCTCTATACTGTATACTACATTCTAAAAGGAGTAACGGAATATCTATGAAAGAAAAGAAAGAACTGATTCAATACGCGGCAGTCTGTGCTCTGCTTCTTTACCTGCTGTGCCACTATTGGGACACTGCCATGAAATGGCTGATCCTTTTTACCGGCGTCATCCGTCCTCTGATCCTCGGATGCGCCATCGCTTATATACTGAATCTGATCATGAGTTTCTATGAACGGACTATTCTGGTAAAATGGAAAACCCGCTTTTCTATAAAACGTGCCGCTTCCATTGTACTGTCATTTTTAACGCTGTTTTTTATTCTGGCGTTGATTATCAATATGATCGTACCGGAGCTGCGCTCCTGCGTCGAAATCCTCATATCCAATATTCCTGTCGCCTGCGATATGGTTCTGCAGTTTTTTCATGAACATCCGGACATTTTCACCTTCTTTTCCGCCATTGAAGAGCTGCAGATAGATACTCAGAAAATCCTGCAACAGCTTCTAAGCTGGATGGGTTCCGGAGCCGGAGCCAGCCTGTTCGGATACATCTCCTCTTTTGTATCCGTAATCTTTAACCTTTTTGTGTCCCTGATCTTCGCAATTTATCTGCTTGCCGGCAAAGAATGGCTGGGAAAGCAGGCTGACCGCCTGTTTCGCATCTATCTGCCTGCCGTCCTGCGTGAAAAAACTCTATATGTGCTGCATACTTTGGACAACTGCTTTCACCGCTTTATCGTCGGTCAGTTCACAGAAGCAGTGATTCTCGGAGTTCTGTGCATCCTTGGTATGCTCCTGTTCCGCTTCCCTTACGCGGTTATGATCGGCATTCTGGTAGGAGCCACTGCATTGATCCCCGTTCTGGGAGCCTATATCGGCGCTGTTGTAGGTATTCTGATGATTTTTACAGAATCTCCCCTCCAGTCATTGATGTTTCTTATCTTTATTGTCGTTCTCCAGCAGCTCGAAAATCAGCTGATCTATCCCAAGGTCGTCGGTACCTCTATCGGGCTTCCGGGTATCTTTGTCTTTTCGGCCGTTATGGTCGGCGGCAGCCTCTTCGGCGTCGCAGGAATACTTCTTGGAATTCCTCTGACTGCCGCCTGCTATCAGCTTCTGAAAGACGACCTGAGAAAACGGAAAGGATAAATTATAAGAAAACAGGGGTTACTGCAGAATATGATTTTACAGCAACCCCTTTCAGTTCGGATATACAACTAAAACTCTTTTTATTTTCTGATAAAATCCAGATCTTTTTTCGGCATTCCACCCTCGTCTGAGACATACCGCTTTGCTCTCATATAAAGATCATATTTCGTCCGCAGCATGATAATCTCTTTTCCTCCAGATGCGTCTGCAACCGGCGCCGCATCTTTACATATCTTTCCCCGTCTTATAACACCATTCTGCGATCTCAGCGATCAGTTCCAGCGGGATCTGTTTTTTGTATGGGAACTGAATCGTTCCTTTACTGGTCTTATAGTCTTTCAGCTGCTCTGCGAACTGTTCCACAGCCTCCGGCCCCGGATAGAGGCCGATATGGTTTTTGAAACCTGCAAACTGAATAATATTACGTTTCCTCCAGAAAGTCGGCATGCTCCAGGAAATCTTTTCTTCCGCCTCAGGAATGGCTTCTGCGATCGCCTTTCGGACTTTTTTCAAATATAGCTGCACCTCTTCTTGCTGAGACTCAATATATGCGTCTATCGTCTCCGGCGCCTTTCCACAGTAATGACTCTGATTCTGTTTTTTAAATGTACGTCCACATTGGGGACAAATCCATACCGGCATGATCTCCTGTCCTTTCTGCTACAGCATAAAAATACCTTTTTTCTATCATAACAGAAACCAAAAGGTTTAAGCAAGATACAACTTAGACATTTGCAGGAGTTGCAAAGGAAAGTGTAAAGGTTTTATGATTGCAGGATTCCAGTCATCGTTTTCATTTGGTTATAAAAATGTTAAGATTTTATGAGAATTTGAAAACTTTTTTCCAAAGTCATGACAATATACACATGCAAGGGCAAATCTTTGCAAGTCGACTTGAAAGAAGAAGGAGGATGGCTGCTATGAATCATGACGAATTCGAGCGGTTTGTCCTGAAGTTTGGAAAAGACATTCTGCGGTTTTGCCGGATGACAGCCGGAGATGCGGAAAATGGAGACGAACTGTATCAGGACACGATGCTCAAACTGCTGGAGAAAAAGAAAAAACTTGACTCTATGCAGAATACAAAGAGTTACGCTTTATCCACTTCAATTTATCTTTGGAAAAATAAAAAGAAAAAATATGCAAACAGAATGAGGCTGGTTCCGATTGACAGCATGGACAAGATGTCTGATGAAGGATATGAGTTTACTGATTATGATAACGAAGTCTCCCCTGAACATATGATATTAAAGCAAAATGAGGCAGACATGATTCAGGGATTCGTCAATACTCTGCCGGAGAAGTACAGAATACCAATCTATTTATATTATTCAGCAGATATGCAGATAAATGAGATATCTAAGATTCTTGGGCTGCCAGAAGGAACCGTCAAAAGCCGAATGCGGAAAGCAAAGAAACAATTAAAAGAAAAATTGGAGGCGATAGGATATGACAGATGAAAAATTGGATCAAATCTTAAAGCAGGCCCTTGCTCCTGAGATAAGTGACAGAGATATCCAGATACACAGAAGGAGGCAGGATAAAATGAATAAATTTGGCCAAATAGGAAAAGGAGCTGTCGCTGCAGTAGCTGCTGCAGTTATTGGAATTGGTGGACTAGGATACTTTCATCCGGTGCTCGCAGCAAAAATTCCATTGATTGGAAAGATTTTTGAGAAGGTTGAGAATGATACCACCTATTCCGGAGATTATATGGATAAGAAAACTATCCTGACAAATGAGGATCACGCGGGAAATTTGGACACATTGGACTATACGATATCTGATAAAGGAATCACACTGACTGCATCAGAAGTCTACTGTGATGGATATTCTATATTCCTCACAGTCAATATTGAATCAGAAGATGCAGATTTTACTCACATTCCCAGACATCATACCGGTACGAATGCTGCAGACAACCGGACAGCCGCAGGATTTTATATAGGCGGAACATGGAATGTGGATGGAAATTCACCCGAATGGCTCGAAAATACGTTTGATGGAGAGGTAATCGACAGCCATACATTTGCAGGCATGCTGAAAATAAATCTTGCGGAGAAGCATACAGACAGCGGCGAACTTAACCTAAATGTAAACGGTCTTGGTTATGATGATGACAGGATGCTTGATGGCGGGGATATATCGACATCTCACTGGACGGATGGCAGCTGGGATATCGTCATTCCGTTTGAGGTAAACGAAACGGATGTAAAAACAATCGAAGTGGGTGAGAAAAAGGGGAATATTACACTTGAAGATGTAGTGGTATCTCCGTATCAGGTAATTGTCCATGCGACAACACCGGGAGAACAGAGAGAACTGACAGACGACAGGAGGGAAAAACTGCTTTCAAAAGATCCCGATCTGACGGATGCCGAGATGCTTGAACTTCTTGGGTGGTCTTATGAACCCTGCCAGACCATTTGCTTTAATCAGGATCGGGAAATGCTTTATTCGGACATGGAAATGGCAGGCAGAGCCGGCTTTGCTGTTCAGGAGAAAGAGATAAAAACATTGTATGTCTTCATTTTTGACAATCTTGATGACTGGACTCAGATGGAGCAGG
>CATOPL010000021.1 GCA_951802115.1 uncultured Lachnospiraceae bacterium | reverse complement strand
GGCGTGGCTCTGGCACAGCAGGGCAAAAAAGTCCTGCTCATTGATGCCGATGCACAGGCAAATTTAACCATGTCGCTCGGTTACAGCCGACCAGACGACTTGCCCGATACGCTCTCTACTATTATGCAGGACATCATTGATGATAAATCGGTTGATGTTTCCAAAAGCATCCTGCATCATAACGAGGGCGTTGACCTGCTTCCGTCCAACATTGAACTGTCGGGACTGGAAGTAAGGCTGATAAACGCCATAAGCCGTGAAAGCGTGCTGAAAACTTGCATCAATGAGGTAGAGAAGAAGTACGATGTGGTTCTTGTGGATTGTATGCCGAGCTTGGGGATGCTGACCATTAACGCACTTGCAGCAGCTGACAGCGTGGTTATCCCAACACAGCCCCATTATCTTTCTGCAAAGGGTTTAGAGCTGTTGCTTCGCTCCGTGTCTAAGGTCAAACGGCAAATCAATCCCAATCTGCGGATTGACGGTATTTTAATGACGATGGTAATGCCACGCACGAACATCTCTAAAGAGATTATGGCAACGGTAAAAAGTGCCTATGGGCAGAGGATTAAAGTTTTCGATGCCCAGATACCCCACTCCATCCGTGCCGTGGAAGCCACCGCAGAGGGAAAGAGCATTTTTGCCTATGACAAAGGCGGCAAGATAGCCGCAGCTTATGAGCAGTTCGGAAAGGAGGTAGCAGAGATTGGCGAGAAACAGAGAAAGTAAAATCGAGCTGACCGCATACGATGACCTCTTTGAAACAGACGAGAGCCGAGCAGAAGCGAATCTAAGCAAGATAAGGGAAATTCCCATTTCCGAAATTGATGAGTTTCCAGACCATCCGTTCAAGGTTTTAATGAATGAGGATATGGAACAGCTTGTTGAAAGAGTCAGTCGGAGCGGCGTAATGACCTCTGCGACAGTTCGGCAAAAAGAGGACGGACGGTACGAGCTTATCAGCGGTCACAGGCGGAAAAAGGCTTGCGAGCTTGCAGGGCTTGAAACGCTGAAATGTGAGGTTAAGGAGCTGACCCATGATGAAGCAATTATTGTCATGGTTGAAAGTGTGCGCCCGTAAGGCGCATGAGTTGGGCACTCATGCGGCGTGGGTCATTATAGATATTGCAGTGAGAATGCAATAGGTAAAAATATCAAGTGCAGAAATGCACAGCCTATCGTCAACAACTAACCTTGCGTGGAAACACAACGGGAACAACAGCACGTTTGTAAAGGCACAAGTCAGTGAAACTTCCAAGCTGCGACTGAGTGTCGAGACGAAAGGTTCTGTATGAGGAAGAAAGCTATACTGCCTAAAGGACAGTCAGAGGCTGGGGCTAACCATCTCCCCAACGAAATGGAAGATGATACGTTGGTGTTCAGGCGGGTTGTATTTTGCTGTCTGCAATCCGCAGGATATTCTGAACAAGCCGACCATCAGCAATGGTAAATGACGAAAATCCCATCCGACAACAGAACAAATCTCATCGTAATGACCTAAACGGGGATTACCTAAACTGAAATGCCAGCTATGGCTATGCGTAATGCCGAAAGGGGATAAATCTCAAGCGTAAAAACCAAGAGAGATGACGCTGAATATTCAGCATGGTAACGGAGCCGTCGTAGTAGTCCGGGGACCCTGGATTGACAGGGATAGCCGTAAAAGCGGAAGCGAATAATAACGCCCACATGGCGAAGGACGGCAGTCTATCGTTCAATACAAAAACAGGAAGGATGTGTGAGACATTGAGAGAACCAGTAAATGTATTGAAAAATCTTTCAGAAAAAGCAAGCAACAAACAGTATAAGTTCCAAAGACTGTACAGAAATCTGTATAACCCGGAGTTCTACCTTCTTGCGTACAAAAATATTAGTCAGTCGCAGGGAAGTATGACGGCAGGTGTAGACGGAAAAAGTCTGGATGGCATGAGTGAGCGCAGGATAAATGCACTTATTGAAAGCCTGAAAGATTTTAGTTATCAACCGAACCCGGCAAGGCGTGTATATATTGACAAAAAGAACAGTACAAAAAAGCGTCCGCTGGGGATTCCAGCCACAGAAGATAAGTTGGTGCAAGAGATTGTCAAAATGATTCTTGAAAGTATCTATGAGCCAATGTTTTCAAAATCTTCACACGGATTCAGACCGAATCGAAGTTGTCACACGGCTCTCCAACAGATTCAAAATCAATTCACGGGAGTGACATGGTTTGTCGAGGGAGATATACACGCTTGCTTTGACAGCTTTGACCATCATATTATGGTGGAAATTTTAAGGGAACGGATTGAGGATGAGAACTTTCTGGCACTGATATGGAAAATGCTGAAGGCTGGATATATGGAGCAGTGGCACTATCATTGCAGTTATTCCGGCACTCCGCAAGGTTCCGGGGCAAGTCCGGTTCTTGCAAATATTTATCTTTCAAAGATGGACGAGTTTGCAGAACAGCTAAAGGACAGTTTCGATAAAGGGGACTCACTATATAGCCTTGAATACCAGAGGGCGGCAAGTAAGCTTTACTATATCAGAAGAAGAAACCGTAGATACTGGACGGAATGGGGAGAACAGGAAAGAAAGGAAGCTCTGAAATTACAAAAAGAAGCACAGGCGAACATGCACAGTGTACCGAGTAAGAAGGCATGCAACCAAAATTATAAGAGATTATTCTATTGCAGATATGCAGATGATTTTCTGATAGGTGTTATTGGTTCCCATGAAGATGCGGAAAAAATCAAGGAAGAATTCCATATATTCTTGAAGACAACCCTTCATCTTGAAATGTCTGATTCAAAAACAAAAATCACACATGGACAAGATAAAGCACGTTTTCTTGGATATGACATCACGACGGCAAAAAAGCCGGCACTTATGTACGATTCTAAGAACCAACTAAGGAAAACACAAACAGGAACGATAAAGCTATATGCACCAAAAGATAAGTGGCAGGGCAAGCTTTTGGAATATGGGGCACTGGGGATTCGCTATGACGCTAACGGTAAAGAAATATGGGATTCTCACCACAGAGGGAACATGATTCATATGACCGATGTGGAGATTGTGTCACAGGTAAATGCAGAAATACGTGGTATGTACAATTATTATTCCATTGCTAACAATGCGACGGTTATTAAAAATTTCGCATTCATTTTGGAATACAGCATGTACAAGACTTTTGGACTGAAATATCACAAGAGTGTTTATAAAGTACAGAGAAAATACAGGCATAATGGAATCTTTATGGTTCCATATAGCACGAAAGCCGGATTGAAATATTGTGAATTCTATCATGGTGGCTTTAAACGAAAGAAATCAGCCTGTAGATATGACCCGGATTTACTACCAGCTTATGTAAAATATGACAATCCTAATTATCTGCGGACAAGGATTAAAAATGGTGTCTGCGAACTATGTGGAAGTCGCACAGAAGATATTCGTATGCACCATATAAAATCATTGAAATCAATTAAAGCGGATAGTGAATGGAACAAACTAATGTTGGCTAAGCGTAGGAAAACGCTTGCAGTCTGCCCAGACTGTTATGCCACAATAACAAATAGCTGAAAGACTATGATAGATGGGGAGCCGTATACATCGAGAGGTGTAAGTACGGTTCTGGGGCGAGGCTATGGAAACCTGCTATGGAGACATAGCAAGGCGCTATAGTCTTAGCCTACAATTTACAACGGGAAAGCCTGCTCCCCAGCGAAAGGGCCTTTGCCTACAAGATGAAATTAGCGGCTATGAATAGGCAGGGACAGCGTACTGATTTAACTTCTACCCCAGTGGGGCAGAAGTTGACAAGCCGAGAAAAGATAGCTGCAAAAACTAAAGATAGCCATGAGCAAGTACGCCGATTTATCCGCTTGACCGAGCTTGTACCCGAAATCCTGCAAATGGTAGATGAACGCCAGATTGCTTTCCGTCCTGCGGTGGAAATCTCTTATCTTTCCGAGGAACAGCAATACACCCTGCTTGAAGCAATGGGTTATAACGATGCCACGCCCTCACTTGCACAGGCTATCAAAATGAAGAAGTTTATGCAGGAGGGAAAGCTCACGGATGAGGTTATCCAGTCCATCATGCAGGAGGATAAGCCGAACCAGAAAGAGAAGCCTGCCTTTAAGGACGAGCGGATAACCAAGCTCATACCGAAATCCATCCCCAGAGGGCAGGAAACGGATTTTGTCGTAAAGGCGTTGGAGTTTTATAACCGCCACTTGCAGCGGAGCAAGGCTCACGAGAGGTAGAGCAGGCAAAATGGGGATTCTGGCATGGAGCTCCACCCCCCCCCTTGATACTGCCAGTAACTGATGAAGTATCTCCAGATGAGTGTCTTTAGTTCCTCAATGGTCATTTCTTCCGTATTATGACGGTCAGAGTGGATAATGGCTCCCCTGAGCGCTGGATACGAGTGGACGGCGTTGTCAAGTATTCGTTTACATAATACAGTTTTCATATTCGTATCCATCGCCAGCCCGAGGACTGCAGCATCATAGCAGTCAAATATGACAGATACATAAAGTTTTCCGTCTTTTGCCTTGATGTTGTATCATTTTAATTGACACTGAGTTTGAAATAGACAAACAGGAAGTTAGAAAGAGGTGCAGTGCGGTTTAGTTGAAGGTATATGATGACGATGTGGGGATTTGAGCTTTATGGACAATGCGATGCAGAAAAATGGGAGGGTGCTGAATGGAATCTGGCTGTGTATGATTTAGAAATTAGAAACGGCACAGCCAGATTTCATACTATTTCAAGCAAAGAGAACGGTACTTATTCGGCGCAACCCCTTTATATTCCCGAAACTTTCGTATAAAGTAACTAAAATTATCAAATCCAACAGAAAGTGCGATATTAGAAATCGGCGCTTCTGATTCTGACAGCATTTCACAGGCTTTTTCTATTCTATATTCATTGATAAAACTGATCGGTGTCTTTCCAATTTCCTGTTTAAAATAGTGGTAGAAATAATTAGGACTCATAAAGCATATTTCAGACAATGTCTGCAAAGAGATTGATTCCGGGTAATGGATGTGAATATATTCAATCACTTGTTTTAATTTGTTTAAGGAGTCCTTTCCTTTGGGCGATAACGTATTCTTATAGAAATAATCCGCCTGAAAGAATAATTCAATCATGTGTAATATGTGGAGCTTAATGCTTAAAAGGGCACAGGTGGGCAATGTGTGGTAAAGCTTTATAATTTTCTGCATATGGAGCAGAACTTGTTTATGGTCTTCGGGTGAAAGCGTGGAGCAGAAGGTTGGAAACAGCAGTGTTCCGTTGGTAATCGGCCGGATAAAATTATGCTGGCAGGCATCATACAAGGAAAAGTCTAAAAAGCTGGGATTAAATACAACGGCATGGTGAAGGGACTCGCCCACGGATTTAATTTCATGCAGTTCTCCGGAATTGATAAAACAGAATTCCCCTGGGTTCAAGACAAGGGATTTCCCGTGGATCGTCAAATTAAGAATTCCATATTCTGCATATACCCATTCCAGTTCTTCGTGCCAGTGCTGCGATACAAAATAAAATCCGTCTTTGTCATGGTGAGAATATACCTGTAAAGGAAAAACAGAAGTACCATGGGTTTTATCTTCATGATAAGCTCGTGACATGGCTATCAACTCCTGAATCGTAAATTTGTGTTATTATTGGGTAAAATTATGCAAGCAATCAGGGCTTCTTTTCCAGTATACTAAAATCACCGAAGAAAAACAAGCGAGGTGAAAAGAACAGTGAAAGAAAAGTGGTGGAAAAGTAGTGTTGTATATCAAATATATCCACGAAGCTTTTGTGACAGCAATGGAGATGGAATCGGCGATATTAACGGTATCCGCTCCAAATTGTGGTATCTGAAGGAACTGGGGATCGACGTGATATGGCTGAGTCCGGTGTATGTCTCTCCCAACGCAGATAATGGCTATGATATATCCGATTATTATGGAATATCACCGGAGTATGGCTCGATGGAAGATATGAAGGCTCTAATTCGGGAATGTGAAAATTGTGGTATTAGAATTATTATGGATCTTGTTGTGAACCATACTTCGGATGAGCATCCGTGGTTTGTGGAAGCGAAAAAATCGAAGGACAATCCGTACAGGGACTATTATATATGGAGAGAAGGGAAAAAAGGCAGTCCGCCTAACGAACTGGAATCCTGCTTTGGCGGTAATGCATGGGAATACTCGGAAGAAACAGGGGAGTATTATCTACACTTCTATCATAAAAAACAGCCGGATCTGAACTGGGAAAATGAAGCGATGCGGAAAGAAATATGGAAAATGATGAATTTCTGGATTGATATGGGCATTGGCGGTTTCCGGATGGATGTGATTGATGTCATTGGAAAAATCCCGGATCAGGAGATAAAAGAAAACGGGCCGAAGCTGCACGAATATCTTCAGGAAATGAACAGGGAGACATTTGGGGATAAAAATCTGATGACTGTAGGAGAATGCTGGGGAGCAGATATTGAGAATGGAAGTTTATATTCCGATCCTGAGCGGAAGGAACTGGATATGATTTTTCAGTTTGAGCAGATGCTGTTGGATCAGGTTCCAGGTGAACAGAAGTGGGATTTAAAGCCCCTTGAATTGAAACAGTTAAAACAGGCTTTTGCGAAATGGCAGAGGGCATTGGAGGGGAAAGGATGGAACAGTCTTTTTTGGAACAGCCATGACCTTCCGAGAATCGTTTCCAGATGGGGGAATGACAAGGAGTACCGGGTGGAATCTGCAAAGATGCTGGCAACTGTGCTTCATGGCATGAAGGGAACGCCTTATATTTACCAGGGTGAAGAAATAGGGATGACGAACTATCCGTTTTCAGGTGTTGAGGATTTTTTTGATGTAGAGTCTGTCAATATGTACCGGGAACGGAAGCAGATGGGATATCCCGAAGAAGAAATTATGAAATCCCTTTGCGCTAAGTCAAGGGATAATGCAAGAACACCCATGCAGTGGGACAACGGCCCAGGTGCAGGATTTACGGAAGGGGCACCATGGTGCAGGGTAAATCCCAATTATACAAAAATTAATGCAGAAAAGGCATTAAAGGATCAGAATTCCATTTTCTATTATTATAAAAAGCTGATCAGATTCCGAAAAGAAGAGCCTATATTGATTTATGGGACTTTTGAATTGCTCTGCCCGGAGGATGAACATGTCTTTGCGTATGTAAGGGAATGGAAGGGGAAAAAGTGGCTGGTGGTAGGTAATTTCTATGAGAAATCGGTATGTTTTGATTACCCTGGAAAAGGCAGGGCGCTCCTGTCCAATTATGAACAGGAATCTGAAACCCGGCTGGAACAGATGAAACTGCGTCCCTATGAAGCTGCTATCTATGAAATTATATAATCAAAAGGAGGAAGAAAGAACCATGACAAAGGAAGAACGCTATCAGGCGTCTGCTGAAGAGCTTTTGAGGCTGGTCGGCGGAAAAGAAAACATTATCAGTGCCGCTCACTGCGCAACCAGACTCAGGCTGGTTTTGAAAGATGAGTTAAAGGCAGATGTGGAAGGAATCCTGAAGGTGGATCTGGTGAAAGGCCAGTTTGCCAATGGAGGCCAGTTCCAGATAATTATCGGCAGCGGTACCGTAAACGAGGTTTACAAACGTTTCATAGAAACAGGAGGGATTGCCGAAGCAACGAAGAGTGATGTAAAGCAGGCGGCTGCTCAGAAGATGAATCCACTGCAGCGTCTTGTAAAAACGCTGTCTGATGTATTTGTACCGCTGATTCCGGCATTGGTTGCCAGCGGTCTGATGATGGGTTTAAATAATGTGCTTACGGCAAACGGGCTGTTTGTTCCGGGACAGTCTTTAGTAGAAGCCTATCCGGCGCTTTCTGACATTGCCGCTATGATTAATACATTTGCCAGTGCGGCATATGCCTTTCTGCCTATCCTGATTGGATTTTCCGCTACAAAAATGTTTGGGGGCAATCCGTATCTGGGAGCAGTTATCGGTATGATCATGGTTTCGGGGGATCTGCTGAATGCTTATGCTTATGGTACTGCCGTAACAGAAGGGACAATCCCGGTATGGGACATTTTGGGGCTTACGATTGAAAAAGTAGGATATCAGGGAACGGTTCTCCCGGTGCTGGCAGCTTCGTATATCCTTTCGTTTGTGGAGAAGAAACTGCATAAGTATATTCCGGAGATTCTGGACAATCTTCTGACTCCGCTGCTTACTGTTATGATCACCGGTTTTGTTACTTTTACGGTGGTAGGCGGGATTATGAGGACTGCCGGTGATATGCTGACAAACAGTTTTGTGTGGATGCATGATACATTGGGGATTGTGGGCGGTATGGTCCTGGGCTTTTTATATTCGCCTCTTACCATGACCGGTATGCATCACAGCCTGCTTCCGGTGGATATTCAGATGGTGGCGGCGGGAGGTTCTTTCCTGCTTGCGATTGCGTCCTGTAATAACGTGGCGCAGGGCGGCGCAACTCTTTGTGCCATGCTTCGGACAAAGGATAAGAAGTTAAAAAGTGTTGCGGCGACTTCGGGTGTGTCTGCGATGCTGGGTATCACAGAGCCTGCGATGTTTGGTGTAAACTTGAAACTGAAATATCCGTTCTATGGCGCTATGGTTGGCGCTGCACTTGGCGGCGGGTATGTAACTCTGACAAATGTTTTGAACACGGCTCCGGGAACTGCGGGAATTGTCGGGTTTGTCTGTGTTCCTGCGTCCAGTATGCTGAACTTTTTGATTGGTACGGCTATTTCTATTGCAACAGGATTTATTTTTACATATATCATGTCAAATATGAAAACGTTTAATAAAGAATTGGAGAAAAAAGAAACTGCAGCAGAAGAAACAGCGGATATGTCTACGGACATTTTCCCGGAGACAGAGAAAGGTGTGATCTGCAGCCCGCTTACAGGAAAAGCGATTCCAATGAGAGAGGTGCCGGACGATACATTTGCCGCGGAGGTATTGGGGAAGGGAATGGCAGTCATTCCTTCAGACGGGAAAGTGGTAGCGCCTTGCCATGGTGAGATCTCTACACTGTTTGATACGAAACATGCCATTGGCATTACAACGAAAGACGGAGTAGAATTACTGATTCATGTGGGCGTCAATACGGTAGAACTTAACGGAAAGTATTATGAGGCTCATGTGGCACAGGGCGATCAGGTAAAGCCTGGACAGGTGCTTCTTACGTTCGATATCCAGAAAATCCAGGAAGCGGGTTATCCAGTGGCGACTCCGGTAATTATTGCCAATACAGACGATTATAAAAATGTGGAGGGGCTGAAGAATGGTGAGATTCACTGCATGGAGCCGCTTATTAAACTGGAGGAAGCATGATGGCAGATAAAAAAATTGTATTTTTAGATATCGACGGGACATTTACTGTCCCGTTGGAAAAACCGACAGAGCTTGCGTCAAGGGCAGTACAGGAGGCAAGAAAAAATGGGCACAGGGTTTTGATCAGCACAGGGCGTAATATGCCGATTGTAAGCGAGGATGTTTTGGAAGTAGGATTTGACGGTGTGGTTGCCAGTTCGGGAAGGCATATAGAAATTGATGGGAAAGTAATCCGCGACAGTGTACTTCCGGAAGAAACCATTAAGAAGTGCCTGGAAATTTTTCATCGATTTGGGATTTATTGCCGCATAGAAAGTCCGGAGGGGATTTATATTGATGACAGTCTTCAGGAAATTCTCACAAGTGCAACGGCAGATCTGTCAAATTCGGAGTTGATCCGAATGAAGAAGGAACTGGACTCTGATGTGGGGGTAAAACCGTATACGGAATATCCCCGCAAGGGAGCATATAAGCTGGGCTTTATCTGTACGGATCTGGCCGACATTGAGAAAACAAAACCGTATCTGGAGCGGGAATTTCATTATGTAGTGCATCCCTATACAGAAGATGCAGACTGCTATAATGGCGAGATTATACGGAAGGATATGGATAAGGGCGAAGCCATGGAACGTGTCTGTGAATACTATGGTGCGGATATGGCAGATACGGTTGCCTTTGGCGACAGTATGAATGATCAGCAGATGCTGGAATATGCGGGGGTTGCCGTTGCAATGGGGAATTCCTGCCAGGAATTGAAAGATATAGCAGATATTGTTTGCGAGAGCGTTGAGGAAGATGGGGTTTATTTTGAATTTAAGAGAATGAATTTAATATGAAGGAAGTGAAAAAGTTTGACGCTAAAATCACATTATCCGCTAAGGGGAAGACGATGGATGCGGGCAAGCTGATGATGATCATGGGCATTAAGCAGGGGGGGACGTGGTTACTGTTTCTGCGGAAGGAAAAGATGAGGACACAGCCGTTGCGGTAATGTGGCCGATACCATGAGCGCATTTGGGAATATTTCTATTATGTTTCTCATGATTTTTTTGCTGGCAGAGGTAAAGGCCGCAAAGAAAATACTGGATGAAGTGAAAGCGGAACTGAAATCAAATGATGTTCCATATCAGGATGTGGAAACCGGGATTATGATGGTGGAAAATGCGCATAAGCATGGCGCATGGGCTGGCATCTGTGGAGAGCTTGGAGCAGATCTTACACTTATCAGAACGTTTTTGGAGATGGGGTTGGACGAATTGTCAGTATCGCCTTTCTTTATCCTTCCGGTGAGAAATGAGGTTTGCGGCATATAAGGGAGGGTTATCAGTGGAGTTTTGTATAGAGTCCTGTACAAAAGAGTACAAACAGCGTTTTTTAAAGCATTATGACGAACTCAAATGGCTTTATCTTGAATTATATCAAAACCGGGAGGATATGTTCCGGAGTTTGTGTAGGAGTATGTATGGGTTTTACGAAGGAAGAAACGTTTCGCTGAAAAGTATTGACTGTGAGAGGCTGGAAAACCCGGAATGGTATAAAGGAAATCAGATGCTTGGCATGATGATGTATGCGGATGCTTTTGCGGGAAACCTCAAAGGCGTAAAGGAAAAATTGGATTATCTGAAAGAGTGTAATGTCAATTATGTCCATTTGATGCCTTTGCTGGATTCACCGGAAGGGAAGAGCGACGGCGGATATGCCGTTTCTGATTTTCGAAATGTGAAACCGGAATTAGGAACGATGAAGGATCTGGAACTTCTTGCCGGGGAGTGTCATAAAAGAAATATAAGCGTGTGCCTGGATTTTGTTATGAATCATACTTCAGAGGAACACGAATGGGCAAGGCGGGCAAAAGAGGGGGATACTGAATATCAGAAACGTTATTATTTTTATGAAAATTATGATGTGCCGTCTGAATTTGAAAAGACGGTTCCGGAGGTATTTCCTACAACTGCGCCCGGTAATTTTACCTGGCTTCCTGATTTGCAGAAGTTTGTTATGACCACGTTTTATCCGTATCAGTGGGATTTGAATTACTGGAATCCAGTTGTGTTTAATGAAATGATGATAAATGCACTGAACCTGATCAATAAAGGTGTGGACATTATTAGAATCGATGCGGTTCCGTATATTTGGAAACAACCGGGAACAAATTGCAGGAATCTTCCTCAGGTTCACAGTATTGTGCGGATGATATGTGAAATTGTATGTCCGGGAGTGTTGCTTTTGGGAGAGGTTGTCATGGCTCCAGATAAGGTAGTGCCATATTTTGGCACCATAGAAAAGCCGGAGTGCCATATGTTATATAATGTGACCACGATGGCAACAACATGGAATACGGTTGCAACCAGAGATACAAGGCTTTTGCGGATGCAGATGGATATTGTCAACCGGCTTCCCAAAGAATATATATTCTTAAATTATCTTCGGTGTCATGATGACATTGGATGGGGGTTGGACTATCTTTGGCTGATGCAGTTTGGAATCGGCGAGGTAAGCCATAAAAAATATCTTAATGATTTTCTGACGGGACAGTATCTGAATTCTTTTGCCAGAGGGGAACTGTACAATTCAGATCCGCAGTCCGGCGATGCAAGGCTATGTGGAACAACGGCTTCTCTGTGCGGAATCGAAAAGGCGGTGTATGAGCGCAATGAAGATGCCCTGGAAAGAGCCATCCGGTTGGATTTAATGCTCCATGCTTATATGCTGGCGCAGTCTGGAATCCCCATGATTTACAGTGGAGATGAGATTGGACAGGAAAATGATTATTCATACCACGAAAATCCTGGAAAGCGGGATGATTCCCGTTATCTGCACCGGGGAAAATTCCGGTGAGATCTGGCAAAAAAGCGGCAGCAGATGGGAACGGTCCAGCAAAAGCTGTTTGACGGCATTGGAAAACTTGAAAAGATAAGGTCAAAATATTCCGTTTTTGATTCTGGTGCAGATGTGTGGACGATAGATACATGGGATGACGGTGTTCTTGGTTTTATCAGGGCGAATGCAACAGAGAAGCTAATCGTACTGCTGAATTTCAGTGAATATGATAAAACTGCCTGGATTGATGAGGATGATGGCGGATATACGGATTTGATTTCGGGCCATAAGATGTATGCCAGAGGTGTAAATATTCCCGCATATGGGGCGTACTGGTTATATAGGAAAAGGAAGGTGAAGGAAGAGGTATGATAAAAACGATGGATATTTTGCTGTTCTCTGTTGACGCAGTGAAAAGTTTTGTAAATGTTGTTGGCAATATGCCTGGGGGTGTTACCATAGTCAGTGGCCGTTATGTGATTGATGCAAAGTCAATAATGGGTATTTTTAGCTTGGATTTATCTAAGCCTATGAATCTGGAGATTGAGGAATGGAAGGATGAGTATATGGATAAGTTAGATCCATTTGTGAATGCTTTGTTTTGTTCTCAGTGGTTTTCGAAATGTTCTGTGGGAGCAATTAAATAAAAAACAGATCAGACCGTCCACCCCTTACACACATCAATCCAGGATGTGAATCCGGAATATTTTTCCAGTTCCTCAATAGTAAGCTCGATGGCGCTGTTGCTGCTGCCGCAGGCGGGAAAAACAGTTTTAAACCGTTTGAGAGAAGCATCGAGGTAGACCGTTACTTCCTGATTTACCGCAAACGGGCATACGCCGCCCACCGCATGGCCGATCAGCATTTCCACTTCTTCAGGGGAGAGCATTTTTGCTTTCGTGCTGAACTGAGCTTTATATTTAGGATTGTCAATCTTGGTATCGCCGGCTGTGACAATTAAGATGGCGTGCCCATCCACCATAAAAGAGAGCGTTTTTGCGATCCGGCACGGATCACAGTTCAGCGCCTGTGCGGCCAGTTCCACAGTGGCGCTGGAAACTTCAAATTCCTGTACACGATCTTCCATGCCGTATTGACTGAAATACGATTTGACTTTTTTCAGTGACATGATTACCTCCTATGCCCGCTGCCAGAGCAGCATATTGTTTTTAAACAGAACCTCCAGCCTGCCGGTATCCTTCAGCCATGCCAGATAGGAGCGGATAGTGCTGCCCACCAGAACATACTGTTCAAAATTCAGGGTCAGTCCATAATCTGTGAACAGCTTTTGCAGAACAGATTCAAAGCAAAGCGGTTCCTGACAGATTGTAGTAATCTTTTCCGCAATTTCCAGCACTTTGTCAATATTGTACTGAACAAGTCCGGTCACATTTTCCGTTGCTTCTGCGTGAGCCGGCACAAACAGTTCTGCCTGCAGAGATTTTACCATTTCCAGCGTGTCCAGATAAGCAGCGACGTCGTAAATAAAGCTGATCTGATATTTATCCAGTATCTCCCGGCTGGATAAGCAGTCCGCCAGAAAAACGATATTGTCGGGCGTTCGAAACCCGGTCATATCAAAGAAATGTCCCGGCAGAGGAATGGCCTGAAATCCTTTTGGCAGGCAGTCGGCAGTCAGTTTGCAGACATCGCTTTCCTGGGCCATGAGAAATTTGTGGCGCAGTTCTCTGCAAGGATAGCCTCCGTACAGGAAGGAAGGTTCCAGGACAGGATATTGAGTGAAAGTACAGTCGATTCCCGGCGCGTAGATCTTGCATCCTGTCTGTCCCTGCAAATATTGATTGCCGCCGATATGGTCGGCGTTGGAGTGGGTGTTGTAGATCGCAGTCAGCCGCCATCCGTTGGCGTCCAGAAGCTTGCGGATCCTGCGCCCTGCATCCTTGTCATTTCCGCTGTCGATGAGACAGACGTCCTCTCCTTCCAGCCGTACCAGGCCGATTTTTGCCGGACTCTGGATATAATAGCTTTGCTTTGAAATCTGTATCAGTTCGTACATTTTTGTATCCTACCGTTCCATTCTGCTGATGGATTCGATGCCGACGCTTCCGCCGCGGACCACCTCAATATCTTTAAATTCATTTTTCATCAGTTGTACAACCGCGTCATTTTTTGCGGCGGTCTGTACAAATTCTAGCAGAAGACTGTCTCTGCCGTAGTCGATGACCCTTGCTTTGAAAGTTTCTGCGATCTGGAACAGGGCGGTCTTGTCCTCCAGTGTGCAGCGCCGCACTTTTACATAGAGGATTTCCTTCATACGTACAAAAATATCTGTAAAATCAATCACTTTGATGACCTCCACCATGCGGTTGAGCTGTTTTTTGATCTGCTCAAACGTTTCGTCGTCACTGACAGTGGCGATGGTCATACGGGAAACGGTTGGATCTTCCGTTGTACCGACAGTCAGACTGTCGAGGTTATAGGATTTGGCAGAGAACAGACCGGAGATTTTGGAAAGTACACCAACCTGATTTTCCACGAACAGGGAGATCCATCTTTTTTTCATTGTATTATCCATTTTCATATCCTCCTGATGAATAGTGGTAGTGTCATAAGGGACCGGAATTTCACGTTGAAAAGCCGGTCAGAGTCGGGCTGAGAGATCATAAGATTCAGCTTTGATAAAGTTTTCGAAAGTAAAATGTTATTGGAGCAACCAGGGTAAGGAGTTCGGTTTTTTCATAATCTGCGCGGCCCTACCCAAAGCGTTTTGTATCCGAGCATCCGGCGGACTCGCGTCTGGAAGATTTTTCGCCGCACAGATATCTGAAAATCTATCCGGGCGGGCTGCCGTCCTCTTCACCGCAAAATCTGTTCGGCAATGCTCAATAAGTAGTTTTAGTTAGCGTTGTCCGCCAAATAGTTGTCAGCAGTCCATAATCATGTCTTCCAGAGTACCGCCCGGTTTGATCATCGGGTAGACCATTTCGTCGGGATCGATAATAAATTCAATCAGGGTTGGCAAT
Organism: uncultured Lachnospiraceae bacterium; assembly: GCA_951802115.1. Lineage (GTDB taxonomy): Bacteria > Bacillota > Clostridia > Lachnospirales > Lachnospiraceae > Hominiventricola. Next base: position 41,557 of record CATOPL010000021.1, on the reverse strand, counting down.
TTTGTATTCTTTCTGGCTTCTTCAAATGCGGCCGCAATCTCTTCTTTTTTGGTTACGCGGATTCCTTTTGCTCCATAACTTTCTGCCAGACGCACGAAATCAGGAGTATATTCCGGATATTCCTTGCGATCTGTACGGCGGGAAAGGGCGCCTGCTTTCAGGTTTGTCATACCGTAACGTTTGCCGTAGAACAGGCTCTGCCACTGACGCACCATTCCCAGATATTCATTATTGAAAATACAGATGATAATCGGAAGCTCTTCAAGAACAGCGGTTGCCATTTCCTGAATGTTCATCTGGATACCTCCGTCGCCGGATATGGAGATAACCGGGATATCCGGATTGCCGATCTGCGCACCGATGGCGCCCGGAAGTCCGTATCCCATGGTGCCAAGTCCTCCGGATGTGACCAGCTGCTTCTTTTCGGTAATGTCCGCGTATTGAGAGATCAGCATCTGGTGCTGCCCTACGTCGGTGACTAGCAACGCTTCATCAAACTGGCGGTTCATTTCGCTTATGATGTCCAGAGGACTCATACGGCTGTTGGGTCTCATGACAAGAGGATGCTCCTGCTTCCAGGTTTCGATCTGTGCCAGCCATTTACTGCAGTGATTTTTCTGCACATACTCATTCATACGGGTGAGCGCTTCTTTGGCATCTGCTACGATCGGGACATCAACTTGGATGTTTTTGGAGATGGATGCCGTATCAATATCGATATGGACGATCTGCGCATGGGGAGCAAATTCATGGACTCTGCCGGTGATCCGGTCATTAAACCGGGTTCCGATGGAAAACAGAAGGTCACAGTTGCTGACGGCATTGTTGGCCGCATAAGCGCCGTGCATACCGATATTTCCAATAAAAAGCGGATGCAGTGTGGAGATGGCGCCCCTTCCCATGACGGTTGTGACAACCGGAATACCGGTTTTTTCCACAACCTGGGTAAACTCTGGATTGGCGCGGGCAATATTGACGCCGCCTCCGGCCAGGAAAAGAGGTTTTTTTGCTTTTTGTAAAAGCTTGATTGCTTTTTTCAGCTGCCCCATGTGGATACTGGTGTAGGGCTTGTAGCCCCGGAGATTGACGGTTCTTGGATATTCTGGCGATCCCATTTCGGCCATAACATCTTTGGGAAGGTCCACAAGCACGGGGCCGGGACGCCCGGTCCGCGCGATATAAAAGGCGTCTTTGATAATCCGTCCCAGATCTGCTCGTTCTCTTACAGTAACACTGTATTTGGTGATGTTTCTGGTGATGCCGACAATGTCCACTTCCTGGAAAGCGTCGTTTCCAATCAGATTTTTGGCAACCTGTCCGGTAAAACAGACAAGCGGCACGCTGTCATAATTTGCCGTGGCAAGTCCGGTGACCAGATTGGTGGCGCCGGGGCCGCTGGTGACCAGGCAGACTCCGACTTTTCCGGTTGTTCTTGCATAAGCATCTGCTTCATGCGCCAGAGCCTGTTCGTGTCTGGGGAGTACGACGGCAATGTCGTTCTGCCGGTAAAGCTCATCGCTGATATCAATGGTGCAGGCGCCGGGATAACCAAATACGACTTCTACACCTTCCTCTTTTAATGCGTTTACCAGTAAGCGGTTTCCTGAAATCTGTTTCATTCTCAAAGCCTCCTTCTTGATTTTCCGGCATATAAAAACGCCCCAAGCTGTAACGCTTAGGGCGAATTTTATATCCGTGGTACCACCTAACTTCAGAAAAATAATCTCTGCACTTTGCCGATACGGGCTTTGCCTATATCGTTTCCCTGTAACGCGGGACCGCGTCGAAGCCTACTGAGCATCTGCTGTTCGGTCCGCTGCTCGAGGGCTACTTCCGCAACACCGTCATGAAGATTTTCACCGGCCATCTCCTCTCTGCGCATCGGAATGTTGCGTACTCCTCCCTGTCTTTGCATTTATCATATAATCCCTTGCCGGCTTCTGAAACAGCCTTGCAAGTACACGTCAGTGAATTAAAGTTATTATAGATGCAATCGGGGGCATCTGTCAATTGTTTTTTGGCAGAATCCCGAAACCGTCGGCGGATCGGGAATAAATCGTCGCAATTTGTTGAATTTCGCGCTTTTATATGTTAAATTAACTAGCATAGGATTTCCAGAATATGGCAAAAGGAAAAGCTCATGATACGAGAATATATACAGAAGAATGTGTATGAAGCATTTCAGGCGCGGCTCCAGTTTGTTTTTGAAGAGTTTGATAATGTCTATGTCTCTTTTTCGGGAGGAAAAGACAGCGGCCTGCTCCTGAATATGGTGATGGATTACCGAAGAAAACATTTTCCCTGGAAGACTCTTGGTATTTTTCATCAGGATTTTGAGGCACAGTATTCCGTGACAACTGAATATGTAGAGCGAACCTTTGAACGATATAAAAACGAAGCGGAGCTCTACTGGGTCTGCCTGCCAATGGCAACCAGGACGGCTCTGAGCAGTTATGAGATGTACTGGTATCCATGGGATGATACCAAAAAAGATTTGTGGGTCAGGAAGATGCCTGATAAAGATTATGTGATTCATATGGACAAAAATCCGATCACCACTTATCGGTACCGGATGCCCCAGGAGGATCTCGCGAAACAGTTTGGACGATGGTACCGTGTTGCGCACGGCAAAAAAAAGACCATATGTCTCCTGGGAATGCGGGCAGATGAATCTTTGCAAAGATACAGCGGTTTTCTCAATAAGAAGTATGGCTATAAAGAGAGATGCTGGATCAGCAGACAGTTTAAGGATGTCTGGTGCGCCTCTCCGTTATATGACTGGTCAACAGAAGATGTGTGGCATGCAAACTCATTGTTCCGCTATGATTATAATCGTTTGTATGACCTGTATTATATGGCAGGGCTGAAAATTTCCCAGATGAGGGTGGCGTCGCCGTTTAATGATTATTCTAAAGATTCTCTAAATCTGTATCGGGTGCTGGATCCGGAAATATGGGTAAAACTGGTGGGAAGAGTCAAAGGTGCAAATTTTGCCAGCATTTACGGCAAGACAAGAGCTATGGGTTACCGGAATGTAACTCTTCCGGAGGGGCATACCTGGAAATCTTACACCATGTTTCTTCTGGATACACTTCCAGTCAGACTTCGCAACAATTATGTTAAAAAATTCAATACTTCTATAGAGTTCTGGCACAAGACCGGAGGGGGCCTGGGTGAAGAGACGATACGTGAACTGGAAGAACACGGTTATCCAATTCAAAGAAACGGGGTTTCCAATTATACTCTGAATAAAAAATCACGCATTATTTTTCTGGGAAAAATACCGGATCATACGGATGACATCAAGTCGTCCAAAGATATACCGAGCTGGAAACGGATGTGTTACTGCATCCTGAAAAATGATCATACCTGTCGGTTTATGGGATTTGGGATGACCAGGCAACAGCAGAGACGCATTGATGAAATCCGAAAAAAGTACAAAAGTATAGAGGACGTAAATTTATGATGTTTAAAAGCCCGGCCTATCAGGTCATACCGGTTCCTTTGGAAAAGATCAAGCCCAATACCTATAATCCGAATGCGGTGGCGCCGCCTGAGATGAAACTTCTTTATGAGAGCATCAAAGCAGACGGATATACAATGCCGGTTGTCTGCTATCACAATGAGGAAAAGGATGAATATATTATTGTGGACGGGTTCCACCGTTACCGTGTCATGCTGGATCATCCGGATATTTATGAACGGGAAAAAGGATTCCTGCCGGTCTCGATTATCAATAAACCGATCGATGAAAGAATGGCAAGTACCATTCGTCACAATCGTGCAAGAGGCAGCCACAGTGTGGATTTGATGAGCAATATTGTAAGAGAGCTTCATGATATGGGCCGTTCTGATGCGTGGATTTCCAGACATCTGGGGATGGATCGGGATGAAATCCTCCGCCTGAAGCAGATTACAGGTCTTGCCGAGCTTTTTCGGGATGTAAATTTTGGACAGGCATGGAAACCAGCGGAACCGGAGGAAGAATAAGCTTCTTTTTTGTCGGAATATCTGTTATACTGACAGAAGGAGGAGAAGGGGATGTTCTTTTTAGATGTGACGGCCTGGACAATGAAAAATGTGGTTATCCGGATTATTGCCTCTTTTGTTCTCGGCGCATTGATCGGTATCGACAGAGGGGCGAAAAGAAGAGGGGGCGGAGCCCGGACAGACGCAGCCGTATGTGTTGGCGCAGCGATCGTTATGATGACAGGACAATACATGGAAGTCCGTTATCCGGGGGCTTCTGATATGGCGCGGATGGCATCCCAGGTCGTAAGCGGCGTAGGCTTTCTGGGTGCAGGTTCCATTCTTGTGACCGGGCATCAGGTAAAAGGACTGACTTCAGCGGCAAGCATCTGGATTTGCGCGTGCGTCGGACTGGCCGTTGGAATCGGATTTCTGGATGGAGCGGTTTTGGTAACAGGGATTCTGCTGGCCGGGCTTCATATGCTGCCCTGGATAGAAGAAAAGGTTTATCAGCATTCACGGTACGTGATTCTGTGTATTGAAGCGGTGGAAGGGGGAGTAACAACAGAACTTCTGCGGCGGTTCAGAGTAGACGGGTGCAAAGTGGACGTGTTTGAAGTGGACAGATCGGGAACCGAAATGCGTTCTCTGACGATCTCGACGACGATCCGTATACCCGCCGGGTGGAACAAAGAAGAATATATAGATAGTTTGATGGAAATTATTGGAATTTTGTCGATTGACAGTATGTAGACAATATATAGGGTTCTGGAACATATGCTCTCTGGTACGAGTTGCAAAGGTTAAACAATTAGAAAATCTGTATTGGTTTTATATGAAAATAATTTGTTTTTTGACATTGTGTTCATTGATTTTTCGATAGTATTCGTATATAATAACAAAGATATGCGGATAAATATGTGCATACTGTGAAAAATAATTCTGGCAGATTTATACAGTAATCTGCTGCGGAAATTGCGAATAAGAAGCGTCTTTTTGGCGCAACCTTTACGATAGAAAATAAATCGGATGAATAACGATGAGGTGTGATCGTGGAACAGTATATTATCAAGGGCGGAATTCCACTGACTGGCGAAGTGGAGATCGGCGGAGCAAAAAATGCGGCACTTGCTATTCTTGCCGCTGCAAATATGACCAATGAAACAGTATATATAGATAATCTTCCAGATGTTCGGGATATCAACGCGCTGTTGGATGCGATGGAAGGAATCGGCACGAGGATTGACCGTGTGGACCGTCATGCGGTCACGGTTAACGGTTCCAGTGTGGAGAACTTTATCGTAGAAAATGAAAGCATGAAGAAAATCCGGGCATCTTATTATCTTTTGGGGGCTCTGCTGGGAAAATATAAAAGAGCGCAGGTGCCGCTGCCGGGAGGATGCAATATCGGCAGCCGACCGATTGATCAGCATTTAAAAGGTTTTAAAGCCATGGGTGCGTCGACCAGAATTGAGCATGGATTTATCATTGCGGAAGCGGAGCAGCTTCATGGTGCTCATATCTTTTTGGATATGGTCAGCGTGGGCGCTACCATCAATATCATGATGGCTGCTGCTATGGCAGATGGGAGCACCACGATCGAAAATGCAGCAAAAGAACCGCATGTGGTGGACGTGGCGAACTTTCTGAACAGTATGGGAGCACGGATCAAAGGAGCAGGTACGGATGTAATTCGTATTAAAGGAGTAAAGTCGCTTCATAAGACGGAGTATTCTATTATCCCGGATCAGATTGAAGCAGGAACGTTTATGTTTGCTGCAGCGGTCACAGGCGGAGATATCGTTCTGCGCAATGTGATCCCCAAACACTTAGAGGCCACGAGTTCCAAGATTATGGAGCTGGGCTGTCAGGTACATGAATATGACGATGTGATTCGGGTAATCGCACCGCAGAAGCTTCAGGGAACGCATGTGAAAACGATGCCTTACCCGGGCTTTCCAACGGATATGCAGCCGCAGATTGCCGTGTCGCTTGCGATCGCGGATGGAACCAGTATCGTCACAGAAAGTATTTTTGAGAATCGTTTTCGTTATGTGGATGAGCTGGCACGCATGGGCGCTTCTGTAAAAGTGGAAGGGAATGTGGCGGTGATCAGCGGTGTGGATCGCTTTACCGGTGCAAGAGTAAGTGCTCCGGATCTGCGGGCAGGCGCGGCTCTTGTGATTGCAGGGCTGGCAGCAGAAGGAATCACGATTGTGGACGATATTTATTATATTGAGCGCGGGTATGAAAATCTTGATCTGAAATTTCGCCAGCTTGGCGCCAGGATTGAGAAAGTGGCAAGTGAAAAAGAGATTCAGAAATTCCGCCTGAAAGTGGGCTGATATTAAAAGTGAAACGGGTTGGAGTGCGGCAAAATGCGCTCCTGCCTGTTTGCTCGGCATTTGTTATGGAATGCTTTGGACAAGAAATGGTTCTTCGTCCGCTAACGTCCATACAGCGTTTGCTGAGGGAACAGACAGGAGCATATTTTGCGGTACTCCTTTTTTCAATTTATCGGTTTTATACTTTGAAGCGGTATCCGACTCCCCAGATAGTTTCAATATACTGAGGTTTGGCGGTATTGAATTCTATTTTCTCCCGGATTTTTTTGATATGGACGGTAACTGTTGCAATATCGCCTATGGATTCCATATCCCAGATTTTGCTGAACAGTTCTTCTTTGGTATATACATGGTTGGGGTTCTGCGCCAGGAAAGTAAGCAGATCAAATTCTTTGGAAGTGAACGCTTTCTCCTCTCCGTTGATCCAGACACGGCGCGCGGTTTTATCGATCTTGATACCGCGGATCTCCACGATTTCATTTTCCTGAATACCGCTTCCGATCAGCCGTTCATACCGTGCCATATGCGCTTTTACCCGGGCAACCAGCTCGCTGGGACTGAAAGGCTTGGTCATGTAATCGTCGGCGCCGAGCCCCAGTCCGCGGATTTTATCAATGTCATCTTTTTTGGCGGAAACCATGATGACCGGAATATTTTTCTCTTCACGAATCTGTTTGCAGATCTCAAAACCATCTACGCCGGGAAGCATCAGGTCGAGAATGATCAGATCAAATTCTTCTTTTAAAGCTCTTGCAAGGCCGGTGTCGCCCCGGTCTTCGATTTCCACCTCGAAACCGCTCAGTTCGAGATAGTCTTTTTCCAGGTCGGCGATTGCCTCTTCATCTTCAATAATCAATATCCTGCTCATTTACCGGTACCTCCTGATATTTTCTGAGAACAAAATACATTGTTGTTCCGAGTTCTTCTTTGCTTGTTACCCAGACTTTTCCGCCGTGGTCTTCCATGATTTTCTGTACGATTGAGAGCCCGATACCGCTTCCGCCTTTGGAGGAATTTCTGGAAGTGTCAGTCCGGAAGAAACGGTCAAAGATATAGGGGAGGTCCTTGGTAGCAATGCCCCGGCCGTTATCTTCAATCTCGATCTGAATGAAATCACCTACGTCGAGTACCTGGATGTTGATAAAACGCTCCGGTTTATCCATGTATTTGATGGAGTTACCGACGATGTTGTTGATGACCCGCTTCATCTGTTCGGCGTCGGCGATGACCATGATATCGCCAGTCACCTGATTTTCGTAAGTGAGTCTGATCTGCTGCTGACTCAGCTCCAGCCCGATATCCTCAATACAGTCGTCAAAATATTCACGTACATTGATTTTGCTGAAGGTATACGGGATGCGGTTGGTGTCAATCTTGGAATAAAAAGTCAGCTCATTGATCAGCCGGTCCATGTCATTGGCTTTGTTGTAGATGGTCCGGAGATATTTGGCCTGTTTTTCCGGCGTGTCGGCTACGCCGTCCAGCAGTCCTTCCACATATCCTTTGATCGCGGTAATGGGAGTCTTGAGGTCATGGGAAATATTGCTGATCAGTTCTTTGTTCTGACTGTCAAAGACAATTTTCTCTTCTGTGGTTTCTTTCAGGCGGAGACGCATTTCTTCAAAATCTGCGCACAGTTCTCCGATCTCATCATTATCTTCGATATCCACTTCAAAATCCAGATTTCCGTCCCGGATATTGCGGGTGGCTTTTTTCAGCGTTTCGATGGGGTTTAAGATGCTCCGGTAGATCCATACGATCAGAAAACTGCTTGTCATAGCCATGATCAGAATCACGGATATGAGCATCTCTCCCAGAAACTCCCGGGTCTGCGGTGTTGCTACTTCAACAGGCTGAAGACTGATAAATCCGGTAAATACGATCGTGATCAAAAATAACGGAACGGCGATCACGACAACAAAGGTAATGATGAGTTTTGTCTTTAGATTCAATGTCTTCTCCTTTGCTTTTCATGTATTCCTGAAGCTTTTCGGATTCCCGTCCGGATGTATCCGGTTTGGAATAATATAATCTGAGAACCGAAAGGATTCAGGCTTACATTTCTTTAAGAATTATACCACAACGAAGAGAAGATATTTATAAACTTTTTGTAAAAGACTATAAAAACATCAGAAATCCTTGACTTTTTAAAATAACAGTAGTATTTTAGAGTAAGAAGAAAAGCCCATATCGAAGTTTTCTCTTATTCAGAGTGGTGGAGATACATAGGATCTGTGAAGCCCGGCAACCCCTGCAGTGTGCAGGAAGGTGCTACCCCTGAGCGAGTAATCGAACAATAAGAGGATTTGATGAGCATGTATGTCAGGTCCGCTTATGCGGGCCTTTCTTTTTTCCCTGCGGGGCGTTGACTAAATATTACGGAAATGAACGTGGTTGTCAGGAGCAACAGCGTTCGGATTGAAAGGAGTACCTATGGAAAAATTATTGTTTACTTCAGAGTCTGTAACCGAAGGACATCCGGATAAAATGTGCGATCAAATATCAGATGCGATTTTGGATGCGCTGGTAGCACAGGATCCCATGAGTCGCGTGGCATGCGAGACCAGTACGACGACCGGTCTGGTACTTGTTATGGGAGAGATCACAACGAATGCCTATGTGGATATTCAGAAGATTGTGCGGGATACGATTCGGGAGATTGGCTATACGAGAGGAAAGTTCGGGTTTGATGCCAATACCTGTGCGGTCATTACTGCTATTGACGAGCAGTCTACTGATATAGCCATGGGTGTAAACAAGGCTCTGGAAGCGAAAGAAAATCAGATGGACGACAGTGAGATTGAAGCGATCGGAGCCGGTGATCAGGGGATGATGTTTGGCTATGCCAGCAATGAGACGCCGGAGCTGATGCCGTATCCGATTGCATTGGCGCACAAGCTGGCTCTGCAGCTTACAAAAGTCCGCAAAGACGGAACGCTTCCGTATCTGAGGCCGGATGGGAAAACCCAGGTGACGGTGGAATATGATAAGACGGGAAAGCCGGTCCGGCTGGACGCAGTGGTTCTGTCTACACAGCACGGGGCAGAGGTGACGCAGGAGCAGATTCATACCGATATCAAAAAATATGTCTTTGATGAGGTGCTTCCGGCAGATATGGTGGACGCAGAGACAAAATTTTTCATTAATCCGACCGGACGTTTTGTCATTGGCGGTCCTCATGGCGACAGCGGTCTGACCGGACGTAAGATCATTGTGGATACATACGGCGGATATGCACGTCACGGCGGCGGCGCATTTTCCGGAAAGGATTGTACAAAAGTCGATCGCTCTGCAGCTTATGCGGCCCGCTATGTGGCCAAAAATATTGTAGCGGCAGGTCTGGCAGACAAATGCGAGATTCAGCTGTCTTATGCGATCGGTGTCGCGCGGCCAACGTCTGTCATGGTAGATACATTTGGCACCGGGAAAATTTCCGATCAGAAGCTGGTGGAGATCATCCGTGAGAATTTTGATCTTCGTCCGGCAGGAATCATCAAAATGCTTGATCTGCGCCGCCCGATTTATAAGCAGACTGCCGCATATGGTCATTTTGGACGTACGGATCTGGATCTGCCTTGGGAAAAGACAGATAAAGCAGATGATTTGAAAGCATATTTGTAAACCGCAGATGATGTAATGATGATAATGCAGTTTGATCAAAATGTTGGACCAGGGGAAAAGCGCCTTTGGTCCGACATTTTTGACTTTTGGCTATTAATTTTCAGACACATTTCAGTGTCAGATTTGACAAAATGGACTATACTATAATAAGTGTCGGTTTTGAAGATCACAGGATATGGGACTGCCGCAAAGGAAAATTTCTGCGGCATTTTCATGAAAAGAGGGAGAAAACAGGATGAAGAAAATTTTACAGAGTCTTCCGTTTCGTCTGCTGGCCGGGGTAATTGTCGGCATACTGGCAGGTCTGGCAGCAGGTGAAACAGGTGTATTTGAACCTTTTATGAACGTTGTCGTAACGTTAAAACAGATCATCGGGCAGGTCATTACCTTCTGTGTTCCGCTGATTGTGATTGGCTTCATAGCGCCTTCGATTACCCGTCTGGGGGAAAGTGCTTCCAGGATGCTGGGGGTGGCGCTGCTGATTGCTTACGTGTCGTCTGTCGGCGCCGCATTTTTTGCCATGTTCGCAGGATATGGACTGATTCCTCATCTGTCGATTGTATCTTCCGTAGAAGGCCTGAAAAAGCTTCCGGAGGTTATTTTTCAGCTTGAGATCCCGCAGATTATGAGTGTAATGAGTGCGCTGGTATTTTCGATCCTGCTTGGGCTTGGAGTGACCTGGACGAAATCGGAACATACAGCCAGGATACTGGAAGAATTTCAGCAGATTGTGCTGCAGATCGTGAGCAGAGTCATCATTCCGATTCTGCCGCTGTTTATTGCCTGCACGTTCTGCGGACTGGCGTATGAAGGTACGATTACCCGTCAGTTGCCGGTCTTTTTAAAAGTTATTCTTATTGTTATGGCCGGCCATTATATCTGGATGACGCTTCTGTATGTTCTGGCGGGAATCTATTCCGGTAAAAATCCTGTCGAAGTTGTAAAACATTACGGCCCGGCGTACATTACGGCAGTCGGTACCATGTCATCCGCCGCAACGCTTGCAGTTGCTCTGCGCTGCGCACGGAAATCCACCGTGCTTCGGGAGGATATGGTGAGCTTTGGGATTCCGCTTTTTGCGAACATCCACCTGTGCGGTTCAGTGCTGACAGAAGTGTTTTTTGTCATGACGGTATCTCAGATTCTGTACGGTTCGATACCATCCGTAGGAACCATGGTTCTGTTCTGCCTGTTGCTCGGCGTTTTTGCGATCGGAGCTCCCGGCGTGCCGGGCGGAACGGTTATGGCGTCGCTGGGGCTGATTACGGGTATCCTTTTATTTAACGATACGGGGACTGCTCTGATGCTGACGATTTTTGCTCTTCAGGACAGTTTCGGGACTGCGTGTAATGTGACTGGCGACGGTGCGCTGACGCTGATACTGACCGGATATGCAAGAAAGCATCATGTAGGAGAACAGGAATAAAAATAAACCGGGAATGCTTCCGACGCAGAGGCGATATTGCGTTGGAAGCTTTCCCGGTTTTTGCTGATCACTTCGGCTTTTGACAGATCAGTCGATTACCCGGACGGCCGTAATGATAGGCTGATCATCGGCAGCTACAGTTCCGTTGTCATCCTGTACAGAAGTATCCTCGCAGATCTGGTCCACGATCTCGATTCCTTCTGTTACATGCCCGAAAGCGGCATATTCTCCGTCAAGGAAGGTGCTGTCTTCATGTACAATGAAAAACTGAGAGGAAGCGCTGTCAGGATCCATGGATCTTGCCATCGAGATTACGCCGCGGACATGCGAAATATCGTTTTCCACACCGTTATTGGAAAATTCTCCTTTGATTGTGTCATCGGAACCACCGGTTCCGTTTCCCAGCGGATCGCCGCCCTGAATCATGAAACCGCTGATGATGCGGTGGAAGGTCAGCCCATCATAGAAGCCTTTGTCGGCCAGATTTATAAAATTAGTGACAGAAATGGGAGCCGTGTCTGCATCCAGTTCCAGAGCGATCGTTCCGTAATCTTCAATTTCGATTTCCACATGGTGCAGACCCGACATAAGAGCACTCTCACTCTCGGAATCTCCGGCAGCGGTATCAGTATCCGGGGCATCTCCGGTGTCTGCGCCGGCGGCCGGAACCTCGGTCTCCTGCCCGGCTGTCTGCGTATTGTCTTCCTTTGAACCGCAGCCGGCGACGGCTACGGACAGAAGACCAAAGCATAAAAATAACATTGTTAATTTTTTCATAATCATACCTCCAAAAAAAGATTCTTTGCTTATTGTAGGAGCACGCGATAAAAATGTCAAATGAATATTTTGTGTATTTATTTTTGTCTGATGCAAATATCTTGCAAATTTTGACATGCCTCTGTGCAAAAGCATTTTCCGAAATACAGTCTGGTGTAGTAAAAGATCGAAAAAGATGGTATCATATATACTGTAGCGGAGTTTTGGGATTTATAACATACAACGGGTGGTAATATTCAATGAGTGTGGCTTTAAACGAAAGGAAAAAGAATATGGCAATTTTATTTTTAGAGTATCCGAAATGTACAACCTGCAAAAAAGCGAAAAAATGGCTCCAGGACCACGGGCTGAATTTTGAAGACCGCGATATCAAGGAGAAGAATCCGACAGAGGAAGAATTAAAAGCGTGGTATGAGAGAAGCGGACTGCCGTTGAAAAGGTTTTTTAATACCAGCGGACTTGTCTATAAATCCATGCAGCTGAAAGACAGGCTGCACGGCATGAGCGAAGAGGAACAGATTGCGCTCCTTTCCACGGACGGAATGCTTGTGAAACGACCGTTGATTGTGAAAGAGAATGCCGTACTGGTCGGCTTTAAAGAGGCAGAATGGGAGAAAACACTCCTGTGATCGAATTTCCATATGCGTACAGTACAGGGCGTCTTACGGTGGAAGTATGGCTCCAGTGTGCTTCAGATGTCTATCTGGTTGATGAACTGAATTTTAAAAAGTTCCAGTCAGGTCAGAGCTTCCGTTATTCTGGTGGACATTATGCGCATACACCGGTCCGAATTACGATTCTGGGATATGGACGGCGGTATCTGATTGTGAGAGGAAACGGGCAGTACCAGTATCGGTTCTATTCTTGAAACTGAATCCTGTCTCTTTTGGATTTTTTAATCCTGAACGCAGATACTTGTCTGATTTTCAGGGCGGACGCACGGATGATGCGGATGTCAGATAAAGAATGCATCGTTATTTTTACAACAATGCATGAAATCTGTGCCGGTAGAGAATAACGCAGAAAATCATACAAGCACTGCAGTTCAGGGTTCGTGTCTCTGTCAGATAGCGGTATGTAGGCAAATCACATGAATTTTCCCAGAAAATAAGCGGCCTGTTTTCGCCACCAGACCCAGTCGTGATTTACATCATATCCCCAGTAGTCGACAAATGCAGGGATATTTTGCGATTTCAGTACATGATCCAGCTTTCTTGTGTCAGCCAGCAGTTCATCTTCCCAGGCGCCCTGTCCTACACAGATGTACATATGACTGCGGCGATAAAGCTCCATATAATAGTGGTTCGCGGGCATGTTCTGAAGACAGTGGTATGGCGAGTTCAGATAAACAAGATCGTCCATATAACCGCCCAGTATATTGGCCGCATCATAGACGCCGCTCAGGCAGATTGTGGCATCAAAGCGGTCGGGAAAACGGAAGAACAGATTTCCTGCATGAAATGCGCCCATACTGCAGCCCATAGTCATGGACCGTATTCCGGCTCCGTACTGTTCCATCAGAGGAGATACCTCCTGGATCAGATACTGAATCCACTGCTCATGCAGTTCGATCCGTTCCCGAGGATTCTTCCAGTCGCACGACCAGGTTTCAGAGTCGATGGTATCGACACAGAAAAGCCGGAGCTTTCCGGCCTCGATCCAGGGCGCGCAGGCACCTGTCATTCCAAAATTTTCAAAATCATTATATTTACCATTCTGAGATGGAAGGACCAGGCAGGGTTTTCCTGCGTGGCCGTAAATTTTCAGGGGCATGTTGCGGCACAGCCGTTCGCTGTACCAGTTTGTTTCCTGTATCTGCATAAAGTGTTGTCCTTTTAGATTATATTTTTTGAAGCACACGCAGGCTCTTCTGTATCTTTTGGTTTGCTTTTCTCCTTTTTGGGAGGTTCGACTTCCAGTGTATAGCGGAAAAACTTCTCCATGTCTTCTTTATTCTCCAGCTTCGCCAGGTAGATAAAATTGCCCATGCCATGCGCGAGAACTTCCGGAAGTTCCTCGGCGGTTTTTAACTGATTCCGGAAAGTCTGAATGATGTCCAGGTGGGAATGGGCATAAGAAACTGTCCGCCAGCGCCCTACAAATGCGCAGAAACAGGGAGTAGATCTGCTTTTGTGACGGAGGCGGTCGTAGACGATCATATCCGCATAGTGTTGATAGCAGTTGGTGCTGTAGGCAAAGTTGATCATATCCGGAGTGGGTCCTCCGGATGGACGCATATTGACCTCCAGTCCGACCACCTGGCCTTTTTTGCCCAGATATTTGTGATCTTCTGTCAGACGGAAAAATTCCAGATGAACAAAACGGCTGCGCACGCGAAAGGCCTTCAGACAGGCGCGGCCGTATTTCTTCAAATCCTCGGCCAGATGATCAACAATATAAAAGTGAATAGCCTCATGATCATTGACGCAGTCCATAATCGAGATGGGAGAGATGTTTCCGGTCTCAAACAGAACGCTTCCTTTGCTGTTGACTATGGCGTCATAGGAACAGATTTCCCCGGGTACAAACTCTTCCATAATATAAGGTACAGACGGGATATTGCAGAAAAAACGTTTCAATTCCTGTTCGTCGCTGATTTTCCAGGTGTCTGATGCGCCGACGCCGGAGTCGGGTTTTACAATGACCGGATAGCCCGTCTGGCGGATAAAAGCGCGGGCGCTGGCAATGTCGCTGATCAGATGATGGCGGGCGCAGGGAATACCGGCTTTTTTATAGCCTTCTTTCATTTTGGATTTGTATTTGATAAGAGCCATGTCCCGTGGCATCAGTCCGGTCGTAATATGAAAGTCCTCGCGCAGCTGTGCGTCCTGCATCAGCCAGTATTCATTGTTGCTTTCCAGCCAGTCGATTTTTCCGTGGCGAAAAGAAAGAAATGCAACCGCGCGGAACATATCGTCATAGTCCTCCATATTGTCCACACGGTAATATTCAGTCAGTGCGCTCCGAAGTCTGGAAGAGAGCGAGTCATAAGGGGCATCTCCGATTCCCAGTACGTTGACACCGTTTGCTTTTAGCGCAATGCAGAAATTTTCATAATTGCCGGGAAAAGTAGGTGAGATAAAAATAAAATTTTTCATAAATATTCCTCATAAGTATTGGCGTTACAGTTCACCGTCCTTATATTTTCTCAGGAGCCGGTGGATGCGGTCGTATGGATCCAGAAGATCGCTGATCGAGGCATCATGATTGAGGGTATCAATCAGAAGCGCAATATACTTGCTCATTTCACAGGAGATATAATAGGGCCGTTCTAAAAGCTCGGGAGCCTGATAGACCAGGTTGGTGGTCAGCAGGCGATAAAAAAGTCCCTCTTCATAGGCTTTGTCGAATTTTTCCATGCCGTTGGTAAAAAGACCGAAGGTGGAATAGAGAAAAATCCGACCTGCATGCAGTTCTTTCAGCTTTCCGGCTACATCAATCATGCTTTCCCCGGAAGAAATCATGTCGTCGATGACAATGATATCTTTTCCTTCCACATTGCTTCCCAGAAATTCGTGCGCTACAATCGGATTGCGGCCGTTGATTACTCTGGTATAATCGCGGCGTTTGTAAAACATACCCATGTCCACGCCGAGGATGTTGGCGATATAGATAGCGCGGCTCATGCCGCCTTCATCAGGACTTACAACCATCAGGTGATCACTGTCAACCTGAAGGTCAGGGACATTGCCAAGAAGAGCTTTGATAAACTGATAAGAAGGCTGTACAGTCTCAAATCCGTGCAGAGGAATGGCATTTTGTACACGGGGGTCATGGGCGTCAAAAGTAAGAATATTGTCAACTCCCATACGCACCAGTTCTTTCAGGGCCAGTGCGCAGTCCAGCGATTCCCTGGTGGAACGCTTGTGCTGCCGGCTTTCATAAAGAAACGGCATGATGACAGTGATCCGTCTGGCCTTGCCTGCGCAAGCGGCAATGATGCGTTTCAGATCCTGATAATGATCGTCCGGAGACATGTGGTTTGTTTTTCCACAGAGAGAGTAAGTCAGGCTGTAATTGCATACGTCGACCATAAGATACAGATCACGTCCGCGTACAGATTCCTGAACGATGCCTTTGGCTTCTCCGGAACCAAATCTGGGGACTTTTGCATCAACGATATAGGAATCCTGTTCATAACCCTGAAAGGCGATGGTGTTTTTGTGCTCGTTGGCGCTTTCCCGACGCCATTGTACCAGATATTCATCTACCTTCCGGCCGAGTTCTTTACAGCTTGGAAGAGGAATAATGCCGAGAGAACCTACAGGTATAGTTTCAAGAACACGTTCGCTGCGTTGTATATTCATGATCGATCCTCCAAAAGTATACTTGGGTTAATGGTTTGTCTGTTAAAATGTTTATAACATTTCCATTCTGTCATCGTCAAGGGATTTCAGAGAGAACGGGAAATTTTTTTGCGTATCCGGATATCGCTCCCACAGAATTTCAGCAGCGTATACGAGCTTGTAATACGGGAAAAGATGCGTTCGCTGTAGATGTCCCGAAAATCTCTGGGTGACAGGTTGGTGGAAATGATTGTGGATTTTCTGCGCAGAGCCCGTTCGTTCAGGATTTGAAACAACTTGGATACGGTAAATGTGTTGGCAAGTTCTGTGCCAATGTCGTCCAGGATCAAAAGGTCGCTTTCGAGTAATATTCCGTGGTGCTGCATCTGTGATTCTGATTCTGTATAAGTCTGTGCGGAAAAAAGTTCAAAAAACTGAAAAGCGGTAAAATAAACAACAGAATATCCTCTGTTCAGCAGTTCTTTGGCGATACAGTTGGACAGAAATGTCTTTCCGGTTCCTACCGGACCATAAAAATGCAGGTTTTTGCAGGTTTTGTCAAACGTGTCTACAAAATCTCTGCAGACACGGATGATGGCAGGCATGACGGCCTTTTGCTCATCGTCATAGACCTCAAAAGAAAGCGTGGAAAAATTTTCTTCTGACAGAACAGTTTCCAGCCGGGAAGAAGAATATAGAAGTTTTATTTCTTCTCTCTGAAAGCAGCGGCATTTTTTCCGGCCGATATAGCCGGTATCCTGACAATCTGGACAGGTGTAATGCATGTCAAGATAATCGGCTGGATATCCGGCCTGCAAAAGCAGAGATTCTTTTTCTTCCCGCAGGGAATCAAGACGGCTCTTCAGATGCTCCAGTGTGAATTTTCGGTTTTCTGAGAACTTTTGTTTCTGCAGAGCAAAAATCTGTTCCGCATGTTTGATACTGCTGTCAGAAACGGCTTCGTCGATCCTGCGGATTTCCGGAATTTTATGATAAATTTCGTCTGTTCGGGCGCATTGTTCCCGGTAGTTCTGATATTGCCTGCGGTCGTAACCGCGCATGATAGCGTCATATTGCCTGTTGGTCAGCGGCATGGAATCCTCCTGCGGTTTCTTTACTGGCTTTGAAGGAGCTGCTGCTCCAGTTTATCAAAATCATAATCACGCTGTTCGAAGTTGGAAAAGCCGGTGGAACGGGCGGCGGGGGTGGTTTTTGTCTGTTGTCCCTGTTTTTTATGGGCCTGATCCAGAGCTTTGACATCTTCCAGATTGTGTACTTTCTGATCCGTCCATTTCTTTAAAATCCGATCTGCGTATTCGAAACTGGGCTTGTGCAGGCGCTCCATTGTCCGCCGGCATGCTTCGAGCACAAGTTCCAGCGTAAAGTCATAAACCTGCAGCCATTTTTCGATATATTTCAACTCCGGTTCCACGGGATTCCGGTCATTAATGCCAAATGCTTTCATGATGGCAAAACAGCCGCGGGTATAAGTCGTGGTCCGTTCTTTTGCCTGCTGAACCGTGGTAATGCCTGCTTCGGCCCAGGCAAGGGCGACGGTTTCTATGTAATGGATGCTTCGGCTTCCCTTGCAGACACAATATTCTACCAGGTATTCAATCAGATCGGCGGAAAAATGAAGCTGGTCATAGAAATAAAGCAGTGTTTCGATCTCGGAAGGCGAAAGGGATTTTTTTAAATACTGCTCACATACGAACAGAAGCTGACGGCATTCGGCCTGGCCGGAAAACTGAGACAGATCATTTCTGCTGTAGGCTTTTTTGGCTGGCAGAGAATTTTTGGAAACTTCGTTCTGCTGACAGACAAGGGGCTCTGTTGCATAATCCGGCAGAGGGATTTCCAGCAGGTAGATGCCCTGCAGCTCATTTGCGCGGTTGCATTCCAGACGGAGAATTTTCTGTTTTTCCCAGTATTTCAGGGCGCGAAGAATGTCGCTTTCCGTATGTTCCAGCGCGTCGGCCAGTATCGTGACCGACAGTTCTCTTGACGGGTGGCGGAGGGCACGAAGAAGATAAAGATAGACTTTTACATATTCTCCGTTGGCCTTGGGCATATAATAATCCAGAAAATGATTTGAGACGCCGGTCGTGCCGGCCGGAATCTCGGTTTTCAAAATAAACTGGTTCATAATCACACTTCCACTTCGTTGTTCCTTATGAATTGGCAGAGTTTCTGATATCTGCAGCTTTGACTTCGGTCAGCGCCGCGTATCCTTTCGTCCGTATCTTTGCGGACTGGGATTATTTTGTGCTATCTGGCTGCAGATAAACGATTCGACGTAACTGTGACGTACATCTGCCAGAAACAAATTTTCAAACATGTTCTGGCTGACGCTCATTATATCATAACGCTGAAAAAAAGAAAATAGCCTGGAAGATTGCAGAAGGTCAGGAAAAGTCTGGGGAAATAACATGTGGATAATGTGGATAACTTGGTGGACATTTTTTATTATGGGAAACCAGTTTCGACAAAAAACGACAGAAAATCGGAAAAAACCGCAATTTTGGAGATCAAATATTGAAAATATTATGTAAATATATTATCCACGAAAAAATCCACATGCCTATACAACTTATGGTGTTGATAAACATGTGGATAATGTGGATAACTCTAGCGGGAAAGCAGATTTTCCCCGATTTTCAGCACATCTCCTGCCCCCATAGTTATCAACAGGTCGCCGTGCATACATTTTTTTAATAAAAATTTTTCAATTTCTTCAAAAGACGGCAGGTAACAGCAGTCAGTTCCGGTTTTCTGCAGTTCTTTTAAAAGATCCATGGAACTTATACCAATGGTGTTCTGCTCCCGTGCGGCATAGATATCTGCCAGAATAACATGATCTGCAAGCGAAAGCGCCTGAGCGAATTCGTTTAAAAACGCCTGTGTGCGGGTATACGTGTGAGGCTGGAACACACACCAGAGCTCTCTGTGAGGACAGTGAGAGGCGGTGGTAAGCGTTGCGCGGATTTCTGTGGGATGATGCGCGTAATCATCGACAACCGTGACGCCCTCTCTTTGTCCTTTGTACTGGAAGCGGCGCTGTGTGCCGTGAAAAGCGTTTAAACCCGCCGCGGCATCGTCAAACCTGATGCCAAGTTCCAGTGCCGTTGCCAGTGCGGCCAGAGCATTGGATATGTTGTGAATACCGGGAACATTCAGCGCGACCGGACCGATACACTGACGCCGGCAGTATAATAGAAAAGAAGCACAGCCGTTTTCGTCGTAGGTAATGCTGTCGGCGTCTGCATAATAATCTTCTGTACCAGTAAAGCCATAGGTAACCGTGCGCGCTTTTATATCATCTGTGATTTCTTTGGGATGCTCGATTTCTGCGTTCAGAACCAGGAGTCCGTCTGCGGGCAGAAGACAGGCGAATTTGTGAAAAGAATCGCGGATATCTGCAATGTCTTTAAAAAAATCCATATGGTCTTCTTCTATATTTAATATAATGCCGACAGTCGGATGAAAAGAAAGGTAGCTGTTGGTGTATTCACAGGCTTCTGTCAAAAATATGTCAGAATGTCCGACCCGTATATTGCCGCCGATTTCCGGAAGAATGCCGCCGACGGTGATCGTGGGATCTTTTTGCGCATTTAAAAACAGCATGGAAAGCATGGAAGTTGTGGTGGTCTTTCCGTGAGTTCCTGCCACTGCTACTGCGGTGCGGTAGTTGGTCATAATCTGTCCCAGAAGTTCAGCCCTTGTGAGCATGGGAAGTTCTGCGGAGACAGCAGCGGCGAATTCCGGATTGTCTTTATGAATCGCGGCGGTATAGACGACGACATCGATGCCTCTGCGGATATTTTCGGCACGCTGCCCGTAGTCGACAGATATGCCAAGAGATTCGAGATGGCTGGTAAGGGCGGAACGGGAGGCGTCCGAACCGGATACAGTAAACCCTTCTTTTATAAGAATTTCGGCAAGTCCACTCATGCTGATTCCGCCTATGCCGATGAAATGAACGTGTACCGGGGTATGAAAATCTATCTGATACATAATGGAAATTCTCCTTTTTTCTTTTTATTATACTTTGTTTACAGGAAAAATCAATGTTTCGGCCGGGAGAAAATAGAAGGGGATTATGAAAACAGTGAGAAAAAAGAAAATTTTATATGAATTATGCCGAAACGAAATGCATTTTGTTTTCTAAAAACGAATAAAAAATCGTTAAATGTTAAAAAAACAGGAACTATTTTATGTGAAAATATTCACTATTTACAGAAGGTATGGTATAATATTTCCATCAAAGCATTTTAATGTTACAGCAAGAGGTGATAGTGTGATTAAAAAAGAAATGATTGCCATGCTTTTGGCGGGCGGACAGGGAAGCCGACTGGGAGTGCTTACTGCGAAGGTGGCAAAACCTGCAGTGGCATTTGGCGGAAAATACCGTATTATCGATTTTCCCCTCAGTAACTGTATCAATTCGGGCATCGATACGGTTGGAGTGCTGACTCAGTATCAGCCGCTGCGCCTGAATACACATATCGGGATCGGCATGCCATGGGATCTTGACCGCAATAATGGAGGAGTGACCGTGCTCTCTCCTTATGAGAAAAGTGCAGGAAGCGACTGGTATTCCGGAACCGCCAATGCGATTTACCAGAATATCGACTATATTGATACATATAACCCGGACTATGTTTTGATTCTTTCGGGCGATCACATTTATAAGATGGATTATGAGGTGATGCTGGAATATCATAAAGAGAATAATGCCGCTGTTACGATTGCGTGCATGCCGGTTCCCTGGGAAGAGGCAGGGCGGTTCGGTGTTGTGATTACGGATGAAAACGGTCAGATTAATGAGTTTGAAGAAAAACCTGCGAATCCAAGAAGTAATCTGGCATCCATGGGTATCTATATTTTTACCTGGAAAGTGCTCAGAGACGCCCTGATCAAGATGAGGAATGTGCCGAACTGTGATTTTGGAAAGCATATTCTGCCGAACTGTCTGGAAAATGGAGAGCGTCTTTTCTCTTATGAATATAACGGTTACTGGAAAGATGTAGGAACTCTGGGCTCTTACTGGGAAGCAAATATGGAGCTTATTGATATTATTCCGGAGTTTAATCTGTATGAGGAGTTCTGGAAAATTTATACCAAGAGCGATGCAGTGCCGCCTCTTTATGTATCGGAAGACGGATTTATTGAGAGGAGTATCGTCTGCGGCAACTCAACTATCGAAGGAACTGTAATCAACTCTGTCATCGGAGCCGGCGTCATGGTCGGAAAAGGAGCCGTGGTGCGCGATTCCATCATTATGAAAAACACATCGGTCGGGGCGGGATGCCAGGTGGACAGATCAATCATTGCAGAGGAAGTGACAATCGGAGAAAACTGTATTTTGGGTACGGGAGAGAATATTCCCAATAAAGTAAATCCCAAAGTATATTCTTTTGGCTTGGTGACGATCGGGGAAAATACAGTGATACCGCCCGGAGTGCAGATTGGCCTGAATACTGCGGTTTCCGGTGAAACACTGAACAGTGATTATCCGAATGGAGCGCTTGAAAGCGGTGAGACATTGATTAAGGCAGGTGACAGGTAATGAGAGCGATAGGATTGATTTTAGCAGGCGGTAATAATCACAGAATGAAAGAGCTGTCTACCAAGCGTGCCATTGCGGCTATGCCGGTGGCAGGAAGCTATCGGGGAATAGATTTTTCGCTGAGTAATATGTCCAATTCCCATGTTCAGAAAGTGGCAGTGCTGACCCAGTATAATTCCCGCTCTCTGAACGAACATCTGAGTTCTTCCAAATGGTGGGATTTTGGAAGAAAGCAGGGAGGACTTTATATTTTTACTCCTATGGTAACTGCGGACAATAACTTCTGGTACAGAGGCACGGCGGACTGCATCTATCAGAATCTGGACTGGTTAAAGCAGAGCCATGAACCTTATGTAGTGATAGCGTCCGGTGACGGTGTCTATAAGATGGATTACAACAAAGTGCTGGAATACCATATTGATAAGAAGGCCGATATCACTGTCGTATGCAAGGAGATGCCGGAAGATACGGATATGAGCCGCTTCGGCGTAGTCAAAGATGACGGGAACGGAAGACTGATCGATATGGAAGAAAAACCCATGACGACAGATGCAACACTTGTTTCCTGCGGGATCTACATCATACGCAGACGCCAGCTGATTGAGCTGATTGAGAAGTGTGCACAGGAAGATCGTTATGATTTTGTACGGGATATTCTGATTCGATACAAGAATGTAAAAAAGATCTATGTATATCGGATGGAAAGCTATTGGAACAGCATCTCCTCTGTGGAGTCTTATTATGAGACCAATATGGATTTCCTGAAGCCGGATGTGAGAAAACATTTTCTGCAGGAATATCCGGAGATCTATTCCAAAGTACAGGATTTGCCGCCGGCAAAATACAACACAGGTTCAAATGTAAAGAACAGTCTGGTAGCCAGCGGCTGTATCATCAACGGCACGGTTGAGAATTCCGTTTTATTTAAAAAGGTATTCGTGGGGAACAACTGTGTGATCAAAAATTCAATTATTTTGAACGATGTATATCTCGGAGATAATACGTATATCGAGAACTGCATCGTGGAAAGCAGGGATACGATTCGCGCGAATTCCCGCCATGTGGGTGAGAACGGCGTGAAAGTAGTCATTGAAAAAAATGACAGATATATCATGTAGTTCTAAGTTTTAGAGCGGGTTTAAGATGCTTTCTGTCAGCTGTACGTCACAGTCTGCAGGATATATGATGCAGATCAACACTGCACAGTGGATTGCGCAAAGTGTATTCTGGACAGATCTTTTGCGGAGTGGGACGTGCAGGAGGCGGGAATGGATTTTCAAACACGTTCTGGTAAGGTGTCAGGTGAAAAGGAGTTTTATCATGAAAATTACAGATGTACGGGTTCGTAAAGTGGCAAAAGAAGGAAAGATGAAAGCCGTTGTATCGATCACAATCGATGAAGAGTTTGTTGTTCATGACATCAAGGTCATCGAAGGAGAGAAAGGAATGTTTATTGCGATGCCGAGCAGAAAAGCTTCAGATGGGGAATATCGGGATATCGCTCATCCGATCAATTCGCTTACGAGAGACTCGATTCAGACGATGATCCTGGACAGATATGAAGAAGCGATCGCCGCAGAAGAGGCGGACACAATCTCCGTATCTGAATAGTCTGTAAGATAAAGGGTTGCAGCAAAAATGACACGGTCTGTTCACTCAGAATTCTGTGTGGATCAGGGCGGACTGAGGAATGGTTTTGTCCGTCCGATAGGTTCCATGTAAGTGCTGAGCAAACCGTCAGGAATGCATTTTGCGGCAGCCCTGTTTGTTTGGCGGGCGGTCAAAGAAATACGGCAGCTTTGTGCTGTAATATGACTCGAATATGCGGAAAAACCTTGACTTTGCGCTTTTGCTATGTTATAGTAGCCATGCGACTGGAAGTTTAGGCTTTTTTTTTATGCCTAAAAAACCGGTGACCGCCGCAGGGTCACCAAAGAAAATGTATAAAAGCGAGGTGGAAAGTTGTGCGCGTAAGAATCACATTGGCATGTACGGAGTGCAAGCAGCGGAACTACAACATGACAAAAGAGAAAAAACTGCATCCGGATCGAATGGAGACTAAAAAATATTGTCGTTTCTGTAAGAGACATACTCTTCATAAGGAGACGAAGTAATCCTGCCCCGGGCGAGTAAAGGAAGTGAGAAAATGGGAGAGACCAAAAAGGTCCAGAAGACAGGCTGGTTTAAAGGCATGAAGGCTGAATTCAGAAAAATTGTCTGGCCAGATCAAAAATCACTAACGAAACAGACCATTGCGGTAGTCGGTGTTTCTGTTGCATTGGCTCTCATTATCAAGATACTGGATATGATCATGACGATCGGGATTGACATTCTGGTGACATTATAGTTCAGGGAAAGGTGATTTTATGTCAGAGGCAAACTGGTATGTAGTTCATACCTATTCAGGGTATGAGAATAAGGTAAAGGCCAACATTGAGAAGACAATCGAAAACAGACACCTTGAAGAGCAGATTCTGGAAGTCAGAGTCCCGATGCAGGATGTGGTAGAGCTGAAGGACGGTCAGAGCCGTCAGGTTCAGAAGAAAATGTTCCCGGGTTATGTCCTGATCAATATGATCATGAATGATGACACCTGGTATGTGGTTCGTAATACCAGAGGTGTGACCGGATTTGTTGGTCCCGGGTCCAAACCAGTTCCGCTTACAGACGAAGAGATGAGACCGCTCGGAATTCAGATGGATTCTGTTCAGGTGGATTATGCAGAGGGCGACAGTGTTGTCGTTATTGGCGGTGTGTGGAAGGATACCGTGGGTGCCATCCAGGCCATCAATGAAAACAAACAAAGCGTGACAATCAATGTCGACCTGTTCGGCCGTGAAACGCCGGTTGAGATAAGTTTCACAGAAATCAGAAAAATGTAAATGGTCTGTTGGAAAAATCGTTTTCTGCAGATCGTGGGAGGGAAATTCCCGCCATTACCACAATAGGAGGTGCCTTAGTTATGGCAAAAAAAGTTACAGGTTATATCAAATTACAGATTCCTGCTGGAAAGGCTACACCAGCTCCGCCAGTAGGTCCGGCTCTTGGTCAGCATGGCGTGAACATTGTACAGTTCACAAAAGAGTTCAACGCAAGAACTGCAGACCAGGGCGACATGATCATTCCGGTTGTTATTACGGTATATGCTGACAGAAGCTTCAGCTTTATTACCAAAACTCCGCCGGCAGCAGTATTACTGAAGAAAGCATGCGGACTGAAAACTGCTTCCGCTAATTCAAAGAGAGACAAAGTTGCTACGATCAAGAAATCCGAAGTTCAGAAGATTGCTGAACTGAAAATGCCGGATCTGACAGCAGGAAGCCTTGATGCTGCAATCAGCATGATCGCGGGAACTGCGAGAAGTATGGGTATTACAGTAGTAGACGATTAAAACTGTTGCTGAAAAATGACGTGGGAGGGAGATTCCCGCAATTACCACCAGGAGGTTGAAGAGAATATGAAACATGGTAAGAAATATGTTGAGGCTTTAAAATCATACGATAAGCTGACGCAGTATGACAGAGATGAAGCGATTACACTTGTAAAGAAACTGGCAACCGCAAAATTTGACGAGACAATCGAGGCGCATATCCGTACCGGATGTGACGGACGTCATGCTGATCAGCAGATCCGCGGTGCGGTTGTACTGCCGCACGGAACCGGAAAGCAGGTGCGTGTTCTGGTATTTGCGAAGGCGGCAAAAGCAGATGAGGCGCAGGCGGCTGGCGCAGAGTTTGTAGGCGCAGAGGAACTGGTGCCGAAGATTCAGGGCGGCTGGCTTGATTTTGATGTCGTTGTTGCGACTCCAGACATGATGGGCGTTGTCGGACGTCTGGGCCGTATCCTTGGACCGAAAGGTCTGATGCCGAACCCGAAAGCGGGAACTGTAACTATGGATGTGACCAAAGCAGTGAATGATATTAAAGCCGGTAAGATTGAGTACAGACTTGATAAGACAAATATTATCCACGTGCCGATCGGAAAAGCTTCTTTTACAGAGGAGCAGTTAGCGGACAACTTCCAGACGCTTATGGATGCCATCATCAAAGCAAAACCCTCTGCTGTAAAGGGTCAGTTCTTAAAGAGTGTCACCATCGCTCCGACTATGGGACCGGGTGTGAAGGTGAATCCGATGAAACTTTCTTAAGAACTTCAGAAGGTGTTGACATTCGATATAAATTATGATATAAGATGTATGACTGCCCGAAGACAGCAGGTGCTGCAAAGCATAAGAGGAAACCGCCTGCCGAGGAAAGCGTTCTGTTCAGAATGACTTA
This sequence comes from uncultured Lachnospiraceae bacterium, assembly GCA_951802115.1. Lineage (GTDB taxonomy): Bacteria > Bacillota > Clostridia > Lachnospirales > Lachnospiraceae > Hominiventricola. The sequence goes on along the minus strand of CATOPL010000021.1, from coordinate 15,287 downwards.
CGAAACCTCTGTGTCTGTGGCACGGAGGTTTTTCTTTTAAAGGTTGTCATCCAAAAATCTATAAGGAGGAAACCATACATGGCAAAAGTTGAACTGAAAAGACCGGTTATAGAAGAGATTTCTGCAAATCTGGAAGGCGCTGCCGGTGTTGTTCTGGTTGATCACTGCGGTCTGACTGTTGAGCAGGATACACAGCTTCGCAAACAGATGAGAGCAGAAGGAATTATCTACAAGGTTTACAAAAATACCATGCTGAATTTTGCGATTAAGGGAACAGAGTTCGAGCCGTTGGCACAGCATCTGGAAGGTCCTTCCGCTATTGCTGTTTCCAAGACGGACGCGACTGCTCCGGCAAGAATTATTGCGAAATTTGCCAAGACAGCAGATAAGCTTGAGATCAAAGCAGGCGTGGTAGAAGGCAACTATTATGATGCTAAAGGAATGGTCGCGATCGCGAATGTTCCGTCCAGAGAAGTACTTCTGGGAAGACTTCTTGGCAGCATGAACAGCCCGATTGCGAATTTTGCACGCGTCGTGAATCAGATCGCAGAGAGCAAAGAGGCGTAAAGGCTGTCCGGTTTTGCATAACCAGAGAGAGACAACGCTTGGCATGAAAGTGCCGGTTGTGAAAAAAGCATACAAATTATAAATTGGAGGTAAAACAAAATGGCAAAATTAACTACTGCAGAATTTATCGATGCAATCAAAGAATTGACCGTATTGGAGTTAAATGAACTGGTAAAAGCTTGTGAGGAAGAGTTTGGCGTATCCGCAGCAGCAGGTGTTGTGGTTGCAGCAGCGGGTGACGGCGGCGCTGCTCCGGCAGAAGAGAAAGATTCCTTCGACGTAGAGCTGACGGAAGTTGGCCCGAATAAGGTTAAGGTAATCAAAGTGGTACGTGAAGCTACCGGTCTTGGCCTGAAAGAGGCGAAGGATGTTGTTGACGGCGCTCCGAAGATCGTAAAAGAGGGTGCATCCAAGGCTGAAGCTGAAGAGCTTAAGGCAAAACTGGAAGGCGAAGGCGCTAAGGTTACTCTGAAATAATCAGGCAGAAGGTTGAGGGATATCGCATGGGCGGTATCCCTTTTCTTGTTTTATACTTCTGATTTATGGAAAAATTTCGTTGACACAGTTGAAAACTTGTGGTATTGTGTAAGATGCACTATTGTGGTGAGGTATGCGCAAAGCCTTGCCTGGTTTTGTTACGGTTTTATCGGAACACGTAGTTATTAAAATATAAGGGGTGAAATGTCAATGGAAAAGAACAGAATTAAACCTGTCAGATCCGGCAAAAGCAGCCGAATGAGCTATTCGAGGAAGAAGGAAGTCCTTGAAATGCCGAATTTGATAGAGGTCCAGAGAGATTCCTACCAGTGGTTTTTGGATGAAGGACTCCGCGAGGCGTTTGCGGATATTTCTCCGATTAGCGATTACAGTGGAAAGCTGAGCCTGGAGTTTACTGACTTTACACTGGAGAAAGAAAATGCAAAGAATACGATTGAGAAGTGTAAAGAACGTGATGCTACCTATGCAGCTCCTTTGAAGGTAAGGGTCCGTCTCTATAACAAAGAAACGGATGAAATCAATGAACATGAGATATTTATGGGAGATCTGCCCCTGATGACCGAGACAGGAACATTTGTGATCAACGGGGCGGAGCGTGTCATAGTCAGCCAGTTGGTGCGTTCCCCCGGCATCTACTATGGTATTGACCATGACAAGGTTGGTAAGCTTCTGTTCTCCTGTACTGTAATTCCAAACCGAGGTGCGTGGCTGGAGTATGAGACAGATTCCAATGACGTATTCTATGTTCGCGTTGACAGAACCCGTAAAGTGCCGATTACTGTTTTGATCCGTGCCCTTGGATACGGCACGAATGCAGAGATTCTGGAGTTGTTCGGGGAGGAGCCGAAGATCGTGGCATCCCTGGCCAAAGATACTGCTGAGAGTTATCAGGAGGGACTTCTGGAGTTATATAAGAAGATTCGTCCGGGTGAGCCTCTGGCGGTGGAAAGTGCAGAGAGCCTGATTACAGGTATGTTTTTTGACCCCAGAAGATATGATCTGGCAAAAGTCGGCCGTTATAAATTCAATAAAAAGCTTTCGCTGAAAAATCGCATTCGCGGACATGTGCTGGCAGAGGATGTTGTGGATGTGTTTACGGGAGAAGTACTGGCAGAAGCAGGTACGAAGGTAGATGCAGAGCTAGCTTCCAGACTCCAGGATTCCGGAATCGCGTATGTGTGGATTGCAGGAGAAGAGCGGAAGATCAAAGTGCTTACGAACCGTATGGTGGATCTGAAGAAATATGTAGACTGCGATCCAAAAGAGCTTGGGATCAGAGAGCTGGTTTACTATCCGGTGCTGGAAAAGCTCTTGGAGGAATATACGGATCAGGAAGAATTAAAAGAGGCGATTTGCAGAGAAGCTTCGGACCTGGTTCCCAAGCATATTACAAAGGATGACATTCTTGCATCCATTAATTATAACATGCATCTGGAGTATGGACTCGGCAATCATGATGATATCGATCATCTTGGCAACCGTCGGATTCGCGCGGTGGGCGAACTGCTTCAGAATCAGTACCGGATTGGTCTTTCTCGTCTGGAGAGAGTCGTACGCGAGCGCATGACGACACAGGATACGGAAGGAATATCTCCGCAGTCTCTGATCAATATCAAACCGGTGACAGCTGCCGTAAAAGAATTTTTTGGTTCTTCGCAGCTTTCACAGTTCATGGACCAGAACAATCCTCTGGGTGAGCTGACGCACAAGAGACGTCTGTCTGCGCTGGGACCTGGAGGTCTGTCTAGGGATCGTGCAGGATTTGAGGTTCGCGACGTGCACTATTCTCATTATGGAAGAATGTGTCCGATTGAGACTCCTGAAGGTCCCAACATCGGTCTGATCAATTCCCTTGCATGCTATGCGAGGATTAACGAGTACGGTTTTGTAGAAGCACCGTACCGTAAAATAGATAAAAGCGATCCGAAGAATCCACGGGTGACGGAAGAAGTGGTCTATATGACTGCGGATGAAGAGGATAATTATCATGTGGCGCAGGCGAATGAGCCTCTGGATGAGAATGGATATTTCGTCCGCAACAACGTATCCGGCCGTTATCGTGAAGAGACACAGGAATATGAAAAGACGATGTTCGATTTCATGGATGTATCGCCGAAGATGGTGTTTTCTGTGGCGACTGCGCTGATTCCGTTCCTGGAGAATGATGACGCAAACAGAGCTTTGATGGGTTCTAACATGCAGCGCCAGGCTGTGCCGTTGATGCTGACAGAGGCTCCGGTAGTCGGTACAGGTATGGAAGAGAAGACAGCAGTGGACTCCGGCGTATGCGTGATTGCAAAAAATTCAGGTGTGGTAGAACGTTCCGTGTCCAATGAGATTGTAGTACGTCAGGATAACGGAGTACGCGATACGTATCATCTGACCAAATTTACCAGAAGCAATCAGAGCAACTGTTATAATCAGAGGCCTATGGTATTCAAAGGCGACCGTGTAGAAGCAGGACAGGTGATCGCGGATGGTCCGTCTACCTCTAACGGTGAGATTGCTCTGGGTAAGAATCCTCTGATCGGTTTTATGACCTGGGAAGGTTACAACTATGAGGATGCGGTACTGTTGAGTGAAAGACTGGTTATGGACGATGTGTATACATCGATCCATATTGAAGAATACGAGGCGGAAGCCCGTGATACAAAGCTGGGGCCGGAGGAGATTACAAGGGATGTTCCGGGCGTCGGTGATGACGCGCTCAAAGATCTGGACAGCAGAGGCATTATCCGTGTAGGTGCGGAAGTCCGCGCTGGAGATATTCTGGTAGGAAAAGTAACTCCCAAAGGGGAAACGGAGCTGACGGCGGAAGAGAGACTTCTGCGTGCAATCTTCGGAGAGAAGGCCAGAGAAGTGCGCGATACTTCTTTGAAAGTGCCCCATGGAGAATATGGTATCGTTGTAGATGCCAAAGTATTTACGAGAGAAAACGGAGATGAACTGTCTCCGGGAGTCAATCAGGCAGTCCGCATTTATATTGCACAGAAAAGAAAGATTTCCGTGGGCGACAAGATGGCAGGCCGCCATGGCAACAAGGGTGTGGTTTCCCGTGTGCTTCCAGTGGAAGACATGCCGTTTCTGCCCAATGGACGTCCGCTGGATATCGTGCTGAATCCGCTTGGCGTGCCGTCTCGTATGAACATCGGACAGGTTCTGGAGATTCATTTAAGTCTGGCCGCAAAAGCGTTGGGATTTAATGTGGCGACTCCGGTCTTTGACGGTGCAAATGAAAATGACATTATGGACACTCTTGATCTTGCGAACGATTATGTAAATCTGGACTGGAATGAGTTTAAAGCGAAGCATGAACAGGAGCTGCTTCCGGAAGTCATGGATTATCTGTATGAAAACAGAGAACACAGAAAACTCTGGAAGGGTGTGCCCATTTCCCGCGACGGAAAAGTACGTCTGAGAGACGGACGTACAGGAGAATATTTCGACAGTCCGGTTACAATCGGACATATGCATTACCTGAAGCTGCATCATCTGGTGGATGATAAAATTCATGCCCGTTCTACCGGTCCTTATTCTCTCGTTACGCAGCAGCCCTTGGGCGGCAAGGCGCAGTTCGGCGGTCAGCGTTTTGGAGAGATGGAAGTCTGGGCACTGGAAGCGTATGGAGCTTCTTATACCCTGCAGGAGATTCTGACGGTCAAGTCTGACGATGTTATCGGACGCGTCAAGACCTATGAAGCAATTATTAAAGGGGATAACATTCCTGAGTCTGGAATTCCGGAATCTTTCAAGGTACTGCTCAAAGAACTGCAGTCTCTTGGACTGGATGTGCGTGTGCTGCGTGATGACAATACGGAAGTGGAAATTATGGAGAGCAGCGAATACGGAGATGTGGATATTCGTTCGATTCTCGAGAGCGACAGCAGACGTTACCGCAATGAAGAAAATGAGTCTCTGGGAACCTTTGGTTTCAGCAAGCAGGAGTTTGAAGGAGACGAACTTGTGGACGTGGAGGAGGACAGCACAGAAGAGGATACTGATGCCGATACTCTGGATCTGGATGAAGAGATTGATTTTGAATAGAGGAGGTGCCGTTCATGCCTGAAACAACGAATAATGAGGCTTACCAGCCAATGACCTTTGATGCGATCAAGATCGGCCTTGCATCCCCGGAGACCATTCGCGTATGGTCCAGGGGTGAGGTGAAGAAACCTGAGACGATCAATTACAGAACGTTGAAGCCGGAAAAAGACGGTCTTTTCTGTGAACGGATTTTCGGACCGAGCAAGGACTGGGAGTGTCATTGTGGTAAGTATAAGAAGATCAGATATAAAGGCGTTGTCTGCGACCGATGCGGCGTAGAGGTTACGAAATCGAACGTGCGCCGTGAGAGAATGGGACATATTCAGCTGGCTGCTCCTGTGTCTCACATCTGGTATTTCAAAGGAATTCCCAGTCGTATGGGACTGATTCTGGATCTGTCTCCAAGAACGCTGGAAAAGGTATTGTATTTTGCTTCCTATATTGTACTTGATCCGGGAAAGACCGAACTTTTGTACAAACAGGTGCTTTCAGAAAAAGAATATCAGGATATGAAGGAAAAGTATCCAGAATCCGGAGCCTTTCGCGTGGGTATGGGGGCGGAATCCGTCAAGGAACTTCTGCAGGCGATTGATCTGGAAAAAGATTCCGAGGAATTGAAAGCCGGGTTGAAAAACGCATCCGGGCAAAAACGTGCTCGTATTATCAAAAGATTGGAAGTTGTGGAAGCATTCCGCGGTTCCGGAAACAAACCGGAATGGATGATTATGGATGCAATTCCAGTCATTCCGCCGGATCTGCGACCAATGGTACAGCTGGATGGAGGACGTTTTGCAACTTCAGACCTGAATGATCTGTACAGAAGAATTATCAACCGCAATAACCGTCTGCAGAGGCTGCTGGACCTGGGTGCTCCGGATATTATCGTCCGCAATGAAAAGCGTATGCTTCAGGAAGCAGTAGACGCTCTGATCGATAACGGAAGAAGAGGCCGTCCTGTAACCGGACCCGGCAACCGGGCATTAAAATCTCTGTCTGATATGCTGAAAGGAAAATCCGGCCGTTTCCGTCAGAACCTTTTGGGAAAACGTGTGGACTATTCCGGTCGTTCAGTTATTGTGGTGGGGCCTGAACTGAAAATCTATCAGTGCGGTCTTCCCAAGGAGATGGCGATTGAACTGTTCAAGCCTTTTGTAATGAAAGAACTGGTGGCAAACAATGCCGCACACAATATTAAAAGCGCCAAGAAAATGGTGGAACGTCTTCAGACCGAGGTGTGGGATGTGCTGGAAGAGGTCATCAAAGAACATCCGGTTATGCTGAACCGCGCCCCCACGCTTCACAGGCTGGGAATTCAGGCTTTTGAGCCGATTCTGGTGGAGGGTAAGGCGATTAAGCTGCATCCTCTGGTATGTACTGCATTTAATGCAGATTTTGATGGAGACCAGATGGCGGTTCATCTGCCGCTGTCTGTGGAGGCACAGGCAGAATGCCGTTTCCTGCTTCTTTCTCCGAATAACCTGTTAAAGCCTTCTGACGGTGGTCCGGTGGCAGTGCCATCTCAGGATATGGTACTTGGAATCTATTATCTGACGCAGGAGAGACCGGGAGCGATCGGCGAAGGTAAGGCATTTAAAAATGTCAATGAGGCGATTTTGGCTTACGAGAATGGCTCTCTGACTCTTCAGAGCAGGATTAAAGTCCGCGTGACGAAAAAAATGCCGAACGGGGCCTGGTTGCAGAGTACGGAAGAGTCTACATTGGGCCGTTTTATATTCAATGAGATTTTGCCTCAGGATTTGGGATTTGTTGACCGCAGCGTACCCGGCAACGAATTAAAGCTGGAAGTGGATTTTCATGTGGGTAAAAAAGGACTGAAGCAGATTCTGGAAAAAGTGATTAATACCCACGGGGCGACCAGGACGGCGGAAGTGCTGGATGATATCAAGGCGATGGGTTATAAATACTCTACCAGAGCGGCTATGACCGTATCGATCTCTGATATGACCGTGCCTCCGGAAAAGCCGGATCTGATCAAGAAAGCCCAGGATACAGTGGATAAGATCACCCGTAATTACAAACGTGGTAAAATTACGGAGGAGGAGCGCTACAAAGAGGTCGTGGAAACATGGAAAGAAACGGATGCGATTCTTACCAAAGCGCTTCTGGACGGTCTTGACAAATATAATAATATTTATATGATGGCAGATTCAGGCGCCCGCGGTTCCGATAAGCAGATCAAGCAGCTTGCCGGCATGCGCGGTCTGATGGCGGATACAACCGGCCATACGATTGAGCTGCCGATTAAATCTAATTTCCGTGAAGGACTGGACGTACTGGAATACTTCATGTCCGCTCATGGAGCACGTAAAGGTCTGTCGGATACGGCGCTTCGTACTGCGGACTCCGGATATCTGACCAGGCGACTGGTAGACGTGTCTCAGGAGCTGATTGTCCGTGAGATGGACTGCAATGAAGGAAAAGATACAGAGCTTCCGGGCATGGAAGTCAGTGCCTTTACAGACGGTAAAGAATTGATTGAGTCTCTTCAGGAACGCATTACCGGACGCTTTGTATGCGAGGATATTTGTGACAAAGACGGCAATATCATTGTGAAGGCAAATCATATGATTACGCCGAGACGTGCGGCGGCGGTTGTCAATTATGGAGTAGATAAAAACGGAAAGCCGTTCGATCGCATTCGCATCCGAACAGCACTTACTTGTCGTTCTCATATCGGAGTCTGTGCAAAATGCTATGGTGCTAATATGGCAACCGGTGAAGCGGTACAGGTAGGCGAGACAGTCGGCATTATCGCGGCACAGTCGATCGGAGAACCGGGTACACAGCTTACGATGCGTACGTTCCATACCGGCGGTGTGGCCGGCGGCGATATTACGCAGGGTCTTCCACGTGTGGAAGAGCTTTTCGAGGCAAGAAAACCCAAAGGTCTTGCGATAGTAACGGAGATTGCCGGACTTGCCAGCATCAATGATATGAAAAAGAAACGTGAGATCGTTGTCAGCAACAATGAGAGCGGTGAATCCAAAACGTATCTGATTCCATTTGATTCCCGGATTAAGATTATGGACGGCAGTTATGTGGAAGCCGGTGATGCATTGACGGAGGGCAGTATCAATCCTCATGATATTCTGAAAATCAAGGGTGTAAGATCCGTTCAGGATTATCTTCTGCAGGAGGTGCAGAGAGTATACCGTCTGCAGGGTGTGGAGATTAATGATAAACACATTGAGATGATTGTTCGTCAGATGCTGAAGAAGATCCGCATTGAGGATAATGGAGACAGTGAATTCCTTCCGGGTACGCTGGTTGATATTCTTGAGTTTGAGGATATGAACGAGAAGCTGGTGAAAGAAGGAAAAGAACCAGCAGATGGAAAGCAGGTGCTGCTCGGTATTACAAAGGCATCGCTTGCGACGAATTCTTTCCTGTCCGCTGCGTCCTTCCAGGAGACCACTAAGGTGCTCACGGAAGCGGCGATCAAAGGAAAAGTTGATCCGTTGATTGGATTGAAGGAAAACGTTATCATTGGAAAATTGATTCCTGCGGGTACTGGTATGAAGCGTTACCGGGATGTAAAGCTGAATACGGATCTGGAAGAAGAGCTGGTGGATTCAAGTGACGATGAAGAGGATCTGACACAGACATTTTCGGAAGAAATGTTCGAAAAGGAGACTTTTGAGGACGACGAAGAAAATGTGGATGCAGAGGACTATATTGATGAAGATGAGTACGATGCAGACATAGAGGTGGAAGAGGATCTGACAGAAGAATAGAGAAAAGTAAAAGGGCGGCTGCAAAATAAGAAGATTCTGCAGTGTATGGTCCGGACAGGTAAATGTCTGTAACATATACTGTGTAGATCTGATATTTTGCAGCCGCCCCTTATGTGGCGTTCACGCGGTCTGTTTTCTGCAGTCCGGTCATTTTTTCTTTCGCTTTGCCAGAGGACGGAAAATGGTCAGCCGTCCGAGAAAACACAGAAACTGAACCATCAGCACACCGGCAAATATACCGATACTGTCGATGCCTACATCTTTTTTGGACGGTCCGCGTCCGGCTACGAAGGACTGGTGATATTCATCCAGCGCTGCAAAGCCCACGCAGAAGCCTCCGGCAAGAATCGGAAGCCACAGCCCTCTGACTCCATATACATAGAGAGGAAATGAGACAGAGACGGCCAGAAGAAAATATTCGGTCATATGCGCCAGTTTTCGGACCGGATGATGAATCTGTTCTATATAGTAATTAATGTCGCTTCTGGACCAGTGTAGTTCAAAGGCTTCATTGGCGGACTCCACGATGATCTCACTGACCTTGTAGCTTAAATTTCCGGAAGTGTTGCCGTCCTGGGAAGAAAAGGAGAAGATCAGGTACATCATCAGGATCGCAGGCAGAAAAGAAAAGGGCTTTAAAAGTGCCCTTAAAAATGTTTTCAGCATATGTAAGAGGACTCCTTTTTAAATTTGCCTTATCATAGCACCAAAGAAGGGCGGTGTCCAGCGAATTAAGAGAATCCTAAGAATTTTACGGCTATATATTGGTTGATTTTTGGACGGATACTTGTATAATAAATTTTGAGATCACATAGTGTGATGTCTGCATGATATCTGGTGGAATTCTGCAGGAGAAATTTCGGCGTTGAAGCCTGAAAAGACGATATGGTGCCGCCGCTGACTGACGAAAATGAAGTCCGAGAGAAATACAGACGACAGTTCGCCTGAATATAATGTGGATCATACAATCGTATACGCATGGAGGGAGAAAGAGATGGAACAACTGTTTTACTGGTACGGCGTCTTTATTGGAAGTGTGATTATGGGGTTGCTGATTGGTTTGATTCCGCTGATAGTGGGATTGAGAATGAAAAAAACGGAACTGGCAATTACGGGATTTGTGTGTTGCCTTGCAGGTTCGTTTATTTTGGGTCTCTATTTGTCTATACCGTGCTGTATCGGGTTTACAGCCGCGATACTCATACTTGCAAAGAAGAGGGAAAAGGAAAGATTCGGCACTTCAGAATTATATTGCGGTGGGACGAATGGAGAAAGTAACTGCCCGTGGTACCAGTCGGGAAGTTCAGAACATCCGCCCAGATGTCTGTGGCATGGAGAAAACGATCCCTTTTCTCAACATAGAAACAGTGTGCAAAAGTAGTGAATTCTGTAAAACTGCTTGACAAGGCGAAAAGTATTATATATAATAATCAGGCATGCGTGCATAACACGGGTGCTTTTCAGTGAGTCTGAAAAGAACAGCAGTCATGGTAAGAACTCTTACCGTCGCAGGAGAAACCTGTCACAAATATGCAGGAGGTGAAAGGAATGCCAACATTTAACCAGTTAGTAAGAAAAGGAAGACAGACATCTGTAAAGAAGTCCACTGCTCCGGCTCTGCAGAAAGGGTTCAACTCTCTGAGAAAGAGACCAACGGATGCATCAGCACCGCAGAAGCGCGGCGTGTGCACAGCAGTGAAGACTGCGACTCCGAAGAAGCCGAATTCTGCGCTTCGTAAGATTGCCAGAGTACGTCTTTCCAATGGTATCGAGGTTACCAGCTATATTCCGGGCGAAGGTCACAACCTTCAGGAGCACAGTGTTGTTCTAATCCGCGGAGGCAGGGTAAAAGACCTTCCGGGTACCAGATATCATATTGTACGTGGTACGCTTGATACCGCAGGTGTGGCGAAGAGACGTCAGGCGCGTTCTAAATATGGTGCCAAGAGACCAAAAGACGCCAAGAAGTAAGTTCATTAAAAAAGAAGGTACCGGCATTGCCGGACAGAGTACGCCGGGCTGCACATGGTGAAAGTCAGGCGAACCCGGATCGGGCTGCAGGGCCCGGAAAATTAAAAAGCATCACAAACAGAACTATGATTGTTGGCATCGCGTCAGCGCTGCCTGTGCCAGGAGTTCATCAAAAAGGCCTATGACTGCGGGTTTTATTTTATAGAAGAATTCGGGCACGAACACACGTAGAACGACACATGTGAGTACCTGTGAGTTAAGAGTGCAGTGTGCCGGATAGCATCCGGTAACCGCGCCTTATTGATTCAGAACGATAAGTGAGCTTTATCAATCAAAAATGATGAGTAGGCCTTATCGATTGACATCGATAAGTATGTATTAAGGAGGGAAGTAACGTGCCACGTAAAGGACATACTCAGAAGAGAGACGTATTGGCAGATCCGCTGTATAATAATAAAGTGGTCACCAAGCTGATCAACAATATTATGCTGGACGGCAAGAAAGGTGTAGCGCAAAAAATTGTATATGGTGCATTTGCCAAAGTAGAGGCAAAGACCGAGAAACCGGCTTTGGAAGTCTTTGAGGAGGCTATGAACAACATCATGCCTGTTCTCGAAGTGAAGGCAAGACGTATCGGCGGTGCAACCTATCAGGTGCCGATCGAGGTAAGAGCAGATCGCCGTCAGGCGCTGGCTCTGCGCTGGCTGACCATGTTCTCACGCAAGAGAGGCGAGAAGACCATGGAAGAGAGACTGGCAAACGAGATCATGGATGCAGCGAACAACACCGGTGCAGCTGTGAAGAGAAAAGAAGACATGCATAAGATGGCAGAGGCCAACAAAGCATTTGCACATTACAGATTCTAGGAGGAAAATCCATTGGCTGGAAGAGAATATCCGTTGGAAAGGACCAGGAATATCGGGATTATGGCTCATATCGATGCCGGCAAGACCACATTGACCGAGCGTATCCTGTATTATACTGGTGTGAATTATAAGATCGGTGATACTCATGAAGGTACTGCGACCATGGACTGGATGGAACAGGAGCAGGAGAGAGGTATCACGATCACTTCCGCAGCTACGACCTGTCACTGGACCCAGCAGGAAAACTGCAAGGCAAAACCAGGTGCTCTGGAGCATCGTATCAATATTATTGATACTCCGGGCCATGTTGACTTTACCGTAGAGGTGGAGCGTTCCCTTCGTGTGCTGGACGGCGCAGTGGGCGTCTTCTGTGCGAAGGGCGGTGTCGAACCTCAGTCAGAGAATGTATGGCGTCAGGCTGACACCTATAATGTACCCCGTATGGCTTTTATCAACAAGATGGACATTCTGGGTGCAGATTTTTACAATGCAGTGGAGATGATTAAGACCCGTCTGGGTAAAAATGCCATCTGCCTGCAGCTTCCGATCGGAAAGGAAGATGAATTCCAGGGAATCATCGACCTGTTCGAGATGAAGGCGTATATTTACAATGATGACAAGGGCGACGATATTTCTATCACCGATATTCCAGATGATATGAAGGACGACGCTGAATTATATCGTACTGAGCTTGTGGAAAAGATCTGCGAGCTGGATGATGATCTGATGATGGAATACCTGGAGGGCGAAGAGCCGTCCGTTGAGTCGATGAAAGCTGCTCTTCGGAAAGCGACCTGTGAGTGTACGGCAGTTCCGGTATGCTGCGGAAGTGCATACAGGAATAAAGGTGTACAGAGGCTCCTGGATGCTATCCTGGAGTATATGCCGGCGCCGACCGACATTCCGTCTATCAAGGGTACGGATATGGACGGCAATGAGGTGGAGAGACATTCTTCCGACGAAGAGCCGTTCTCTGCACTGGCATTCAAGATCATGGCGGACCCGTTCGTAGGAAAACTGGCATTTTTCCGTGTGTATTCCGGAACGATGAACTCCGGTTCCTATGTATACAACTCCACAAAAGGCAAGAAAGAGCGCGTGGGACGTATTCTTCAGATGCATGCCAATAAGAGGCAGGAGCTTGACAAGGTGTATTCCGGTGATATTGCCGCTGCGGTGGGCTTTAAGCTGACTACTACCGGTGATACGATCTGTGACGAGCGGCATCCGGTGATTCTGGAATCCATGGAGTTTCCGGAGCCGGTTATCGAACTGGCAATCGAGCCCAAGACCAAGGCAGGCCAGGGCAAACTTGGAGAGTCTCTTGCGAAACTGGCGGAAGAGGATCCGACATTCCGTGCGCATACGGATCCGGAGACCGGACAGACGATCATCGCAGGTATGGGCGAGCTTCATCTGGAGATCATTGTCGACCGTCTGTTGCGTGAATTCAAAGTAGAGGCAAACGTAGGCGCGCCTCAGGTTGCTTACAAAGAGACCTTCACCAAAGCGGTGGATGTGGATTCCAAATATGCGAAACAGTCTGGTGGACGCGGACAGTATGGGCACTGTAAAGTACACTTTGAGCCTATGGATGCCAATGGTGAAGAGCTGTTCAAGTTCGATTCTTCCGTTGTCGGCGGCGCGATTCCGAAGGAGTATATCCCGGCAGTCGGCGAGGGTATTGAGGAAGCAGCAAAGGCAGGTATTCTGGGAGGATTCCCGGTACTTGGTATTCATGCGACTGTGTTTGACGGTTCTTATCACGAGGTTGACTCTTCTGAGATGGCATTCCATATTGCAGGTTCTCTTGCATTTAAGGAAGCTATGCAGAAAGCAGGGGCAGTGCTTCTTGAGCCGATTATGAAGGTGGAAGTCACGACGCCGGAAGACTACATGGGAGATGTTATTGGTGATATCAATTCCCGCCGGGGTCGGATTGAAGGTATGGATGATATCGGCGGCGGTAAGATGATTCGCGGATATGTACCGCTGGCAGAGATGTTTGGTTATGCAACCGATCTTCGTTCCAGAACTCAGGGACGCGGTAACTATTCCATGTTTTTTGAGAAATATGAGCAGGTACCGAAGAGTGTTCAGGAAAAAGTTCTTGCTGCAAAGACAAAATAAACTATAAACAGGCTTGCAAAATACAGATATTTGAAATATAATCAAGGATAGCGAGTCAATCAAATAAAATATTGAGATTATGTGATTTAAAGGAGGAAAACAAAAATGGCAAAAGCTAAGTTCGACAGAACTAAACCACATTGTAATATTGGAACCATCGGTCACGTAGACCATGGTAAAACCACTCTGACTGCAGCAATCACCAAGGTTCTTTCTGAGAGAGTAGCAGGTAACACCGCTACGGATTTCGAGAACATTGACAAGGCTCCGGAAGAGAGAGAGCGTGGAATCACCATCTCTACCGCACATGTGGAGTATGAGACTGAGAATAGACATTATGCGCATGTGGACTGCCCGGGCCATGCGGACTATGTAAAGAATATGATCACCGGTGCTGCTCAGATGGATGGAGCAATCCTCGTAGTTGCAGCTACAGACGGTGTTATGGCACAGACCAAAGAGCATATCCTTCTGTCCCGTCAGGTGGGTGTTCCTTATATCGTAGTGTTCATGAACAAATGCGATATGGTAGATGATGAGGAGCTTCTTGAGCTGGTTGAGATGGAGATCACCGAGCAGCTGGAAGAGTATGAGTTTACGGATTGCCCGATCATTAAAGGTTCTGCACTGAAAGCTCTGGAAGAGCCGACCAGCGAGTGGGGCGACAAAATTATGGAGCTTATGTCTACCGTTGACGAGTATATTCCGGATCCGCAGCGTGCAACAGATCAGCCGTTCCTGATGCCGGTTGAGGACGTATTCACGATCACCGGTCGTGGTACGGTTGCTACTGGTAGAGTAGAGCGCGGTACTCTTCATCTGAATGAGGAGGTTGAGATCATCGGTGTGAAGGAAGAATCCCGTAAGACGGTTGTAACCGGTATCGAGATGTTCCGTAAGCTTCTTGATGAGGCTCAGGCTGGTGACAACATCGGTATCCTTCTTCGTGGTGTACAGAGAACAGATATTGTCCGCGGCCAGGTTGTTGCAAAACCGGGCAGCGTAAAATGTCACACCAAATTCACGGCTCAGGTATATGTACTGACCAAGGATGAGGGTGGACGTCATACTCCGTTCTTCAACAACTACAGACCGCAGTTCTATTTCAGAACTACAGACGTTACTGGTGTCTGCAACCTTCCGGAAGGTACTGAGATGTGCATGCCTGGCGACAACGTTGAGATGAGCATTGAGCTGATCCATCCGATCGCTATGGAGCAGGGTCTTACCTTCGCTATCCGTGAGGGTGGTAGAACTGTTGGATCAGGAAGAGTTGCTACTATCATCGAGTAATTATAGTTTATTCAGTAAATTTAAGGCTTTCGGGGTTTTCTCCGAAAGCCTTTTTACGTTGTGAAACAATTCAAAAATGCTCTGTGGTTCTAATATGGTTCTAAAAAATTTGTTCATCAGTAAAATATATCCAAAATATCTTCTAATAGTTCTCTACTGGAAT
>CATOPL010000020.1 GCA_951802115.1 uncultured Lachnospiraceae bacterium | reverse complement strand
CTGTTTTCCTGCAGCGGCTGACCCAGTTATAAAAAGTGCTTACAGCGATACCGTTTTCACGGCACCAGTCAGCGTCTGTCATGCCGCTTTGGCGGCATTCATTGATAAGCCTGATCTGTTCCGCCATCGGAACACGGGCTTTGCGAGTAGTTGCCATAACCTATCCTCCGTAATTGTAGTGAAATAGTCTAACTATATTTCATTTACAATTATAGAGGAATCCAGAAGATTAGAAAATCCGCAGCAATATTTGGCGCTTACTTTGGAAGAGGAAATTTAAGGATAAACAAAGTAACAAAACTTGAAGTCGCAATTTGCGATTTTAAGTTTACACAAAAAGAGAACCGGACGCATCCGATTCTCCCAAGTACGCTCCGTAGAGACGCACCGCTATTCACATTTATAGTATACAAGAAAGAGATAGAAAATGCAAGGATTTTCACGACTTAACAAAATTTTTTAATTTGGTGAGTTTTGCATTATTATCAGTATAGATAATTTGATTGAAAATGCTTATTGGAACATTGTTGCGTAATTTTTCTACAATATCTTCAAATCCTGATATAATACGTTTTATTTCTGTTTTTGATATATGAAGAAGTTTCAGTTGATAAATTGACAAAACTAAATAGTCTGTGATAGTTTCAAAAGTTAATCCCCTTACTCCAGTAGCATTGGAGATAGCATTTCCCACCTGTTTATCAATGTTTCCAGTTCGGAAACGTGTATCAAAAATTACATCATTATGTGCAATGGCATTTCGAAAGTCTTTTGTGGCATAAATCAGACGTTGAGGCATCATGGCATTTGAATCATCAGAATGTCGTATTTCAAGTTTTTTTGAAATATCTGTCCTGCAATTTTGATTCAAGCATGAAACAAAGTGACCAAACTCACCTAAACTAAGCAATTCAAAAGTCGCCCAGATTGGAAGGTTGGAATCTTTACGGAAATAGTGATCTGCAATTTTATTTCCATTTCCATAAGCATCGGTCTGAACCTTATAGATACGATTACGCAAATCTAACCGCCTTTTTAACTCTCGTTTAAATTTTTCTTCTGCTTTTTGACGGTCGTAGGCATTTCTATACATTTTGCCTTTAGTAGAAAACATTTTATAATTATCCAACAACTGATTATAGATATCAATAAAATTTTCGGAATTTGTTGAAGCTACTAAAATATCCAGAACATAATTTTTGAAAGCTGTTTCAATCAGCATTACAGTAGGATAAAATAATGCTTTTAATTGAGCATCAAAGTCATAGACAGCAACCAATTCTTCAAATTTCGTATAATGAACATGGTTTGAAGGTGTATTTATGTAACGATATCCTTTATATCCATGATAGTAACCTATATTCATAAGCTTGCGCTTTTGCGATGAACCAGAAATAGAAATTCCTTTTTTATCGCGCAAATAGCGCATTAAACCATCTGTACTTTTGGGACGTGAGTATGGCATATTTATACACCTCTCTCGTTAGTATAATCTTAAGTATATATCAAAAATCGGTATTCGTCAAAGAATTTGTGATCTTAGAAAAATGCAAATAGCTTAAACTATTTTGGGATTTGTTGTAAAATGCAGGTATTAATTGGGAAAGGTTTTGCACCGTAACATTTCCCTAAATTCAGCCCCTTGCTAATCGCCTGCTAAAAGGAACATTTAAAACACCTTAAAATCAGCAGTCACATGGAGGTACGAGATAACATTCTGAATCCGTTAAAGCTAAGGAGATACAGGGATTAGATAACAATAAGAGGGAGCTGCCTACTGGCAAATGGGGCTACTCCTAAGCATGAGATCAGAAGTTCAAATCTTCTCGGGTACGCTGAAGTGCCGTAACATCAAGGGTTGCGGCATTTTTGTTCTTTCAGGGATTTAGGCATAACCTCCTTTCGTAGCTGTATTTTTGATCTGCCGCCTGTAAGGGAAGTCCCAAATAGATTAGTACCCCTTGCGGGAAAAACAAGGTCTGCTAATCATTTTGCTAATTCTCGCTTATTGAACATTTTTTTGTTCAATAAGATGTCCCGTTATGTACTTTGGTTGTATTTGATGCCGTCCTATGTCGTTTCATGCACCGAGCATCTTTTTTGCAAGCTGCGTCATGATCTGGTTGCCGTACTGCTCAATGAATTTCTGGATAAATGCATCCATAAGCTGTGGTACAGATTCCAGCTGTTTCATCATGATATCTGGGTTGGTCATAGAGCCGCTTTCCTCTCCCTGGAGGCTGCGCTCCACGGGGCGCATATCGGGATTGGAGTAAAAAGCGGTCTCAAATTTCTGTGCGTTGATCTTCCGGTCTTCATCCAGGATATGTGCATAGATTTCCGTGATCATGTCGATCTGTGTGTGGCCGGCATCCGCAAACGGCTTTTTGTCGATCATATTTTTAGACTTGCTTTCGTGGCTGCCTGCAAAGGAGATAAGTATACATGAATTGAAATAGATATTTATGAAGCATCTCAACGGGACATATGTAGGGGCGTACGAGGTTTTGCTGGAAACGCCGGATAATGCAGATAAGAATATTCTCAACAGCAGGACAGAACTGATTGAGGAAGGGAAGAATGTTGCCTATATTTTGAAGAGTGGAAATAAGGCAGGAGTGGTTTTGGGTAGCTCAGAGTTGACTCCTGTTCAAAAAGCAGCAATAGCAAAAGAAGTGGGATATTCTGAAACTGTTTTTGTGTTGGATTCCAACAAGGCAGATTTTAAGCTGCAATACTTTACACCAACAGAAGAAGTCCCACTGTGTGCCTATACCACAATAGCAGCATTTTCTACCCTTAAATTGCTGTTAGATAAACCAAACTGTATCATAAAGAGAGAAGCTGGGATTCTCAATATTCATATAAAAGAGGATAGCCTGATATTGATGGAGTAGAATTGTCCGGCATACCTTGAAGTTTTGGATTCAGATATTTTTACGGGGTGTATAGAAAGGGAATTTATAGACCATAGTATCTTTTCAAATACTATAAGCGGCAGTTACAATATGTTTTTGAACAGGGGCGTAATATGGGAGAAGTATCACGAATTATTGTAAATCTTTTATATCATGGGAATGTAATTGATTCTGTTTTTATGGGTGGATATGGATATTTGCTTGGGAAGAAGTTTGTGCAAGTGTAAGGGATTTTAGCGGACGGCATATCTCCAATAAGCCACAGCCTGACAAGGCAGGGCAGGCATCCCCGGTATTCCGGCAGATTGGGGAATGGGGGAGAAGGGAGAGGAGGTTGCCGGGTATGTAAAAATAAACTGCTCAAACTTATTATGAAGGGTATGGGTGTGGCTCTGAAAATTGGATTAAAGATAATTGGAGGAATTATGAATTATAATGTTTTGGAATTTGAGTGCATTGGAATGGATAACGGAAGCAAATTTCCCATTGAATATACGGGGCGGGGGCAGGACATATCGCCAGAATTTGTAATTAAGAACTTATCCCCAAATGCGAAAACTCTCGCTGTTACATTGGAAGATTTATCACATCCGATTAAGGATTTTACGCATTGGATTATATGGAACATTCCGGTCGCTGATAAAATAAAGGGAAACATTCCGGCTGGCAGGGCTGTGCCAATGTTGGGGAATGCCCGACAGGGGATAGGATATGGTCTGCACCGTTATGCAGGGCCGAAGCCGCCGAAAGGGAAAAAGCATACTTACCGTTTTACAGTCTATTCCCTGGATTGTGAAATAAATATAAGTGCCAACTCTATGAAAAGAAATTTTTTGAAAAAGGCGGAAAAGCATATTATCCAAAAAGGAAGTATCATTGGTGAGTTTGAGTAAGAAATATCTATATGGTTGAATATCCCCAATAAGGAACAGCCGGCTAAGGCGGGGCAGGTATTCCCGGAAAACTGTGATACAGCTGAAATGTATGCGTACACCGCTAATCTGAAAGAAAGCGGGAAATGCAGCTTTGAGAATATCGTTTTGAAAGCAGCAGTCGCAAAAGCTGTGAAAAATGCGGAGCAGAAAAGCGCGGACTCATGGAACTTTTCGGAAAAGACGGATTGGGTGAAAATAGTAAATAATATCATGCAGTTTGAGTACCAATATGGGGATTGAAAGGTTGCATGGAGTGGAAGAAGTTCTTGGGATTTCTGGATAAATAACACTACGATTCATTACATAAGTTATCCTTTTACATCTAAGCCATACGAAGAAAACCAATAATGCATAAACAATAAAATGGCCAGGTCCCAGTTTGGAGACAGGAGCCAGTACCTTTTACAATATGAAGACTATGCAGGCCGGGACTTTTATGAGATGCAGAAAGATAATCCTTTGGGACAGGATCAGCAAAAAGAAATCGCCTCTATTTTAAACGTGGATTACGTTACGGCATACAGCATGGCCTGCATGGAAATTCCTGCCATCAGCGGAATTCCGGGCAACCGTGAGCAAGAGCCTTTTATTGTCAGGGGAATTGACCGGGAAGATATGGCGAAGATGTATGCTGACGGAGCAGTTCTTGAGGGAACCGCAGATTACCGGCAGCTGGTGGATGGAAGCGGCATTCTGGTCTGCCCGTCAGGCAGCACGCTGAAAGAGATTTACAGGACAGACTATCAGGTCGGGGATACCGTCACCGTTTCCTGTTATAACGGACAGAGGAAGACTTATACCGTGATGGGGATTGTCGAGAATGTTTCAATCTGCAACACAGCTCATTTCTTTATTCTGCCGGAGGAAGAACTGTCCGTCCTTTATCCGGAAATATCGGATTTTACCGGCTGTGTAAATCTCCACACAGAGCAGGACAGTGAACAGCTGTGGCGGGCAGTATTCGGCGCTGTGCCCGATGAACGGGTGGCCGTCTCCGGCCTATATGATCTGACGGCTGAACTTAAGGCCGGCATGCGCGGGGAATTGACCCGGCTCTACAGTATTCTGATCTTTATCTTTGTGTTTGCCCTGATCAATCTTGCCAACATGCTGATTACCAATCTTCTTACCCGCCAGCAGGAATTCGGCGTGTTCCAGTCCGTTGGCATGAGCGGCCGCCAGCTGTCCCGGATGCTGTCCTTTAAGTGTCTGTACTACGTAGGGATCACGCTGCTTGTGACCCTGACACTGGGAACCGTGTGCAGCCTGGCCTTGTGCAGGGTGTTTGATCAGATTGGTATGTTCGGGAAGCCCACGTATCATTTCCCGGTGCTCCAGGTACTGGTGTTTGCGGCTGCGCTGCTTCTGGTGCAGGAGGTGTTCCCGGTCTGTACGGTCCGTTATACCAGAAGGCTTTCTCTTGTGGAGCGGATCAGGGCGATGGAGTGAGTGATAGATTTCCATTCAGTATTTTACAGCAACAGACAAACATTTCACAGCAATTTAATTGTTTTGGCATTTTTGACAGGATATAATAAAATACTTATCTGTGTCAGCATTAAAAGAGTATCTTTTGCCGCTGATGATATCATGACGAGGAGGAGATGCATTGATCCGTATTGCAATCTGCGATGATGAAAAACATATGTCTGATCATATAAGGTCTTTTGTTTCTGATTTTTTTCGCAAAAAGAACCGGGAGATCAGCCTCCGTATGTTTTCCAGCGGCGAGGAGCTGCTGAGCTACAATGGGCAGATCGACATCCTGTTTCTGGATATCCAGATGAAGGGTATGGACGGTATGGAAACTGAGGGCGGATAAGTTCCGGGGCTTTTTAGTCTTTATTACGGTACTGAAAGAGATGGTATTCCATTCTTTTGAGGTACAGGCCTACGATTATCTGGTCAAGCCGGTGGATAAAAAACAGTTTGAAAAGACAATGGAGCGCTTTTACGCTTCCATGCAAAACGCCAGCGAAGACAGCCTGCTGGTGCAAAAGGGATATGAGGGGCGCATCATCCCAAAGGATGAGATTGTCTTCTGTGAGATTATAGACCGGAAAATATATCTGAACCTGGCTTCCGGCGAGGTTGTTGATTATTATGAACGGATTGAAAACCTGGAAACAAAGCTGGACAACCGTTTTTATCGGTGCCACAGGAGCTATCTAATCAATCTGAAACATTTAAAAGGCTATAAAAACGGGACTGCCTGTATGGATAATGGCAAAGAGATTCCCGTATCACGGCTGCGGAGCAAGGAGTTCTCCGGCGTTGTTTTGCAGTATATGAAGAACATTTGAGAACTGTAATTGTTTCAATCAGGATTGCGCATTTACTGCGCAATTCGTGCGAAAGCGTACAGACTGCAGGAGCAATCCCCATTGCCGAAGGCAATTTTTGTGGGATTGCGGAATATCTGTGAAGGAACGGAACAGATATGCAGAGTTTTCACATGCGGGGGCAGGTAACATGGTCGAGTATTTAGATTTTTTCAATATATATATGATAGGCTTCATTGAGGGGGTCTTTCAGTTTTATTTCCTGGCAAAAATCCTGAAAAAGAAACTTTTGTACCCATTCTATTTTTTGTTTGGAGTATGTGCGGTGATTGTTGCTCGCTTTTTTTCCGTTGACACGGTAACGGGCTTCGTGGTGATGGTATTTCTTCTTACGATATGTGGGAACCTGGTTTGCCATGCGGATTTTAAGTCTTCCCTTCTGTATGCAGCCTCGATAACTGAAATCATGCTGCTTTGCTATGGGATTGTGAAATCTCTGATAGGTCTGTTGTACGCATGGATGCCGGATTTTTACTATCATACGGTGGGCATCGCGGCCATGTTGATCAGTGAGGCTGCGTCTCTTTTGCTAACGGGGTTTTGTTATTATATGGTGTTTCGCTATTTTTCCAGAGATGTTTTGTATCCAGGGGATGCAGCGCATTCCTTTTATGCCGCAGCTCAGATGCAGCAGATGTTTCTGATTTTCATCCCGATTCTGTTGATATCTATTATGAGCCAGTATATTAACATGATTGCATTTGATTTCCAGTATCTAGTCTTAGAAGAGAACGAATCTTTCCATTATTTGTTCAGTCATTGGCAGCTGCTTGCTATGCATCTTCTGGGACTTTTAAGCCTGTTTTGTATCTTGTTCTCTTATAAGAAACTGCAGCAAAATTTCCGCCTCAGCACCGAAATTTCATTGCTGGAACAGGAAGAACATTCCCTGAAGCGGTATGTGGAGGAAGAGAAAACCCGTTACGATGAAACAAAGTCATTCCGGCATGACATCAGAAACCACATCGCAGTGGTGAAAAATCTTCTGCAGAGCGGAAAACTGGAGGAAGCGGTAAGTTATATGGAAGATATGGCGGAAAAAATGTCATTCCCCTGCTGCACCAATAATCCAGTAGTGGATATTTTGGTGGGAAACAAGCTGGAGATAGCCAAAAGCATGGGGATCGATGCGGACTGTTCCCTCCTTCTGCCATATCCCTGTAGTCTGCGGGATATTGATATTTGTATTATTCTGTCAAATGCACTGGACAATGCGATTCAAGCAGTAAAAAGGCTGGATGCCGGTATGGAAAAATATATCCATGTGTCCGGGCGTATCCAGGGAGACTTCCTTATGATGGAAATCGAAAACAGCTTCCATGGGAAAGGTGCGTTCAAAAAAGGGACAGGTCTGTCGAATGTAAAGAAGGCTGCTGAAAAATATGGCGGCGCTATGAGTATCGAGACACGGGAGAATAAATTTGTCCTCCATGTGCTGCTGATCATTTCACAGCACCCAGAAAGTATTCCACAACAAAAGGATTAAAACGTTACTTTCTACAGCCGAAAAAAGAAAAAGGAAGCTGTTTGTAAGGGCGGCTGCCTGACAATATCAAATTGAAGGAGGAACGTGCTTATGGCAATGCAGGTCCATGGAAACGATGACCATTCCAGAACCGATTACGCAGAAAGGGTGAAGGAAAAACAGGCCATCTGGAGGGCGGAAAAAGCAAAAGAAACCTGGCAAGCTGTCCGAACCACAGAATGAATACATCAGCAGTGAAAAGTCGGGGAAAAATCTTACGGGACTGTACGGGGTAGGCCAAGACGAAAACGGCAACTGGACTTTTTAAAAGGATTATGTACGGAAAAAATCAAATGGAGGTACAATTATGCATGCGAAAACGATGGAAGGTCTTGCAGGGGCAAGCATGAGTATGAAAATGATGAATACACCGATGCGTGTCTATAAGGAAGCAGAGTGCAGAGGAGATACAGGCGTTATGGAACGGGCAATGGGGTATGCCAGTGACTTTGCAGATAAGGCAGAAGATTACCAGAAGGCAACTGAAAAAGGAATGAAGGAGGATGCAAAGGAGACAAGAGTAAAAGCGAAGACAGAGCAGGAAAATGCCATCCGGAAACACAAGGAACAACGTGAGGAGATGGAAAAGAGGATAGAGGAAAGCCGGAATGGGGATACGGATACCGCCAGCATCAGCGAAAGTGGGAAGGCCGCATTGGACGGGAATACGGATTCTGTTCAGACTGGTGCAGACAACGGCATTTCTGTAGAAGAAACAGCGGATGCTATTAAGATGGAACCTGTAATCTATACGAAAACCGGAGAGAAGGCTGAGTCCAAACCCGGTGTCAATTTCTCTGTTTCTGTATAGAAACTGTTGTTTTAATGCCACATGCAAAATAATAATTGAATTATAATATTTTAGTAGTAGACGATGAAAAAGAACTGGCTGATGTCATTGAGCTGTATCTTACAGGCAATGGCTGTCCATCGGAGCCGACGATTACATTACAAAACCCTTTAACCCACTTGAAGTGGTTGCCCGGGTAAAGACCCAGCTGCGGCGATACCGGTTTTATAATGGTTCTGTCCCACAGCAGAAGGAAATGATCCGCGAATATGATATTCGAGGGCTGGTAATCAACAGGGACAGTCATAAGTGCCTTTTGTACGGTACTTTGAGGCTGTCAATGAGGGAATGGATTTTCTGCTTCAGGATACCCCCGGCTAGATTTCCCTGCCTTCGGAGCTGTTTCCCATTGAGCGGAAAATGAATCTGGCAAAGCATATGATTGGGGTTCAGAAAAGTGATGTGCTCATAGCCGAGCAGCGGAAAAATGATCTGATCATGTATCTTGTCCATGATCTGAAAACGCCGCTGGCATTCATCATCAGCTATTTGAGCCTGCTTCGGGATGAAAAACAGATATCTGAAGAGCTGCGTGAAAAGTACCTTTCCATCTCCCTTTTCAAAGCGGAACGGCTGGAGAATCTGATTAACGAATTTCTGGAAATTGCGAGGTACAGACTGTTCTGGACAGGAAGGGGCTGACCTGCCGCCTTGTGGCTGCGGATGATATTCTGCTGAAGTGTGATGCCGACAGGATGCAGCGGGTTTTTGACAATCCTTTGCGCAATGCTGTCATTTACAGCTATGATGGAACCGAAATCGCCATTGAGGATTGGCGGAGCAAAGACAATCTGGTGCTGAAATTTTGCAATCACGGAGGGACAATTCTAAAGGAACGGCTGGAGCGGATTTTTGAACAGTTTTACAGGCTGGATACGGAATGCGGTTCCGGCGGAACCGGGCTGGGGCTGGCCATCGCCAGGAAAATCGTAAGAAAATCCGCAGGAAAAGAGTGGAATGCCGTGTGAACAAACAAGGAAAAGGCGCTTTTGCTTCTGGTACAATGAATATATCAAGGCATGAGCGCCTTTATTCTTGACAATAGAAGACATGCGAAGGTGAACTCTATTGCATTATGCAGCAGGAAAGGAGTTTTCACATGGAACTGCTGATTGATAAGGTTTCAAAAAAACTTAAAGACAAGAAAGCGGTTGACAACATCAGCCTGGAACTGACACCGGGAGTCTGGGGCCTTTTGGGGGCCAACGGTGCAGGCAAGACAACCTTAATGCGGATGATTGCCGGTATTATGCAGCCTACTTCAGGCCAGGTGTTGTATGGAGGCGTGCCAATCCAGACGTTGGGAGAGCGCTATCGGGATGTCTTCGGTTTTCTGCCCCAGGAATTTGGTTTTTATCCGGAATTCACGGTTAAGGATTATCTGGCTTATGTTGCTGCCCTGAAAGGGCTTTCCGAGCGGGAGAGCCGGCGGAGGATTCGCGAATTGCTGGAGAGGGTTTCCCTGACGGATGTTTACAACAAAAAAATCGCCAGGCTTTCCGGGGGGATGAAACGCCGGGTTGGGATTGCCCAGGCTTTATTAAATGAACCGGCACTGTCTGTCATCCTACGGCGTGACGGAGTCTTATGACCTGCAGGAGGGTGTCTATGAACGGGAAATTCTCCCCATTGCCCCTCTGCTCCATGGCGTAAAAGAGGCGTTTGCGGATCCGGATACCGGAATGGCTCCTGCGATTATGGAAATCGATCCGGAGCAGATTG
Source organism: uncultured Lachnospiraceae bacterium (assembly GCA_951802115.1). Lineage (GTDB taxonomy): Bacteria > Bacillota > Clostridia > Lachnospirales > Lachnospiraceae > Hominiventricola. The sequence continues at coordinate 48,388 of CATOPL010000020.1, read as the reverse complement.
ACGATTACTATTCTGTCTGCGAGGCCCGGTTCACCTCCCTGATGGCAATGGAACAGCCGGACATTTCACGTCATTTAGAAAACCGTCTGCGGCAAACAGATTGTTCCGGTGCTTTGGGAATGCTAAAATTAAAATTTACAGGAAAGACACGGAAAGCAAATCATCGGGATTTCCGGAATGAAGGAAGGGACTATCATATGCACAACAAAAATTTTAAAGTATGAGCTGTATAGTTTTTGTAACCGGTGTTTTTCAGGTCCTGTAAAGCTGGACATAGATTCCGATAGTTCTGAATTTTTGTAGTCATTCGAGAGGAGAACAGCAATGAGTAAATACAACGCTTTGTGGGAATATGCGCGGAAAAGTGGAAAAGAATCTTTTCAGTTGACTTTTGAGGAGATTCAGAAGATTGCGGGGGTGCCGATTGATCACTCTTTTCTGAAATACAAAAAAGAATTGGCGGACCATGGTTATCAGGTCGGGAAAATATCCATGAAAGAGCAGATGGTATGTTTCCATAAGGTTGACAGATAATTGCCGTACTGCTAAGAAAAAGAAAGAGGAATGAAAAGAGGTGACTATATGGGAAGAAGCATAAAATGTAAACCAGATAATTTGTGCATTGCAATATTCACGCTGTGTTTGTCCGTGAGGTTTGTAGAATATTTTCTGATTGAAACAGATAAAACGGCTATTGGAGAAAATGTGCTTCATAAAATAGTTGGAATTATCCTATTGGCTTTGGTATTGAAAAGGGTAAATCTTTCATGGAGCGATATTGGATTTCATAGAAACGGTTTTGTAAGCGGCATTTTGAAAGGATTGTTATTGGGAAGTTTTTGCTTTATTATTTCATATGGTTTGGAATTAGCAATTTTAACTTTGCAAGGCAATCCTGCACATTTAGAAATGTATATCAGCAGTTTTTCGTTAACCGGCTCTCAAATAAATCATACGGATTTCGTTTTCTTTCTGTTATGTGTACTATTCAATGTTATGAATGTATGGATGGAGGAGGGGGTTTTTCGCGGTCTGTTTCTGAAAACGCTCTCTGAAACAAAGTCATTTATGAAAGCGAATTATACTGCCGCATTTTTGTTTGGTGCTTGGCACATTGTAATGCCAATCAGAAGCTATATAAATGGTCAAATGTCATTTGCGGCAATGGTTTTGATGGGTATCGGTTATATGATTCTTGCAGGGATTATGGGAATCAAATGGGGACTTCTTTACCAAATAACAGGAAATCTATGGGCAGGGCTTGGCGACCATTTATTTAATAATACCGTTGCTACAAACATGCTGCATGTCATTTCACGAAAGGGCGCAGACGAATTACAAATTGTCCGGATTATGGCTGCACAAATTATTTCCTTTGCATGTGTGTTGGCAATTCATACTGATCAAACTGCTAAGGTTCGATAAGTATTATTGCAGGAACAGAAGCGGAAATAGATAGAAGTCTGGATGGAATACTTTAAACGTTGACATAGAGACAAATCAAAATTTGAAAGTGAGTTAAAATATTATGGATTTAAAGAAAATAGAAAATATTATCGATAAACAGAAAGTCAGTTTTATATGCTCTGTTGATGATGAAAATTGTCCTAATGTAAAAGCAATGCTAAAACCCCGCAAAAGAATAGGGCTAAAAGAGTTTTACTTTTCTACTAATACTTCATCCATGAGAGTAAAGCAATATAAAGATAATCCAAGTGCCAGTATTTACTTCTATCACAAAGAATTAATGAAATATGTTGGTGTTATGTTAAAAGGCAAAATGGAAGTCTTGACAGACCAGGAAACTAAAAACATGATTTGGGAAAAGGGCGATACAATGTTTTACAAAAAAGGTGTAACTGACCCAGATTATTGTGTTTTAAAGTTTACTGCTACAAGTGGCAGATATTATTGCGATTTGAAAACAGAAAATTTTAATATTAAGTAGTTGCTAAATTTCCGTTGTGGGACAAAGGGAGGAAGGGGTTCATTGGACGATTTAAAAGAATTAGGGAAGCTGATGAAAGAGCATCTTGTCATTATTGTCGTAACATTGGCGGCGATGGCTGTAGGCGCAATTTTGGGAGCGGTCGCGTTTTATCAGAGGTGGTTAGGATGATTTTTTGCTTATATAAATGCAGATTGAACGATAAGAAGGCGATAGAATATGGAACTTGTAAAACTGACGCACGAAAATATTGATAAATAACACATCTGCTGTGCGATCTCCAATAACAGGGATATTCAGGTCATGTCCAAAAAAAACTGGCTGAAAGACAGGCTGGACGAAGTGACGGCAGAATCCGGCAGACATTTGAACGCGGGCAAATCAATGCCGAAGATATCCGGGAGGCTCTGCATGATGAGAATGACAGATAAAGCCTTTGCCAAAAAGCTGTTTGGGGCAAACTATGAGCGGCTGCCCCGGACTCTTTTCGTAGATGTGATTGTATTTTGGGGACTGTATATTGCCGGCTTTCAGGTGCAGATTGCATCGTTTGTTCGGGTTCTGATGATCAGCGCCTTTACTGCGGGTGTGATGTGGCAGGCCCTTTCTTCCAGAGATAACGCGGTGGAACTTATGGCTATGCTGATGCTGCCGTATCGACGCAGGGAGTTTGTTTTCTCCTATGTGGGGGTGCTGGGCGCCTATACGGTTCTTACAAAGACAGGGCTGCTTTTCGCGGTTCTGCTGGCCGTTTCTGCCTGGAAGCCGGCAGAACTGGCGGGAATGATCCTCTGATCCATGCGGTTCTTATGGCTGCCGCGGTTTATTCCCTGAGAAAATACTGGTATATGGGAGGCCTCTGGACTGTCGGCATAGTGTCCGCAATTTTATTCATGACAATACATGACACCGGAATTTTGTCTTTCAATTCTGGTGTAGCAGACTTGCGAAGCGTGGATTCTATTGTATTTGGAAATGAGCTCCTGGCTGGCCTGTTGCTGTGCATGAACAGCCTGTTTGCCGTTCTGATTTTATGGAGGGTTGACGGATATGCATTTTATCAGTGGGGGAGTAAGAAAAGCCATGGTAAAGATTACCATGCGGTTCGACAGAGGAAGAGGGCAACACTTTGGCGGTATTTTTTTCGGTATCTGAACTGCCATAAGAATTATCTGCTCAATACCGCTGTGATGTGGTGCGTAGCCCTGGTATTGCCCTATTTCTTAAGAGAAATGGCCGGTCTGTCTGTTATTCCGGTGGGTTTTGCAATTCTATCCTTAAATACGTCTATCTGTATCCTGCTGTCCTGTGACCCTGATCTGGAGAAGGCAGTCCGTTTCCTGCCCGGACAGAAACGGCGCTTTTGCATTCCATACTGCCTGTTTATTTTTCTTTGTAATATGGCTGTAGATGTGATATTTCTCTGTAACTGGCAGATACAAAACGGCAGCGTCACTGTCCATATGATTGCAGAGGCTGTTTTCTTTGCCCTGCAGAGTGCGGTGCTGTCTGTGCTGCTGGAATGGTTTTATCCCATCCGGGGCTGGAAGGTCGAAAGCGACCTGTGGCACTATCCACGGAAATATGTGGTTCCAGTGGTAATGCTCCTGCTCGCAGGGGCAGTCTCTTCCTGTCCGGTGCTGCTGCCTGTACTGTTGGTTTTGCTGGCTGTGGAAATTATAATTTTGCTTTTTATATGTCGGAGGCATCCGGAGTGATGGATTAAGTATGAATGAAAAAAAGATATTATATGTGGAAGATGATTTAAGCTTGATTGAAGGCCTGAAATACACACTGGAGAAGAATGGTTTTCAGGCAGATAATGCCCGTACCGTAAAGGAGGCGTATCAATTCTTCCAGGGTGGCCGGTATGATCTTTTGCTGCTGGATATCACGCTGCCGGATGGGACAGGCTTTGATATTTGTAAAGAAGTACGGAAGACTTCTGCTGTCCCGCTTATTTATCTGACCGCTTCGGATGAAGAGATCAGCATTATAAGAGGACTGGACATGGGTGGGGATGACTACATTACCAAACCGTTTAAATTGGGAGAGGTTCTTTCGAGGATCAACGCATTGCTGCGCCGCTTTGCACAATTTAATAAGAGTGACATAATTTTAGAATAAAATGGGATCAGGATTGATATGTCGGAGCGGTCTGCTGGAAGGGAGAAGCAGAATTGCCACTGACATTGGTAGGCCTCTGTGAGAACTCTGCGTGAGGACTATGCCGGTCATAAACAGGCACGCTCCGATATGAAGGAGCTGCAGAACAGCAAGGCTAACGTGGACTATCTGCTGGACGTTCCGGCCAGACATGAAGCACGGGAGAAAAGCGGAAAGATAGGGCAATAGGACTTTCTTCTCCTTTCCGTTTTCAGTGTCCGAAGGACGCGCAGCCGTTACCGAGGGGAACGATCTCAGGGGGTTAGGGATATGTCACCAACAAGCGTTTACACAGGTTTTCCGGTTACGGAAAATCTGCGTAAATGAGGCCTTCTGTACAAGAGGGTGTTGCTTGCGATTTTGTCCCGAATATGTAAATATTAAAAAATTTCATTCCGTTGATCATGAATTAAAAAAGATTCCAGACCTGCTTTGATAAAAGCGTCAATCGTTTTCTGTATTTTTTTCCAGTCGCTGCAGTGATTGCGGGACATAAGCTTATTGATTGCCAGGCAGCCGTTCATCTGAAAGTAAAAGACTGCCTCAGCCTCTTCAAACGTAAGGATGCTGTGAGACATGAGCCAGGTAATATAATGTTCCTTATGCTCCGCCATTTTGTCAATGATCCTTGTAAAGATGGTATCATCCAGGAGCAGATAACGGAACATGTTATTGCTGTGAATTTTATCACAGAATGGATAAGAACAATTTGGAGAATCACATTTCTGAGACAGGACATGCTCCATGACGCTGGAAGTGTCAGAGAGCATGTCATCCAGTATATCGTCCAGAACATCATTCATATCATAATAATGCAGATAAAAAGTACCTCGATTGATCTCAGCCCTGCGGCACAGTTCGGTAACCGTAATTTTTGCAAAATGATTTTTTTCCAGCAGTTGTAATAAAGTATCTTTTATGACCTGCTTCGTATATCGAATACGCCGGTCTTCTTTTTTGGTTTTTTCAGCCATGATCTTTCCCTCTGTCACTCAACAATTTTTCGATTTTGTTCAGTAACCATACAGATTTTCCATATTGTTTCTTGCTTTTTTGATAAGAGTCATTATACTGTATCGTATAAAAATAATCAACACGTTGTTCAAAAAAATATAGTCCAGCTAAGAAATGTCAAGTATTTATTAGAAAAAATTTCTGCTGGACGGTAAAGTTGCAAAGGCGCACGAGAGGAACTTTTATGAGTGTTTTTTCGAATAAAAGTTTCTCTCATAACCGGTGTGTCGAAGCGGCTTTACCCTTTAGTGCTGTCGCGCAGCGACTATTAATAGGAGGTAACAATATGGGACATATCATTGCAGTGGCCGGAAAAGGCGGCGTGGGGAAGACGACTTTGTGTGGACTGATGATTCAGTATTTGTGTGAGCATGGGAAAAAGCCGGTGCTGGCCGTAGATGCGGATGCCAATTCCAATCTGAATGAAGTGCTCGGCGTGGAAGTCGGCGCTACCCTTGGAGAGCTGCGGGAAGAAATTGAGCGGGCGGGAATGGATGACCGCTATCAGATTCCGTCCGGGATGACAAAACAGGCATGGCTGGAGATTCGGATGGCAGACGCCATTGTCGAAGAAGATGATTTTGACTTTATGGTTATGGGGCGCACCCAGGGACAGGGGTGCTACTGCTTTGTCAACGGTCTGGTGCAGACACAGATTCAGAAGCTCCAGAGCCATTACCCTTACGTGGTGGTGGACAATGAGGCAGGCATGGAGCATGTCAGCAGAGGTCTGCTCCCTTCCATGAAGACAGCGATTCTGGTCAGCGACTGCTCCAGAAGAGGCGTACAGGCAGCCGGAAGGATTGCGGAACTGATGAAGGAACTGGGGATGAAGCCGGAAAAAACAGGGGTAATCATCAACCGCGCTCCGGAGGGCAGGCTGGATGAAGGCACAAAGAAAGAGATTGAGAAGCAGGGGCTGACGCTGCTGGGAGTGATTCCTCAGGATGAAATGGTCTACCGTTATGACTGCGACGGAAAGCCTCTTGTGGAACTGCCGGAAGAGACACCGGTCAAAAAGGCTTTGTACAAGATTCTGGAAGGGATGGAATTGTAGATGAGAGAGGATAAAAGTTTGCTGATTTCCTATCTGGAGCAGCAGAAAATGGATGACAGTCTGATTCATGACGTAGTGGAATTCAGAGAGAAATACGAAACAGCGGAGGAAGTGCGGGAACGGGTCTATATTCCGGATATGCTTTTTTATGGAAAAGACATTCTGGAAATGTCGGCGGCGGCGCTTCTGCAGGGAGAAAATCTTCTGCTTTCCGGGGCGAAGGCAACCGGAAAAAATGTACTGTGCGAGACGCTTGCCTGGATATTTGGGAGACCTTCCTATGATATTTCCTTTCATGTCAATACAGACAGCGCTTCCTTAATCGGAACCGATACGTTTATCCATAATGAAGTCCGGCTCCGCAAAGGTCCGGTTTATCAATGTGCGGAATTTGGCGGCTTTGGAATCCTGGATGAAGTCAACATGGCCAAAAATGATGCGGTTTCTGTGCTCCATGCCACGCTGGACCACCGCAGACGCATCGATGTTCCGGGATACGCAAGGGTCAGGCTGCATCCGGCCGCGCGGTTTATCGGGACCATGAATTACGGATATGCCGGAACGAAAGAGCTGAACGAAGCTCTGGTATCCCGGTTTATGGTAGTGGATATGCCGCCGCTTTCGGAAGAGACCATCCGCTTTCTGCTCAAAAAACAGTTTGCAGATGTAAAGGAGCAGGCACTTCGGCAGTTCACCGGATTGTTTCTGGATCTGCAGGCAAAGGTTTACAATGGAGAGGTTTCCGCCCGGTCGCTGGATCTGCGCGGCCTGATCGCTTCCATGAAAGCAATCCGTTCCAATCTGCCTCCCCTTTCGGCAATCCGTATGGGAATCGTGAATAAGAGCTTTGATGTATTTGAAAAAGAAATGCTGGAAGATGTGATTGCGACCCGGATTCCGTCCTCCTGGACCAGGGCGGAGATCTTCGAGGGGTGATGGTATGAAAGAACGATCCTACCGGTTTTCGGAGAAAGAGGCAGAGGAGCATCGTCTGGAGATTGAGAACAGAATCCGAAATCTGTTCTGGACCATCAGCGGAGATTATACGCTGGATGTAAAACCGGATGTAAAGGCGTTTGTAAGATCCAGATCGGCAGTGCTTTACGATGCCCTGAAGCAGGGAGCGTTTGCCCGGTATTTTAACTCCGAAGAACTGGCGCTGTATATGATGAAAAAGACCTGTCTGTCGGCACAGGAGAGACCTCTTATGGAACTGGCTCAGCTCTGTGTGGACGCCGCAGTTTATCCAAGGACTGCAAAGGAGCGTCCGGGGACAGCGGACATTCGAAAAAGCGCCTTTGAAGATCTGTTAAGGCAGGAAGAACCTGTTTTATGCAAGACTTTTTTTGGCCAGGTCAAAGTTTTTATCATGAAAGATTATCTGGGGAGGCAATCGGGTCCGATACCAGATGCAGTCAGACAGACGGCAAATGAGATTGCAGCTCTGGAACATGCCAAAGATACGACGGATATCATAAACAAGATTGAAAACATCTATAATACGATCGTTGACAGGGAATTTGAAGAGCAGCATGGAAATCTGGAAACAGTACTTCGTGTTCCGCCAAATGCCCTGGCGAGTGCAGCATGGCAGGAATGTCTGACAGACGGGCAGATGGAGGAAATCCTTAAAAAGTATCTGGCCGGCCTTGGCAAGGATATGATGAGTCTGCAGATCAGGGATAAACAGCCGAAAAAGCGGACACATCCGACCGAATCCGTAAGGCAGGAAGAAGACTCCGACATCGAAGACGAAGCTTCCCTGCAGAAGGTGCAGGAATATGTAGCGTTAAACTACGGAAAAAATTATTTGTCTCCTTTGGAACAGGAAAAGAGGCGGAACCGGCTCTGTACCGGGATACACGCCAACTGTCTGCTGCATGATACAAAAGGGATTCTGCAGGACCCGATAATCATAAATAATCAGTACCGCTTCAACCAGCTTCAGTTTGAAAAAAACAGGATGTATTATTACAGCAACAGCCGGATCATCAAACGGAACATCAAGGCTCTGGCGGATACGCTGAAAAAGGCGTTGGTCCTTCGAAGCCAGGAGGACCTTTGCCGTTCCACCAGCGGACAGCTGGCGCCGGCGAGACTCTGGAAGCTGGGGAGAACGGAAGATGAAAAGCTTTTTGACAAAAGGATTTCTTCCGGTTCCTCAGAATTTGTGGTTGATATTCTGGTGGATTCCAGTGGTTCGCAGGCGGTAAGGCAGTCGCAGGTGGCGGTGCAGGGGTATATCCTCAGCGAGGCGTTAAGCTTTGTGGGAATCCCCCATCGGGTAGTGAGCTACTGTACTTTCTGGAATCATACCGTTATGCACCGCTTTCGGGATTATGATGACGGAAAAGAAAAAAATGAGAGAATTTTTGAATTCCGTGCATCGGGAGATAACCGGGACGGACTGGCAGTAAAAGCTGCATATGATACTCTGCTGGAACGGCCGGAGAACCACAAGATTCTGATCCTGCTTGGCGACGGAAAACCCTGTGACATCAGTGTCAGGCGTCCGGGCATCCGGCGTCCTGCGGATTACACAGGAGAAAAGGCAGTGAAAGATACAGCATTTGAAGTACGAAGGGCAAGGACGCTTGGCATCTCTGTTCTTGGTATTTTTGCAGGGAACTATGAAGATACCGCTGCAGAGAAGAGAATATTTGGAAAGGATTTCGCCTATATCAGGGATATCCGTAATTTTTCCCGTGTTGCAGGCGCCTATCTGCGCAGACAACTGGAAGAAGAGTAGAAAAGGAGGTAACTGTTCAGCACAGGTCGAAGCACTTGTTGCTGAGAGCGTAAGAACATGATTCAGGAGTGCAAAATCCCATCGCCGAAGGCGATTTTAAATGGATTTTGCACTGTAACTGTGAAGGCACTGAACAGTTACAAAAGGAGTAAATAAAAATGAGTGTGTTTGCAGACTGTCAGGATGAAAGAAATAAAAAAACAATTATAGAAATCGACTGTCCGGAATGTAAGGAAGAGGACGGACTGGAAGTGTTTTTAAAGGACGGCATAACGGTAGGAGAAAGCACCTGCACCGCATGCGGATATGTCATACCGGAGGGCGTAAGTCTGAAGGAGTTTTTGGAAGGATAAGAGGAGTTCGAGATGAAAATAGCAGTAACAGGAAAAGGCGGTGTTGGGAAAACCTCTTTTGCAGCAACACTGGCAAGGATTTTTGCGGAAGAGGGAAGAAATGTACTGGCTGCCGACGCAGATCCGGACGCAAATCTGGGGCAGGCTCTTGGCTTTCCGGAAGAGGTCGTTGATTCTATTATTCCGATTTCCAAAATGAGAAAAATGATTGAAGAACGGACAGGGGCAGATAAAGATAATACGTTTTATGTTCTGAACCCTAAAGTCAGTGACATTCCGGATAAGTACGGAAAGCTGTATAACGGTGTCCGGCTGCTGCTTCTTGGCACGGTGGATACAGCCGGCGGAGGCTGTGTGTGTCCTGAAAATGTGATATTAAAACGGATTATCAGCAATCTGGTGCTGCACCGGAAGGACGTGGTGATTCTTGACATGGAAGCAGGACTGGAACATCTGGCCCGCGGGACAACATCCGGCATGGAGCAGTTTATTGTTGTAATCGAGCCTGGCGCCCGAAGTATTCAGACTTACCGCAATGTAAAGCGTCTTGCCCTTGGACTGGGCGTTCAGCAGGTGAGAGTGGTTGCCAGTAAGGTAAGGGATGAACAGGATGAAATTTTCATCCGGGAAAAAATACCAGAGGAAGATTTCCTGGGCTTTATTCATTATAATCCGGATATCCTCCGTGCAGACCGTATGGGTTTGTCTCCATACGATTGCAGCAGAGAACTGGTACAGGAAGTAAAAGAAATTATAAAACGGATGGAAGTGTAAATATGGCAGATGATGTGCAAACTGTCCCCGGAGGATATGGAAAGAAAATAGAATATGCGAAAGATAACATGGAGCGGATGCCCTATGAATATTACGTGGAAAAATTTAAGATGTCTGATCCTGTCAGCATTAGTACAAGATTAGGGATTGTGTATAACCTTGCAGAGCAGGAATTTATGTTCATGTTCATGGGGAACCTTTATTATATCCATTATCCGGACTTTGAGGTCAGACATGGAAATCTGGAGACAGAGACGAGTACCTATTATCCGTTGGAAGAAAATATCTATGCCAAAATACTTGTTTTAAGATACCTTTTAAATGCCAGCGTATTTCCTCATAATGGAGAATTTCGCTCTTACAAAGAGCTTCCGTCTGGAGATTTATATGCCCGGCAGTTTCAAGGCAGATGTATCTCAAGAATGAACCGTAAGTTTGGGAGCAGACTGAAAAAATTTAAAGAAATTATGGAATGTACAGGTGCGGTCCCGGTACACCTGGGGGATATTGGATACGAACTGGAATTGTTTGAGGAATTGTATCTGCGGTTTATTTTCTGGGAAGGCGACGAAGAATTCCCGGCATCTTCGCAAATTTTGTTTTCCAGTAATTTTCCGGCTGCATTTGGGGCCTATGATTTGGCAGAGATAGGAGAAATCTGTATCAATACATTTTGTGCAATCGAAAAACAAATATAATCAGTCCAGCTAAGAAATGTCAAGTATTTAATTAGAAAAAATTTCTGCTGGACGGTAAAGCCGCAAAGGCGCACGAGAGGAACTTTTATGAGTGCTTTTTCGAATAAAAGTTTCACTCATTACGGGTGTGTCGAAGCAGCTTTACTCTTTAGTGCTGTCGCGCAGCGACTTTTAATAGTCCAGCTAAGAAATGTCAAGTATTTATTAGAAAAAATTTCTGCTGGACAGTAAAGCTGCAAAGGCACGCGAGAGGAACTTTTATGAGTGCTTTTTCGAATAAAAGTTTCACTCATTACGGGTGTGTCGAAGCAGCTTTACTCTTTAGTGCTGTCGCGCAGCGACTTTTAATAGGAGGAAACAAGATGAAAGTAGCAGTATGTGGAAAAGGCGGAAGCGGGAAAAGTACAGTTACAACTTTGCTGGCAAAAGAATTAGCAGAAAGAGGCAGAAAGGTTCTTGTCATTGATTCAGATGAATCCAATTATGGATTGAGCAGGCAGCTGGGCGTGGACCTGCCTTTGGATTTTACCGCTTATTTTGGCGGGAAACAAAAAGCGCTGCAGGATATGATGCTGTCCAATTTTACGCACCAGTTTTTTCATGAAACATGGGAGATTCAGGACATACCAGAAGGATATTATTCTGAAAAGGACGGTGTAAAGCTGATGTCCAGCGGGAAGATCCATACAGCCAATGAGGGATGCGCCTGTACGATGGGGAATGTACTCACGCAGTTCATAGAACATTTAGTACTTTCTGAGGGGGAATATGCATTGATCGATATGGAAGCCGGGATTGAACATTTTGGCCGGGGAATTGATAACGGTGTGGATTTGATCCTTATGGTGGTAGAGCCTTCCTATGAATCTCTGGCATTGACAGGGAAAGTTTCTGAACTGGGCACAAGCATCGGGAAACCTGTTTATCTGGTGTTCAACAAAGTGGATGGGGAAAACAGGGAATGGATGAAGAAGAATGTATGTGAATGTGTGGAGATTCTATGTGAGATACCTGCAGAAAAGAGTATTGCGGACGCGGGATTACAGGGAACAGAACTTTCAAACGGCTATCCGGCAATGATCCGTCTGGCTGATTTTCTGGAAAAATGCGACAGAGGAAAGGAGGAGTCGGTTCATGCGGGATAACCGGGCATTTCAACAGATGCTGTTATCTGCAAAAGAACGCATATGCGTTCATGCACCGGAGGAGATTGCGCAGAAGAGCGGTGCAGTATTTCATAAGGACAAGTCTTTTTTTGAATTGCAGAGCTTAGATCAGAGGATTCAGATTGCCTTTCCGGAGTGTAAATTCCAACCGTGGATTGATGAATGGCAGCAGCTGGTGATTCTGCATTATCTGGACCTGGCGGATGGAACGGAAGTCTCCCCGGAAATGGTTTCTTTTGGAGCATTAAAGGATGGTCTTATCCGGGGAACGAAATTTGACCATGATATGGAAAGGGAGCTTGGAGGCTTTCTGGCTGGAATGACCCAGGAGCAGCTTTGCAGGATATGCAAAAGACTTGGAGCGCAGCTTATAGAAGAACGGGCGGATTTGTGCGCGGTATTTCCCTTTCTGCCCAGCTATCCCATCTGGCTGAAGGTCTGGTTTGCGGATGATGAGTTTGAGGCATCCGGAAAGTTTCTGTTAAGCAAAAGCGCAGATCATTATCTGACCATTGAGGATGCGGTGACTGTGGGAGAGCTTCTGCTCTCAAAGCTGAAGGGCATTTTTGATGAAACATAAGGAGTTCCAGTCAAAGATGTCGCTTTCGGTATTCGGTTGGGAGACATTGAAAAAATGCCTTAAACGCTGAGGTGAATTTGCTCTGGCTGTCATAGCCGACAGCCTTTGCGATTTCGGCTATGCTCATTCCTGATTTCCGCAGCATTCTGGCAGCTTCTTCCATGCGGTGCTCTTTGATGTGGGCGGCGATGGAAGTTCCATAAATAGCTTTAAAGGAGACTTTTAAGGTAGTTGGATTGATTAAATATTGTCTGGAAAGTTCATCTATTGTGATTCGCTGCTCTATATGCTGTGTCAGCTGTTCATGGATTTTCCGGACAATGTCTATCTGTTCGGATTGATATTCGGATAATTGCTGCTTAGGCGTGAGTTTTGCTTTACCAAGATAAAGAAGCAATTCCAGGGTCTTTATTTTCTGATAGAACAATTTCAATTCTTCCGGCTGGTTATAAAATGCGGAAAAAATAGGTTCCGTCTGCTCATTCCCCGCCAGAAAAATCGGACTGTCATTCTGACAGAATTTTTCCGGTAATATGGTTTCAAAAATACTGCTGTCTCTCAACAGTTCCGGAGGATTTTTGACGGTTTCCTGTAAATCTATGCAGATAGTAAGCCCCTGATAGATACCGCCCGGAAAGTGAAGCACGGAATCCGTACAGGCTTTCATGGTATGAAGGGAAAAATCGCCCGGATTCAGATAAATACGGTTTCCGTTTTTCATTTCCCATACAATCTGCCCGGCTTTACAATAGTTAATCTGAATGATGTGTGATATGGATTTATGCTTTACAGAAAGCGAATCAGACGAAAATGTCAGATAACATAGCTCTATACCGGGATAAAGGGGAATGACTTCATTTGTGTCTTTTTGGTGGAGCTTTTCTACATCTTTTCGTATTTTTATCAATTCATCATTCATAGGGCGGACCTCATAATTTGGGGCAGGTGATTTCCATAACCTGCTCAATCATCTGGTGCAGCAGGCGTCCCTGTTCCGTATCTGCGGCGCGGTAGTAAACTTCTTTTCCCTCACGGCGGCAGACAATCAGACCGCTGTTCTTCAAAGGACGGAGGTGGTGGGATACAGCCGGGCTTGACATATCCAACATAGCAGAAATGTTGAGGACACAGTCCTCACAATGGCAGAGAAGCCAGAAAATGCGGATTCTGGTGGTATCCCCAAGCTGTTTGAAAACCTCGGCTACCGTTTGAAAATAATCTACATGATTTAGATGTTCCTGTATCAATTCTGTTTGCTGCCCTTCTCCGTGTCGGTGTGGTAATTTTGCGTGTTCCATATTATTCTCCTTTCTTTTTCGCTTGCATTTCGCCCAAACGGAAATACTTTTCGCCCGTTTGGGAGGGAATGCCTGAGAGGGATTGACGGGTGCCTTTTTGTGTATTATACTGCAACCACAATGATTAAACAAGTACTTAATCATTGAATTTTAAAAAATAGAAAATAGCAAGGAGGACTTTTCCAATGAAGAAGACTTACAAGATCGAGGTAGATTGTGCCAACTGTGCCAACCTGATGGAGGATGCGGCCCGCAAGACCGCCGGTGTACAGAGCGCAACCGTCAATTTTATGACACAGAAGATGATCGTGGAATTTGACGAGGGGCAGGAGCCGAAGGATGTTATGAAGAACGTGTTGGATGCCTGCAAGAAAGTGGAGCCGGACTGCGAGATTTTCCTTTAAGCGGCAACTGCCAGTGTACTGACACGTTTACATTTTGCCAAATGACTTGCCTGAATTTCCATCTGCTGCGTTGTTGTCAGTCAACGATGCCACCGCATCGCCTCCCTCCGCCGCCTTGCAGACTGAAAATTCATTCTGCGCCATTTGGCTGAAAGTAAATGTGTCAGCACACTAGTGATGGAATGACACCCTTAAAATGCGCCGCTGCAGTTTATACTGCACATTAGACAGAGCTGCAGTCAGGCGATATAACGAAAGGCCGCCAGCCATATGATTGACTTGAACAGGTTGATAAATACTGGCGGCCTTGAGTATAGGGGTGTCATTTTTATCAATAACAATTAAATAATTAAGCATATTTTGAAAGGAGTTTTACTATGCAGGAATTAGTGATAAGCATACTGCTTACTGTGGTTATCATAATGGCTGCGGCGCTTCTTCTTTTTGTCGGCAGCCGCAAAGATGGCATGACAAGAAAGCAACGGGTTATGATGGTTCGGATTTTAATCAGCGCCGGAATCTTACTGGCACTCCAGTTTATTTCCGCAGAGATGTTTGATACGGCCTGCGGGTATTTATTCCCGTCCGCAGGAAGATGGCTTCGTTTTGGGTGCTATCTGGTTGACTACCTGATTATCGGATATGACATTCTTAAGAAAGCTGCAAAGGGCATTAAAAACCGTCAGGTATTTGACGAGAGTTTTCTGATGGCAGTGGCTACGATTGGAGCAATGGCTCTGGCTATTTATGAGAATGGCGAATATCTGGAAGCCATCGCCGTTATGCTGTTTTACCAGATTGGGGAGTGGTTCCAGGGGTATGCAGTTGGAAAGAGCCGTCGTAATATCAGCAACCTGATGGATATTCGACCTGATTATGCAAATGTAGAGAAAAACGGAAAATTGGAGCAGGTAGACCCGGATGAAGTAGGAATTGGCAGTGTGATTGTTGTACAGCCGGGAGAAAAAGTGCCGATTGACGGCAATGTAGTTGAGGGCGCTTCCAGCCTGAATACCAGCGCATTAACCGGGGAAAGCCTGCCCAGGGAGGCAAAGGTCGGCGACGAAGTAATCAGCGGATGTATCAGTATGACCGGCGTATTGAAAATACAGACCACAAAAGAGTTTGGGGAATCCACCGTTTCAAAGATTTTGGATTTGGTGGAAAATGCAAGTTCCCGCAAATCCAAATCAGAGGATTTTATTTCGAAGTTTGCAAAAATCTATACCCCGGCTGTCTGCTATGCGGCTTTGGCGCTGGCATTCCTTCCCCCTGTTGTCCGTATGCTTTTTATGGGATTGTCTGCTGATTGGGGAATTTGGATTTACCGGGCGTTGACATTCCTTGTTATCAGCTGCCCTTGTGCGCTTGTAATCAGTATTCCTTTAAGTTTCTTTGCGGGAATCGGCGGTGCAAGCAAGGAGGGCGTGTTGGTAAAAGGTTCCAACTATCTGGAAATCCTCTCCCAGACCAAGTATGTTGTTTTTGACAAAACCGGAACCATGACAAAAGGTGTCTTTGAAGTAAACGGGATTCACCATTCCACCATAGAGAATGAAAAACTGCTGGAGTATGCGTCTCTTGCAGAAAGCGCATCTTCCCATCCGATCAGCAAGAGCTTGCAGCGGGCATATGGGAAAGAGATTGACCGAACCCGTGTATCGGATATACAGGAGATCAGCGGAAACGGTGTGACTGCGAAAGTAGACGGCATGGAGATTGCAGCCGGGAACGATAAACTGATGAAACACCTGAATATCCCGTATCAGGACTGCCACCAGACCGGAACGATTATTCACATGGCAATCAACGGGAAATATGCAGGGCATATTGTGATTTCCGATATTATCAAACCTCATTCCAAGGCGGCGATTGCGGAATTAAAGAAAGCAGGCGTTGATAAGACTGTCATGCTGACGGGCGATGCAAAGAAAGTGGCAAATCAGGTAGCTTCCTCTCTTGGGATTGACGAGGTTTACAGCGAACTTCTGCCGGCAGATAAGGTTGAAAAAGTGGAAGAACTTCTGCGGGTGAAGCTGGGCAAGGCCAAGCTGGCATTTGTGGGTGACGGTATCAATGACGCTCCGGTGCTTTCCAGAGCAGATATTGGCATCGCTATGGGGGCAATGGGTTCCGATGCGGCAATCGAAGCGGCGGATATTGTACTGATGGATGATGACCCGATTAAGATTGCAAAAGCAATCAGAATTTCAAGAAAGTGTCTGCGGATTGTGTATCAGAATATTACAATGGCGCTTGTTGTGAAATTCGCCTGCCTTGCATTAGGAGCTGTGGGAATTGCAAATATGTATCTGGCGATTTTCGCAGATGTGGGCGTTATGATTCTTGCGGTGCTGAATGCAATCCGTTGTCTGTTTGTGAAAAAGCTGTAAGGAAGGAGGGGCCTTTGGCAGAATATCAGGCCAGCCAAATTTATGAAGGGCTGAAAGAAAGTGATTTATACATTCTTACGGAATTTTTTAAGATGCTGGGGAACCCTGCCCGTATTCGTATCCTGCTTCTTTTAATGGGGCAGGGTGCGAATGTCCGTGATCTGGCAGAACAGTCTGGAATGTCCCGGTCTGCGGTGCGGTCAAGAGCAAAAAGTATATTTATTATCGCTGTCCTACCAGAAAAAAGCACGACGGTGAACACCCCATCGTGTTGCGGGAAGATGAACTGGCGCCCTGGACTTCTGGACTTCTACAATTCTGCGGCAGCTGGGGAGGTTGGAATTTTCTTGAAAAACTTTTGTCTTGTGCTTGACATATGGATGGCAAATGACGTGCAAACGGTTCCCAAAGGGCCATTATATGTGAGATACCTGCAGAAAGGAGTATTGCAGCCGCAGGATTAGAGACAGGGAGCTTTTTGAACATATTACTGAACCTGCTGATTTTTTGGAAAAAAATGAAAGGTAAAAGGTTTTGCTGTCCAGGTTAAATAGAACATATTCATGATATCTTTATATTGTAATTGCAGTTATATAAAGTACATGATATGTTATTATGGAAAGAGATATTATAATTACAGCCAGTAATAAAGAGAGAAGGTGCACATGATATGATACATATTGCTATAGTGGAAGACGAGCCATTGTATGTGCAGCAGCTTCAGCAGTTTGTCAAACTTTACGAAGAAGAACGGAAGAAACAGATAAAGATAACCATTTTTTCAGACGGGGAAGACATTACAGAAAATTATAAGGGAGATTTTGATATCATTCTTATGGACATCCAGATGCGGTTTATGGATGGTATGACTGCGGCGGAGAAAATACGGGGACTGGATCATGAAGTAATCATCATGTTTATCACTAACATGACCCAATACGCAGTAAAAGGGTATGAAGTAGACGCCATGGATTATGTGTTAAAACCGGTAGAATATTTTGCATTTTCCCAAAAGCTGGATAAAGCCATAGGACGGCTGAAAAAACAGGAGGAACCCTGTATTATGGTTCCGACCGCAGACGGGGTTCAGAAGTTAATGGTATCTGATATCTACTACATCGAAAGTCAGGGACACAATGCCAGATACCGGACGACAAAGGGGGATTTTCTGTCGAGGGAAGCGCTGAAAGAGCTGGAGGGATCCGTAGAAAAACATGGATTTTTCCGCTGTGGGAAAGGCTATCTGGTCAATATGCGCCGGGTAGACGGTGTTTCCGGGAATGACTGCGTCGTATTTGGAGAGAAGATTCCGATCAGCCGGATGAAGAAAAAGGCGTTTATGGAATGTCTGATCCGGTACATGAATGAGGGGTAAGGAGATGGAATTCTATCAGGATATACCAAGGATCTGTACGGCGATTGCCGAGTGGGGAGCCTGCGTGGCATATTTGTATCTGCTCAAAAAAGAAAAAATGAAGTCCGTTTCCTTCTGGCTGGTCAGCAGCCTTGTTCTGGCGGTTCAGATTGTATTTCTGGTGGCTACTGCCAACGTTCCGATTATTTTCTGGAATCCCTGTATGGCAGCCGCCGCAGGCATTATGTTTTTTTACCTGTTGTGGGGCGGGGAGATGTCTTTGTATGGCGCATGGTACTGCTGTGCGAGAGCTTTTCTGCTGGCGGAATTTACGGCTTCTTTGGACTGGCAGATATTCACCTTTTTCCAGGCAGGCGGTTATGGGTGTCTCTGGCTGCAGATTCTCCTGTTTGCGCTTATCTATTTTGCCTGTTTTCGGATTACGATCCGCCTGGAACGTCCGTTTTTGACTCAGGAATATATCCGGCAGTTGACCGTAAAAGAGGGTTTGGCGGCAACAGGCATTGTGGTTTGTATTTTTGCTTTCAGCAATCTGAGCTTTATATACAGCGGCATCCCTTTTACCAGTGATTTCCGGGCAGACATTTTTACCATCCGGACACTGGTTGATTTTGGGGGAATGATGGTTCTGTATGTGTATCAGAGCCGGATCTGTGAATATATCGCAGAACATGAATTGTCTGCCATGAATGCAGTTCTGAAGAGCCAGTATGACCAGTACCGCAATTATCAGGACAGCCTTGACTTGATTCATCTGAAATATCATGATTTGAAACATCAGATTACCGCGCTTCGGGCGGAAACAGACGAAGAACGGCGCAGGAAATGGTTGGATGCTATAGAGGAAGAAGTCAGTGCTTTTGAGAACATGAATAAAACCGGAAATCAGGTACTGGATACGATTCTTGCTGCAAAAGCTTTTCACTGCAGAAAGCACA
Source organism: uncultured Lachnospiraceae bacterium (assembly GCA_951802115.1). GTDB lineage: Bacteria > Bacillota > Clostridia > Lachnospirales > Lachnospiraceae > Hominiventricola. The sequence goes on along the minus strand of CATOPL010000020.1, from coordinate 29,475 downwards.
ATATACAGATTACCTGTGTCGCAGATGGGAAACTGCTGGATTTCATGCATGTGACCGATATCTGCTCTATGTTTGGTAATGCGCTGGATAATGCCATTGAGTATGTAATCATGCTTCCGGAAGAAGAAAAAAGGCTGATTCATGTGTCTGTTTCTGCAAAAAAGAGTTTTGTTTTTATAAAAATAGAAAATTATTGCGAAGAAGAAATTGTAAAAGACGAAAACCGACTGCTTGTTACCACAAAAGCGGACAAAAAAAATCATGGTTTTGGGCTTCGCAGCATCTATGCTGCAGCTGAAAAATATGGAGGCAGTGCGGATATTTCACAGGAAAATAACTGGTTTGAATTAAAGATTTTAATGCCCAGAGACTGATGCGGCCTCTGGGTTTTTGTTTTCATCTGGCTCACATGGAAAAGAGATCCTGCATTTCATGCCGTATATCTGCATCTTATGCCAAAGCACGCACAAAACAGGAATAAGTGATATAGTAACTTCACTGAATGAAAAGCAGCCGGGAACTGGCCAGACGGATGCGGATGAAAACGAAAAGAAATGAGATCAGGAGGAGAAGAAATGATCAGTGTTGAAATGGAAGATGTCCTTGCCGTCCTTCAGCTGTGCAAACCCTATATTATAGGAATCATAACCGCACTGGTGGTTGGCATCGCAGCAATGGTTGCAAGCCGTAACATGTCTAAAAGCCGGAAATTTCTGGTGAGAGGAGAAGCCGCAGTGGCCGTGCTGCTGGCAATCGTGATTTGCGTAAATATGATCTGTTTTGGGCCGATGTCTACACTGATTGGCCTGGCCATGGGTAATGGAACTCTAAACGAGGAAACGAATGCAGAAGCTGCAAAAACAGCAGAAGAGATTATGGAAGAGGGAATTGTCCTTCTGGAAAATGACGGACTTCTTCCTTTGGACGGAGTAGAGAACCTGAACCTGTTTGGTTGGGAATCCATCAATCCGGCCTATGGGGGAGCCGGCTCCGGCGGCATCAATGACCTGTACGAAATCGTGAGTCTGACAAAAGGATTGGAAAATGTAGGATTTGCAGTGAACCAGGAGTTGGTTGATTTCTATAACAGTTATGGTTCCGACAAGCCGGAGATGTCTATCCAGAAGCAGAGCTGGACACTGCCGGAGCCGACAGCGGCTTCTTACAGTGAAGAATTACTGCAGAACGCCAGAGATTTTTCCGATGTGGCAGTCATCGTGCTTTCCCGAAAAGCGGGAGAAGGCCATAATGACATTCCTATGGATGTAAGCAGGGCATCTTATGACGATAATTCAACAGAATACAAAGATTTTCCAGATGGAGAGCATTATCTGACTCTCTCTCAAACGGAAAAAGATATGGTGGAACTGGTCTGCTCCAATTTTGAAGAGGTTGTCGTTCTTTATAACGGTGCCAACCAGTTTGAACTTGGGTTTGTGGACGAATATGAATCCATCAAAGCAGTGGTGTGGTGCCCCGGAACCGGAAATGTGGGATTCAATGCCCTAGGGAAGATCTTCCGTGGAGAGATCAGTCCATCCGGAAGGACGCCGGATACCTTTATGTACGATATGACTGCAGCGCCCTGGTGGAACAATGGAGAGAAAAGAGATTATTCTAATCTGGCAGACTTGGCGGTGGAGGGCATGAACGCCGGAACGCCCCAGATATATGCACCCTCTTTCACGAATTATGTAGAAGGAATCTATGTAGGCTATCGTTTTTATGAAACTGCGGCGGAGGAAGGCATCCTGGACTACGACAAGGCTGTGCAGTATCCCTTTGGTTATGGCTTAAGTTATACTACATTTGAACAGAAGATGGGAGAACTGAAAGAACAGGACGGAGCGCTTTCCGTAGATGTAACTGTGACCAATACCGGAAATACTGCAGGCAAGGATGTGGTGGAACTTTATTACCATCCGCCTTATACCAATGGGGGAATTGAAAAGGCGTCCGTGAATCTGGCAGATTTTGCAAAGACCGATCTGCTGGAGCCGGGCGAGTCCCAGACAATAACCGTGACGGTTGTCATCGAAGATATGGCTTCCTATGATTACCAGAAAGAAAAAGCCTATGTGTTGGAAGAAGGAGAATATCTGTTGTCTGTCAACAGCGATTCCCATACCATTCTGGATCAGAAAACCTATACGGTTGACCAGACAATCGTCTATCATGGAGATAACAAAAGAGCATCTGACGAAATAGCGGCAGTGAATGTATTTGAAGATGCGGCAGGCGATGTGACCTACCTGTCCAGAGCAGATGGATTCGCAAATCTGGCAGAAGCAACGAAAGCTCCGGTTACAACAGAGTTGGAAGAACCTTATGTGTCAGAATACCATCTGAACAGCAATTTTGATAAACGGACGTATCTGAATGACAATGACACTATGCCTGTTACCGGTGCGAAAAACGGTATGAAACTGGCTGACCTTAGAGGAGCGGATTATGACGATCCAAGGTGGGAAACGCTTCTGGACCAGCTGACAACAGACGAGATGGCGGAGATGATCGCCATGGCAGGATATCAGACCGGAGCCATGGAGTCGGTAGGGAAAGTGGGAACCCTGGATTTTGACGGACCGGCGGCCATCAACAATAATTTTACCGGTGTGGGTTCCATGGGATTCCCCATTGAGGTAGTGATTGCCTCGACCTGGAACAAGGAGATGGCAAAGGCATGGGGAGAGAGCATGGGCAAGATGAGTCAGGAAATGGGCGCCCACGGCTGGTATGCACCAGGCATGAATACCCACAGAACGCCCTTTGGCGCCCGCAATTATGAGTATTTTTCCGAGGACGGCGTACTGGCCGGACAGATGGGTGCAAACGCCGTGGCTGGAGCTATGGAATATGGAGTATATTCTTACATCAAGCATTACGCCCTGTATGAAGGCAACGGAAAAATGGTAAGCGTGTGGTCCAACGAGCAGGCTATCCGTGAGATTTACTTAAAGCCTTTTGAGATTTCTGTAAAAGAGGGCGGAGCCAATGCCGTTATGGTTTCCTGGAGTTTTCTGGGACATAAGTGGACCGGAGAAAACAGCGGCCTTTTAAATACGGTTCTCCGGGATGAATGGGGATTCCGCGGAATGGCGCTGACCGATTTCTTCCGAAACAACGGACATGGTTTTATGAACGCAGATGCTGCTTTGGCAAACGGCGTGGATGCCATGCTCTCTACCTTTGACGGAGAGGAAAACAATGTGGCAGACCCCAGCCATCCCACTTCGGTTCTTCAGATGCGAGGTGCCTGCAAAAATGTCATGTACACGGTAGTAAGCAGCTGGGCCTATGACGGCGATAACGTAAATGTGGGAATGGAAGGCTGGAAAAAGGCAGCTGTCGCCATTGATGCAGTTCTGGTTCTTGGCCTGCTGGCTCTGGAGACCGTTATTATAAAAGGATATCAAAAACGGAAAAAAGAAATGTAAAATGGATTCTGCGGGCGGGTACGCCTGCCCGCAGTCCCAGGTGATGAGAGAAGGGGAGAGGAAGATGAAACACAAAGAGCTGATAGATCAGATGACACTGGAAGAAAAAGCTGCAATTTTAAGCGGCCGGACGGTCTGGGAAACATGGGAAGTGAAACGTCTTGGAATCCCTTCCATTTTCCTGTCTGACGGGCCGCACGGAATCCGCAGGCAGGCGGGAGCCGGTGATCACCTGGGGCTGAATGCTTCTCTGGAAGCAACCTGCTTTCCCACAGCGGCGACGGTGGCTAACAGTTGGAATGAACAGCTGGGAGAAGAGATCGGGGAGGCTCTGGGAGAGGAGGCCCAGGCCATGGAGGTGAATGTACTTCTTGGTCCGGGATTGAATATCAAAAGGAGTCCTTTGTGTGGACGTAATTTTGAGTATTTTTCCGAAGATCCTTATCTGTCCGGCAAGATGGCAGCTGCCTATGTAAGAGGAATCCAGAAAAAGGGCGTCTATGCCTGCCTGAAGCATTTTGCGGCCAACAGCCAGGAGCTGCGGCGTATGTCCATGGATTCTGTGGTGGATGAGCGGGCGCTGCGGGAGATTTATCTTACCGGATTTGAGATTGCTGTCAAAGAAGGCCATGCCAAATCCATTATGAGCAGTTACAATAAGATCAACGGTGTCTATGCCAATGAAGACCGGCATCTGCTGAAAGAGATCCTTCGTGACGAGTGGGGATTTGACGGTTTCGTGGTGACAGACTGGGGCGGGAGCAATGACCATGTAAAAGGCGTAGAAGCCGGCTCCAACCTGGAGATGCCGGCTCCCGGCCTGGATTCCGCCAGAGAGATTCTGCGGGCAATAGAGAATCAAATACTGGATACGGAAGAACTGGATGCGTGTGTGGACGATCTGCTGGATGCCATTTTGACGTTGAAAAAATCGGCGTTACCTAGTGCTGGCTTTGACCAGGAAGCCCATCACAGACTGGCAAAAAAAGCAGCCGTGGAAAGTGCGGTGCTTCTGAAGAATGAGGCGAATATTCTTCCTTTGAAATCAAAGACAAAGACAGCTCTGATTGGCGACTTCGTGTTCAAGCCCAGATACCAGGGAGCAGGCTCATCTATGGTGAATCCTACGAAGGTAGAAGCATTGGCACAGACTGCAGAGAATTATAATCTGCAGGTGATCGGCATGGCCGGGGGCTGCCAGAGAAACGGCGAACCGGATGAAGAACAGCTGAAAGAAGCAGTAGAGCTGGCAAAAAAGGCGGATGTGGTGATTTATGCCTTCGGACTGGATGAACTCAGCGAATCCGAGGGACTGGATCGGAGTCATATGCGGATACCGGAAAATCAGATCCGGCTGTTAAAAGAACTGTATCAGGTAAATCCCAATATTGTGGGGATTTTAAGCGGAGGTTCCGCAGTAGAAATGCCCTGGCATACCTGCTGTAAAGCAATTCTGCACGGATATCTCACCGGTCAGGCAGGAGCCGGTGCTCTTTTGGAACTGCTGACAGGAAGAGCCAATCCATCCGGACGCTTAAACGAAACCTATCCGCTGCGTTACGAAGATACGCCGGCTTTCCACTATTTCCCAAGTAAAGAGCGCACTGCGGAGTACAGGGAAAGCATCTATGTGGGATACCGCTATTACGATACGGTAAAGGCAGCGGTACAATATCCCTTCGGTCATGGACTTTCTTATACAAAATTTGCATATTCCAATCTGAAGGTAACGGCAGAAGGCATCACGCTCACTGTTACAAATATCGGGGAGATGGACGGAGCCGAGGTGGTACAGATGTATGTGGGACTGCCGGGGGCAGAAGTATTCCGCCCGGAGAAAGAATTGAAGGGATTTGTCAAGATCTTTTTGAAAAAGGGAGAAAGCCGGGAAGTTTCCATCTCCTTTGATGACAAAACCTTTCGTTACTGGAATGAGAAGACTGGCAGATGGGAGACAGAAGGCGGTTCTTACCGCATTATGGTGGGAGCCAGCGTAATGGATATCCGTCTGACCGGGAGTGTCAGCATAACAGGCACAACCAGAACGTATCCATGGACAAAGGAAGAACTGTCGTCTTATTTCACCGGAAAAATTCGTCAGGTAGAAGATGCAGAATATACAAAGCTCTTAGGGCATTCCATTCCGGACGGAAGCTGGAGCGGAGAACTGGGACGAAATGACGCCATCTGTCAGATGTATTACGCAAAAAGCTGGCTGGCCAGAGCGATATACCGTCGGTTGACTGCCATGAAGAAAAAAAGTGAAGCAAAAGGAAAGCCGGATCTGAATATCCTGTTTATTTACAATATGCCTTTTAGGGGCATCGCAAAGATGACAAACGGAGCGGTCAGCATGGAAATGGTGGATGGAATGGTACTGGCAGTCAATGGGCATTTTTTCCGGGGACTTGGAAAAATCATAGGCGGATATTTCCGAAATGCCAGAGCCAACAGAGCATATGAGAAAAAGTTAATGACAGAATAGAGGAAAAGCAGAAGGCGGGTGAAAAAATGGAAGGAATTGCAGGAAAATGGAACAGTGTCTGGGGCGGTTTTGCAGGTAAGCATCCAGGACTGGCAAAATGGCTGTATCAGATTTTTTATTTTCTTATATTCAGTATGGGAGTGACGGTATTTCAGTATCTGGTATTTACTTTTATGCCGGGAATTTTGGGAATGAAATTTGCTGCCATGAAATTTATGTGGCCCCGGATACCAGTGAAAATTTTGGGAGTGGAATTTACCTGGAGTCTTCTGGGATATCAGGTATTGAAAGATGCTGCAGGGGCAGTGAAGATCGGAGGCGGCCTGGGCTATTTTATCAGCTATGAAACCGGCTCCTTCCTGGCTCAGTGCATCAATTTTCCGTTACAGAGAAATATCACGTTCAAAAGTCACGGAAACGTGGTGTATCAGGCGGTGTGGTATCTGATTGCCTGGGTAGTCATCTCCCTGATCTGCAATGGATTTAATAATCTGTGGATGCCCATTGCGGCGGCATATGTAGGGCCGGCTGTCTATAATATTCTGGTGACAGTCATTACAGGCGGCGTATCTATGGTCATTTTCTTCTTTGTATTCAAGATTATTTTCCCGGAAGAATGATATCCGTATAAGCCAGGGACTGGCAGGAAGTCAGTCTCTGGCTGTGACAATTTTGTGGTGTTTTTATGCAGGAAGTTTTCCTTTGAGTCCTTCTGAATCTGTGCATAAAAGTCTGATAAAGCAAGCCGGATGTTGACACCGACTCCGCATTCCGGGTTGGTGTGGGTATCCAGATGCAATAGCGGCTTTTCTTTTTCCACGGCTTTATAGACCTCTAGCAGAGTGATTTCCGAAGTTGCTTTTGCAAGCTGCGGGGTTGCCTGCCCTCTGGAGCTTAGGAGTATACAGGCAGCTTTTAGCTGCGCCATAATCTGGCGCACGTAGGATGGATTTGTCTGGATGCTTTTTGAAATATCAGCGCTCGTAATCGTACTACTGTCATGCTGGTGGATAAAGATCATAATGTGTACAGCGTCGCTCGATCGTGTGGAATATTTCATTTTGCCTCCTAAAAGTAAATTGTTGATATGTTCCTGTATACGAAGAAAAGCAGGAAAAGGAAAAGTCAGGTAAGTTGAACACTGGTTGGCTTCGTGCTATACTTTAGCAGGAATCATCCAACCAACCGGGATTGATTGAGCAGAACAAACGAAAACAAAAGTATATGTAAGTGAGGCAGCGAAAAAAGATAAGGATTATGGATAACTTTTATAAAAAACTAAATGAAGAATGTGATGTAAGATTTCCATATCCAAATGAACAGGATTGGGAATGGTGTGCTGGTGATTATATTTATACAAACGATTATATTGAGTTTTATAAATTTTATGCCACGGTCATTGACGATTGGCAAAAGCATCTTTTAATCAATATGATTGTTCAAGGGATCGAAGATTTTATGGAGCAGTCCGAAGACGAAGCATACATCGATATGCTTTGGCCTAAAGTAAAAGAGATTTTGACAGGTGATCATCATAGGGATACGATCGTATATTGGTCTTGTGTTGGACAGGAACTTGAAGACTGTTGGCTGATTTCATCTAAAATGAGAGAATTGCTATAATGATATAACGTATAAATTCCATTTGTCAGGGGATTTGTAACAGTTCAGCCTTCGGCTTTCTGTTACAGGCATCAATCTGTACGCTTTCTCACGGACTTCGCAGCGCAGTGCGAAGTCCTGGACTGAACTGTAACGGGGATTTCATCTTTGCGATGAAATCCCTCTTGCCAAATGCTTTCATAGGAGCTGTCAATAAGGAGACAAATCAGAATGGTAAATATAGCAATTGTGGACGATAATAAAGCATTTCTGCAGGAGATGAAACAAAATATAGAAGCCTGCAAAGAATTTACAGCAGATATGGTCTGTGACACTTATTGCAGCGGCGCCGATTTCCTGCAGGCAGACCGTGGGGCATACCAGCTGGCCATCCTGGACATGCAGATGACGGGAATGGGCGGATATGAGACGGCGCAGAAGCTGAGGGAAAAGAATGAGAATGTTGTGATCGCCTTTGTATCCGGGGTGGTTCTGCCGGAGCCGGAGCATTTCCGGGTGCAGCCCTACCGCTACCTGTTAAAAAGCGCAGACATAGACGAGAGAATGCGGGATATCGGGGAGCTTCTGCTGGAAACGAAACGGCGCAGCCGCAGGGAGATGGCGGAAGTGGCCAGCGACGGGGAGGCGCAGCGTGTACCTGTGAGAAGCATTCTTTACATTGAAAAGACAAAGAGGGGAAGCCGGCTCATCGTAGAAGCCGGCGCTGCGGGGGGCGGAAAGACGCTGCAGAGCAATGAGCGGCTAAAGGAGTGGTATGCGCAGCTTTGCGCGTGGGGATTTGAGTATGCGCATACCAGTTACATCGTGAACCTGAAGGCTGTCACAAAGATCATGCAGAACGAGCTGACCATGAGCAACGGGGACAGGCTGGGGATCAGCAGGACCTGCAGCAAAAAATTCCACCAGAGCTTTTCCATGTATTTCCATAAAAAGTATAAGAGAGGGGCGAAGGAATGATGGAGGCTGTCATGGGCGTTATATTGAAATTTGGCGGCACTCTGTTTGTGCATCTGGTTTTTTATGATTTTTTCAGGGATCAGCTAAAATTCAGGGTGCGGGACCGGAAGCTGCGGTTTTTGATCCTGCTGTTATGTGCGGCAGCCCTCAGGCTGGTCAATTCCTTTGACAGCAAGCTGATAAACCTGATTTTTGGATTGCCGGTCCTGTTGATTTTTAAGGACGACCACAGGAAAGAGGCATTTCTGCTCCTGATCGGCGGGGCGGTAACATTGTTCTCTGAACTTGTAATTGAGCTTTTCTTTGCCAAAATCCCGCTGTGGCAGATGATCAGGGAAGAGCTTCATTATACACGGGAAGCGGAAAAATATATGATGGGAATCCTTTCCTATATACTGTGCTGGTTTGTACTGCATGGACTAAAAGTCTGTTTCCTCGGCACACAGTATAAGATGCGGGAGCATTTTCCGCCGTCATTTGTGATCCTGCCGTTTTCCACGGCGCTGGTCTATCTCGGGATTGCCTTTGGAAATGATGGTGCCGTATGGGCGCAGTACAGTCTGAAATTCGGGCTTTTCCTTCTGCCGCTGGCAAATGTGCTGCTTTTTTACACGGTCAACAAACTGTTTTTTGTCAGCGAGAAAAGCAGGGATCAGCAGCTTGCCAGGCAGCAGGCCGCGCTGCAGCAAAGGTACTATAAGCATCTGGAAGAAATCGATCTGGGACACAGGCGGTATGCCCACGACCTGAAAAACTGCATGGTTTCCATAGCCGCGCTGGCCGCCGACGGCGGAAAGGAGGAGATTTTAAGCCTGCTGGGGGATATGGAAGTGGAACTGGATACCCTGACCGGAAAGCGCTATATATCCAATCCTGTCCTGAACGCCATTCTCTGGGAAAAGTCCGTGCTGGCTGACAGACAGGGCGTCCGGATGGATATCGCGGCGGAGGAAAATCCCGGATGGGCATGTATTCCGGGGAAGGATATGATTGTCATGGCAGGCAACCTTCTGGATAATGCCATTGAGGCAGCAAGGCAGTGCGCCCATGGCAGCGTCCATGCGGCGCTGCACGCGCAGGAGCATTTTCTGGTGATGGAGGTGGAGAACACATGTATCAAGACACAGATTGCCAATAACGGGGGAAAACATATCCTGCCGGCTTCCACGAAGCCGGATGCCGGGAATCATGGTTTTGGAATTGCAAACGTGCGGGATACCGCGCAAAAATACGGAGGGCTGCTTTATATAGAACAGAACGGGAACCGTTTTACCGCGATACTTACCATCGCAAAATCCTGTCTTGCCAGGTACAATGGAACTGCAGAAAAATAACGAAAACAGTTCTGTGGACAGGATACACAGATATACAGCGATGCGAAATGACACGTGAGATGACAATGACCGCCCCGAAATGCCGATTTTGCCGATTTATGTGCCGATTTGGACGGGGCGCTTTTGCGTGGCAGTCTGGCAGTGCTATAATCAGGCAGATAGGCGCCCGGAGTCTCAAGGGAGATTCCGGGCGATTATGCAGATATGGAGGATTCAGGAAATGAATGAACAAAAGCTGGAAAAGCAGAGGCGGAATCTTGTGGACAGGGGCGTGTTATCGCCGGATGAAAAATTATATGGCTCAGCTACGATCAATTATACGGAGAAGCTGGTCGGAAGAATCGAGACATGGAAGCAGGGCGGCGTGGCAATCTTTACGGACCGGCAGGTCATTCTCACCAAGGGATTTTCATGCGAATACATCCATATTCCTTACAGCTGCATTAAGGAACTGGGAAAATGCAATCAGGGATTTTTTCCGATAGGGATGGTGATTACTTATGACGACAGGGAAAGCGGGGAAATTGTGACAGAAAAGATCTCGCTGGGGAAAAGAAAGAAATGGCTGCAGATTTTATCGGAGAAAGCAGGATTATAGCTTTCCAGTGGAAAGGAGAGAATATGGTTATGGAAGAATTAATTCGTCTGTTTGTTGAGGAATTTCAGCAGCCCTCGACATTAGAGGAAACGAAAATTGCCAATTTATTAGGACATTCGGACAGGTTTATTGCCTTGGATCAATACCGAAGAAAAGATCTGACAGCCCAGAAACAAATACTGGATGAGTTGGCTGGAAAGCTGGATTCTATGGATTTGTACAAGGGCTGCTGCTGCGCATTTTTCTGTGGTGTGCTGATAGGACAATGTGGGCCTGGAGGCGCAGGAGAGGGACTTGTGAATTTCTTTATTAAGGTGGTTTCCCATCTCTGCGGGTTGCTGGATGAGCTGGATAAAACAGAGGAAAGTGATCCTGAGGATGAGATGTTGGACAAGCTGTTTTTGACGGCACCGGATAAGGTTCGGGCTTTCCGGGGAAGTGCGCCACTGATGATGGCAATTATGGATTTACTGGCAAAATCACCGGAGAGCAGGGAGTATCTGCGTAAAAAGGATTTATATGATAATCTGGAGCGCATTGAGCCTTTTGTGAAAAATGGCTCATATTTGCTTCGGATTTATCCTGTCTGCGGACCTATGGATGTGCTTGTTTTGGCACCAAAAAAGGAGCAGGGAGCGTTAATAAGGGTTCAGGATGTGGGGACAAATTTCCACTTGATGACCTTGCTGGAAAGGGCACTTTATCAGAAAGAATGGGACCAGCGTTTTGGCTTATCCGCAGATGTGAAATCACCGGAAAGCCTAAAAGTATTTGCCTGTGCATCGGGGGAAGAAACAGCAAGGCAGAATGGTTCGGTTTATGCACATGCCGCCTATTATTCCTGTGATGGTCAGATGCTCTGGGGAGAGATGGGGCCAGATACTATTCCCTGTGTGGAGCAAATGCCTGTGGTATTGATTTGTCCTGAAAAATTTCCACGAAGCTGGGATTTATTCTTCGCTGTAAGCTGCCATCCTTATCTTAAGCCTTTGGCAGAAATCAAACGGGAATTGTCAAAGGAAGAGGTTCGGGAATGGATGGGGAAGATGCAGGGGATTTCATCATTCTGATTCTTATTTGAAGGATAGATATTATGATTACAATAAATGACGTCAAACAAATAAGCAAAAAAATATCTTTGGAAAATGGCATATAGATATCGAATATTCTTTCGGTGACTATTACGAAGTGCATGAAGACAGTCCTTTATTTCCATTTATTTGTGCATTGTGCAACCTGTCATTAGAACAAGAGGAGGAAGAAAGGGAAAAGGTTTTATGGAAGAGTACACGTTAAAAACGAATTTTGCGGCATTGGTGGAACCATATGCAAATGAATATCTAATAGATTTTAGGAATATTGTTGAGAAAGCGTTTGCACACAGTGACAGCCGCCCGCGTCTGTTGGGGAACCTGCTGGTTCTGGAGCGCTATTGCAATACGGTGCAGCAGGGGCTGACCGCGGACAAGGCACAGCTTTGTGTATGCCTGCGGTATGCGCAGGGGCTTCTCTGGGATTATCTGGGCGGACGTGTCGCGGCGGCGGATTTTCAGGACTTTGCAAATGATTATTATGCATGGTTGTTAGAACACAATGTAGGCCCCGAAGGCTTTTGCTCAGAGCATTTTGCAGAATACTTTGCGGATTCGTGTCCGGAGTCTTATGAATGGTTTGCAGTTGAGTGGAGTTCCGGTCTGTTGATGCAGTTGGTTGCCATAGAGGGCGGACGTGTGGATTACGAAGATTTTGAGGAGTGCGGAGCGCTTGATTTTTATGGGCCGCTGTGTATGCTTGACATGATGGAGGATGTCTGTATCGGGCTTACTGATACACCAGTTGTATCAAACAGGGGAACTGATTTGGAGAAGGCGATGACACAGGTACGCAAAACTTCATTATTTCAGGAAATTGTCATGCATGTTCAGAACGATCTGCAGACAGCTCTTTTGGCCGCGCCGACGGAGTATGAAGCGCTGCGGAAGGAATACGGACAATATACGATCATTCCGGAGCAGTATGCCGCGCGGATGCTGGAGTATTAAAAAACTGTTTTAATTACATTCTGGAAGGAGAGAAAGCTTTTGAAACCTGAAACTATTCAATGAGATTTTGTTGTAATGACGATAAATTGCTGAAACAGGTACCGAGTTCAATTGGGTCAAAGTTTTTTGATATAATAAGTAAGTTTTGAGGTTGCATAGATAGAAAAGATGGATAATAAACAAAGGAAAATCGTAAAATCAGCGGCTGAACTCTTAATGGTTTATTCTGCCCAGTGCAGATGTTGTAATAACACATTTGACTATGCGGCGGAAACCGCGGATACAGATATGGTAAGCTGTTTTTGCAGCAGCGTTTATTCATCAAAGAAGAAACAATTAGTAATTGCCCCATTGACAGCAGAAGAATTTTATAATGGACAGGCAGGATATTTTGATAAAAGAATAAATGCCATATGCCCGGGGCATGATTACAGGCTTTTCTGTGCTGGAATTTGCCCTTACTGCGGTAAATCCGGTATACAGAGTTCAAAAAAAGGTCTCGCCATTAAAGAGTATTGCACACATCACCCTAATACACTCATAATATACCATAATGGGACAGCCCGGATTTTAAAAGACGAATTAGAAGCAGCATATATGTAACGAAGCAATCCGTTTCTGGAGGGAATGAATTTTCAAGGAAAGAGGAATGGTAATAAAGTGACAGTGTGGAAGGAGCTGGAATAGGAAATAGATTGGGGACGCAGATTTCAAAGGAGGAGTCAGATGAATTTTGAAGAAATGGAACAGCAGATTTCAGACTATGCAAAGGCGCATCATGTTGTGCTGGATTACACCGCACAGAGTATTGAGGTTCTCGATGAAATCATGGAGACCTTTCACGAGAGGGTCAATCAGTGCAGCGAAGAAGAAGGTGATGAGATCCTAGCAGAATGGGCAGCGTGCTTTGGTGTTTATATCGGGGAAACGCTGCTGCGCGTGCATTTGTCGGAGAAAGGATTTGCATGGGCGTTGAACGGAGAGATGCCCGTGCTTCAAAGGGGTAATGACAGATTAGAACCCATTTACCAGGCATGCATTCGAATCCGGTATGGCTGTGCATTTGATATTGGTACATTTTATCAGAGGGCAGTCTGGACAGCTGACCAGGCACCATTTTCTGCGGAGCGCGTAGTGGATGTCTTGACAAGTCTGAAGTTCCGGCATGCGAAGTGATCTCGCTGGAGATGCTCAGAGCGGCAGTGAGGGCGTATTACAGCAATGGGCACTATGAGTCTTTTCTGAAACAGATACCGCATATGGATACGACAGAGCAGACAAAAAGGTACATGGGGCTGATAAAATGAGGGCGTTTGCATTGACACGGGGAAATTTATTTTTTAACAATAAATTTATGCGGATTTAGGCATTTTGCAAACGCCTAAAATTCAGAACAATAGGAAGGTGAATTTACATAATGAATTATGAAAAAGAAAAGAGTAAATACGAAAAGCGCTACGAGGAGCAGATGCGGGAGCTGCTTGTTCTGACCGGGGAATATGTTAGGGGTGCGGGCAGAGTCGCAGAGGGTCTCTGGTCTCCAAGTGCAGATATTTTGGGTTATGTGGATCTGGAGACTGGAGAAACGGTGGAAAGCGAGGGCTACTTAAGCTGGCTTGCGCGTGAGGAGGACAAGGATGGATGGATTTATTATCTCAAAGACCTGACCATTTATCATATCAAATGCCGCAAAATTAAGCCGGAAGAGGTGATGAAGAATGCGCAGCCCCGCTTCTTCAATCATTTTATGCTGACGGAAGTCGTGGAACGAGAGGTAGAGAATCCGGCACTGTCAAAGCTATTGAAAAAATATAAAGAGGTTGTTGTTATTGAGGACGGAGACTGCGGAACCTTTACGCTGGAGCGGCATTTTAACTGGTTTGCGGGCACCGTCGACTGGCTGGGAGAGGACTGTCATGTGACCCTTGAGTGCGACGAGGAAAATGGAACGACAGCAGACCAGGCACTGGCGCAGTTTAAGAAAATTTATGCCAATTTTAAAGAATGGGATCAAAAATTCCGTGCATTTGCTGCCGAAAAGCTGACAGAACTTGCCAACGACTGGCAGGACAAAGGATATGATGACGAGGACGGCGAAGACTTAGCCGCAATTACGGAAGAGTCCTTCGCTGGGCGGATCGTAATCAGTGAATTCAGCATAGACGCAGAAGGCGATTATGAAGTCTACTATGATGATGATGATATGTTCTGGGGCCATGTGATTATTGTAAGCGGCAGCGTGGACGGCGGGATGGAGGACGCCTGTATCGCCGGGTAGATTCTGTTTGAAAGTATGTATCAGAGAGGATTTCCATTCTATTGATTTTTCTTGTAATGACGATAAATTGTGGAAACAGGTAAAGTATTCCCTGAGTTTTTTGCGTGCCTGAGTTCATTTGGATATTGAAGAGATGGAAAGGATGTGGCTTACATGTATGAGCGTTACGCAAGCTTCAACCGCTATGGAGATCTATCCAAATTTATAACAGATCCGGATTTATTACAGGTCACAGGGGATGAGTGCGTCTATATTTCTAATGAGAATGATTATGATATTGCAGATGCCCTTTGGATTGACACGGTTTTCCCTGTTTCTAAAATAGAGGAACTGGTTGAAAAAAGCGGTGTTGCGGAACCGAGTGATATCTCTTTTGTTAAAGATAGTGATGAAATTGGTAACGGTAGTATTTGGATTGTAACACAAGAGGAACAGAATCCAAAAGTCATTGAACGAACTGACCATAAGCAAATTAATCATATGATAATGTTATATTGGGATTGACAGGGAGGTTTGAGCGTTGATACTAATATAGAATACCTTGAGATTAAAATTTTCTGGTATTTTAAAATCTAATATATTCATAGTTGACAAAAAGATAAATCAAGAAATTATGGAGGGGAAAATATGTTTTTTCATTATGACTTGTTGGAAGAAACAAGAAAAGAAATTAAGAACATACGGTTTTTCAGAGAAGATGTTGAGATAAATGCAGAGGAATACGAAGTCATACATGATTATGACGAAGCATACGAAAATGCATTTGACAGAGAGTATGAAGAACTTGAAGGACAAACATAGGTCGATATTTTGGAGGATGAAATGGGAGAAGTGCGAGGGATAATTTATGAGCATGACAACTATGCGGAATTAGATAAAATTGTACATGACATAAAAATTCCTGAGTTAAATGATATTGCGTTTCCGATAGATGACATCAGCGTAAAGGAAGAGATGCGCAACGATATAGTACTGTGTGCAGAAAGCAGATTTATCTGCGGAAAGGGAAACGCATTTTTCGAGAGCTTGTTCAAGGCATATAAACTCGGCGGCTGGCCATGCGGATGGAGAAATGGAAAAATAATCGTATACGTTTCTGCCAATAAATGACACGGTATAGATTCGTATTTTACGCAGGAAGGAAATGACAGCATGAGGCTTTATTTGAGCGTCGATACCGATATAGAAGATCTCGAGATAGACTATATCGAAGTCAGATTGGTCACTGGTGAAATCGTGATGGTGGAGTGGGATGAGAGTGACATCGCGTGGGAAGAAAATGGTTTTGATGCCCGCTATAAGGGTGTTTATTTCGATGAGGAGTATGCGAACGGGAAGCTGTCCTGTCTTTATGGGATGCAGATTGAATATATAAACCTCTATACGGAATCCGACAGCGATTCAGATATTGTCATAACAGATATGGCTTTTGAGGATGAAGGAGAACAGTATACCCCGGAACATCTCCTTCCATATGTTATCAGTATGGAGGGGTGAGATGCCATGAAAAACAAATTGGTTTGGGAACAGTGGTTAGATTTCAGTCAGGCAGATTAGGAGAATATAAAGATGTGGAAAGAACGTTTAGAAGAAATCAGACAAGAAGAAAAACGATATGGCAGTCACATAAATTGCGGTATTTCGGAGGAAGAAGCGGGAATCTTTATAAAAGCCGTCAAGGATGAATTGGATATCGCCCTGCCGGAGGAATATCTCAAAATTTTGAGAACCATAAATGGCATTGAATATAACGGTTTCATTCTTTATGGGGTTGATGAACCGCTGCTGAATGAGGCATCCAATCAGCATATAAACGGACTAATTGACTGCAACAAAGTCTGGTATGAAAATGAATGGCAAAAACAATTTCTTTTTTTAGGCGAAAGCAGTATAAGCTGGTATGTTTATGATTTGAAAACAAAGAAGTATTATGAGTTAGATAATCCGTCAGGAGAAGCTGGTGAGGAATTCAATGATTGTGAGAGTATGCTTGATAAAATGTTTGAGGATTCTTTACGCTGATTGCAGCAGTGAAATAAAGATTGGGTAGTATTATCACAAGAGAAATATCAGGGATATGCGAAGACAGATCCAAAAAAGCGGCGGCAGACTGCCGCGTGATAAAAGGTGTACTGTGACGAAGAAAGAGCAGGACATCTTTTATTATAGGAGAATTTTTGGTCAGGTTTTCCGCCGTCAGTCCTTGTTTACGGAGAATGGTTTGGATTTTTGATTCAATATTAAAACGTTGCAACATATGTTATGCCCGGTTCTGGTTGATGCAGAAGATACCCTAAAATATAAAAGTTTACAAACACACTTGACAATACTTCTCTGAGGAGGAGATCAGGCAGTCAATCCGGGAAGCGATAGACGAAGGAATCATACAGCGGGAGGATATATTTGTTACGACGAAAATTTATCCGGGCAGTGAGATGGAAAATCTGGAGCAGTCGATTCAGGCCTGTCTTGACCGGTTGGATATCGGCTATGTAGACTATGGATTTATCCACTGTCTGGATGAAGAAAAAGACTGGAAGGCATATCAGGAGGGCGGCGCCCTAAACCCTTTTCCGGCGGACAGCTTCTGGAGGGTAAGACATCACCTTTTGGCAGGGCGCTGACACGTTATCAGTGTATCCAGTATGCATTGGATAAGCCGGGAGTGTTGACGGTGTTGCCGGGCATCCGGAACGTGGAGGATGTAAAAAATCTGCTGGGATTTTTTGATGTGCTCCCCGAAGAAAGGGACTATTCTGTTGTCGGTACATTTACGCCGGGGGAGGCTGTGGGGAACTGCGTGTATTGCAACCATTGTCAGCCCTGTCCTGCGGGCCTGAATGTGGGACTGATCAATAAATATTACGACCTGGCTGTGGCAGGGGATTCCATGGCAGTCGGCATTATGGGAATCTGGAAAAGAAAGCTTCTGACTGCGTGGCCTGCGGCCACTGCGACAGGAGATATCCTTTCCATGTAAAACTGACTTCCAGAATGAAAGAGATTGCTGCTTATTTTGTCCGGCGTTGATTGTCGGTGTGCCATATGGGGAAGGAACAGGGACCCTGTGTATACGGAAATGAACTGGCACAGAAAGGATTTGTCGTGCTGACTTTTGATCAGTCAAGAGCCTTGATATGCCGCCCGGAATTCTGCCAGCCCAGCCACCAGCATACAACATTGAGAAAGAATAAATGAAAACTGAATACGATGCAGACGCGGCATTTCTCTATCCCTATACAGGGAGAACAGGAACGCCGCTTCTTTATGCCCTTATGTTACGCATTAGGGGCGAAAAGAGCTTTGCTATATGCGGCTTTGCGGGCGCAGTTTTGTCGGGGACAGGGAATTTATACCTAACTCCGGCAAAATGGCGTTCTAACGCGTAACAAGTCCACAACTAAAGGAGTGATGAAACTATCGTCTTATACAATAGGAACCAGATTGTTATTTTTTACGTCTCCAATTCCTGGAGCTATACAGGACTGGGGCATATTGATGATCTGACCAGTTGGGAGGAAGCCCTTGGGAAACGGAGACGTGACTGTGACCTTCTCGTTGGAGTAAGGCTGTTTGCGGGATAAATTTTGTATAGAAAGCTTGTTTCATTTTTAATGGAATGGGCTGTGGAGCAGGGGATATTGGATGTTATGTGAGAGAGGGGGATTTTGCCCTTGTTAATGCCGGCGGTTTTCTGGTATACTGGGTGCAGGTATTGGACAGTAGAGTGTATGAGTATGAGTCTCCGTTTTATGAGGCAGGGAAGACAGAGTTCTGGTGACGGTCAGGGAACGGGAATGAGACAGGAGGGAGAAAGATGTGGACATGTCCGAAGTGCGGGCGTACTTTTAAGAGGCAGGAGCAGAGTCATTACTGCGGGAAAGCGCCGGAAACGGTAGATGAGTATATTGCGGCGCAGCCGGAAGAGGTGCGGGAATATCTGAAGGAAATAAGAAAAGCTCTGCGTGCGGCCCTGCCGGAGGCGGAGGAACGGATTTCATGGAGCATGCCGACTTATTAGAAGAAGCATAATATTATTCAGATTGCCGGTTTTAAAAATCATGTGGGCCTGTATCCGGGGTCGGAGGCTGTCCGGGAGTTTTCCGAACGTCTGAAAGACTACAAGACCAGCAAGGGGACCATACAGCTTCCATACAGCAGGCCGGTTCCGGCGGAATTGATTTCCGATATTGCCAGGTGGTGTTATGAGACGGGGAACCATCCACAGAAGTAAGAACGTATTTGGAAGGAGCGGGAAATGGAGCAGGACGTATTATATTTTTTTGACGGAAAACCGGAAGCGCTGCCTTTGTATGAGGCTTTTAGAGAAAAAGTTTTTTCGGTGGTGGACGGTGTGAAGGTAAAGGTGCAGAAAACGCAGATCGCTTTTTCCAACCGGCATAATTTTGCTTTCGTTTCCTTCCTGCCGGTGCGGAAAGCGAAGGAGCGGCCGGAGGTTTATATTGTCGTGACTTTCGGGCTGGGATACCGTTTGGAGTCCCCGCGCATCGATGGGGCGGTGGAGCCGTATCCCGGGCGTTTTACCCACCATGTCCTGATCTCCGGGACAGAGGAGATTGATGATGAGCTGCTGGGATGGGTGAAAGAAGCGGCTGTCTTCTCGGCCGGCAAACGCTGAAAGCAGTTTGCGTCAGCATACGGGACTGAGCCGCTGCAAAGGAGTGTATTTTATGGGAAATGAGAAAATCTATCAGATGGACTTTTCGAAAGTTTATCATCTGCTTGTCAATAAGGTAGAGAGAAAGGGGCGGACAAGGCAGGAGGTTGACGAGGTGATCCGTTGGCTTACCGGATACAGTCAGCCCGAACTGGAGAGTCCGGTGCCTTATGGGGATTTCTTCCGGGATGCTCCGCAGCTGAATGAAAACAGGAAACTGATCAAAGGCGTGGTCTGCGGTGTCAGGGTGGAAGAGATTGAAGAGCCTCTGATGCGGGAGATCCGTTACCTGGATAAGCTGATTGATGAGCTTGCCAGGGGAAAGGCCATGGACAAGATACTGCGTAAATAAAATGGGGGACAAGACGAATCAGGATGATAAGGAATAAATTAAGGGAAAAAATAAACGAACAGCAGAACGTATACGAAGCGCTGAGAGCAGGGGATGCCGGTCAGGTCTGCTATCGGGAATTTCAAAATGGAGAATGGGGCACGGACGACGCCAATTATACGAACCGTCTGCGGCTGGCATATTACCTTTTATACAACAGGATTGACGATGAGCGCGCGGTTGTGTATCTGTTCCAGGAGGAGCTGGAGGACAGGGAAACGAATTCCTTCCAGGGGATTGGGAGTACGCTGCGCATTCTGACGTGGCTGCTTGGGAAATATAACGGCGGGCATTCGTATGACCATCTGCTGGAACGGGCAAAGAATGCCAATTTTGACTGCGCCTGCGGTTATGATGCGGAAGATCCGGTGGAGGAAGACTTTGAGAAAAATGATCTTCTGGACTGCATTTATATCAGTCAGGAGCTGGATTACAAAGATGTGATGGGCCTTCTGGTGGACGCATGGAAAAAGGAGACAGAAGATGCTGCCGGATGGAATCGCTCCAACCGAAGCACTCTGATCGGGTTCAACACCTGTCTTGGCAGATATATGGAAAATGAGAATCTTTATCAGCAACAGCTGAAAGAGACTATGGAAGCGGGATCCGGGAAGGTGAGAGATATGATTTCCAGATATCGGGATCTGATTCGCTGTTATCTGGATATGGGCGATTACGGGAAAGCGGCCGGGTACTGCAGGATTGTTCTGGAGACGACGGATTACGGACAGATCAGAGGAATCCGTCTGTTCGGGGATATCCTGGAGGAATGCTGCGAGGTCATCGCCCATGATCCGGAAGGAAACTTCGAATTGTGGAAGCGGATAAAAGAAGAGCTGGAAAATAAACCCCGGTCCGGCTGGTACGGAAATCTCTATACAAAAGGAATTGCCGCTGCAAAGGCCGCAGAGGATCCATATGCGGAAAGGATAGAGCAGGAATACCGGAACTGGAGAAAGGATTTTTTATGTTAGAGTTTGCCTCGAATACATATTTGCTGGAATATAAGGACGGCGCGTATGTCTGTGACGGGAAGAAGAGAGTGGAAGTGCCGCTGAATCTGGAGACCCTGGAGACAGCGGTCAGACAATGTCCAAAACTGCAGGCAGTCTCACTGGATGATGTTCCGTTCGGAGACCAGTGCTTTCCGATTCTGGCGCAGATTCCAAAACTGAATATGCTGGCTCTGCTGCGGGGCAGACAGATCACCGGGCATGGACTGAAACTGTTGGAGGATTTGCCGCTGAAGGATCTGTTTTTGCAGCGGACGGCTCTGGATGATGAGGGACTGTCTCAGGCGGCGCAGATCAAAAAACTGGAGCATCTCTACATCGCGGCCTGTCCTTACGTCACGTTTGAGGGATTGATGGCCATATCCTGGAGGGATAAACTGCGGGTCAGCGATACCGACGAACATGACGACGAAGGGCGGGCCGGGCTGTTTACAAAAGAGCAGTACAAGGCTTATGAGGACGCCCGCGCCTATAAATCCATGAAAAATCAGATCCCACTGGACAGCCCCGGGCTGCAGGCGCCCATCACCGCTTTGCAGGCATTTTTTGAAGAAATGAACCGATGGGAGCGGTTGGCAGAGCAGAGAGGGCGCGGCAACCAGGCGGATATCGATGATCTGTTTTCCAGACGGGTGAGTCTGTCTCTCCGTCCCGGTTGGCGTCCGGTCCATCTTTCCTGGTGTCGCGGCGGAACTTATACCGGTCACCGCCTGATTGCGGGAGAGCAGGTCACAAAAAATAAATGCTGGATTTATGCAGAAAACGGGATTTTTTACTATCGTTTTCTGCTGCGCCTGACGGAGGGCCGGTGGATGATCGACAATTCCCAGCAGTGCCGGGAGGGACACTGGGTATTCTGCGGGCTGTAACTTCATCCGGAAAATGTACACATTATTTCGGCAGTACATTCCGCTTCAGGCTGGTGTAAGCCAGCAGGATGTAGACTGCATAGATCAGGAAGAAGATTCCAAGTGAAATCATCACGATGGCGCCGGGACTGTTTATTCCCACCATCACTCCCGGCTCGGGGGCATGGGCAAAGTGGAAGATAAAGGGCACGCCGATCAGCACCGGAGGAACGGCGGGCAGGGCGTAATAGATGGCGAACTGGGTTCGCAGGGCCTTTGCCATCTCCCGGTGGTCCATGCCCAGCTTCTGCAGCAGGGCGAACTGACGCCGGTACCGCTCCGATTCACTGAGCTGCTGAATGGTCAGGATCGTAGCGGCGGTCATGGTAAGGGACAGCGCCAGGAAAAAGAGAGGGAACACAGTGACGGCTGTCCAGGCCGCTGCATCTTCTTCCTCCATGGCTTTGGTGTGGATCTCGTCATAGCTTCGCTCCAGATTCTGTTCCTCCAGCCGGTAATGGATGTCATACAGGTCATAGAACTGTGCTTCCGTCACCGGAGAAGCAGTCCTGGCTGCATAGGCGTGATGGAATACCGGCAGGCCCTCCGCTGCCTCGTCGGGAACCACAAGGATATACCGGGCTCCGTTGCTCGTGGCGTAGTTTTGCAGCAGGTGTTCCGTATAGACTCCGCCAAGGGTCAGATGAGCGCGTCCACAGGAAATGGACCGGGTGTAGTCGGCCAGATGTTCTTCCAGATAGGCCCTGCAGTGGATGAGATATTCTCCCTGCTGCAATTCCACCGGCGGGTAGTCCCTCCAGGATGGTTTGAAGCTCCAGAAGCCGGGCGCGCTGCCGAAGGAAATGGAGCATATTCGCGAGCAGGAAAACCAGCAGAAATGCGATCAGTAAAATGATCAGAATCCCCGGCTGTGTTCCCGTGACAAGAAGAAACACAGCCGCCAGTCCGGCGCCGATGAACTGTAAGGCGATCCGGCCTTGGCGGTCCGATAAATATTCCCCCAGGGTCATAGCTGATACCCCATTCCGCGGCGGGTTTTGACGGCGTCCGGAAGGCCGATGTCCGCCAGTTTTCCCCGCAGCCGGGTCATGTTGACGCTGAGGGTGTTGTCGTCAATGTAAATCTGATGGTCCCACAGAGTATCAATCAGATCGGCCCTGGAAACGATCTGCCCTGCATGGATCATCAGACAGGATAGTATTTGCAGTTCATTCCGGGTCAGCTCCGCCGTTTTTCCATTGGCCGACACCGCTCCTTTTGTCAGGCTCAGGCGCAGTCCTCCGGCTTCCAGAACATCCACCGGCTCCGGCCCGGCGCAGAACCGCCTTGATCCGGGCCAGCAGGACGGGGACGCTGTAGGGCTTTGTGATGTAGTCGTCTCCGCCCAGGCTTAAAGCCCGCACCTCATCGACGCCGGCGTCCCGGCTGGTGACAAAAATCACCGGTGCGGCAACGGATTTTCGCAGAGCGGCGCACAGGGAAAATCCATCGCGCCCGGGCAGGCCGATATCCAGGAGGATTAAATCCGGGTGCTCCCGCTCTGCCTGTTCCGGAATGACGTCAAAGTCTGTCACCGGCAGGGATGCGTATCCTTCGTTCTCCAGAATCAGCGCCAGTTCCTCCCGAATGGCCGGGTCATCCTCAATGATCATGATTTTTTGCATAGTACCTTTACCACCCTGTCGTTTTTTTTATACTAACATGAAGGAAATGTATTTGTCCAGATGCGAAATCCCGGGAAGAGAACGGGACGATCGGTGGGATACTGAAGTGTCGGAAAGTGGGTAGACTTTGCTGTCTGATTATGGTATATTAAATATAATCAGACAATCTTTTTTCATAATCGGGAGGTGATGATATGCCGACTATGAACCTGGAAATTGCGAAATTGAAAAAGAAATATCTTGTATTAAAAGCTGTTTTAAATGTAGCTGGTGTAAACCTTACGGATATTAACGAAATTAAAGAGTAAAACTGAATCGTGGAAAATAAGAAGGGTGCAAAGTTTATCAGCACCCTTTTGTATTGTAGGGGAGAGAATCCGGCCTTCTCTCCATTCCCCTCTTTTGGAAATATGACTGCCTTTTTACCTGTGCAGATAATGGATGATTTTTTGTGGGAAATTCTGTATATATAGAAGAAATGAGAGCGCGAATGGAAATCTGGTTGATAAAGAACCAATGAAAAAATAAATGAGAAGTAAAAGGTATATGAAGTGTTGAAAGCAGGAAATGTTTGTAATGGAAGCAGGAAGACAGGTAAAAGAGACCGCAGATTTCCGGTAAATCTGTACTGCAGCCTGATGCTGATGAGCTTTATTCCGTTTCTGTATACGATTGTGAGAACAAATTTAATCGCGGGCGGACCGTCGGCGGACGGACTGAGCATTGTCGGTCATATTGAATGGTTCGATCTGATCAACGAGACGATACAGGCATTTTTGATTGTGCCTTTGTTTGCCCTGCTGAATCAGTGTGCAGAAGACAAGCATAAATGGAAAGAACGGATCTTCCAGACGTTTTTGATCGTAAATGTGATTTATATCCTGTTTTCCCTGCTTGTTCTTGGGTACTGCGGCCGGATGGTGTCGGAAATGGCGTCCGGTCAGGTCAGGGAAGTGACTGTATACCTCAGGCTGGAGACGATCGGGTTTATTGTGGGAAATGCAGTCAGCTTCGTAAATGTATTGTTTGTAGTGCTGGAAAGGCCATGTTACATCTATGTGATGGTCTTTTTGAAAACAATAGTTACAATTATCGGAGATTTGTTTTTCATTCCTGTGTTTGGAGTGAACGGCGCCGCCATTTCCAACATTTCCGTAAATACGATATGTGTTGTATGGTGTCTGATTGCCGTATACAGAGAACAGTTGCTTGCGGTTTCTTTTCGGTTTGAGAACCCTTTTTTGAAAAAGTATGCATTTATTGGACTGTTTGGCGGCGCTCAGGTCCTGCTGGATAATCTGATTTATGCGCTCATCGTCTGTAAAATGGTGAATCAGGCAGCGGAGCAGGGAAATTACTGGGTGGCCAATAATATGATATGGGGATTGCTGCTGATTCCTATATCAGCTCTGGCGGAAATGATCAAGAAAGAATGCAGGGGAGGAGAGACCTTAAGAAAAATAAGGGATTACAACAGGATCATAATTGCGGTATTTCTTGTGTGGCTGTGTTTCATTCCCATGCTGAATCCATTCTTAAAAAATGTGATGGGAATCGAAAACCATGAAGCAATCAAGACAATACTGGTAACATTAATACCATTTTATCTGGCGTACAATTATACTGTACTCTTTGACAATTTATTAATTGGTTATGGGAAAACACAGTATTGCTTTGTGATATCCATGATTGTGAATCTGATCTATTATCCGGCTGTATACGGACTTGTGTTAAAGGGTGTATTTACGCCCGACATAAAGTTTATCTGCAGGATGTTCGGTTTTGGAATGGTGGTGCATCTGGGGTGCAGTGTTGCCTGTTTCCTGATCTATAACCGATCAACATTTTCTCGGCAAAAGCATGGAGGGAGGAATCTATGGAGCAGTTCAAAATAATCGGATATTATCTGTGCGAAATAACGGATACTCCAAAGTGGCTGTCCGGAATCGGCAGGCGGATGCTGTCGGTCAGCACCTGTCTGGGAGAGCAGCATCCCAGGCAGGAATGTTTTCTGGGCAGATGGCGGAAAGGGGAAAGTGAGAAGTACCGGAAAAAGCTTAAGATGGATGAAGAGCAGTACAGGGAATTTACTGAAGAGGCGAAGCGACTGTTTGCATGCGGACGAATGGATGTGGACTGCAGATTTCGGTATTTATCAGATGCTCAGTCTTTTTACCGCAGAATCTGCCGGGCGGTTCCCTGCCATGTGGTAAGCGTCGCCGTGCTTCCGGAACATTTTGAAATCTTTGCGGAGGAATGGAAGAGCAGCAGCTGCAAGGCGACGTATGGGGAGACCGAGATCGGACAGTGGATCGGGAACGATATCCTCGGATGGGACATCGGCGGTTTTCATTCGTTTCTCTGTAACGCCCTGCAGAGAGACCTGCTGGATGCCAGATTCAACGATAGGGGACTGCTGGAAAACGAGTTTTGCGAAGTGACGGAATTTGCACGTCAGATCGAAGGAAAAGGAGAACCGGTGGACTGGATTCCGTGCAGAATTGGGGTGCATGGTATCAGTCGCTTATTTCACTTTTAGGGCAGGAAAAGTGCGAAGGTGAAAAGAAATTAAATGAAGAAATAGCGGTAGCATTAAATCTTTTGATTGAGACGTTGAAATAGACAAATTTTATGAAAAAAAGAATAGAATTTTAAAAGGTGAAAAATATGTATTCAATCGAAAAAGGACTAAAGATACTAAGGCAGTTCATCAGCCCGAAACTTATGGATGATCTGAAAAAATGGAAATGTTATTCAGAGGATGAAATCCTGGCGGCAGAGAAGCGGCTCCATGTAAAGCTCCCCGTTCCTATCCGGGACATTTATCGGCACATGGCAGACCTGTTGGTCACCAGCGGTTATCTGCGCCCATTGGAACTTCTCCACTGCGAGGGAAAATATCTGGGATTTTTTCTTGCTCCTGGAGAAGGCGATATTATCGGGATAAAGAAAGGCAAAACCTCCGGTGATTTATACACATGGGAAGAGAATGACCCCGAAGAAATGGCCTGGGAATATGAGGATGAGTGGGAAACTGCCTGTGAGGAGGGGGATGAGGAGGGAAAGCAAAAGGCTGTGGCAGCTTATCAGAAATACTGGAAAAAACGGAATATCCCTTTGCTCCACGCTCCCCTGAACATTCATAAGCTGGAGCATGAACCTAGGTTTAACTGTGCCCTGGACGCATATGGGCTGTTTCTGGTGATCCATGCCATCCGTGAATGGGAGGAGATGTCATGGCGTGAGCATGCCGATGATCGAACCTGCCTGTTCAGTGATTTTTTCCCTGGAGAGTTTTCGATGGAGTATTTCCAAAGGATAGCTGACCGGATTAAAGATGATTTTAAGCCCCTTTCAGACCATCCAGAACTGACCAGTCTGGGCGACTTTCCTTTGCAAATGGCATATGTCCACAAAAATCAGGAAGCCTTGCTGATTCTGGGGCAGGAACCGGTCTGCTTAATGCTGCTGACAAAGACGGCCGCAGGGAGCGCCTTGCTTGAAAAGGTTCAGGAACAGACCGGTCTGGCTTTTCATGTGGGATTTTAGGGACAAGCTGGCAGGGAGTAGATGATGAAGAAAAATAACAGAACAGGAAAACGGCTGCGGCTGACACCTCTTATATTGGGAGGCTATGCTGCATTTCTGGGTTTTGGTCTGATAGTGATCGGACTTGCTGAAATAAAAAAAGGGATCGGCATTGTCCGGTTTCTGATCGGGATTGGCATGGCGGGCTTCGGCTTGCTGGGGATATGGGACGGGGTGCGTGATCTGATCAGGCCGGATAAAAAACATAAGCAGGTACCGGCCAGCCAGTTTATCCTTACGGACATATCCGGAAACAGGACTTCCAATGTTACGGCGGAGGTTTTACAAAAACAGATGGAAAGCCTGGTGGGAAGTGATAAAGGGGGCGTTTTCAGACTCCAGATTCTGCCTCCTTTTGCCGTACAGGAAATAGGGAACATAAGCCAGATTTTCTGCATGTATCACCAACTTTTTAGATTAACAGTATTTTTGGACGAATCGAAAGGCGGATATGAATCGTACCATAAAAGCGCAGAGTTTGACGAGGCGAAGGACTGGTTTGAAAAACTCCTGACTGGCAGCGCTGATCTTTCGGGGTGGAAAAAAATTGAGAATGGATATGATGATGAAGAGGAAAGCAGCAAGGAAGAGGATACCGAATGGGAGGAAAGCAGCATCTGTCCAGACGAAGCCGATGCCCGGCAGACTGAGGAATACATAAAATCTTTCTGGCAGCAGCTTCAAAGGGAACAGAAAGGCCAAATGCGGAACTGGCGCCAGCTTCTGGTGATTTTTGGAGAGAACTGGCATGATGAACATACCTTTTTCTCCGCCAGGGATGTGGAACTGGCCATTGACGGCATCCATGAAGGAACATACACAAAGGTATTCCTGGAATGGGGAACACGGGCAATCGATCTCTTCCCCGGCGTTCAAAATGACCTGATGGTGATCTGGTGTACCAATAACACGGGAAAAGGGGATACCAGGTTTCTGGCGAAAGAAGGAACCGTAACGCAGGTGAAATTCTGGCTGGTCAATTATTTGAATTCCGGTGTTTTTGAAGAAATGAGCGGTTGGACTGATATTAGCAGCCAGATAGAAAAAGCAAACAGAAAGGGCAAAAAGAAACATGGGAAAGTATTTTAGCGATGTGGTGGATAAAGCCATTGAGGATCTTTATTATTGTTGTGATAACGACAAGGCAACAGCGGCGGCGGACGCACTGCTGCTTGCGGCAAAGGAAGACGATGGGGATGCCTGCTATATCCTCTCCCGCTGCTTTTCCGGCTCCTGTTACAGCTGGGAATACCATCCCTTTGAAGAAAACGAGGCGGCGGCCTACGCCATGCTCCATCAGGCAATCTCCCTGGGCAGCGCTGCTGCGGTTCTGGGGGCGCTGCGTATGGATTTGCTGACACCGGAGCTTAAGGAGATCATGCCTTTTGAGAGCATAAAAGAAGCATGGGATGTAATCTATGAAAAAGCCGAAAACGGCTGCGCTTTCTGCCAGTATATGATTGGGAACACCTATTATTTTCTGGACATCATAGAGATCGAAGACCGTAAGGAAAGGGAATTTGCAAATAAGAAAGCATGGAATGACTGGAAGCGGGAGCAGATCGAGAAGTGCCTCCCATGGTTTGAAAAATCATTTTCCGGCGGTATGATACTGGCGGGGCGGAATTACGGTCATTATTACCAGTATGGACGGGGAGAATACATTCCGCCGGAGCCGGGAAAGGAAGTGCCCATTATGCGCCAGGGCGCACAGCGGGGCTACCCGGAGTGGATGTATGCCTATGCCCATTATCTGGCCTATACAGAGGATAACGATAAAGAAGCTCTTCCCTGGGCGCTGAAAGCGGCAGAGGCAGGACATCTCTGGAGCTGGCATATCATAGGGGATATTTATTGGAACGGCAGGGCGGTGGAGCGCAGTCTGCCCTATGCCTTGGAGTGCTACGAAAAAACCGCCGGCTATGGCAATGACAGCTATGCCTGCCGCCAGCTGGGACGCTTGTATTTCCACGGGTGGGGGACGGAAACTGACTATGCGCGGGCGGTCCAGTGGCTGGAGAGGGATGAGGAATCGGAATATGTCAAGTATGATCTTCTGGGAATCTGCTATCTGCTGGGGCGCGGCTGCCAGCAGAACCCGGCGCGGGGAAAAGCGTTTTTGGAGAAAAGTCAGGATTCGCCCTATAAAAGCTATGGTCTGGGGATGATGTATGCCGAGGGGATCGGTGTGCGGGAGAACATTGAAAAAGGCGTGGAGTATCTGAAAGCGGCGGGAAATTACGGGCCGGCAATCGAGGCATTGAAACATTACAAGAAAAGCCTGTTTGGGGTATGGCGGAGAAAATAAAGGGCATATATGACATGATGGATGCAGGGGCAGAATGGAACAGCAAATCAGAAGTAAGGAAGTATATGGAAACTGATCATTCAAAACTGGTTCCGGAATTTCCAATCAAAGAATTGTTCGGAAAGTATCTTCCAGAGGAGTTTTAACATGGATTATGAGCAGTTTATCACAGAGATAAAGAAATATTGGGATCTGCGTAAAAAGGGATTG
>CATOPL010000019.1 GCA_951802115.1 uncultured Lachnospiraceae bacterium | reverse complement strand
GCCAATTTCTCTTGACTAAACTGTAGTTTATCATGAAAGCATTGATTTTGCAACAAAATCAGACACTCGCCTTCACAAACGTTCGACACAACCAGCCTCCATAACTTGTTTTAAAAAGTACACTTTTACAAATTTTGTCCTTATATTCAAACTGAATTTTCAAATTTTCTGGCTTTTTCATAAAAGGTGCCCACCGGCATCTTGCAGGCATCCGCCGCCTGACGAAGAGTTATTTTTTTCATTCTCCAGGCCCGATATGTTTCTCCAAAATTATCAGGATACGGAAGTGCCGGGCGTCCGAATCTGACGCCTTTGGCTTTTGCCGCCGCGATTCCTTCTGCCTGTCGCTGACGAATATTTGTCCTTTCATTTTCTGCCACAAAAGACAGGATCTGAAGAACTATATCGCTCAAAAAAGTTCCCATCAGATCCTTTCCTTTCCGGGTATCTAAAAGAGGCATATCCAGAACCACAATATCAACCTCTTTTTCTCTCGTAAGAATCCGCCATTGTTCCAGGATTTCTGTATAATTACGCCCCAATCTGTCTATGCTTTTAATATAAAGCAAATCATTCTTTTTCATGAGTCCCACCATATGCTGATAAAACGGACGTTCAAAATCTTTGCCTGACTGTTTGTCCATAAAAATATGGTTTTCCGGAACCGCCAGTTCCCTTAAAGCAATTCTTTGTCGTTCCTCATTCTGATCGCGGCTGCTGACGCGAATATAGCCATATACATTGATCATAGTTCCCCCTTTCCGCCGTATTTAAAAACTACGGTCTCCAGTTCCAACATGCTTTCAATGCTTTATTATACTCTTATGAATCAGACATCGCCTTACAATCCGTCAGCTGTCAACGCTTTCATTCCATAGTTTTATCCTCTTTATTTTCAATTATAAAAGCCGGAAAACCTGTTATTCCAGACTTTCCGGCATTCTGTACTTGATTCCAAAATTACATTCGCTTTTTTAACCCTCTACACACATTATCTTAAATTTTGTTGGAACTATGTTGAAACTCACCCTTTTTTCACAGCTCTCCAAGTGTCCGTTTCCAGATACAAAAAAGACCGGAAACCCTTTAAAATAAGGTTTCCGGCACTCTACACTCCGTTCCGGTCGGCGCAAAGCTGACGTCCACCGGACGTCATGCGCCCCTGCCAAGGAGTCGATGCGACAGGATTTGAACCTGCGACCTCTGCGTCCCGAACGCAGCGCTCTACCAAGCTGAGCCACGCATCGATTTATCAACTTCACTTGCGAACTTAGACATTATACGATATTTTTTTAATTTTGTAAATAGATTTTGTGGTTTTTTTAATTTTTATCTAAAATACACATTTTTCGAATCTATTATTCATTATTTTTTGTTCTTTTTTTACAATCTCTACTTTGCTTAAGCCATTCAGGTAATTTTGCATTTCTTCCCGGAACGTCAGTAAAATCTTGTCTCTTTCTGCTACCGTTATAAGCTTGGGATTGTTGATCGAGCAAACAACATTCGCCGCTATCTGAAACATCATCTGCCCTATTGATCAATGGTCTTAAAGATTTTGACCTGTCAGCAATTCTCAGCATGATAAAACGGTTTTCAAAAAGAAAGAACCGATAACTGCACTTGTAAAGCTGCGTGTTATCAGTTCTGTATCTTTACGTCTGGCTGCTTTAATAACTGAAATATTTCATTGTCCTATCAGATCGGACTTTTATTCCCTCATCCCTGCCTCTGATTCTTCTGAATCGTCTACATCTTCAGACTCATCTGATGTATCCTCCGGAACTTCCTCTGAATCCGGGTCTTCAGACTCATCCGATTCATCCGGCTCAGACTCGTCTGGCTCTTCCGGTTCATTTCCATCCGGCTCAGGCTCATCTGGTTCTTCCGGCTCGTTATTATCTGGTTCCTCCGGTTCGTCTTCGTCCGGTTTTTCCTCATCTGGCTCGTTCGATGGCTGCTGTCCCGTCGTATAGTTTGTCCAATAGTAATAAAAGATATGGTCCCTGATGATCCAATGCGGTACACCGCCGTTTTTAAGATTCTCTATCAATGAGGGGACAGGCGCCCAGGTTCTGAAAAACAGAGAATCTCCCACATTGCTCGTCCCATTGACAACCGTTTTTGCCGCATTCCAGCATGATTCTGTGACAATATTGGGAATGTCCGGGTCCTGCTCTGCTTTCAGCACCAGATCGAAACGGCCCGAGCCCGCCGGTTCAAACTGTCTGGACTGACGGAGTACTGCTTCCAGAGAGTTTGGATACAGAGAGCTCCTTACACGATTCATAATCACATAGCCGACCGCCGTCTGTCCTTCCCATCCCTGATTTCCCGCTTCGCAGTAAATCATGGTTGCCAGGAGCATCAATTCATAATCGCTCAATCCCACTACATGATGAGAGATCTGGGAATCTCCGGTCGTAATTGCTCCGCCGCTCATTGAGGAAGCGGCCTGCTTGGCTGCTGCAATCCGCGCCTGGCGCTCCTCCTCTTCTGCTTTCTTAATCAGCTGATTGAGTATCTTTGTTTTCTCGGCAATCAGTTCTTCCATACTGCTGACCTCGCCGGACACTTGGTCCAGCAATTCATCAAACTCACTGATCTTGGAACCGGTTGCTTTCTGCTGGCTTGCAACCTGCTGCTTTTTCTTCTCGGTTTCCTCTTTTAAAAGCGCAAGCGCTTCCTGTTCTTCTACAAGCGCTTTTTTCTGCTCTTCCAGATCTGCTTTCGCTTTTTTATAATCAGCCAGCATCTCCCGGTCATAGCGGTTAATATTTACCGCATACTCCGCCTGATTGAGTGCATCTGCAATGTCTCCTGTCAAAGCTGACGCCATATAATTCAGCATATTTCCCTGCCCGTTTTCATACATATACTGAATGCGCTTCTTCATATCTTCATATTGTCTGTTTACAGCCTCTTCTGCCTCCTGTACTTCTTTCTCTTTCAGCTGTACTGCTTTCTCTTTTTCCACAATATCTGCTTCCAGAAGACTGATCTGTTCATTCAGACTGTTCGCCTGCTTTTCCAGCTCCTTCAGATAATTTTCCATGGCAGATTTCTGACTGCTTATATTGCCCTTTTCCTGCTCTGCTGCCTTCTTTTCCGCTTCCGCTTTGTTTTTCTCCTCTTTCAGCCGGTCAATCTCGCTTTGTGTCTCTCTGCTCACGGCATAAGCAGTATAAGAAGATGCTGTCATGGCAAAGACAACCAAAAGGCATATGACCCGAATCATGTATTTTCGTATATTCTTTCTCATAATATCCCTCCTCCGGCAGCAGCCCTGTTTCCACTGCATCAGTTCCATTCATATTTTGTAAGGTTTCCTGCCAGCTGCATATGAGCAAAATGCTGCTGACGCAGAGCCTCATACAGTACAATCGCCACAGAATTAGACAGATTTAAAGAACGAATCATAGGATTCATCGGTATACGGATCGCACATTCCTGATGGTCCCGCAGGATTTCTTCCGGAATCCCTGCACTTTCTTTTCCGAACATAATATAACAATCTGGTTCAAACCGGATATCTGTATATACATTCGGTCCTTTCGTTGTCGCCATATAGAGTCTGGCTCCCTGATTTTTCTCAAGGAAATCTTCAAAATCCACGTACACAGAGACATCCAGGTCCTTCCAGTAATCCATTCCTGCTCTTCTTAGTTCTTTTTCTCCCAACCGAAACCCCAGCGGCTCAATCAGGTGCAGCCTGGTTCCGGTCGCCACGCAGGTCCGGCCGATATTTCCTGTATTTGCCGGTATTTCCGGCTCATACAGTACAATATTCAGCGCCATTTTCCGTCTTCTCCATTCTAATACTTCAGCGGACTTATCCAGCTTTAATAACTTACAGAATCCTGTTTACTCCTCAATTCTGATGCTTTTGTTCGTAGATTTTATACAGTTCATCGGTCCTGGGACGTTCCAGATAGGCTGTTTCTTCTCCATTGACGATCTTTTTTGCCTTTCCTTCCACACAACGCCCAATGACCGCTGCCGAAATTCCGGCTTTTTTTAGCTCGCGAACCAGGTAATGGCCATCCGAAGACGTCATCAGCATACATCCGCTTGATATCAGCTGATAAGGATTCAAATGATAATATTCACAGATTTCCACAGTCTCCTGGCGAAGCGGTATGGACTTCAGCTCAATCTCCAGTCCGACGCCGGACGCCTCAGCCAGTTCCCACAGAGCACCGTAAATTCCGCCTTCTGTCACATCATGCATAGCGCTGACGCCGTTTTTGACAGCAATTCCCGCCTCCGGTACTACAGAAAGATATCTGCCGAATCCCTTTGCCTCTTCTACAAAAGGAACCGAAAAGCGCTCCAGAAGTTCCGTTTCCTTCTCTGCAGCAATAATGGAAGTTCCTTCGATGCCAATCCATTTGGATGCCACCACATCATCGCCGACTCTGGCCCCTCCAGTCGTTATCAGACAACCTTTTTTCACTTTTCCGACACCTGTCACAGAAAGCAGCGGCTGGTTCACCGCTGCCGTAATCTCCGTATGACCGCCTACTGCCTGAATATGGAGCTCTTCACATGCACTCTCCACTTCCTGCATCAGTTTTCTGACTAAGGATTCATCCGCTGAGGGCGGAAGAAGAACCGTCAGAAGAATCCCGATCGGTTCCGCTCCTGCACTGGCCAGATCATTGGCAGTAATCTGAACCGCCAGTCTGCCTGTATCCCTTGTTGTTCCCGTAACAGGATCCGTAGAAAGAACAAACACCTCATCCGGTTCAAGCTGTATGGCTGCGCAATCTTCTCCTACGCCTGCACCCACCAGAACCTCGCTGCGCTTTGTACGGATCTGTCCGAACACAGCCCGTTTCAGTACATTTTCCGGGATCTTTCCAATTTCCATATGCTCACCTTTTCTATTCTGCCGGTGTTGGTTCAGGTGTCGGCGCAGGTGCAGGTTCGGGCGCAGGCGGAACAATACCTGCTATATTCGCATCTGCCAGCGCCTCGTCCTGAAGTGCAATCGCCGCCCTGAGATTCTCCGACAGCACCGGATCTCCTGCTGTTCCATAAGTTACCACCCGGTTGCTGCCTTTATAGCTGCTTTTGTTTACCTTGATGCGTTCCGTTTCTACACCGTTTACCGTTACCACTTTGTAGAGTTCAGCCACATACCCCTGCTGGCCCTTAGATGCAGATTTATAGCCCAGAGGGAGACCGCCGTTTTCTGTCAGTACCGTGCCGCCTCCGACATCACTGACCTTCACACTCTCAAAAGAAATCGTCCGGTTACTGTCTCTGGTCTCTTTTCCATATATATTAAAAGTAATCTTCTTATCCGGCGTTGTATATCCTTCTATGTAGATAGGATAAGAAAGCGAATTAACGAACTTAAAATCTTTATAAGTCCCTGCAATAGCCGCATCTTCCGATAATTCCACATAGTGTACCGTCATGGAATGAGGAGAACGTTCCGTCACTTCCAGTTCCGCCCTGAGCACTGCATTATATAAAGTGGTAGATACCTGGCAGATACCGCCTCCCATGCTGTCGACCACCTCACCGTTTAAGTAAGAACCTGCCATAGCATATCCGTTCTCTGAAGTAAATGGAGACACACACTCATATGTAGAAAAGCTTTCTCCCGGATACAATACCGTACCATTGATATGTTCAGCGCCGCTGTTGACATTCATACACCGGTTAGAACTTGATGTGGAAAAGCTGGTAGTAAAGCTGCCCAGCAGATCTTTAACATTCGCCAGTTCTTCTGCGCTCCCTTCCGGCTCTGTAATTTTCGTCTTCAGCTCCACTTCCTGATCCGCAGAGTCCGGAGACCAGCTGCCGGACAGATATTCCATAATTATCTGTACGGAACTATCCACATCCAGTACAAGTCCCTGTTTCCCCGACACAAACTGAAATTCACCATTTAACCGGCTAAGAGACGCATTTTCCGCTTCCCGGTCAAACTGTTTGCAGTTTTCCTCTACAAAAGTTTTTACAAGTCTTTCATCTGCCTCCCAGCTCAGTGAAAACTCTTTTCCGCTGTGCTGCAAATCTTTTTGATCTTTATAGCGTTTCACAATATTCCCGGTCCTGCCGATGCCGAGCGCTTCATCTACAGCCTCTGCATTGCCAAAAGATATGCCCAGCCCTGCGAGGCCTGCTTCCACCGTCTCATCACCGATTTTAAGAGAGATCGTTTCCTCTCCGACTTTCTTTTCGTAAGACTCCAAAGCTTTGATTGCTTCTGCCCTGGTCATTCCGGAAACATCTACTCCATTGATCTTAACCCCTGCAAGAATTGTTGCTTCCTCAGCAAAAGCTGTCATTCCCACACACAACAGAAGCAAACAGATTCCCACTGTCAGTTTTTCCATATACCTTCTCATCTTTCTCCTCCTCCGGATCACAAAGCATATACCAGAAGCGGCAGTACCATGGCAATCACCAGCACCACTACAATCCCCGCCGCTATCTTTCTTCTCGTTTTATCATTGTAAAAATTCATAGCCACCTTATCCTTTCTATCTCACAATCTTCCCATATTGCAGGATAATGCCGTCAATCATACGGGAAGCCTCGCTTTTTGTCAGACTGTCGATCTCAATATCTGCCTCTATTTTATGATATTTCAGCAGATCATTCAAGTATCCTTTTTGTGATTTTGTAATCGGACTTTGTTTTTTGACCGCATACACTAGGTTTCGGGGAACGAATGCTTCGGGAGCTGTCTCGCCGAACTCCTCCCAGAGCTTATTCAGAAGCTCATACGCCGCATGTGCGTCATCCAGCGCTCTGTGTGCATTTCCCGGATTAATTTTGTAATAGGAACACATAGCTCCCAGTGTTCTGGATGGAAGGCCCGGAAGAACTTTTTTGGAAATCTTCAAAGTATCCAGCGCCTTCGCCTCAAACATATACCCTTCATTTACCGCGGCCTGTTTTAAAAATCCAAAATCAAATATCACATTATGCCCTACAATCGGAAGTTCTCCTCTGAATTCCACAAATTCCCGGATCACCGTCCCCACTTTATTTCCTGTTCTCTGCATTTCATCTGTGATCCCTGTTAATTCCCGGATTCTGGCAGGAACCGGCGCCCCGGTGTCAATCAGCGCGTTGTAAATGCCTTCCGGCTTCCCCCGGCATATTTTTACCGCCCCGATCTCCAGCAGCTTATCCCGCGCCGGATTCAGCCCTGTAGTCTCTACATCCAGCACTATATAATCATAAATCATCTTTTTTGTATCCTTTACAGTATTTTGTCAGAAAGCATTCCTGACATTTCGGGTTTCTCGCCGTACAGATTGTTCTTCCAAAAGTGATGATATGAATATTCCAGAGAATCCAGTGATCTTTGGGAAGCTTTTTCATCAAATCATATTCGATCTTTACCGGATCTTTTTCTTTTGTCAGAGCCAGTTTTCTGGAAATACGTTTTACGTGTGTATCCACAACCACACTGGGCTCATGAAAGATATTGCCACGGATTACATTGGCCGTCTTCCTGCCGACGCCGGCGAGAGAAGTCAACGCTTCCAGATCGTTGGGAACTTTCCCTCCATATGTATCTATCAGTCTTTGTGTACAGGCAATGATGTTCCTGGCTTTATTATGATAAAAACCTGTGGATTTAATATCCTCTTCCAGCTCCTGAAGATCCGTCTGCGCAAACTTTTCAAGCGTGTTATATTTCCGAAAAAGTGTTTCTGTCACAATATTCACCCTGGCATCTGTGCACTGGGCGCTCAGCATAGTCGCGATTAAAAGCTGCCAGGGAGTCTCATAATTCAGATAACAGACATATTCTGTTCCATAGCGCTCATCCAGCAGATTAAGAATCTCTTTCGTCCTCTTTGTCAACACAGCACCTCCACATGTGCATTTCCTGTAAGGGGATCCCTTTTCCGGTAATCAAACAGTACATATCGCGGTCCGCTGTCACATAAAAATATTTCGACGTGAACCTGCTTCCCATAATCTTTTTCGTATTTTTTCAGACATTCCCGCCAGGGACGCAGATCCGGAGCGAAAGCCGGCCGGCTCTTCAGTTTCTCCCGTGCATACAGATCATAGACCATACATTGATCATAGACCGGATGCATCCAGCCTTTCCACTGCAGAAATTCTCTCAGAATCTCATATCTTGCCATACGGGAATGACAGATTCTGTGATAATCTCTTTGTTCATAATATACCGCAAGTTCATGAAAAAAATCAAATGGAGAATCATACCTTTGCAGAATCTTCCTGAGAGTCTGCTCAAATTGATGACTGTTGTAGTAGACTTCCACCATCTCTTCCACACCTTTTAAAAAGAGAAGATCCTCATAGGTCATCCAGTTTGTTCTGAGCACTTCATAAGGCGGTTCACTGTGAAAAACCAGACCATATGCAGAAGCACGCCGGTACATGCCGGACCCCTTCAGCACTTTCAGAAACCCAAGCTGAAGCTGCTGCGGTTTCATGCAAAATACCTGATCAAAGGAACGCCGGAATTTTTTAAGATCTTCATAAGGAAGTCCTGCGATCAGATCAAGGTGTTGATGGATATTATGAAAACCGCGGATTCGCTCCACTGCCTCCCAAAGCCGATGCAGGTCCGTTTTGCGTTCGATCTCCCGAAGCGTATCCGGATAAACAGACTGAACTCCGATTTCCAGCTGTATCAGGCCCGGGCGCATCCTGCTCATAATCTCCATTTCTCTGTCTGTAATCAGATCAGCCGCCACTTCAAAATGAAAATTTGTAATCTTATTATCATGCTCCAGAATCCACTGCCACAGCTCCTCTGTCCGTTCCGGATCAAGGTTGAAAGTGCGGTCTACAAATTTCACCTGGGGAACACCGGATTTTAGAAATTCTTGCAGATCCTTTTTTACCAGGGCAAGACTTCGGTAGCGCACCCGTTTTTCAACCGATGAAAGGCAATAGCTGCAACGAAATGCACAGCCGCGGCTCGATTCATAATACAGAATTCTGTTTTGAAATCCGTCTGTATTTTGAAAAGCAAAAGGAAGTTTGTCCATGTCTGCCATTTCCACTTCTTCCGTTTGGCAGATTTCACCTTCCTGGTCGCGGAAGGTAAGCCCCGGAATATCAGACAGTGCACCTTTTCCCTGGATATAATATGCAGCCAGTTTCGAAAAAGTTATCTCGCCCTCTCCCCGCATGACGCCGGTCGCCTCCGGATGCTCTTTCAGAAATCCAGATGCATCAAAAGACACTTCCGGTCCCCCTGCCCACAGACAGACGCCCGGAAG
This sequence comes from uncultured Lachnospiraceae bacterium, assembly GCA_951802115.1. Taxonomy (GTDB): domain Bacteria; phylum Bacillota; class Clostridia; order Lachnospirales; family Lachnospiraceae; genus Hominiventricola. Next base: position 63,534 of record CATOPL010000019.1, on the reverse strand, counting down.
TATTTTCGGAAGTTCTCTCATCAGCTCTTCGATAACGCGCCTGTTCCATATATAGCAGGAAAAAGCAACCATATCCGGCTGCTTCTTATACAAATCTTTTAATATCTCATCTGTCTGCTGATTAATCGTATATTCCCCAATCTCAATCCGCTCTTCACAGACGCCTGCCGCCGCTTTCAAACTGTACACAGCAAGATTTGAATGAATAAATTTCGCATTTACCGCTGCCAGTATAATTTTCATATGCCATCCCTTCCACGTACCTATTCTACCATAACCGGGGCAGATTGCAATGCCGTTTTGTCGAAGCAAAGATATATATTCTGATATAGCAAAAAACGGAAGCGCTTGTAAATTCAACGCTTCCGCATCCGTTTAGAAAAGCACGAGACGGGATTCGAACCCGCGACCCTCGCCTTGGCAAGGCGATACTCCACCACTGAGCCACTCGTGCATATATGTAAAACCCTTTCGGGTAAAGCGGGTGATGGGAATCGAACCCACGTATCCAGCTTGGAAGGCTGGTGTTCTACCATTGAACTACACCCGCGTATATAAAAACCCTTTCGGGTTGTTTTCTGTCTGCAGAACCGGTTTGGCTTTGCAACAATGGTTATTCTACTACAGAGTTTTTTCGATGTCAAGTATCTTTTTTGTTTTTTTCTATAATTTTTATACTCCAAGGATCAACAGGATCCCCAGCAGCAAAAGCAGATTATTTTCATACAGATATCCGAGCAGCATGCTTTCCTGTATCATCCGGAAAAGAACTTCCCCCCATCCCGTATGACCGAAGATAGATACCACAAGAAAAAATATCCATATAAGCAACAGCTGCTGCGCCAGTCCAAGAGCTGCTCCCAGCAGCCGGTTTAAAAGGCTGAGCCCCGGAACCTTTACCAGAACGTTCAAAGACATGGTAAGTGTCATCAGGAGAATCCGGACCACTGCAAAAGTCACAACCGCTGCCAGGACTCTTGATACAAACGAATATACATAGCTTTCTGCCAGTTCACCAAAACCGCTAAGAATCAGTATCTGATAAATTTCACTGTCTGTTCCTGTGATCTGTTCCAGAGACAGCACCCCCGGAAGAATTCCTTCTATAAACTGCGCCACATATGGAGAAGCCATATATACCACCACAAGCGTGCCGACAGTTGCCGCCAGAGATATTCCCTTTTTCAAAAGTCCTTTTCGGTATCCGTCCAAAATCCCATATCCAAGAAATACGATTCCGAAAATATCCGCCGGATTCCACATTTCCATCAGTATCCTCCTGTCAGTCTATTTCAACCTTATCTGATCAGTTCTTGACGCATGCATAACAATATAACGCCTGCTTCCTGACATGGTATACAGATTCACCACAGGCTCTTTAAAGCTTCCCGAGTAGAAGATCTTTCCGCTGCCGTTCAGCATCATACACTCTGTATCATTATAGATCAGAATATTTTTTCCCGAAAATTTAAGCGTCTGATACTCCATTCCAAATTCCGTCTCGAACTGCAGGTGTCCCTGGAGATCATATACTTGAAGAAGATACTCCTCTTCCTCTCCTTCCAGAACCAGACCGATGTATTCCTCCGAATGAAATACACTCAGTACTTCTTTTTCCAGAGTTTTTTCCAGTGTCAGCTCCGGAATCTGACTCCCTTCGTACAGAAGAAGCTGACCTCCTCCCAGAACAAAGCAGTGCGTACTGTCCATATACACCACCTCCGGCATCACCAGACCGTTGATAATTTTTGATGCCACCAGATGATCTTCCTGATTCTCACCAACCGATGAAAAGTTATAAAAAGCGATACAGCTGTTGATGCTTCCATTCTGTACCTGCAAAAAACTGACTGCCAGCTTCGTCGCATCTGCACTCAGGGAGATTCGCAGCGGATATCCTACATCCTGAAGCTCAAATTTAGATTCTACCAGCTCTTCTCCAGTCCTGCTGTAAAGATTTACACGCATGGCATCTCCATCCTCCATGAGCACTGCCAGTACCCCCTGAGAAGATACCGAAATCTGTCGAATCGGCAGACGCGTCTGTATTGTGCCCTGAATGCCTGCTTCGTTGAATACCATCGCTTCCGTTCCGTTTTCTTCCGCAACTGCGGCACTGTTACGGCAGACCTGGATGATAGGATTCTGCATATTATAGGTCTGGCTCCACAGAGAGCGGTTGTTAGAATCCACGCAGGAAATTCCGTCCCTGCTGTATTTCAGAACATATTCTTTAAACTCTGCATATTGTGTGGTCATGGTATCTGTACGATCAAAACTTTTCAGAACCTCATACATATCAAATGATCGGTTTTGAATCCCGAGCCACAAAAAAATAACGCACAGAACTGCCACCCCTGCGATGCCGGCAGCGATGCATCCATTTTTCAGACGATGCCGGAAAAGACTTTTTTTGTATTCCTTCATATCTTTGTCGGTATCTTCGGTTTTTTTATATATTTCTATCGTACTCATTGTTTTTATCCATTTCCGAAAACATTTAATCTTTTGTAGTATAGCACCTTCTATCATGGAAGTAAAATAATTTCTCCTACATATATTTTATCACCGTCTTCCAGATTATTCATCTCGCAGACCCTGCTCACCATCTCGTCTGTCCCATATTTTGAACGGCAGATTTCCAGAAGTGTGTCTCCTACCTGCACCTGATAATGTTCCGACTCCTGTTCCTGCGGCTCCCCGGGGTTGTCCACTGGCTCTTCCGTATGTTCCGCCTCTTCTTTTGGACTCTCTGCCGGCTCTTCCTGCGGCTCCTCAACCGTTTCAGCATCCTCAGGCTCCGGCGGCGCCTCCTCAGCCGCTTCATCTTCCGCCTCTTCTTCAGACTCCGACGATGATTCCGCCGCATCGACGCTGTCTGGTTCCGCCGGTATTTCCTCCGTTTTTTCATCCCCGGACTCCGGCGGCGCTTCTTCCTGTCCGGACTCAGAAAGATCTGCCTGAGCCTGCCTGTTTTCTGCCTCCATCGCCTCCTCCACAGCGTCCTGATCTGTTTCAAGATTCTCCGAGATCTGATGAAGTGCACTTTCCATATTTGTCATGCGATCATAGTTGTTCACCAGCGTCACTCCAATTACCAGAATCACCAGCACCAGAAACATACACGACGTATACAAAAACGCAAACATCTTCTTCTGCGCATTCTGTTCTTTTTTCTCCTGCATGACATTCCGAAAACGGGCAGCCGCACGGTCTTTCATCATACCTTCCGGCTCAATCCCGATACCGCCTTTTTTACGGCTCATATATTCCTGCATCCGCTCATTCTTTTCATAATAGATATAGTACCCGCAGACCGGTGCAGTTCCTTTTTCCCCACGCATATAAAAGATTTCTTCATGATCGAGCACATCCGTCTGAAAAAACACATGCGTATTCCCTGAAAAGTTTCGTATATGCAGGTTTTTCAGTTCTTCTGTCAATACCGGAGGAAAACCGGGATTTGCCATATACCATCCCACTACCTCCAGCCCCTGAAACCAGTTATTCATATCCTGAAAAATCTCTCTCCAGTGCTCATAAGAAAACCAGTTTCTTACTTCCTGCCCCATATCGATTTCTATGGCTCCTTCAATATACACGGCAGCATTTTTTTCCAGATGTCCCGCAAGCACAGCTGTTTTGATACAGGTCAGATTGTTCTGTGCCATTTGATGGAGAAATGTATATACGTAATCTTCAATCAGGATCTTTGTTCCAGATCCAGGTTCCCCTATCTGACGTACATTTTTGGGAAGTTTCCACTCTTCGTTCGTACCTCTCCCTTCTATCAGTTCCATCTCCTCACCAGCCTTTTGTTTTTGATTCATGGTAGCACAGAAGTTGTCCTCTTTTTGACGAAACCAGTAAGTAATCCGACTCTTTTTATCGACAAAAAAGGGCTGTCCGCCATATTGAAAGCCATTTTAAAATATGTTATGCTTTTTTCAACTGAACAGTCACCCAATCTGAATTGAGGAAAAGTGTATGATAAAAGTGTTTCTGGTGGAAGACGAAAGTATCATTCGTCAGGGAATTAAAAACAATATCGACTGGAAATCCAACGGTTTTCAGCTGGTCGGGGAAGCCGGAGACGGAGAATATGCATATCCGATGATATTAAAAAAACAGCCGGATATTCTTTTGACCGATGTGAAAATGCCGTTTATGGACGGACTGGAGCTGAGCCGTCTGGTAAAAAAGGCGCTCCCAAAATGTAAAATCATTGTTTTCAGCGGCTATAATGAATTTGACTATGCAAAAGAAGCCATCCGCATCGGGATCAGCGATTACCTTCTCAAGCCGGTTACCGCCGCCAGCCTGATGGAAGCCTTGAAAAAAGTCGCTGAACAAATTCTTGAAGAACAGGAAAATTCCAGACTTCTGGAACGATATTTTATTGACTATGAAAAATATATGGATTTTCCTGACAAGACGGATTACAGCGGCGTAGACCGCAAATTAATACAGAATTTCCTAAAAACCGGAAATGCAGAGGAATGCGGACGCTTTATTGACGAATATTTTGAAGCGGTGGGAGAAGGAAACTACATGTCCCTGCTTCTCCGGCAGTACATGACGATGGATATCTTTTACTGTGTTCAGGAATTCATAAAATCACTGAATATCCGCGAAGAAGACACCCCGGCAGAACTGACCGATCTGAAGCAGGTGACAAAAGCCATCGAAAAAGCAGACAGCACTATGAATTATCTGAAAGAGCTTTTTACCTTTGCACTGACTGTGCGGGACAAAAGTTCCGGCGACCGCTATGGTATTCTGATCCGGGAGGCCAAAGACTATATTGCTGAAAATTATGGAAACAGCGAACTTTCTCTGAACATGATCTCTGGTTTTATCGGAGTGAGCCCCAGCTATTTCAGCTCCATTTTCAAGCAGGGAACCGGGCAGTCTTTTATCGAATACCTGACCAAGGTACGAATCGACCGCGCCTGTGAGCTTTTAAAATGCACCACTCTGCGCACATCTGAGATCGGTGAAAAAACCGGGTACAATGATCCACACTATTTCAGTACTGCATTTAAAAAAATGGTAGGTCAATCTCCCAAAGAGTTCAGAAGCAGTACAAATCAGGAATCCGAAGAAAAATGAGCAGGAAAAAAATACGCAGGCTGACGCTTAAAATGCGTCTGTCCCTTCTTCTGTTTGTCATTGCGATCCCTTTGACCGGCATGGTACTGGAAATTCTGAAAATGATTCAGGACTATTCTGACTCCTACAATGGAATTATGTCGAACCTGAAAGTAGCAAACGAGTATAATATCACCTTCAAAGAAGATATGGAATATTCTATGTATCGGGTTATGATCGGACTGATCGACGCTTCCGAATTTGAAAACGGCGATATTCTGGAAGGAAGCACTGAATACGCCACTGTACTGAAAAATCCTGTCAATATGATCAATTCTGCCAGGTACGCATTTGGCAGCACCGTTGAAAGAGTGCACGGCACAGACAGCGACATTAAGATCCGGGGAATTCTTTCCTGTCTGGACACGCTGGAAACAGCGGTAAACCGGATGATTGAAAACTCAGCCATGCCTGGAACCTATGATGAAAATGTATCGATCTGGGAAAACGACATTAAAGGTCTCTGCTCTATGATGCAGGAATATATTACCCAGTACACCTATTATGAACTTGCACATATGGAAGAGCTCCAGAAAGAAATGGAGGCCCGGACAAAACAGAATATCGAAATTTTTATTGCGCTTCTGCTGGGCATCCTGGCGCTGGGGTTTGGCTTGTCCACAGCCATCACAAAATCTGTGACCACACCCATTCATTCTCTGCAGGAAACCGCCGAGAGACTGGGCCGGGGAGAACTGGATGCCCAGGCCAAAATGTACGAGCTGGAGGAGATCAATGTTTTGGCCAGAACCTTCAACAAGATGAGCAACGAGATTGCCGAACTGATGGAAAAGACAAAGCAGGAGCAGAAAAACCTGCACGAAGCGGAACTGAAGCTTCTCCAGGCACAGATCAATCCTCATTTTCTTTATAACACGTTAGATTCCATTGTCTGGATGGCAGAAGGAGGCAACAGCCGGCAGGTGGTGGAGATGACCACAGATCTGAGCGATTTCTTCCGCACTGTCCTTTCCGGAGGAAACGACTATATCACGATTGCAGAAGAAGAAGGCCACATCAGAAGTTACCTGAAAATTCAGAAAATTCGTTATGAAGATATTCTGGATTATGATATAGATATTGACGCCTCTATAAAAAAACAGGTTATTCTGAAAATGATTCTTCAGCCTATTGTAGAAAATGCACTGTACCACGGGATCAAAAATAAAAGAGGCGGCGGAAAAATTACGATACGGGGATATGCCGCAGATGATGAAATCTTTTTCGAAGTAGAAGACAATGGTACAGGTATGGACGAAGAGACTCTGGACAGACTCCAGAAAAAACTTCAGGGCAAAGAAGACCGGACAAGCACCGGGAAAAGCAGCTTTGGTATGTATAATGTAGCTCAGAGAATCCGAATGTATTATGGTTCCAGATCGAATATCACAATTACCTCAAAAAAAGGATCGGGAACATGCGTCAGCATCTGTCTTAAATGTGTCTGAGGCAACTGATTATAAAAAATCATAAAACTTTCTTAAAAAATTCCATTTTATGGCAGGCTTTTTAGATATATTTTCTAAAAGCCTGCTTTTTTAGTGAGAAAAATTATACCTTTTTCCAAAAATATCTCATGGAATCATATTCTCATTTCTCCTATAATAATATACGTAAAAAATATTTTCATTTCATTTTAAGGAGGAAAAATATGAAAAGAAAAGTATTATCTGCTTTGCTCATCGCAGCAATGACAATGGCAACCGTAGGATGCGGCGGCGGACAGCAGGCGGCAGACACTCAGGCTCCGGCTGAAACAGAAGCTCCCGCTGAGGATGCGGCTCCGGCTGAGGATGCGGCAGCAAACGATGAAGCGGCACCAACTGACGAGGCTCCGGCTGACAGCGCAGCTTCCGGAGAACTGATCACCGTAGGTTATGCACAGGTAGGTGCAGAGTCCGACTGGAGAACCGCAAACACAGAATCTTTCAAATCTACTTTCACAGAAGAAAACGGCTATAAACTGATCTTTGACGACGCACAGCAGAAACAGGAGAATCAGATCAAAGCGATCCGTTCTTTCATCCAGCAGGAAGTTGACTACATCGTAGTTGCTCCGGTTGTTGAGACCGGTTGGGAAACTGTTCTGGAAGAAGCAAAAGAAGCAGGCATTCCGGTTATCCTTTCTGACCGTATGATGGACGTATCCGACGATACTCTTTATGAAGCATGGGTTGGCGGAAACTTCGTAAAAGAAGGCGAAACCTGCGGCGACTGGCTTGCAACTTATCTGGAAGAGCAGGGACGCGGCGAGGAAGAAATCAACATGGTAACCATTCAGGGTACCATCGGTGCATCTGCTCAGGTTGGACGTACAGAAGGTATGGCAAACAAGCTTGCTGAGCATTCCAACTGGAAAATGCTTGACATGCAGTCCGGCGAATTTACTCAGGCAAAAGGACAGGAAGTTATGGAGTCCTTCTTAAAGAGCTATGACGACATTGATGTCGTTATCTGCGAGAACGACAATGAAGCATTCGGTGCAATCGACGCTATCAAAGCTGCCGGAAAGACCTGCGGACCGGACGGCGATATCATCGTAGTAAGCTTTGACTCTGTAAAAGCTGCCTTCGAATCCATGATCGCAGGCGACCTCAACGCAACTTTCGAGTGCAATCCGCTTCACGGACCGCGCGTAGCTGAGATTATTCAGAAGCTGGAAGCAGGTGAGACAGTAGACAAAATCCAGTATGTAGACGAGGCTTACTTCGATACCTCTATGGATCTTGAGAGCATTCTGGCTGAAAGAGCATACTAATTATCATTACATAATTGATCAGAATCACATATTGATTGAATGATCTGGAGGCGCGGAGCCGGATGCTTAGATTCTCCTCTTCCGCGCCTTCTTTTTATTGTCCAAAATATATAGACGGCATCAGAATTATAAAATCCCAAAACGAAAAGGAGGCACAGCTTTTATGGAAAAGGATTCTGTTCTCGAAATGAGACATATCTACAAGACATTCCCAGGTGTAAAAGCTCTGCAGAATGTGGACTTCACGCTGAAAAAAGGCGAGATTCATGCACTGATGGGAGAAAACGGCGCAGGAAAATCCACTCTGATCAAAGTTTTGACAGGTGTCGAAGAGTTTGAAACAGGTGAGATCATGATTGACGGCTGTGACCACCCGATTATCAACCGCAATCCGCAGGAAGCACAGAATCATGGCATCAGTACCGTATACCAGGAAGTGAATCTTTGTCCAAATCTCTCTGTCGCAGAAAATCTTTTCATCGGCAGGGAGCCCAGAAAAGGCGGACTGATCGACTGGAAAGCCATGAACAAAAGAGCTGCCAAATTACTGGAAGACCTGGATATCCATGCAGATGTAACACAGACCATCGACAATTATTCGATCGCCATTCAGCAGATGATTGCCATTGCCAGAGCTGTGGATATGTCAGCCAAGGTACTGATCCTCGATGAACCGACTTCATCTCTGGATGACAGCGAAGTGGAAAAACTGTTTCAGCTGATGAGAAGACTTCAGTCCGAAGGCGTCGGCATCATCTTTGTCACTCATTTCCTGGAGCAGGTATATGAAGTTTGTGATAAAATTACCGTTCTCAGAAACGGCCAGCTGGTAGGACAGTTCACCACTCAGGAACTCCCGAGGGTACAGCTGGTTGCAAAAATGATGGGAAAAGACTTTGATGATCTTGCTGCCATCAAACAGGACAGTGCGTCAGACAAAACATACAGCGAAGAAGATATCGTAATCAAAGCTGTAGGGCTTGGAAAAAAAGGCTATATCAAACCTTTTGATCTGGTCATTCACAAGGGGGAAGTTGTTGGATTTACCGGACTTCTGGGTTCGGGACGTTCAGAAACGGTCCGCGTGATCTATGGAGCAGAAAAACCGGACGAAGGAGAGCTCCATGTAAAAGGAAAAAAATTATCGCCCAAGCATCCGATTCACTCCATGTATGAAGGCATGGCATATCTTCCGGAGGACCGGAAAAACGAGGGAATCATTGCAGATCTTTCTGTCAGGGAAAACCTGATCATTGCACTGCAGGCAAAACGTGGAATTTTTCATCTGCTCAGCAGAAAGCAGCAGGAAGAATTCACTGATAAATATATCGAAACGCTTCAGATCAAAACAGCCAGCAGAGAGACACCGATCAAGTCTCTGTCCGGCGGAAATCAGCAGAAGGTTATCATCGGCCGATGGCTTCTGACCAATCCGGATTTTCTGATTCTTGACGAACCTACCAGAGGAATTGACGTCGGAACAAAGACAGAGATTCAGAAACTTGTTGTAAAACTGGCAAAAGAAGGCATGGCTGTCGTATTCATTTCTTCTGAAATTGAGGAAATGCTCCGAACCTGCGACCGCATGATTGTCATGCGTGATACCAGCAAAGTCGGGGAACTGAGCGGTGAAGAAATGAACCAGACAACAATTATGTCAACCATAGCAGGAGGACAGTAACATGAATAAAAGTCTGAAAAATATCACATCACAGCGGTTATTTCTGCCGATCTTCTGTCTTGCTCTGGTACTGTTGGTCAATCTTTTTACCAGACCGGATTTTTTCTCGATTGAGATTCGGGACGGTGTCCTGTACGGATTTCTGATTGATATCATCAACCGCGCGTCAGAGCTTGTAATCCTCGCCGTCGGTATGACGCTGGTCGTATCCGCTTCCGCAGGAACCGACATCTCAGTAGGCGCAATTATGGCAGTCAGCGCGGCTGTCTGCTGTAATGTACTGACCGGCGGAGAGCGTGCAGCCACCGCTTATGCAAGTCCTCTGATCCTTGGCTTCGTCGCGGCACTTGTTGTCGGCGCGCTGATCGGATGTTTTAACGGATTCCTGGTCGCAAAGCTCGAGATTCAGCCCATGGTAGCCACCCTGATCATGTTCACAGCCGGACGCGGAATCGCACAGCTGATTACGGATGGTCAGATCACTTATGTACGTGTGGACAGTTATAAGATACTGGGATCTTCTTTCCCTGGTTTCCCTGTTCCCGCGCCTTTTATCATATCAATCATTGTCGTGATTCTGACGATGATCCTTTTAAAAAAGACAGCTCTGGGAATGTATATCCAGGCAGTCGGCATCAACAAAAAGGCTTCCAGTCTGACGGGAATCAAGTCTGTTATGATCATCTTTCTTACCTACGCTTTCTGCGGACTTTGTTCCGGCCTGTCCGGTCTCATTGCTTCCAGCCGAATCTACTCGGCAGACGCCAATAATATCGGCCTGAACATGGAGCTGGATGCCATACTTGCAGTTGCCATCGGCGGCAACTCGCTGGGCGGAGGTAAATTTTCCATTGCCGGTTCTGTAATCGGCGCATATACGATCCAGGCACTGACCACTACACTTTATGCAATGCATGTCTCCTCAGACCAGATTCCGGTATATAAAGCGATTGTAGTTGTTATCATTGTAACGCTCCAGTCTCCCGGTTTTGCAAGATGGAGAAAAGCGCTCGCTCAGAAAAAAGAGGGCAATGCGGCAGAAAAGGGGGCGGCATAAATGAAAAGTAATCGCAAATTAAATCAGACCAGTTTTCTTCTCCTGATCACCATTGTACTTTTTATTGCTATGTACGTGATCGGCTGTATTCTTTTCAGTGAACAGGGGTTTTCAAAAACTCAGAATTTTCTGAACCTGTTTATATCCAATGCCGGACTGATTGTTATCGGCATCGGCATGACGGTAGTTATGATTACCGGCGGTATTGACATCAGTGTCGGCTCTTTTGTCGCTATGGGCTGTATGATGCTGGCATGGATGATGGAACGGGGCGGTATCGGAGCTGTTCCAGCTGTTCTGATCGTACTCCTTACCGGTATTGTATTTGGGTTTGTACAGGGATTTCTGGTGGCCTATATGGATATCCAGCCGTTTATCGTTACTCTTGCCGGTATGTTCTTTGCAAGAGGCATGACGGCCATCATTTCCAAGGACATGATCAGTATTACTAATGAAACCTTTATGGCATGGGCGAAAATTAAGGTCTATCTTCCTTTCGGCGGCTATGTAAACCGTAAAGGGGTCATGATTTATCCGTACATCTATCCCACGGTCATCATCGCACTGATCCTTCTGATCATCGCATTCATTATGCTGAAATATACCAAGTTTGGCCGCAGTATCTACGCAGTAGGCGGAAACGAGCAGTCCGCACTGATGATGGGACTGAACGTAAGAAAGGTTAAGCTAAAAGCCTATGTGCTGGACGGTTTTCTGTGCGGAATCGGAAGCATTCTGTTCTGTCTGAATACGCTGGGCGGATTTGTCGAACAGGCCAAAGGCTTTGAGATGGATGCCATCGCCTCAGCGGTTATCGGCGGAACACTGCTGACCGGTGGTGTGGGCAATGTAATCGGAACCCTGTTCGGTGTCCTGATCAAGGCAACCATCGAAGCGTTCATTACCTTCCAGGGAACCCTCTCTTCCTGGTGGACTCGTATTACCATTGCCGCGCTGCTCTGCTTCTTCATCGTACTTCAGTCGGTACTTGCCATGATCAAAAAGAAAAACTAGAGCCGAAGAAAGCAGCTCGAATCTGATAAGCTGCATTCGAAATAAAACTGGAACAGATTGCGTATTTCCTGTCTGTTCCAGTTTTTTCATATAATTCTTTCTTTTATTTCTTTTTACCTGAACTTATATATCGTTGTCGTATGATATGGCTGCCCTGCTTCAAATACCGGCTGAATAAAATCCGGATGATTGATGCTGTCAGGAAAATACTGAGTCTCCAGACACAGCGCACAGCGTTTCCCATAGTGCGCGCCCTCTTTTCCTGTCTGCGGCGTAATACAGTTGCCTGCATAGAACTGCACGCCCGGCAGATCGGACCAGACCTCCATCACACGTCCTGCCTTTTCATCCTCCACCTGAGCGATTTTCTCTACCTTTCCGTATACAGTATTAAGCGCCCAGTTATGGTCATATCCCTGAACCATGACAAGCTGGCTGTCATCTGCATCGATTGCATCGCCGATCCGTTTTGCTGTCCGCAGATCCATAGGGGTTCCTTCCACCGGCAGAATTTTTCCTGTGGGAATTGCGCCTGGCAGAATCTCTGTAAAACCGTCTGCATAAATCTCAATCTTCTCGTCGCAGATACTCCCTGTGTCATGTCCGCCCAGATTAAAATAACTGTGATTTGTCACATTGATCATGGTCTTTTTATCGCTGACTCCGTCATATGTAATCTGCAGTCCCATATCCGGAAGCAGCGCATAAGTAACTGATATATGTAATGTACCGGGAAAACCGTTTTCTCCGTCCGGACTTACATAAGAAAACTTTACCGCCTGCTCTTCTTCCAAAATTTCTGCCTTCCACAATACTTTATGAAATCCATGATAAAAATCTGTATGAAGATTATTACCGTTTTCATTCGCCTCCAACTTGTATGTGACGCCGTCGATCTGAAAAGACGCACCACCGATTCGGTTGGCATTTCTTCCGATTGTCGCACCGAAGAAGCAGCTGTTTTCTTCATAGTCTGACAGATTATCGTATCCCAGCACCAGATCTTTTTTCACTCCCTGCCTGTCCGGTACTATCAGATTCACCAGAATCGCGCCATAGTCAGTCACTGCGGCTTCCATCCCATTTTCACTGCTTATTGTATACAGATATACCTGCCTTCCATCTTTTGTCATTCCGAACTCTTTTTTACAAACACTCATGGTCTTTCTCCTTTTTATTAATACAACAGCCCATCCTGATATATGCACCCCTGTTTCTGATATTACGGGCAGGTTTTTTGTTTTACATGTCAGAACTTTGCACAAATTACAGTTTTGATTTTCCTGACCAAAGCTCTACAGTTCCACACGTCCTTCCAGCGCACGCAGCAGTGTCACCTCATCAATATATTCCAGATCTCCTCCTACCGGCACGCCGCTGGCAATCCGACTCACTTTGATACCGGTAGGCTTTACCAGTTTACTGATGTACATGGCCGTTGTCTCTCCCTCCAGGCTGGAATTGGTGGCAATAATCACTTCGTCCACATCATGCTCCAGCCGATGCATCAGTTCTTTCAGCCGAATATCGGCAGGACCGATTCCCAGCATGGGTGAAATCGCGCCGTGCAGCACATGATAAACACCTTCATATTTTCCGGTTTTCTCATAAGCGCTCATATCTCTTGGGTTTTCCACCACCATGATCGTTTTCTGGTCCCGGGACGGGCTGCTACAGATGGGACAGAGTTCTTTGTCTGTCAGTGTCAGACACTGGCTGCAGTAACGAATCGTACTTTTGGCTTTTATAATCGTATCTGCCAGCTTTTCCACCCGTTCTGACGGCATATCAATAATATGAAATGCCAGGCGCTGCGCTGTCTTGCTGCCGATGCCCGGCAATGATGCCAGCTGTTCAATGAGCAGGCTGATCTGATTGCTGTAATATCCCATCAGAACGGAAATCCTCCGCCCAGACCTCCGGTCAGTTTCGCCATATTGGCAGCACTTGCTTCCTCTGCTTTTCGAAGAGCTTCATTTACCGCCGCCATGATGACATCCTCCAGCATCTCCACATCTTCCGGGTCCACGGCATCCGGATCAATTTTTACTTTTGTTACTTCTTTTTTCCCGGTTACCGTTACTTCCACCGCACCGCCGCCGGCCGCCGCCGTAAATTCCGCAGTCTCCAGCTCTTTCTGACTTTCCTCCATCTGGCGCTGCATCCGCTGCGCCTGTTTCATCAGATTATTCATATTGCCCGGCATACCTCCGCCCGGGAATCCACCTCTTTTTGCCATATTCTGTCCTCCTGTTTCAAATTTTTCCGTCTGTTTTGCCAACGAACCAATATTCTACGGGGTTTCTGCAGACACATTCTGTTTGAATGTCAGCAGTTCAATAGAGATAACTTTTTATTTCCTGTCATGAAGAAAGGCCCACATAAGTGGGCGGCGATCAACATATCTGCCGGATTCCAGGATATGATCACTCATCAATCTCAATTTTCATATCTATAAGTCCGGACAGATCAATCATCGGTTCTTCCGGCCTGAAGTCATTTTCCGGTGTGCAGACCTGTACCTTCATCTTCACATTCAGTTCCTTTAAAATAAGCCGTTCCAGTTCTTCCGCCAGTTCTTTTTCATCCACGGCATGATTTTTACACAAAATCACCTGTACGCCTGCATGTTCCGGCAGTTCTCTTAGCTGCGCTCCTTTCAGTACAAACTGAGACCAGTTGCCGGTTTTCTTTCGCAGTTCCTGAAAACGACTGATAAAAAGCTGCAGATCCTCCGGAAGTGCTGACGGAATCACTTTTTCGGGTTTTGGATTCATACTCTGTGCATCTGACGAATGATCCTCTTGATTTGCCCCCTGCACAGCCATTGTCACCCTACCCGATTCCAGTTTCTGCTCCAGCTGCGCCAGACGCTGAAGAATGGAATCGTAATTTTGCTCCATCGCGGGTCTGCACAGCTTGATCAGCGCAATCTCCACCAACACACGCTTTTGCGTCGCATATCGAAGCTGTCCGGACAGTTCTGAGAACACCCGGATATACCGCATCAGTGTGTTCATATCCGTAAGCTTTGTTTCCTCCTTCATCTGAAGCAGGTGTTCACTGGACACATCCAGCATCTCTTCCATTCCCTGATCGCTTTTAAGCATCAAAAGATTCCTCAGATACCAGATAAAGTCAGTGACAAACTGAGACAACTCTCTGCCCTGCAGGATGATCTCCTCCAGTTTTCGAACGATTCCTGCAACGTCCTGTCTGCAGATCTTCTCAAAGAAATCGCCGAACACTTCGACATCCACCGCTCCCAGCACTTCCAGTACATGATCATAAGTCAGTTTTTGCCCCAGATAAAAAGCAATACACTGATCCAGAAGGCTCAGTGCATCCCGCATGGAGCCATCCCCTGCCTTGGCCACAAAGGTCAGCGCGCGCGCTTCCACTTCCACCTGTTCCAGTTCCATCAATTCCTGAAGTCGGGCCGCGATCGTCTCCGTTGTAATCCTGTGAAAATCATACCGCTGGCATCGAGAAAGAATTGTAATGGGAATTTTATGTGCCTCTGTAGTCGCCAGAATAAAGATTACATAAGAAGGCGGCTCTTCCAATGTTTTCAGGAGCGCATTAAAAGCGCCGATGGAGAGCATATGCACTTCATCAATGATATAAACCTTATAGTTTCCTTCTGTCGGAGAGTAGGCGACTTCCTCCCGGATCTCACGAATATTGTCCACTCCATTATTGGACGCTGCATCAATCTCTATTACATTCATGGAAGTTCCGGCAGCAATCGCCCTGCAGGAAGCGCACCCCCCGCAGGGTTCCCCGTTTACCGGGTGTTCACAGTTCACTGCTCTGGCAAATATCTTTGCTATTGTAGTTTTACCGGTTCCCCTGGTTCCGCAAAATAAGTAGGCATGCCCGATGCGGTCCGCACTGATCTGATTTTTCAAAGTCGTTACAATATGTTCCTGTCCTTTCACATCCGAAAATTCCGATGGACGAAATTTTCTATACAGCGCTGTATAAGACATGCTCTCACTCCTGTTTAATCACCGAAACTGATACCGATCAGCTTGGCTTCTTCTATAATTCCTGCATTGGGATCTACCATCTTCAGTTTGCCGGCCACATCTTCAAGCGGCACTTTGCAGGTTTCTCCGTTGACAATTCCAACCATGTAGCCGTACTCTTCATCTATGATCATCCTCGCAGCCCTTGCTCCCAGTCTTGTGGAAAGCACACGGTCATAAGGTTTGGGCGAACCCCCTCTTTGCGTATGGCCGGGTACTGTTACACGCACATCCGCTCCCGTTTTCTGTGCAATCAGCTCTGCCAGTTCATAGGATACGGACGGATACGGATAATCCGCCATTTTCGCTTTATATTCTTTTTTAGACAGCTTTGCATCTGCTTTGGAGATCGCGCCCTCCGCCACCGCCAGAATTGTAAAGCCTTTTTTCGCCTTTGTTCTCTTCTGGATCGCTGCACACACCTTATCGATATCATAGGGAATCTCCGGAATCAGAACAATATCCGCTCCGCCTGCGATTCCCGCATGAAGCGTCAGCCAGCCGACCTTGTGTCCCATTACTTCCACAATAAATACCCGGCCATGGGATGCTGCTGTTGTATGGATACAGTCGATACAGTCCGTTGCAATGTCCACCGCACTCTGAAAGCCAAATGTCATATCCGTTCCCCAGATATCATTGTCAATCGTCTTCGGCAGATGAATAATATTCAGTCCCTCTTCTCTGAGAAGATTGGCCGTCTTCTGAGTACCATTGCCGCCCAGAATCACCAGGCAGTCCAGTTCCAGCTTCCTGTAAGTCTTTTTCATGGCTTCCACTTTGTCAAGTCCGTTCTCATCCGGAGTCCTCATACTTTTAAAAGACTGTCTGGAGCTTCCAAGAATCGTACCGCCTTTGGTAAGAATACCTGCAAAATCTCTTCCGGTCATATGACGGTACTCATTATAGATCAGACCTTTATAGCCTTCCTCTATTCCAAAAATCTCCACATCTCCGCCCAATTCATTATACAGACTTTTTGCCACGCCTCTCATGGTCGCATTCAGTGCCTGACAATCGCCTCCACTTGTCAAAAGACCAACACGCTTCATAATAGATTTCTCCTTTTCTCCTGTTTTCCGTCCAGCCAGCAGCCCACATCGGCTGCTTCTGGCTGCCTTTGTATCTTATTATACCCCAAGCAAAAATATTTCACAAGTCTCTGGATATAAGGAATCCTGCAATAAAAAAAGGCGGCGGCAAAATGTCCTCCCTGTAATTACCATCATCCTATACACCCGAACAGACAACGCATAAATTCATTCCGTCTGGTCAGATAACGACAGCAAAAGGTGGATTGCATTTTACAGCAAGCCCTTCATTCACACTTATTTCATTGTTAATGTTCCATAAAATCTATTTTTAATCCGTGCATCCCGCTTTGAACGTCAGCCCGAAACGTTACCTGTACAGTTAACTCAGCCCAGGCACCCTCACGGCACACAGAAGGTCCCGCTTAGTGCTGCTTTGTTCCCAACCTGACACGGTTCACGGGTTCCTGTTGCGTAAGACCCGGACATCAACGCCACTTATACAGGGCAGCTTTCGACCAGTCGGCCCGGGGCGGGATATCACCTCTGCTATGGCGGATTGCAGATACAGGGCACCGCCACCTCCCCAGCTGCACGGATATCTTATTGTATCCTGTTTTTAATTGTTTGTCAAAGACTTTTTCCTGCGTTCCCGAAGTTCCCGAAAGAAATCCGTCATCATGGCAGAGCACTCCTTCTCCAGTACTCCTTCTGTCAATTCTACCTGATGATTAAACTGCGGAATATTCAGAAGATTCAAAATCGAGCCTGCACATCCCGCCTTTGGATTTCGACTGCCGATCACTACTTTGGGAATCCTTGCCTGTACAATCGCTCCCGCGCACATCTGACAGGGTTCCAGAGTAATATACATGGTACAGTCCTCAAGCCTCCAGTCGCCGACTGAACGGCACGCTTTACGGATTGCCAACAATTCTGCATGAGCCAGCGTATTTTTGTCCGTATTGCGCCGGTTGTAGCCTCTGGCTATCACTTTTCCCTCTTTTACGATCACGCATCCGATTGGGACTTCCCGAAGCTTCCATGCCTTACGGGCCTGCCTGATCGCTTCCTTCATATACTTTTCCTCATCTGTCAGGCGCACGTTCCACACTCCCTTTACATCTGCCAAGCCTTGGACATCCAATGCATTTTTCCCCGCCTTTTGGATAAAGCATAAAACGGCTCACGTCTACCGGAATATCATCCCACTCCGCCACACAATCGCAAAATCCTGACTGCCGGATCCAAATCCCTCCGGTATCCGGAAAGCGAATTCCTTTATCCAGAATATTTTCCGGGTCCAGCACTCCCTGCCACTGAAACGCTCCATTCTGACTTTCCAGATTGCCCAGATAGATTCCGATGATCCGGGTTCCGTGATAAAAATAAATGTATGCTTTCCCGGCTTCTTCGTATGGATAGCAGTATCTTTTCAGATAAATACCCAGTCTGCATCTGCCTTCCCGGACTTCCGCTTTCACAAATCCTGTATTTTTCGCCTGTTTTCCATGTTCATAAGCATAAAGATATGCGATCTGGCGTCTGTATTCCTGCATAGAACATCCCTCCTGTCCCTCCGGATATTCTATGCCTGTCCTTGGATGATTATGTCATCTGAGTATTTCTGTACCATCCGGCCAGATTCGAAAAGGTTACAAACTGTTTCAATGTCAGAGCTTCTCCTCTGACAGAAACCGGAAGTTCCATCTCTTCCAGAATCCGCACCGTCAGCTCTTTGGAAATACCAAGTTCCGGCACATGAGAAAGTCCGTTTTGCAGAGTCTTCCTCCTTTGATTAAAAGACGCCCGGATAATGGAAAATAACAATCCCTCATCCTCAGCCCGAACCGGAGGCTGTTCATACACATTCAGACGAATGACCGCAGATCCCACACCTGGTCTTGGTATAAAACAGTTAGGCGGTACATTCGCTGCAATATACGGCAATGCATAATACTGTACAGCCAGAGACAGCGCCCCGTAATCTTTCGTTCCCGGCCCCGCCTGCATCCGTTCCGCCACTTCTTTTTGTACCATGACTGTAATACTGGAAACAGGCACATGTTTTTCAAACAGCCCCATGATAATCGGAGTCGTAATATAATATGGAAGATTAGCCACAATCTTGATTGGCCTGCCGTTGTTCTTTTTGTCTGCCAGCTGTTTCAGATCTACTTTCAGCACATCTTCATTTAAAATTTCTATATTTCTGTATCCGCTCAGAGTATCCTTTAAAATCGGTATCAACGCTCTGTCAATCTCTATCGCCGTTACTCCCCCCGCCGCAGCTGCCAGATACTGAGTCATAGTACCGATCCCCGGACCGATCTCCACCACATAATCCTCTTCTGTGATGTCTGCCGCTTCTATAATTTTATCCAGCACATGAGAATCAATCAAAAAATTCTGGCCGTACTTCTTTTGAAACACAAAACGATACTTGTTTAAAATCTCAATCGTATTTCTGGAATTCCCCAACACGGGTCTTGGTCCTGCCATCCTGCTATCTCCTGTTCAGCCCAAAAAAATCCACAGCATTTTTTTCTGTTATGTGTATCACTGTTTCAGGTGTCACTCCCTTGATCTCTGCCACTGCTTTCACCACATGAGACAACTTTCCGGAATCATTTCTCCTGCCGCGAAACGGTTCCGGCGCCAGATACGGACAGTCCGTTTCCAGCATAAGACTCTCCAGAGGAGTCTCATATACTGTTTCTTTCAGCTTCTTCGCATTTTTAAAAGTCACAACTCCGCCGATTCCCAGAAAATATCCCATCTTGATGTATTCCCGTGCCATTTCCGGCGAATAGGAATAACAGTGAATCACGGCCGGCAGCTGAGTATGATATTCCTGTTTGAGAATTTCCATCGTATCTGCCGCTGCTTCCCGACTGTGCACGATCACCGGAAGAGACATCTCTTTTGCCAGAGCAAGCTGCCTGATAAACCACTTTTTCTGGACTTTGTGATTCTCTTTATCCCAGTAATAATCAAGTCCGGTTTCTCCAACTGCCACAATTTTCTCCCGCCTGCACTGCTCGCGAAGCCAGGCAAACATCTCTTCATTCAGTTCTCCCGTTTCGTCCGGATGCACACCCACCGCACCATAAATAAACGGATACTTCTGTGTCAGCTCTATCGTCCTTTTCGTCCCCTCCAGACTTGCACCTACGTTGACAACAGTGCCTACGCCCCGGCCAGCCAGAGCTGCCAGCACTTTTTCCCGGTCTTTGTCAAAAGCACAATCATCATAATGCGCATGACTGTCAAATATCATAAAGCATCTCCCATCCGCCATATTTGATAACAGTATAGCGGTTTTGCAACTGCAATGCAACCGGAAGTTGGAAATACCTTCCGTACGGATTTTTCACAGCTCCACCTCATATTCGACACTTGCAAATGTCAGATACATTCCCGTTCTCAGAGGGCAGGGCTCATATGGGTTCAGCTGCACCTGATCTGCCCATGTCCCGTTCGTAGAGTTTAAATCCTCTACATAATACACCGCTCCGTCAAAAGTAATCCGCGCATGAATGCGGCTGACTGTAGTCGCCGAAATACATCCATCCACACTGTCTTTTTTCTTACCCAGCAAAAAAGTCTCGCTGTTCACCTGAAAATTTGGATAATCTGTACTAAGACTTCTTAAAAAGACTCCCTCCCGTTTTGTTTTTTGAAGACAGGCAGTTTCCGGCATCGCTTCTTCTTTTAAAAATATCGCCGTTTTGCTTCCGAGCAGATTATCTTCAGCCACATAATCTTCCAATACCGTCTGCCTTCCCTTTCTTTTAAAAAAGTTCTTCCAGCTCCCGGTTTTTTCCAGCATTTCTTCCTGTACTGACATGATTTCTGCTGGCTGTACCGTCTCTTTTTGTGGCTCTTTCTCCGTTTCTGTATGTCTGTCCAGAAGCTCCATGAGGCTGAAATTGGGTTCTAGTGCGCTTTGATAAAGCTCATATCCAAATTCGATTCCCTCCGTGTCACTTTTATCCAGTTTCCCCAGCAAATATTCTGCCAGTTCAAGAAAGGATTCCTGTATCTCCTTCTGAGCCCCCGGATAATAACAGACGCACAGTTTTTCTGATCGGGCATGCAGATACATGGTTTCCGGATCAAGAAGCAGATGATCAGGATTCAGCAGATATTCCCCTGCTGATTCCAGGATTCGCAGAAGCTCCCGCAGCAGTGCTTTCAGTTGTCTGAAATTCAGTTTCCTCCGCTCGTATAAAAGCTCCATACTCTGCCGTCCGGTTATCTCATAATAATACTCTGTATAGTTCTCATGGCGCCGGTCCACACAGGGAAGAAAGCCATAGATACGGTTTTCTGTGATCATTCGGAGCTCATAACTTTCTTCCCCCGGATCTTTTTCTGTCAGAATCATATAGTTGCTGTTTAAATCTCTTTTATATCGTATCTCCATCCTCTTTCCTCCATCCTTCTCTCATCCATCTGCTTCTGCGTATCGTTTTACAGGGCTGTATCCGGCAAATCGTCCTCTCTATCTCCAGACCGCTCACCGGAAGGAAACTGCCTGTTCCCGTTATCCGGAGTGTAATGCGAACCGGATTTACACGAACCTCCACACTTCTTTCTTCAAGCCACAAAAGCCGTTCAGCTAATTTTTCTAACATGTCTTTTTCCAGCGTCTCTTTGATCTGTCCATCTGTACGTCCGTCCTGATAACACCCTTTTATTCCAAATTCCAATGCAGTATGCACGCACACGGCACAGTCATGTGCATACAATGTAAAAAACACCAGATATACCAGCAATATGCAGATACCCGGCACCAGAAATGCAGCTTCCAGTACATATCTTCCTTTTTTCTTCATAACCACTCTTTCATAATATAGACAGCCGTCAAAAAGGGGACCAGCGGGAATTCTTTTTCCTGAAAAAGAAATGCATGCAGGCTCCCGAGCATAATCCCACCCCAGAAAAGGAAAAGAAGCTCTGCAGTATCTGTCCACATTCCCAGTGCCAGCATCAGCCACCCGTCCCCATATCCGATTCGTTCCCGGCTTAAAAAACCGATCATAAGCACTGCACAGCCAGGGAGAACAGAAGGAATATGCCCCACAGCAATCGCATGTAAAAGTCCGCTTCCTCCAAGCACAAGAATTACCGGCATGGAAATCTGCTGCTCTTTTATATCCTCCGCTGACAGATACAGCAGATGCAGGAAAATCCACAACCTGCTCACAATTTCCCGCATCTGGAACAGGCATGACGTCCTCCTGTCTCCGATAAAGGCACTGCTGTCACCGTCCTTTTCAGCCCCTGACAACCTGCACTGCTGTGATAACTCGTCCCATAGTCCGTAATATAAACCATTCCGGTCTGCATATCTTTGCGGAAACAGTAAATACAGGCTGTATACCTGCCGCCTGACTGATTTCGTTCCACACTAAGCTGCTTTGCAGTTATTTGACGAATGGAAAGTTTGATATAAGTACAGTCCCTGCTTTTATGGTATACGTCTCCTGCTGGTGTTATATATACGATGGACTGTTCTGCGCGGTTTTGAAAGGATTCTCCCGTATATCCAACCCACGCCCGGACTACTGCCTTTTTTGTCACCAGTTTTTTGCCAAAGGCCAGAACCGGGAATGGAAGCGAAACCAAATCTGCATCATAAAGTCTTATGTATGGGTCAGTATCATACGCCTGCCCTGCTGTAATTGCCAGGAGCTCTGCACGCTCTGTCAGCTTTCTGCTCTCATCCGCCTGTATCGCGGTATAAGAAAAAAGATACAGCAGTGCAGTAACCGCACACAGAAAGAACGGAATCACCAGAGAAGCTTCCACTGTCATACTTCCTTTTCCGGAGTATGCCTGTACCTTGCTTTTTGCCCGCTGTACCATATAACACGTTTTTGAGACATCCAGGGAAGCCCTTCTGCCTGTCCGCCTGTTTTTACACAGCACGTTATGTATGCGGGGTATCTGGAGAGTTTTTTTTAGATTAAATTTTTCCCTGCAGCAGAAGGACATCCCTCCATGCCTCCTTCCTTTTCTTTACCTGTAAAATGAATCGTATATCCAGAATCATTCATATCCATAGCTTCTTTCCAGGTACAGATCCCCCACCCATATCTGTGCTGTCAAATAGTCCACACAGTGATCCAGATGGAGATCTGCACATCCATTCATTCGCCTGGTTTCTCCTTCAATAATGTCCAGCGCCCTCATAGAAAGTGTTTCTGCAGATTCCATCGTCAGAAACATACGCAGAAAAGTCTCATAACAGATCCCTTCCTGTTTCCCGGTCGCCTTGTCATATCTGCCCGGATCATTTAGAACGGTCAGGAGACTGGACAAAGGTACACGCCAGTCCTTTTCCGTCTTGACCGCAGCAAGCTCATTTCCAAGCAGGAGCTGACGAACCTCCACCAGGCTTTCTCCATAGGCCCATCCTAATAATATCAACTGTTCCAGACCTTTAATCACCCCTTCATTGCCGGTCATACCGGCAAGCATCAATGCCAGAATCTCCGCCTTTTCGCGAAGCGGCGGATGTGTAAGAAGGAATATATAATTTATTCCCTCCCGGAACAGCAAAAGCTTTCCAATCACATTGCTGAGATTTTCTCTGTCAGTACCTTTTCCTGCAATCACATATTCCAGCTGATAATCCAGATATCCTTTCCTTTCCGTCTCCGGGAGCATTTCCTGTGCATGTTTCATATATTCACATAAGTAACTGATAAATAACTGCTTTTGGATAAGCTGATTCTCGGTCCCTGACGGAAGACCCACGCCGACAGAAAGCTCTCTGTGCGACGGCGTTGTCTCCAGGGATATCGCTTTCTCTGAAACATAACAGCCATCCGGAACTGCTTTTGCCAGTGTAAAGCTGTTCCAGATACCATCCCACTGACGCGCCTGCGGAGCAAGGCTTCGGTCTTCCCCCTCTTCATCGTCCTCCTCATCCTCATAATCTCTGACACTTCCTTCATAACGTGCACAGTCTTCCTGAAATTTTCTTGTATTTTCCTCCGCTCTTTCCTGAAGTACTTTCTGAAGGAGCCAGTCTTCCGCCAGAGACATGCCTGTTTTTTCTTTCATGATCTCCACCCCCTGACGGAAAAAAGCAGATCCGGATCCATCTGTAATGCGGACCATGTTCTTGATCTCCACGCCTTCTACAGCCATTTCATCCGCCGCCGAATTGTTCTCTGTAAACTCCCACAAATGACTGCTCAGTTCATCTGTTCTCTCCGTTCTGCCGCCAAAAGAAGTATCAAGGCAGAATAGGTCATATTGTTCCAGCAAATGCGGCTCAAATTCCGAGAAAAGAGAAAACATACCTGCTTCTGTCGCCTGTTCCGCCTGTTTTTTCTGATACTGCATCCGTACGGACTGAAGGCACGCCAGATACAATCCTGTAAACACCAGAAAACACAATGCCGTCCAGATAGTGATTTGTCCTGATACTTTTTTATACACTGCGACTTTGAGAGACGATCTTCTCAAAAATTTCATTTACGACTCCTGTAATCTGATTTTTAAAAATAATTACCAGTCCAATCAGCACCACAATGATCAGAATAACCTCCACTACTCCCATACCGCTTTCATCGTTCCAAAAGTCTTTCCAGAATCTTATTATTCTCATATTTCCTCCCATTTAAATTCTGCATGTTTCTCTCTTAACATGCTGCTCAGCGTATTTACCACTCAGCACCCGGACCAGTTACGCAAAACAGATTACGCCCGAAATGAAACGGCTGCCGGATACATAACTATCACCAATATCGTCAAAAGCATCAGCAGCATGGGAAAAAGCAGTCTGCTTTCACACTCTTCTCCCATTTTTTTTGCCATTGCCCTTCGGTTTTCAAACGCCTCTCTGGATTCTTCCTGCAGAAGTTCCGACAGATTTTTTGTGCCTTTTCTCAGATTCTGACTCAGCAATGTTCCCAGCTTCAGATATGCCGGCATACGGCATCTTTTCCCAAAACGTTCATAAGCCGGCGCTTCCGCTATCCCGCTTTGCATCTCATGCAATGTGATCCGCATCTCCTCATACGCCGTATGCCTTACAGAATCTGTTTCTGTTTTTCTTTCATAATCGTCTACGATTCTCTCCCATGCTTTTCTGGTACTGATTCCGGCTCCCATATAAAGACTCAGCCGGCTCACAATCTCCGGATAGTCAAGCTGCAGTCCGCGTTCTTTTTTTTTCCGCAGCAAGTCTTCCTCCTGCCTCTTTCCTGCAGCAGTTGCGGCAAGAGACAGAATCGTCAGTACACATATCCAGATCCACCGCTTATCTGCCGCCTGATACCAGACAATCGATTCTCCTGCAACGGTATCCGGGAGTTGTAGCTTATCCGCATCGTTCTCCTGTGCTTTTACAATCTCATGCTCCAGCATCCGAAGTTTTTGCCCTGTATCCGGATGTTCCGGCGGCCTTACCTGCATGGTCTTCTCCCATATAAGCTCTTCCTCTCCCAGTGTCAGCACTGCCTGTATTTTTACAGAAACCGCTTCTTTCAGCAGTTCATTTTTTACAGTTCCATCCGGTTCAACATAATCCCATGAATCCAGATACCACTGAATGCTTATCCCCGTATCCAGATATTCAGTCGGCATGGATACCTCCTGCACAACATGTTCAAAATCAGTATTCTCCTTTAAAAATACGGAATTAAGATTTTCAGAAGCAGACTGCAGTATCTGAGAGACTTCCTCTTCCTTATATGGAACCTCCCGAACCGTCACCTCAAATGGATACTTCTCCCCTTCCATCTCAACCTGAACTTCTGTTTTTCGATCTCCTGCTCCTTTTTCCGGCCTTTGGAGATACTGTAATATTTCTCTGCTTTTCAGTCCGTACAGGAAAAAAACAAGTGTCAAAAATCCGCCTGTCAACGCTGTCAGACACAATTTTGTCCTATATTTCAAACCTCACCATCCTTTTCCCGAGCAGATAAGCCGAAAGATAAATTCCAAGACATAACGTTGCAACGGCGATCCCTGCCGGATTATGATACAGCTCTTCCAGAAATTCTCCCGAACCGATCCGTATATACAGAAGAACTGCTGCCGGCATTACGGACATAATCTTCTGTTCATATACCCTGGCAGCAAGCAGTGTTCTGATTTCACGTCTGGTATCCATAATCTCCGCCATCTGCGTTGCAGTACTCTGTATGACTGCATTCAGGCTTCCGCCGCTTATACGTGCCGTACAGAATACTTCCACAAAACTTCTGACTTCTTCCAGAGGATATCTCCCGGCAAATTCGCTCAAAACCGTTTCCGGCCGCTGATTATTCTCCAGCTTTGCCAGCATTTCTTTCAGTTCATCCATCATAATGCCTCCACACGGAAACATCATTTTCAGTTCTCTGCAGGTTTGTCCAAAAGCATTTTCTACCGAATACCCGGCCGATAAAGATGAAGAAAGCAGGAGAATCCATTCCCGAAACATTTTTTGAAACTGTTCTTCCGCTTTTTGTTCTCTTGACCTTCTGCACTCTCTGTGCCACAGCCAGAGAAAAGGGAGCAGAAACAAAGCTGCAAAGACAGAATCATAGAACAGCCAGGAGCCTGTAAGAATCAGTAACATTCCTTTAAAAAGATCCAGAAACATTCCCTTCCTGAACTGCCGTAATCCCGGCGCGCTGAAATTTTTCAATATTTATCATATCTCCTGTTTTTTCCTGTATCCCGCAGATTCTGCCGGACACTTCACCGGTTTCCCGGAAGAGAAACAGCGGATTCAGCTCCACCTGCTCCCCTTCCATACCGGTCACTTCTGTGATTTCCAGAAGTCTGCGGCTTTTGTCCCGCAGTCTTCCGAGATAAACGATAAGGTCAATGCCGGAAGCAATCTGCCTCCGGATTGCCTGCAGGGGCAATTCCATCCCCATCAGTACCATGGTTTCCAGGCGACTGACCGTATCCCGCGTACTGTTGGCATGACAGGTTGAAAAACTCCCGTCATGCCCCGTATTCAGACAGGTCAGAAGCTCAAAAGCCTCAGCGCCTCTTACCTCTCCTACAATTAAGCGGGTTGGTCTCATGCGAAGCGATGCGCGGATCAGATCGCGGACTGTAATCTCTCTGCAGTCTTCTACACCAGAAGTCCGGGTTTCCAGGCGAACCAGATTCTCCACATTTTGAATCTGCAGTTCTGCAGTGTCTTCAATGACAATAACCCGTTCTCCTTCGGGAATATATTCTGAGAGTGCGTTTAAAAAGGTGGTTTTCCCTGATCCGGTACCGCCTGCAATCAGAATTGAATATCCCGCCTGCACTGCATCTTTCAAAAACAGCGCTTCCTCCTGAGAGAGACTTCCCATTTCCAGAAGCTTCTCCATTGTTACAGGACTTTCAGGAAATCGTCGTATTGTAATGATCGGTCCGTTTACAGCTACAGGAGGAAGAACAACATGCAGTCGGTCGCCATTCTCAAGCCTTGCATCCACGATCGGCTGTGATTCGTTGACAATCCGGTTGCAGGCGCCCGTCATCTGCTGAATAATATCCAGAATCCGCTCCCGGGAATAAAAATTCTTTTCCCAGCGCGTCAGACTTCCGTTCCTTTCAAGAAAGATTCCGTCCATGCCGTTTACCATGATCTCCGTTACTCCCGGCTCATCCAGAAGCTCCTGAAGCACGTCCATTTTTCGAAGAGCGTGAAACAGTTCTTTTTTCATGCGGCACTTTTCGTTCAGCGTAATCTGCTGCTCTTTGCCATAAGAAAGCACAACTTCGTCAATCAGATCCTGCATCTCTTCATCCGGTACTTCCCTGCTCAGATCCACCCGATCAAGAACCTGTCTTTTTAATTCCAGAAATTTCTCCGACGTCTCTGATACCTGTTCCATGATACCTCCTATTCCTCCAGCAATCCCCGGATAAAGAACGCCGGTTCCTGCTGAGGCAGCATGAAGAGATCCTCTTCACAATACAAATCCATACCGAATTCCGGCAACTCCAGCTTTTGAAGTTTTTCCAGTATATCCATTCCGTCTGACACCTGAAGATGCTTCTCCCACTGTCCAAGCCTGCCCTGTGAGATCAGATCCGGACCGGCCGGTACATAAATACCGCTACACTGTCTGAGCAGATCGACCTCATGGCCTGTAACATTGCCAAAATCCAGTATGATAACATCGTATGTGCTCTGTGTTCGTATCAGATGCAGCAAACGCTGCCATTCTTCTGCCGTAATCTGCTGAAAATCCGCATAGGACTCACAGGGCGGAATATAATCCATCCGGTCCAGTTTCTTTATCATACTGTTAAAACGATACAGAAACGAAGCTTTATTTTGTCTAAGATAGTAGATTAGATCTGTCAGGTTCCAGTGACTTCCATCCAGAATCTCAGAAAATCCGGAGCATTCTTCCAGATTCAGATATAAAACATTCCGATCCTCTGCGATCACCTGTCCCAAAGTAAGCGCAAACTTATTTTTCCTGACACCTTCCGACGGAGAATATATCCCGATCACTCTGTTATCCCTCTGCACCTGTGTATAGCACTCTTCTTCGTCCTGTTCCGAATAATAATACATAATTTCCCGCAGAATGTTCTCCGCAGACTGATACTTGTACACAGCCGGGAACCGGTTCAGTTCTTTTGGAAGGCTTCCCGCAGATAAAAAGATCACACATTCATTCCGGATGAAATCTTTCACATTTTCATACCATTCTGCTGATATCAGCAATATTTCAATCTTTTCTTCGGAAAGCGCTTTCACAAGCTGGTCCTGTTCAGTACACATTCTTACCTGAAACAAATGACTTTTTTTCAGATTTACGTACTCACGAAAAGCTTCCGCGTAGGAAACTTCCGGATCCGCAATCCATAATCTTGTGTTTTTCACTATTACCTCCTGCAACACAAGCCCCGGTATCTTCATGCTGCAATTTTTAATGGAATTTGACTCGGAAATCATTTGAGTCTATGGCGAATGCCACCTTGTAGATAAACGTTTATCACGTTTTTAATTATAAAGAATCCTTTTTCTGCTGTAAAGCCAGTTTACAGTTTATTCACAATTTTTGGCGAATACTTACAAAAGCTGAAATGCAGCAATCGCATAAAGCAGGGAAACCCCGCTGAACCCAAGACTTCCGGATGCCAAAAGACTGCAGATATTAATACCTACAGCGCAGGGAATTTCCCATACTGCCAGCAGAAGATTAACTCCATAGATAGCGATTGCGCCCATTACTGCACGCAGGCAAAAATTCAGAAAAAATTCTGCCTTTCGTTTTACCAGCACCAGAAAAAGCACCAGAAAACATGCTCCCGCAATCATCAGGACCCCCATCTCTTTCTGCATTTCAGCATCCTCCTCTCTGATTCACTATATGAAAACTCCTGAAAAATATTCCCGTTTCCGTATAAATTTTCCAGTTGGCGACTATACTGATACTAACCAGTTTCTCCATAACAGGAAGGAAGGTACAGATGAAACGCACAGAATCCAATATAAGTATCGATCCCCGAAAGCAACAGCTTCTCGAAGATCTGCAGAAAGCAAAGCGTGCCATGGACTGCGCATATTCCAACTTTGAAAATGTAATTGATCCGGATCTGATCGACTGTTCGATCTATGAACTGAAGGCGGTACAGATGCGTTATCAGTTCCTGCTGAAGCAGGCGGAATTGCTTGATCTGACCACATGATTTTCATATGACCGGACAGATAGAAGGCTGCGACTGCCTCTGACCTCTGTCATTCCTGATGCCGGAAAGTTTTAAGCATATATGTTCTACAATTTTCGGATAAAGCGGGCCAGATCCGCGTCACTGCCCATAATCATCATATGGTCGCTGTTCCCAAAACGGTAATCCGCACCTGGCATAAACACCGAACCGTCCTTTTCCCGGATCCCAAGAATGCTGATATTGTAATTGACCCGGACGTTCAGCTCTTTGATACTTTTTCCTACCCACTCTTTTAAGGGGAGAACTTCATATATCCCATAGTCTCCCAGATCCACAAAATCAAAAACATGATTCGCACTTGATTTTTTTGCAACTTTTTCTGCAATATCGCGCTCTGGATAGACGACTTCATCCGCCCCGTTCCGCAGAAGAAATTTTGCCTGTACGTCCGTACTGGCACGGCTGATGACCCACTTTGCGCCTGTCTCCTTTAAAAGGCTGGTGATCTCCAGACTGTTCTGGAAATTTGTACCGATACATACAATACATCTGTCAAAATTTCCAACTCCCAGCTCCTGCAGTACTTCGGGCTTGGTACAGTCTCCGATCTGCGCACTGGTCACCAACGGAAGACAGGGCGCCAGCCGCTCCTCCACCACATCCACTGCCAGTATCTCATTCCCCAGTTTGGATAATTCCCTGCAAAGATACTGTCCAAATCTTCCCATTCCGATAATTAAAAATGATTTCATGATATCCTCCTGATGAACATTCTTAAGCTACCGCTCAGAATATATTATATCTAGCCGATATTTATGCGTTCCATTGGCTGGCGAAGTCCGGATTTTTGTTTTTTATCTGTAAATGCAAGGGCAAAAGAGAGACTTCCGATTCTTCCACAGTACATGAGCAGAATCAGAATAATCCTCGAGCAAGTCCCCGTCTGTCTGGTAATGCCTGTACTCATTCCCACGGTGTCCACTGCGGAAAATGTTTCCAGAAGCACATCTGTCAAAGGTAGTCCGTCTATGGCACAGATGAGAAAAGAAGCTGTCACCGCCATCGTCAGTGTAAGCGTAAATACAATCGCCGCCTTTTCAATCATGCCGTTTTCCAGCCTGCGCCCATAGACATTGACTCCATCCCGGTGCTGAATCATAGACACCACATAAAACAAAAGTACCATGATCGTAGTTGTCTTCACTCCGCCGGCTGTAGAACCAGGATTACCTCCAATCAGCATCAGTACCAGAGTGAGCAGTTTTCCCGCATCTCCCATGGCTGCCACATCCGTCGTATTGAATCCCGCGGTCCTTGGAGTCACCGCTGCAAAAAGCGCACCCAGAAACTGTCCCGAACCACCCATGCCTGCCAGCACTCCGTTTCGTTCCAACAGCCAGAATAAAAACGTCGGTACGCCCACCAGCACCAGCAGAGCCGTCAAAACCATTTTGGTATGCAACGTATATTTTCGCATGTGCCACCCGTTTTTATGCAGATCCCTCCATACAGAAAAACCAAGTCCGCCCGTCAGAATCAATGTTACTATCGTCAGATTGATCAGCCAGTCGTCTTCATAACGAACCAGCGAACCATATTCCCCAAAACGTCCCATCAAGTCAAAACCTGCATTGCAAAAAGCGGACACCGAATGAAAGATCCCATAATAAACTCCTTCCAGAAATCCAAATTCCGGCACGAAACGAAAAGACAGCAGAACCGCTCCCAGACCTTCTGTCAAAAAGGTCCCTTTTATGATCAGTTTTGCCAGGCGTACAATCCCGCCTATTTCCAGAATATTGACACTGTCCCTTAAAAGTCCCCTGTCCGCAAGGCCGATCTTTTTACCCATCATCAGAAAAATCGTAACTCCAATGGTCACAAACCCAAGACCTCCTGTCTGAATCATGAGTAAGATAACAATCTGGCCAAACAGGCTCCAGTGCTGCCAGGTGTCTACCACCACAAGCCCGGTCACACACGTGGCGCTGGCTGCAGTAAAAAGAGCAGATAAAAAATCGGTTCCCTCCGATGTTCTGCTGGATATGGGCAGCATTAAAAGAACAGTCCCGCACAGGATGATAATAAGAAAACCTACCGCGATCCACTGAGTCCGTGTCAGACTATTTCGTATTTTTATAAACATAAAGAATCCCCGCTTTCGCAAGCGCCGTCAAATCCGGCTGTTTTTTATTATAATATTCCCGCTTTCATTTGTCTACCCGCCCGATATGACTCCTGCATGAAAAACGCGCTGCCCAAAACATATTTTTCCAAAAAGCAATTTTCACAAAACTTGTAAATTCTGTCTACCTATTTGGGAAAAATAATGTTATGATAAATAACAGCAGTTTTTTGCACAAATCCCCTTTACACTCGTTGAACAAGGGGTATGGCCTTACATGGTGTAACGGCCCTCACAGCATGAAAATGAGAAGGAACTATATGGACATCAACAAATTATGCGAGGAAAGAATCCTTCTGGCACGGGAAGCAGAAAAGGAAAAAGAATTCCTTACCTGTATCAATAAGGAGATTAAAAAAAGAAAAGATTACATCCGCGCCCTCCATCTGCTGGAGGAAAACCGGTATGATAACACACAGGCACGAAAGCAGTACACCGGCCTTATGCATGTGATCAAAAAATATGAACTGGATATGGAATGTCTTCCGGAAGCATTTCAGAAACAGACCCGGGCGGTTCAGGATGCCAGCCGGGGGCTGGAGTTCGGGCAAAAAGGCGAAGACCGCGCTGCGGAGGCCATGGCTCTGCTTGGAAACCGGGTCATCTCTTTGCAGAACCTGAGACTGAAATACAATAATCTTGACATTGAGCATGATCTGGTCATTATCGCTCCCACCGGCATTTTTTCCGTCGAAGTCAAAAACAAGCGACACAACGGTATCATATCAGAAAAAGGAATTTTAAAAAGCGGAACTCATTCCGAAAACCTGATTGAGCAAATCCGACGCCACACAAACTCTTTAAGCCGGTATCTGGAGGAAATTTACAAAAAACAGCCGCAGCTAAAGAAAAAGCTGAAAGTATATCCTATCATTCTCTGGGCCAATGACCGTTCTAATGTAAAAGACCACTTCAGGGAAGTTCCGGTCTGTTATATCAACCGGCTGGAATATGAAATTTTCAAAAAAGAAAAATATAAGGCGCATTTGAGCAGAGCTGAAATGGAAGATATCTGCTCGCGGCTGAAAAAAAGGAAACAGCAGAATCGTCTCTATCCTCTCTGTGTGGACAGAGATTATCTGGAAGAACTGAGCGAATACTGTCTGGCCGGCCTGAAACAACAGATGGAAGACTCTACGCGCCGTCTGCGCATTACAGAATATGATATACGGGTACTGGATAAAAAAATACAGCAGAAAGAAAAAGGATTTCTCTCCAAACTTGGAGGACTTTTTACCAGAGATGTAATCTGAAGCATATCAGCCCAAACAGAACGAATACAGAAGACCGGCGCCAAACGCGACCTCCATCTGTCTACTGAGCACTCTCATGGATCAACGCAGACAGGCAAAATCGCATTTGGCGCCGGCCCTCTGTATGCCGAGCTCTGTCAGCCGATCGGCGCCTGATAAAAACTGCCGTAAAAATTCTGAGTTTTCAGTACATTGATGATAATATGTGGATCCTTGCTCCGCATAAGATCAATGATCTCTGCCGCTTCATAAGAAGAGACCACCGTATGGAGCAAATACATTTTTTTATGGCTGTATCCGCCCACTGCCTCCACGCAGGAGATTCCATGTCGATATTTCTGTACATATGCTTTCATCACAGCTTCTGCCTGCATGGTAGTAATCTGCAGAGTCACCCGCTCATAGCGGTGGTGGAAGGACGATATGGTCCTGGTAGAAATAAACTGAAACAGAATAGAATAGCCTGCATAAACCCATCCGAATAAAAATCCAAACACGCACAAAAGCACTACATTACCTGCAAATACCTGTTCCCAGATGGAACGTCCGGTCTTGTTGGAGACATACAACGCAATAAAATCGGTTCCTCCGGTAGAGGCGTTCCCTTTCAATGCAATCGCGATAGAAATGCCGTAAAGAAATCCGCCGAAGATCACATTCAGCATTGTATCATCGAACAATGGCTGAAATCTGCAGACCTTCAAAAAGAAACTGGCTAAAAATACCTGCATCAGTGAATAAAATGTGAACCGCTTGCTGATACTGCGGCTGCACAAAAGCGCTACCGGAATATTTAAAACCAGCATTCCCAGTGATACGGAAAAGCTTCTCCCGTACAAAGATGCAATATTATCAATCAAAATAGCAATTCCCGTAAAGCCGCCGGACAAAAGCCCGGAAGGGCGTATAAATACCTGAAGCACAAACGCCTGCATAAGTGCAGACATCGTAACTGCAGCGACCGTGATGATCCTGCGAAAGATCTTATTCTGTTTCAATTTTATTAACATACTGTTTTCCTTCTTTCCGGAAGTTTGATTCTGTCGGAGCCGGGAATCCTGCAATACAGATAAATGGAAGGAAGATTCAGACACGTTCACGTTCTGTATCAGATCGACTGACCGTCAGCTCTTACCCTGTTGACCAGCTCCCTCACCAGCTGGGCCGAAACCGCATCATAACAGCAGGCCTTCTCGGCATCTGCCATGCTGTAGGAAATTCCGTTCCGGACAGTGGTCAGATCCCGCTCCCATGTCTTGCAGGAACTGTGGACCTGACAAATCCCGGTATATTTTATCAGTTCTGTGGCATTGTCTGCGCTGACTCCGCTGCCAGCCAGAATCTGGATATCGTTCCCATAATCTTTCTGCAGCCTTTTGAGCATTTCCCTGCCTTCAAATGCTTTGGGCTTCAGACCGCTGGTCAGCACCCGATCCACACCCATGCCAATCAGACTTTCCATGGTTCCAAACGGATCTTTGGAACAGTCATACGCCCGATGGAATACTGCTTCTTTCCCTTTTTCCTGAATGATTTCTGCCAGTATTCGAGTCCTCTTTTCATCCAGCGAGGCATCCGGCAAAAGACATCCGAAAGCGATTCCGTCGGCCCCGCACTGCAGCAGACTTTCGCACTCCCTGACCATCACCTGAAATTCATCCTCCGAATAACAGAATCCCGCCCCCCGGGGTCTTACCATAGCAACAATTTTCATATCGGGAAACTTTTCTTTTACCATGCTAAGAGTAGTCTCAGTAGGCGTCAGGCCGCCCAGCATCAAAGCACTGTTCAGTTCAATCCGCTCTGCGCCGCCAAGCGCCGCCTGTCCGGCATCATAATAGCTGCCGCAGCAGATTTCCACAATTTTATCTGTCATTTCTTCCCCCTTTTCTTTCTCCTTACATTAAACTACAAAAATCCCGCATGGTAAAGCCCTCAGGCATATATTTTTATTATTATCCACACCATCCTGTCTGTGCATTGTCTGTAATTACACCGATTTCATTTATCTGCCGCCGAAAAATCTTAACCGTCCCTGCCGGTCAATTAAAAAATTGACTTCTTTTCCCGCATGTGCTAATCTGATAAAAGTGAACATTTCCATAAAGAAAACAAAGAAAAAGAGGTAAACAGATGGACAAGAAAAAGTATTATATGACCACTGCCATCGCCTATACATCCGGAAAACCTCATATTGGCAATACCTACGAGATTGTTCTGGCGGACAGCATTGCCCGCTACAAAAGATTTCAGGGATATGATGTATTTTTCCAGACCGGAACCGATGAGCATGGACAGAAGATTGAACTGAAGGCGGAAGAAGCCGGGATTACCCCCCAGGAATTTGTAGACCGCGTAGCCGGACAGATCCGCAATATCTGGGATTTGATGGATACTTCTTATGATAAATTCATCCGTACCACGGACAGAGATCATGAAGCCCAGGTACAGAAAATTTTTCAGTATATGTACGACAAAGGCGATATTTATAAAGGTTATTATGAGGGAATGTACTGTACGCCCTGCGAATCCTTTTTCACTGAATCCCAGCTGGTAGACGGTAAGTGTCCGGACTGCGGGCGCGAGGTACAGCCCGCCAGAGAAGAAGCATATTTCTTTAAAATGAGCAAATATGCAGACCAGCTGATCGAGCATATCAACAGCCATCCGGAATTTATCCAGCCTGTATCCCGCAAAAATGAGATGATGAACAACTTTCTGCTGCCGGGTCTGCAGGATCTGTGCGTTTCCCGAACCTCTTTTAAATGGGGAATTCCTGTTGATTTTGACCCGAAACATGTCGTCTATGTATGGCTGGACGCACTGACAAACTATATTACCGGCATCGGCTACGAATGCGGCGGTGACAGCAGCGAACGATTCAAAACAAACTGGCCGGCAGACCTTCATCTGATCGGCAAGGATATTATCCGTTTCCATACGATATACTGGCCAATCTTCCTCATGTCCTTGGATCTGCCACTTCCAAAACAGATTTTCGGACATCCCTGGCTTCTGCAGGGAGACGGAAAGATGAGCAAATCCAAAGGCAATGTGCTTTACGCAGACGAACTGGTAGATTTCTTTGGCGTAGACGCAGTGCGTTATTTTGTGCTCCACGAAATGCCGTTTGAAAATGACGGCGTCATCACCTGGGAACTGATGGTAGAACGCCTGAATTCCGAACTTGCCAATACTCTGGGCAATCTGGTGAACCGCACAATCTCCATGTCCAACAAATACTTCGGCGGTATTGTCTCCAACACAGGCGTTGCAGAAGAGGTGGATGAGGACCTGAAAAAAACCGTGCTGGCTGCTCTGCCTAAAGTGACAGAAAAGATGGAACAGCTCCGTGTGTCAGATGCCATCACCGAGATTTTCAATCTGTTTAAACGCTGCAACAAATATATTGATGAGACTATGCCCTGGGCACTGGCAAAGGATCCGGAAAAGAAAGATCGTCTGTCTGCTGTACTTTACAATCTGGTGGAAAGTATCAGCTATGGTGCCGTCCTGCTGGAATCATTTATGCCTTCCACTTCCAGAAACATCCTGGAACAGCTGAACGCCGACAGCCGTACATTCGATCAGATGGATGTATTCGGACTTTATGCATCCGGCACAAAAGTAACCGATCATCCCGGGATTCTCTTTGCACGTCTGGATGTCAAAGAAGTTCTGGAAAAAGTAGCGGAACAAAAAGCCGCTTCAGAAGCCGCTCAAAAGGATCAGGAACCTGTCATCGATATTGAGCCGAAAGAAAATATTTCCTTTGATGATTTCAGCCGGATGCAGTTCCAGATAGGTGAAATTCTCTCCTGTGAAGCTGTAGCAAAAGCAGACAAACTTCTCTGCTCTCAGGTCAAAGTCGGAAGTCAGGTACGTCAGATCGTCTCCGGTATCCGCAGCGCCTACACTCCGGAGGAGATGGTCGGCAAAAAAGTCATGGTTCTTGTAAACCTTGAGCCACGGAAAATCCGCGGTCTCATATCCGAGGGCATGCTTCTTTGCGCTGAAGACGAGAAGGGTATGCTTTCCCTGATGGCTCCGGAAAAGTCCATGCCTGCCGGAGCAGAAATTTGCTGATACAGTTCACAGCAGCCTGCTTATAAATCCTGCCTGTTCTCTCAATAATGCTGCGCGGATGGAGACAGACTGAAAACCAGGTCTGTCCGTTCCTTTCCGCACGTATGCTGTTCATACAGGCAGGAACGTATTATGCGGCAGCCCCTCATTGTTTATCGTCTGACAGACACCGGCCTGAGCAGATCCGATCCGGAATAATGGTCCCGGGTATCGCCCTTATCAGAGTTCTGGAACTCCATTCGCTGCCGGCAGAAATAAATGACCGGATTTTATTTCCTGGAAATCAACATATCTTCGACATCCACTGCATATATTTCTCTGACCATATGCTCTTGGGACGGTATGTACGATGTATCGATTATTCAAAGCAAAAGGTGTACTGGCTGCAGCATGCACCTTCTTTTTGTCCTTCCCCTTTTCAGGATATTCCTTTGACCGCTTTACAATGGAATTCTTTCGCCATGAACTCTCAGAAGATACACTGAACCTTCACTATACCCTTACAGACCCTGCTTCCTATAAGATCAGAGAAAGTGTACCTTCGCTGGGAAGTTTTGATCCCCAGGACCGCGAAGACGAACGGATCTATCTGGAAAAATGCCGGGAAAAGTTGTCCCGCTATTTAAAAAAGGGATTAAATGAAGACCGTCGGCTGACGGCAGAAATTATGGACTGGTGGCTTTCAGGACAGCTTCTTGCAGATACTTACTATTATTATCAGGAACCTCTGGGGCCAACGCTGGGCATTCAGGCACAGCTTCCGGTACTGCTGGCCGAATTCCCATTTCGGAATAAAACTGATATTGACACCTATCTGCAGCTTTTAACTGTGCTTCCTGAATATTTCCGGGAGATCGCGTTCTTCGAACAGCAAAAGTCCGATCAGGGACTGTTTATGAAAGACGAGATCCTGGACAAAGTTCTCACACAATGCCGCTCATTTCTGCCTGTAAATGAATCACATTTCCTTGTCACCACGTTTCAGGAACGGCTTGAAAACTGCGATTTTCTGTCCTCTGACCAGAAAATCAGTTATGAAGCAGAAAATCTCCGTAATCTGAACCGCTGTTTACAGCCGGCTTATGAAAGCCTCTGTCTTTCTCTGGAAGAGCTTCGCGGAACAGGAAAAAACGCATATGGGCTCTACCACACGCCGGACGGTATCGATTATTATGAATATCTTCTGAAATATTCCATCGGTACAGATCTGGGCCTGGCACAGATCCACCGGCTTCTGGATTCTCAGATGGAAGATGACTACGAAACGATCCTCTATGCCATCCATGAGGGAATCCGGCTTCTGGACGCTGAGGATGAGGTGGCGCCTGAGTCTGCGGAAGATATTCTGACAAATCTCCAGACACAGATACAGGAAGACTTTCCTCTGGCCAGGGAAGTATCCTGGCAGGTGAAACAGGTCCCAAAATCTCTGCAGAACTGTCTGAGTCCGGCTTTCTACATGACTCCGGCGATCGACGCATCTGAGCAGAACGTGATCTACATCAACCCTGCTTACAATCTGAACCGGACAGAACTGATTACCACACTGGCACATGAAGGATATCCCGGCCACCTGTATCAGAACTCCTTTGAAAATACAGAACACTATGCTCCCGTCCGGAATCTTTTTTATGTGGGCGGCTATACGGAAGGATGGGGAATGTACAGCGAATTCTATGCCTACGATCTGTTGGGACTTTCTGAACAGGAAGGCGATTTTTTACGTGCCATGTCATCTTTGAACTATGCCATCTGTGCCAGCCTGGACCTGGCGATTCACGGAGAAGGCTGGACGGAAGATGAATGTACTTCCTACCTGGCATCGTTCGGCATCACAGATGCAGAGCAAATTCATGAACTATATCTGAGTATTCTGGAAGAACCGTCAAATTACCTGAAATACTACCTGGGGCGCCTGGAAATCGAACAATTAAAGGAGAGCGCATTTACACTCTCCCCTGACCTGACACTTTATGATTTTCACAAATGGTTCCTGGAAACCGGTCCCGCACCTTTTTTTCTCCTTGAAGAACGTCTAGACACTCTTAAAATATCTTCTCAGCTTCTCCAGTGCGCGGGTGAGGACCTCAAGCTCCTCGCCCCCGAAACCTTCCATAACGCTCTGAACCATCTGTCTATGGAACCCCGCATGTTTTTTATAGGCTGAAATCCCCTTATCAGTTAAGGACAAAAGAACAACCCTTTTGTCTTCCGCGCTC
Organism: uncultured Lachnospiraceae bacterium; assembly: GCA_951802115.1. Lineage (GTDB taxonomy): Bacteria > Bacillota > Clostridia > Lachnospirales > Lachnospiraceae > Hominiventricola. The sequence goes on along the minus strand of CATOPL010000019.1, from coordinate 24,423 downwards.
CGGACCCGGGCTACATATCCTTTTTTCACCAGATTATTGATCGCGGTGGTCAGCGTCCCTACAGTGACCGACATGGATTTTGCCACTGCAGACATGTTCCTTGACTCTTTAACCCCAATCGCATGGATGATGTGCATATCATTGATCGATATTTCTCTGAAGCTTCCGGTAATTAATGCTTTCTGCTCCATATCCAGGATTTCGTTAAACAACATTACCAGCAGATCATTAAGAAGTCTCTCCTTGTCCAAACCATCACCTCCGCATAAAACTCATCTGCGTCTCAGTATAGCATATATGCAGACAGGGTGCAATGCGCAGCTGAAAGCAAATACACCTCCGGCGGCTGTCTGCAAACATTAATATTTTACTTCTGTACATGGACTTTCCACTTTTCCGGTATTATAATGATTAAAAACCGTACAGGAGCCGCCCATGAAAATTACCAATCTCCGTATCCGCAATTTTAAATCTATCCATGATCTCCATCTTCAGAATATTGAACAGGCGCTGATTCTTGTCGGACAGAACAATACCGGTAAGACAACCGTACTGGACGCGATCCGTGCAGTCGGAGGAGAATATCGCATTGTCCCCGAAGATTTCTGGGAAGACGGTTCCAATATTGAGATCTTTGTCTCCCTTTCTTTCTCCGAAGATGATCTGTCAATCCTCAGACGCAGAGGCATTGTCAGCCAGTACCGCAAAAAAGAAGCATGGCTTCAGGAGTTCTGCAGGAAGCTTCCTTCTTTTGCAGACAACACGCTCACCTTCACCATGTCCGCCAACCAGAACGGCCGCATCCGTTATCAGGATGGTGTAAACAGACATAATCCCTGGATACAGGAAGTCTTTCCCAAAATTTACTATGTGGATACACAGCGTCGTCTGGAGCGGCTTCAGCAGGATCTGTTTCTTTTACAGGAAGATGAGATCCTGCAGAAAATGCGCACCGGATGCTGCATGTTCAACCAGGCCCGAAAATGCAGTCACTGTTTCAACTGCATCGGGCTTATTGAACAGAAAAATCCCCGGGATCTGGACGTGTTCGAGACCTCCAAACTGCTGGATTACAAACTGTACCAGCTGAATCTGGATGCTTTTGCCAGAAAAGTCAATAAAAGTTTTCAAAAAAACGGCGGCAGAGAAGATATCATCTACACTATGAACCGGGATGTGGAAAAAATACTGCAGGTCACAACAGAGATCCGTCAGCCGGCCCAGAATCTGACCCGCCCGATTTCCCGGATGGGAAAAGGCATGCGCTCCATCTATCTGTTCTCTCTTCTGGAAGCCTATACAGAAGTGGAAGAGAATCTGCCCAGCATTATCATGATTGAAGATCCGGAAATTTTTCTTCATCCAAGACTTCAAAAAGTATCCGGAAAAATACTTTACCGCCTGTCACGAAAAAACCAAGTCATTTTCACAACCCATTCCCCGAATCTGCTGCCGAACTTCAGCAGCAGACAGATCAGGCAGGTCATTCTTCAGGACGACGGTTCTTCCGGTATCCGCGAGAAAACAAATATCAGCGCCATCCTGGATGATCTCGGCTATTCAGCGGGAGATCTGATGAACGTCAATTTTGTATTTATTGTGGAAGGCAAGCAGGATAAGTTCCGGATTCCTCTCCTCCTTCAGAAATATTACCCGGAGACTACCGACGAGCAGGGAGAACTGTTCCGCATTGCCATCATTACGACCAACAGCTGCACCAATATCAAAACTTACGCCAACCTGAAATATATGAATCAGCTCTATCTGAGAGATCAGTTTCTGATGATTCGGGACAGCGACGGCAAAGACCCTGTACAGCTTGGCAGACAGCTCTGTCGTTACTATGAAGAACGAAATCTGGAGGATCTTGACAGACTTCCCAGGGTCCGACCGGAAAATGTACTGATTCTGAAATATTATTCATTTGAAAATTATTTCCTGAATCCCTGGATTATGACACAGCTTGGAATTATAGCATCCGAAGAAGAGTTCTACGAAACGCTTCTTGAAAAATGGAAAGAATATCTGCACCGCATTACCAGCGGACGGCATTTAAAAGAAATACTGGGTAAAGATCTGGAGACCAAAGAAGATATCCGGGAACATATAGAAGAGATTAAAATTTACCTGAGAGGACATAATCTGTTTGATATTTTCTATGGCAGATACAAGGAAAAGGAAACCAGCCTTTTAAAACAATACATCGATCTGGCACCAAAAGAAGAATTTCAGGATATTCTCGGCGCATTAGAAAAGTTTCCTTATTTTGAAAGCAGAAAGATATGATGTCTTTCTGCTTTTACTGTCTACATCCTCCCTGCCAGCACCACACTCGCAGCAATCCCTGCCAGTGTACTGATCAGCGCTCCCGCCAGTGTCCAGCGGGTTTTCGTCACCTTCGCTGTCAGAAAATAAACGCTCATAGTATAAAAGACCGTCTCCGTACACCCCATCATAATCGATGCAGTTAATCCAATACTGGAATCTGTCCCATAAGATTTATAAATATCCAGTGCCAGAGAAGTCGCTGCGGAAGAAGAAAACAGACGTATGATGGCAAGCGGGAGCAGCTGCACCGGAAAATGAAGAAATTCTGCCATTCCTGTCAGATATTCTGCAACAAAATCCAGAAAACCGGAAGCTCTCAGCATCCCTACTGCAGCCATCAGTCCTACCAGAGTAGGAAGAATCTTAAGAACGGTTCGAATACCGTCGGCCGCACCTCTGACAAATTCATCGTAAACATGCACCTTTTCGGTTATGGCATACGCAATAATATAAAACAGCAACAGCGGAATTATAAAATCTGAAATATAATAAAAAAATCCCATACCTGCACATCCGGCTTCATTTCTATCAATGTATGCACATACGGACAGAAATATTTCTAACAGGACGCTACTTCTCTCCCATTGACCTGAATTTTCACAGATGATAAAATATACGATATCTTATCAAACATTAAGTTTGATAAGCGTGTCATATCAAACATTAGAAGTTTGATAAGCATATCATATCAAACATTAGAAGTTTGATAAGCATGTCACGGGCAGTTGCAGTTCGACCACTATACGCTCCGGATTTTACAGAATGAAATACAGATCAATTCCGGTAGCACAGAAGCCAAAAAGGGAGGTATGAAAGATATGTTATCATTTGAAAACGATTATGTAGAAGGCGCACATGAAAAAATACTCTCGCGTCTTGCTGAAACAAACCTGGAGCAGCTCTCCGGTTACGGAACAGACCGCTACTGTACAGCAGCAGCAGAAAAGATCCGCAATGCCTGCGAATGTCCGGATGCAGAAATTTTCTTTCTCGTCGGAGGTACACAGACGAACGCGGCAGTTATTGGTGGAATGCTCGCATCTTATGAAGGCGTGATCGCCGCAGCTACCGGACATGTAAGCGTTCACGAAGCCGGTGCCATTGAGTATACCGGCCACAAAGTACTCACACTTCCCGAGCATGAAGGAAAAATCCATGCGGCTGAACTGGAGACATACCTGCGCACTTTCTGGGAAGACGAAAGCCATGAACACATGGTATTTCCCGGGATGGTCTATATCTCTCATCCTACCGAATACGGAACCTTATATACCAGCGCTGAACTGGAAGATCTCTCCGCCATCTGCCGCACCCATCAGATTCCCCTCTATCTGGACGGTGCAAGACTTGGTTACGGACTTATGAGCCATAACACAGATGTGACTCTGCCGCTGATCGCCAGATGTTGCGACGTCTTTTATATCGGCGGAACAAAAGTCGGCGCTCTGTGCGGAGAAGCAGTCGTATTTCCCCGGCACAATGCGCCGAAACATTTTCTGACGATCATCAAACAACATGGCGCTCTGCTTGCCAAAGGGCGCCTGCTGGGAATCCAGTTCGACACTCTTTTTACAGAGGAACTCTACTGCCGGATCAGCCGCCATGCCATTGAAATGGCAGAACTTCTGAAAAAAGGATTTCATGAGAGAAGCTTGAACTTCTACCTGGAATCTCCCACTAACCAGCAGTTTTTGATTTTAAAAAACAGTATGATTGAACGCCTGAAACGACAGGTGGATTTCAGCCTCTGGCAGAAACTGGATGAGGACCGTACCATCGTCCGTTTTGTCACAAGCTGGGCAACAACAAAAGAGCACATCGCTCAGCTAATGGCGATTCTTGATGAGATCCGTGTCTAAGCTGTTTCTGTGCTCAATGGCCCAGGCGACACCCAGTTCCTGATTGGATTTGGTTATGTATTTTGCCGTATCCAGAATCTGAGGCATGGCATTGGCCACCGCCACCGTAGCGCCAAAATCCATGGACAGCATGGAATAATCATTCATGCTGTCCCCCAGTACCATGACCTCCTCCATTCGGCAGCCAAGAGAATCAATATATGTTTTCAGAACCGGTCCCTTCTGAGCTCTCACATCTGTAATTTCCAGATTGGTTTCAAACGAAGCTGCTGCTGCAATCCTGTCATTACCTGACAGTGCTTTGTCAATCTCCTGCAGCATTTGTATATTGTCCGAGAACAGAAAAATTTTGTAAATTCGTATTTTTTCCCGCTCCAGCTCATCAAAATCCGCAATCGCCCGGGTTCTTTTCCGAATCCTGTCATAGACCGGCATTTTTAAAAGTTCTTCCTCTTCCATATTCAGATGAAAAACTTTCAGCTGCTGGCGGATGCTCTCTTCTACCATCTGCGCCGTCCCCAGTCGGTAATCATATGCGTCCGTAGAAAAAATTACTGACACCGGCCATTTCCGAAGCTCTCTTTGCACCTCTTTACACAATCCGTAATCCATGGCGATTCTGCTCACAATCTGCCTGTCGGCGTTTCGCACTTCTGCACCGCTGGCAAGGATATAATCACAGTTTAACTCATGCCCCTGCAACTGCTCCATAGCCTGATAAAAATTTCGGCCGGTGGTTATAATAAAGCGAATCCCTTCCCGGCAGGCCAGCCGGATCGCTTCCGCTGTCCGCTCATCAAGTTGATGATCATCGTTCAAAAGTGTCCCGTCCATATCGCTCGCAATCACTTTGATCATATTGTGTCTCTGTCTCCTTCTTTATCCTGTCTGTTCTGTGGGGACATACCGCTTCTATATTTCCTGAATCGATTTTTCCGTCATACATCCAGTCCTTCGTATTCAAAAACCAGAACGTGTCTGAAAAATCTTCCTGCCGTCTGCACGCTTTACTTTGCAGAAAAATTTGCTTCAAATTCACTTTGCATCGTGTTCATCTGGATCAAATCTTTTGCAAACTTTAAATGCACAACCGGCAGAAAGCAATTTTCAGACACGCTCTGATACAGCAGACCCGACTGTCAGCCTTCTTGATCTGTCTTATGATTTCAGGCAGTCCACCGCTGCTCTCTCAATCGGAAAGCCTGCTCTGTATCTGCTGATAAATTCGTCAAACCCTTTTACATCATCGGGATTCGGAGCCAGTTTCTCCCCTTCATCACCGCCAAAGACCTTCTGCTGCAGATAATCCTCAAGCGTTTCACCCGCTTCCTTCTGAATCATATAGGACGCTAACAGCGCAATTCCCCAGGCTCCGCCTTCGCCCGCAGTCTTCATCACAGACACTGTCGCGTCCATGGCTCCGGCAAGAATACTCTGTCCCACGCCTTTTGTCTTGAACAGGCCGCCGTGTCCGGTGATACGGTCTACTGCAACCTTTTCCTCCTTCATAAGAATATCAAGTCCTACTTTCAGAGCGCCCAGAGAGGTATAAAGGTTTGTCCTCATAAAGTTTGCAAGGTTGAATCTGCTGTCCGGCGTACGTACAAACATAGGTCTTCCCTCTTCGAAGCCTGTAATATGTTCGCCGGAAAAATAATTATATGCCAGCAGACCGCCGCAGTCCTTGTCCCCTTCCATTGCCTTATTGTATAAGGTTCCGAACAGCTTATCCATGTTCACATCCATGCCAAAGCTTTCTGCAAACTCTTTAAAAATGTTTACCCACGCATTCAGGTCCGAGGTACAGTTATTACAGTGCACCATCGCCACTGCGTCTCCGCTGGGCGTCGTCACCATATCAATCTCCTCATGAACTTTCTGAAGCGCTTTTTCCAGAACGATCATGGCAAATACCGAGGTACCTGCAGATACATTTCCTGTGCGCTGCTTCACACTGTTCGTTGCAGCCATACCAGTCCCTGCATCCCCTTCCGGCGGGCAGAGCGGGCAGCCGGCCTGCAGAGTTCCGGTCGGATCAAGTTTCTTCGCACCCTCTGCACTCAGGGTGCCGGCATGATCGCCTGCTACCAATACTTTAGGAAACAGGTTTTCCACCTTCCACGGAAAACCTTTGGACGCTACCAGCTCATTAAACTTATCCATCATGGAAGTATAGTAATTCTTCGTATCGGAATCAATCGGGAACATACCGGATGCACTGCCCACGCCCAGCACCTTTTCACCGGTCAGCTGCCAGTGGATATATCCGTCCAGAGTGGTAATATAATCCACATCCGGGACATGTTTCTCACCGTTCAGAATCGCCTGATACAAATGAGCAATGCTCCATCTCTGCGGAATATGAAACTGGAATGCCTCTGTCAGCGCTTCTGAAGCCTCCTGTGTGATTGTATTTCTCCATGTACGGAACGGAACCAGAAGCTCCCCAGACTGATCAAATGCCAGATAACCATGCATCATCGCACTGAATCCGATTGCTCCGAGCTTTTCTACCGCCACACCATACTGCTTCTGTACATCTTCCGTCATCTTCTTATAGCAGTCCTGAAGACCGTTCCAGATATCCTCCAGCGTATAAGTCCAGATCCCGTTCTCCAGACGGTTTTCCCAGTCATGGGCACCGGATGCGATCGGAGTATTGTTTTCATCTACCAGAACCGCCTTGATTCTGGTAGAACCAAATTCTATGCCAAGTACCGCCTTCCCGCTTACAATCGTGTTTTTTACATCGCTCATGAAATCACCCTCCTATTTAAGTTCCGCATCCGCCGTTCAAAATACGCTGAATCTGAACATTTCCGGTTGCTTTTACATCCTGGAAATCTTCCGGCATAATTGAGGCAGGTGCTGTTTTTACATCTTATACTTTTGGAATCTCCGCCCAAAAGCGCAAATTGTACCTTTTTTTATGATACCATAGGCAACTGGTGATTTCAAAGACATTTTGGAGAATTCAGACGATTTTGAAAGGCATTCAGAATAAATTACGTACATCTTACACAAACCGCAGCTGCAGATGTATCTTTACAGCAAAATCGGAAGAAGCTGCTCCGTCGCAAACACCGCCAGACATGCAGCAGCGGCAACCGTGACCAGACTTTTGTTCTGAAACGCAAAAACAGCTGCTGCCACTACTCCGGCAAGTGCGCTGATCATATTTTCTGTCGCATGAAATATAGCCGGAAATGTCATGGCCGTCAGACAGGTATAGGGCACATAGTATAAAAAGGAACGAATATAACGGTTCTCAATCCTCCTGTGAAACACCGTCAGCGGAATGACGCGGATAAGATAGGTCACAAGCGCCATGACCGCAATATACAAATATGCCATTATGTATTCCCTCCATCTTCTTCTGATACCGGAAAACATACCGCCCCCGCAGCAGAAGCCAAAACTGTGCAGATAATGATCGACATTCCGGCTGAAATTCCTGAGAAAAACCGGACATACCGGAGCATACTGCTCAGAAACACGGCTAGAATGACGGTCATAAGAACCGGGCGGCTTTTTTTCGCCGCCGGTATCACCACCGCCATAAACATGCCGTACAGCGCAACGCTCAAAGCGCTGTTTACTGCTGCCGGCAGCATGTTCCCGGCAGCGGCTCCGCAGGCTGTTCCTGCAGTCCAGCCAAGTATTGGCAAAGCCTGCAGTCCAGCCATATATGAAAACGTCAATTCTTTATGATGGGACATGGCGACCGCAAAGATCTCATCTGTATTTGCAAACGCAATGACCATGCGCTGGCGCATGGTCACTTCGCCGGACAGCTTCTGAGACAAAGAAAGACTCATCAGGGCATAGCGCAGATTGATAATCAGCTGTGTCACTGCCATCTCCAAAAGCATGCCTCCCGCAGTGATGATCTGTAATCCTGCAAACTGCCCGGCGCTGGTCATATTCGTCAGACTCGTCAGTGCCGCCTGAAAGATACTAAGGCCGCCGCTCACAGCCATAATTCCGAAACTGAAGCTAACGGAAAAATACCCCAGCGCAATCGGTACTCCATCTTTTAACCCGCATTTTATCTCCTGTTTTATCATTCTTCCTGCATCCTGTTATTATTTATCTCAGATTCTTCTGAGGATCATGGCGCATACAGGCGGAAGCTTCAGATAAAGAACCCCTTTTTCCACTTTATAGACGGCGTCCCCCAGACTGAAGCCGTTCTCCTTGGTCAGCAGCAGCCGCTCCATGGTTGCTTCCCTTGGCACCCCTGCTTTCCACACCGGAATATTGACTTCCTTTTCCTCTTTTCCGTTATTAACTGCGACTATGATCTGATCCTCTTCACTGAACCGTCCATAGCTTAGAAACTGATAGTCCAACGTCAGAAACCGGGTAGAGCCGTGCGTCAGCACCGGATTTTCTTTGTGGATACAGATTGCCTCCTTGTAGAAAGAAATCAGACTTTGATCTTCCTCTCCCCATGGATAGGTCCTCCGGTTATCCGGATCTGTAAAACCGCAGACACCTGCCTCATCGCCATAATAGATCGTCGGAGCGCCCACCCAGGTCATCTGTATCACAACCGCTTCCCGGAACACTCCTTTGCTCACGCCGTCCGACGCAGCATCCGAACCCAGCTCCTGCACACGTCCTACTTTGTGATTTGTTCTTGTCAGGAAGCGGGAATGATCATGATTGGACAATTCGTTCATGGCTGTCTGAAGAGACGGCGCATAGAAATTTGCCATATGATGAATCATGGCATTTTTAAATGACTCCGCGTTCCCGTACATATCCTCCCGGTACTCATCACTGTGCTTTTCCATACCGGTCAGAAACCAGCTCACCGGCTCCATAAAGGCATCATAATTCATCAGGGTATCCCACTGGTCTCCTCTGAGCCACGAATTGGCATTCCCATAATGCTCTGCCAGGATCAGCGCATCCGGATTGGTTTCTTTTACTACTTTGCGGAATTTCCTCCAGAATTCATGATTATATTCCGGCGAAAATCCCAGATCCGCCGCCACATCCAGACGCCAGCCATCTACGCAGTAAGGGGGCTTCAACCATTTTCTGGCTATGTTTAAAATATATTCTTCCAGCTCTGGCGACTGTTCATAATACAGCTTTGGCAAAGTGTCATGTCCCCACCAGCCATCATAGTATTCATTATATGGCCACCCATGCTCATAGTTGAACTTAAAAAACTTACGGTATGGACTGTCTCCGGAAACATACGCCCCCTTCTCATACCCTTCCGTGTGCTCGTACAGACGTTCTCTGTCCAGCCACTTATTGAAGGAACCGCAGTGATTAAAAACACCATCCAGGATAACCTTCATCCCTCTTCGATGAACTTCCTCCACAAACCTGGCAAAAAATTCGTTGCTTGCTTCCAGATTTCTTTTGTTTACTACCCGCTGAATATATTTACTGGCATGGGAATTATCATTGTCATATTCCGCCAGACATTCTCCGCCATCCTCCACAATCACACCGTAATGCGGGTCGATATAATCATAATCCTGACTGTCGTATTTATGATTAGACGGCGACACAAATATCGGGTTCAGATACAATACCTCCACCCCCAGATCCTGAAGATAGTCCAGCTTATCCCAGATCCCCTGAATATCTCCGCCGTAAAAGTCACGCACATCCATCGGCTCCGGAAGCCTGTTCCAGTCCCTGATCCTTCGAACTCCTTCGTTTATATAAATATACTCTCTGTCTTCCACATCGTTGGAAGTGTCTCCGTTGCAAAACCGATCCGTATAGATCTGGTACATAATGGCACCCTTTGCCCAGTCGGGTGTACAAAAGCCCGGCGCGATCTCAAAAGAATTGTACTCCTGAAGATCTCTTGACACTCCCAGACTATTGTAAAAACATCTCTGATTTCCTGTCCAGACCTCAAAGAAATAGCGAACCGGTTCTGTCAGAGGTTCCGTTGTATATGTGTAGTAGTCAAAAACACCCTTGCTGTACGCCTTTATCATGGGCTTCTTTTCACTCCCACAGATGAAAAACACATAATCCACATTATCCATCCATGTGCGGAATTTAATCGTCACCCGATCCCCTATCTCCGGTTCAAAAGGTATCCGATAATTGGCAGTCTCATCACTGAATAAAGCTTTTCTGTTCAATACAGGTCTCATATTGATGGCATATTCTCTGGTGCGCATCGTCTGTGCAATCTTATTCATGTCCATATGTTTATCCCCTCAAAAGACTGTTATCTATCTATCATATAACATAAGTGAATGCAGCACAAGGCTTTTCTGAAAAATTTACGGTGTATAAAAAAGAACAGTAAAAAAGACAGCGGGGGTTGATGCTGTCTTTTTTAGGAGAAGGTATTTCTTTTTCTTATGGGGTGTAGCAAAAACTATATAATGTATTGGGGGTTTTTACGTGTATTATAGTACCATATCTTGCCGAATAAGTGTGCACAAACTTCACAAAAAACACCGCTGGTTTTTAGCTGTTCTGCACAAATAACTGCTCAAATTCTTCCCTGCTGATCTTCTCTTTCTCAAGCAGAAGCGCCGCACAGGAATCGAGAACGTCTCTGTGCTGTTCAATAATCTTTCTGGCGCGACCGTAGCATTCGTCTACGATCCGCTTTACTTCCGCGTCGATCTCACCGGCAATATTCTCCCCATAGCTTCTTGCATGTGCCAGGTCGCGGCCAATAAACACTTCCTCGCCGTCATCTCCGTAATGGATCAGTCCCAGTTTGTCAGACATACCGTATTTGGTCACCATAGAACGGGCAATGGAGGTCGCCTGTTTGATATCCTGCGAAGCCCCCGTTGTAATATCGTCAAACACCAGCTCTTCTGCCACTCTGCCGCCCAGATCAACTACAATATCCTGCAGCATTCTTCCTTTTGTATTGAACATTTCATCTCTTTCCGGAAGAGGCATGGTATAGCCTGCCGCCCCAACACCGGTAGGAATAATGGATACTGTATACACTGGTCCCACATCCGGAAGCAGATGAAACAGAATCGCGTGACCTGCTTCATGGTAGGCTGTAATCTTCTTCTCTTTCTCGGAGATTACCCGGCTCTTTTTCTCCGCTCCGATTCCAACCTTAATAAACGCCTTACGGATATCCTCCTGTATCATATACGCACGATCTTCTTTTGCCGCCATAATCGCCGATTCATTCAGAAGGTTCTCCAGATCCGCACCGGTAAAACCAGCCGTTGTCTGAGCAATCTGATGCAGATCCACGTCATCCCCCAACGGCTTGTTTTTTGCATGAACTTTGAGTATTTCCTCCCTGCCTTTTACATCCGGCCTGCCGACACCGATTTTACGGTCAAACCTTCCCGGACGCAGGATCGCAGGGTCGAGAATATCCACCCTGTTCGTCGCCGCCATAACGATGATGCCTTCATTGATGCCGAAACCGTCCATTTCCACCAGAAGCTGGTTCAGCGTCTGCTCCCTTTCATCATGTCCGCCGCCCATTCCGGTACCGCGTCTTCTCGCTACTGCATCAATCTCATCAATAAATACAATACAGGGTGCGTTTCTCTTCGCATTAGCAAACAGATCACGAACGCGGGAAGCTCCCACACCCACGAACATCTCTACAAAATCCGAACCGGAAATGCTGAAAAACGGTACGCCCGCTTCTCCCGCCACTGCCTTGGCGATCAGTGTCTTGCCGGTTCCGGGCGGTCCTACAAGCAGAACTCCTTTGGGAATCCTTGCGCCCACTTTTGTATAGCGTCCCGGATTGCGCAGAAAATCAACGATCTCTTCCAGTTCACTTTTTTCCTCTTCCAGGCCTGCCACATCTTTAAATCCTGTGGTCTTATCCTGCCCGGAAGTCATCTGCGCATGACTTTTACCAAAATCCAGCATCCGGCTGTTACTTCCGCCGTTATTTCTTCCCATAGTCATGACAATAAAAAATATCATCAGTCCGCACAGGATCAACGACATTCCATAAGTCTCAAAAAATCCCGGTTCTTCCATCTGCAGCACTTCATACGGTACGCCTGCAGTTTTCAGTACCTGTTCTGCATCCGATGTATCCAACACATAGGTTCTTCCGGCAGAACCATCGGTCAGATAGTAAATAACCGCTCCTGTAGGCGTCTCTTCATTTGGCTGAATACTTGCCTGAGTGATCGTACCTTCTGCGATCATTTCTTCAAACTGCTGCCGGGTGTAAGTCGGCCTTTCCTGAAGCCGCCCTTCAAAAAATACCAGCACCAGACAAATCAGCACCAGAAATATTACGTAAGTACTGAGTCCTTTCCATTGTTTGTTCAATATCTCTTATCCTCCTGTTAGTCTATATCCCTGCTGCAGGCGCAGAAGCTTCTGTCTTGCAGCTTTACAGAGTATGTCATCCTCACCGCATCCGCCAAATGTCTGCTTTGCAGCCGTTTGGCTCATTGCCCGGGGGAATCAAATTCCACCACACCGATATATGGCAGATTCCGATACTGCTGGTCATAATCCAGTCCGTATCCGACAACGAACTTGTCTTCAATCTGAAATCCGGTATAATCTACATCCACATCCACAATCCGCCGGGAAGGTTTATCCAGCAATGTACAGATCTTCAGGCTTGCAGGCCCCCTCTGACGCAGCAGTTCCTTCAAATGTCTGAGTGTTCTTCCAGAATCAATAATATCTTCAATTATAATCACATCCTGATCCGTGATTGCCAGATCCAGATCTTTGGAAAGCTTTACCACTCCGCTGGACTTTGTTGCTGCTCCATAACTTGAACACTGCATAAAGTCCATAATAACCGGTACAGTTATTCTTTTTGCCAGTTCACAGGTAAAATATACACTTCCTTTCAAAATACAGATCAGGTAAACTTTTTTGCCTGCATAATCCTGGCTGATCTGTTCGCCCAGCTCCTTGATTCTTTTATTTATCGAAATCTCATCAATCATCACTTCAATGTGATGTCTCTCCATCTTCTGTTCCTCCGTTCTCCTTCATCTGAACCTTCAATACCCTTTTCGTCTGTTCTGTCACCTTGCAGCCTTCGCTGATCCGCATACCTGCTATCCACAGAATATGGCTTCCGTCTGCCAAAAGTACATATTGATCCCGCTCTTCTCTCGGAACTTTGCAGTCAATAAAATAGTCTTTTAGCTTTTTATGCATCCCTCCGGACAGTTCCAGATAGTCTCCCGGTCTCCTGGTGCGCAGAACAAGTCTGTTTTTAATTCTATCATAATCAAACCACTTCGTATAGCGATTTACAGGAATTTCCCCAATTTTATCACATTTTTCTATAAAGAGGTAAAAATCTGCGCCCATATAATGATATTCCTTCCCGGGTACACAATATACCTCCTCTTCCCTTTTTTCCTGTCCATATCCTTTTTTCAGCAGCAGCTTCTCGTAGCCAAGTACTGCAAAACACCCGCCCGGAAGTGTCAGCCTGCTTCCTCTTTTGCCCTTTGCCAGCATGCACACATTCTCTATATGGACAGCTTCCAGATCCCGGCCGCCCATAAGCTCTGTCATACATTTTTGTACCAACAGCTTTTGCATCACCGAGTGCACGCCGGTAAACGGCTCCAGCAAAATCTCGTAAACATTTTCTTTACTGCTCACAATGTCCGCCCACCGTTTCTGAACCTCATCCTCCAGAAAGCTCTCGGTCTCCCGCAGCCGTTCCGCTGTTCCTGCCATCCGGCACACGCTTCCCGGACGAATCTCTTCCATGGCTTCCAGTATCTGATGACGAATTCGGTTCCTTGTGTAGATCAGCTCCCGGTTTGTTGAATCCTCCACCCACTTCATCTCTTTTTTCAGAAGCCAGTCCTCAATCTCTTTTCGCTCCACACATAAAAACGGACGGATATAGGGCAGCCGCACAGGCTCCATACCCCGAAGCCCTTTCAGTCCGGCCCCTCTCATCAAATGGAACAGCATCGTCTCTGCCTGATCATTCTGGTGGTGAGCAAGCGCCACCCGATCCGCTTTCTTTGCAGAAATCTGCCTCTCAAACGCCGCATATCTCGCCGTACGACCTGCTTCCTCCGTACCGATTCCTTTTTGTGCGGCGATCCGGGGCACATCTTCCTGTACTACAGCAAGCTCTATCCCCCGTACGCTGCAGAAGTTTCTGCAAAACAGCTCGTCCCTTGCGGCTTCTTCTTTTCGGATACCATGGTTTACATGCAGTGCGCATACTTTTATCCCCTGTTCTTTTCCATATTCCCACAGAAGCTGAAGAAGAGCTGTGGAATCTGCCCCGCCAGAAAATCCCACCAAAACCGTCATTCCGCTATCTATCATCTTCCATTGTTCTATATACTTGAATACCTTCTTTTGCATCTGAAAATCCTTCTTTTTTATCTTTATAACCGGACTGTGATCACCGACGCCAGATACCGGCCACCAGAATCGTCATATCATCTGATGCCTGTCCATAAGCCTTGATCTGCTCCATCAAACGTTCCGCCATCTCCGCCGGGGTTCCCGGCGCCAGATTCCAGATCAGTTCTTTCATGGTTTCCTCCTCCTGTCCCTGCGGCAGTGCGCTGATGACTCCGTCTGTCATCAGAAACAGAATATTTCCGTCATACATCCGCATACGGAAAGGTTCCAGCGATAGCTGACTTGTCACCCCGGCCGGGAGCCCCGCCCCATGAATACACTCCACTCCATTCTCTTTTTTCAAAAAGCTTGCACAGGCCCCGACTTTCAGGAAATCGCATACCCCTGTATACAGATCAATAGAAGCGATATCCATCGTAGAAAACACCGGATCTTCCGGCTGCAGAACAATCGACGAATTGATCATACGCACAGCCGTCTCCCTTGAAAATCCCGCTTCCAGAAACTGTTCCAGCAGATCCAGTACCAGCTCGCTCTGCGTGCACGCCTGTACTCCTGATCCCATCCCGTCTGACAGTCCGGCATAAAATCGTCCTTCCGGCAGCCAGAACACTGAAAAATTGTCTCCTGACACCGCTTCGTCCGGCCTGGTCTCCTTTTTGACTCCATAGAGCACATTGTAGGCAACTCCCTCCACAAACAGAATCGTCACTCGATCCTGACTGACAAAGGAACGACTGTCTCTTGCAGGCATCATCTCGCACTCCATCAGTTCCGACAGAGCCGCTGCAATCTTTTTTGACGGTACACAGATTTTCCGTCTTGTATTCATCGTCACATAAACCTGACGCTTCCGTCCCTGCGGATTGTAAAAAAATACTTTATGCACCTGTACGCCCATAAGACGCAGACGTTTTCCTATATTCTGTTCAAGTCCGGTATCTTCCCTGGTACTGTAAATCCGTTCCATTGTTCCTACCAGAATCTGGCTCATCTCCTGCAGCTGCCCGGCTGCTGCCAGACGGTTTTCCATCAGACGTTCCTGCATGATCCGTTCTCCCCTGCTGCCGCAGTCTGCAAACTGAGGCACCATACAAAAGCTTCTGGACAACTGTGAAAAACTTTCCTGATATTCCTGCATCCACTGTCTGACCGGATGCACAGTTTCCGGGTCCTGAAAGTCTCTTCGTCGCTCATAAATCCATTCCCAAATATAACCCGCCAGAACGACCGCAGAGAAAAATGCCGTTGCTTTCATCATGCTTACGATCATCCTCCAGCTCTCCTCACCCCACATGTATTCCACCGTCAGTTCCATTGCCGCCAGACACATGCCGGCTCCGCCTCCCAGAAGCCATTTGTCTCTTCCATCCTCTTTCCTGCCAAACAGAATCAGCAGGCATCCGCCGACCATCACCGCCAGGATATACTTTGTCCATTCCATTGCATCATTCCTCCTCCATATCATTGATCCCGGGCCTGTCCGCATCCGGACTACCCTGCGTTGATTTTTGTATGGGCATTATAAAAAGAGGTTTCTGCAATCTTTGTCAATTAGAAGTGCCTCGAAAAAAGATTTTTTCGACATGAGCTGTGGATGAAAATAAGGATGAGCTGCATGCCCATCCTCATCCATTTTATTCTTTTGACTTAAAAATAATCTCATCCTCATAGACGAGTCCCAGCTTCTCTTTCGCCACATCCTCCACATACTTTTTCGTCTTTGTGTAGGCTTCAAATTCTGCAATCTCTTCAGCGCGCCTTTCCTCCTGAGCAATCGCTTCCATAAGAGCCGCTTCTTTTTCCTGGTATGCAAAGTTTTTCTGTTTCAGCTGAATACTGCCGATCGAGCTCACACTGAAAACAGCCAGGACAATCAGTATGATACTCCAGGCTCCCAAGTGCTGCTTTCGCCTGTATGCCCTTCTGGTCTTTGATCTCACTGACATAAGCTTCACCTCTAAGAGAATAAGATAATTATAAACTCTTTTATTTTATTTTTCAATTTTTTTTTGTAAAATTTCACTGCCGCCCTGAAGACTTGTACGATTTTCTTCCATATTATAGAAAAAGGCTTCAGAACAATTCCCAGACACCAGTTGAGAATAACCGCAATATTTTCTACCAGCCAGCTGCTGATCGTCTGATGGTAAAACAGCATCCCCACAGCAACCGCGAACAATGCATATCCGCGTACCGCTCCGTCGTTCTCCCTGTAAAGAAGCTGAAAAATCAAAAGCGCCGTACCGGTCCAGTAAAGCACATCTTCCAGCGCAATCGCATAAATGCCATGGGGCACAACCCGTCGGAAAATTCGAAGCAGGTCATAGAGAATCAGAATCAGTACTCCCCTTAACACTGCAAGTCCAAAAAACTGCAGTTCTTTTAAAATTCCCGGACTCATACCGCTACCGGAACAGCCTGTTCAGCAGAGACTCTCCGCTTTTTTTGAAATCTGAGACTTCCGAATACTGAATGCTGTCGATTCTGCCTTCCAGCTCGATCTCCCCTTTCTCCAGCGACAGGCGGTTTACATGCAGATCCGCCCCTTTGATCTGCATCATCCCAAGTTCTGTCTCCAGAAGGACTTCCGATATGTCAAAGGAAATTACATCCGATACTCCGGTGATGCTTCCGGTCCGCCGGTTCATCATATTGAATTTATGGGCTGCTCTGCCCTGAGGATGCTCCTCTGCGGTTCCCATCTTAACCATAAGAAAAAGACCTCCTAATATATTCTCTTATAAATATATTAGAAAGTCCTTCTGTTTATGCCCTTTATATGTTATTAAACATCATAAATATCTGTAAAGCTCTTTTGCTTCTTCTTTCCTGACTGTCTCCTGTACATCAAGTACTTCCGCCTTCACAGTCCTTGTCCCGAACTGGATCTCAATCACATCCCCTTCTTTCACACTCTGGGATGCCTTGGCGGTCTTCCCGTTCACCAGCACTCTTCCTGCGTCACATGCTTCATTTGCGATTGTTCTCCTCTTAATCAGTCGGGAAACCTTCAAAAACTTGTCCAGTCTCATTGTACACTTAGTTCAGAGCGTCTTTTAAAGCTTTTCCTGCCTTAAATTTCGGAGCTTTAGATGCAGCGATCGGCATCGGCTCACCTGTGTGAGGATTTCTTCCTTCTCTTGCTGCTCTTTCAAGCACCTCAAAAGTACCAAATCCAACTACCTGAACTTTCTCACCTTTCTTTAATTCTTCTGTAACAACATCAACAAAAGCCTTGAGAGCCTTCTCAGCGTCTTTTTTTGTAATATCTGCGTTCTCTGCTACTGCTGCGATCAATTCAGCCTTATTCATGATATCTCCTCCTAAAACTTTTTCGAACATCCACTTTTTTGAGTAGATTTTGTTCCATAAAATACAGTTAATAAGCACGTATCATTAGTTATACCGTTTTTCCTGTTATTTGTCAAGCAGTATCCAGATATTTACCTGTCGCCCTAGTGTTTTTTTAGCTCTCTCTCTGCTCTTTTTATTTCTTCCCAGCGCAGTCTGTTCTGTTCCAAAGAGCCATACTCTTCATCTCCAAATACATGGGGATGCCGGCGGACCATTTTTTCCGCCACAGTGTTTACCACATCATCCATGGTAAATTTTCCTTCTTCTTTTGCGATCTGAGCGTGAAGCAGTACCTGCAGAAGCACATCACCAAGTTCTTCGCAGAGATTTTCATCATCCTGATTCTTGATCGCTTCTACGACCTCCTGACATTCATCACGCAGACAGGGGATCATACTTTCATGAGTCTGCGCCTTGTCCCACGGACAGCCGTGATCGCTGCGAAGCTCGGCAATAATATTTAAAAGTTCCGGATAGGTGTACATAGAATCTTTCCTCTCTTCATCAATGTAACGTACAGCCGCCGGGAAACAGGAGCGGCCGGATACCGTCTCCTCCCTTCCCGGCAGCGTTTCGCCTGCGACCACAAAGGGTATCGCAGGCGTATCACACAGACTATAACATTTTATTAATCATCGCCAGAACTTCCTCGCCGAGGGCTGCACTTTTCGCATCAGCATCCTCAAGAGAAGTTCCCTTAATACCATAATAGAACTTCACCTTCGGCTCGGTTCCGGACGGCCTTACACACAGCCATGCACCGTCATTCAGATCATAATAAAGCACATTGGAAGCCGGAAGACCGGTAGGTTTAACTTCTCCGGTTGCCATATCCTTGATTGTATCCAGCTTGTAATCCCTTGCAGATATAACCTTATAGGAACCGATCGTCTCCGGCGTATTGTTCCTCAGGGTTTCCAAAATCTCCTGAATCTTCGCCAGCCCTTCAATACCTTTCAGCTCGATCGATTTTACTGCATCTTTGTAATAACCATATTTTTCATACATCGCGAGCATGGCATCCCACAAGGTCATATTTTTCGTCTTATAATAAGCCGCAGCCTCGCAAAGTGCAACCGTTGCAGAGATGGCGTCTTTGTCGCGCGCATAAGTACCGATCAGACAGCCATAGGACTCTTCCAGCCCAAACAGATAGGTTCCGTGTCCGGTGTGTTCATTCTTCAGAATCTGCTGTCCGATGAACTTAAATCCCGTCAGTACTTCCACCAGCTCACAGCCATAATTGGCAGCCACTGCATCCACCAGATTCGTGGTAACGATGGATTTGACCACCTGTCCGTCTGCAGGAATTTTATCTGCAGCCTGCTTCTGGCTCAATACATAATCGCACAGAAGAGAACCGGACATATTGCCGGTCAGCGGAATATATTCTCCTGATTTTGTATCTTTCACGTAAACGCCGAGACGGTCTGCATCCGGATCCGTTGCCAGAACAAGATCTGCGTTCACTTCTTTCGCCAGCTTCAGACCAAGTGCGAATGCTTCTGCCGCCTCCGGATTCGGATAGCTGACCGTCGGAAATTCCCCGTCCGGAAGCTCCTGCTCCTTTACCACATAGACATTCTCAAAACCCAGCTCCTTCAGTGCACGCCTTGCCGGAAGATTGCCGGTACCATGGAGCGGCGTATAGACGATACGGATATCTTTCTGCATGCTGTAGATCGCATCCTGATTCACAACCTGCGCCATAACATGTCCGATAAACTTGTCATCGATTGCCTGTCCGATAATCTCATATTTTCCTGCCGCTTCCGCCTCTTCCCTGGTAATCGTCTTCACAGAAGACAAATCGGTGATCGCAAGTACTTCCTCTGTCACTCCTTTATCGTGAGGAGGCGTAAACTGTGCCCCGTCCTCCCAGTATACCTTGTAACCGTTATATTCCGGAGGATTGTGACTGGCGGTAATGTTGATTCCCGCCACGCAGCCCAGCTCGCGAACTGCAAATGACAGTTCCGGAGTCGGACGCAGGGATTCAAACTTATATGCCTTAATCCCGTTAGCAGCCAGAGTCAGCGCTGCTTCTTCCGCAAATTCCGGGGACATCCGGCGGGAGTCATAGGCAATGGCAACGCCTTTGCCCTGACCGTCCTGTTTTATAATGTAGTTGGCAAGACCCTGAGTTGCACGGCGCACCACATAGATATTCATCCGGTTAATACCCGCTCCGATGACTCCTCTAAGTCCTGCCGTGCCGAACTCCAGATCTTTATAAAAACGCTCCTTGATCTCATTCTCGTTATCTGCGATCGCTCTGAGTTCTTCTTTTGTAGCTTCGTCAAAATAGGGATTGGAAAGCCACTCTTTATAGATTGCCTTGTAGTCCATTTTGTACAATTACCTCCCAAATTCAGTAGTTTAGTTAGTTTTATTATACAATATTTCCCTGGAAAAGGAAACTCTTTTTTCCCTTTGGGACAGGAATTTTTCCAGTTTTTCCATATGTTTTCCCGGGATCCATGCTTTGTTTGTATTATAATAGTAATTTGCCAGCTTCCAGAATTTTTCAGGATACTGCATGCGCAGGCTTAAATATTCTTTTTCCTCCCTGCACAGAGGACGTATCTCTTCATATGCGCCCAAAATCCTGCTGCCGAGACGGAAATCGTAATTTTGCTTTTCAAGAATTTTCCGCAAAAACAGATACAAATCGTTTACCTGTACATCCAGCGCAAACTTCTCAAAATTGATCACCGCCATCTGTCCGCTGCTGACCAGAATGTTATGATGAATATACTCTCCGTGACAGAAATGTCCCTCTGTCAGCGCCTGCGTTCTGAGCTTCTCATAAGAAGAAGTCCGAAGACAGCGTTCAATCTCCTGTGCTTCCAGAAGGATGGAGGAACAACAGGACAGATAGGCCGATTCAAATTCATTCTTTTTGTTTTTTCTGCGGATAAACGTATAGATTTTTCGCAGCTCCCTGTTATGTCGTCCCATCTCTTCGGCCATATCCATCGCAGACAGACGAATACGATCCTCTTCTGTCACTTCGCAGAATCCCCGCAGATCTTTATGCAAATCTGCCAGCAGTGAGGCTGCTTTTAAAATCTCACTCTCACTTCTGGTATCACATTCTCTTCCATCCAGGGATTCCTTTACCACGAACTGATTATATTCCCGGTACACCGTTGCCAGTCTGCCCTCTTTGTCCGGCTCCATTCGGTCCACCAGATACCCGCACTCTTTCAGATGCTGCAAAAGCTCCTGTTCCTTTTGCAGCTTGTATGTGCTGCCGGAAAACTCCCGGATCAGTAGTCTGCCCGCACTGGTATCCAGAAGAAAAGCGCCTCTTGTGCGCCAGCTTCCGTTCACGGTAAACGGATACTGTTCCAATACCTGCAAATCTCTCTCGTTCATAGAATCCCCCCACGCATCGGTCGTCTCGTACCTTCTATACATATGTGAAGAATATGAAAAATAGCACCCCGAAGGGTGCTGTTTTTAAAAAAAATGATTACACATAAATAGGGGATGCACAGATAGGGGTGTGTTTCCACACCCCGTTTATCTGCCTGTTTCAGATACTATCTAGCGCTCTTCTCTGTCAGTTTCCGCCAGTTTTTTCCGATATCTTCTGTACATCTCTTCTCCGGTTACACCCAGCAGAAGTACGATCAGAAGCCACCACCAGGACATCCGCTGCTGTTCGGTTTCCAGATTCGCCAGCGGAACCTCTTCATCAGCTGCCTCGACATTCAGATTCGTCTTATCAGCATTCCCGTTTTCTTCTTCCGCTGCAGGACCTTGCGCCAGCGGAACTTCTCCGTCTGTCGCCTCCACAATCTCACCTGTAGTATCATCCGCGTTATCTCCAGCTGCCACAGGACCTGTTCCCGCCGTCGCAGGAGCCACCGCAGTTACAGCTGCAACAGCATCCGGACCAACTGCAGCACCGCCGTCAGCAGTCGTCCCGTCTCCGGTCGTTCCGTCGTCCTCGGTTCCCGTTCCGCCTCCGGTCGTTTCGTCATCCTCGGTTCCTGTTCCGTCTCCGGTCGTTCCGTCGTCCTCGGTTCCCGTTCCGCCTCCGGTTGTCCCGTCATCTTCCTCTTCGGTCTGTCCCGGATTATTCTGCTCTGTATCGTCCGGATCTGACGGATCCGTCTTGTCAGAATCGGAAGAAGTATGATAGTTAAACACAGCGTCGGCTGCTGCACGGGCGCGCTCGGCTGCTGCACGCACTCTGATCAGATTTGCGGCAGATACGCCTTTTGCTTCAAGTGCCTGCGTGTATTCAGAAACAGCTTTATTATATGCGGTCAGTACCGCCTGATATGCCTCCTCATCTACTTCTCCCTGCGCAGTCAGCTCAGAGAGCTTCGTAATTGCCGCATTCACTTTCTCATACGCATGTTCCACAGAGTTTCTGGCGGTTGCTGCGCCGCGCACTTTTTCGTCTGCCTGATCTGCCGCCAGCCTGCTGCTTTCTAATGCCTCCTTAAAGCCGTTTACTGCTTCTTCTGCGTCGGATTTTGCCTTTTCTGCGACAGCATATTCTTCTGCCTTACGTTCTGCTTCCTCCTTCGCGTCGGATACGGACTCTTTTGCCGCCTCGACGGTTGCCTGAGCAGCATTCAGTTCCTTCTGCTTCTGATTCAAGTCGTCTTCCGTACCCTGCAGTTTTGTCTGCGCCGCCTCTACCTCTTTCTGTGCGTTCGCTACTGCTTCCGTAGCTTTTTTTATTCTGTCCGCAGCATCTTTTGCACTATTTTCCGCATCTTCAAGCCTTTTCTCCGCGTCCGCTTTTGCATCTTTGGCCGCTTCTGCTTCCTGTGCCGCCCTGTCAGCTTCTGTTTTCTTATTTGCTGCCTCCTGCGCTGCTTCGGCTGCTTTTGCGGTCATGTCCTCGGCAAGCGCTGTTTTTTCCTTACGATCTTCCTCCGCCTTTTCGGCTGCCTGTTTTGCCTTCTCAGCTTCCGCGTCCGCTGATCCTTTCCTGCCTTCTGCCGCTTCTACGCTTTTAAGCGCATTTTCATAAGCCCTGTCCGCTTCTTCCTTCGCTTCCTGAGCTTTTTCGGCCTCAGTTGCAGCTGCTTCAGCGATCTCAAACGCCTCCTGTTTTGCCGCCTCGGCTTCCGCAGCCGCTTCTCTTGCCTGCTCTGCCTTTTCCCCTGCCGCTTTGGCAAGACTTTCTGCTTCTGCCGCTTTTCTTGCTGCCTCGGCTGCAGTCTCTGACGCCTTTTCCTGCTCGGTCCGCGCTGCATCCAGTGCATTTTTCGCAATTTCTACGTTTTCATTCGCTATAACCTGGTTCTTTTCTGCTTCCTCTACTGCCTTTTCCGCTTCCTCTACTGCTTTCCGCGCGTCTTCTGTCAGTTTCTGATATTCATCAGAGCCTGCATTAAACTCGCTCACCGAGAGATACTCGGTACCTTTATCCTGGAACGTGCCTGTATAGCCATATGTTATATCTGTTTTGACTGTCTCTTTGTCTCCATTCGAAGAAGCCTTATAAGCCTTATCGCCGTTCACACGAATCAAATTTCCACTGTCATCGAATTCCGCTGAGACAATTTTTCCGTCCTGATAATAAGTTGTCACGCCGCCTCGTGTAACAGCCTCCAGTTTGTATTTAATCACTCCTCCCGGCCCAGGACTAAAGGTATAGGACTCTCTCGTTTCTTCTACATCCGATACTTTGTAACCGCTCTGCGCATCCCCGGTTACTTTGGAACCGTCAATCACCTCATTTCCCAGCCTATACACCGGTACTCCGTTTTCCATTGTAACAGTCAGCTCGGTATTACTGTTATCCTTATAGACCGGTGTCTTCTTAAGAAGTGTAATCTCACCGGTTTCCTCATCCATATAATAATCGAAGTATTCTTTTTGCTGTACTCCGTTTTTCTTATAAGATACCAGCACATAGTTTTTACTATAGTCATTGTCCTTATCTGAAACCCAGCCGCTGAATTCAAGATCTTCCATCTCTTCGATCTGATTGTTCTGACGGAAAGTATATTCAATCAAAGTATTCGCCAGTTCATCGGCAGTTCTCCATGGACCTGGATTATGATCCGGATCCTCTTTCCACTTATCAAATGCCTGCTGAGCTGCATCCTGCTTGACTGTTGCCTGCTGAAACAAAAGTTCAAGCTCTTCATCCTTTACCGCATCAAAATTATTTTGGGCACTATCTAAATCTGTGCCGGCTTTCTCAACCCTTTGAGCTGCCTGTTCTGCCTCTGCCTGTTTAGCGGCAGCATCCTGGGCTGCAGTCTCCGCTTCTGCCGCCAACCGGTCTGCTTCTGCCTGCTTTCCGCTGGCATCCTGGGCTGCGCTTTTGGCTTCATCTGTTAACCGGTCTGCCTCCGCCTGCTTAGCGACAGCATCCTGAGCCGCAGCGTTCGCTTCTGCTTCTAACCGGTCTGCCTCCGCCTGCTTAGCGGCAGCATCCTGGGCTGCGCTTTCTGCTTCCCTTCCTGCTGTTTCAGCTGCTTCTTCTTTCGTATCTCGATCAGTTTCTGCATCTTCCAGCTCTTTCGCTGCCCGCTCTGCCTCTTTCTGAGCTTCCTCTGCTTTTTCTTTGGTCTCTTCGGCCGTC
>CATOPL010000018.1 GCA_951802115.1 uncultured Lachnospiraceae bacterium | reverse complement strand
CTGCCCGAACAGTGCGGGAAGGATTTCAGGACGGGAATGCGTCCGGAAATGCTTCCAGGGAAAAGAGCAGTGAGAGAGGCAGATGCGGAACTATAATTCGGAGGAAAAATGAAACTGTCTACAAAGGGCAGATATGGTCTGCGTGCCATGGTGGATCTGGTGATGCACAGCGAAAATGAACCGGTGTCTATTGCCAGCATCGCATCAAGACAGAGCATATCGGAGAGTTATCTGGAACAGCTGATTGCAAAACTGAAAAAGGCCGGTCTTGTGAGCAGCGTGAGAGGGGCCGGAGGCGGGTATATACCGAGCCGGAACGCAGATGAAATATCCGTGGGCGATGTACTCAGGGCTCTGGAAGGAAGTCTGGACCCGGTAGACTGTCCCGGGCTGGCAGAGGAAAAGGGGTGTCAAGGCGCAGACGCCTGTGTTACCAAGTACGTCTGGAAACGGATCAATGACAGTATTAACCGGACAGTAGACGAAATAAAGATCAGTGATCTGGTAAAAGAGAGCCTGGAAGTGGTACAGAAAAACCGGGTTCCGGGATCATGTTGTGAAAAAAAGGAGTGATCAGATATGGGTGAAGAAAAGCGATTGATCTATCTGGATAATGCGGCGACCACAAAAACGGCGCCGGAAGTAGTGGAAGCTATGCTTCCTTATTTTACGGAATTATATGGAAATCCTTCCAGTGTCTATGAATTTTCGCAGAAGAGTAAAGAAGCGATTACAAGAGCAAGAGAAATTATTGCCGGATCGCTGGGAGCAAAAACAGAAGAAATCTATTTTACCGGAGGAGGAAGCGAATCAGACAACTGGGCCCTCAAAGCGGCAGCAGAAGCATACCGGGGAAAGGGAAATCACATTATCACCTCAAAGATTGAGCATCATGCAGTGCTTCATACAGGTGACTGGCTGGAAAAACAAGGGTATGAGGTGACATATCTGGATGTAGATGAGAATGGGACAGTAAAGACAGAGGAGCTGAAAAAAGCAATCCGGCCGACAACGATTCTGATCAGTATTATGTTTGCCAATAATGAGATCGGAACGATTCAGCCGGTCAAAGAGATTGGCAGGATCGCAAAAGAACACGGCATTTTATTTCATACAGATGCGGTACAGGCATTCGGACAGATTCCGATTCATGTGGATGAACTGAACATTGATATGCTCAGTTCCAGCGCACATAAACTGAACGGCCCCAAAGGGATCGGTTTTCTCTATATTCGAAAAGGAGTAAAAATCAGAAGTCTGATTCATGGAGGAGCTCAGGAGCGGAAACGCCGGGCGGGGACGGAGAATGTGCCCGGGATCGTCGGGTATGGCGCGGCGGTGGAACGGGCTGTGCGGACTATGGAGGAGAGGACGTCAAAAGAGAAAGAGCTCAGAGACTACCTGATCGATCGGGTGTTAAAGGAAGTGCCTTATACCAGACTGAACGGACATCGGACAAACCGCCTGCCCAACAATACGAACTTCAGCTTCCAGTTTATTGAGGGAGAGTCTCTTCTGATTATGCTGGATATGGAAGGAATCTGCGGTTCCAGTGGTTCTGCCTGTACATCCGGTTCCCTGGACCCGTCTCATGTGCTTCTTGCCATCGGACTGCCTCATGAGATCGCTCATGGCTCGCTGCGTCTGACATTGAGCGAAGAGACGACGAAGGAAGAGCTGGATCATGTAGTGGAGTCTGTTAAAAAAATTGTGGAAAAGCTGCGGAATATGTCGCCATTGTATGAGGATTATATGCGCAGACAATAGATTTACTATTATTTTTATGGAAAAGAGGAAAACGTAATGTATAGTGATAAAGTAATGGATCATTTCCAGAATCCAAGAAACGTAGGAGAGATCGAGGATGCAAGCGGTGTGGGAACCGTGGGCAATGCAAAATGCGGCGATATTATGAGGATTTATCTGGACATCGATGACAATCAGGTGATTCAGGATGTAAAATTTAAAACATTTGGCTGCGGCGCTGCGGTTGCTACCAGCAGTATGGCAACGGAACTTGTGAAAGGGAAGACAGTCTTTGAGGCGCTTAAAGTGACGAATAAAGCAGTCATGGAGGCTCTTGACGGACTTCCTCCTGTCAAAGTTCACTGTTCTCTCCTGGCAGAAGAAGCGATCCATGCAGCGCTCTGGGATTATGCAGAAAAACATGGCATCACGATCGAGGGACTTGAGAAGCCCAAGTCAGATATCCACGAAGGGGAAGAAGAGGAAAGCGAAGAATATTAGATATGGAGAAAAAGAAAGTCGTCGTCGGCATGTCCGGCGGAGTGGATTCTTCGGTGGCGGCCTGGCTTTTGCAGGAACAGGGTTATGAAGTCATAGGAGTCACCATGCAGATCTGGCAGGACGAGGATTCGCTTCAGACAGAAGAAAACGGCGGCTGTTGCGGATTAAGTGCGGTGGAAGACGCCAGACGGGTTGCGGCAAAGCTGGGAATTCCATATTATGTTATGAACTTTAAAAGAGATTTTAAAGAAAAAGTCATCAATTATTTTATGGAAGAATATCTGCATGGGCGAACGCCGAATCCCTGCATCGCCTGCAACCGCTATGTAAAATGGGAATCGCTTTTGAAAAGAAGTCTTGATATCGGGGCAGATTTTATCGCTACCGGACATTATGCGCAGGTGGAACAGCTTTCGAACGGGCGTTTTGCAGTAAGACGATCGGTCACTGCCCAAAAGGATCAGACCTATGCGCTCTACAATCTGACGCAGGAACAGCTTTCCCATACGCTGATGCCGGTGGGAGCATATACCAAAGGACAGATTCGCACATTTGCTGAAAAGCTGGGTCTTCTGGTAGCAGATAAACCGGACAGTCAGGAAATCTGTTTTGTTCCGGACAAAGACTATGCCCGTTTTATAGAAGAAAATGCCCATGTAAAGATTCCGGAGGGAAATTTTGTATGGACGGACGGTACGGTGATCGGAAAGCATAAGGGGATTATCCATTATACCGTCGGACAGCGCAGAAGGCTTGGACTTTCCATGGGACGGCCTGTGGTGGTGACAGGGATTCGTCCGGATACCAATGAAGTGGTGATCGGAGAAGAAAAGGAAGTATTCAGTCAGGCTCTCCATGCCTGCCGCCTGAACTGGATGGCAATAGAACGGCCGGTCGGAGAAATGAGGTTTCTGGCTAAAATCCGTTATGCCCATGAAGGCGCCATGTGTACAGTACACATGACGGGGACAGACGAAGCAGAGTGCATTTTTGATGAACCTGTCCGCGCGGTAACTCCGGGACAGGCTGTGGTCTTTTATGATGGAGATTATGTGGCAGGCGGCGGAACAATTCTATAGTCCGATTTCTTCTGCTTTTCTGTTGTGAAAAATAAAACAGGATTGAAATCCGCATGATTTTAATAAATCTGCCGCCTGTTCGAACTTATATGCCAGATACATGGGCTCATGGGCATCAGAACCCATGGTGATGATTTTTCCGCCCAGTTCCCGATAGCGGGAGATGATTTCCCGGCAGGGATTCGGTGTTCCAAGGCCGTATTTGTAGCCGCCGGTATTGATCTCCAGGCCGATGTCTTTTTTGATAAGTGTACGCAGGATCTCATCGAGGATCTCTTTGTATCTTTCATAGAAATAGTACTGATTTTTATTTGGGCCGTAACGGACTACATAGTCGAGATGCCCGAAAGAGTCAAAATTAGAATAGGCTTTTAGGTTCTGAAGCGCACACTGGAAATATTCCAGGTAAGCTTCGGATTCTTCCCGACCTTCAAAATAAGAAGGAAAATATGGATCCTGACTGTGCACCAGATGAATGGAACCGATGACAAAATCAAACGAGTTGGAAAAGACCAGATTGTGGTGTTTTTTACTCAAATACGGCTGAAGCCCCAGCTCGATTCCGATTGCGAGATCAATCTGATCTGCATAGGTTTCTTTCAGAGACAGCAGGCGGCGCAGATATTCTTTAGGATCAAATTCAAAAAGGACACCTTTATCTTCGTAGTCATAGTCCATATGATCTGTCAGACACAGGTGACGGATACCGCGTTTTATGGCATTTTGGACCATGAGCTCCGGCGCTGTGCTGCAGTCTCCGGAAAAAGATGTATGTACATGATAGTCAGATAAAATATTCAATTTCATTTCCTCCTGTGTATGGTTTATCTGCTGTCGATTAATATCATAGAAGATATAAAGCGAAAAGTAAAGGTCATAAATAAAGTATTGACATTTTCTTTGAACTGTCATACAATAAACTACAGAAATAAGAGAAACCGATGAGGAAGAGGAGTAAGCCTTCGCGGGAAGTTACAGAGAGCTGCAGGCGGTGGGATTGCAGTACGGAACAGATGGCTGAATGGACTTTCGAGGGCAGCCCCGAAATGAAAAGAGTAGGATCTGCCGGGAACCAAACCCGTTATCAATGAGGAATGTATGTTAGTACATTGAAAGTGGACGATATGTCAATTTGAGTGGTACCGCGATTATAACTGGATTATAACCGTCTCAGGCGAAAACCTGAGGCGGTTTTATTTTTTCCCTCCGGGCAATAAGCCAGACGGACATACCGGTTTGCAGTATCCGCTGAAAAGGGTTTCTTCATTTCTAAAAATTTTTAAGATTTTGGAGGAAGAGAAAGATGAAAAAAAGAGCGGTAAGTGTATTATTGGCGGCGGCAATGACAGCGGTTCTGGTATCCGGATGCGCAGGAGCGGCCGGGAATTCATCAGAGAATATGAATGAAAGCAATCCGGATGGAGCTGAAGCTGCGGAAGGAGAGGATACAACTGGAGAATCTTATAAAATTGCTGTTGTGAAACAAATGGATCATGCTTCTCTGGACGAGATTGCCGATGCGGTTTGTGAAGAGCTGGATACGCTTGCGTCAGAAAATGGTGTAAATATTGAATATGAGGTATATTCCGGACAGGGGGATCAGTCTGTGTTGACACAGATTGGAACCCAGGCAATATCCGAGCCGGTAGATGCGATTATACCGATCGCAACGCTGGCAGCACAGGTGATGGCAACCTGTGCGGAAGAGACAAAAACTCCGGTGATATTTGCGGCGATCTCGGATCCAGAAAGTGCAGAAATGACGGGGATCGATTATGTAACAGGAACCTCTGATGCACTGAACACCGGATTTATTCTGGATATGATGCTGGCACAGAATCCGGATGTACAAAAGGTCGGGCTTTTGTATTCTCTGTCGGAAGACAATTCATCAACTCCGATTGCAGAGGCCAGGAAGTATCTGGATGAAAAAGGAATTGCATACGTTGAGAAAACTGCTAATACAAACGATGAAGTCATTACAGCGGCAAGCTCTTTGATCGCTGAAGATGTAGATGCCATTTTCACGCCTACAGATAATGTGATTATGTCAGCGGAGCTGGCAATTTATGAAAGTCTTGCAGACGCAGGAATTCCGCATTATACAGGGGCAGATTCTTTTGTTCGTAACGGTGCGTTTGCGACCTGCGGCGTAAATTATACAGATTTGGGGTATGAAACGGCAGATCTGGCCTACGAGGCGCTGACGAAAGGGTTTGAAGGACTGGAAGAATATTATCTGATGGAAGGCGGAATAATTACGGTCAATACAGAGACGGCAGAGATTCTGGGTGTTGATTATTCTGTATTTTCCGAAATGGGAGAAATCGCAGAGGTTGTGACAACGGAAGAATAACACCTGAAAGGAATGGAGCATTATGTTTTATGTAATTCAGACAGCTCTGGAGCTTGGTTTTATGTATGCACTGGTGGCAATGGCTCTTTTTATGAGTTATCGAATCCTGGATATTGCGGATCTGACTACAGACAGTGGCTTTGTGCTGGGAGCAGCGGTATCTGTTACGATTGCGGCGGCAGGTCATCCGTTTCTGGCAGTTCTGGCAGCAGTTCTTGCAGGAGCCTGCGCCGGGTTTATAACAGCTTTTCTGCAGACGAGACTTGGGGTTCCGTCTATCCTGGCGGGAATTGTGACCAATACAGGACTTTATACAGTGAATCTGATGGTTATGGGCTGGAGTTCCAATGTCAGTCTGTTAAAGCAGGAGACGCTTTTTACGATGTTTCGCGATACAGGAATCGGAGGAAGCTGGTACAAACTGATTCTGGCAGCAGGAATCACAGTTCTGGCAGCGTTTTTTCTGGTATGGTTTCTTGGAACCCGTCTGGGACTTAGCATTCGGGCGACAGGAGATAATAAAGATATGGTGAAGGCTTCTTCTATCAATCCGATTTTTACCATTACCGTGGGGTTGTGTGTGTCCAATGCATTGACGGCACTGTCAGGTGCAGTTGTGGGGCAGTATCAGAAGTCTGCAGATATTAACGGCGGTACCGGTATTGTCGTGATCGGGCTTGCCTGTCTGATCATCGGTGAAACTATATTCGGGAGACGCTCTGTGGGCCGGAATGTGGCCGCTGCTGTGGCAGGGAGCATTGTATATCGGTTTTTATATGCGGTAATATTGAAAACTTCGATTGTGCCCATTGAGTGTCTGAAGCTTGTGACAGCAGTTGTGGTTGCCCTGGCGATCGCTGCTCCGGCTTTGAAAGAATGGGCTGATTTTCAGAAACGGAAAATCAGGTCCATGCAGAAAGGAGGCCGCTGACATGCTGAAAATTGACAAAATCAGAAAAACGTTCAATCCTGGTACGGTCAACGAAAAGAGTGCGCTGCAGGAGGTCTCCCTGCATCTGAAGCCAGGTGATTTCGCTTCCATTATCGGTTCAAATGGCGCCGGCAAATCCACGCTTCTGAATGCAGTTGCAGGAAGCTTTTATGTGGACGAAGGTTCTGTATTTTTAAACGGAAAAAACATTACCTTTACACCGGAATATAAAAGAAGCCGGGTAGTGGGACGGCTGTTCCAGAATCCGCTGAGGGGAACGGCTCCTCATATGACAATAGAAGAAAATCTTGCATTGTCTTTTCTGAGGGCTTCAGAAGGAAGTATTCCGTTCAGCAGGATCTCGAAAAAGGATAAAGACTTTTTCCGGGAACAGCTTTCGCTTCTGGAAATGGGACTGGAAGACCGGATGAAGCAGCCGGTAGGGCTTTTATCCGGGGGACAAAGACAGGCACTGACGCTTTTGATGGCAACCATGGTACCGCCGCAGCTTTTGCTGCTGGATGAACATACTGCCGCACTGGATCCGGGAACCGCGGATAAAGTTCTTGAACTGACGCAGAGGATTATCAAACGAAACCATACAACTTGTCTGATGGTAACTCATAACATGCATCAGGCTCTGGAACTTGGCAATCGGACGCTGATGATGGACGATGGAAAAATCGTACTGGATGTGCAGGGAGAAGAGAGAGAACATATGACAGTTTCTGATCTGCTGGAAAAATTCAGAACCGGAGTCGGAAAAGAGCTGGATAACGATAGGATGCTGTTGTCGATGGAAGCTTAAAATCTTACATGTGGTGTCTGTATCACCAATCACGCAGAGTAAAAAGCGTGGCCGTATATTTATTATGGCTGCGTTTTTTATTCTGTCTTATTGTAGTAAATGCATTTGTTGTACAGCTGAGAAACAGTTGCAATCTGAGAAAGCTTATAGTATAATGCTGTTATACGAGAGAGAATTTCAGGCGTTCGCCATCTAAATTCCCCAAATTTAAAAATGAATATGGAAATTTTATCGTGCAGTTGATGAAAAGTGATTTTCTGATATCGGTATCAGAAGCAGATATTTATGAAAATCCGGAAAGGAGTGAAAAATGGAATATGTTTTTGCCTGCTGCACAGACAAAGGCGCAGGAAGAAAAAGAAATCAGGACGCGCTGCTGGTAAAACAGGCTGTCTGCAAAAAAGAACGGTTTTTGCTGGCTGTGGTATGCGACGGTATGGGAGGTCTGATGAAGGGCGAGGTGGCAAGTACGGCGCTGATTCATGCATTTTCTGAGTGGTTTGAGCAGGAACTGCCGCATCTGCTTTTATTATCCTGTATGGAAACGGAACTTTATCGCTCCTGGAATCAGCTGCTTCAGAGCATGAACAGAAACATAGCATTTTATGGAGACAGAAATCATTTTCAGCTTGGGACAACAGTGACCGCTCTGCTTTTTACAGAGAAAAAATATTATATGGTCCATGTGGGTGACAGCCGGGCATATGAGATTGGAAAAAGTATACGACAGCTTACAATAGATCAGACTGTCGTTCAGCAGGAAGTGGAACGCGGGATCCTGACACAGGTGGAGGCGAGGAAAGATGGAAGAAGAAATGTTCTGCTGCAGTGTGTGGGAGCGTCTGAGGAAGTAGTTCCGGTTTTTCACCGGGGAGAGCTTCATAAAAATATGGTTTATATGCTGTGTTGTGACGGATTCTGGCATGAGGTCAGTGAGAAAGAGATCCGAAGAGCATTGCGACCTTCCATATTGAAGGATGAAACACTGGTAACAAAGCAGCTGAACAGGCTGGTCCGGCTGAATAAAGTCAGAGGCGAACAGGATGATATTTCGGTAATTGCAGTCCGTACATTTTAAGGAGAGGGAAATGCTGAAAACAGGAGCGGTGATTGATGGAAAATATAAGATACTGAACGTAATTGGAAAAGGCGGAATGAGCGTGGTATATCTGGCCATGAACGAGCGTGTTAACAGGCAGTGGGCAATTAAAGAAATATCAAAAAAAGATAGATGCCATTTACATGCAAATAAAAAAGAGATCGAGATGATGAAAAAACTCCGCCATCCTCATCTCCCGGGAATTGTAGATGTAATTGAAAATCAAAATTCATTGCTGATCGTGATGGATTACATAGAAGGGCGTTCACTTCAGGATATTCTGGCGGAAACCGGTGCGCAGCCGCAGGAGGAAGTTCTTAAATGGGCCAGACAGCTGTGCGATGTGCTGTCTTATCTGCATACAAGAAAGCCGGCGGTTGTTTATCGGGATATGAAACCTGCCAATGTCATGCTGAAACCGGATGGAAATGTGGTTCTGATTGATTTTGGGGCAGCCAGAGAGTACAGTTCCGGGAATATCAGCGATACCGTTTCTCTGGGGACCAGAGGGTATGCAGCGCCGGAACAATATGAAAAGGAGGGGCAAAGCGATGCCAGAACCGATATTTACTGTCTGGGTGTTATGCTGTTTCAGCTGCTTACAGGCGAAAGCCCTCATTCGCTTTGTCCCATTTGTCAGATAGATCCGTCTTTTTCTTCCGGTCTGGAAGCAATTCTCATAAAATGTACTCAGGTTAAAAAAGAAAATCGGTATCAGTCCTGCAAGGAGCTGAGTTATGCGTTGGAGCATTATTTTGAATGGGATGTGGATTATCAAAATCTGCAGAAAAGAAGATTTGTATTTTTTCTCATTCCTTTTGCAGTGACGGTGACACTGGAAGCAGGCGCGGTCTTTTTTTCGTGGAAAGGAGCGGAGGTGCGGAATCATACATATGAAGCATATCTTCTGGCGGCACGCAGTGCATCGGACAGGGAAGACGAAATAGCAAATTATAAAAATGCTGTGACCTTGGATCCGACAAGGAAGGAGGCGTATCTGGAGCTGTTAGAGGAGGTATTTCTGAATGACCATGTACTGACTGTCGGTGAAAGCGAAGAACTTCGTTCTGTTTTGATCACCTATGGAAACGGAGGCCAGACAAACGAGCAGGCTTTTAAAAAGAACCAGAAAGGGTATGAAGAATTTGCCTATGCCGCAGGAATTGCCTATTACTACAAATATGAGGACAGGAGCAATAAAAAAAATGCCGGAATTTATCTGGAGACAGCGGCAGCTTCTGAAAAACTGGAGGAGAAAAAAACGGAACGTTCCCGGCGTCTTGCTGCCATAGCAGACTATTACTCTTGTATAGGAAGGACAGATGAAACAGGAGATATGTCAGTTACTTATCGGGATTATTGGGATGATCTGACGGCGCTGTCCGCAGGAAATCTGGTGGAAGCTGATAATGAACGTACTGCGATGGTTATGTATGAAGAACTTGTCAGCCAGATATGTTTAAGAACTTCGGAATTCAGGGACAGCGGTGTAAAAAAAGAAGAGATGCTTTGGCAGCTTTCATCGATAGAGGAACATCTGCAGACAGATTTTATATTTTTTGGAGAACATCGGCGAAAACTGATGGAAGAAGATCTGAAGGAACTGTCGGAACATGTAAAAAGCGCAAAGAGAATGGTTTTATCAGCTTATACAGGGGAAAAAGGGATATGACAGCAGATTGGTATGAAAAGCTGTACAGGCTCTGCCTTTTGGGCATGGTACTGTTCGCTGTGGCATCGGTTTTTCTTTTTATAAAACTGGATATCAGAACTGCATTCAGGGTTTTGAGGAAAAAGGTGTGGAAAACGGAAATAAATTGTGCAGGAAAGGATCAGAAAAAAAGAACTCAAAAGCTGTCCGATGAAGGTTGGAAGACAGAGACGCTGGAGCGGGAAAGAGAATTCTTTTCTGTGGAAAAAGAAATTCTGCTGATCCATACAGATGAGACCATAGAATAAGGAGAGAGGCTATGAAGAAGAGACATATCATGATACTGATACCGGCATTGCTGCTTCTGGAGACGGGGGTTTTGGGATTGCATCCGGCATATGCAGAGGCGAATCTGTGTCAGGAAGCAGAGCGGGATATTACCTTTCCTGAATTCCGGCTTATATCTGCAGTAAACGATGCAGGAAATACGGTGAAAGATGCGGATGAAAGCTATTGTTTTCACGACTCTATGAGGGTCACTTTGGAAGTGATACAGGACAATGACAGCGAAGACGGCGAATCGGAGAGATTTGTGATAAGAAGAGATGAAACTGACCTTGACTTTGAAAACGGATATTTTACGGATGAGATCAATGAAGAAGGAGAATACATTTACAAAATTGTATATGAAATGGCAGATGAAACGGTTGTTGCCGGAGAGGAATTTTTGACAGTTCGGGGGAGAAAGATGACAGAGCAGCCGTCTGTTTCTGTAAAGTACCTTTCAGATGAGGTAAACGGGGACGGAAACGTATATTTCAGTGATGATCCTGAGGCCGAAATTAACATTACCTCACCCGCCGGAATTGCAGTTGCAGAATACAGAAGCGGAGACGGCGCGTATGAGATATGGAAAGACTTCCGAAAGGAAAATGCATCTTATGTATATGGGGAGCAGACGGAGGTTACAGAGGATGTGAAAGAATCTGCTGAACTTTCAAAGCTGCTGACCGGGCTGGAGGAAGGCAGCTATGATTATACATTTCGGGTAACGGATGTTCTTGGAAAGACAGCGGAAACATCAATGAAGTTTATCATTGACCAGACGGCTCCGGATCAGCAGATGTTCGTGTCATATGTTTCAGATGGTACAAATAAAGAAGCGTTAACTAGTACGGGGATCATGGATTTTCTGCAGTCTGCCGCAGACAGATTGTTTGGAAAGACAGAAGTCTGGTTTGACTTGTATGTGACGGATGGAGGAAGTGACAAACAGTCCGGAATTGATGTACAAGACCTGTCGGAACAGATTTTGACAGCAGAAGGCAATACAACAGTCCGCAAACTCCAGGTGATCGATGAAAGCGGAGCCTCTTTTACGTACAACGGAAAACAATATAAAGGGTATGCGCATATCAGAGGATGTATGATGATGCCTTCTGGCTGTAAAGAGGAGGTAACGGACCGACTGCAGATAAAAAGACTGAAAGACTGTGCGGGAAACGTGACAGAAAATGCCGCCGAAAGCTTTACAGGAACGACTGTCATTTATTTGGATCAGACAAATCCGGAATTTTCAGTGGATTATGGGAAGGGAATCGTCGATGAAGCCCAAAAAACGGTTTTTTATCAGGATGAGACGATTTTGAATCTTGTCTTAAATGAAACAAATTATCTGAAATGTATCAAAGACGACGGAAGTCCGGTGATTCCTCTGGTCCGGATTACGGATAATGGAAATTATGGAGCGGAAGTCGATGACTGGCAGCTTCAGGGGAGAGGACAGGCGTGTGCCAGTCTTCTGCTTCCGGCAGCATCTGAAAAAAGTGAGGCCGTGTATAATTTTACCGTTGAATATCAGGATGGATCAGGAAATTTTATGGAGCTGTACGATACAACTCCAGGAAATATAAAAAATGGAATATATACAGGCTGTACGGTAGTAATCGATAACCGGCCGCCGGAACTTGTATCATTTTCTGTTACGGGAGATATAGCAGGACAGCATAACGGAATCAACGTCTATCATCAGGCAGAAAAAGAAGATGTCAGGTTTACTTTTGCAATCGACGATCACACAGAATACTGGAATCCGGAGGCGGCAGAGCTGATCATACGGAATATGGACACGAAGGAAACCGTTGTCATTTCCGGAAACACACTTCAGTGGAAAGAAGACGGGCGCATTCATCTGGCAGAATATGCGTTTGACGGTGAAAAAGGCATGGGTACGGCTGTTTATCAGGCTACGCTTTCCTATGAAGACCGGGCGGGAAACAGGATGGTCGGCAGAGATGGATTAGGAGGCAGGGTAAAAGACGGAATATATACGGACGGAGAATTTTTGCTGGATCATGAGGCTCCGGTGTTCAACATTGCTTTTAATGACGCGGTACGTCTGGTAAAAGAAGATGATACAGCGCCGTCCAGGGATATCAGAAACAGCGGGCCGCAGACAGGATATACGGCATACTACAGCGGAGCAGTCGAAGTTTCTTTTTCACTGCAGGAGCGCTGTGCGGTTCCGGTTTGTCAGGGGAAGGTTTTTTCAGGACTTCAGGGCTTTGATCTGACGGTGACAGGAAAAAACGGAAATTTTTATCAGCCGGAAGTAAGCTGGAACAAAGACGGGGATTTTTATGAGGGCAGATTTATTCTTGCAAAGGAAGACAGCTATAGGATATCTGCGGCATATAAAGATATGGCAGGGAACGGGATGGTTTCTGAAACTGTACAGGGAAGCAGATGGGGATCGGAAGACCTACCGGCGGGCAAATATGAAAGTGTTCTTCTGGTTATTGACCGCACTGCACCGAAAGTTCGGATTTCTTATGTGGATATAAAGAAAAGAGAAAAGCCGGCAGAAGCGGTTTTTGACGGTAATGGATGTACATATTTTTCACAACCTGTATATTTGAAACTGGAAATGGAGGATGAACATCTGCGTTTTTCTGAAATTGTTCACTCGCTGCAAAAAGGCCATGCGTCAGACAGTGAAGGAAATATGATTACGGAGCACAGTATGAGAGAATTTCTGGATAAACTGGAGAAAGCGCATATCTCAGAAAAGGCAACCTGGTTTCTTCCGCTTATGACAGAAGCGGTTTATGAGATCCCTCTGGTCTGTACAGATCTTTCAGGAAACTTTACAGAATTACCTCTGGAACGGGTATGTGTGGATGGAACAAAACCGAAAATGGAGCTTTCCTATAGTGTGGAAAAAGCAGGCTTTCTGGATGTGGTTCGCTACAGAGATTTCAGATATCTATTCGCAGACGGAAGGATGACTGTAAAAGCAACTGCTCAGGATCAAATATCCGGAATTCATACCATTTGCTATAAAACAGAGGAAGAAAACGGAAAGATCAATGAATATATAATGAATTTCGAACCGACAGGCAGCGGGGAATTTGAAATTACTGTTCCGTCGGCTTCCTCTGACTTTAAAGGAAGCGTAACGGCAGAAGTACAGGACTGGTCAGGAAACAGTACCATACAAAAATACGGACATATTGTGGAGGACGATGAAAGACACCGGCAAGAAGGGGCTGCGGTCTTGATTACAGATACCAGTCCGTCAAGAACTGTCAATGGCACGGATTATTATAATACAGATATCAGATTTCAGCTTCTTGTAAAAGATACTTTTTCTGGATTGAAAAGTATTTCCTGTAAAGGCGGAGAGACTATAGATTATATAAAAGATTACGGGGAAGAAGAGACGGGTATTGTATATGATTTCAGGGAAGAGCTGGTGCTTGATGCAGCCTCCAATAATGAGAACGGGGTGCCGGTGAGAGCAGAGTATCAGGATCATGCAGGACACATCGGCACGGCGGAGAAGCTCTATAATATTGATGTGACAATACCGGTAATTCAAGTGAAATATAATAATAATCAAAAGTCAGACAAAGGACTGTATGACCGGAGCCGGACGGCAACTGTGACCATCAGAGAACGAAATTTTGATTCTGCGGATGTGGAGTTTAAGATCACCAATACGGATGGCGTCATGCCGTCTATAGGGGAGTGGAAACAATCCGGTACTGGTGACGATACACTTCATGTATGTGATGTGGAATTTTTTGCAGACGGGGATTATACTTTTACGCTTGACTTTACCGATCTGGCGGGAAACAGGGCGCAGTACGAACAAGTGGACCAGTTCACAATAGACCGGACATCGCCGGTACTGACTGTAAAGTTTGATCATGTGAATGCGAGGAATAATAAATATTTTGCACAGAAACGTACTGCCATGATCGATATTCTGGAACATAATTTTGATTCTTCCTTGATTCATGTGGTAATAAGCGAACAAAATGGAAAACAGGTTCCGTACATTTCAAAATGGAACAGAAACGGCGATCATTATACGGCGTTTGTTGTCTTTGAAGCGGATGGGGATTATGCACTGGGAATTACGGGTATGGATCTGGCAGGGAATGTCATGAACACATATGCAGCAGAACACTTTATCATAGATCAGACTGCTCCAGAGCTGGAAATATCCGGACTGGAAGACAGATCTGCCAATCAGGGTGTTGTGGCGCCGGAGATTCGATGTACGGATTCGAATTATCAAAAGGGGAGCATGAAAATTCTGCTTAAAGGCTGTCGAAACGGGAGGACAGAACTGAAAGGAATAAGCAGACAAAGCATAAAAGGCGAGCTGTTTGCTGCGGAAAATTTTGTGTATGAACCGGAAATGGATGATCTGTATCAGCTCCAGGTGTCGGTCTGCGATCTGGCGGGAAATGTCAGCCGTAAGGAAATACAGTTTTCAGTCAACCGGTTCGGGTCTGTTTATACACTGGACGACAAAACTGAATTGCTGGCAGGCGAGAGAGGTGTTTATTATACAAAAACGGAGCAGGATATTATCGTGACAGAAACGAATGTAGATACACTGGAATTTCAGGAAATCAGCTGCAGCAGAGACGGAAAACTGTTGACGTTACAGAAAGATAAAGATTATTTTGTTCGCACAGATGGGACAGATACAGACTGGAGGCAATATACTTATACAGTTCCTGCACGAAATTTTGCAGAAGAAGGAACTTATATATTGAAAATCTATTCAGAGGATCGTGCCAAGAACAGATCGGATAATCAGACGAAGGGAAAGAAAATTGAGTTTGTAATAGATAAAACGGCTCCGAGCATTCTGCTGTCCGGGCTTGAGGACGGCGGTCTGTACCGGGACAGAAGCAAGGAGATTACACTGGATATCCAGGATAATGTCAGGGTATCGGAAGTAAAAGTAGATATTAATGGCGTCAGATCGACCTATCATGCTTCAGAAGTGCAGGAAAAAAACGGCAGGATTATTCTGATGGCGGAAAGCTCCGCTCACTGGCAGACAATCGGGGTGACGGCTACTGATGCGGCAGGCAACAAAACAGAGCTGGAAAAACTGAATTTTCTGCTTACGCCGAATATACTGATACAATTTTTTATGAATAGAACATGGTTCTGCAGTACTGTGATTGTCCTGCTGTTTCTGTGGGGAGCAGGATGGCAGCTGTTTTTCCGGAGGAAAAGGCAATAGTCATTGCTTTTGCCTCAGGTCGGTATTATAATATCCCTAAGTGCAGCATTTTGCACCAGAATATACCATTTACGGTGAAAAAAGGAGATCGCACCATCTATGATGAAAATACTGTTTGTGTCACTTGGCTGTGACAAGAATCTGGTAGATTCTGAAGTCATGCTCGGTCTGCTTGCAGAGAAGGGATATGGATTTACAGACGATGAGATGCAGGCGGATATCATTGTCGTGAATACGTGTTGTTTTATCGGCGATGCAAAAGAGGAAAGTGTGAATACGATCCTTGAAATGGCTGAATGTAAAAAAGAAGGCAGGCTGAAAGCTCTGATTGTAACCGGATGCCTTGCTGAAAGATATCGTCAGGAGATCATGGAAGAGATACCGGAAGTTGACGCGATTCTGGGGACAGCCTCTTATGACAGAATTGCGGAGGCGATTGAACAGTCGGTCGCCGGAAAGCACACATCCTGGTATGATAATACTGACCGGCTGGTTCTGACAGAATCCAGAAGGATTCTGACGACCGGAGGTCATTATGCGCATCTGAAAATCGCAGAAGGATGTGATAAACATTGTACCTACTGTATCATCCCCAAACTGCGGGGAAATTACAGAAGTTTTCCGATGGAAAAACTCTTACAGGAAGCGCGGGAGCTGGCAGAACAGGGAGTGAAAGAGTTGATTCTGGTGGCGCAGGAGACCACCGTATACGGGGTTGATCTGTATGGAGAGAAACGGCTTCATGTACTTTTAAAAGAACTCTGCCGGATTAAGGGAATTCGATGGATCAGGGTACAGTACTGTTATCCGGAAGAAATCTATGATGAGCTGATCCAGACGATCAAAGAGGAACCGAAAATCTGTCATTATCTGGATCTGCCGATTCAGCATGCATCTGACCGGATTCTCAGACGGATGGGGAGAAGGACGACGGGGCAGGACCTTCGGGACATTATTGGAAAACTTCGTCGGGAAATACCGGATATCTGTCTTCGAACCACGCTGATTACCGGGTTTCCGGGAGAACTGAAAGAAGAGCATGAAGAACTTAAGGACTTTGTAGACGAGATGGAATTTGACCGGCTCGGTGTGTTCACATATTCCCCGGAGGAAGATACACCTGCCGCCTGTATGAAAGAACAGA
This sequence comes from uncultured Lachnospiraceae bacterium, assembly GCA_951802115.1. Taxonomy (GTDB): domain Bacteria; phylum Bacillota; class Clostridia; order Lachnospirales; family Lachnospiraceae; genus Hominiventricola. The sequence continues at coordinate 62,467 of CATOPL010000018.1, read as the reverse complement.
TAGAAGAAGAAATAAAAGAAGCACGCCGTGATGAACTGATGGAGCTTCAACAGGATATTTCTTTTGAAAAAGCAGAAATCATGGCAGGAAAAGAACTTTGGTGTATGGTAGAGGGCAAAGTTGCAGATGAATATGCATATGTGGCCCGTACCTATAAAGACGCTCCGGATGTGGATGGTTATATTTTTATTCAGACCATGGAGGAGCTGATGTCCGGAGACTTTGTCAAAGTGCGTGTGACAGGGGCGGATGAATATGATTTGATAGGAGAGATCGCTGATGAATTTACCGAATAAACTAACCGTTCTGCGGGTGATTCTGATTCCGTTTTTTGTATTGTTCGCCCTGGTGGATGTGGTTCCGGGATACAGCAGGTACATTGCGGTTATTATTTTTATCCTCGCAAGTCTGACGGATCTTTTGGATGGAAAAATCGCGAGGAAATATAATCTGGTAACAAATTTTGGGAAATTTATGGATCCTCTGGCAGATAAGCTTCTTGTCTGTGCGGCTCTGATCTGCCTGGTTTCAGAAGGACTGCTGCCTGCCTGGATGGTGATCATTATTATCAGCCGGGAATTCGTTATCAGCGGATTCCGGCTCGTGGCGTCGGATAATGGGGTAGTGATTGCCGCCAGTTACTGGGGGAAATTCAAGACTACCTTTCAGATGCTGATGATTATTGTACTGATTCTGAATCCTGGAGGAATCTTTTATGTGATCGGGCAGGTGCTGGTCTGGATTGCTCTGATTCTGACTGTAGTATCCCTGATTGATTATCTCGTAAAAAACAAACATGTGATTCTGGAGGGAAGTATTTAGCCATGGGAAATGAAGCGCAGAATTATTCTTATTCAAAAACAGTTAAATTATGCGGACTGGAAGAACCCGAAGTGCGGGAGAAGATTCATGACCTTCTGACTGCTCAGGAAAAACTGACGATGATGTTCCAGTCAGTTCCGGGAGAAGTGGATATCCGCATTTCGGCCCGGTCAGAGCAGGAGGAAGAGGCAAAAAGTCTGGTAAAAAACATGGTCCGGGAATTGAAAATCCGGTTGGGAAGTCATATTTTTACAACCAATTCCAATGTGACTCTGGCAGAAACGATCGTTGAACTGCTCAAAGAGCAGAAAATGACAATTACAACCGTAGAATCCTGTACGGGTGGAATGGTAAGTGCAAGGCTGACAGATGTGGCGGGCGTTTCAGAAATATTTAAACAAGGATTTGTTACCTATTCCAACAAGGCCAAAAGAAAGATTCTCGGAGTTAAGAAAATAACTCTAAAAAAATATTCTGCAGTCAGTGAGCAGACGGCCTGGGAGATGGCAAGAGGCGGAGCGGCGCTTACAGGAGCAGACGTATGCATCAGCGTTACTGGTTATGCCGGACCGGAAACCGGTGAAAATGGAGAACCGGTCGGTCTGGTCTATATCGGCTGTAATGTAAAAGGAAAGATAGAAGTAGAAGAGTTTCATTTCAGCGGGGACAGGAGGCTGATCAGAGAGCTTGCAACGGTCAATGCCCTGACCCTTCTGCGCAGATGTATTCTGGAAAATTATAAACTTTGAAGATACAGGCGGAGGCACAGTTTATGAGATATCATAATATCACAAAAGAAGATATGCTGAATGGGGACGGACTCCGGGTCGTGCTCTGGTTTGCAGGCTGCTCGCACCACTGCAGAAACTGTCAGAACCCGATCACCTGGGATCCGCAGGGCGGACTTCCTTTTGATGAGGCTGCCAGACAGGAAATTTTCGATGAACTGGATAAAGACTATATCAGCGGAATTACTTTCAGCGGCGGAGATCCCCTCTATATGGACACGAGAGCGGAACTGCTGGTACTGGTGAAAGAGATCAGACAGCGATGGCCAAAAAAAACGATCTGGCTGTATACCGGATACCTGTGGGAGCAGATCTGTGATCTGGAGCTGATTCCGTATCTGGATGTGGTGGTGGACGGAAAATTTGTGGAAGAATTAAAAGATAATAATCTTCCCTGGAAGGGAAGTTCCAATCAGAGAGTAATTGATGTGCAGACAACGCTGACACTTGGAAAAACAGTTTTATATGTGTAAAAATATAAGGAGCGGAAGGATTTCGGCGAATAAGCCGGAAACAGACATAAAATGAAGACAATCAAGATAAAATATTTCTCAGAGGAAATAGAAAGACTCACGTATATTGCAGGGAAATCTGACTGGATCGATCTGCGGGCAGCAGAGGAAACAACATTGAAAAAGGGTGAATTTGCACTGATTCCCCTGGGAGTTGCCATGGAACTACCCAAAGGATATGAGGCTCATGTGATTCCAAGAAGCAGTACCTATAAAAATTATGGGATCATCCAGGCAAACAGCTGCGGTCTGATTGATGAAAGCTACTGCGGAAACAGCGACCAGTGGTTTTTTCCGGCCATTGCCATGCGCGATACCATCATCCATGTCAATGACCGCATCTGTCAGTTTCGGATTATGGAACATCAGCCGGAGATCTTATTTGAAGAGGTAAAAAACCTGACAGCAGAGGACCGGGGAGGCTTTGGAAGCACCGGAAGACAGTAATATTTGGAGGAAAATACCATGGCATGCACTATGTTTGCAGCAATCGATGTCGGCAGTTATGAGGTAAATCTGAAGATTTACGAACTTTCCACCAGAAAAGGAATCCGTGTGGTGAATCACGTCAGACATCGGATAGAACTTGGAAAGGACACTTATGCAACCGGCAGAATCGGGACGGAGCTGGTAGATGAGCTGTGCAGGGTGTTTTTGGATTTTCAGAGAATCATGAAAGAGTTTGGTGTGGAAGCTTATCGGGCTTGTGCGACCAGTGCTGTTCGTGAATCAAAAAACAATCTTGTACTTCGGGATCGGATTCATCTGAAAACCGGGATTCGACTGGAGGTGCTGAGCAATTCTGAGCAAAGATTTCTGGGTTATAAATCAATCGCATTTAATTCGGACAGATTTCAGGAGATTATTGAGAAAGGCACAGCGATTGTAGACGTGGGCGGAGGGAGTATTCAGCTTTCTCTGTACGACAAAGACAATCTGGTGACTACACAGAATATTCGTCTGGGAACGCTGCGTCTCCGGGAGCGTCTGGCAGATGTGGCAGAGAGAACGGTCCGGTATGCAGGGGTGATTGAAGAGCTGCTGAATAATGAGATGCGCACTTACCGGAAACTATACCTCAAAGACCGGAATATCCGTTATATGCTTCTGGTCGGAAATTATATTCAGTATATTAATAAATATATTCATAAAGATCGGGAAATAAATCAGATAACAAAAGAGGAATTTATCACATTTTACGATGAATTTATTCAGAAAGGACAGCTTGCAATGGCGGCTGAGCTGGGGATTTCCACAGAGAACAGCACGCTTCTTCTTCCTACGTTAGTCATTTATAAGCGGCTCCTGGAAGAGACCGGGGCGGAAAATGTGGTTATTCTGGGTATGGACCTGGGCGATGGTCTTGCTTTTGATTATGCGGAACGCAGAAAAATACTGAAACCCAGGCACAATTTTGAAAACGATATCATTGAGGCGGCGCGCAATATTGCCAAGCGTTATCATACAAATAAAAATCATACACAGGTTATGGAAAAGCTTGCGCTTACGATCTTTGACAAGATGAAATCTATTCACGGTCTTGGTAAAAGAGAAAGGCTTCTTCTGCAGATATCCGTGTTGCTTCATGACTGCGGGAAATACATCAATATGTCCCGGTCTGCCGAATGTTCCTACAATATTATTATGGCGACGGAAGTGATCGGGCTGTCACATATGGAACGGGAGATTCTGGCCAATATTGTAAGATTCAACAGCGGAAATGTGATGCCGTTTGAAGAGCTGGCAGTCAGTTCTCTTCTTGAGCGGGCGGAATATATGACCATCATCAAACTGACGGCAATTCTGCGTATGGCGAATGCACTGGACCGCAGTCACAAGCAGAAAATCAGAGAAATCAAAGTAAGCATAAAAGATAATCATACGATGCAGATGGTAGTGGACAGTGCGGAGGATCTGACGCTGGAACAGGCGTTGTTTCAGGAAAAAGCAGAACTGTTTGAAGAAGTATACAGCTTAAAGCCCCTATTGAAGGCAAAGAAACTTGGTTAGGAGTGAGCATTTTGAAAAATGAATATATGAAAGCGGAATATTTTGAAAACCGGGAATTAAGCTGGATTGGCTTCAATGAACGTATTTTAGGAGAAGCAAGAGATAAGGGGAATCCGTTGTTTGAACGGCTGAAATTTTTAAGCATTACCGCTTCCAACCTGGACGAATTTTTTATGGTTCGGGTGGCTTCTTTAAAAGATATGGTCAACGCAGAATATTCCAAGAAGGATTTTTCCGGTATGACACCGGAACAGCAGCTGAATGCGATTCACGATCGGGTACATGCGTTTGTCAGTACACAGTATTCTACCTGGCAGCGTTCACTTCTGCCTGGTCTTCGCCAGTGCGGACTGCAGGTGATCGGCGAGCATGAAGAGCTGACGCCGGAACAGGCAAGATACGTGGATCAGTATTTTGTGGAAAATATTTATCCGGTACTGACGCCCATGGCGGTAGATTCTTCAAGACCATTTCCTCTGATTGTAAATAAAACGCTGAATCTGGGCGCACTGTTGAAGAAAAAAAACGAAGAGGATGCAGAACCGGAATTTGCAACCGTCCAGGTTCCGGCGGTACTTCCGAGAATACTGGAAATACCGGCCGCGCAAAAAGGGGTAAAGTCGGTGATTCTGCTTGAAGAAATGATTGCCCGCAATATGTCTCAGCTTTTCCTGAGTTATGATGTGCTTTGTGTTCATCCATATCGGATCATGAGAAATGCAGATCTGACGATAGACGAAGACGAGGCTTCTGATCTGCTGAAAGAGATCCAGAAACAGCTGAAAAAACGTCAGTGGGGCGAGGTGATCCGTCTGGAAGTGGATGAGAAGATGGACAAACGGCTACTGAAGATACTGAAACGGGAATTTGAGATTAAGGAAGATTCTATATACCGCACATCCGGACCGCTGGATCTGACATTTTTGATGAAAATGTACGGATTGAAAGGGTTTGATGCATATAAAGAACCTCGGCATAAACCGCAGCCGATCCCGGAACTGACCGGAAAAGAGGATATTTTTGAAGAGATCAGGAACAGAGATATACTGCTGCATCACCCATATCAGACCTTTGACCCTGTGGTTGATTTTGTAAAAAAAGCGGCCAGAGATCCGCAGGTTCTTGCGATCAAACAGACATTGTATCGAGTCAGCGGAAATTCACCGATCATAGCGGCGCTGGCTCAGGCAGCCGAAAATGGAAAACAGGTGTCTGTACTGGTAGAGCTGAAGGCCCGATTTGATGAGGAACACAATATTGCATGGGCGAAGATGCTGGAACGTGCAGGCTGTCATGTTATCTATGGTCTGGTAGGATTGAAAACTCACAGCAAAATTACGCTGGTTGTGCGCAAGGAAGAAGACGGCATACGCAGATACGTACATCTTGGCACCGGTAATTACAATGATTCCACAGCAAAACTTTATACGGATATGGGGCTTTTGACCTGTTCAGAGTCTATTGGGGAAGATGCTACGGCGGTCTTCAATATGCTTTCCGGATATTCAGAACCGGCCAGCTGGAACAAACTGTCCCTGGCGCCGCTCTGGCTGAGAGATCGTTTTCTGACCATGATCCAGAGAGAAACTGCCTATGCGCGCAATAAAGAACCGGCTCACATTGTGGCAAAGATGAATTCTCTGTGTGATCCGGGGCTGATCGCAGCTCTTTATGAGGCGAGTGCAGCGGGAGTAAAGATCGAGCTTATCATCCGCGGAATCTGTTCTTTGAAAGTGGGAATTGAGGGAATCAGTGAGAACATCAGCGTCCGCTCTATTGTAGGAAACTTTCTGGAACACAGCCGGATCTATTATTTTCTGAATGGAGGGCAGGAGGAAGTGTATCTTGCCAGTGCGGACTGGATGCCCAGAAATCTGGATCGCCGGGTAGAGATCCTGTTTCCGATAGAAAATGATCAGCTGAAAAAAGAAGTCATGCATGTGTTGAAGATCCAGCTCCAGGATACAATGAAAGCCCAGATCAAGCAGCCGGACGGCACTTATGAAAAGGTGGACAGAAGAGGAAAACCTGCGCTCTGTGCACAGGAATATTTTACCGAATATGCGGTAAATCTGAATAAGTCACAGGAGGATATGGTTCACGACCGGGTATTTATCCCGGCAGAACCTTTGGAAGAACCAGAAGATGAAGATTGATAACAAAGAGAAAAAAGTTCTGTTTCTGGATATGGACGGAACTACGCTGGATGATAAGAAGCAGATGTCGGATGAGACCGTCAATGCTTTGAAAAAAGCATCAGAGGCCGGTCATGAGATCGTAGTTGCTACAGGCCGGACCTGTGTCAGCGCAGAATATCTGAGGACACATTTTGGACTGGACCGTCTGGGATGCCGGTATATGATTGTGTATAACGGTGCGGGAATTATGGACTGTGAAACAAAAGAGATGCTGTATGCCAAAAGGCTTACGATGAAGCAGGTACATGCTTTGATAGATGTCGCACGAAGAGAACATATTTATCTGCATACGTACACAGAAGATAAAGTGCTGACAGAAAGAGAGGATGAAAACCTCGCCGTATATCTGAGCCGGACAAATATGGAGGCGCTCATTGTGCCTGATATGAAAAAGGTTCTGGAAGAACCACCATATAAAATGCTGGCGATCAATATCCGAAATCCGGAAAAAATGTATGAGTTTAAAGAAAAGCTGACAGCTTGCGTGGAGGGAAAAGCGGATATTTATTTCAGCAGCCGGGAGTATCTGGAAATTGTCCCCCAAGGTGTTAATAAAGGCGCGGCGCTTCAGATGTTCTGCCGCAAAAAGGGAGTTCCACTGGAGCATGCGATTGCCGTTGGAGACGAAAATAACGATATTTCCATGCTGAAAGCAGCGGGCATCGGCTGTGCGGTTGCCAATGCCCAGGAGGATGTAAAAGCAGCGGCCGATTATGTGACGGAAAACGATAACAATCATTCAGCGGTCGCTGAGGTGGTTGGGCGATTTGTTCTGTCGTCTGATTTACATTGAATTCTTAACACCTATTTTCTGCAGGTAACAGGCCGTGCGGGCTCTGCAGTAAACAGACGGTTACAATTTCACACGGAACAACTGACGCTTCAGCGTCTTCCAGTGAAACGGAATCAGCGGATACAGGTATCCGCGCCCGGAAAAGGTCCGACAGCTTAAAAGGCTGACAAATGTGATCAGAATGCCAATGATAAGACCAATCAGTCCAAAGCAGCAGGTCAGAATCAGGAGCAGAATACGCATGAATTTCACCGCGTAGTTCAGCTCTATATTGGATTGAGAGTAATTGGCAATCGTGACAAATGCCATATAGAGCATAACTTCCGCATTAAACCAGCCGGAATTGACGGCAAATTCGCCAATGACCAGGCCGGCTATGACAGAGAGCGGCGTACTCAGCATGTCAGGCGTGTGAATTGCTGCAAGCCGCAGACCGTCGATTGCAAGTTCCAGCAGAAGAAACTGCCAGATTAAAGGGATATTGACAGTATCCTGCACCTGAATAAACTGAAACCCCTCCGGAATCCACTGCGGGTTCTGCATCAGGAGCAGGAACAAGGGAGTCAGCACCAGTGAGATCAGCATAATCAAAGCACGGGACAGGCGGAGGTAGGTTCCAGTGACAGGCGGAAAATAATAGTCATTTGCTTCCTCCATGATAGCGAAAAGCGTCGTCGGAAGAATCAGGGCCGACGGAGAATTGTCCACCAGCAGAATAATATTGCCCTCCAGTATGGAGGCGGAAGCCGTATCCGGCCGTTCTGTCACGTGATATTTGGGAAAAGGATTAAACCAGCAGCCTGGGAGGAGAAGTTCTGCCAGGCTTTCCTGATTCATGGTAAGAGCGTCGGTTTGGATGTCCTGGATTCGTTTTTTCAGCCGCTGCAGACATTTTTGGTCGACCCGGTCTTCCATGTAACACAGAACAATATCTGTACAGGTGCTTCTGCCGAGGTTCTGCATTTCCATGCAGAGTTTCGGAGAGCGGATGCGGCGGCGGATTAGAGCGGTATTAAAGACTACAGTTTCGACAAAACCGTCGCGGGATCCCCGCAGGGTCCGGTCCTTCATCGGTTCTTCTACACTGCGGGCCGGATAGGTCCGGCAGTCGATCGCAAGGCAGTCCGGCATACCGTTCAGAAACAGGCAGGGGACTCCCGAGAGCAGGTTTTTAAGAACATCATTCATGTTGTTTAAAACTTCAGTCTCGATATAGGGAAGATTCTGCATCTGAAACTGCTCCGGAGAATTCGGAACATCCTCCGGCTTCAAGGAATAAAAATATTCCAGAAGCTTTTCCAGAATATCGTCTTTTACCAGACCGTCTATAAAGAACAGACTGGCGGCATGATCTGCGATCAGCAAATGCTTTTCCAGGATATCAAAGTTCCGGTCAGAGTCGAGGATTCGGCGCAGAGCAGAAACATTTTCTTCATAGTTTGCAGACAGATTATTCAAATGATCACCTCAGGACTATTATGTCCGGATGCGGTCTTCTGCATGTATAAAATCGTATTTTCTGAAAATCAGCTCACAAAAAGCAATTTTCAAACACGCTCCCAACGGTTCACAAATGTAATCAGATCAATTTTACCCTCAGGGTCTCCCTGTTCACTGAGGGTATCATTGTTTATGTTCAGAACTATTCTGAAAGCACCTGTTTCCACAGATTATTATATTTTTCTTCCGCTTCTTCTCCCAGGTAATGGAATGTCTCGCAGCGGGAGAGCACTTCGGTATCCGGGAACAGCGCTTCATTGTTGAGGATGTCTTCGTCCTCAATCATCTCGATAGCGGCGGAGTTTGGAATAGAGTAGTAGATGTATTCAAAATTTTTCAGTGCAATGTCCGGGCGGCAGAGGAAGTCAATCCATTTCTCCGCATTTTCTTTGTTTTTACAGGTGGTCGGGATGACCCAGCAGTCCAGCCAGACATTAGAACCTTCTTCCGGGACCACATACTGCAGATTCTCATTTTCATCCTTACAGATGGTCGCCTCTCCGGAATAGATAACACCAATAGCCGCCTTTTCGCCAATCATCATATCCCGTACTTCGTCGGTTGTGTATTTCAGTACCAGTGGTTTCTGCTCCGTCAGAAGAGCGGCAGCTTCTTCAAGCTCACCATCGTCGGTGGAGTTCAGCGAATATCCGCAGGAGATCAGCGCAGGTGCGAAGACGTCGCGGGGATTATTCATCATGACAATATTGTCCGCATATTTTTCATTCCACAGGCAGTCCCATCCGGTAATCGGCTCGTCAACCATCGTTTCGTTGTAGAGAATACCCACCGTTCCCCACAGGTAAGGAACGGCATGAGATGCATCCGGATCAAATTCCTTAACTGTATTCATGTAGATCGGGTCAATGTTGGAGAGGTTGGGTACATTGTCAAAATCAATTTCCAGAAGCAGATCATTGTCCAGCATTTTTTGAATCATGTATTCAGATGGACAGACTACATCCCAGTCTGCTGCGCCGTTGGCAATAATCGGATACATATCTTCATTGGTGTCGAACGTCTTGTAATTAACTTTAATGCCTGTTTCTTCTTCAAAGATATCGATGACGTCTTCGTCAATGTATTCTCCCCAGTTGTAAACATTTACTTCTCCGTTTTCTCCGGCAGAAGATCCGCTGCAGCCGGCGGTCAGAAGGACTGCAGCCAGGCAGCCGCACATAAGTAATATTCTTTTTTTCATAATCACACCTCTTAATTGTACGTTTATTGATCTGTTGATGTTCAACAAAGTATTCTTTTCATCATCTCAGTATTTCTGATATTTGTTTAAATCAGGCAGGTAGTGATTCACAGCCTGAAAGACAATCTGCGGATACGTTTTAGTGTCTGTATGCGGCAGACTGTTCCCGCGGATTCAGGTTTACAAATACCAGAACAAGAAAGACAGCGAGAAACATGATTGTGGAGAGTGCATACATCTCCGGCTTGATACCCTTACGGAGCTCTGAATAGATCAGTGTGGAAAGGGTATCGGCGCCAAGTCCTTTTACAAAGTGAGTGATGACAAAATCATCCAGAGACATGGTAAAAGACAGAAGGAATCCGGAAAGTACGCCCGGCATAATATCCGGCAGTACAACACGGAAAAAAGCCTGGCCTTCTCCGGCGCCCAGATCCAGTGCAGCTTCATACATGGAAATGTTGAGCTGCTTTAATTTCGGCATCACACTTAAAACTACATAAGGAAGATTGAACGTAATATGTCCGATCAGCACTGTGCCAAAGCCCATTTCAAAATGGATGCCGAAAATCGACAACAGGTTGCCGGCAGAGATAAACAGCAGCATAAAAGCGATACCGGTCACAATTTCTGCGTTCAGCATGGGGATATTCACTATACTCATGCAGATGCTCTGACGACGTTTCTTCATGTGGTGAATGGCAATGGAGGCGGAAGTACCAAGTAATGTCGCGATGGCGGCAGACAATACGGCGATCAGAAGCGTATTGCCAAGAGCCGCCAGAATGGTGTCGTTTTCAAAAAGACGCTGATACCATTTCAGGGAAAATCCACCCCATTTAACGGAAGTCCTGGAGTCATTAAAGGATAAAACCATTAAAGTGCCGATCGGTGCATAGAGGAACAGTATAATCAGAAACAGATAAAAACGCCGGCCTAATTTTTTCATCATAATACATTTCCCTCCCCGTGATCGTATTTGGAGGACAGGATCATGCTGACAATAATAAAAAGCATGAGTACAAGGGAAAGTCCGCTTCCTATGTGCCAGCTTGTGCCTTTCATAAATTCCTGTTCAATCACATTTCCAATGAGCAGAATCTTTCCGCCGCCGAGCAGGGTAGAGATGACAAAAGTAGTCAGTGAAGGCACAAACACCATGGTAATTCCGCTGACAACGCCCGGAAGGCTTAAAGGAAAGATCACTTTATAGAGAGTCTGAAAACTGTTGGCTCCAAGATCTCTGGCGGCATTGATCACGTTGACATCGATTTTGGAAACAACATTGTATATAGGCAGGATCATAAACGGTAGGAAATCATAGACCATGCCGAATACGATCGCTGCAGGCGTATTGATGATCTTCATGCCCTTCAGTCCGAAAAATTTGAGTATGGTATCCAGAACACCATTGGTATCCAGAAGAACAACCCATGCAAGGGTCCGAAGCAGAAAATTCATCCACATGGGAAGAATGAACAGAAAAATGACAAATCCGGATTTTCCAAGCCTGCTTCCGGAGAGTATCAGTGCAAGCGGATAAGCGAGTATCAGACAGATGACCGTGCTTAAAAGTGAAAGTCCCAGGGAGAGGAACAGCGCCTTGGAATGTTCTGCTGTGGCAACAGCCATCAGGTTTGCCATGGTAAAGCTTCCGCTTTTGTCGGTCAGTCCATAATACATAATGAACAGAAGGGGGATGATGATAAATGCAGCTGCCCATATCAGAAACGGACAGGAAAGAGATTTTTTATACATCCAGTACCACAGCCTCCTCATCTTCTGATTCTGGTTTATTCATAATCTGAATATTGAACGGATCTACCGATATGCTAACATGTTCACCGACGGGATACATTCTGGTACTTTGTACCAGCCATTCCTGTCCGCAGGCGGTAACCTCCATTTCATAATGAACGCCCTTAAAAATCAGATGGGATACAACACCGTCCACTGTTCCGGCTCCTGGAGCGCCAAGCTCCACGTCCTCAGGACGGATTACCACATCTACCGGCCGGTTATGGCCGAAGCCGGTATCTACACAGGGGAAAATGACGCCGAAAATCTCCACCACCTTATCTTCCAGCATGATACCGGGGAAAATATTGCTGTCACCGATAAAGTCAGCTACAAAAGCGTTGGTCGGTTCGTTATAGATGTCTTCCGGAGTACCGATCTGCTGAATATAGCCCTGATTCATAACTACAATCGTGTCGGACATCGTAAGGGCTTCTTCCTGATCATGTGTTACATAGATGAATGTAATGCCCAGTTCATTTTTCATGCGGATCAGTTCATATTGCATCTCCTGACGCAGCTTCAGATCCAGTGCTCCGAGAGGTTCATCCAAGAGCAGGACTTTCGGTTCGTTGACTATAGCGCGTGCGATAGCGATCCGTTGCTGCTGGCCTCCGCTTAAAGAATCCGGCATTCGCTTTTCATATCCGTCCAGATTGACGAGTTTCAGTGCATATTTGATCTTGTCTTCAATATATGTTTTGCTTTTGCCGCTGATTTTCAGACCGAAAGCAATATTTTCAGCAATATTCATATGTGTGAACAATGCGTATTTCTGAAATACTGTGTTCAGCTGCCGTTTATTAGGCGGAAGTGAGGTGATATCCTCACCGCTGAAAATCACATGCCCTTCATCCGGCATCTCGAATCCGCCCAGTATTCGGAGCGTTGTTGTTTTTCCGCAGCCGCTCGGGCCTAAAAGGGTCAGAAATTTATTTTCATTAAAATACAGGTTCAAATCGTCCAGAACCTTATGTCCATCGTAAATTTTTGAGATGTGCTGCAGCTCAATTAGTTTGTTGCCCATAATCCGTCCTCCTGATTGTAATTTTACAGCTGTTCCTTTTTAAATACACAGGCCATGCCTTTGATCCGGTTTATGTTTCGGAGCAGATTTGCATATGGCCGGACAGTCTGTTTTTTTACAGTGCGTTTAAAAATTAGGCGGAGTGCTGATCCACAAAAATACAGCGTCGCTTTTCTCACTGGCCGTAATATAATGACTGGCGGATGGAGTGAAATAAAACGATTCTCCTTTTTTCGCTTTAAAAAGCTTTCCGCCCAGGTGAATCGTGATCGTTCCCTGAAGTACATAGCCGAATTCCTCTCCTTCGTGGGGGGTATCCGGATAAGTAGAGCCGCCTGCCTCAAGTGTGACGCGAATAGGTTCCATGGCATTCTTCTGGGCGTTTGGAATGATCCATTCGATTCGGTTTTTCAGCTCTGCATCGTATTTTTCACAGTAATCTGCATCATGAAAGACAATCTGTTCGTCACTGTCATCGCTGAAAAAGTCTTTCAGATTCGTACCGAGGCTGTTTAAAATATCCACCAGCGTAGCAATGGACGGAGAAGTCAGATCCCGTTCCAGCTGAGAGATAAAGCCTTTGGACAGTTCGCTGCGGTCTGCCAGTTCTTCCTGAGTCAGTCCTTTCATGACGCGGAGTTCTTTGATCTTTGGTCCAATGTTCATGGTTTAAAGAGTCCTCCGTTGTTTGGTGATCTGCGTGATTAAAAACTGAAAGTTTAATTATACTAAACCAAAGTGCATACGCCACACTTAACAAAAAGTTTAATAAAACTAAACGAATTAAATATACACAGAAATCAGGTTACTGTCAATCACTTTTTGAAAAGATTTTTAATTTCTGTACAGAGGACAAAGTATGTCTGAAATTTTATTTCTGTCGTCAGTACAGTCCATGAAAAGCAATTCTCAAACACGCTCCAGAAAAATGCAGGTAAAATGACAGAAACAGGACAAACTGTATGGTACAGGAAGATTGCGGCAGTCAGGTAAAAATTTCAGATGAACGTAAGGAGAACAAAGATGACAGAACAATCTGGATATGTACGTGTCAGTACAAAAGAACAGAATGAGGACCGGCAAATGCGGGCGTTGAAGGAAATGCAGATTCCGAAGGAGAATATCTATATGGATAAGCTTTCCGGCAGAGATTTTCAGCGTCCCATGTACCAGAAGCTGCTGAAATAACTGAATGCAGGAACTCTTTATGTAAAGAGCATTGACCGTCTGGGCAGAAAGTATGTGGTTTGGGAACGATTGGTATGCTTCTGGTGATGTTTTTGATGGAAGCCGGCGCGAAGAAGCTTCTGGTGATCGGAAACAAAGAAATTCAGCGGCAGAGGAATCTGGGATTGGGAATTCAAAAGGACAATTACTGTGACAGCAGCAAACAAAATGTCATGCAATGGATTATGGAGCATACAGAGGACAAAGGCGCTGACCGTAACCGGAAGCTGGAATTCTGCATTTTTACATAAACCGGAGGACGACCGGAATTACGTACGGAAACGTCTGACAGAGAAAAAAGTCCGGCCATCCGATCTGATTACGCACAGACTGCTTATAAAAGATCTGGATAAAGGATTTCACATTATGAGGGATAAGACGGAGGATTATGTGAAAATTATGGGAGTAATCTGACCGGATCTGTCTTATGATGCGTGGTTCAGAAAAGTCAGAAGGAATAAAACAGAACGGATGAAAGGAACTTTGACTGACAGAAGTCGAGGCTCCTTTTTGTGTGCGGTAATACTCTTGGATGCCGGTTCCAGGTGGCTCCGCATCCCCTGTAATGAGGAGGGACCCACGTAAGCGGGAATAATCCTGATTGCTTGTCTGAAACGAACAACTGTTCATGACAGGTGTCCGAATTGGCGGCTGTTTATATCAAAAACCATGAAAAAAGGAAACAAAATGAAGAATCCTATTGTCCATCAGCTCAAAAAAAATTATAATAGGAGTTGTTGAAAGCAGGACGGCAGATTTTGGAAAAAATATGGCTGATGCAATCAGATACGGAGGATGGAGGATGGCGAAACGATTTCCGGTTTTTCTGGACATCACAGAGAGAGAGATTTATGTATTTGGCGCGGGAAAAATCGCCGCCAGAAGAGCAGAGACGCTGAGCGCTTTTTCTCCGCGTCTGACTGTTTATGGGACAAAAATGAACCCATGGTTTCAGAAGGCGGCTGCTGAAGGAAAGATTGTGCTTCGAAAAGAAACTTATCATCCCGGTAGTATTCCGCCGCATATCTTTATGGTGCTGGCGGCAACGGATAACGCTGCTGTAAATGAAAAAATTTATCTGGAATGTCGGGAAAAGGGGATTCTGGTCAATGTGTGCAGCAATCAGGAACACTGTGATTTTCACTTTCCGGGCATAGCATCAAAAGGGGAACTGGTCATCGGCATCAATGCCGGCGGACACGACCATTGCCTGGCTAAAAAATGGACAGACAGAATAAGAAAAGAGGTAGAAGAAGATGGATATGACGATCAGGCCGAGAAGACTTCGGACAACGGCAAATCTGCGGAAAATGGTGCGGGAAACACGGATGGATAAAAGTTCTCTTGTGTATCCCATGTTTGTAAAAGAAGGGGAGAATATCAAGGAAGAGATCCCGACAATGCCCGGTCAGTTTCGGTACAGTGTAGACCGGATGCCGGAGATCCTGAACGAGATGGCCGATGCCGGAGTGGGAACTATCATGCTGTTTGGTATTCCGGATCATAAGGATGAGAAAGGGAGCGGCGCCTATGCATGTGACGGGATCATCCAGAAAGCACTGGAAAAAGCAAAGAAAGAGGTTCCGGATCTGTTCTATATCGGGGATGTCTGTATGTGCGAGTATACCAGCCATGGCCACTGCGGGATCCTCAGAGGAGAATACGTGGATAACGACCTGACGCTGGAAAAGCTTTCCCGCATTGCCGTATCTCAGGTACAGGCCGGCGCGGATATGGTCGCGCCTTCTGATATGATGGACGGACATATAGGTGCTATTCGTGAGGGACTTGACCGAAATGGATTTTTGACAATTCCGATCATGTCCTATGCGGTAAAATATGCTTCGGCATTTTATGGTCCGTTCCGGGACGCTGCCGGCAGTGCGCCGGCTTTCGGAGACCGAAAAAGCTACCAGATGGATTATCATAACCGGCGGGAAGGTATGAAAGAAGCGCTTCTGGATATTGAAGAAGGGGCAGATATTATTATGGTAAAGCCGGCGATGTCCTATCTGGATATGGTGCGGGAGATCAAGGATGCAACCGACGTTCCCATGGCAGCATACAGTGTCAGCGGAGAATATGCGATGGTAAAGGCAGCAGCAAAGCTGGGATATGTGGATGAGGCTTCGATACTGTGCGAGATGGCCGCCTGTGCATACCGTGCCGGCGTAGATATTTATATGACGTATTATGCGAAAGAACTGGCATATTTTATGGATGAAGGGAGGATTGGCTAATGACAAAATCAGAAGAGCTTTTCAGGGAGGCTGTCACAAAGATTCCCGGCGGTGTGAATTCTCCGGTCCGCGCGTTCGGCTCGGTCGGTATGACACCCCGGTTTATCGCTTCTGCAGAAGGCGCATATCTGACGGATGCGGACGGTAACCGTTATCTTGATTATATAGGTTCCTGGGGGCCGATGATCCTCGGTCATGCGAATCCGATGGTTCTTGAAAAAGTGAGCGAGGCCTGTCAGAAGGGTCTGAGCTTTGGGGCGGCGACGGAAGCGGAAGTAGATATGGCCGGACTGATCTGCAGTATGGTGCCGTCCGTGGAAATGGTGCGTATGGTGAATTCCGGTACGGAAGCTGTGATGAGCGCTGTTCGTGCTGCCAGAGGCTATACAGGTAGGGATAAAATTATAAAATTTGAGGGCTGCTATCACGGACATTGCGATGCAATGCTGGTAAAAGCCGGATCCGGTGTAATGACAGCGGGTATTCCGGACAGTTCCGGAGTTCCCAAAGGATGTACGCAGGATACGCTTCTGGCAGGGTATAATGATATTTCCGGTGTGGAAAAACTGTTTGATGCCTGCGGCAGGGAGATTGCAGCGGTGATCATCGAACCGATAGGCGCCAATATGGGGGTAGTGCTTCCGGAAAAAGGATTTCTGGAAAAGCTGCGGGCGCTCTGTACGGAAAACGGAACAGTATTGATTTTTGATGAAGTCATAACAGGCTTCAGGCTGGCGCGGGCTGGCGCTCAGGAGTATTTTGGAATCCGGGCGGATCTGACCACCTACGGAAAGATCATCGGCGGCGGTATGCCGGTGGGCGCTTACGGCGGAAAGCGTGAGATTATGGAAGTAGTGGCTCCGGTGGGAAGCGTTTACCAGGCCGGAACTCTGAGCGGCAATCCGGTAGCCATGGCGGCAGGACTTGCACAGCTTACGTATCTGAATGAGCATCCAGAAGTGTATAAACAGCTTCAGGAAAAAGGAGAATTACTTTATGGCGGTATGAAAGCCATGTGCAGGGAGCTGAATCTGTCCTGCCAGGTAAATGCCGCCGGCTCTCTTGGCTGCATGTTTTTTACGCCGGAAGCGGTGACAGACTATACCAGTGCAAAAAAATCAGACACAGCGGCATTTTGCAGCTATTTCAGCCATATGCTGGAACATGGGATTTATATTGCTCCGTCTCAGTTTGAAGCAATGTTTCTTTCTGCTGCACATACAGAAGAACACCTTCGTTTTACATTGGACACTATGCACAAATATTTTGAAAAACACTGTTAAACCCTATTAACAAACGACAGAAAATGTGGTAAAATTCTTATAGTTATGAGCAGAGTACGGGTAAGTGTTCTCTGCAGGGGAAAGACAGAGACAGTTCCCCATCCATTCTGAAGAGACTTCATGAGAGGAGCATCTGTATTATGGACCAGAAAAAATACGTGGCATATGTGGGAACTTACACCCACGGCAGCAGTAAAGGTATTCATATTTATGACCTGGATGTGGAAAACGGAAGGGCCGTGGAGCGCAAAGTCGTTCCAATCAACAATCCTTCATATATTAAAAAGTCGCATAACGAAAAATATCTCTATTCGATCTCGGACGAGGGCGTGCAGTCGTTTAGGATCCTTCCTGACGGGGATCTGGAGCCTATGAACGGTGCATCGATTCACGGAATGAGAGGGTGTTATCTGTCTACGGACAAAGAAGATAAGTTTCTGTTTGTCGGTGGCTGGCATGACGGAAAAGTGACGGTTATGCGTCTGAATGAAGACGGTACAATCGGAGAGATGACGGATGACGTTTTTCATAAAGGCCTGGGCAGTGTCGCGGAACGGAATTTCCGCCCCCATGTGAACTGTGTAAATATCACACCGGATCAGAAATATCTGTGTGCGGTGGACCTGGGAGTAGACCAGGTAAAAATATATAAATTTAATCAGGATACCGGAAAGATTCAGCTGATTGATATTCTTCGTTGCGAGCAGGAAAGTGCACCCCGGATTATTAAATTCAGTCCGGATGGCAGATTTGCTTATCTGATCTGTGAACTGAAAAATTATATCAGCGTTTATTCCTATCGTGATACGTCAAGAGGTCCGGTATTCGAACTGATACAGACGGTTCATACCAGAAGCAAGTATCATTCGCAGGTGAGCGCGGCCTGTGTGCTTCGTTTTTCCAGAGACTGGAAATATTTGCTTTGCTCCAATGCAGGCGATAACACCATGGGAATCCTGAAGGTGGACAGCGATACCGGAATGCTGGAGATGCTCTGTATTTTGCCAATCAGCGGAGATTATCCGAAAGCAGGGGATTTTTTCCCGGATAATCGTCATTTTATGTCGCTGAATCATGAAACTAACAGTATTACTATTTTCAGGATCAATTTTGAAGAAAAGTATTTCAGCATGTGGGGCAAACCAATCAAGGTGGAGACACCCAACTGTATCCTGGTATCGGAAAGGCAGGATTAACTGTTACGGAGAAAGTAAAGCTGTGAGTACAGCGTTACAATTATATACAAGAAAAGGAGAATGATAATATGAACTTTATCGTTGAAACATCGGCTCGCCATGTGCATGTATCCCAGGAGGATCTGGAGATTTTATTCGGCAAAGGATATGAGCTGACCAAGAAGAAGGACCTTTCCCAGCCGGGACAGTATGCATGTAATGAGAAGGTTACGATTGTAGGCAGCAAAAAAGAGATGGCTGCATCCATTCTGGGACCGGTTCGTCCGGCAAGCCAGGTTGAGATTTCTCTGACTGACGCACGTTCTATCGGAGTGGATGCGCCGGTTCGTGAGTCCGGCGATGTCGCAGGCAGCGGCGCATGTAAGTTGGTAGGACCGTGCGGAGAGGTGGAGCTGAAAGAAGGCGTAATTGCGGCAAAACGCCACATTCATGCGACTCCGGAAGATGCGGAAAAACTTGGTGTCAAAGATAAAGATGTAGTATCCGTAAAAATCGATACCGATGGAAGAAGTCTGGTATTTGGTGATGTTGTAGTACGCGTAAGCCCGAAATTTGCTCTGGCAATGCACATCGATACAGATGAGTCCAATGCAGCGGGATGCGGCAGAGAAGTATACGGTGAAATCGTAAAATAAAACATTACATAAAACTGCGGAACTATAAAAACAGCAGCCGACCGATCAGTACGCAGAGCAGTTTACAAAAGCCAGAGGCGGAGGGAAACTGGTCCGGGCAGAAAGGTAGTGAGAGGACGGCTGCGGAACTATAAAAACAGCAGCCGACTGATCAGTACGCAGAGCAGTTTACAGAAGCTGGAGGCGGAGGGAAACTGGTCCGGGCAGAAAGGTAGTGAGAGGACGGCTGCAGAACTATAAAAACAGCAGCCGACTGATCAGTACGCAGAGCAGTTTACAGAAGCTGGAGGCGGAGGGAAACTGGTCTGGGCAGAAAGGTGGTGAGAGGACGGCTGCGGAACTATAAATAGGAGATTACAGTATCATGAAAATTTTAGTTATCAACTGCGGCAGCTCTTCTTTGAAGTATCAGCTGATTGATATGAACGACGAGAGCGTAGTAGCAAAAGGCCTTGTAGAAAGAATTGGTATTGAAGGTTCCATTCTGACTCATCAGCCGGCAGGAAAAGACAAATATATTGTACAGCAGCCCATGCCGGATCACAAAGTGGCAATCGGACTGGTCCTTGATGCGTTGCAGAATCCGGAACACGGTGTTGTGAAAAACACCGATGAAATCACAGCTGTCGGGCATCGCGTTGTCCATGCAGGAACATATTACAGCGAGTCTGTAGTGATCAATGAGGAAGTAAAGAAAAATATCAGGGCTTGCTTCGACCTTGCACCGCTGCATAATCCGGCAAATCTGATGGGTATCGAGGCATGCGAAGCGGTTATGCCCGGAAAAGTCAACGTTGCAGTATGGGATACCGCATTTGGTATGTCCATGGCAGAAAAGACATATCTGTATGCAATTCCTTATGAGTACTTTGAGAAATACAGC
Organism: uncultured Lachnospiraceae bacterium; assembly: GCA_951802115.1. Lineage (GTDB taxonomy): Bacteria > Bacillota > Clostridia > Lachnospirales > Lachnospiraceae > Hominiventricola. The sequence goes on along the minus strand of CATOPL010000018.1, from coordinate 42,355 downwards.
GTCCGCAGATATGGGTTCCACGGAACCAGCCATATGTTTGTATCCGGTGAAGCGATTCCGTTCGGTAATCTTGATCCCCAGAATGCGAAAGTAATCGTATGCCACCTTGGTAACGGCGCTTCGATTTCTGCATCCATCGGAGGAAAATGTGTGGATACCAGTATGGGCCTTACTCCGCTGGAAGGCTTGATTATGGGCACCAGAAGCGGTGATCTTGACCCGGCAGTCTGCCAGTTTATCTGCAATAAAGAGGGTATCGATATTAATGAAATGCTGAATATCCTCAATAAAAAATCCGGTATGCTCGGCCTGAGCGGCGGTGTGTCCAGTGATTTCCGTGACATAGATACAGCAAAGAAAGACGGCAATCACCTGGCTGAAGTTGCACTTGAAGCATTTGCTTATCGTGTGGCAAAATATATTGGTGCTTATACAGCGGCTATGAATGGTGTGGATGCAATCGCATTTACGGCAGGCGTCGGTGAAAATGATATCGCAACCAGAAAGACCATCTGCGGATATCTCGGTTATCTTGGCGTGACCATTGATGATGAGGCTAATAATGTCCGCGGTGAAAGAAGAGTAATCTCTACCGCAGATTCCAGAGTAAAGGTAATGCTGATTCCGACAAACGAAGAGCTTGCGATTGCAAGAGAGACATTAAGGCTGGCAAAATAAGTTCCGGGTCTGAACAGAAAAAACTGCTTGACATTCATGTATGTGATATGTATAATACAAGGAGTGTGAATGATTCGGGCTGCCTTTATGCAGTTTCGATGAATGACGAACTGACTCGAGAAAGCATAGAGGAGGTGTGACCTGTGTCTATTTGTCCAAAGAATAAATCTTCCAAAGGAAGAAGAGATAAGAGAAGAGCAAACTGGAAGATGAGTGCTCCGAACTTGGTAAAATGCAGCAAATGCGGTGCTCTTATGATGCCTCATAGAGTATGCAAGGCCTGCGGTTCTTATAACAAAAAAGAGATCATCGCAGTTGATTGATTTCAGAATGTTCATAAATGCAGGGATTCGGCAAAAGTCAGATCCCTGCATTTTTTATGTCATATGAAAAATTTTTATATACAAGAAACGGTCATAAAATACACTGTTATTTATAAGTCTGAAAGCTCCGCAGATCTGTATTCGGAAGGCGTCATGCCATAATAGCGTTTAAACAGCCGGCTGAAATAAAGCTGATCTTCAAAGCCGACAGAAATGGCAACTTCTTTAATATAGCTGTTTTTATCTTTTAATAGTTTTCCTGCCTTGGTCATTCTGAGGTTGTTAATGCAGGCATTGATGCTGATGCCGGTTTCTTCCTTAAAAATACGGCAAAGATAGCCGGCGCTTAATCCGATATGTTCGGAAACCGCAGCAAGACTTATTTTACGATGGTAATTGTTCTGTATGTAAGAAAGTATCTGAGATACTTCCGGACTGTAATTTTCTGAGGAATGCTTGGCTGCCGGTTCCGGAGCAAAAAGGACAGTCAGAGCATCCAGCATATTTTTTTCAAGTTCTTCCCGGTTCAGTGAATTTCTCATAAATTCTGTGCTGTCAGCGATTTGGTCATGCGTAACAGAGCTGACATCGGCTATATAATATTCCAATTCTCCCAGAAAACGCACACAGTACTGAATAATTTTTGACGGCAGAACATGCTCATGCTGACAGTTGTCCAGAAGATTTTTCATCCTTCGGGATGCATATTCCAGGCGGGCACTGTCGGCAACAGCCAGCAGTTCGGCAGCAAGCTCTTTATAAGAGAGATCAGGGACTGCAGAAGAAGCAGACAAGGAACAGCCCTCCACCTGTCCCAGAGGACCATAAAAGCACAGTTCCAGCAGATCCTGGAAGTTGTGATAAATTCTGCGTGCTTCTGTCAGATCCGGAATATGGTCCTGATACAGGATAGCAGGAGAGAGAGACATATAATACTGAAACAGTTGTGCGATGCGGGCGGCAAGGCCGGCAAGTGTGCTCTGGTGAAGACGGAGTTCGGATTCAGGAATCAGAAGCAGTGTATTGCTGGTGCTGAAAAGAATGATTCGCCGCCTATCGAAATGTTCCAGTGCATTTTTCAGTGTGCTCTGAATCAAATCAATAGAGGGCAGGGATTCCAGATTCTGAGCGTACCAGTCGAATGAAATCTGACAAATTGCAAAAGGTTCCAGATTTTTCGCGGGAAAGTCCGTGACACTGCACAAAGTTTCCAGTGAATAATTTCCGTTTGTGAAAAATTCCCGCCAGGCAGCATGCCGTTCCTGGTGATGAAGCCATTCCCGGCTGGTCTGCATATTCTTTTCGTCTTCTTCTGCTTTTTGGTCCAGTTTTTCCCTGATTTTCCGGAGTTGTCCCGTCAGTTCTTCGGGACTGATACTGACCTTGAGGATATAATCTGCAGCGCCTAGAACCAGAGCGGTTCTTACATAATTGAAATCCTCGTAATTACTGATCACAAGAAATTCGCAGGGAATGTTCTTTTTCTGTACCTCACGGATCAGCTCGATCCCGTCCATGACCGGCATTTTCAGGTCACAGATAATCAGGCTTGGATGATAACGGCAGGTCATATCCAGTGCTTCCTGCCCGTCAGAGGCAGTAGCACAGATATGAAAGCCCAGGGCATTCCAGTCAATCATGGATCTCAGGGCTATTTTTACGATTGGTTCATCATCAACGATAAGTACCTGATACATAAGTACCTCCTTGCATGTTTTGAATCCGGCTGTCGGAATCCAGCGCGGGAATCCGTATAGTGCAGCTGGTGCCCCGGCCGGGGTGACTGGTTATATTAAGTCCGTAATCATCAGAAAAATACAGATGGATTCGATCGTTTACATTTCGGCTGCCAATACCTCCAAGCCCTTTAGGGCGAGAGCTTTTGTCATTCATATCAAACCCTTTTCCTTCATCGCGTATTTCCAGCAGAATATCTGTTTGGACCTGTCTGCAGGTAACATAAATTTCCATTATGGTTCCGTCATTATAGGAACCGTGCAGAACAGAATTCTCTGCCAGTGGCTGAAGAATCAGTTTTGGCAGCAGATATCCGGACAGGCCTTCCTCTATCTCATAATTGACATGAAAGCTTCCGGCATATCGTATGGTTTGAATTGAGAAATAATGCTTTAAATTATCAATTTCTTCCTGAATGGTAATAAATTCCCGGTCATTAAGCAGCGTGTTTTTCAGCAGTACACTCAGAGAGCAGATGCCTTCTGATACTACTTTGTCCTGGTTCATCTGTGCTACCAGACGAAGTGTATTCAAAGTATTGAACAGAAAATGAGGATTGATCTGATATTGAAGCATCCGCAGCTCAAGCTCTCGTTTTTTGGCCTCACTAAGCTGCTGCTGTTCCAGCAGAAGCTGGATCTCAGTCACCATTCCATCGATATTGTCAGACAGATAAGAAAGTTCATCATTGGCATGATCCTGAATACGCATTTCCAGATCACCGTCTGATATGGCCTGACAGGTTTTAATCATATGGTCGATCGGATGAGCGATGCTCATGTAAGTATAAAGTGTCATAATTAATGCGACACCCATCATCAGCAGAGCAAGAACAAGGAGCTGCCCGGTAACATCGGAGTTTCCATACAGAAAATAAGTGTACAGACAGATGAAAAAAAGTGGCAGGATCGTAGAAATCAGACAGGAGATAACCAGCCGGTTTTTGATTTTCAGATTGCGAAGTCCCACAAGTGAAAAGGTTTCAAGCAGAGGATAGCCGTTGTTTTCTGGGGGCATAGGAGCTCCTTTCGGATTGTTCAGTAGCTCATTAAACATGAGCAGTTCAATAAGTATAGGTTTTGATAAATACAACAGCCACCCCGGACGCCCGCCATGGCTAATTATTTCTTCCAGCCCCCGCTTGCGCTTAATGAAGGGACACAACGGTACTAAGGGCGCAAAACACGCGCCCTAAGGACCGGTACCCTTCAAATGAGGCTGGAAGAAATAATTAGCCGTGACAGGCTGGATGTTGGCAAATGTTCATGGAGGGTGTCCGGATTGACAGATGTTTGTATCAAAAACTATATATATTTTAACTGTAAACAGGAAAATAATCCATAGAAAACATAAAAAAATCCATATATTTTTTTTATAAACATTTTTATAAATTTATATTTATTTTAGAATTGAAGATAATCCATACAAAAAGCAAGATCATATCTATATTTTTTTATGCAATTTATATAAAATATGGGTTAACAAATATTTAGCACAAAGGAGGTAGAGTAGATATGATGAAATATTTACAGAAACTTGGGAAATCTCTGATGCTTCCGGTTGCCTGTCTTCCGGTATGCGGTATTCTGATGGGTCTTGGATACGCAATGTGTAAACAGACTATGCAGGGCGGAGAGATTACAGGCGTTATCCCTATCATCGGATTTTTCCTGGTAAAAGCAGGAGGAGCGCTGATTGATAACATGTCATGGCTGTTTGCTATCGGTGTGGCAGTTGGCATGTCTGATGACAATGAAGGGACAGCAGGTCTGGCAGGTCTGGTATCCTGGCTGATGATTACAAACCTTCTGTCGTCAGCTACCGTCGGCGTTCTGGTAGGCGGCGAGGCGGATCCGGCATTCGCCAAGATCCAGAATCAGTTTATCGGTATTCTTGCAGGTCTCATTGGTGCAACCTGCTATAACAAATTTAAGAATACCAGACTTCCGGATGCGCTGTCGTTCTTCTCCGGAAAACGCTGTGTGGCTATTGTAACGGCTGTCTTTTCTATTTTGGCTGCGGCAGTATTGTTCTTTGTATGGCCGATCGTCTATGGTGTGCTGGTTGCACTGGGCGAAAGCGTTGTAGATCTGGGAGCAGTCGGTGTCGGAATTTATACATTCCTGAACCGTCTGTTAATTCCGTTCGGACTCCATCACGCGTTGAATTCGGTATTCTGGTTTGATGCAGCGGGGATCAACGACCTTGGAACTTACTGGGCAGGCGAGCTTTTGAACGGAGCCGGCGGAAGTGCAGGTATGTATATGGCAGGTTTCTTCCCGTCCATGATGTTCGGACTTCCGGCAGCAGCTATGGCAATTATTCACTGTGCAAAACCTGAAAGAAAAAAAGAAGCGGCTTCTCTTCTGGGCGCGGCAGCGATCTGTGCATTTATCTGCGGTGTTACCGAGCCGTTCGAGTTTGCATTTATGTTCCTGGCACCAGTGCTGTATCTGATTTATGCAGTGCTTTATGGAGTTGTTGCAGCAATTTCTGTTGCGCTTGGTTTCCGTGCAGGCTTTTCTTTCTCGGCAGGACTGACAGACCTTGTTTTCAGTGCGTCTCTTCCGGCAGCTGCGAAAACGTTGTTGATCATTCCTTTGGGCATTGGAGCAGCAGTTGTATTTTATCTGGTATTCCGGGTTGCAATACCTGCTTTTAACCTGAAGACTCCGGGTCGGGAAGATGAGGATGAAGACGAGACGAAGATTAATCTGGCCAACAATGACTTTACGGCTATGGCATCGATCATTCTGGAAGGTCTTGGCGGAAAAGAGAACGTGACAAGTGTAGATAACTGTATTACAAGGCTTCGTCTGGAGATCAAAGATTATACGGCAGTAAATGAGAAAAAGATTAAGTCTGCAGGTGTGAGCGGAGTGATTCGCCCAAGCAAAACTTCTGTACAGGTAGTAATCGGACCTAAGGTACAGTTTGTGGCAGATGAGTTCAAGAAATTGATGTAAGCCAATCCACTATCCAAAACATATATCCTGAGAGGGCTCCGGTTTTCCGGAGCCCTCTCAGGATATACTGCAGAATAAAACGCTTATCTGCCGTTGATCAGACAGAAGATTATTTTGCATTCATTGACAGCGTATAGTGGATTTGTTATGATGATACAGAAAACCTTGCGTTGCGTATTATGGGGGATTGCAAAGGATATGAAGTATGCATATCGCCTGGGAAAAGCGATGATGCTTCCGGTGGCCTGTCTGCCGGTTGCAGGGCTTCTGATGGGCATCGGGTACTGGATACATTCAAATGGACATTGGGGAAACAGTCTGTTTGCAGAGATTCTGATCTATGCAGGATCTGCTTTAATCAATCACATGAGCATTTTATTTGCCGCCGGAGTGGCAACCGGACTTGCAGATGAACAAGATGGGACTGCTGCTCTGGCGGGTATTGCTGCATGGCTTTTGATTCAGAATATTCTTACACCTGACAGCGTACTGCTCATAACCGGTGGAAAGACAGATCCGACATCTTTTGAAAACATTGACAATCAAATGATTGGGATACTGTGCGGAATCATGGGGGCATATTGCAGCAATCGCTATCGGAAAAAGGAGCTTTGTCACGGTTTTACCATGTTTTCCGGCCGTATGCTGGTCATTATTGCCGCAGTTGGATATGCAGTGATATTTTCGCTGGTACTGTTGGTTATATGGCCTTATTTTTATGTCATGTCAGTTTACATAGGAAAATCGCTTCTGGGGACGGGACCTGCAGGTGCGGGAATTTATATGTTTTTGAACCGTCTGTTGATTCCGACAGGACTTCACCACGCACTGAATTCTGTGTTCTGGTTTGATCTGGCGGGAATTTCTGATCTGAAAAATTTCTGGGATGGCATGGGTGTCTACGGTCAGACCGGACAGTACATGACCGGATTCTTTCCGGTTATGATTTTCGGTCTTCCGGGTGCGGCGCTGGCCATGTATCGAACGGCGCCAAAAGAGAAGAAAAAGGCTGCCGGCGGTCTTCTGATGACAGCTTCTGTCTGCTGTCTGCTGACCGGAGTGACAGAACCCCTGGAGTTTTCTTTTATGTTTCTGGCTCCGGGACTTTTTTTTCTGCATGCATTTTTGACCGGGATTTCAGGATTTCTCTGTGCAGTGCTGCCGTTTCGTATCGGATTTAACTTCAGTGCAGGACTTATGGACTATTTTATGGCATTAAATGCTCCCATGGCAGAGAATCCGTGGCTGCTCTGGCCGGTTGGAATTGCATTTGGAATTCTTTATTATGTGGTTTTTTGTTTCTGCATTCTGAGATTTCAGCTCAGGACTCCGGGCAGGGAAGAAGCATAAGTATCAAATATTGTATTTTTTAATCTTTCAACAGCAGCTGTTGATCATCAAGGCGGCTGACGCGTAATTTTTACAGGAGGAACAGAAATGTTTAATATTTTTAAGAAGAAACAGCAGGAATACAGGATGACAGCAACAGCAGACGGAACGGTAATTCCGATGGCGGAAGCGGCCGATCCGGTATTTTCTTCTTGTGCACTTGGAAACGGAGTGGTGATTCGACCGGTAAATGGTGTGATTGTTGCTCCGGCGGACGGAAAAGTGACAGCAACTATGGAGGAAAGCAACCATGCCATCGGCATGGAGTTAAAGGGCGGTATTGAAATACTGATCCATATTGGAGTGGATACTGTTAAGCTGAAAGGAGAAGGATTCACGGCACTGGTTCAGTCCGGCGATGAGGTCAGGGAAGGTACAGAACTGATTCGTTTTGACAGAGAAGCGCTGGAAGCAAAAGGATACTGCATGGAAATTATGCAGATTGTCATGGACAGCGAAACGGCTTCAGGTGTCCGGTATCTTACTGGAATGGATGCAAAAGCAGGAGAAACAGTCATAGCAAGCTGGAAGTCATCATAAAAATCAATCATAATTCCCTTTCTTTTTCTTTGGAAAGTATTGACTTCGGGAAAGTGTTTTCGTATTATGATATAGAAAACAAGGAGGATAGAGGATGCAGGAACTGGTAAAGGTTGCAGTAGATGCCATGGGCGGAGACCATGCACCGCTGGAGATCGTAAAAGGAGCCATAGAAGCGGCAGACAGAAAAAAAAATGTAAAGATATTTCTGGTGGGACGGGAAGCTGCAGTAAAGGCGGAGCTGCAGAAGTATCAGTATGATTCTTCCAGAATAGAAGTGGTAAATGCTGCAGAGGTAATTGAGATGGCAGAGCCTCCGGTTCAGGCGATCCGTACCAAAAAAGATTCTTCGATTGTGACAGCCATGAAGATGGTGAAAAATGGAGAAGCCGACGCTTTTGTAGGCGCCGGCAGTACGGGTGCAGTGCTGGTAGGCGGTCAGTTAATTGTAGGAAGAATTAAAGGAGTGGAAAGACCTCCTCTTGCACCTCTTATACCAACTGAAAAGGGAGTTTCTCTGCTGATCGACTGCGGGGCCAATGTGGATGCCAGACCTTCTCATCTGGTTCAGTTTGCGAAGATGGGTTCAATTTATATGGAGAACATCATGGGTGTCTCCAGTCCCAAAGTTGCAATCGTAAATATTGGCGCAGAAGAAGAAAAAGGCAATGCACTGGTTAAGGAAACATTTCCTCTCCTTAAGAGATGCAAGGAAATCAACTTTATTGGAAGCATTGAAGCGCGTGATATTCCGTCAGGGTATGCAGAAGTGATCGTCTGTGAAGCTTTTGCAGGAAATATTATTCTGAAACTGTATGAAGGAACAGGCGCGACACTGATATCCATGGTGAAAAAAGGGATGATGAGCAGTCTTCGAAGTAAAATCGGAGCTCTTCTGGTCAAGCCTGCCCTGAAAAAAACACTCAGACGTTTTGATACCAGTCAATACGGCGGAGCGCCGCTTTTGGGGCTCAAAGGTCTGGTAGTGAAAACACATGGCAGTTCCAAAGCGACAGAAGTGTGTAATTCCATCCTGCAGTGTGTGACATTTACAGAGCAGCAGATGAATGAAAAAATCAAAGCCGGTATTCAGGTAAAAGAAAATCAGGAAGGGAATGAAGGTCATGGAATTTGAAAAATTACAGGAAATCATTGCAGAAGTGCTGAATGTGGATGCGGACGAAATCACGATGGAAACAACATTTGTAGACGATCTGGGAGCAGATTCTCTGGATGTGTTTCAGATCATTATGGGAATTGAAGAAGAATTTGATATTGAGATCGCCAACGAAGATGCAGAAAAGATCGTATCGGTCGGCGATGCAGTGGAGCAGATTAAGAATGTGTTAAACTAGTAAACTGTCTGCATGGAGATTATGAGGTCTGGAGCGTGTTTGAATATTGCTTTCTGGCAGAGGAGAGTCACAGTTTGTGGGAGACTGGATCCGAATGAGGTTCAAATATACTGCAAAGCGGGGTGTACAGATGTCAGGAATGAATTTCAGACACGCTCTAGTACAGGATGAAGTACAGGTGGGCTGGGGCGAGATGCAGTTTCTGACGGATGGCAGAATACATATTTCGCAACAGCCCCTTATGATTCATAGCGGCGGATGATGAATATACAGAAAACCGCTGACAGGAGTATGGGATTATGGAAAAAATACCCAGTTTAAGGGAGTTGGAGGAGAAAATCGGTTATCATTTTCAAAATCCGGAGTTATTAAAAAGAGCCATGTGTCACAGTTCTTATGCGAACGAGCGGCATATGGGAAGATTAAACTGCAATGAAAGACTGGAATTTCTCGGTGATGCGGTGCTCGAGCTGGTGACCAGCGAATTTTTATATGAAAAATATCCGCAGATGCCGGAAGGCGATGCGACAAAGACAAGAGCAAGCATTGTCTGTGAACAGAGCCTTGCGTTTTGTGCCCGCGGTTTGTCTCTTGGCAGATATATTCTGCTTGGCAGAGGAGAAGATGTCAGCGGAGGAAGGGAACGTCCATCAATCACCTCTGATGCTTTTGAAGCTTTGATCGGAGCGGTTTATCTGGATGGTGGTTTTACTAATGCGAAAGAGTTTGTGCGCAGATTTGTTCTGGATGATCTAGAACATAAGCAGCTCTTTTTTGATAGTAAGACCATTCTGCAGGAACGGATACAGGCGCATTGTGAAGAAGCGCTGCACTATGAACTGATTCATGAAGAAGGACCGGATCACCAGAAGATTTTTGTTGTACAGGCAATGCTGGGTGATAAAGTTATAGGGAAAGGGAAAGGCCGCACAAAAAAGGCGGCGGAACAGGAAGCAGCGTATCATGCTCTGACTGGAAAAAATATACATTAGAACAGGAAAACATACATGTATTTAAAATGTATAGAAGTGCAGGGATTCAAATCTTTTGCCAATAAGATCATATTTGATTTTCATAACGGAATCACAGGGATCGTGGGACCAAACGGCTCCGGAAAGAGCAATGTGGCTGATGCGGTGAGATGGGTGCTGGGAGAACAGCGGGTCAGGCAGCTGCGCGGAGGCACGATGCAGGACGTTATTTTTTCCGGTACAGAGAACCGGAAACCTCTGAGCTATGCATATGTGGCAATTACGCTGGATAACGGCGATCATCAGCTGCCTGTTGCATATGAAGAAGTTACTGTTGCCAGAAGGTTATATCGTTCGGGGGAAAGTGAATATCTTTTAAATGGGACAGTCTGCCGTCTGAAAGATGTACAGGAGCTGTTTTATGACACAGGTATCGGAAAAGAAGGTTACTCTATCATCGGACAGGGACAGATTGACCGGATTCTTAGTACAAAGCCCGAGGAAGCAAGAGAACTGTTTGATGAGGCGACCGGTATCGTAAAGTTTAAAAAGCGCAAAAAAACTGCTGAGAAAAAGCTGGAAGACGAGAAGCAGAATCTTCTCCGTGTCAACGATATTCTGTCCGAGCTTGAAAAACAGCTAGCGCCTCTGGAACGTCAGGCGGATAAAGCCAAAGAGTATCTAAAAAAAAGAGAGACGTTGAAAGAGTATGAGATTCATGTTTTTCTTATGGAGATTGAGGAGATCAGACAGCAGCTGGAGAAGCTTGGAAAGATCCGCGCCATAACAGAAGAGGATATGAAAGAGACTTCATGTTCTTTTGAAAATACCAAGTTGGAGTATGAACGTATTGAGAAAGAACTGGAAGGGATTGAACAGCAGATTGATACAGCCAGGGAAGGAGTCTCTGCAGGACGACTGAAGAAACAGCAGCTGAAGGGTCAAATTGCAGTTTTAAAAGAACAGGCGCGTTCTGCACAGGCCAGCCGCCATCATTATATGGAGCGGATGGAGAGTATCAAGGGCGAAGTGACTGAAAAAGAAACAGAAAAACAGACAGTTCTTTCAGAAAAAACAGAATTGGATGTTCAGCTTTCACAGGCACAGAAAGTGCAGACAGATGCAGAGGACGCGCTGGCTGCGATTCAGCAGAATATTCAGGACAGCCAGACGAATATAGAGAACAGCAAGAATGAGATTATTTCTATTCTGAGTCAAAGGTCTTCCATTAAGGGAAAGATTCAGCGCTATGACGCCATGACAGAACAGATTCAGATTCGAAAGGCGGAAGTGAATCAAAAACTGATTCAGATGAAAAGTGCAGAGCTTGGTCAGGATGAGCTGCTGAAAGAACAGGAAGAAGAACTTCTGAGGATTCAGACTGAGCTTCAGGAAAAGATCCGTGCGAGAGAAGAAACCGAGGCGAGAATTCAGAGACTGCAGCAGCAGATCACCATCTGCAGGAAACGTCTCGAAGACGGCCAGACTGCTTACCACAGGGAAGCTTCCAGACTGGAATCACTCCGGAATCTTGCGGAGCGCTATGATGGATATGGAAACAGCATCCGCCGGGTGATGGAACAAAAGGAGCATCAGAGCGGTATCTGCGGTGTAGTTGCCGATTTGATCCAGACGAATAAAAAGTATGAGACGGCGATTGAGACGGCTCTTGGAGGGAGCATTCAGAATGTAGTGACTGAAGATGAGGAGACAGCAAAAGGTCTGATCTCATATTTGAAGCAAAATCGTTTTGGGAGGGTGACGTTTCTTCCTCTTACGGCAGTTAATAATCCGCAGCAGTTTCGCCAGGAACAGGCTCTGAAGGAACCCGGGGTGATCGGTCTTGCTCACACTCTGGTAGAAACGCAGGAGCGTTATCGAAATATTATGGCACAGCTTTTGGGGCGAACCCTGGTGGTGGACCATATCGACCATGCTGTTTTGCTGCAGAGAAAATATCACTACAGTCTGCGGATTGTGACATTGGAGGGCGAATCTATGAACCCCGGTGGTTCCATGACCGGAGGTGCATTCAAGAACAGCAGCAGCCTTCTGAGCAGAAACCGGGAAATTGATGAACTGAAGCTGAAGGTGGAGCAGCGAAAGCTGGAGCTGGAGAACGTTCAGAAAGAACTTGTGGATATACAGAATGAACGCAGCAGCTGTTACCTCCAACTGGATGCAGGAGCTGTTGCTTTGCAGGAAATCCGCGTTTTTGAAAACACGGCAAGAATGAATGTGGAACAGCTTCGGGCGCAGAAGCGTTCAGCAGATGAAGGTTTTCTCCAATTCAAAAAAGAGAGCGAAGAGCTGGACCGTCAGACGGCAGAAATTCGTAAGATGAGAAATGAAAATCAGCAGGAACTCAAAAACTCTGAGGAGATGGAAAAGGCGCATACATATGCGGTGGAGACCTATCAGAAACGTCTGGAAGAGGAGCGACAGCGGGAAGCAGAGGCGCAGAAGATTCTGGAAGAATATCACCTGGACACAGCTTCTATTCTGCAGAAAGCCGAATTTACCGCGTCTAATCTAAAACGTGTAAAAGCGGAGCTTCAGAAGCTTCAGACGGAGAAGGAGGAGCTGATAAAGAGTACAAACCATGCAGAAGAAGATAGCAGGAATCGAGAATCAGGTATCGAATCTCTGCAGTCAGAACTAGCTCAGACAGATCAGCTGGTTCAGGAAAACGAGGCAAAGGTACAGAATCTTCAGAAAAAGAAAGAGGAGCAGTCTGCAACACATAAAAACTTTTTCAGCAGAAGAGAAGAATTGTCTTCCCGTATGAATGAGCTGGACAAAGAGCTTTTCCGTCTGGACAGTCAGAAAGAAAAACTGGATGAAACTTCAGAAAATCTGATGAATCATATGTGGACAGAATATGAACTGACTTATAACGCAGCAGTTCCGCTTCGGAAGGAGGAATATACAAATCTTCCGGAACTGAAAAGAAGCTGCAGCGAGATAAAGGAAGAAATACGGGGACTTGGAAATGTCAATGTTAATGCCATTGATGATTATAAAGAAGTTTCAGAACGATTTTCATTTATGGATGGGCAGCGGAAAGATCTTCTGGAAGCAGAAGAAGCGTTGAAACAGGTCATATTGGAACTGGAAAGCGGAATGCAAAAGCAGTTTAGAGAACAGTTCATGCTGATACAAAAAGAGTTCGATAAAGCGTTCAGAGAATTGTTTGGCGGCGGAAGAGGTACACTGGAGCTGATGGATGAAGAGGATATACTGGAAACCGGGATTCGCATTATCTCACAGCCTCCGGGGAAAAAGCTTCAGAATATGATGCAGCTTTCCGGAGGAGAGAAAGCGCTGACTGCAATCGCACTTTTGTTTGCCATACAGAATCTCAAGCCGTCTCCTTTCTGTCTTTTGGATGAGATTGAGGCGGCGCTGGATGATTCCAATGTAGTCCGTTTTGCAAAATATCTGCATAAACTGACAAAATATACACAATTTATCGTTATCACTCACAGACGGGGTACGATGAACGCGGCCGATCGGCTGTATGGTATTACCATGCAGGAAAAGGGAGTGTCTACCCTGGTATCGGTAAATCTGATAGAGAATGATCTGGACAAATAAAACCGTATCTGTGCTGAGAAAATGGATACGGAACTTCAATTAGGAGGTGCCATAATGGCTGAGGAGAAAAAGGGATTTTTCAAGCGCCTGGCAGAGGGATTATCTAAAACCAGGGATAATATTGTATCTGGCATGGATGCTATATTTAACGGCTTTTCGGATATCGATGAGGATTTTTATGATGAGATTGAAGAAACCCTGATTATGGGAGATATCGGGATCAATGCAACGACCAGTATCATTGACAATTTGAAAAAGAAGGTAAAAGAACAGCATATCAAAAAGCCGGAAGAATGCAAGGAGCTTTTGATCAACAGCATCAAAGAGCAGATGCAGGTAGGAGAAACTGCCTATGAGTTTGAAAAAAGAACTTCTGTGGTATTGGTAATCGGTGTCAATGGTGTCGGAAAAACAACCTCTGTAGGGAAGCTTGCCGGAAAGCTGAAAGATCAGGGCCGGCGGGTGATCTTGGCTGCAGCAGATACATTTCGCGCTGCTGCCGGGGAGCAGCTGACGGAATGGGCAAACCGTGCGGGTGTGGAAATTATAGGGGGAGGAGAAGGTGCGGATCCTGCCTCTGTCGTCTACGACGCTGTCTGTGCTGCAAAGGCGAGAAAAGCAGATGTGCTTTTAATTGATACGGCAGGAAGGCTTCACAATAAAAGAAATCTGATGGAAGAACTGCGAAAAATCAACCGAATCATCGGCAGGGAATATCCGGATGCTTATCGGGAGACACTTGTCGTACTGGACGGAACAACAGGTCAGAACGCGATGGAGCAGGCAAGACAGTTTGGAGAGGCCGCCGATCTGACGGGCATTATTCTTACCAAACTGGATGGTACTGCCAAAGGAGGAATTGCTGTGGCGATTCAGTCGGAGCTGAATGTACCGGTAAAATACATCGGTGTGGGGGAACATATTGATGATCTGCAGAAATTTGACGCAGATGCATTTGTAAATGCATTATTCCTGTTGGAGCCGGGAAGGTAACAGAAGAAAGAGGAGATGTAGAACATGATGACATTGGAAAAATTCGAAGAAGCCTGTGAAGTTGTTGGAAAGGTGACGATCGATACGCGGTTGATGTACAGTCAGTATTTCAGCGAACAGTCAGAAAACCGTATTTATCTGAAGCCGGAAAATATGCAGAAGACAGGAGCTTTTAAGATTCGCGGGGCATACTATAAAATCAGTACCCTGCCGGAAGATGAACGGGCAAAAGGTCTGATTACGGCCTCTGCAGGCAATCATGCGCAGGGCGTGGCCTATGCAGCCAGAGAATACGGGTGCCAGGCGGTGATTGTCATGCCTACAACGACTCCTCTGATCAAGGTGAATCACACAAAAGAGTATGGAGCCGAAGTTGTGCTTGCCGGTAATGATTATGATGAGGCTTGCGCGCACGCATATCAGCTGGCAGAAGAGCACGGTTATACTTTTATTCATCCTTTTGACGATCTGGACGTGGCTACCGGACAGGGAACCATCTCTATGGAGATTTTCAAGGAGCTTCCGCTGGTGGATTATATCCTGGTTCCCATCGGAGGCGGCGGGTTGGCTGCAGGGGTGGCAACTCTGGCAAAACAGCTCAATCCGAAGATCAAAGTTGTCGGTGTGGAGCCTGCAGGCGCCAACTGTATGGAACAGTCCGTGGCAAAAGGAGAAGTTGTCTGTCTTTCCGGAAGCAATACGATTGCGGACGGTACGGCAGTACGCG
This sequence comes from uncultured Lachnospiraceae bacterium, assembly GCA_951802115.1. Lineage (GTDB taxonomy): Bacteria > Bacillota > Clostridia > Lachnospirales > Lachnospiraceae > Hominiventricola. The sequence goes on along the minus strand of CATOPL010000018.1, from coordinate 27,079 downwards.
AACCCGGAAAAAGTATTTTTCCATATATTCAGGAAAACGTGGACCAGATCATTTCCGTGCCGGATGACGATCTGATTGTGGCATTTCTTGATATGGTGGAAAACCATAAAATGATCGTAGAGAATTCAGGATTGCTAAGCGTTGCGGCACTGAAGCATCTTAATGTGAAAAACAAAAAAGTTGTGTGTATCCTCAGCGGGGGGAATATGGATATTATCACCATGTCTTCTGTCGTACAGCATGGACTGATCCAGCGGGACCGTATTTTCACAGTATCTGTTCTGCTTCCGGATAAACCCGGCGAGCTTGTGCATGTGGCTTCTATTATTGCAGAACTGCAGGGAAATGTGATCCGTCTGGACCATAACCAGTTTGTAAGCACCAATCGAAATGCGGCCGTGGAACTGAAGATTACGATGGAAGCATTCGGAACAGAACACAAAGAACGGATTATCAAAGGACTGGCGGACAATGGCTACAGGCCGAAACTGATCCGGGCGAATATATGACACTGCAAACGAAAACAGCATCTGACGTATAGCAGGGACAGATGCAGAACAAGAACAGGAGGTACAAAGATGAAGAGCAGAGTAGAGGAAGCAGCAGAGAGACATAAGAAAGGATATAACTGTTCACAGGCAGTTGTATGTACTTATTGTGATATTCTCGGCATTGAGGAAAAAGCGGCTTTTCGCATGAGCGAAGGATTCGGGGCCGGTATGGGTGATATGGAAAATACCTGCGGTGCACTGTCAGGCGCTGTTATGCTGGCCGGGATCAAGAACAGTGACGGCAATCTGGAGGAACCAAAGACAAAAGGAAAGACTTATCAGTTTTCGAAAGAGATAACTAAACGTTTTCAGGAAAGATGTGGTTCTGCAGTCTGCAAAGAGATCAAAGGAATTGAGACCGGACAGCCTAAATATGCCTGTCGGGACTGCGTCAGGGCTGCGGCTGCGATTGCAGAAGATTTGCTGTTTGGAGAGGATTCATGAGCAGATACGGAAAGATTCAGGCTGCGCTTCTTGGTGTGGGAACGGTAGGAGGCGGAGTATACAGACTGCTGCAAATGAGAAAAAGCGAAATGCCTTACAAAATTCAGGCTGAACTTGAAATCAGCAGAGTACTGGTAAAAGACACATCAAAAAAAAGAAGCGGAATTCCTTGTGAGATTCTGACAGATGACTGGAATTGTATTATCAATGATCCCAATATCCAGATTGTGATTGAACTGATGGGAGGAATCGAACCGGCACGCACCTATATCCTGCAGGCTCTGGAAGCAGGAAAACATGTCGTGACAGCCAATAAAGATCTGATGGCAGAGCATGGAAGAGAATTGATGGATGCAGCGGAGCGCAATCACTGTGATCTGCAGTTCGAAGCGGCGGTAGGTGGCGGCATTCCGATTATCCGTCCGTTAAAAGAGTGTCTGGCAGGCAACGAGATCACAGAGGTTATGGGAATTGTCAACGGAACGACTAATTATATTCTGACGCGCATGACGGAAGACGGCATGGACTTTCAAGAAGCGCTTCAAAAAGCCCAGAAGTTGGGATTTGCAGAAGCGGATCCGACTTCCGATATCGAGGGGCTGGATGCCGGACGTAAAATGGCAATCCTCGCCTCGATCGCTTTTCATTCTCGGGTAACGTTTTCGGATGTAGATGTAAAAGGAATCACGAAGATTACCTCCAAAGATATCCAGTACGCAAGAGAATTCGGTTATACGCTGAAACTGCTGGGAGTGGCGAGAAATACCGACGGAGAAATGGAAGTGGGTGTTTTTCCAATGATGATTCCGTCTGCACATCCTCTGGCAAATGTAAAAGATGCATTTAATGCAGTATTTGTCCATGGAGACGCAGTGGATGATGCCATGTTTCAGGGAAAAGGAGCCGGGGAACTTCCGACAGCCAGCGCCGTTATGGGAGATCTTATTGCTGTTGCCAGAAATATGCAGTATGACTGCTGTGGAAGGATCGGCTGCAGCTGTTATAAAGATCTTCCTCTGAAAGAATCCGGAGAATCCAGGCACCGGTATTTTCTGCGGCTGATTGTAGAGGATCGAACCGGCATTCTGGCAGGAGTTGCCGGCGTACTGGGAAATAACAATGTCAGCATTAATCAGGTTATTCAGAAAGCTGCAGTGGACGGAGTCGCTGAGCTGGTAGTTATTACAGACAAAGTGGAAAAGCGGCATCTGAAAGATGCGCTGATGATTTTTGGTGAGATGTCTATGATCCGGGAAGTGGCTTCTGTGATCCGGGTATACTCCCAGCGCTGACTTTTGTAAAATCAGATTCCATATGACAGTCTTCAAAGGACATGTCAGCAGACTGTCCGGCTTGTCGTCTGCGGGAATCAGGGCGCCTGAAACACGCTGCAGGAAATTTTTGGATGTTTGTTAAAAATTGCCGGTGTCTGAAAATCGCATATATTTGACAGGTGCCTGAAATTTCCTGTGAACGAGCCGTGCAGATGGGTACACTGATATTGTGTAACTCAGAAAGGAGAGCGCCAATGGAAATCAAGAAGATTACCGGAGACAATTTTCAGACTGAAGTGACGGAGGCCGGCGGTCCGGTTTTTCTGGACTTTTATGCGGACTGGTGCGGTCCCTGTAAGGCACAGCACCCGGTTCTTGAACAGGCAGCAGAGGAGGCCTGCGATGTGAAGTTCTGCAAGGTCAACATCGATGATGACCCGCAGCTTGCCGAACGGTTCAGTGTGACGCATGTGCCGACGATGCTTGTCATGAACGGGGAGAAGATATATAAGACAATTAAAGGATTTCATCCGCTGGAGGAGATACTGGAGTATCTGGAAATGTAATATTTCGCGGAACAGGAAAGGGCTGTCGTAAAATGTGATTCTGTGCGTTTACGACCGTCCTTTTCTTGTCTTTTTGCATGTACTTTTTCACATTTACATTTCATAGTGTCTGTGATATAATATATCTATCTGATAACTAATGATCCCGCAGCAGAATTTGTAATTGGCAGAGGCGTGAGGAGTCGAATCCTGCGATATTTGCCGAATATTCGTTTTTAAGCACGACATCCGACTTCATTCGCAGAAATGAAGGATATAGTCAGGAGGAAGTATATGAAAACATTTCAGTATACGATCAATGAGGAATTGGGAATGCACGCCCGTGCAGCCGGACTGATCCTGCAGCTTGCCAAAGAGTTTAAGAGCAGTATTGTGATTGCCAACAAAGGAAATAGCGGGGACTTAAAAAAACTGCTGTCAGTTATAGATCTTGATATTCAATATCGTGATACAGTGACTGTCACAGTGACAGGGCCGGATGAGGATGTTGCGGCAGAAGAGATGCAGGCGTTTTTTGAAGAAAATCTTTAAAATGCTGACAGGAACTGACAAGAACAGAAGGACTGGTCCTTGGGGACGAGTCCTTTTTGCAGGCAGTACAACAGTATTTAAAATATAACAGAAAGACAGGATATATTTTATGAGTGGAACACGTAGAAGCGGAAAGAAAAAAAGCAATGTTCCTGCAAAAAAAATGACAGCGAGAAAGCCTGCAGCGGAGCAGAATGGAGGTCTGTGGGCAGAAATACGTCTGGTGCTGGTACTGATCGTGTCAGGGATTCTTTTTTTCAGCAATTTCGGATTCGGAGGAAAAGTAGGAGGCGCCATGAGCAGTTTCTTTTTTGGCTGTATGGGACTGTTTGCATATGTGTTTCCGGTAGCGGTACTTTTTCTGGTGCTTTTTTCTCTGGCAAACAGAAAAAATCTGATTATCACGATCAAAATAGTGGGAATGGTATTAGGCTGTGTGGTGGCAGGAGCTTTGCTTCATCTGCTGACGATGGCAAAAACAGATGTGTATGGGTGGAAAGAGATCTATACATACTGTTCCATGAACAGAACCGGCGGCGGCCTGATCGGCGGATTGATTTCCGGTCTGCTTTGCGACGCATTTGGAACGATTGGAGCCTACATGGTTCTTCTGGGAATTCTTGTGATCTGTCTTGTGATCGTTACAGAACGTTCTTTTGTGCGGGGAATGTCCAGAGGAAGTCAGAGAGTGTATGAGACTGCCAGACAGGATATGGAACGCAGAAGAGAAGAAGCCGGAGTGCGTAAAGAACGCAGAAGAGAACAGTTAAAAGAACAGCGAATGGAACGAAAAGTCAGCGGCGTTGCGTCTGATCTGACGATTCCCAGAAAGCCGGATACGGGCATTTTTGAAATTACGGCCGAAAGTATTTCCGGGCCGGACCTGGAAATAGAAACGGAAGAGATTGTGAAAGAGCCGGAAAAGGAGATCCCGTTCAGTGAAGATGATCTGCTAAAAAATGCGCTTGGTCGCAGAGAAGCGGAACAGGTCAGTGAAAAACCGGAACCTGCAAATGCCAGACCTGTGCCGGTATCTGTTTTCGGTAACGATACTGAAGAAGACGACGAAAAGTCTCAAGAACCGGAAAACTTCCGCACAGAAAAGGAAGCTCCTGTATCTTCAGCCGGATTGCGGACACAGATGCCGGGAGATCGTTCGTATGAATATGAGTATCCGCCGATCTCGCTTCTGAAAGCTGCGCCCAGACAGGGAAAGAAGAAAGACGCGTCGGTTTACCTTCAGGAAACAGCAGGGCATTTACAGCAGATTATGGAAGACTTTGGGGTTAATGCCAGAGTAACGGATGTCAGTCAGGGACCTTCTGTGACCAGGTTTGAAGTGCAGCCCGCACATGGAGTAAAGGTAAGTAAAATACTTTCTCTTACGGATGACATCAAATTGAATCTTGCGGTGCCAGATATCCGGATTGAAGCTCCTATACCGGGGAAAGCGGCAGTGGGTATTGAAGTACCCAATAAAGAGAACTCCGTGGTAATGCTGCGGGAACTTTTAGAGGCAAAAGAATTTAAAAATCACACTTCCAGAATTGCGTTTGCCGTTGGAAAGGACATCGGCGGCAATATTATGGTTACAGATATAGCCAAGATGCCTCATCTTCTGATCGCAGGTGCGACCGGATCGGGAAAGTCTGTGTGTATCAATACTCTGATCATGAGCATCCTGTATAAAGCGCGTCCGGATGAAGTGAAACTGATCATGATTGATCCTAAAGTGGTGGAACTCAGCACATACAACGGGATTCCTCATCTTCTGATTCCGGTAGTGACAGATCCGAAAAAAGCAGCGGGTGCGTTAAACTGGGCAGTGACAGAGATGATGGGCAGATACAACAGATTTGCAGAGCTGAACGTCCGAAATATCGAAGGCTATAACAGCAAGATTGATTCTGTTGCAGAAATTGAGGGCGGAGACAAACCGGAGAAAATGCCGCAGATCGTTATTATCGTGGATGAGCTGGCGGATCTGATGATGGTTTCGCCAGGAGAAGTGGAAGATGCGATCTGCCGGCTTGCGCAGCTTGCCCGCGCGGCGGGTATCCATCTGATTATTGCAACACAGAGACCGTCTGTCAACGTAATCACCGGATTGATCAAAGCCAATATGCCGTCAAGAATTGCATTTGCAGTATCTTCCGGTGTGGATTCCAGAACCATTCTGGATATGAACGGGGCAGAAAAACTGCTGGGAAAAGGCGATATGCTGTTTTCACCATATGGGCTTCCCAAACCACTGCGTGTACAGGGAGCCTTTGTCTCAGACTCAGAAGTCAGTGCTGTGGTAGAGTTTTTGAGCAGTCAGTGTAAAAATGCCGGAGCAGAGGCAGAACAGATGATTGCAGAACAAATGAGACAGGTACAATCTGCAGTAGAAAATGCGGTTCTCTCTGAAGCAGGAGGAAACAGTGATAAAGACGTGTTGTTTTCGGAAGCCGGGAAATTTATTATCGAAAAAGAAAAAGCGTCGATCGGAATGCTGCAGCGCTGGTTTAAAATCGGCTTTAACCGTGCGGCGCGTATTATGGATCAGCTTGCAGATGCAGGTGTAGTTGGTGAAGAGGAAGGTACCAAGCCGAGGAAAGTACTGATGTCGATGGAACAATTTGAGCAGTATCTGGAGGAATACATGTAACATACTGATATGGTTTTCCTGATGCGGCGATAGAGAGGAAATATGTCCTGATATGATATGCCAGAAATGCGGAACAGATATACCAGAAGGAAAGATATATTGTGAAAAGTGCGGAAATGCAATTCAGATGGTTCCGGACTATAATCCGGATGAAGATTTTACGATAGGAACAGACGAAAGGAAAGAAACTGATATTTCCAGTGGGACCTTGAAAGCTTCAGTTTCCTGGCCGCACCGGTGGAAATACGGACTGGCAGGGATCTGTCTGCTTGCTTTTGGGATCCTGACGTACCAGTTTGTCTGCGATCAGTTTCAGTCTGAAGAATCTATGGCGGAACCGGAAGAAGTCGTATTGCCGGAAAAGCCGGAGTTTGGAATTCTTCCCGGGACCTACAGTTATTCTCCGCAGCTGGCGATCTCTCATGAAAAGGAAAACGAAGGTTTCATTTATTATACGACAGACGGTACAACGCCGGATGAAAACGACACTCTGTACAGCGCTCCGTTTTTTGTGGAAGAAGGAACTACCATTATTCGGGCTGTTTTTGTCCGCAACGACGGTGTGTTCAGCGAAGAACTTACAGGTGTTTTTCAGGTAGAATTTCAATATCCGGAAGAACCGGAATTCAGTGTACCGGCGGGCAGTTATGAAACTGTTTTTTCTGTTACCATCACAGCGGAAGAAGGCTGCAAGATTTATTATACGACAAACGGAGAGGAACCAGGTTTTCAGTCCAGACTTTATCAGGGGCCGGTATACATACCGCAGGGGCTTACAGTACTTCAGGCTGTTTCTGTAGATGAGGAAGGCGGAATGAGCGGTATTGTCGAGGCTGTCTATAATGTCGAGGGTGTTTACGGAAAATCAGGGGAAGAAACTGGTAATTTTTAGGTATAAGAGCAGATAATTCGATATTTTTTTGTTGAAATATAAGTACTTTTGCATTATGATAAATACAGATGATTTGTAGTCATTGTATAGAATCACTACAAGATATGTTAGGAGGAAGCATATGTTTAAGATTTTGGAAGCAGAGCAGCTCTCTGCAAGTGTCTACAAGCAGGTGGTTCATGCACCGCGTGTGGCAAAGTCCTGTGAGCCGGGGCAATTCATTATTGTAAGAGTGGATGAGACCGCGGAACGTATTCCGCTGACGATCTGCGATTACGACAGAGAAGCAGGGACGATCACTCTGGCATTCCAGCCAATCGGCGTTTCCACTCATAAGCTGGTAGCGCTGAAGGCAGGAGATGAGATTGCTGATTTTGTAGGACCTCTTGGACGTCCGTCTGAGCTGGTTACGGATGACTTTGAAGAAGTAAAAAAGAAAAAAGTCGTATTTATTGCCGGCGGCGTAGGAACAGCTCCTGTATATCCTCAGGCAAAATGGCTGCATGATCACGGTATTGAATGTGATATCATTGTTGGTGCAAGAACAAAGGAACTTCTGATCCTGGAAGAAGAAATGAGTAAGGTCGGCAACCTGTATCTGTGTACAGATGACGGAAGCTACGGTTTTCACGGAGTCGGTACGGCGATGCTGGAAAAACTGGTGAGTGAAGGGCATCACTACGATCTGTGCGTGGCAATCGGTCCGATGATTATGATGAAATTTGCCTGCCTGACGACAAAGAAGCTTGGGATTCCAACGATTGTCAGTATGAATCCAATTATGGTGGACGGAACCGGTATGTGCGGCGCCTGCCGTGTACTTGTGGGAGATGAAGTGAAATTTGCCTGTGTAGACGGACCGGAATTTGACGGACATAAGATTGATTTTGAACAGGCTATGAAGAGGGCGGCTATGTATAAGACGGAAGAGGGCAGGCGCCTTTTGAAATTCCAGGAAGGCGATACGCATCATGGCGGCTGCGGAAATTGCGGAGGTGACAAATAATGGCAGATGTATTGAAGAAAGTACCGGTCAGAGAGCAGGATGCTAAAGTTCGTGCAACGAATTTTGACGAAGTATGCTATGGTTATAATAAAGAAGAAGCGGTGGAGGAGTCTTTACGCTGTATAACCTGTAAGAATGCAAAATGTGTGGAAGGATGTCCGGTATCCATTGATATTCCGGCGTTCATTGCCGCAGTAAAAGAGGAAAAATTTGAGGATGCTTTTCAGATTATCAGCAAATCGTCCGCTCTTCCGGCAGTTTGCGGACGTGTATGTCCTCAGGAAAGCCAGTGTGAAGGAAAATGTATCCGCGGCAAAAAAGGTGATCCGATTTCGATTGGCAAGCTGGAGCGTTTTGTAGCTGACTGGGCTCGTGAAAATGGCATCAAGCCTGCTGCTCCTGCTGAAAAGAACGGAAAAAAAGTGGCAGTTATCGGTTCCGGACCTTCCGGACTGACCTGCGCCGGAGATCTTGCAAAGCTCGGCTATGACGTGACGATTTTCGAAGCATTACATAAAGCAGGCGGTGTGCTGGTTTATGGTATTCCGGAATTCCGTCTTCCGAAAGACCGCGTAGTCGGGCCGGAAGTAGAAAATGTCAAAGCGCTCGGTGTTAAAATTGAGACAGATGTAATTGTCGGAAGAACCGTAAAACTGGATGAACTGATTGAAGACGAAGGATTTGACGCAGTGTTTATTGGTTCCGGTGCAGGTCTTCCGAAGTTTATGGGTATTCCGGGTGAGACTGCCTGCGGCGTTCTTTCTGCCAACGAATATCTGACCAGAAATAATCTGATGAAGGCGTTTAATGAGGAGTATGATACACCGATTGTACGCGGAGAGAAAGTGGTAGTTGTCGGCGGCGGAAATGTGGCCATGGATGCGGCGCGTACAGCTCTTCGTCTCGGTGCAGAGACTCATATCGTATACAGAAGAAGTGAGGAAGAACTTCCGGCACGTGTGGAGGAAGTACATCATGCGAAAGAAGAAGGTATTATTTTCGATCTTCTGACCAACCCGGTAGAGATTCTGGTCAATGAAAATGATTGGGTAACCGGCATTAAATGTATCCGTATGGAACTGGGTGAGCCGGATGCTTCGGGAAGACGCCGTCCTGTAGAAGTTCCGGGATCAGAATTTACGATTGACTGCGATACCGTCATCATGTCCCTTGGAACTTCTCCCAATCCTCTGATCTCGTCGACAACCAAAGGATTGGAGATCAATCGCAGACAGTGTATCGTTGCTACGGAAGATACCGGTGCCACCTCCAAAGAAGGCGTATATGCAGGCGGTGACGCAGTCACCGGCGCGGCTACCGTCATTCTTGCTATGGGTGCAGGAAAGGCAGCAGCAAAAGGAATCCACGAATATTTGAGCGCAAAATAAAACAGCTGCGAAATTGTGGCGGAGAATGTAACTACAGTATTCAGCCTCCATAGCCAGCATATATAAAAATGCTGGCTATGGAGGCTGAGTTTTTTGGACATATGTTATGCTTATCTGTCACTTTGACAACACACACTCCTATAAGTGGCAATAATCAAATAACAGCGGAAATCGGGCCTTACGAAAACAGCTCATTATAAAATGTTTCCGTCAGCTCTTCTGCATAAGCGTCATCTACTTCGGGAAAGGAAGACATCAGTCGTTCGCGGATGATTTCGGAAACCGTAAAATATTTCATTTCCTCCGACAGGTTCTCTTCGATATCGGAAGTCAGACTTTCAACGGTCAGATGTTTGGCTGCCCATGCCCGGATTCGGCACTCCAGATCATCTTCCCGGGATATGTCATCCAGCATTTTCATGGCATTTTTAAAAGAAATACCGGCAACAATGAGGAAAATCAGGAACAGACCTTCCATAACTGCAAGTGAAAAAGTGTTGAAGGGAAGGACAATCACTCCTGCAAGTGAAAGCGTAATTATAAGAAAACCGATACTGCCTACAATCAAAAATGTCCATGCGGAAGATTTGGTTTCAGAATGACGGTCTCTGGCAGAGACATGAGTATTCATCTGCCTGGCAGCGGCGGCGCGGGCAGCAATCTCTGAAAGTTCTTCCTGATCAGGAGCAGATACTTCCTTTACTTGCTGAGGTACCTCTTCCGTCAATTCATCGACCAAGTCTGCATCGCAGTCAGGACAATGTGTTTTTCCTTCAATATATTCATTTTTACATATGGGACACCAGGGCATAGCGGTTCTCCTTTCGCCGTGTTATGAAAAAGAAAGCTTTTCATATGGACAGTTTCATAGTAATATGATGGCAAAAGCATTTAAAGTTCTGCGCAGAATGCCTGCCGGCAGCAACGATTTAAATGATCATGTCATATTATACAGAAAAAACGAAGGAAAAACAAGGTGGAATCCAGAATGAGAATTACAGTTATAGCAGTAGGAAAGATCAAGGAAAAATATTTTACAGCCGCGATTGAAGAATACGCCAAACGTCTGAGCCGTTTCTGCAAACTGGAGCTGTTAGAAGTGCCGGATGAAAAGACTCCGGATGGAGCCGGTGAAGCGCAGGAATCACAAATTCGGGAAAAAGAAGGCAATCGTATTTTGCGGAAACTCTCAGAAAATTCTTATGTTGTAGTACTGGCCATAAATGGAAAGACGTTTGACTCGGTAGAACTATCGCAGCAAATGGAGCGATGGAATATCAATGGAATCAGCCATATTACCTTTATCATTGGGGGATCTCTCGGACTGTCCCCGCAGATTCTGGAAAAAGCGGATCTAAAACTCAGTTTTTCAAAGATGACTTTTCCTCATCAGCTGATGCGGGTAGTTCTTCTGGAACAGATCTACCGCAGCTATATGATCAGAAGCGGTGCGCCATATCATAAATAAATATTTGTTCTGGTACAAGCCTTGTTAGAAATGTTCCTTTATGATAGAATGTCACCAGTTACTGATGCTTCAGAAAGGAGATCTTTGTATCATGAAACTGAAAATAAAGCTGCTGCTTTCACTTCTTATTGCCGCAGCAGCATGTGTGTATTATTATGTAACGATTCCGGCAGTGAATATTCATTCCAGCGGATTCTGGATGTTCATCATCTCTCTGGTTATCGTGCTGACGCTTCTCTTCAGCGCAAGGAGAATTCGCGACGGAATTCCGGCTGGCGATATCAGACCATTGAAAGTCGGAGGACTGGTGGCAGTTGTCCTGCTGATTATCTATGGAATCGGAACCATACTGTCGTCTCCGATTGTGAATGCTAATAAATATCATGAGCTGTTGTCTGTGCAGGAGGGAACTTTTACAGAAGATATCGCTGAAGTGAACTACGATGAGATTCCTCTTCTGGATAAAAGTTCGGCGACACTTTTAGGAAACCGGAAGATGGGATCGCTTATCGATATGGTATCTCAGTTTGAAGTCAGTTCGCTGTATACACAGATCAACTATCAGAATAAACCCATACGTGTAACACCTCTTATGTATGCCAGCCCTATTAAATGGCTGACAAATATGGGGGAAGGCATTCCGGCTTATATTATGATCGATATGACGACGCAGGATACAGAGTGCGTCCGGCTTCCGGAAGGCAGTTATATCCGCTATTCGCAGAGCGAGTATTTTAACCGAAATATTTATCGGCATCTGAGGTTCCGTTACCCGACTTATATATTTGACCAGTTAAGTTTTGAAATTGATGAGGAGGGAACTCCTTACTGGATCTGTCCTGTGAAAAAATTTAATATCGGGCTGTTCGGCGGTCAGACGATCGGAAAGGTGGTTCTTTGCAACGCGATCACGGGTGAAACATCCTGCTATGAAATAGAAAACTGTCCGCAGTGGGTGGATTCCGTATACTCCGCCAATCTGCTGATCCAGCTCTACGATTATTACGGGTTGTATATGAATGGTTTTTTCAACAGTGTATTGAGTCAAAAGGGCTGTCTGCAGACGACAGACGGATATAATTATCTGGCCATGGAAGATGATGTGTGGGTATATACCGGTATCACATCCGTGAGCGGAGATGAATCCAATGTAGGATTTGTTCTTATGAACCAGCGTACGATGGAAGCCAAATATTATGCATGTCCGGGTGCGGAAGAGTATTCAGCTATGAACTCCGCCGAAGGCCAGGTACAGAACCTGGGATATCATTCCACGTTCCCGCTGCTTTTAAATGTGGCAAATGAGCCGACCTATTTTATGGCACTGAAGGATGATGCCGGTCTGGTTAAAAAATATGCAATGGTAAATATCAAAAAATATCAGAATGTGGCGATCGGAGATACCGTAGCAGAGTGTGAAAAAGCATATATCAGTCTTTTAAAGACAAACGGAATCTCCAGCGGACCGATATCGGTAGGGGAATCCGTGACCGGGACAATAGAGACTATGGCCCCTGTGGTAATAGAAGGAAATTCGCATTATTATGTGGTGCTTTCCGGCAGGGATATGATCTTTGATATCATCATCAGTGAATTTCCTCAGATTGTCCGTTTCAAAGAAGGCGGGCAGATTACCATGGAGTATATTGCAGGTGAAGAACTGCAGACCGTAACATCTATACAGTAACCAAAGATTTGAAAGGATAAAAAATGCGAAAACTGGCATTATCAGACGAGATTCTCATGTCTGTAGAAAAGCCTGCCCGTTATATCGGCGGAGAAGTCAATGCAGTCATGAAAGAAAAGGAGAAAGTGGATATCCGGTTTGCCATGTGCTTTCCGGATGTCTATGAGATTGGCATGTCTCATCTGGGCATCCAGATTCTGTATGATATGTTTAATCAGAGAGAAGACATCTGGTGTGAACGTGTCTACTCACCATGGACAGATATGGATCAGGTTCTGCGGGAGAAAAATATTCCGCTTTTTGCCCTGGAATCACAGGAACCGGTGAAAAAATTTGACTTTCTGGGCATTACCATACAGTACGAGATGTGTTATACGAATATTCTGCAGATTCTGGATTTATCACAGATTCCCCTGAGAGCAGAGGAGCGTACGAAAGAACACCCTGTAGTCATAGGTGGAGGTCCGTGTGCTTATAATCCGGAGCCTCTGGCAGATTTTTTTGATCTGTTCTACATCGGGGAAGGGGAAACACAGTATTTCCGCTTGATGGATCTGTATAAGGAGTGGAAGAGAAGCGGACTGCCAAGAAAAGATTTTTTAAAGCAGGCGGCGCAAATACCGGGAATTTATGTTCCATCTCTTTATGATGTGGTGTATAAGGAAGACGGAACGATCGCGTCCATGACTCCCAACTGTCCTGAGGCTCCGGAGAAAGTGAAAAAACAGATTGTTGAGGATGTGACAGATACATTCTATCCCAGAAAACCGGTAGTTCCTTTTCTGAAAGCAACACAGGACAGGGTGGTGCTTGAGATTCAGAGAGGATGTATCCGCGGCTGCCGGTTCTGTCAGGCAGGAATGCTGTACCGTCCGACCAGAGAACGTGACGTTTCCATGCTGAAAAGCTGTGCGGAGGAGATGCTGAAAAATACCGGTTATGAAGAAATCTCCCTGAGCTCCCTGAGTTCCAGCGACTATTCAAAGCTTGGAGAACTGGTAGAATTTTTGATTGAAACATGCGGCGCCAGGGGAATTAATATTTCTCTGCCCTCTCTGCGGATTGACGCTTTTTCCCTGGATGTGATGGGAAAGGTACAGGACGTGAAAAAGAGCAGCCTGACTTTCGCGCCGGAAGCGGGATCTCAGAGACTTCGCAACGTAATCAATAAAGGACTGACAGAGGAAGTTATTCTGCAGGGAGCCAGTCAGGCGTTTGAAGGCGGTTGGAATCGTGTGAAGCTATATTTTATGCTGGGTCTTCCGACAGAAAATGAAGAAGACATGAAAAATATTGCCTGGCTTGCTGAGAAAATTGCCGAATGCTTTTATGATGTGCCGAAGGAGCAGAGAAATAAGAGATGTCAGATTGTACTCAGTACGTCTTTCTTTGTACCGAAACCGTTTACGCCGTTTCAGTGGGCGCAGATGTGTACGAAAGAAGAATTTTTGCATCGTGCTTATGTGGTCAATCACGAGATTAAAGAACAGAAAAATAAGAAAAGTATAAAATACAACTGGCATGAAGCGGATGTCACCGTGCTGGAAGGTATCCTGGCAAGAGGGGACAGAAGAACAGGCAAAGCAGTCAGACGGGCTTACGAAAAAGGCTGCCTGTTTGACTCCTGGAGTGAATTCTTTAAAAATGATCTGTGGATGGAAGCTTTCAGAGAATGCGGCATTGACACTGATTTTTATACAACCAGAGCCCGTGCACTGGATGAAATCTTTCCGTGGGATTTTATAGATATCGGCGTAAACCGTGCATTTCTGGAAAGAGAATGGAAACGCGCACAGGAAGGAACTGTAACGCCGAACTGCAGGCAGAGCTGTTCCGGCTGCGGCGCGTCTGTACTGGGAGGAGGGATCTGTCATGAACATCAGGATTAAATTCCGTAAGTATGGTCCGATGAAATTTATCAGTCATCTGGATGTCATGCGGTATTTTCAGAAAGTAATACGCAGAGCAGATATTGATATCTGCTTTTCAGAAGGCTTCAGTCCTCATATGATCATGTCATTTGCAGCGCCTCTTGGTCTGGGACTGACCAGTGAAGCGGAATATGTGGATATTCGTGTAAACCGTACGCTGCCTTCCGAAGAAGCAATCAGACGCATGAATGAGACCATGGCAGAAGGTATGGATGTAATCAGTTTTCGCCTTTTACCGGAAAACAGCAAAAATGCCATGTCGATCGTTGCTGCAGCAGATTATGAAGTCCGTTTCCGAAAAGGATATGAACCCGGAGACGGATGGCAGGAGAGATGGCTGGAATTTATTTCTCAGACGGAGATTCCGGTTCTGAAAGAAACCAAAAAAGGACATCAGGAAGTAGACATACGTCCATGGATTTATGATTGTTCTGTGAAAGACAAGGCGCTTGATCTGCAGTTATCCGCAGGAAGCGTACACAATCTGAAACCGGAACTTCTGATGTACGCTTTCGGTGTCTGGGCGAATAGGGAGATTCCTTCATCTGCTTTGCTGATCCACCGAAAAGAGATCTATGCCAACCAGGGGTCAGAAGATGACCGCGTGCTGATTTCACTGGAAAATCTGGGAGAAGACATTGAATAATATCAAAATCATTACCTGTCTGCAGGACGGAGTGTTGGCGGATGCGCTGTATGAAGAAGGAAAACTTATGGAATTATCCCTGCTTCCAGCTGGACGGTCTTCGATTCTGGGGAATATTTATATAGGAAAAGTAAAAAATATTGTTAAAAATATCGGCGCCGCTTTTGTGGAAATTGATCACGGAATCATCTGCTATCTTCCACTGGAGGATGTGAAATCTCCCATTTATACCAGACCGAAAAAACAGATGAAGCTTACAGAGGGCGATGAGCTTCTGGTACAGGTCTGCAGAGAAGCGGTAAAAACAAAAGCGCCGTCTGTAACAACAAATCTCAGTCTGACAGGGAAATATCTGGTACTGACGACCGGAAATACAGTTGTCGGTTACTCCTCAAAATTAAAATCTGAGGACAAAGTAAGAATCAGAACCTGGATAGAAAACTGGCGTCTTCCCGATGCTGGACTGATTATCAGAACCAATGCTGGACAGGCGGAACAGGAAGACTTTTGCAGAGAGTATGAAAAACTTCTCAATCAGTATCGCTATCTGACGGAACAGGCTGTACATCGCACAGTGCGCTCCTGTGTTCAGAAAGGCAGACCGCCGTATCTGGATGCGATTCTTGGCAGCAGGAGTGAAAATTTGCAGGAGATCCTGACGGATGATAAAGAGGTATATGAACAGATACAGAATTTCCTTCAGGATGAGATGCCTGAGAATACAGGGAAACTTCGATTTTATGAAGATCAGAAGCTGTCTTTAAAGGCACTGTATCGCCTGGAAAAAGGACTGACAGATGCCCTTTCCTCAAAAATCTGGCTGAAATCCGGCGCTTACCTGATCATAGAACCGACAGAAGCTTTGACGGTCATCGATGTCAATACAGGGAAATACGCAAGCGGAAAAAACAAACAGGAGACCATCTGGAAAATCAATCTTGAGGCGGCAGGTGAGATTGCAAGACAGTTAAGGCTTCGGAATCTGTCCGGTATGATTCTGGTGGATTTTGTCGATATGGAGAGAAAAGAAAAAAAGCAGGAACTTTTGGCCTGTATGAAAGAATTTTTACGAAGAGATCCTCAGAAAGCATCTGCAGTAGACATGACGGGACTGGGACTGATGGAACTGACCCGCAAAAAACAAAGAAAAACACTTTGGGAACAGGCAAAGGAGTGTGGAATATGATTCAGATCAAGGTTATACGTGAAAAAGGCAGATATAAAACTTTTACGATAAAAGGGCATGCAGGATATGCAGATCCCGGGGAGGATATCGTCTGTGCTGCAGTTTCTGCACTGGTAATTAACACCATCAATTCTATAGAGAAATTTACGGAAGATGCATTTACCTGCGACTGCAGGGACGGAGTAGTGGAAAGCTGGGAATTCACATCAGAAATCTCCGCCGAAACGGAGCTTCTGATGGATTCCCTGATGCTTGGATTATCTGATGTGCAAAAAGCTTATGGTGAGAAATATCTGGTGCTGCATTGCTGAATCTATCGGAATTTCTGTAATGCAGCGCCTGAATATTATGTCAAATGAATAAGAAACCAATCACCAGATACAGAATGACTGCCAGCGAGCCGCAGCAAAGTGCATAAGGAAGCTGAGTTTGGACATGATCAATATGATCCGAAGCGGACCCGGTAGATGACAGCACCGTTGTATCTGAAAGCGGAGAGCAGTGGTCTCCGAATACGCCTCCTCCTGCCACTGCAGCAAAACATGCATAGATCAGCGGACTTAAAGCCCCGCCGGTAAATGTAAATGCCAGCGGAAGAGCGATGGGCATACAGATGGCAAAGGTGCCCCACGAAGAGCCTGTCGCGAAAGCCATAATCGCCGATATAAGAAAGATGATGGCCGGAAGCAGCGCCGGGGTCAGAAAGTCTTCACTCAGCGATACAATATAATTGGCAGTTCCCATAGATTTGCTCAGAGCATTGATAGAATAGGCCAGTGCCAGAAGCGTGACGGCCGGAACGGCTCCTTTGATGCCGTCTGTCAGCGTATCCATGATTTCGCGGAACGGAATTCCCTGTATCATCATGCTGATGCTCATGAAAATAATGACAAACAGGAATGCCTCCATCGTCTTGGCTGAACCAAGAGTGATATATGTACCCAAAGCGATGGTGATGATCATCAGAACCGGCAGAAGAAAATTCAAAAACACTCTGGGACGAATCCCTTCATATGCTTTCATTTCCGTCAACTCCTTGCCAATCAGAGGAACTGCGCCGTCCCGCAGAACTTTTCCCTCTTCCATAGCGCGTCTCTCGGCTTTTGCCATAGGGCCGAAATCTTTTACAATTCCGGAACCAATCAGTCCAACCATGATCACCGCAAGAAGCGCATAAAAATTAAAAGGAATCGCATGCAGAAACAGAGCGGCGGCATCTTCATCTGTGACAATGCAGCCGATTCCTACGGCAAGTCCGCTTAAATAGGCTGCCCATCCGGTGATCGGTACAAGAACGCTGACCGGTGCGGAGGTGGAATCTGCGATATAAGCCAGTTTTTCACGGGAGATACGTGCTTTGTCAGTAATACTTCTCATAGTACTTCCTACAAACAACGGACTGAAAGAATCACTGAAATAGACAAAAATACCGAGTACCCACGCCATAAGCTGCGCGCCCCGGCGGCTTAGATTTTTATCGTGGATCATCTGGGAAAAGCTCTGAATTGCACCGGTTTTCTGAAAATATGCCACAATGATGGCGATGAATGTGTTTAAAAGCATGACCCATGAAAAGCTGGTAGTTCCAAGGCTTTCTTTTAAAAGAGTCGGAAAACCCATCAGTCCCTGCCCTGCCAGCAGGGTTCCGGTGATACAGGCGGCTACCAGTGATACGATGGTATTTCTCGTGACAAACGAGAGTACGATCGCGATAAGAGCCGGGATAATAGATATAAATCCCATGTTGATAATTTCTGCTTCCATGTTAGAAAGTCCTCCTTTTTGTAAATAATCTGCATTGAGAGGGCTCCGGTGTCAGCGGATATCTCTGTCAGGCTGCAGAAATTCTGTCACAGCCTGATATAATGATCAGAACGGGTCACGGTCGCAGGAGGTGCCGGGTCCAGATTTTGGTCTGCAATCTCCAGTATATCCTCCGGTCGGATCCACGGACGGTTCTGCAATGCACTTGTTTCTTCATGTGTAAGATAGCCTTTGTAGGCAGTCAGACTTCTTCTCAGGTAGCCGTCTCTGGCACAGGCTTCGGCCACGCCATATTTTGCCAGACTGCGAAAATGGGGCAGTACGGACGTCGCATAGGCGATAGAAGTTGAGTGAGCAATCGCTCCCGGAATATTCCCCACGCAATAGTGGACGATGCCGTCTTCTGTATAACGGGGATTTTCATGTGTGGTCTCACGAAAAGACTCAACGGCTCCCTGCTCGTCATTGCTGATATCTACGATGACAGAGCCTTTTTCCATCAGCCGCAGCATCGGGCGGTCGATCAGATATTCGGTACAGCCCTTCGGCCATTTGACACAGTTGAGAACCAGATCGGTATCCGGAAGCAGCTTTTTGATGTTTTCTTTTGTGGAAATCATGGTGTTGACCTGCTCGTGATATTGTCTGCTGATAGACCGCAGAGTACCGATGTTAATATCCATAACCGTGCACCAGGCGCCAAGTGCATGGAGCACGGAAAGTGCAGCCTGTCCGACGATGCCGCCTCCCAGAATCAGCACTTTCATACCGGGCGCGCCTCCCAGACCGCTGACGAACTTTCCTTTTCCACCATTGATGGTCAGCATGGATTCCAGGCCGAAAAGAGCTCCCTGTTTTCCTGCCGCTTCACAGTTGGGAGAACCATAACGGTGAGAATCTTCTGCTGTGAATGCTATGACTTTCCTGTCCAGCAATGCCTGAACTTCTTCTGGATGCGCCGCCGGATGAATACAGGTAAACACAATCTGTCCTTCTCTTAACAGATCATATTCTGAAGGTTCAAATTCTTTTACTTTTGCTACCATATCGCAGGTTTTGTAAATTTCTTCCGCCGTGTCAGAAAGAACTGCCCCAGCCGCTTCATAAGCAGTATCTTCGAAACCGGCTTTGATACCGGCACCTTTCTGTACTTTGACAGAGACTCCGTCAGAAGTCAGTGTCGCCACTTCCGCAGGTGTGGCGATGACACGATTTTCTCCATTCTTGATATCTTTTAAAATTCCCAGATTCATATGACAGGTTCCTCCTGAACTTTTATTTTTTATATGTACAGCATTGCCGGAATATCTGTGCAGTTCTGTATCACGTCAATATTATACAGTAAAAATTATATCGAAAAATCACATATAAAGCAAGTATATTTCCGTAATATTAAAGTTTTAATCAGAACAGATATTCGATTTTTGTTGACAAACAGGCGTTCGATTGCTATAATAAAAAACAGGAACAAATGTTTGGATTCAGGACAGAGGGAGTGCATAAGATGGATGAAGAACTGAGAGTAAAGAGAGAAGAGATCAGAAAGGCGAGAAGAGATGAGACTTTAAGAGAGCAGAAGCGTTTAAGAATACGTATGCTTATCTTCTGCGCAACACTGATATTCATGTTTGGTATGGGAGTCGGTTTCGGGACGCTTCTCGCCAGAGCCGAAGAGACAAAAAAGGAGCTTTCGCATAAGTTTTACAGTAATATCCAGATTCAGAAAGGTGATACTTTATGGGAACTTGCAGCTGAATATATGGACTATGAGCATTACAGAAGCAGAAAGGAATATATTCTGGAAGTCATGCGTATCAATCATATGACGGATGATCGCCTGATTTCAGGAAAAATGCTAATCGTTCCATACTATGCAAAAAGTCGTAAGTGACTTTAAAACATGGGACTTCTTTTTTAAGAAATCATAAAGATTCATTTAAGATTGCCTGCGTTTTCTTGTAGGATTAAAAAAAATGTGTTAGATTGGATATATGACATATGAAGGAGGTTCACCATGAAAAATAAACTATATTATATTCTGCTGTTTTTGTACATTCTGATGTTTGGCTTCATTCTCTACATAAACGGTGTATTTACAGGAGATACCGTTTCCATGAGCAATCTTTTGATCAACGTGGGATTTCTGTTTGTAATCGGCATTCTGTTCAGCGTATCATTTATGAGCTTTGCGAGATTGAATCATGTCACAGACGCACTGGTGTTCGCAGAAGAGGAGATTCGCGACCGATACAGTGCGACACAGAAAAATCTGTGGCCGGAATACCGTCAGAAACGGGAATTATTCCCGAGCCCTGCGTTAAACATACAGTTTGAAAAATATCAGAAGCGTGTTCAGGCGCATACAAGTCCCAAAGGGCTTGTTACAGAGGCGTGTCCGATTGAGGAGTACATAAATGAGGAATTGCTGGATCAGGCCGGAATGACCTATTTTAATTCTGCCGTTTCCGGAACGCTTACGGGACTTGGTATTCTGGGAACTTTTCTGGGACTTAGTATGGGAATGAGCTCTTTTTCCGGAAATGATATTTTTACGATATCTGATAATATTGCCCCTTTGCTTGACGGTATGAAAGTTGCTTTTCACACTTCTGTTTATGGTATTTTCTTTTCTCTGGTTTTTACATTTGTATATCGCAGCCTGATGTCGGATGCGTATGAAAAGCTTCAGGATTTTCTGTCGACTTTTCATGAGTGTGTGGCTCCTCCTGTCAGCAATCGAGATGAAAATACAAGCGCCATGCTGATCTATCAGTCGAATATGGCGAATTTTCTTAAAACAATCGTGGAACTTATGCGCGGAAACGCCCTGGAACAGACAAAAGGGATGGAACAGATCATCCAGCAGTTCATGGACCGTCTGTCGAGTACTATGGGAACGGAGTTCGGAAACATTGGGAAATCCCTGAATCAGGCCTGTGAGTCACAGGGAACTTATGCAAGGAATTTTCAGCGTCTTGAAGAGAGCACCCGCCTGCTGCTCGAAGCAAGCCGTACGATGAACGACACCATGAATCTTGCTTTACAGCGGCAGCGGGAGATAGAAGAGAAGCTTTCTGATACCTGTGACAACCTGAGCAATGAGTTGTATACCTTTCAGCAGATGAGGGATATGTATGAAAAATAAGAACAAGACAAAATCTGTATTTGCAGAGCCCAGTTACTGGCAGTCCTATTCGGATATGATGGCCGCCCTGCTTTTGATTTTTATTCTGATCATTGCTGTTACGCTTGCCATTTATAAACAGAAGCGATCTGATCTGGAAGAAGCGCAGCTGCAGCTAAATGCTACCCGGACAGAGCTGGAAGCGTCAGAAGCGGATCTGGAAGCGTCCAAAGCAGAGCTGGAAGCATCAGAAAAAGAGCTGAAAAATTCTTTAAAAGAGCTGGAAGAAGCTTATGCAAAAGCAACTATGACACAGGAAGAGCTCGATGCCGCTTATCTGGAGATTGATGAGGCGCGTGCTGAATTAAGTGCAACAAGAAGTGAACTGAGGGATATTGTTGGTATCCGGACAGATATCATTGGCGAACTGCAGACGCGTTTCAGCAATTCCTCCATGAAGGTTGACGCGCAGACCGGCTCAATTACCTTTTCATCCGATGTACTGTTCCGGTATAACAGCGCAACATTGACCGCAGAAAGTAAAGATACATTAAAAGAAATTATTCCCATGTATTTAGGGGTTCTTTTGCAGAGTAATTTCCGTCCCTATATTGCAGAGATTATCATAGAAGGGCATACAGATACGGATGGCAGCTACGAGAGTAATATGACATTGTCTTATAACCGGGCAAATTCTGTGGCAAAGTTCTGCCTGGATGATGCCAATGGTCTGTCAAAAGATCAGATCGATCAGCTTCAGAATCTGCTGACAGTCAACGGTCGTTCTTTCAGCAGTCCTATATATCAGATGGATTCCAGCGAAGTTGACATGGCGTCTTCAAGACGTGTAGAAATCAAATTCCGTCTGAAAGAGGATGAGATGATTAATAAAATCACAGAAGTACTCAATCAGGAATAAAGACAAAGCCGAAAACAAATCTCCCGCAATTTAACCTGCTGCAGGTTTTGCGGGAGATTTGACTTTTACAGAACATACATTCATCAGCCGCGGAAACGATTCAGGCATGCAAAGAGTTCCTGTCTGCGTGGAACTGCCAGCCCGCAGGGGATGTAAGAATTGCAGAAAGGTTCCCAGCCTTTTTTTTCCAGTACATCACTAAGAATCTGCACTGTCTGCCTGACAGTACGTTTTCCGTCTATAATCTGTTCCAGAGCATAACGCAGCATATATGCCAGAGCTGCAGTTTGTTCCGGGTCCAGAAGTTGTTCCACATAGTGTAAATCAACAGTCTCTTTATCCAAAGAGAAAGAATCTCTGCCAAAAGTCTTTACTTTCATGTGTTCATGACGGTTTCCGCCGCCCGAGCGGTTTCCCCGGTAATCTTTTCCGCTGCGGTTTTTGCTGCGGTTATAGACAGGCAAAATCCGCTGAAAATCAGGAACCTGGAAACCGGGGGCCTGAATTCGGGGCGCTTTGTGTTCCTTGCAGAGTATTTTTACATGTTCTGTAATATCAAGAGGGCGATAGCAGTCCATCTGCAGAATTTTATCCGCAATATAGAAAAAAGCGCCGGAGCTTCCAGCTACAAGAATAGTGGAAATACCGTTCTTTTCATACAGGTCTCTGGCTCGTTCCAGGAATGGAGTGATCGGTTCTTTTTCCCTGCTGATCACCTGCTGCATAAAATCATCCCGCAACATAAAATTGGTGGCAGAAGTATCTTCATCGATGAGAAACAGACGGGAGCCTGACTCCATATGTTCGATCACTCCCGCTGCCTGCGAGGTGCTTCCGCTGGCGTCTGGTGTGGAGAAAGAGGCGGTATCTTTTTTATTGGGCAGATCATTGATGAAAAGAGAAATATCTACCCTCCGTATAGAACGTCCGTCTTCGGCGCGCAGCTTTACTGCCGTATCGTCTGTAATTACATATTCCCGACCGTCCCCGGCAACATGATTATATACACCTGTCTGCAGCGCTTCCAAAAGCGTGGATTTTCCGTGATAACCGCCGCCTACAATCAACGTGATTCCGCGTGGAACAGCCATTCCTGTAATGGCTCCTTTATGGGGCAACATAAAAGTGCGTTCCATGGAGGCAGGAGAGCAGAAGGGTACGCTGTCCTTCATGGGCAGGTCGGAGACCCCGCTTTTTCTGGGAAGGATAGAACCGTTGGCAACAAAAGCGGCCAGGTTTTCCTGATCTAAAAGTTTTCGTATCGCTTCCTGATCTTCCGACAAGAAAATTGCGGCTTCTACTTTTTTCTTATTCAGTTTTGCATAGAAGAAACTGTTTTCTACACATACCGGAAGGAAATCGAACAGGATTTTCTCCAGCTCGCCTGCATTGATTGTCCGTCCAAAAGCGGGAAATCCCACATGAAAACGGGCAATCATTTTTGTGTCCGTGATCTGACAGGCGCTTCGCTCCAGCACTTCCTGCCCGCAGCGGGAAATAGATAACAGTCCGCTTTTTCCGGAACCTTTTGCTTTAAAATTATAATCTTCAAACTGAGAAGCAAACTGACGGGTCAGATAATCCTGCAGTGCAATACGAGAACATTCCTTTTCATAATAGGCAGTCGGAAATGCTGCTTCTTTATGATTGATTTCCACATGAAGACTGGAGGGAGATGCAAAAGGGTCTCCCTGTACATGATCAATGGAAAGAGAAAATTTAGTAAATTGATAGATACCTGCCAGAGACTTATAAGCAGGATAGCTTTTATGATCAATAGAACGCAGCAAAGTACGCAGTTCACCGGATGATTTCATTGTTTTGAATACTCCTTTTTGTTGCTCATTTCTTAATATTGTACCGGATTTAGTACAGAATTTCATTTACATACATTCTAGTATAACAATTTCTGTTTTGATTCGTCAATGTAAAAATCAGCGCCGGTTACGATATTCCGATATGGTACTTCCAGTTACTTTTTTAAATACTTTAATAAAATAATTCGGATTGGAGTAGCCGACCAGTTCGCTGATCTCTGCGGCGCTTTTCTGGGTCGTTGTTACCAGGAGCAGTGCATTTTGTATGCGAATGTCCGTCAGATATTGTGTGAAAGAGATGTCGGTTTTCATTTTAAACAGCGAACTGACATAAGAAGCATTCATATGCAGGTAATTTGCTACTGAACGCAGTGTGATATTCTCCTGATAATGATCATTAATATACTGTTTTGCCGAAAGAACAATTTCATTATAATCTTCCTTTGAACGCATAAATTCATTGACCCTGTCTAAAATAGAGAAAAGATAGATTTTCAGCTCATGAAGAGTAAAATGATATCTGGTATAAAAAGTATCCCATTGATTCTCAAACTGCGACAGCGGGATATGAAGCATTTCATTCAGAAATTGATCCAGAGTGATCAATATAAACCGCACATAATCAATTATTTTTTCCGGCAGATGAGTTTTTGTTTGTTCCAGATCGTTGAACTGCTTTTCACAGAGCTGTCGTAAAAGAGAGAGATTTCCAATCTGGACAGCATCTCTGACGGGAAGATAATTTATCGACGAAGCGATATAAGTTTTACACGCAGGACGATTCCGTTCATATGCAATGATTGTTTGATCCATATAGAACAGGGCAGTGTGACAAAGCTTCGCCTGTCCCAGAGCAGTCTTCAGCCTTGTTGTGTGATGAAACCTGCGTTGTTGTTCGGGCTGGTTCCGGAGGAGGAAGAGAAAAAAGTTCTGGGAAATCTGATCAATGACATTCAGGAACATAATTATCATGTGACTACAGGAAATTTAGGAACTAAGGTTCTTTTGGACACATTGATCCGCTTTGATCGTCCGGATCTTGCCTATCGGCTTTTGACGCAGAAAACATATCCCGGTTTTCTTCCCATGATTTTGAACGGTGCGACGACCCTGCAGGAACGGTGGGAGATGGATTCAGCAAGTACGATGAATTCCCTGAATCATCCAATGCATGCTTCCAACGGCGTATTTTTTTATGAACTTCTGGCTGGAATTAACTGGCCGGAGAATGCGGTTGGGATGGATCGGATACGGATTTGTCCTTATGTTCCCCAGGAGCTGGAAGAGGTAAATGCATCTTACTGTTCGGTCCGGGGAACGATCATATCAGAATGGAAAAAAGAGGGAAAAAAACTGCATTATCGTATTGTGATTCCCCCCAATATGACAGCAGAACTTTCTCTCTCTGACAGAGAAGGAAATGTCATCCATACAGAAATAGGAAGCGGAACATATACATATATTTTGTAGAAACGGTAAGAAAACCACCCAGATTTTCCACATATACCCGACGCATAAATTTAAGATACGTCGTTGCAGGCATGTTTGCAAGAGAATTATGTTGATCTTTCAAAACTCAGGCTTTGAATACGAAAGCGCAAATTAAAATCAGGAGGAACCATATGAAATACGGATATTTTGATGACAAAAATAAGGAATATGTGATTACAACTCCCAAAACACCGACGCCATGGATCAATTATTTGGGAAATCACTCTTTTTATTCGTTGATATCTAATACAAGCGGAGGTTATTCTTATTTTTGCGATGCCAAATTTATGCGCATTACCAGATACCGTTACAACAGTCTGCCGTTGGATATGGATGGAAAATATCTTTATATCAAAGATCAGGACACTGTCTGGAATCCTACATTCAAGCCGACACAGACAGAACTGGATGATTATGAGTGTCGGATTGGAATGGGATACAATCTCTTTCGGTCTTCGAAAAACGGAGTTGAGGCCTGTGTGAGAGATTTTGTACCCTGGGATGCGCCATGTGAACTGCAGGAAATTACAATTACCAATCAGAGTGATCAGGAAAAAGATCTGGAGCTTTTTTCCTATGTTGAGTGGTGTTTGTGGAATGCCGTGGATGATATGAGTAATTTTCAGCGCAATTTGAATATTGCGGAAATGATGGTGGAAGATTCTCTGATTTGTCATTTTACTGAATACAGGGAGAGAAGAAGACACTATAGTTTTTATGCAGTGGATACCGCTATTCATGGTTATGATGTAAATCGGGACAGTTTTGTGGGGAATTATCGTTCGATTGCCGTACCGGTTGCTGTGGAGCGAGGAAAATGCAGCAATTCTAATCTGGTAGATGGCTATCCCATTGCCGCTCATCAGATTCATCTGCATTTGATGCCGGGAGAGAAGAAGACCTGTACCTTTATGCTTGGTTATGCAAAGAACAAGAAAGACGAGAAATGGGAGAGGGAAGGGAAAGCCAATATTTGCTTGGCCAGGCAGATGTTAAGAGAATATTTCGCTCCGGGACGGGTAGAAGAGGAGTTTGAAAAGCTGCAGAAAAACTGGAGAGAGTTACTGTCTCATTATCAGGTGCAAAGCAAAAATACTCACGTAAATCGTATGGTTAATATCTGGAATCAATATCAGTGCATCACAACTTTTCGGGTTTGCAGAACCGCATCTTACTATGAATCCGGCCTTGGAAGGCAGATTGGATTTCGTGATTCCTGTCAGGATCTACTTGGCTTTGTACATATTGTACCGGAAGAAGCGAGAGAGCGGATCTTAAACATCGCGTCGATTCAGAAAGAAGACGGAAGCGCCTACCATCAATACCAGCCGCTTACAAAAAAGGGGAATATGGATGTGGGTGGAGGATTTAACGATGATCCCCTTTGGTTTTTGGCAGCTGTCAGCGCTTATCTAAGGGAAACCGGAGATTTTCCGATTTTGAAAGAAATGGTGACTTATGCGGACAGCAAAGTAACAGAAAATATCCTGGATCATATGCGGCGTGCCTTTTCTTATTTTTCCGAACATCTCGGCCCCCATGGACTTCCTCAGATTGGAAGGGCAGACTGGAATGACTGCCTAAATCTGAACTGCTTTTCTCAGGAACCTGGTGAAAGCTTTCAGGTGACCGGGCCATCCGAAGGAAAGATTGCAGAATCTGTTTACATTGCCGGAATGTATGTAAAATTATTTTAAAACAATAAATATGGTAAGCAGCAGTATCATGTACATATTTATAACAC
>CATOPL010000017.1 GCA_951802115.1 uncultured Lachnospiraceae bacterium | reverse complement strand
TGGAAATGTCCATAGGTATTCTCCTTTATCTAGATTTAGAGTTTTGGGAGTGGACTCTAAAAACTCTAACCCCAAGTTTACAGGAGAACGCCATATATTTCACTACACGTTCTTATTTGACGCTTACGATGAAGCGAGGTTTTAGGGGCAGCCTCCTAACCAGAGGCACTTGTATTACAAAGTGCGTATCTGGCAAAAACCATTAAAAATTTTTAGGAGTACGAGTCTTGAAAAAGTTTTAGTAGAATACAGACTTTCCCAAAGTTTTTTAAGTTTAACTAATTTCAAATAGGGGGGACAGATTGGAAATTAAAAAGGATTTCAATGAATTGTATGACAAATTGGGAAAGATATATGAGGTGTGCGTGGGTAAGGTAGAGTATGGCAATGTAAAATGGGGAAAAGAGAAGTAAATTACAATAAAAGTAAAAAATATGTTTAAAACAAGCATAACAAAAAATGTTGACAAATTTAATTAGGTATTATAAAATGATGTTGTTCAATAAATGCATAACAAAAAAGACTATAAGGCGGCAACCTTACAGTCTTCAGAAAATCGAAGCATAATATGGAATTGCAACGACTTTATACAAAATAATTATAGCATATTATGCCAAGCAATTCAATTGTTATGAGAAAGGAGGATTATTTGGCAGAGAAAAAGGAAAGCAAAAAGGAAGATGATGTAGTATATATTTTTACACCATATATAACTAAAAAAGATGGGACAAGAGTATATGCAAATCAATATGGTAAAAAGGCATTTAGGATTCCAAAAGAAAACAGATAATTTATGCAAGGGTGCTGCGATTCCACCTTTATATGGAGGAGGACATATGAGTAAAAAAATAGATTATAGCAACAACAAAAAAATAGAAAATAATTCATTTGGTAATGGAACACATATAGCGGATAATATAGTGAATAATATAGTGAATAATATCATTGAACAAAAAGAACAGCAAGACAGGCCTGTATATAAACCAGAACCTGTATGGCGCAGTCCTTTGACATTGGCAGTGTTGACATGGTTGAGTTGTGCTATAGGAATTTTAAGTTTGCTGCCGCTGAGGGAAATAGTAAGATATATAAGAACTGTTTTCAGTGGTTCTTTAGAATCTTTAAATACAAATGATATGCAGATAAGCTTGCTGACATTTGTTGCTTTGTCCATGTTATTCATTATTACTTTAACTGTGAGAAGAATTGCAAAATTGCAAACAAGGCATCCGTTGATTTGCAATTTTGCGATAAGCGGATATGGAAGAAAAATAGTAATAGAAAAAATATATGCGAAATGCCCTAAATGTGGTGGAAAAATGAGATATTATAACAAACCAATAGAATGGGAAAAGAAGATATATAGCGATGGAAAGGTTAAACGAGAAGTGACAAAACGGATTCCTGTGTTGGAATGCAAGCGAAATCACGACCACTATTATGTAGTCGATTGTGCCGAAGACAGGGTGTAATAATCAATATTAATCTATTGATTTATTAAAAAATAATACCAGCAGATAGTGTCATGATAAAAACAGGAGGTAAATGGTGAGATTGGATGAAGCAGCCGTCATTAATACCGGACTTGTTACAGCGAGAAAACAAGCAAAAGAGGTTAGTGAGAGCATTATACAATATAGATTATTAAATTTAAGAGCAATTAATAATAAAGGCTTTATTGAAGACTATTTACTTGATGATTTTAAAACATCAGAAGAAATAAAGCCAACCTACATAACACAGCTGGGAGATGTTATTGTAAGGCTGACATTCCCATTTACGGCGGTGTTGATTGATGAAATGCATACAGGGATGATTGTACCGTCTCACTTTGTAGTGATTAGAACAGATGCCAAAAAAATTATTCCAGAATATCTATTTTGGCTGCTAAATACTGAAAAAGTGAGGCAACAGCTTCAGCAAAATGTCAATAGTACAACGATAGGTACAGTTAAGCCTATGTCATATGCCTCATTGAATATTCAACAGATAACATTAGAGGAACAAAGAAAAATAGTGGATATTTATTTATTATCAAAAAAAGAATTGATGTTATTAAATGAGCTTATGAAACAGAAAGAGTTGTATTATAAAACAGCTATTGATAAAATTCAGAAAGAAATGAGGAAAAAACATGAAAACAACAAAGAGTGATATTGAAAAGGTTTTGTGGAAAGCATGTGATAGCTTTAGAGGAAAAATTGATAGTTCAAGGTATAAAGATTATATTTTATCGATGTTATTTGTAAAATATTTAAGCGATGTTTGTACAGAAACAAAGGAAAGATATCTGCAGCAATATGCGGGCGATATTCGTAGAGTAGAGCGTGCTATGAGCAGAGAACCTTTTGTTTTAGACGAAGAGTCAACATTTAATTATTTATATGCAAATAGAAGCGATTCTGAAATAGGTCAGAAAATCAACATTGCTCTTAATAATATTGAAGAACATAATAGTGGAAAATTAAGAAATGTCTTTCGGGCGATAGATTTCAATTCACAGGTTGATTTTGGAGAAAAAAAAGAAAAGAACGCTACACTGAAAAATTTATTGGAGGATTTTCATGATTTGGATTTAAGCCCATCTGTGTTAGAAAGCAATGATATTATTGGCGATGCATATGAATATATGATAGCAAATTTTGCTTCGGATGCAGGTAAAAAAGGTGGTGAATTTTTCACACCAAGTCAGGTTTCAAAATTGGTTGCAATGTTGGTAGAGCCAAAAGAGAATGACAGGATATACGATCCGACATGTGGAAGTGGTGGTTTGCTGTTAAAGGCATATGGGCAGGCAAAAACGAACAAGGTGGCTATATATGGTCAGGAAAAAAATATGCAGACATGGGCTCTATGTAGTATGAATATGTTTTTGCATGGAATTGATGATGCAAAGATATGGCAGGGAGATACTTTATCAAATCCGCAAAACCTGGAAGATGATAAATTGATGAAGTTCCAATGTGTTGTTGCAAATCCTCCGTTTTCACTTGATAAATGGGATAGTGGATTTCTTCCAGAAACAACAGACGAAAAGAAAAAAACAAAGATGTCTGCAGATTTGGATATTTATCACAGATTTGACTGGGGAGTGCCGCCTTCAAGTAAGGGTGATTATGCATTTGTTTTGCATATGTTACATAGTTTGGATGCGAATAATGGGAGAATGGTAGTCGTGTTACCGCATGGCGTTTTGTTTAGAGGTGCCTCGGAAGGTCGAATCAGAGAACAGCTGGTGGAACTTAATTTGTTAGATGCGGTAATAGGACTGCCAGCAAATCTTTTTTACGGAACATCTATTCCGGCTTGTGTTTTGGTATTTAAGAAAAACCGTAACCGCAAAGAGGTGTTGTTCATTGATGCAAGTGGAGAAGGTAATTTTGAAAAGGGAAAGAACCAAAACATTTTGCGGAATGAAGATATTGATAAGATTATAAATGCATATAAAGCATATGAGACAGTCGATAAATATGCATATAAGGCATCAAGGGAAGAAATAAAAGAAAATGAGTACAATCTGAATATTCCGCGTTATGTGGATACTTTTGAAGAGGAAGAATTGATTGATATTGATGAAGTAAGAGCTAATATAGCAAATATTGATGCAGAATTGAAAGAAGTACAGGCACAGATGGATATTTATTTGAAGGAACTGGGGCTGTAGAGAAAAAATGAAGCAGATCAATTTCGTGAGACCACGAAATTGATCTGCTTAGGGGAAGATAGAAGATTACAAACCATTTAAGCAATATCTTGAGTTGTATTATAAAACTATATAATAGGAAAATAGATATGACAAAAGAAAAATTTATTAATATATATCAATCAGCGTATGTATTTGATGATGTGGATGACAGCAATCTTATAGAAGTAATAGGAAAGAAAAAAACAGAAAGTGAGTGGGATGATTTCAAGGATAGCGTAATTATTGATTTAGAAGCAGATTCTTGTAATATATATCAAATATTTACTTATGATAATTATAGCAGTCTTATTTATATGCAAGAGATCAATCAAGAACAATTACTGTTGATGCAGTCATTGGGCAAAGCATATGGAATACCGCCTGCTTTGGACTGTTATGATGGGTTAGGTTGTCCCTTTGTCGATGAGCATGTTGGATATTTTGATGTGGAGTATGATTTAGAAAAGATAAATTGTATTCTTAGTGCTTTTGCATTAGCGCTTACATCATATGAAATTGATGAGTTAGATGTAGAGTATTTGTTAAACAATTTTGAATCAGATTATCGTATTTATTCGAACTATACAGATGATATTCGGTTTGGCTATCGTATGTTGTTGGGATCGGATTATTCCTCTGTATTAGAAAGATTTTTCAAAATTTGGTGATGTAGATAACGTGTATGTAGACAGGGTGGGAGCTCTTACGGTTGGTTTTGGAGAGGATTCTCTGAAAAAGATATCAGATCTGTTAAAATTTGATCTGTTTGAAGTTGATGAAATTTATATTGGTCTTAATTATTGCCTTGTTCGGGGTGGAGAATTGACGGTTTCGATAGATGCTGATTATATTAAGCGTATAAATATGTTTTTGGATATAATGAAAATAGAAGACAAAAATTTCCTTGAATATAAAAAAGTCCATATAGTATATTGATTAAAACACCATATAGTGATTTTTGGGCAATAGTAATGGCTTTAAATGGAACTCAGGACATATTTGCACTCAATGAGCGCCAATATATGCAAGAGATGTCTCTTAAATTGCAACCGTTTATCTCTCCTGAACTATTGTACGAAGAGTTTATTTTTTCAAAATTAAATGATAGTGCGTTTGAAAAAATTTGCAGGGATTTTACTGATTGGAATGGGTTTTTTAATGTTGTACAGAGGGGAAAGACGCGAGTTTCGGATGGCGGGATAGACTTAGAGGCAGATATGGTGGTCAAAACACCTTTTGAGGAACAAAAGCAACATTGGATTTTTCAATGTAAACATAAAAAAGCACAAATAAATAGAAAAGATATTTCAGAAATACCAGATTTGCTTAGGGAATTTAACGCAAATGGCTATGGTCTGTTTTATAGTGGAATGCTCAGTCCGCAAACAATAGGCAGAATCAAAAGTAAAAATGTTCCTATAAAGTATTGGGCAAAGGGAGAATTGGAGATTTTGTTAAGGAAATATCGAAAGACAGCGTTTAGATATTTTAGAATATAGTTGCAACTATTTACAGGATATTGTTTTTATGCAAATGGTTAATATGAGTAATATATGTACTGTGCATAAATCTAGGAGATGAAAATAATATGTATGAGGGTATTAGAAAAAGGGTTGAGTTAATAAAAGAGGGCAGTGTACCAAAGGGATATTTTAAATATAGGGACGAGATTATTCCAAAAGATTTTTTAATAATTACATTAGACCAATTGGTTGATTTTCAAAATGGGATCAATGCGGAAAAGGAAAAATTTGGACAGGGAATAAAAATTATAAGTGTATCTGATATATTGCGTGAAGAACCTATTTTCTATGATATGATAAAAGAAAGCATAAATATTACATTGGAACAACTTGAAAAGTTTAGTGTTGCTTATGGTGATATATTGTTTCAGCGTAGTTCTGAAAATATTGAAGATGCCGGGACAGCAAATGTATATTTAGATGAAAAAAAAAGAGCGACATTTGGTGGGTTTGTTATTAGAGGGAAAAAAAAGACGGAGTATAATCCAATTGTGATTAATGAAATATTGAAAATGAAATATGTACGAAAACAAGTTATGAAGATGGCAGCAGGGGCGCAACATATAAACATCAGTCAGGATGCACTAAACAAGGTATGGATCGGAATTCCAGATAATGCTCAACAAGAGTACATAAAAAAATTTATTAACAACTATTCTGCAAGAGAGAAATTATTGAAAAAGATGATTGGTGTAAAATGGAAGAAAAGGAAATATCTCGCTCAAACATTACTCACAGGAAAGATAAGATTTTCAGAATTCAATTCTAAGTGGAGTAAAGTAAGATTATCAGTTGTTTTGATAGAAAGAAAAGAATTTTCAGCTAAAAGTGGAGTATTTGAGCATGTTTCATTAACAAAAGAGGGTATTATTGCAAAGGGAGATAGGTTCGATAGGGATCATCTTGTAAAAGATACAAATAAAAAATATAAAATTACACATTTAGATGATATATGTTACAATCCTGCAAACTTGAAATTTGGTGTTATATGCAGAAATACATATGGAGATGCTATATTCTCTCCAATTTATGTAACATTTGAGGTGAATCCAATATATGACATAGAATTTGTATCTCAATTTGTAACAAGATGGGATTTTATAAAGGCGGTACGAAAGTATGAGGAAGGCACAGTATATGAAAGAATGGCGGTAAAGCCAGAAGATTTTTTAAAATTTGAGGTAACCTTACCTGAACTGGAAGAACAAAGAGCTATAGCCAGAGTGCTCTCAATGGCAGATAAAGAAATAGAATTACTTGAAAGGAAATTAGAATTAATAAAGCAAGAAAAGAAAGCGCTGATGCAGCTTCTTCTAACAGGGATTGTAAGGGTAAATGAGTAGTAAAATGGAGGTAGATTAAATGGATGGGAATCTATACTTAGAGGACAACATAAGCAAGAAGCCTGCCTTAGAATTATTACAGAAAATGGGTTACATATATCTCACACCAGAAGAATGTAATCTGCAACGTGGAAGTAAATATCAAGTATTGCTCAAGGGGATTTTGCGCAATCAACTTCGCAGATTAAATCGCTTTGAATTCGGCGGAATAGAGCAGGAGTTTTCTTTAGTTAATATAGAAAGAGCTATTGAAGATTTAGATGAACCGTTAACAGACGGGCTCATAAAAACTAGTGAGAAAATATATGATGCGCTCATGTTAGGCAAGAGTTATCAGGAAACGGTTGGCGCTGGCAAAGTGTTAAGCTTTGACCTTAAGTATATTGATTGGGATAATTTTGAAAATAATGTGTTTCATGTAACGGAGGAGTATTCTATTGACGGTTATAATGGTGAGTGTACTGTAAGACCAGATATTGTTTTGTTTGTAAATGGCATTCCGTTTGCAGTGATTGAATGTAAAGCTCCACATGTCATTGTTGAACAAGGTATGGAGCAAATGATTCGCAATCAGCAAAAAGATTATATTCCGCATCTGTTTAAGTATGTGCAAATTGTTATGTCCACGAACAAAAATTCTGTTAAATATGCGACTACCGGAACAGGAAAAAAATATTGGAGTGTTTGGAAGGAAGAAGATACAGATTTCATAGAGAAAGCAAAGAAAAAACTTATAACAGACAGAATGGCTACTGTTCAAGATGAAAACATGATATCTTTGTTTTCAATAAACAGGCTTAAAGAGCTAAGTAAGTATTTTGTGTTATATGATGCTAATGTGAAGAAAATCTGTCGTTATCAACAGTATTTTGCTATAAAAGAAATTATTAAGACTATAAGCTCAAGCGATACAAAAGGTAACAGACAGAGTGGTGTTATTTGGCATACGCAAGGATCGGGAAAGTCATTAACAATGGTTATGTTAGCCAAATACATTTTGTTGGAAATGGAAAAATATGAGCCTAAAGTGATTATTGTTACAGATCGAAAAGAATTAGATAAGCAAATAGCAAAAACATTTATGCATACGAGATGTAAACCGGCAAGAGCGACTAGTGGCAAGAATTTGATAGATTTGATTAATGGAGGAAAAGTGGATATTGTTACCACTATTATAAACAAGTTTAATACAGTTGAAAGCAGTGGCTTGAAGAATATGAGCAGAGATATGTTCGTTCTTGTTGATGAGAGCCATCGTTCAAATTATGGAGAATTGGCAACAAAGATGAGAGTTGTATTTCCAAACGCCTGCTATATTGGATTTACTGGTACACCTCTCATGAAAAACGAAAGAAATACAATGACTAAGTTTGGAAAGCTCATTCACAAATATACGATAAAGGATGGAGTGGATGATAGGGCAATCGTACCATTAATCTACGAAGGTAGATTTGTAGAACAAACCGTCGATGAGGTAAACATTGATTTATGGTTTGAACAAACTACAAAGAGATTGACAGAAAGCCAGAGAGAGGATTTAAAAAGAAAGTGGAGCAGTATGAAGCGACTTGCTTCTACAGAAGCTCGTATAAAAAGGATTGCCTTAGATATCAATAATCACTTTGCTGAAGGGTATAAAAATACCGGATTTAAAGCCATGCTTGCGACAAACCGTAAGAGGGACGCGGTGTCTTATTTGGCATGTTTTGAACAGTTTGGGGATCTGAAATGCGAGGTTTGTATTTCGGTACCGGATATGCGGGAGGGTGTTGATAGCA
Organism: uncultured Lachnospiraceae bacterium; assembly: GCA_951802115.1. Taxonomy (GTDB): domain Bacteria; phylum Bacillota; class Clostridia; order Lachnospirales; family Lachnospiraceae; genus Hominiventricola. The sequence continues at coordinate 71,016 of CATOPL010000017.1, read as the reverse complement.
TTGACGATGGGACAGATAGCAGAGTCATAACTTATTGGAGTAAAATGATGAAAAAATATGGTGATGCTGATGCTTATGAGGATTCGGTCAAAAATAGGTTTATAGATGGTGAAATAGATATTTTAATTGTCTGCAGCAAATTGTTAACGGGTTTTGATGCGCCATTGTGTCAAGTACTATACATAGATAAGGAGTTAAAAGACCATGGTCTTTTGCAGGCAATAGCAAGAACAAATCGCCTTTATGATGGAAAAGATTATGGTCTTATAGTTGATTATCATGGTCTGATTCAGAAGTTAGACGATGCAATGAATGTGTATAGTGGTGCAGGACTTGAAAATTTTGAGATGGGAGATTTGAAAGGGACAATCGTTGATATTGTTAGTGTTGTAGGAAATCTTCGCCAGTCTTACAGCAGATTGGAAGACTTATTTGCATCAGTAAAAAATAAAAATGATGCAGAAGAAATAGAAGTATTTTTATCTGATGAGAAAAAACGAAACGAATTTTATGATTTGCTATGTCAGTTTGGCAAGGATTTGGCTGTAGTGTTGAATTCTGAAGTGGCATATGAAGATATACCCAAAGATGAACGAATAACATATCAGAATACATTTGCGTTTTATTCAAAGGTTAGGCGTTCTGTTAAAATTCGTTATTGTGATGCAATAGATAATAGTGAGTATGAGCCATTAATGCAAAACCTGCTTGATACACATATGTCTGTTGCCGGACTGAAACAAATAACAGAACCAGTTGATATTTTAAATCAGTCTGATCTGGAAAAAGAATTAGAAAAACTGGGTTCATTGCGATCAAAAGCTGATGCAATTCAGTCAAAATTAGCAAAAAGTATAAGTGTAAAAAGAGATGAAAATCCTGCATATTATGATAGCTTTTCAAAAAGAATTAAGGATACATTAAAAGAATATAAGGATAGGATTATAACAGATGCGGAGTATCTTGCAAAAATGCGTTCCATTAGAGCTGATTATGCAGCAGGGGTATCAACAGTAAAGTATCCAGAGAAGTTGAAAAATAATGTACATGCACAAGCTTTCTATGGTGTGGTTAGTGCAATTTTGGAGGATGAATGGAAACCGACATCTGCTTTAAGGGTAGCAGAGGATCCAGTAGAATATGGAGGGAAACCAGTATCATCAGGAGAACCTTCATTCGTAATGGAAGATCATATATATGCAGTGTCTAATGCGCAGTTAAGGCAGGATATGTTTGCTGATATTGCACTCGAAATTACAAATATTGTTGAAAAACATAACCAAGTTGACTGGACGGATAATAAAAGTATACATGATAAAATTGCTCAGGATATAGATGATCTGTTTTACAAATACGAATGTGCAGGAAAATGCAAGTTCTCGTTTGATGTAATTGATAAAGTGATTGAAAACGTGAAAACGACAGCTCTAAGGAGATTCAAGGGGTAATGGAGGCTAATATAGAACAACGGTCGGTTGATTGTGAAAATGGAAAGATTTCTTACTTTCTTACAAGAAAGCCTGTTAAGAATGTTAATTTAAGAGTGAAAACGGACGGTAGCGTTTGGGTATCAGCAAATAATAGTGTTACAACAGAGTTTGTTGATGCATTTATCAGGCAAAAACAGGCGTATATCTTATCTGCATTAACCAAATTTGAAGAAAAAAGGAAGTTGATGAAAGAGGTTTCCAAAAGATATGTTAGTGGTGAGAATTACACTTTGCTAGGTAAAAATTTAAGATTAAAAGTGGAAGAAGCAAGAGAAGAAACCGTATTTACAGATGGTATTTATATATTTTTGAAGGTGAAGGACAAAAGTAATTTTCGCCACAAAGAAACAATGATGAATAGGTGGTTAAAAGAATATCAAATGATGATATTTAAAGAGCTGGTTGATGAGAAATATGCATTATTTCAAAAGTATAATGTTCTCTATCCAGAGTTAAGAGTGCGATATATGACTTCACGGTGGGGGTCCTGTCAGCCGAAGAAAGGTATCATAACATTAAATAGCCAGTTGATAAAAGTACCTAGAAATTGCATCGAGTATGTTGTTTTACATGAGTTTGCGCACTATATACATCCTAATCACTCAAGACAGTTTTGGGATTTTGTTTCCATGATGATGCCGGATTGGAAAGAACGTAAAAAGGAGTTGGAGAAAAGCATATAAATTATGCAAGAAATATACCATATATTTCAAAAAGGAGTCAGGAGAAATGTCATATTCAGATAAAGTACAAGCAGCAGTAAATAGCGCACATGAGACAGCGATTGCAAATAAAATAATCGACATGATGCAAGATTTAAAATTGAAGAATGATGAGAAAACAGCTTGTCGTTGGATATGGGAATTGATTCAGAATGCAAAAGATGTTGCAGATGATACAAAGGGCGTAAATATTGAGGTTGAGTTTAATGAGAAAGAAAAGTATTTAGCCTTTAAGCATGATGGAAAAAACTTTACAACAAACAATATTGTACATCTTATCTCACAGGTATCATCAAAAGAGAGAGATTCAGATTCTAATAGCGGAGTGACCGGGAAATTTGGCACCGGATTCCTCACTACACATTTGCTGTCGGAAAAGGTAAAGGTAAAAGCTTATTTGAAGGATGAAGATGAGCCATTGAAGAAAATTGATATTTTATTGGATAGAAGTGGAGAAACCAAAGAAGAGGTTATTACTGCTGTAAATGAGAGCTTTCGTCAACTTAAATCAAGTCAGGAGATAGATACTCTAGTATCATCTGAAAACAGGGGATTTGACACATGTTTTTTTTACGAATTGGACAATAATGGAATAGAGACTGCTAAAAATGGGTTGGAGAATTTATATATATCAATTCCATATGTGTTTGCTTTTGTGGAAAAAGTAAATTCCATAAGGATTAATCAATCTTTTTATGTTCAACGAGGAGAAAAGAGAGCCGTTGGAAACATGGAAATTCATTCTGTTTATATTACAGATAATGAGAACCAAAGAGTAAACGAAATATTACTGTATCATGAAGAGAATATAGATTTGGCAATACCCATAAAGCACAGGGATGGTGAAGTTTTGGTAGAAGAATATCCGCACAAAATACCTAAGCTATTTTGTGCGTTTCCGCTTATTGGAACTGAAGATTTTTCGTTTCCTGTTGCTGTTAACAGCATATTTTTTAATCCAAATGAGCCAAGAAGCGGAATATATTTGACTGATAAAGAGAATAAGGTGATTGATGAAAATAAGGGGCTGATGCTGCAGGCATTATATTCATATAAAAAGTTATTAGATTATGCGGCATCGCATAATTGGAAACAATTGTATAACATTGTACATGTACCCAAACAGCCTGATAAAGATTGGATATCAAAAGATTGGTTTGGGAGTATAATTAAAGATTGCAAGGAACATATAAAATGTGCATCTATTTTTGATACAATCGGTGGGGAGAGAACAGCATTATTTGATTTCTGTGATTGCCAAGATGTGTTGATTATTGGAGATAACGAGAAAGCAACAAGGGAACTTGTATGGGAAATGGGAAAGTCAATATATCCTGATCATATAGTATTGTTTTCAGAGATACATAGGTGGTATGCTTCTTTGTGGGTAGAGTGTAGAAATTTTGGTGTTAAAAAACTGGTTCATGATGTGGAAGAATTTGAGAATTTAGAAGAACTAGAGAAAGCAATAAAAGATGAAGCAAATTCTATCGATTGGCTAAATAGATTATATGAAATATTGGTTACAACAAAAAATATAGAGATTCTCGAAAGTGCAGAAATATTTCCGAACCAATTAGGACAATTTTGCGGTATTGATCAATTATATATAGATGAAGGTATTGATGATGTATATATACAAATTTTATCGTTGCTAGATCATGATTGTAGGGAGTATTTGTTGAACAAGAAAATAGAGTTGCCAAAGAATTTAGCTTATGAGGTATACAATTATGATATGCTATTTGATGAAATTCTTGAAGCTATGGATTCTGATCATTTTTCCGAGCAGGAAGCGATGGCAAAGATAATTGTCTTATATGATGAGCAATCTGAAAATGATGATGAGCAGATAGATCTGTTATCCTTGTTAGATGGATTGTTTTTAGAGCAAATCCCGGACGACTGTAAGGTAAAAAAAGTAAATGATGAAATAATGGAAAGGGCTAGGAAGTACTGGTGTACTAAGATGGCTGACAGCGTAAGTGAATATGGAGCTGTAGACACATTGGCATATTATTTAAAATTAAAAGAAGATGAAAGTGTTTGGTCTTGGCTGGGATCGTTTATAGAGTATCTTGAAAAATATAAGCATAAAAATTTAATGGAAAGAAAGGCCAGGCCGATTCTACCGAATCAAAAGGGAAAGTTTATTACACTTGAGGGTATATTTTTGGATTCAGGTGAAATTGATGAATTTTTTAAAGATATTGTGTGTGAGGTAGGCGATGATATCAGGGATATTTTGCTTCCCATTAATATTTTATTAGAGCTTCCGGAAAGCAGAGTAAAAAGATTGAAAGATGTGGCTCAAGGGGTAATAGAGTATGTGAAACAGAAACAAGGGATGAGTAAAAATCAGGATGAAGATGTTCGTCATAATTTCAATCAATTGTTTTGCTGGATCAATGAGAATACAGAAAAAGCAAAATTGTATTTTAAGGAGATAGTCGATAATAAACACTGGTTATATAATGATGAAGAAATTGCACAGAATATGAAGAAGGCTGAAAGATATGATGAGTTGCTAAAGAAATATAATATACAGGATTCAAGAGATTTAGAAAAAGTATTGAAGGTATATTATCAACAAAGTGAAAATGTGACGGCTGAGGAAGTAGAGATATCAGAAGAACTTATGGTTCAATATGGCATTGCAAGCATGGAAGAGTTTACAAAGGCGAGAGAACTTAATGTATTTAAAGAAAATTTTGTGCATGTTTCTGAAAGTGACCAGAGCAAATTTGATTATGTTAAAGGTATTTTGGAACGTTCAAAAAATGCTATATTTGCACATCTTGAATTATTGCCGGAATATGATGTTTCTGAACCGGTTAATTTGACAAATACCATATTCATAATAAAAAAGTATGGTAAAGAGATAGTTCTTATTACCCGCCCATCAGATTATGAGCAAGTTATTCTGTATTATGAAGCGGAAAAAGACATTTTAGATTTTGAAAAAGATTACGAGTTATGGGTTGAAGATGGGAAAACGACACCGCAACAGATTACTTTTGGAAAAATGTTAAAACTCACAGGAATTAACAGAATACCATTAAGAAAGGTTGTATAAATGACTTATGAAGAAGTAAAAAACATAGTTGAATCTGGGACAGATAATATAGTTTGTAAACAGTTTATTGTACTGCCGAATCAGATAGCGGCATGTATTGAGTCTGTGGTATATGGAAACTATAATTATGGCTATGTCTGTATTGGTATAGTAAAGGATAAAACCGGGTGTCGGTTTATTGGAATTGACAGGCACATAAACATGGATAACATTATTCAAAGTGCACTTAAGCAAGTTAAGGCTGACACGAAAATATCCTATGAAATATGTGAGGTTGAGTGTAAACAAGTATGTATCATAAAAGTGAAAACATGTGCCAGGATGATTCCAATTGCAAGTTCAGATGTTGTTAAAATGAATGAAATATTAAAACAATTGTTATCAGCATGTGTAAAACTACAGGCGAATGCAATTTATTATAATGCAACAGAAGATCAGAGAAATGATTATATAAGGGATATTTTAGATACAGCAGGGTATGACGTTAAGGATCAAACAAGAAGAGGTCTATCACCAAGCGGAAAAGCGGCTGGAGAAGTAGATATTTTGATCAAAGAACATGGTTTCCCGGTAACAATTATTGAGGCATTAAATTTGGATAGTCTTAATAAAGCATATTTGGATAAACATATAGATAAAATTTATAATTATGATACTGCTGGTAATAAATTTAATATTATTTTATCATATGTTACGGCCTCAAACTTTATGGATTTTTGCGATAAATATTTTGAATATATAAAAAAGCATAAATATCCATTTGTAATACAAGTATCTGAAGATAATATTGTTATTGAGAAATATTCATTTTCTGATATAAAAGTTATGAAAACAGTACATAATCGTAATGAATGTGAAACGGTATTGTATCATGTGTGTATATGGATAAAATAGTGATTATAATGGCTTAGCAAATGTTGATGTCGATTTTATATAACATACAAAGATAAGGCAGGTGATGTATTATGAATATGCAGGAATTAAAACAGTTAATTTATAAGGGCGAGAAAATAGACATAGAGTGCAAGGAAGCAGATAGCAATGTGCCACGTTCTGTCTATGAGTCGTATTCTGCTTTTGCCAATACAAAAGGCGGCTATATCATTCTTGGTGTGAAGGAAGATAAAAAGAAAGTACTTCCCGAAGAAAGATTTATGATACAGGGAATCCAAAATTCAAAGAAGCAGATAGAGGATTTTTGGAATACCATTAACAGCAATAAGGTCAATCGTAATATTCTAAAAGATGAAGATGTATTTATTGTGGTAGAGTCTGGCATTAGCCTGATTGTGATTAAAGTGCCGAGAGCAGATTATAAAATGCGTCCAATTTTTGTTGGTGAGAACCCATACAAAGGGACATTTAAGCGAAATAACGAGGGTGATTATCACACAACGGAACATGAAATCAGAGGAATGATTCGTGACCAAAATCCGGATGGTAATGATGGGATGATTTTAGAATATTATACGATGGATGATATTGACAAGGAAACGTTGCGGAAATACCGACAGATTTTTGAAATCAGGAATGATGGACATGTCTGGAATGCCCTTGACGACAAATCATTTCTGGAAAAGCTTGGAGGATACAGAAAAGACAGAAGGGAAGGCAAGGAGGGACTGACGCTTGCCGGTCTGATGATGTTTGGAGACGGACTTGCCATACGGGACGAGTTTGACAATATTTTTATGGATTACCGCAATGAAAGCGAAATTACAATGGATATTCGCTGGAATGACAGGATTACCTACGATGGAACATGGGAGAATAATCTGTTTAATTTTTTTACCAAAGTTACGCCTAAATTAACGGAGGACTTGAAAAAACCATTTAAACTTGAGGGAATACAGCGGATAGACGAGACTCCGGTACACAAAGCAGTGAGGGAAGCATTTGTAAACCTTATTATACATGCCGATTATTTGATGGATGCAGGCGTTTTGAAAGTGATAAAAAAGTCCAATAGTTTTGAGTTTACAAATCCGGGTATTCTAAAGCTTCCTCTGGAGGATATCTACCGGGGAGGAAATTCGAAATCAAGAAACCCGCATATGCAGACCATGCTTAGAATGGTTGGATTTGGGGACAATGCAGGTTCCGGATTTCCCTCTATATTGGCGACTTGGGAAGATGAGGGGTGGGTGCAGCCGGAACTGATAGAAGATACCGCGCTTAATCAGGTAACGCTTTCTCTCAAAATGGTTCCAAAACATGGACAACAATCGGCAAAAAAAACAGCAGAAAAATCAGCAGAATCAGCAGAAAAATCAGCAGAAACGCAAGAGGAATTGTTATCTGAAAGGCAGAAGCAGATACTTGCGTGCATGCAGCTAGAAGTATTATATAGGACAGAAGAAATTGCTGAAAAAATAGGATTAAAAGGACCAAGGACAAGGCAGTTACTAAATGAACTAGTGGCAATGGGCAGATTGACCTACACAGCAGCAACTAAAAACAGAAGGTATATAAGGATCGAATAAAGTAGGGAATGACATGAGACGCACCAATCGTTATGTATAAGACAAAAATTTGCTTGCGATCGGCATATATATTGTTGCCTTTAATGCTTAGATGGAGGGAAAAATGGTTGAGCTTCAAAAAGAGGCTGGAAATAATTGCCATTGGAGTGGCTTTTTGCATCGTCGGCGCAATACCGCTTTTTCTGCTCAGCTCCATAGAAACGGAAGAGATGTTGCAGATGGCAGGACTTATATGTCTGCTTATGATGGTAGCGGCCGGTGTATTCCTGCTCACCAGCGCAGGATTCAGGAAAGGCGCATATGACCAGCTTTTGCAGGTGGGAGATTTCACCAGAGAAGAAAAAAAGGCTGGTAAAATTATCGATAAAATTGCAATGGTGTACTGGTGTATTGTTACGGTGCTCTATGTAGGGTGGAGCCTGCTGACATGGAACTGGCACATTACATGGATTCTGTGGCCGGTGGCCGGTATTTTCTTTGGCGGGATTGCAGGATTCGTGAAAATGAGACAAAAGTAACGGATTTCAATCGCTTATTTCGTAAAAGGAAATCGGTGTTTTACAGATTGAACAGCAGGAAGAAAACAAAAAGCAGCTGAACTTACTTTATGCATACCACTTCCAGACGCGGCTTGCACTGCGGCTTATACTGAGGATGTTCTTTACCATAAAATTATTTTTTCAGGTTCGTGCTACATAAATGCCATATCATCTCAGCTTTTGCGTGAATTGTAATTCAAGATTCCATACCTGCTATCCCGGATAAGCTTTTGTAGAATTGAAATTTTGATGAAAAGCTATCTAAATGCTTGTAATATGCAAGCAAATCGCTTATGATATATACAGGAGGTGATTGATATGGCAAGAACATCAAATGTATTCGCAAGGGTTGAACCCGAAATAAAAGAACAGGCTGAAATCATACTGAACCAGCTTGGGATTCCAATGTCCAATGCTGTCGGTATGTTTTTAAGGCAGGTAATTATCCATAGAGGCATTCCGTTTGAAATGAAACTTCCTGTAAAAAATCCTCCTGCTATGTGTGAGCTTACCAAAGAACAGCTTGACGCAGAGCTTGCAAAAGGAATGTCTGATATAGAAAATGGCAGGGTATATTCGGCTGATGAAGTAGAAGAAGAAATGCACAGGTTGCATGGTATATGAGTTGGAAGATAAATTATACCCGACACGCAAGGGAGGACTTGAAAGCAATTTATGAATATTTGGCGTTTGAATTGCCTGTTCCCGACACAGCGGGGCGTCAGTCTGGCAGGATAATGAAAGATGTCAGACTGCTTGACAATATGCCTGAAAGATATAAAGTCTATGATGAAGAGCCATGGAAGTCACAGAATTTAAGATATTTTCCTGTAGATAACTATCTTGTATTTTATCTGCCAAAGAAAGAAACAAGCATTGTAACTATCGTCCGTATTATCTATGGAGGTCGGGATATAAAGCGGCAACTGGAACAAACAACTGAATTTTAATTTTTTACAAACATTTATAAGGAAAGAAACAGCCATGCGTTTGTCGTGGAACTGATCAAAGTGAAGTTGCTTTTTCTGTATAAATATTTTATACTTATTGAACTACTAATGTTCAATAAGCTATATTTAATAAACTATGAACATTCCGATAAGCGTGTCCTGAAGAGATCTGTTCAGGGTGACCGGAAAGGACCGGTTGGCACTGATTGACTTTTGCGGAAGAAATTGCTATGATGAAAACAAGCGAAATGTGGAAAACGGTTTGAATACGGGTTCCATAAAAGGAAGAGGCAGCGGAGAGTTGTCCTCTCCCTTATAAAACCCGTCTGGGATAATTATATACAAATATGAGAAATTGGCAATAGTGGCAGGTGCACCTGAACTTCCGTTCCTTTGCCGAGGGTTGAGCGAAGGTGGATAGTTCCATTATGCGCAAGCACAATACGTCGGGCGATGGAAAGTCCAAGCCCGGTTCCATTTTCCTTATAAGTTACAAACGGTCGGAAAATGGTTTGCTGGTGTTCTGCGGAAATTCCGCAGCCGTTGTCCTTGACGGCAATCATCAGCCGTTTATCGTGAGTGAATACCTTCAGTGTGATCCGGCCTCGTTCGCTGATGGATTCCATGGAGTTTTTAATCAGATTAATAAATACCTGTTTGAGTCTGATCGGATCTCCGTAAAAATCCGGATATGTGTCATCCAGCTTGATTAAAAGAGGAATGTGCCGGTTCAGAAGCTCAGGAAGCAGCGTATCTTTCAGATCGCAGGCGAATTCTCTGGGCTCTATTTTGGTTATGCTTAACTGTTCTCCGTTGTTGAAGGTGGAGATGTCGTCTAAAAGTATTTTCAGATACTGAAGGTCATGTTTCATCTGGTCCCAGAATTCAAAATCCTCGACTTCCGGATGCAGCTTCTGAATCCACTGAATAGAGCTGTCCATGTAAGTGAGAGGGTTGCGTATTTCATGTGAGATCTGGGATAGGGTAAGATGGTGATCATTCTTGATGGCAGTGATCAGTTCGTGAAAGTTTCTGTCTTTTGCCATCAGACGTTCCATTTTTTCCTGTTCGTCGTATGTAAGCATGTCATCACTCCCTGTCTGTAATATAGCAGATATGTCAAAAAATGGCAAATAAATTCGTTCGACAAATCTCGACATTATTCGACAATATTACTATAAAAACACGTTACTACTAATATAAACAGGTCGATTCCCTGTATATTTTAAAGAAAGGATGGATGAATCATTATGAAAGACAGCAGCTGTATCTTCTGTAAAATTGCGAATGGAGAAATTCCTTCGACGACATTATATGAGGATGAAGACTTCCGGGTGATCCTGGATCTGGGACCGGCTACAAGAGGCCATGCGCTTCTGCTTCCCAAAGAGCATTATAAAGATCTGTTTGACCTTGATGATGAAACAGCGGCGAAAGTTTTGATAAGGGCAAAGAGGATTGCTGGCAGGATGCGGACGGCTCTTGGGGCAGATGGCCTCAATCTGGTGCAAAATAATGGCGAAGCGGCAGGACAGACGGTTTTTCATTTTCATATGCATCTGATTCCGCGTTATCAGGAGGATCACGCAGGCATCCTCTGGAAGCCGGGGAGTACCACAGCGGAAGAAATGGAAGAAGTGAAGAGACTGGTAGACAGTCAGTGAGAGGGCATCGGTAGTTGTTATGAAGGAAAAGGATCATCGTCTGGATGATTACTTTGAACGTTATGGGGAAATGACTTTTCGAAATCTCCTTACGTTTGTAGACTATCATACTGCGGAAGATATCTGTCAGGAGACATTTTTACGTCTTTCCAGAAATCTGGATCATGTAGCTCCGGAGATGGTGAAAGCATGGCTCACGGAAGTTTCAAGACGTCTGGCAATCGACGCTTTGAGAAAGGGCGGCAAGTATACGACAAAATTCGGACTGGATACTGGCAGTATTCATATTGTCGATGCCCGCGCTGACACAGAGCGCATTGTGGAAGCGGTTGAAGAAAGCAGAAAGATGGGCAGGATTCTGGAATATCTGAGACAGGAAAAGCCATTGTGGTATGATGCTCTGCTTATGAGATATCAGGAAAGAATGAGCGACAGAGAGATCGGAAAAGTAATGGGAATCAAAGCGTCACTGGTTGGTCAGTGGAGACACAGGGCAAGATTGTGGCTCCGGGAACGATATGCCAGAGAATATGAAGAAGACAAATAACCGGTTCTTGTCAGAACTGAACCAGGGCTTATCCGGGCTGTAATTTCTGCGTATGGTGACGCAAAGTTTGACGGAAAGCAAGCTTCAGATATGCGCTGGATCATACCACTGAAGAAACAAGGAGGCGATATGGAATCATAGAAAACAGCAGGAGATGAATGATAATTGTCAGTGAGAGGATATTGGTAATATTTTTATGAAGGAAAAGGATCATCGTCTGGATGATTACTTTAAGTGTTATGGTGATGTGACGTTTCGGAATATCTGTCTGTTTGTAGACTATCATACCGCAGAAGATATTTGTCAGGAGACGTTTTTGCGGCTGTCAGCCCATCTGGATCAGGTACATCCGAAGATGGTGAAAGCATGGCTGATGGTGGTATCAGAACGACTGGCAAAAGACTTTCTGAAAAAAGGCGGGAAATATACTACAAGGCTGGGACTGAATCTTGACGAGATTGATATCGCTGATCTGAGTTCTGATGTGGAGTGTATGGTGGAGGAAGTAGAAGAGAGCCGGAAAAAAGGAAAAGTTCTGAATTATCTGAAAAAAGAAAAACCAGAATGGTACGATGTTCTGCTTATGAAATATCTGGAAAATATGAGCGATCGCACGATCAGCAGAAAACTGGGTGTCAAAGAATCGCTGGTCGGACAGTGGAGGCACAGAGCGAGACTGTGGCTGAGAGAAAAATATTCCAGTGAATATGAAAAGGGAACAGATGACTGTCCCCTGTAAATATTCTGTGTTTATGTCAGCCGGCGGCTTCTTCAATCAGACGGAATATGGTATCGACGGCGTCGCTCTGTTCACAGGCCTGCATGGTGCGGATATAGTCTTCGCGGCGACGGTAGAGCTCCGATACGGATTGCAGAAGGTTTTCTCTGGTCAGTTCTTCTTCTTCAAGAACCATGGAAAAGCCCTGGCGTTCAAAGGATCTGGCGTTTAAAATCTGGTCTCCGCGGCTTGCTCTGGCAGAGAGCGGAATCAAAAGCATGGGTTTTTGAAGCTTTAAAAACTCACACACTGCGTTGGCTCCGGCTCTGGAGATAACAAGATCACACAGGGCAAACAGGTCCGGAAGTTCTTTCTGGATGTATTCATACTGCACGTAGCCTTTTGTATGCTGAAGGCTGTTGTCCAGCTTGCCTTTTCCACACAGGTGGACAATCTGCCAGTGCTTTAACAGGTCCGGAAGAGCCTCGCGTACTGCCTGATTGATCGCGCCGGCACCCAGACTCCCGCCCATGACCATCAGTACCGGTTTTTCCAATGTAAAGCCGGTCAGAGTGAGAGCGGCGCTGCGTTTCCCTTCCATCAGCTCCCGGCGGATGGGACAGCCGGTCAGAACGGCTTTCTCTTTGGGAAGATAGGGGAGCGTTTCCGGAAAGCTGCAGCAGACCTTTGTGGCGCCAGGCATACTCAGCTTATTGGCAAGGCCCGGAGTGAGATCAGATTCGTGACAGATGACAGGAATATGACGGCGTCTGGCGGCCATGACTACGGGAACGGCGACAAAACCGCCTTTGGAAAAGACGACGTCGGGCTTTAACTTTTTCATCAGGGAAGAAGCCTCAGAAAAGCCCTTGATGACCCGGAAAGGATCAGTAAAGTTTTTCCAGTCAAAATACCGGCGGAGCTTTCCGGAAGAAATACCATAGTAAGGAATCTTCTGAGCTTCCATAAGTTTTTTTTCGATACCGCTGGCAGAGCCGATATAAGTGATGGTATAGCCCGCGGCGCGCAGACGGGGCAGCAGAGCGATGTTCGGAGTTACGTGGCCTGCGGTGCCGCCTCCGGTAAGTATGATATGTTTCATGTGGGGATTGAACCTCCTTGGAATGGATTCTGAGATTCTGACGGCATATATGCATGATTCTCAGGTAATCTGTATGTTGATATTATATAGCGGGCAGAGGAAATGTCAATGGGGATGTTCGTGCTGCAGCGGCCGGATTTTCAGGAAACACTTAAAGGGAATCAGGATACAAAAGAGAAATGGAAATCAGGATGCAGGGTTCTCTGTAAATATATGCTGTCAGCGGGGAGAGTCCGTACTCAGACAGGCTGCGGATCTTATGATTCGGGTTGGTCTGAGGCAGTTGTGTCATTTTTGATAGGTTGAATTTCTGCAGATTGGCGGCAGATAAATGATTGTCAGTACAGCGCTGCATAAATAATAGTAGCCGGCGTCTGGTATCTGCGCAGGAAAGAGAATAAAACGGTTAAGGCAGGCAGCGGAAAGTAAGGGATTATAAAAAGTATGAAGCGAAAACATGATATGGAAGAGTGGCTGATGGACAGGATCGATGAAGATCTGATGGCGATGGCAGATGAGAGAGAAAGGCTGCTTATGGAATCGGAAGAGCTTCAGGACATCGAAGTACCGCCGGATATGCTGGAGAGGATCTACAGAGAGCTGGACAGACAAAACAGCGTTGCCCGCAGAGGCAGGATTCGCCGCCGTATGATTGCTGCAATGGCTGCCGCGGCAGTGCTCTGTGTCGGGACCGGGCTGATTGGCTACGGCAACAGAGTGTATGAGCCGGAGATTATAGAGGTAGAAGTGGGAAATGATACAACAACCAAAGTTAATAATTCTGAGGCTGAGATTAGAGAATATGATGAAGAAAAGGTTTGTCAGGAAATACAGGAAAAGCTGGGAGTGGTTCCGGTAAAGCTTGGCTACCAGCCCAAAGGAATGCATCTGGTAGATTACTGGATTAAGGACGAAACGGGTGAAACGATTGTCGAGTATAAAGTTGGAGAGAGTACGGTTCATGTTTATATCAGTAAAGATCAGAGCAATTCCAGTATTAATTATCAGACAGACAGAGAAAAACTGGATACTTTGGTAATTGATTCTAACGGGTTGGAAATAGAAGTGTTCGAATATAAGAATTTAGAAGAGAAAGTATATTATCTTTCTTCTTTTAAATATTTAAATACATTTTATTTGATTGACGGAATGATAGAATATGACGAATTTATAAAAATTTTAGAAAATATTGCGATAAAAAATGTATAATATTGTCAAAAAATTGCGTATGATTCGTTATAGTAACGTAGGCCTACAATATCTATAAAGAAGGGAGGGGATTTCAGTGGGAATGAAAAAGGTCAAGACAGCGTTTTCCCTGATTGCCTTGCTTGCGCTTGGCTGCAGTCAGACTGTGTTTGCAGAGGAGCGGTATCCGGCAGGCTATCATGTGTATGACGTGCAGGAAGACGAGGCCAGCGATACCTGGTACGGTATTGCGCGCGGAAATTATCTTCAGGCAGGTATCGCAAAGCTGAAAGAAGGCAAGACGGGTTATGCCATCTGCTCGGGAACGACGTTTGCGCATAAGGACTGCGATCAGCTGTATGTTCGCATTTATCTGGACCAGAGCGACAATGGAACCAGTGGATGGTGGACGGTCGATTACTGGACCGGCAGAGCGTACAATGAGAGCGTTGCTACAACGGACAGCGGTTCTTATAAGATCACCCGTGATAAGTATTACAGTGTGAAAGGTGTGCATTCCGTATTCCAGGGCGATATCGTCGAGACCACAACTACATGCACCGATGCGCTCTACTTTGACTGATCATCAAAACAGAGCGGTGAAGAGGCATATCCAGTTGCTACTTAAAAGGTAGCTGCACAGACATGAGCAGGTTGTCAGACTGCAGCTGACGGCCCGTATTCCACAACAGTACTGAGCAAGTCCGCAACGGAACTGTCTGACGGCAGGCGGATGGACGAAAGACAAACTTGATTCCTTATACGAGGTTTTAAAAAGACGTAAAACACGAATTATTCATGCAAAGTAATCCATTACAACTGAATATAGGCAAGGGGTTCAAATCGAATCCAAATACAAAAGAACTAAACTTGTAACTTACAAACCTATCTGTGTCAAACGCAGGGATAAGCATACAAGCGAGGTTCCAACATCCAGCAAAAAAGGGTATTTCCAGGTCGTGTGATCTGGATATACCCTTTTAAAATGTTTCTGTTTCTGATTCTTTAATGGATTATGCCTGGGCAGTCTTTAACTGTTTTAACGCTTTGGCGAGCTGATCAGGACATGAGGTGGGACGTATTCCGCAGGTAGTTCCCTCCAGCTTCTGAATCACATCATCTGCTTTCATGCCGATAACCAGCTTGGCGATGCCTGCAGTATTGCCGGCGCAGCCTCCGACAAACTGTACAGAAGTAATGATACCGTTTTCGACTTCTACATTGATTGACTGAGAACAGGTGCCTTTTGTTTTATATACCATAATGGTTCCTCCTTTTGCGCAGCTTTTATCCACAGGGGATAAGTAAATCAGATTTTCTGAAAAACAGTATAGCAGAAAGCGGGTAATATTTCCAGTCTGTTTTTTCGCGGATATCGGTCCGCAGCGGTCCTGTATCGACCGTTTTCGAGCTTTTGCGGGCGTGCAGAAAAGACTGCAGCCACCCGGATAACAGCAGTGTCGAAAGAATCAATATCTGTTGTCGGAAAGCAATTTTCAAACGCGCTTTAAATTGTCAGCCTGAGAATATCCAGTATTTACATAGATAAAATGTATCCCCTCCTGTGGTAAAATATTTATAACGGTTCGGAGTCGATGTTCTCCGGGCAATCATAAATAATGTTACATACACACAACAGGAGGAAATGTTATGGAGCAGAAAACGGAGAAAAATGAGGCAATAGAAAAGATCGGCAGAGTGTTCAGCGATTACATAAAGAACAGCGCCAGTATGGAACTGCTCTGGTCGGAAAAGCTGGGATATATTCTGATGCTGATTCACAGAGAAACTTCAGAGATTATGGAAAGTCAGGTGCTTACCGATGCGGAAAGCTTCTGCAGATATATGCTGGGTGAAGTTGCACAAGATGTACTGAAACATATGGGCAAGGATCATGATGCCTACGAGCTGACAGAGACGGAGAGAACCGAGATCAGAAAGCAGCTGAGACCGTATATGGAGCAGCTTTTGGAATATGGATACCTCTGGAGGGAACATTAGAGCGCGCCCTAAAATAAATCGCAGGCGCTTAATTCATCGTTATTTTTGCAGACGGCGGGGCCAGGCGGATATGCCGGTATGCCGACTGAATGGATGCTGCGAGAGTCGAATACGCTGTAACTTTGATTGCTGATGGAAATGAAAAAATATCTGCAAAAGAATGCCGACGAACATAGAAGGTACAAAATGTGGGAAAAATGAAAAAAAAGGATAGAGGAACCATCTATGATGAAAGAACAGTTACATGGAATGATTTGTAGAATCTGGCAGGGAGCGGCCAGAAGAAATGACCGGCTGTTTCGGGGCGACGCAGATTTTTCGGAGTGGATGTCGCAGGAAGAGGCCGGATTTGAGAAAGGAAAGGGGAATCAGTATCAGCCATCGACAGGCGCGCTGGTAAAAGTATTAAAACGATTTCCCGTTAGCAGCAAGGATGCGATTCTGGA
Source organism: uncultured Lachnospiraceae bacterium (assembly GCA_951802115.1). Taxonomy (GTDB): domain Bacteria; phylum Bacillota; class Clostridia; order Lachnospirales; family Lachnospiraceae; genus Hominiventricola. Next base: position 54,090 of record CATOPL010000017.1, on the reverse strand, counting down.
TATGGGCTGTGGTAAAGGGAAAGCCATGTATTTGATGAGTCGCTTTCCCTTTGGGAAGATCAGCGGATATGATCTGTCCGATGAGCTGGTACGGATTGCCAACCAGAATTTTCAGAAGCTCGAACTGTCCAGATGCCATGCATTTTGGGCAGACGCGGCGGCTTTTGACGGCTATGACGAATTTAATTATTTTTATATTTTTAATGCCTTTCCGCAGGAAATATTCAAAGTTATGATTGAGCATGTCATGAAGAGCCTGGAGCGAAGACCAAGGAACTGTTATTTTATTTATCTTCATCCGGTCTGCCATGAATATCTGCAAAGCCATACGCCATTTCGGCTGGTCTGTAAAAGAAAGTCGTTTGTATCGTGGTTCGATTATTATTGCTATGAATACAGGGTATGATCCCCTCGGTGGACAACAAAAATTCTGTTGTTTATAAACGGGAAGACAGGGATGAGCGACCGTCGTATACAGGAAAATGATGGAACTTAAATTCTAATATAAAAAAGGAATGCCGTTAAAAGCACTCCTTTTTTGTATTAGAATTGGAAAAATGGCGGGTTTTCAGTTTCTGACTTCTCTGACAATCTGAGCAGCTTCTTTGCAGAGCTCCTTAATCTTGTCAAACTCGCCGCCGGAGATCAGGTCGCCCTTTACCATCCAGCTTCCGCCGCAGGCATGGATTTTTGAAGACTTCAGGTAATCGACCACATTTTTGGCGCTGATACCGCCGGTGGGCATGAATTTCATCGTAGTGTAGGCAGCGCCTACTGCATTGATCATCGGAAGTCCGCCGGACGGCTCTGCCGGGAAGAATTTGACGACTTCAAGACCCAGTTCGATCGCTTTTTCGATTTCACCTGGAGTCACAACGCCGGGCGTAATGGGTATGTCTTTGTCGATACAGTATTGTACGACCTTCGGATTCAGTCCCGGGCTGACAATGAATTTTGCTCCTGCAGCCACTGCGCGGTCCACCTGTTCTGTAGTCAGGACCGTACCTGCTCCCACCAGCAGATCCGGAAATTTCTCAGACATAATGCGGATGGATTCTTCTGCTGCATCGGTGCGGAATGTAACCTCCGCACAGGGAAGTCCGCCTTCGAGAAGCGCTTTTCCAAGAGGTTCTGCGTCTTTGGCGTCATTTAATACGACAACGGGAATGATCCCGATTTCGTGCATTTTCTGTAATACTTTGTTCATAATGATTCTCCTTATGCCAGATCCGGCGTCTGTCAGCGCTCCAGAGCATGTTCTCCCATCGCTTTCTGCTGACTGCATGCCGTAATTGGGACTCTATATACTGCAAAGCGGGACATACAGATGTCGGAAATAAATGGATCAACAAGTTCTGAGGCCAGGCCGGATATTGAAATACAATAAAATGTCAGGTGCGGTTTTGATAAGAACGAAAAATGTTTACCTCTGCACACGCGCCCCTGCGCCGCCCATGATTGCTTCTACTTCCTTTTTGGACGCCATGGTGGTATCGCCGGGAGTCGTCATGGCCAGAGCGCCGTGAGCGGCTCCGTAGTTGACAGCTGTCTCGGCATTACCGGTCGTCATCAGGCCGTAGATCAGTCCGGAAGCGAAGGAATCGCCGCCGCCGACGCGGTCCATGATTTCCAGACCTTTATAGTCTTTTGCTTTGTATATCTCACCGCCGGCCCAGCACAGTGCGCTCCAGTCATTTACCGTAGCGGTTTTTACTTCACGCAGCGTGGTAGCCACAGCTTTGAAGTTCGGATAGGTCTCAACTGCAGTATTGATCATTTTCTTATAGCCGTCGATGTTCAGCTTTTTCAGATTCGCGTCGTTTCCTTCAATCTGGAAGCCAAGACATGCAGTGAAGTCTTCTTCATTGCCGATCATGACGTCTACATACTGCGCGATCTCTTTGTTGACCTGCTGCGCCTTTTCCTGTCCGCCGATTGCGCTCCACATGGAAGGACGGTAGTTCAGATCGTAGGACACGATGGTACCGTATTTTTTGGCAGTTTTGATCGCCGCAAGAACGGTTTCGCACGCCTGCCCGGACAATGCCGCGTAGATACCGCCTGTGTGCAGCCAGCGTACGCCCAGTTCCCCAAAGATGTGCTCAAAATCGAAATCTTCCGGCGTTGCTTTGGAAATCGCGGTATTTGCGCGGTCAGAGCATCCCACGGCGCCGCGGATCCCAAAGCCTCTCTCCGTGAAGTTAATACCGTTTCTGCATACCCGTCCGATGCCGTCGGTTTTCATCCATTTGATCAAAGATGTGTCAACTCCGCCCTGCAGGATAAAATCCTCCATGAGCATTCCCACTTCATTATCTGCAAAAGCGGTAATTACTGCGGTTTTCAGTCCGAAGCATCTGCGCAGTCCGCGGACTACGTTGTACTCGCCGCCGCCTTCCCAGGCACGGAACTGTCTTGCTGTGCGGATGCGCCCCTCGCCGGGATCCAGACGGAGCATAACTTCTCCCAGAGATACGGCGTCGAAAGCGCATTCGCTGGCTGGTTTCAGATTCAGATTCATAATACCTCTCCTTTTGACATGTTGTTCGTATATACGAATTGCATTCGCAATTCCGAATTTAAGCCTATCTTAACACTTCTATAGGATTTGTCAATAGTTTTTGTCAAAATAGTGACAAAATATGAAGAGGAAATTATATTTTATTATTTACTGATTTTTACAGCTTTCGGCGTGCTCCAGCTGGAATAGTATTTCGTGCCGGAAACTGTTTTATAAGTACGGATTCTGACATAGTAGGTTTTTCCTTTTGTCAGTTTGGAAATCGTAGTGGAAACGGTGCTGTATTTACTTACCGTAACGGTTTTTGTGCCGGTTTTAAAGCTCTTGTCGGTAGAATACTGGATCTGATAACCGGTTACGGCAGTGTTCTTTTTCCATGTCACTGTCAGCTTTTTAGAAGCAGAGTTTTTGACAGAGGAGAGCGTGGTTTTTGCCGGGTTGACCGTTACCGTGATCGTTTTGCTTGTTGTTTTATAGATGCCGGAGGCCGCGACCTTAATGGTAATGACCGCTTTGCCGGTGAATTTTTTGGCAATCGTAACTTTACCGCTGCTGTTTACCGTCACAGATTTGTTGTTGCTGCTGTAAGTAATCTTGCCGCTGCCGCTTCGTTTGGCGCCGATGTAAAAGCTCTGTGCGCTGGAAGAGAATGTTTTTGTAAAGTTAGAGGCTGTAATCTTACTGGAGATGGGATTTACGGTTACGGTAATGGTCTTGGAAGCGGCTTTGTAGATGCCGGAAGCTGCGACCTTAATGGTGATGACCGCTTTGCCGGTAAAGTTTTTGGCAATCGTAACTTTGCCGCTGCTGCTGACCGTCACAGACTTGCTGTTGCTGCTGTAGGTGATTTTGCCGCTGCCGTTTCGCTTGGCGCTGATGTAAAAACTCTGAGCCGCTGTAGAAGCGGACTTGGTAACGTTTGAGGCCGTGATCTGATTGGCGATTGTGTTTACGTTAAGGGTAATGGTTTTCGCAGACGCGGCATTATAGTTACTGTTTCCCGGTGCACTGACGGTAATCTTGACGCTTCCTTTATAATTCTTCGGGATCGTCACGGTACCTGATTTGCTGACGGTTATCGATGTGCTGCTGGACTTGTAGGTCAGGGAGCCTCCCGATACTTTGGCGCCGATGGAAAATGTCTGTGTTTTGGACGGAGAAGCATTGTAGGAAAAACTGGTTTTGGGAAGCGTAAGCGTATTAGTTGCTTTGGCTATCTTAAAACTCTGTTCCTTTGTTCCCCGGTAGCTGCCGATAGCCGTGATGATTACTTTGGCTGTTCCGGCATTGGTATTGTTCTGATAGGATACTTTGTAGTCGCGGTCTTTGACCAGAGCTTTCCCGCCCAGCTGGACGGTAACGCCTGGTTTCCGGGCGCTGCCGTTATACACATAGCTTCCGCCAGAAGGAAGAGCCACAGCGATCTCTGCCTGGCTGATACTTGTTTTTGTCTGATCCGCAACCTTGCACAGCTGAGGGCCGTTGGTAAAGCTGGTCCTGGAGGGAGTATTTGAAACCGGATGAGACTGAATAAACGACCATCCGTCAGATACGGGACTGTCAGAGCTGAGCAGCAGCCAGTCTTCATTCTCAAAACCGGACAGGGCGCCGGATTTTCCATATATAACCGGGTCGTTCCATGTCACGTCCACCGCATACCAGTTTTCGTCTATTTCTACATAGTTCCACATATGCGCGCCGCCGCCGGAGGAAGGCGTACTTGCCGCCAAGCCGTCTACAAGGACGCAGGGAATGGAGAGACGGTCACATATTACCTTGAAAGCGCGGGCGTAGCCTTCACAGACCGGTCCCCGTGTATTCTCCTCGCCTGCCAGCGCACTGATGCATTCCCACGCTTCCGGATAACTGTTGTAAGCCTGGTTCAAATCGGTGTTGTATTCATTATGCGTGGTCAGCCAGTGATTCAAATCTGTGATTTTCTGTGTTCGGTCGCCGCCAAGCGTGTTTAAAATTGCTGAGATATTTCGTTCTCTTGTACTGATAGCAGCTTTGACAGCGCTCTGACTTCGATAGTTTTCGGCACGGATATCAAAACTGACGGTGCCGTCCGACTGATACTGTCTGGTAACAAAACAGAAAACATATCTGTAGCCGAACGTACCGTCCGGACGGCGAATCGTATATATAGCGCAGTTCGAAATGTTTTCTCCGCTCATCCAGAATACTTCCGGATGATCTCTGTCAAAAGCGTCATAAGCGGCGCGAATACAATTATAGACGTAGTTCATTTCACTTTGTGACAGAGCAGAAGAACGTTCAATCGTCGCGACCTCGATCCCGTTAAAATTGGAGTCTTCTTCTTTGGTAAAATAATAGTCGTCAATCAGATAATCAGCTGTTCCGTCGTTATCCGATGCTTCCACCAGCGTGTGATATAACTTCACGGCATAATCGGGAACGTTAATACGGTCGATCCAGTTGACGTGTGATCCGCTTTTAAGTTCAACTGTTCCATCCGTCATGCTGAAGAGAGAAATTCCGTCCGGAGCTGAGGTGGCAGTATCGCCCAGATCGAACCACTCCTGGCGGACCTCTATAATTTCTTCTTCCTGCGGATCCGAAAGCTGCTCCTCGTCAGACGGCATCAGATCCTCCGGAAGCTGCTGTTCATCGTCGTCAGCAGGAACAGATTCCGGAGTCTTGGATTCCTCGTCTGCGGGCGGATCTTCTGTCGTATCATTTTCGGTATCGCCGGGAAGAGTGTCCTGCGGTATATCTCCTTCAGATTCTTCGTTTTCGCTCTCATCCTCTGCCGGCGGTTGCTCCTCTTTGTCAGCATCGTCTGTCTGATCTTCATTTTCCTGATCGTCTGAGACCTCGGTCTCGGTCTTTTCTTCGTCGGGCGCCTCAACGTTTGTTTCGGCATTGTCAGGCGTCTGACCGTCGTTTTCCTGATTGTCAGATGTCTCATCGCCGGTATTTTTGTCGTCCTGTGTTTCGTCTGTCCCGTCGGGAGATGGCGCAGGTGTTGTTCCTGCTTCTTCTCCTCCTTCAGGCGGCGTCTCTTCGGGAGTCTTTTCCGGCTTCTGGGCTGCGTTGTCGTCTTCGCTCTCTGTTCTTTCCGGTTCCGGAAGATCTGTGATCTCTTCTGCGGATACCGTGAAGGCCGCGTAATCTGTGCTGCCGGCAAGCATGACGGCGATCATAATCAATGCGAGCCTGCGGCGGATTTTCAAGTTCCGTTTTTTCATGATGATTTACTCCTTTTCTATAATTTATATTCTAAATTGACATCCCCACGTCGCAATTTTTGCTGTATCCGGTCCCGATTCACTCCATGCGGTCTCAACCTGGCAGAAAGTAATTCTCAGACGCGCTGAAGGAAAGATATCAATAATTTTCTTCATTTTCTACAATAAGCTGAAAGGTCGAAATGCGTGAAGCTTCCAGATGTAAAGTCATGGCATCTGCCGCACTGTCCCAGTCTTTTTGCTGGCAGGCGCTTATGATAGCCCTGTGTTCGGCAAAAGTGTCCGAAAGTCGGTTTTCCACCAGAGAACCGGAGAGCATTCGCAGCCGCTGATTCATGTTGTTGATATTTTTATAGGTATCCATCAGATACTGGTTATGCATGGCATGCATGATAAAACCGTGAAACTGATCATCCAGATCATAGAAAGAGTCAGAAGGAACCTTGGTATAGTCGGACATGATCTGAGAAAAATACCGCAGCCGGTCTGTATCCAGCCTGTTTCCATAGCGCCGCAGGACGTAGGGCTCCAGCAGCATCCGGACTTCAAAAATTCGGTTGATATCGCTGATTCGGAGTTCGGATACGAGAATTCCTTTTTTGGGAAGGATATTCAGAAGTCCTTCCTGTTCCAGGCGGCTTACCGCATCACGAACCGGCGTGCGGCTGATGCCGTTCATCTCTTCGCATAACTGCTGCTCATTGAGGTGTTGTCCCGGTGCGTACTCACAGCTGAGAATCTTCTTCTTAATAAAATCATAAGCGTATTGTTTCAGTGGTTTTGTCTTGTTTGGTTCTCCCATAGATGTATGTTCCCCGTGCCGACGGCTATTGTAATTGTTGTGTTTTATTCTAACATTTAAGCATCTGTTACGCAAGTATATCCAGAGTGTGTCTGCAAATTTACTCTTGTTGTCTGCAGCGTTTCTTTTCCTGATATCCTGACCTGATAAACACAGTCCGCCGCGCTGCGTTCAGTTGAATTTGATTTCCTGCAAACTAATTTTCTGTAAACTGTGATGTAAGGCCGACAAAACGTGAATGTATGATATCAGAGGTTATAATGCACAAAAATACAAGGATAAAATTGTTGAATATGACAAAATCAATAAATTAACAGCAAAAGTGATTGACAAAGTGCATAGATATAGTTTAGTATCAAAACAAGATGTATACAACGTTATATCCAACAGAGAACACTAAAAAACGAGGAGGTTTGGAATGAAAGCGATCTACATAGAGGAACCGGGCAAAGTGGTAATACGTGAGATCGAGATGCCAAAACGCAGGAGCGGGGAAGCGCTTTTAAAAGTGCTCTACGGCGGGATCTGCGGGAGTGATCTGGGTTCTTACAGAGGCACTTTTGCATATTTTGACTATCCGCGGATCCCCGGACATGAATTTGCGGCTGAGATTATAGAAGTCGATGAAAATGATCAGGGACTGAAGCGGGGGATGATAGTGACCTGCAATCCATATTTTAACTGCGGGCATTGTTACAGCTGCGAGCGAGGTATCGTCAACGCCTGCATGGATAACCAGACGATGGGATGTCAGAGGGACGGTGCATTTTGTGAGTATATTACCATGCCGGTGGAGAGAATCTATGATGGAAAGGGTCTGCCGCCAAAGGTACTGGCAGCTGTCGAACCTTTTTGTATCAGCTACCACGGAGTACAGCGCGCAGGGATCAGACCGGGCGATAAAGTACTGGTTGTCGGCGGCGGTACCATTGGTGTGTTGGCGGCCAACGCGGCCAAGGCTCTGGGAGGAGAAGTCTATCTGTGCGATATTCCTCAGGCGAAAGAAAAGCTGGAGCGCAGCAGAGAGATGTTCGGGTTTGCGGGAACCATATTAAATGAAGGATCAGAGAGCCTGCAAGCTGCTGTGAGGGAAATTACCGGCAGCGTGGAAGTAAACGGAGCTATCCTGAGCGGCGGATTTGACGTCTGCATTGAGGCGGTAGGTCTGCCGGCTACATTCCAGTCCTGTATTGACTGTGCGGCGTTTGGAGGCAAAGTAGTATTAATCGGCGTAGGCAAACAGAATCTGGATTTTGATTTTACGCTGCTTCAGAAGAAAGAACTGAATGTTTTCGGAAGCCGGAATGCTCTGAAGAAGGATTTTCTGGAACTGATCGATCTGGTCAAAGAAGGAAAGGTGGATCTGGAGAAAATCATCACCAATGTGTATCGTTTTCAAGACGCCGCGCAGGCATTTGAAGATTTCAGCACAAAAGGCGCAAGCATGTTAAAGGTAGGGATTGACTTTACGGGGCTTCAATGACCGGACGGATAAATTATCCTGTGTTGTACTGTCTGGAGCATGTCTGAAAATGCATCGCTGCTATCTGACGCTTTGTGCCAAATGAGAAAATTTGCATCACGCAGCCGACAGCTGAAGAAAAGCGATCTGCAGACATTACTCCGCAAAGGCAGCAATAATAAAAATTTTTAAAGGAGAGGAAAAAATGAAAAAAGCAATTACACTGGCTATGGCGATGACCATGGCACTGTCACTGGCGGCATGTGGTTCTTCCACACCGGAACCTGAAGAGACAACGACACCCGCGAACGGAGCGGAAACAGAAGCAGATGACGGGGCTGAGAGTGAAAGTACAGAAGCGCCGGCAGCTTCCGGAGACGTGGTTACCATCAATGTAGGTTATGAGAACGCGACAACGGAACCTGCAGCAAAAGCAGTTGAAAAATGGAAAGCGCTGGTGGAAGAAAAATCCGGTGGAAGTATTGTTCTGGAGCTGTTCCCGAACTCTGCACTGGGAAAGAAGACGGACCTGATTGACCAGATGATCATGGGTGAAAATGTGATTACCGTTGCGGACGGAGCATTTCTTGCAGATTATGGAGTGCCGGATTTTGGTATCTTCTATGCGCCGTTTATGTTTGATACCTGGGAAGAAGAATGGGCGGTTATTGATTCTGACTGGTATGCGGGACTTTGCGATCAGCTTGCGGAAAAAGGCGGACTGCGCGTGCTGTCTTCCAATTGGATCTACGGTTCCCGTGACATTATGTCCATTAAACCGGTCACGACTCCGGCGGATCTGAAAGGAATGAAGCTTCGCGTGTCTTCTAATGACCTGTCCATTACTTCCTTTAACGATCTGGGTGCGGCATCTGTAGGTATGGATATGGGTGATGTATACCAGGCGCTGCAGGCCGGAACGATTGACGCGGTGGAAAACCCGGTCGTATCTTTGGCGAACCGCTCCTTCCACGAGGTAGCAAAATATGTGGTACGCGACGGACATATCCTGGCAACTTCGATGTGGGTATGCGGAGATTCCTTCTATCAGTCGTTGACTCCGGAACAGCAGCAGATCTTAAGCGAATGTGCAGATGAAGCAGGTCTGTATAACAATGAGCTTCAGGATGAGGCAACAGAGGATGCTCTGAAAATTCTGGATGAGGCCGGCGTTACCGTAACCGAACTGACAGAGGAGCAGAGAGCCGAATGGATTGAAGCAGGACAGTATTTCTATCAGAATGATACTGCAAACCTTGGCTGGAGCGAAGGACTGTATGATACTGTGAAGGCGGCCGGAAAACAGTAAGCGAAAAGCCTGATCGGGCTGTGATAGCCCCTTTCCTGACCGCGCACCGGAATATGAGATTACAGAATGCGGTCTGCCGCAGGCGTAGAATCTGACAGGCATCAAAAGCGGCTAAAGTTATGGAGGTAGTATATGGATAAAAAAATGAACTGGAAGGTCATGCTTCTGAATCTGGATGTGGTGATCGCTTCTGCGGCGATGGTTCTGCTGGTGGGTCTGACATTTTCCGGAGTAATTGCCAGGTATCTGGTCGGACGTCCCTTTGGATGGATTGAAGAGGTGCAGGCGGCTTTGATCATCTGGGTGATTTTCGGCGCGGCAGGGGCGGCATTCCGTACGGCCAATCATGCGGCTATTGAGATTTTTTATGAAATGTTTCCAGCGGTGGTCCGTAAGATTCTGGATATTTTTATACTGATTGTTTCGATCGTAACATTGTTCTTCCTGGCCAAAAACTGTATTGCATATATCAATGTGTTTGCATCGACCGGGAGAACTACAGCGGTTCTTCATCTTTCTTATATAATGATTTATTGTGTGGCGCCTGTATCCTGCGTGTGGCAGATTTTCAACTATATTCTGGTTAATTTCTTCCATTATTCGGAAAAGGAAGTCATTGAGGCAATTTCAGAAGAAGAATTTAAGGAGGCGAGGGAAAAAGAATGAATTCCATGATTGTAATTGCGGCCATTGCGCTGCTGGTGCTTTTATTTCTGAAAGTGCCGGTATTTGTTTCCGTACTTTCGGCATCTGCGATTTATTTTCTCGGCAATCCGAGCATCAATGCGACCGTATTTGCCCAGCAGACGCTGGCCGGCGCCCAGGGGCTGTCTCTTCTGGCAATTCCGTTCTTCGTCATGGCTGGCGTGTTCATGAATTATACGGGGGTTACCAGGCGTATTATGGAGTGCTGTAATGTACTGACTTCCCGCATGCCGGGCGGCCTGGCACAGGTCAATATCCTTCTCTCCACACTGATGGGCGGACTGTCCGGTTCTTCTCTGGCCGATGCGGCCATGGAGTGTAAGATGCTGGTTCCTTCGATGGAAGCAGAAGGGTACTCCAAACCATTTTCCACTGTGATCACAGCTGCTTCTGGTATGGTGGTGCCGTTGATCCCGCCTGGAACCGGACTGATTATCTATGCATGTATTACCAACATATCTGTGGGAAAACTGTTTGTGGCCGGTATCGGACCGGGCCTGGTACTGAGTGTCACACTGATGATTTTTACGCATTTTCTGTCGAAAAAGCGCGGATATCTGCCTCATCGTACGACAAAGATTCCGGTATCAGAAAAATGGACGGCGATCAAACCGGCGATTTTGCCCATGCTGCTTCCGATCATCATTATCGGCGGTGTGCGGATCGGTATTTTCACGGCTACGGAGGCAGGGACCATTGCTATCGTATATTCGCTCCTTCTGGGAATTCTGTATCATGAAATGAAAGTGTCGGATTTCTTTAAAGGCTGTAAGGAGACAGTTACAACGACAGCTTCGATCATGCTGATTGTTGCGGCGGCGTCCTGCTTTTCCTGGATTCTGACCAAGGAACAGATTCCGCAGACACTGGCGGCATGGATGACTTCTGCGATTTCCAATAAATTTATCTTCCTGATTATCTGCAATATTTTCCTGATCATTGTAGGAATGTTTATTGAAGGAAACGCCTCTATGATCGTGCTTGCTCCGCTGCTTCATCCGGTTGCAGTAGCTTTTGGCATCGATCCGATTCATTTTGCAATGGTCTATATCTTTAACTGTACGATCGGAGCGTTTACGCCTCCTATGGGTACGCTGATGTTTGTCACCTGCGGCGTGACCGGATGCCGGACGAAAGAATTTATCAAAGAGGCAATTCCGTTTTATATTCTGTTTACCATTGATATGCTGGTGCTTACATACTGTCCGCCGCTTACTACATTTCTGGTGGATCTTGTGTACTGATTGCCGGATTATTCGACGGACAGGCTGCCTGAATCTGTGTCTGCTGTGTGGGATTTTCCGGCTGATGAAAATCCGTTCTGCAGGCTGAGAATCCAGGCGGGGCAGTCGGTCCGGGTGTCAAACGTCAGCACATCGGTCTGCTGGCAGTGATCGTTTGTGAAAGAGAGGATAGTGAGTCATGAGAGAGAGACCATTTGTAGCCGATATGGTCAGAGACACCTATGTGCCCAGAATGTTTAAAGTAAGACAGACGTTTCCCCGTCCCAGGGTAGAAATCGGGGAAATTGAAAAAGTAATAAAAAATCTGCTGAGTAAAGAGAAATTTTCTTCCCGCGTGCAGCCGGGAATGAGGATTGCGATTACGGCAGGCTCCCGGGGAATCGCCAATGTGGCCCTGACTACCAGATGTATTGCGGATTTTGTCAAATCCAGAGGTGCGTTCCCGTTTATTGTACCTGCGATGGGAAGCCACGGGGGAGCTACGCCGGAGGGACAGAAGGCAATTCTGGAAGGATATGGAATTACAGAAGAGTATGTGGGCTGTCCGATTCTCTCTTCTATGGAAGTGAAAAAGATCGGTGTCAACGAAGAAGGCGGAGACGTCTATATTGACAAAAATGCCGCGGAGGCGGACGGCATCATCCTGGGCTGCAGGATCAAACCGCATACGGCTTTTCGGGGGCCTTATGAGAGCGGAATGATGAAGATGATGGCGATCGGTCTTGGTAAACAGTACGGCGCGGAAGTATGTCATGAGGCCGGTTTTAAAAATATGGCCAAAAATGTACCGCTGTTCGGAAAGTGTATCATAAAAAACGCACCGGTTTTGTTTGCAGTGCCGACGATTGAAAATGCATTTGACGAGACCTGCAAGATCACAGCAGTGGCAGCGGAGGAGATCGAAGCGCTGGAGCCAGATCTTTTGAAAGAGGCTTTCAGCTATATGCCGCGGATTCTGGTAGACTCGTGCGATGTACTGATTGTGGATCAGATCGGGAAAAATTTCAGCGGAGACGGAATGGATCCCAATATTACCGGTACATTCTGTACGCCTTACGCCACAGGCGGCATCGATGCCCAGCGGGTGGCAGTCCTGGATCTCAGTCCCGAGACCCATGGAAACGGTATTGGTCTGGGATATTCAAGCGCCACAACAAAGCGTGTGTTTGATCAGCTGAATCTGGCATCCATGTATCCAAACGCAATCACCTGTACCGTTCTGGGAGGCGTGCGCATCCCTATCGTGATGGAGAGCGATCAGGAAGCCATACAGGTATGTATCAAAAGCTGCAATGAGATTGACAAAACAAATCCCAGGGTTGTGCGGATTCCCAACAGCCTTCATCTGGAGCATATTATGCTGTCGGAGGCATATCTGGAAGAGGCAAAAGCGAATCCGAATCTGACCATAGAGTCAGAGCCTGCATATCTGCCTTTCGATGAGGACGGAAATCTGTGGTGACAAAGAAGCAGAATCAAAAGGGAGCGCTAAGTAGTTTATGAAAAACAGCATCTGCCCGAAAACAGCCCCGGAAGGATTTTGCCGAACGGAGTGAGGGAAAATTTTTCCAGACGCTGGGGCGAAGTGAGGATAGATGCGGAACTGAAAACGGAGAGAATCGTATCATGGAACGTTTAAATTATGAAGTCCTGGAAGCTTCAGGATATAAAGGTTACATATTGAAAAAAGCCCCTGAAAAGGTACTGCAGTTTGGCGAAGGCAATTTCCTCCGCGCATTTGTGAATTACTGGTTTGACCTGGCCAATGAGAAAGCCGGCTGGAACGGTAAATGCGTGCTGGTCCAGCCGATCGGAGGCGGTCTTGCAAAGATGATCAATGAGCAGGAGGGACTTTATACGCTGTATCTGCGGGGCAGTGAAAAAGGACAGAAGGTGGACGACAGGCGGGTGATTTCCAGTGTCAGCCGCTGCCTGAATCCGTATGAAGCGGACGACTATCAGGCCATGATGGAAGTGGCTGCCAGCGATGATCTGGAGATAATCGTCTCCAATACGACGGAGGCGGGGATTGTCTATGACCCGTCCTGTAAGAAAGATGATCTTCCTCCGGCCAGCTTTCCGGCAAAACTGACCCAGGTGCTTTATCACCGTTATCAGGCGGGGAAACCGGGTATTGTTATGCTGGCCTGCGAGCTCATCGACAACAATGGAAAAGAATTGTTAAAATGCGTGAACCAGTACATCGATCAGTGGGCTATGGAAGATGGTTTCCGCGTCTATGTAAATGAGGAATGTACATTCTGCGGATCTTTGGTGGATCGGATTGTACCGGGCAGAATCCGCGATCTGAAGGAAGTGGCGCGGCTGGAAGCAAAGCACAGATACGAGGATCCGCTCCTGGATGTGGGAGAAGTATTCGGCGTATGGGTGATCGAGGGAGATGAGAAGCTCAATGACGTACTTCCGTTTCGGAAAGCAGGACTTGAGGAGAGAGTGTTTGTGACGCCGGATATGAGTCCGTATAAAAAGCGGAAAGTCCGGATCTTAAACGGTGCGCACACCGGGTTTGTGCTGGGCGCTTATCTGGCCGGAGAGAACATTGTCCGCGACTGTATGAACGATGAAGTGATCAAGGGCTTTATGAACAAGATGCTTTATGAGGAAGTGATTCCGACGCTTCCTCTCGACAAGGATGACCTGATGCAGTTTGCCGCCGCCGTGGAGGACCGTTTCAACAATCCTTTTGTGAACCATGAGCTTATGAGCATTTCTTTGAATTCCACCTCCAAATGGAAGGCCCGCAATCTGCCGTCCTTCCTGGGATATATCGGGGAAAAAAAGGAACTTCCGCTGTGTCTGACCATGTCTCTGGCCGCATATATTGCGTTTTACAGCAGTGACGTTCAGAAACTTACCGATGCAGGACTGGTCTGCAGGCGTCCGTCGGGTGACGAATACACAGTCAGCGACGACCGCTGGGTGCTGGAGTTCTATGAAGCTCATAAGACGGACAGTGAGGAAGAGCTGGTTCATGCAGTACTGACCGATGTCCGTATGTGGGATCAGGATCTGACGGCTATTGACGGACTGGAAGCTGCAGTAACCGCGGGCCTGAAGAAGATACGGACGGAAGGAGCAAGAGCAGCGTATCAGAGCTGCCTGTAAAGCTTATGAGGACAATTCAGATCACGGCAGACGACAATGTGGCGGTGGCGCTTCATCCGATTGCAAAAGGAGAACATATAGAGGCAGGCGGCCGGAGCGTGGAAGTCCGCGAGGAGATTCCCCAGGGACATAAGATCGCGGTCAACGCGATTAGATGTGGGGAAAACGTCATCAAATACGGATTCCCGATAGGCCATGTTATAAAAGACGTGGAGCCGGGAAGCTGGGTGCATACCCACAATATGGTCACCAATCTGGAAGGAGAGACAGAGTATCGGTATGAGCCGGACCTCCATCATCCGGAACCGGCGAAGGCAGAGTGCTTTATGGGTTATCGGCGAAAAGACGGCCGTGCGGCGATCCGCAATGAAATCTGGGTAATTCCTGCGGTGGGCTGTGTGAACGATGTGGCAAAAAAGATCGTAAGAGACAATCAGTCTCTGGTGCAGGGGACGATCGACGGTCTTTATACTTTTCCGCATCCTTTCGGCTGCAGTCAGACCGGACATGATCATGCGCAGACCAGAAAACTTCTGGCTTCTCTGGTGTGTCATCCCAATGCGGGCGCTGTGTTGGTAGTAGGACTTGGCTGTGAAAATCTGACCCATGAACAGTTTCTGGAAGAACTGGGCGATTATGATGCAAAGCGGGTGAAATTCCTTACCTGTCAGGAGGTGGAGGATGAGTTTGCCGAGGCAAAGCGTCTGTTAAAAGAATGTGCGTCCTATGCTATTTCTTTCGTGCGGGAACCGATTCCGGTCAGTGAGCTGGTGATTGGTATGAAGTGTGGCGGTTCTGACGGTCTGTCCGGTATTACGGCCAATCCGACCGTCGGCAGATTCAGCGATATGATCTGCGCCAGAGGCGGTTCTACCGTTCTGACCGAAGTGCCGGAGATGTTTGGCGCAGAAGGCTTTCTCATGAATCGCTGTGCGAATGAGGCGGTTTTTGAGAAGGCAGTGGACATGATCAACGGTTTTAAGAATTATTTTATCAGCCATAACGAAGTGGTTTATGACAACCCAAGTCCCGGCAACCGGCAGGGCGGCATCACCACACTGGAAGATAAATCGTGCGGTTGTGTGCAAAAAGGCGGAACGGCGCCGATCATGGATGTGATCGGCTATGGGGATCAGGTGGTGACAAAAGGGCTGAACATGCTCTATGGTCCCGGCAACGACCTGGTGTCGGCAACTGCCATGACGGCGGCCGGAGCGCATTTGATTCTGTTTACGACAGGACGGGGTACTCCCTTCGGGGCCCCGGCGCCGACGCTGAAGATTGCCACCAACAGTCAGCTGGCAGCGAAAAAGAAAGGTTGGATTGACTTTGACGCCGGTCCGGTGGCGGACGGGGAACCGATTGAAGACGCAGCCTCAAGACTTCTTCACCTGGTGATTGAGGTGGCAGGCGGACAAAAAACCCGAACGGAAGAGCTTGGCTACCGGGAGATCTCGATCTTTAAAGATGGGGTAGTGCTGTAAAAACTTCAATAGCGTGTCTGTAAAAACTTATAATAAAGAGAGTTCGACCTTTTGTAAAAGGCGGGCTCTTTTGGCGTCGCGAAAGCGGAGGCAGAAAGCTGGCTGAACGCTCTTGGGACAGAGCAGGAAGCGAAGCAGACGAAAGCTCTGATTGCGGAACTGGAACAGGACATTGTAATGGTAGACGGGCTGATCGCTTTTGCAGGTTCAGAAGCCGGGGCGCAGGTGTTCGGCGCGGAGACGGCAAAAAAGGTGGAAGCTCACGGAAAAGAGTTGAAAGCGGCAGGTGTGAAATACTGCGATTGTCCGGCGTGTGCGGCGGCTGAAGCAATTCTTGGAAAAAAGGATGAACTTTGCTGAGCAAAGGCAGGAAACCAGAAAACTCCCAGAGGAATAATATCTTCTGGGAGTTTTTTGCAATCTTCTGGAATAATCGGATATCTGCAGTTCCAGCCGTTTTTTGCATGCTGGCATACCTTTCCTGCGCTACAAGCCGGCATCAGCGTTGCCTGCTCTGCAAAATCATGAAATCAGGGATCATAGAATCTGTCCGGCGATGTCCGGTCATTTCCATATAATATCTGCTTTTCTTCGCGGTGCGGTTCTTCGATACATTTTCCGGGGATATCCAAGCAGCATACAACATGCCAGCTGCTTGTTTTCAAGCTGAAGCCATTCTCTGAGAACCGGACTTTCACTGATCATGCGCATCATATAGCCGCTGTACAGGGCTCCGGCGCCTTCGGCGACAGCCATGTTTTCAATGTTGGAGGCCGCCAGCGCTCCATCGAGCGGATTGTCTGCGGCAATTACGAGGAAGGAAGTGCAGTTGAACAACAGAGTATCATTACCGGGATCTTTCTGGTATCTTTCATAAAAACGGGAGAACAGATAGTGCCAGGAACGATCTGTGTGCTGCAGGCTTTCAAGAACCTGAGGCATTTCCTGCCATACAAGGTTTCGGAATTGTTCCAGATGATCCTGTACAAAGATAAAACGGCAGTCCTGGTCGTTTTTGGCGGTCGCGGTATAGCGTCCGGCGTTTAAAATTCGTTCTATTTTGTCTCTGGCGATGGGTTCGTCTGTGAAATTCCGGATACTTCTGCGGAATTTTACGGCGTGCAGATACTGTGCCGGATCGAGATGGAAGGTCTGCGGGTTGTATTCTTCGACGTCTTCCATATCATATTCAGGTATCGATACCGCGCTTTGCGGGCATATGGCGACACAGTGTCCGCAGAGAATACATTTTTTCACAGACCGAGCCTTGCCCTCGATGACCTGAATGGCTCTGCCGGGGCAGTCAAGCTCGCACGCCTTACAGCCAGTACATTTTTCTACATCAATTTGAATCATAATTGAGCCTCCTAATTATAGTGCCGCGATCGCTTTCATTATACACACATCTTATCATGGTGAAGCGACTTTTACAAAGAGAAATTTCTACAGGAAATCAGAGAAAATCAATGAACACAGACAAACCGGCGGGGAATGTGAGGTTTGGAAGAGGTGATGCTATGAAATCCGGATCTGCCGTCTGAAAATGAGGAAAAATTCTAAGAGGACAGATCATGCAAGAACATATTCTCTGTAAAAATTAGACTACCTGTTTAAACAAATTTTAAAAATATATTGACATGTTCAAACAAGTATGGTATAACATAAAAAGAAACATGTTTAAACAAGTTTTCTCAAAACAGACGGAGGGACAAAAGGATGGGAAAATATGCAGAAGACGCAAGACAGTTGTTGCATCTGGTCGGCGGAAATGCGAACATCGCAGCAGTTTCGCATTGTATGACAAGGATGCGGTTTGCTCTGGTGGAACCGGGTAAAGCAGACATACAGGGGATTGAAGCGATGAAGGTGGTAAAGGGAAGCTTCACACAGTCGGGACAGTTTCAGGTGATTATCGGCAATGCGGTAGCTGATTTTTACAATGACTTTGTAAAAGAGGCGGGGATCGAAGGGGTATCAAAGGACGCGGTAAAACAGGCGGCAAAGAAAAATCAGAATGTGCTACAGCGGGTGATCACTGCGCTGGCAGAGATTTTTGCACCGCTTATTCCGGCGATCATTACAGGCGGTCTGATCCTCGGATTTCGAAACTGCATCGACAGTCTGTATCTGTTTGAAAACGGAACCAAAACCTTATGCGATATCAGCCAGTTCTGGGCAGGGATCGACAGCTTTCTGTGGCTGATCGGAGAGGCGGTATTTCACATGCTCCCGGTTGGAATCTGCTGGTCTGTGACAAAGAAGATGGGAACCACGCAGATGCTGGGCATTGTCCTTGGTCTGACGCTGGTATCCGGACAGCTTCTGAATGCGTATGCGGTTGCAGGAACGGCGGCAGCGGACATTCCCAAGTGGAATTTCGGCGGTTTCCAGGTCAATATGATCGGTTATCAGGGACAGGTGATTCCTGCGGTGCTGGCGGCTTTTACGTTGGTGTATCTGGAAAAATTTTTCCGCAGAATTACGCCTCAGGTGCTCTCCATGATCGTTGTTCCGTTTTGCAGTCTGTTGTTGTCCGTCATGGCTGCGCACTTTATACTGGGACCTGTCGGCTGGAAAGTCGGGGCGGCGGTATCCGCGCTGGTGTTTGCCGGAATCACCGGGACTTTTAAAGTGATCTTTTGCGCTTTGTTCGGCGTGGTCTATGCGCCGTTGGTTATTACAGGACTTCACCATATGTCCAATGCCATCGATTTACAGCTGATCGCGGACTATGGCGGAACGATGCTTTGGCCGATGATTGCATTATCGAATATTGCTCAGGGTTCGGCAGTACTGGGAATGATCTGGCTGCAGAGAAAAGATCCCGAAGCGCAGGAAGTCAATATTCCGGCATGTATTTCCTGTTACCTTGGTGTGACAGAACCGGCTATTTTCGGTGTGAATTTAAAGAGAGGCTTTCCGTTTGTCTGCGGAATGATTGGTTCCGGCATTGCGGCGGTAGCCTGCGTAGCCACCGGAACGACGGCAAATGCCATCGGAGTCGGAGGGATCCCCGGAATTCTGTCCATTCAGCCGCAGTTTATGGCTTCCTTTGCAGTCTGTATGGTCATTGCGCTTGCAGTTCCCTTCTTATTGACCACTGCCGTCGGAAAGAAGCGTCTGCAGGCCAATCCGGCAGACGGGGAAAAAGTGATGACAAAAAGCGATGCCAATACAGAAATCAATACGGCGACAGGCTTTGAGACTTCTGCTATACAGAACAAAGAAGCTGAGAAAAAAACGTCTGGAACGCTGACTGCGTTTTTGTCCGGCAGGGCAATTCCGCTGGCGGAAGTGGGCGACGGCGTTTTCTCAGAAGGGATTATGGGAAGAGGGATGGCGATTGTGCCGGAAATCGAGACGCTGTACGCACCGGCGGATGGCAGGATCACGGTAATGATGCCGGATTCCAGGCATGCGTGCGGATTGATGCTGGAAAACGGGATGGAAATCCTGTTGCATATCGGAATTGACACCGTGGATATGAACGGGGACGGCTTTGAGTATCTGGTGCGGGAAGGTCAGAAAGTCCGTACAGGAACGCCGCTGATCAAATTTGACAGGAAAAAGATCAAAGCGGCCGGTCATCCGGATGTGACGGTATGTATCATTACGGAAGAAGGAAACGCGCAGGATCTTCAGTTTTATACCGGAAGCAAAGTCAAAGAAAAAGAGACCGCAGTGGCGGACTGGGTATGAAAAATGTGCGCGGCATGATGCTGCGCTGCTGATCTAACCGGAATTTCAGCAATGAAATACTGGTGTGGGCAGTAAGGCAGATTCCAAAAAAGCAGAACAGGGAGACAGAAAATGGCAGATTTCAGCGATAAAGTAGTTTATCAGATTTACCCGAAATCTTTTCGGGATTCGGACGGGGATGGCTTTGGAGATATCCCCGGGGTGATCGAAAAATTAGATTATCTTCACGAATTAGGCGTAGATTATCTGTGGTTGACTCCGTTTTTTCTCTCACCTCAGAGAGATAATGGATATGATGTGGCGGATTATCGGAAAATTAATCCTCTTTTTGGGACAATGGCCGATCTGGAGGAACTCATTTGTCAAAGCAGAAAACGGGGCATGGGAATTATGCTGGATATGGTATTTAATCATACATCCACGCAGCATGAATGGTTTCAGAAGGCTCTGGCAGGAGACGAACGGTATCAAAAGTATTATATTTTCAAAGAGGGCACGCCGGATCATGCGCCCACCAACTGGCAGTCGAAATTCGGCGGTTCTGCATGGGAATATGTGCCCTGTCTGAAAAAATGGTATCTGCGGTTATACGATGTAACGCAGGCGGATCTGAACTGGGACTATCCGCAAGTCCGGGAAGAGTTAAAAGAAATTCTTCGCTTCTGGAAAGGAAAAGGGATTCAGGGATTCCGGTTTGACGTGATTAATCTGATCTCCAAGCCGGAGCAGATGGAAGATGATTTTGAAGGAGACGGACGGAGATTCTACAGCGACGGTCCCCATATTCACGAATATCTGAAAGAGCTGGTCAGAGACGCCGGGATCGAGGATTTTGTAACCGTAGGAGAAATGTCTTCCACGTCACTGGAACACTGTATCCGGTATTCTTCGCCGAAGGAAAAAGAACTCTCCATGTGTTTTAACTTCCATCATCTGAAAGTGGATTACAAAGACGGAGATAAATGGGCGCTGATGCCTCCGGATTATAAAAGATTAAAAGAACTTTTTGTCAAATGGCAGATGGGAATGCAAAAAGATGACGGCTGGAACGCGCTGTTCTGGTGCAATCACGACCAGCCCCGGATTGTAAGCAGAATGGGCGATGAAGACATTTACTGGAAAGAGTCGGCGAAAATGCTGGCAGGTATGATTCATTTCATGCGCGGGACGCCGTATATCTACCAGGGAGAAGAGATCGGAATGCTGAATGCCCATTACCCTTCCATCGGGCAGTACCGGGATGTGGAAAGTCTGAATTATTATCAGATTTTGCTGGAAAAGGGAAAGAGCAAGGAAGAAGCTCTTGAGATTTTAGCGGCCAGGTCCCGGGATAACAGCCGGACTCCTATGCAGTGGAACAAAGAAACATACGGCGGATTTTCCGAGGCGGAACCGTGGCTTCCCATGTCTGCAAAATTCCGAAAAGAGATCACAGTGGAAGCGCAGCAGAAAGATCAGGATTCCATTCTTGCTTTTTATAAAAAACTGATCGCCATGAGAAAAAAATACCCAATGATTGCAAAGGGAACAATCACTTTTCTGGAGACAGGAAGCGATCTGGTACTGGCGTATCAAAGAGAACTGGGGGAACAGCAGATCGTGGTGCTCTGTAATCTGGGCGGCAAAAAGCAGCAGATCAAAATACCTGCAGCATGGAATGATTATTCGCTGCTGCTGAGAAATTATGACTCGACAGGTGCATTCTTCCTGTCCTGCAAAGACAATACTTTCAATGAAGCTTCGGGTGATGAAGGTCAGGAAACGGCATTGGAAGAAGAAATGTATACCATGAAGCCGTATGAATTTACGGTATTTGGAAAGATATAAAAATAAAAATTCCATTCAACGACTGCTTTGAAAGTCAGGGGGTTGCTGCAAAATAAACGGATACAATCATATTTTGCGGCAGCCCCTTTGTTGTGCTATAATTGAGAAATCAATAAGGACAACAGAAACGGAGAGGATTGCAGTCAGATGAAGAAAAAGCGCAAAACAAATGTCAGTATCATCGGCGGAGCGGACGGACCGACGAGTATTTTTATTGCAGACAGGACAGAGAAGAGGTCTGTAAACATGCGCATCAGAAACGGGATTTTTAAGCTGAGGCGGAAAATGATTGCGCGTCGTGTCCGGGCCAATGCGCATACGCTCAGAGCGGTTGTTGCGTTTATGAGGAGAGAATTCGGTGCGGTTGAGATTTCGAGAACAAGCCAGTCGTACAGAGATCAGAAAAACTGTTTGAAGGAAAGCCTGATCATAAAGAACAGACCGGAACTTTTAGGCTCTCTGAGTGTAATCGAAAAACCCGTGGAATATAATGAAGAATCGCTCAGAGAGATGTTCGAACAGATTCAGCGCCGAAGCGAGCTGGCCGCACAGGTACCGGATGAGCTGTTGCCAATGGATTTTCATATTTACAAAATTGTGAGAAATGACAAGGAGATGGAGATCGGGATTGATTTTAAATGGGATATCTTTGGGGTTTCCTACAGCGGGAATAAAAAGACGATGAGGGAGTTCAGACGAATCAGCCGCAGACTGTATAGTTACTACGGCGTTACAGAGGAAGATATCAAAAATAATACCGAAAGATATTCTTCGTTGCTTACAGTGCTGGCTTCTGAATGACAGAGACGGTCTTGAGACGGTCAGAGAACGAAAGCAAAGGAAGAGTTTTGCAGAAAAATTCATAAAAGGCGGATGGAACCGCACAGAAAGGGGACTTACAAAATGATAAAAGCGGTGATTTTTGATATGTATGAGACGCTGATTACTCAATATCGGAGTCCGGTTTATTTTGGTATGCAGATGGCGGAAGATGCAGGAATCGAAGGGGATATATTTGACCAGCTTTGGGAAAGTACCGAGCCTGACCGCACAATGGGACTGCTTACAATGGAAGAAGCGCTGGAAAAGGTTCTAAAAGAGAATGCATGTTATTCAGAAGAACTTCTTCAAAAGCTTGTGGCAAAACGAAAAGCGGCAAAGCGGGAATGCTTTGCTCATCTTCATCCGCAGATTATCCCCATGCTGGATACTCTGAAGAAGAACCATCTTCGGATTGCGCTGATCAGCAACTGTTATTCCGAAGAGGCGGAGGTGATCCGGGAAAGCCGGCTTTTCCCTTATTTTGATGAGGTGAATCTTTCCTGTGAACTGAATATTCAAAAACCTGATGCGAAGATTTTTCAGAGATGCCTGGAAGGACTGCAGGTAAAGGCGGAGGAATGTGTCTATACCGGAGACGGCGGGAATTCTGAACTGGAAGCTGCCCGCGGGGCGGGAATGCGGGCGTTGCAGGCTGGCTGGTACATAAAAAACAGCGCCTCCCGGGCGGACATCCAAAAAAATGGTTTTGACTGGCTGGACTCGCCGCTTGAAATACTGCCTTATTGTCTGTGAGCCGGGAAACGTGGTGTCCTTTTGGAACTGGTTTCCTGTAAACTGCGGCGAAGGCAGACGCGAGAACAGGTGCGGAAGAGATTTTATCTGCATATTTAGCAAGAAGGAGAAAGAACAAAATGAAATATATACACCAGGCACAATATTATGAGACCGATCAGATGGGAATTATTCATCATTCCAATTATATACGCTGGATGGAAGAAGCAAGGATTGCATATATGGATGAGATGGGGTTTCCATATAAATGTGTGGAGGAAGCCGGGATTATGAGTCCGGTACTGAGCGTACAGTGTGAATACAAATCCATGACGCATTTTGGCGACAGGGTGTGTATTGAAGTGTCGCTGCGCTCTTTTAAAGGCGTAAAATACGAGATTTCATATGTGATGAAAGATGAAAAAACGCAGGAGGTGCGCGCAGCCGGCCTGTCCAGTCATTGCTATCTGAGAGAGGACGGGCGTCCGGTGAACATTAAAAAGGCGCTTCCGGAATTATATGAAAAGATGATGCTTGCACTGCAGGAGGCTGCAAGATAGGAAACGCTGTTGACTGCCAGTCTGTACCGGTGCTGATGAAACGGACGGTCATTTCCCCTGATATCCCAGCAGCCTGGAGATCTCAGCGGCTTTTTGGCGGATCATCTGTCCCGCTTTTTCATAGTCGTCTTCCGGGCGGTAGAAACCGGAGATGCTGACGGCGCCTTCGAGACTGCCGTTTCGCTGATAGACGGGAGCGCTGGCACAGACCATATGTTCTTCGTATTCGCGAAAGTCAAGAGCATAGCCGCGCGAACGGATCAGCTGCAGGTTCTGGGTCAGCTCATTTAAACTCTTCAGTGTATACTGAGTGCGTGGCTGTATATCAAGATCGGCAATAAGAGCATCCGCTTGCTCGGCCGGTAAAAAAGCGAGCAGAATCTTGCCAAGTGAAGTACAGTACAAAGGAGCCGTACTGCCGACGGTTGCAGTAGTGATGATAGGATTTTCCGGGACTTCTTTCAGAATATATAAAACTTCTTTTCCGGAGAGTTTTCCAAAAAACGCCGTCCGGTCTGATTCTCTGGCCAGATCAGAGAGCTCTGCGCCAATCAGCTTCAGTGTGTCGCTGGCGTCGGGATAGGACATGCCGACCCGGTAGGCAAAAATACCGATTTGATAAAGTTGTTTCGGGCCGGGTTTCACAGACAGCATACCTTCCTGCACAAGAGTAACAAGGATATCGTAGGCGCTGGTCTTTGGAAGGGAAAACTGTTCGCACAGTTCATCCAGTGAAACACCTTCCGGATGGGCAGCAGTATAGGAAAGTATCTGTACAGTGCGCTGTACGGTTCGGTTGATCTTCAAAAGTGTTCCTCCCTTTTCCTGTATATATTTCCGGAGTCTTGCGGAGTGTACGCCGGATCAGTTTGTCCGCAGGCGGTAAAAAAGAGCCGCAGGAGCAGACTCTTTGAGCTTCCGGAAGTACATGTCTGTGTAATCATGATAAAAATTCGACTGTATGTTATCCTATCATAGTGCTGTTGATTTATCAAGAGGAGCTCTTGTGAAAGAGATGACGGTGAAAAGACTTTTTTAGATACAGATATTCCTTCCAGGCGTCCGGAACGTGTCTGAAAGGAATATCTGATAAGATTTGATTCCCGCGAGCAATGAGCCAAGTGCCGTGCTTGCATGGGCATTTGGCGAATGCCGCGAGGGTCACATACCCCGCTGCTCTGCAGCGTTGCAAGCTTGATGCCCCGTTGCTTGCAGCGGGGTTGTTGACTATTTTACTTCATATGCGCAGCTTCCTCCGGTGAGAACGTCGACGGCGTTTTGTGCGGCCATCAGTCCCATTTTGCTGACAGCTTCTTTGGTGGCGGCTCCGGCATGAGGCGTAAGAATACAGTTAGGAAGTGTGCAGAGCGGACTGTCGTAAGGCGGTTCGTGTACAGTGGCATCCAGCGCGGCTGCGCGGATTTCTCCGCTTTTCAGCGCGTCATAGAGCGCTTCTTCATCCACAATTCCTCCTCTGGCTGTATTCACGAGAATAGCATCTTTTTTCATGATTTTAAACTGTTCTGCCCCGAACATGTTTTCTGTCTCGGGCGTCAGAGGAGAATGGATCGTAATAAAATCCGACTCCCGGATCAGAGTTTCCAGATCCACATACTCTGCACCGCACGCTTTTTTGAAATTTTCATCCTCAAACTGATCATGGCACAGGATTCGCATGTCAAATCCGGTGCAGCGTCTGGCAACGCCTTTTCCGATCCGTCCGGCCCCTACGACGCCGAGCGTTTTGCCCCACATCTCAACTCCGGAAGGGCGTACCTGGTCACTTCCTTTGATACCGTTGTCCATGACAACGATGTTTCTTGCGCAGCTCAGCATCAGAGCCACAGCCAGATCTGCAACGGAATCGCCGTTTGCTCCGGGTGTGACGGTTACTTTGATCTGAAGACCGGCGGCCGCTTTCAGATCCACCTTGTCATATCCCACGCCATAGCGGGAGATGACTTTCAGATTCGCAGCGGATGCCATCAGTTCCCGGTCGTAGTCTTCCAAACCGGCAATGACAGCGTCTGCACCCGGAAGTTCTCTTCTGAGCTGTTCCGCTATCGGACCGTCTTTTACTTCCAGTTTTTTTACTTCGCAGCCGTTTTGCTGCAGGAGTTTGACTGCCAGATCATCCACGGTTCCGAAAGAACGCGCGGTGACCAGTACTTTATATTCTGCCATAATTTACCTCTTTTTATAATCGTCATACAGTCAGTGCTTCCGGGCTGGGCCGTTTTCGGTATGTTTTCTGTCCCGGCATTATTTTTGGAAACTGTCTGAATTCATGTAGTACATTTTTGCAGCGTTTTCGACTACCAGTTTGGGTTATCGATAACTGCAGGTTTTCCGTCTTTTTCTACCAGAAGTTTCCGGTATCCTTTTGATTCGATCGTACCGTAATCGTGTCCGGCGTCTGCGCGGAACACAAAAAATGTAATCAGCTGCTCGTCACTGCTCACATTGATGCTGCGGTGCGCATATCTTTTTGGTACATAGACTGCTTTTCCGGCGGTCAGCTCCAGAGCGAGCCAGTCTCCCTCCGGATTTTCCATCATCATGTAACCGTGCCCTTTCAGACAGTAGTAAATTTCTCCGGTTTCAAGAATTGTATGAAAATGTCCTTTGGTAAAATAGTATTCATCCCCGACTTTTCCCGGATTAACGATGGAACAGCCAAAAGCCAGATCTCCGTCTGTTTCCGGTACGGGCATGGAATGGAACTCATAGACCAGAGGATTGCCTTCCTGCATTTTCCGGTCGTAAGCCGCCTGGTCTGCAAACATGCCGTTCATCTGTCCCAGATACCTTTTTCCGGTATCGAGCATTTCTGACATTCCCGTTTTCAGGTCAAAGTCGATGACAAAGCCTCTCTCAAAATCCATCTGTTTTTCCGAATTATTAAAATGTGCCATAGCAGCCTCCTGTATTGTTTTTATTCAGTGCCTTGTTATTTCATCCCCGGTTATTAAATTTTGCCGCGATCTGATCCATCTTTTTCAGTTTCTCGCCCAGAATCTCCTGGTGGAACACTTCTGCGATAACCTGTGTCCAGCCATAAATAAAATACATCCAGCCGTCGTTGACGTTCAGATTGCGGTTCTTTGCCTGCGCTTCTGCCTGATGCTGGAACAGAAGGTCTCCGCGGTAGTTGATTTCCCATACCAGCGCGTCCTGCGGAAATACGGCCGCATCGGAGAGCGGAGAACCCGGGCGGTCTTTTCCAAGCCCGGTGGCATTGATGATCAGGCTTCCACGACCCATTTTTGCCAGAACGGCATCGTTGTCCGTAGTTTCCGGAGACAGATAAAATTCTGTCGGAATGCCCGCAGGATTCATCTGGCTGCAAATTTCCTGAATAGAGTCGAGACGGGGTTTGCTGCGGTTGGAGATGACAATTTTTGCCGGGTCGTTTCCTCTGCCGGCATTTCTCATATAGTAGGAACACATGGAAATAGCGCTTCCGCCTGCACCGATAATCAGCACGCCTGCTTCCGGGTGCTCTTTCCAGTAATTGTCCGGAACGAATTCTTCCATGGCCATGCCACAGGTAATGGGGTCTTTGGCGTGGCCGCATAGTTTGCCGTCCTGCTTGGAAATGGAAGAAAGCTCTTCGAACTGGAGAGCATAGGGATCCAGGTATTCAAACAGATCCTTTGCAGCATTATAAATATCGATCTTGTGGGTGGTTACCAGCGCGCCCATGGACAGCGGGTCGTTCTTGATGAAAGATACCACTTCACGGTACACTTCCGGCTTTTCGTGGATGGCAATGTCAATGCCTTTCATAACCGTGTCGTTCAGTCCCAGAGCCTGCGCCCATTCTGGAAAAACCTTCATAATGGAAGACGCGCCTGTTGTTACGCCGATAAAATACATGGTCGGTTGTGTTGCTTTTTCAAGTTTCATTTGCGATACCCCTTTCATGGTTGTGTGATTTTTATTTTGCGACCTGCCTGGATTTTCAGTCATATGTATGCATAAGAACTTTTCCGGCGGTTTTCAGGTCTCTTCTGTTTTATGCAAAGTCCAGTATTCTTGCTGCATTTGCGACGCACATCTGCCGGATTTCCTCTGCGGTGAAGCCGAGTTTGACAAGTCTGGGAATAAAGGTGCAAAGAATATAATCAAGTCCCATATCTTCGGCGTCATAAGCTCTCAGCCGCTGGCCGGTAGTATCCAGACTAAGGACGATCTGCTCAAGGAAGCCGCTTTGCTTCATGGAACAGAGCAGTTCTGTTTCCTGCTGTTCCGATATGTATTTCAGCCGGTGGATACTGTCGTAACACAGACAGCAGCCGGTGGATAACACTTCCCGGTGATAGGAACTGTCGTAATGCGTGCGGTCCAGATGACAGATCAGAAGCTTTCGCGGAGAGATCCCCCTATCCTGGAACCAGCGGATGATTTTCAAAATATCGTTTCCTTTTTCGGTATGGATCATAACCGGCGCACCGGTTTGTACCGCGGCCTGCGCCACTGCCTCAAAAAGCTTATGGTAGACAGGATCTGTCTGCCAGTCTTTGTCTGCGGCGGCTTTTAAAATTCCCGCCCGATATAGGAAGGATTCCTGTCCGGAGTCTGTAATACCTGTCTGAATCTCTTTGGTGTAGAGCTCTGCAAGTTTATCCTCCGGCCAGGAAAACAGCAGTAACTGATCGAAAAATTCCTTTTTATGAAAACCTGCGGCAGATACAATATAAACGCCGCTCTCTCTGGAAAGTTCAGCCAGCATATGTGCATTTCGTCCGCATCCGGTAGGCTGAGCGTCCACGATCAGCCGTCCGCCGGCCCGGTAATAATCGGTTAACTCCTGCAGTGACTTTTCGCGGCTGTCCATACACAGGGCAGGATTGACTTTGTAAGACGCGCCTCTGTTCAGCCAGATATGTTCATGACACTGTGCATGCCCTGCTTCTTCCGGCAGGATATCTTTCCATATGGTTCGAATCATGTGTTTTTCAGTCCTTTAATAGATGGTTATGTATTTTTTTATTTGAAACATCATTATCTTTTCGCATCTTATCATTACATACGTGAAATGTCAATTCCTTTTTAATTTTTTACTTGCTTTTTTTCATGAATTCACCTATAATCTATCAAGATATAAAGGTGTTGGATTGACGGAAAGATAATGATCTTTAATAGACGCGGGAGGGAGTATGGCAAAGATACCGGCTTATAAACGCATGTACAGCAGTCTGAAAAAGGATATTCAGGAAGGCAGATATATGCCTGGTGCTTTTCTTCCTACAGAATCAGAAATGGAATCCATTTATGGAGTCAGTCGCACGACGGTGCGGCGTGCAATCGGAATACTTACAAATGAAGGATATCTGTCCGTCACTCAGGGACGGGGCACACAGGTGCAGGACATTTCTACCTCTCAGCATCTGAACAAGATTACCTCTTTTACAGAGACGCTGCGGCAGAGAGGATACCAGGTCAGTACACAGGGCCTGGCGCAGGAGAAGGTGGCTGCGCCGGACTTTATCAGAGACGCGCTTTCTCTGAAAGAGGGAGATCAGGTTTATCATATTCAGCGGGTCCAGTGTGCGGACGGCAAGCCGGTCTGCATGATGGAGGACTATCTGGCAGCGAATCAGGTTCCGGGCTTTGTACTGAGGGAGCGCGGATGTGTGAGTGTGTATGCCTGCCTGGAGGAAGACTACGGAATTCTTCTGAAAGATGCCATTGAGCATATTTCTGCAGTCAGCGCGTCCTTTACGCAGTCTCAGATTCTGCGGATACCGGTTGGGGCGCCGCTTCTGCACAGCCGGCGGATTGCAAATACGGAACACGGAGCGCTGATCTGTTCTTCGCTTTATGTGGTGGCGGAGAGATATGAATATCAGATCTATCAGGTGGGAAGGGCTTAGCGCGTGTCTGGAAATTCATTACCACCGTCTGCATGCCCCACTTTGCGGTATATCTGGTCCAAATTCACTTGACGCAGCCCACTGCGCCGCGTTCATTTGGATCAAATCTCCCACAAATTGTGACGTACAGCCGGCGGAAAGTAATTTTCAGCCACACTCTGGCGCGCGTCTGGAATCCGGTCGCATACCAGTGTACCGGAACTGTAATAATGAGGAGAAACAAACGTTATGAGAAGAAATCTGAACGAAGTAATCCGTTTGAGTGATGAGCAGAAGAAACACCTTATCAGCGAAATAAAAGCATTTTACCTGGATGCCCGCGGAGAGGAAATCGGAATCATTGAGGAACAGCAGCTGCTGGACCTGTTTTGCGAGCATCTGGCCCCGATTATTTATAATAAGGCGTTGGATGACGCCATGTATTGGATAAAAGAGCAGGCAGGAAATATTGAAATTGATTATTGCTTGTTATATAAAAATATTTAGACGAATGACAGAGGCCGGAGCTCTCAATTATATAAACCGGTTTCATGAGTAATAAGACCGCAAAAATCGTGATAATGCACAAAAATTAAGATAAAAAATCTGTAATAACGACGAAATAACAAGATAGTGTTGACAAATGGACATAGATGTCATAGAGTATAGGCAAAAGAAGGTGTAACCGATTACATGATGACTGGAAAGATAATTACGATCAAAGATGTAGCTGAGATGGCGGGCGT
This sequence comes from uncultured Lachnospiraceae bacterium, assembly GCA_951802115.1. Lineage (GTDB taxonomy): Bacteria > Bacillota > Clostridia > Lachnospirales > Lachnospiraceae > Hominiventricola. Next base: position 23,981 of record CATOPL010000017.1, on the reverse strand, counting down.
GTCGAAAGCAACCGTATCGCGTGTGATGAATAACAGCGGTTATGTGGCGGCGGAGACCCGCAGGAAAATAGAGAACATCATGGAGACGTATCACTATGTACCCTCCGCGCTGGCGGTGAATCTTTCCAGGCAGGAGACAAAGACCGTTGGAGTAGTGATACCGGAGATCGGAAACACATTTTATTCGGATATTCTGCATGGAATCACGCAGGCAGCGGATGAGCAGGATCTGTCGCTGGTATTGTTTGATACACAGGATAATCTGGAAAAGGAAGAAAGAGCTTTCCGGCTGCTTCAGCAGCAGAAGGTGAGGGGAATTATTCTTGGACCTTCCGTGGATTATCCGGAGACGCCGGAAGGAAGAGCGCTTCTGGCAAAGCTCAGAGAATATTCTGTTCCGATTGTGATTATCGACCGTGATTTTGAAAATATGCCGTGGGACGCTGTGCTGTATGAGAATTATCAGTGTTCTTACCAGGCAGCTCTGGAATTATATAAAGCGGGCAACCGAAGACTTGCGATTATCACAGGGGATATGACTCTGAAGATCGGCAGAGAAAGATTTGAAGGTTTTCGCAAGGGCGCTGCGGACTGCGGACTGCAGCTTGAAGAAAGAGATATTTACTATGGCAATTTCCTGATGAAAAAGTCTTATGAACTGTCCATGAAGCTTCTGTCGGAAGAAAAACTTCCGGACGCAGTATATACCTGCAACAATATGACTTCGCTGGGATTTATGAAAGCAGTAAAAGAAAAAGGGCTTCAGATCGGGAAGGATATTGCCGTTATAGGAAACGACCGGATTGAGATGCTGGATATTCTGGGAATTCCGTTCAGCTGTGTCTATCGCGATAATTATGAGATGGGGCGGATGGCGCTGCGGCTTCTGCAGGAAAGGGTAAAGTATCCGGAGAAAGCCAGAAGCATTCATATGATACCTTATCAGGTGAAGTTAAAAGGTTCCGAGAAAAGAAAAAAGAAGTAACGCTTCTTTTTTTGAAAGAAATGTAACCGGTCACATAAAATAATGGAAAAATGAGGAAATTTATATTTATAATATTGAACAATATCGGTTGTGTAACCGGTTTCATTAAGAGCGCGAAAAAATGAAAGGATAAGATAAACTATGATTTACAAAAAGGTAGAAAAAATCGAAGACAGGATATCAGCCATAGGTATCGGATGCTGGAATATGGGAGGCGACTGGGATTCATCAGAGGAGGATACTTCTATCCGTATTATCCATGCAGCCATTGATATGGGAGTGAATTTTTTTGACGTGGCGCCGGTGTATGGCTGGGGAGTATCTGAAACCGTTCTTGGAAAAGCATTAAAAGAAGACGGACTGCGAAACAGGGTACTGATCGCTTCCAAGGGCGGACTGCTCTGGAATGAAGAACATGAAACCCGGAACAATCTGTCCAGGGACAGTCTGTTAAAAGAAATTGATGACACGCTCAGACGTCTGCAGACGGATCATGTGGATATCTATCAGATGCACTGGCCGGATCCCGATGTTCCGCTGGAGGAGACGGCGGAAGCATTGAATATCATGAAAAAAGCAGGAAAAATCCGCTATGTGGGACTTAGTAATTTCTCTCAGGCAGATGTGGAAAAAATGATGGAGTACATATCCGTAGACTGTCAGCAGGGGCTCTACAATATGCTGGAGCGCAACCCGGCAAGCTACCACGGAATTCCGCTGGAATATCGGACAGAGAAGGAAGTCTTTCCTAATATAAAGAAATATGGTCAGGCATTTCTTCCATACAGTCCGCTGTTTCAGGGACTTCTGGCAGGCAGATTTCTGGATGGACTGACGATTTCTGCCAGAGATATCCGCAATGAGAATCCGAAGCTGACCGGCGACGTTTTCAGGATTTATCAGGAAGGCGCCAGAAAGCTGAAAACTTTTGCGGATGAAATCGGAAGACCTATGAATGAGATGGCGTTAAACTGGCTGCGTCAGAAAGAAGAAGTTACTTCCATCATCGGCGGAGCGTCCTCTATGGAACAGCTTGAGAAAAATATCCGCTGTACCAGCTGGGATTTGACAAAAGAAGAGCTGGAAGAAATTGACAAGATTCTTCAGCCTTTTGAAGACATGGAATAAGACACTGGAAAACAGTATATGGAAACAGGGCTGCTTTTTCCTGGATGAAGGCAGGGCAGCTGCAACATTGAGAATCTTAAGGAAAGAAAAATGAAAAAGTATTTAATTGCGCATGACCTGGGTACTTCCGGTGACAAAGCAACCTTGTTCACCACAGACGGAGAACTGGTCCGAAGCATCACCTATGTATATCCGACAAATTTCTTTAACAGCACCTGGGCGGAACAGAATCCGGAGGACTGGTGGAAAGCCGTCTGCGAAAATAATAAGGAACTTCTGAAAGATACAGATAAAGAACAGGTGGCAGGCATGGCGTTCAGCGGACAGATGATGGGCTGCGTGCCGGTGGATCACAGAGGAAAGGCTTTGAGACCGGCAATCATCTGGGCGGATCAGAGAAGCCAGGAGCAGGAAAAGGCGATTCGGGAACAGATCAGCGAAAAAGAATTTTATCAGATTACCGGGCATAAGATCAGCGCGTCTTACAGCATCGAAAAAATGATGTGGATTAAAGAACATGAGCCGGATGTTTACAGAAAAACATATAAGATGCTACAGCCTAAAGATTATGTGATCTGCAGACTGACCGGAATGTTTGTTACGGATTATACAGATGCGTCCGGTACCAACTGTCTGGATCTGAACAGGCTCGAATGGTCTGAGGAGATCCTGAAGCTTACAGGGATCGATGAGGAAATAGTGGCGGAAGTCCATCCGTCTACGTATGTGGCGGGAGAACTGACGATTTCGGTAGCAGAAGAATGCGGACTGGCTCCCGGGACGCCGATTGTGATCGGCGGCGGGGACGGTGTGTGTGCGGCAGTAGGAGCCGGAAGTGTGAGAGAAGGAGATACCTTTAACTATCTGGGATCTTCCTCCTGGGTGGCGCTGACCAGCAAAACCCCGATCTATGATCCAGAGCTTCGGACCTACAACTGGGCGCATATGGTGCCCGGAATGTATTCACCGAACGGAACCATGCAGGCGGCGGGAAACTCCTACCAGTTTATCAAAAAAATTCTGTGCAAAGATCTGGAGGAAGAAGCGAAGCGGCAGGGAGTCAGTCCTTATGAACTGATGAACCGGGAAATTGCCCAGTCGCCGGTGGGAGCCAACGGCCTGTTGTATCTTCCGTATATTCTGGGTGAGAGAAGTCCAAGATGGAATCCTAATGCCAGAGGTGCTTTTGTGGGATTGAAAATGGAACATAAAAGGGGAGATTTGCTCAGAGCAACAGTAGAAGGAATTCTGATGAACCTGTGCATCATCCTTGATGTATTCCGAAAAGACATGAATATTACGGAGCTGAACGTTATTGGCGGCCTTGCGAAAGGAGACCCGGTCCGGCATGCACTGGCAGATATTTATGGTGTAAAAGCCAGAAGACTGAACTGGCTTGACGAAGCGACATCCATGGGTGCGGCGGTCTGTGCGGGCGTCGGAACCGGAGTGCTAAAGGATTTTACCGCTATTGACCGTTTTATCAAAGTGGATGATGTAATTGAGCCGGATATGGAAAATCACAGACGTTATGAAGAGCTGAAAAAATACTTTGACGAGTGTTATACAGCGCTTTTGAAGACATATGACCATCTGGCACAGTGGAAATAAAACATTTTCCGTTTTCCTGTCAGCACATGACGGGCCGGTATCGGAAAAAATAAATGCAGCAAAAGCAGAATCTCAACAGGAGGTGATCAAGATGAAGTATGGTATTTACTATGCTTACTGGGAGAGACAGTGGGGCGCGGATTATCTGAAGTATGTCAAAAAAGTCAAAAAGCTGGGTTTTGATATATTGGAGATTTCCTGTGCCGGAGTGAAAGACCTCTCCAGGGAAGAAACGGACAGGCTGAAAGCGTGCGCGGATGAGGAAGGAATCCTTCTTACCGGGGGCTATGGTCCCAAGCCGGGTGAAAATATTGCTTCGGCGGATCCGGCGGTCGTGGAAAATGGATTCCGTTTCTGGAAAGAGACTTTTCCGGTTCTGGAGCGTCTTGGGATCCGGCAGGTAGGAGGCGGTCTGTATGCCTGCTGGCCGGCAGACTATTCCAAAGTGCCGGACAAGGCAGGAGATCTGGAACGCAGCATCCGCAATATGAAGGAGCTGGCCAGGATTGCAGACGGATACGGCATCGAACTGGACATGGAAGTTCTGAACCGTCATGAAGGCTATCTCATCAACACGGCCAGGGAGTGCGTGGACTATGTAGACGCGGTAGGCGCGGACAATGTAAAAGTCATGCTGGATACCTATCATATGGGAATGGAAGAAGATGATTTTGCAGAAGCGATCCGCTGCGCGGGCAGCAGACTGGGCCATGTTCATGTAGGTGAAAATAACCGGAAGCTTCCGGGTCAGGGACATATGATTCCCTGGAAAGCCATTGGGGAAGCGCTGAAAGAAATTGGTTATCAGGCCAATATTGTGATGGAGCCTTTTGTTATCCACGGCGGGGAAGTGGGACAGGACATTCGCATATGGAGAGATCTGAAAGAGGACTGTTCCGAAGAGACGCTGGATAAAGAAGCGGCTGCGTCGGTTGCATATCTGAGGAATGTATTTGAAGGCTAGAAGCGGTGGATTTTAAATACAGGTGTGTATTTAAAATAGAAAGAAAGGAAAAGGAGAAACAAGATGAAAAGAATGGAAAAGTATCTGGCACTGGGACTGGTTGGTATGATGGCAATGTCGTTGACTGCATGCGGCGGCGGAAATACTTCTGAGCCGGCGGCAACACCGGACAGCGCGCCCGCAGAAGAGGCGGAAGCGCCTGCAGAGACAGCAGAAGAGACGCCTGCAGAAGAGGCAACAGAAGGAGAAGCGGCTGCATCTGGCGAAGGCTATGATATTATCTGGGTAACCTGCTCCACGGAGTCTGAGTTCTGGCAGTATCAGCAGATCGGTATGGAAAATGCGGTGGCTGATATGGAAGCAGAGCACGGAATCAGTATTAATTTTACAACCGTCGGACCGGCTACCGAGGCAGAAACCGAGGCTTATATCCGCGCATTTGAGAATGCCATTGCGTCCAAACCGGATGCGATTATCTCTGCAACGCAGGTTCCGGATTCTACCAGAAGTGTGTCTAAGGATGCTATGGATCAGGGAATTGTTGTAAACTTTACCAACTGCGGTCTTGAGACACTGGATTCCACGGAATTCTCAGACTGCTATAATCAGTATTATACAACTGTCAGCGCAGATATCGGCGATATGGCGGGTAAAGTGATGCTGGAGATGCTGGATGAGGCAGGTATTGCCAAAGAAGGCGTGATCGCAATGGAATTCTCCAACGTCAATCCGTCTCTGCAGCCCAGAATGGATAACTTTAAGGCTTATGTAGAAGCTAACTCTGATATTGAGGTACTGGATACGCTTTACAACAACAATGACCTTGCACAGGCTCAGGCAGACATTGAGAATGAGATCGCGACTTACGGCGATAAACTGATCGGTATCTATGGTGCGAACAATACTTCCGGAGACGGTATTGCGCTTGCGGTTGAGAATGCGGGAATTGCAGACAAGGTCATTACCATCGGCGTTGACTCTGACCCGACAGAGATCCAGGCACTGGAGGATGGATTTATTGACTGTATTATTGTTCAGGATGCATATGGCCAGGGCTATGCAGCTCTTAAAAATGCGGTGGAAACTCTGATTCAGGGGAAAAATCCGGAGACGGAGCAGAAGATCGCTATGCCGCCGGTTGCAGTAACCACATCCAATATGCATGAAGATGAATATGCGGCAATGCTTGACCCGACTTTGCTGAAGAAATAAGCATACGGATCTATTCAGGGTGCCGGTGAAGCTGAGAGGCTGCCGGCAGAACCTGAAGCAGAAACCAAAAACAAAGGGCAGCAGAATGCAGTCGTGTTTTTACGATCTGAACGCTGAGCGGACCTCAGGGACTAGACTGCATTCTGCGAATCCTCATATTTTAAAAACACTGGGGGAAAAGGATATGGAACAGGAAGTTTTGCTTAAAATTGAAAATGTCGTCAAGACCTATCCGGGCGTCCAGGCACTGAAAGGAATATCCACTACCATACGAAAAGGAGAGGTACGTGCGCTTGTGGGTGAAAACGGAGCAGGCAAGTCGACGCTGATCAAATGTATTATGGGTGTGGAAATTCCTACCGAGGGAAAAGTTGAGATCAATGTGGACGGAAAATGGGAATGCCCCAAAAATGCCATTGATGCGAAAAATCTGGGAATGCACGCAAACTATCAAAATGTAAATATCGCCGGCAACCTGAGTATTGCAGAGAATTATTTTCTTGGACGTCTTCCCATGAAAGGCCGGATTGTTGACTGGAATACCATGTATTCGGAAAGTCAGAAGATCATCGATAAATTTCAGCTGAATGTAAACCCAAGAGATACGATCGTCTCTCTTCCGGTTGCGATGCAGGCGATGATCACGATCAGTAAGATTTCGGTAAACGATAATATTCGTCTTGTTATATTTGACGAGCCTACCGCACTTCTGGAAAATGAAAAGGTAGAAACATTATTTCGATATATTAAAGAGTTGAAAGAAAGCGGCGTCAGCGTGATCTATGTCTCTCATCGTCTGGAAGAGATCATGGAGATCTGCGACAGCGTTACGATTATGAAAGACGGCACCTATGTGGAGACCAAAGATGTCAAGGATGTAGACAAAGACTATCTGATCTCCAAAATGGTGGGCCGCTCAATGGTCGATATTTATAACATTGAACATCAAAAGCCGGGGGAAGAGCTTTTAAGAGTGGAAAATCTGACCGGAGAAAAGTTTCGCAATGTCAGCTTTTCTCTGAGAAAGGGTGAGATCCTTGGCTTCTTCGGACTTGTGGGTGCAGGAAGAAGCGAGGTCATGCGTGCAATTTTCGGCGTAGACCGGATTGAGTCGGGAAAGGTATTCGTTAAGGGAGAGGAAGTACATCTGAAAAGTCCCAAAGACGCCATGCTAAAAGGAATCGGATTCCTGACGGAAGACCGCCGGAAAGATGGTCTGGCGCTTCAGCAATCGGTAAAACTGAATACCAATATGTACTCATATGATATGATCAGCAAATATGGAATCATTGATCTTGCAAAAGAGACCGGACGGGCAGAAGAGTATAAGGAAAAGGTGCTGATAAAAACCCCTACAGTAGAGCAGACGGTCAACAATCTGTCGGGCGGCAATCAGCAGAAAGTGGTTATTGCCAAGCTGCTCTGCAGAGATCCGGACATCCTGATTTTTGACGAACCGACCGTCGGCGTGGACGTGGGTGCGAAGGACGAGATCTTCAAAATCATAGAGAATCTGATTAAACAGGGCAAGGGCGTGATCATTGTATCTTCGTATCTTCCGGAAGCTATGGGTTTGTCTGACCGCATGATCGTTATGTCAGAAGGCCGCGTGTCCGGAAGTCTTGAGAATGAAGAGCTGAAACAGATGGAGGAAGAGGATGTTCTGAAACTGGCTTCTACCATCTACTACGAGGATGAGCAGGAGGTAGTATAGAAAATGAATAACAATCAACAGAAAACAAATCTGAAAGCGCTTTTAATGAAAACAGAAGTGTCCATGGTTGCCATTATCGGTCTGATCTTTATCCTTGCATCCGTGGGGACCGAGAACTTTCTGACAGCGTACAATCTGACGAACATTCTGAAACAGTGTGCCATCATCGGCATCATCTCTATTGCAGAGACATATGTCATTATTACCGGCGGCATTGACATCAGCTGCGGTGCAGTGGTAGGTATGAGCACGCTGATGGTTGCCATGGCGCAGGCGAAGTGGGGACTTGGCGTGCCGGTTTCCATGGTTCTGGGCATCGTGGTGGCAGTGATCGCAGGACTGTTTAATGCGATGCTGGTATATGAGTTCAAAGTACCGGCATTCGTGGCAACTCTTGGTTCGCAGACCATTCTGCGCGGCCTGATTAAGGTTATTTCCAATGGAGGAACAGTTTCAGGTATTGACAAAGGATTTTCCGGATTTGCATCAGCATCGTTCCTGTTTGTTCCCAATCTGGCGATTGTGTGGTTTGTAATTGCAGTGATCTGTTTCCTTCTGCTTAAGTATGCGATATTCGGACGAAATCTGTTCGTGCTTGGTTCCGGAGAGGAAGTGGCAAAGCTGAATGGTATTTCCATCCGCAAGACGATTTATTCAACTTATGCGTTTGCAGGGCTTCTGTATGGAATTGCCGGTATCCTGCTCTGCGCACGTATCAATTCTGCAATTCCAACTGCAGGCGAAGCCTATGAAACCAATGCCATCGCAGCCAGCGTTCTGGGCGGTGCCTCTCTGGCAGGCGGATGCGGTTCTGTCTTCGGTACTGTACTTGGAACCATCCTGATCATTCTGATCGACAATGTGGGAACGCAGTTCGGCATCGGCGCCTTTGTCATGCAGGTGATCACCGGATGCGTTATCGTCATTGCCATTGTCATCGATCAGCTGAAGAAAAGAGGGAAGCGGTAAATGCACGAGGACAGACAGCTTTTAGACGTCTGCAGCGGACTTCAGCATATTGGAATACCTGCAGATGATATAGAAAAAACATGTGCTTTTTATACAGCTCTTGGTTTTGAAAAAGTGTTTGAAACGAGACTCGAAGGGGAACAGCAGGTTGTTTTTCTGAGATTTCATAATCTGACTCTGGAATGCTATGACGGCGGGTGCGCCGGACAGGCAGGAGCGATCGATCACATTGCGATTGACTGTGAGGATGTGGAAGCGGCTTATATGCTTGCCAGAGAACAGGGATATACCATCGTCAGCGACGGAATCGAAGAACTTCCGTTCTGGGAAAAGGGAGTTCGTTTTTTCACGATCGAAGGGCCGGATAAAGTAAAAATTGAACTGAATCAGTATTTATAGGATATACGAAAACAGGACAGAACTTTCGGAAATGCAAAGCTTTTGTCCTGTTTTTGGTATGTTTTGTAATATGAACTTTTCAAGAAAGTCTATTGCTATTTAAAATGGAGTCCTTTATACTGTAATCATTACGGAATAGTGATTACTGTTTGACTTTTTGCCGGGCCGTTGTTTGTGTCCGGCGGGGGTGAAAGGAACAGTGACAAACAGGGAAAAGGAGAAGTGATACCATGCCAATACGAATTGCAGAGTCCATGCCGGCTCATGATATACTGGAGTCTGAAAATATTTTTGTGATGACGGAGCGTCGGGCCATATCGCAGGATATTCGGCCTTTAAAGGTGCTGATTCTGAACCTGATGCCGACTAAGATTGTAACAGAAACACAGCTCTTGCGGAAGCTTTCCAATACGCCTCTGCAGATTGATGTGGAGTTTCTGCAGACGGCCAGTTATACGTCGACGCATGCGGACCCCGGTCATCTGAAACAGTTTTACTGTGTTTTTGATCAGGTTAAGGACCGGCATTTTGACGGTATGATCATTACAGGCGCCCCGCTGGATTATGTGAAGTTTGAAGATACCGCTTACTGGAAAGAGGTCTGTGAGATCATGGAGTGGACGAAAACGCATGTTCACTGTACCTTCCATCTGTGCTGGGGAGCCTATGCAGGTCTTTATTATCATCATGGCGTGAAAAAGACAGATCTGGACCAGAAGCTGTTTGGCGTCTTCGGTCATAAAATGATGAAAAACACTTCGCCGTTGTTCCGGGGATTCAATGATATTTTTATGGCGCCGCATTCGCGCGCGACAGACGTAGATCTTGCAGATGTGGAGGCTGCGTCGGAGCTGGAGGTTCTGGCAGTTACCGAAGAAGGAAGTCTGGCCATCGCCAAGACAAAAGACAGCCGTCAGTTTTTTGTGACCTGTCATGCAGAGTACGACCATGATACCCTGGCGCGGGAATATTTCCGGGACATGGAGAAAGGATTGACGAGTGTGGATCTTCCTGTCAACTATTTTCCGGATGATGATCCCTCAAAAGAACCGCTGGTAAGCTGGAGGTCGACCGGTCAGCTTCTCTATTCCAACTGGCTGAATTATTATGTGTACCAGAGTACACCATACGATATTGATACGATCTGCTGACCGGGAACTTTTCACATCATGCAGTGAAAAGGCTGATGATCAGACTTATTTCTGATGTCTGACAACCGGACGAGGCGGACAGACTATTTTCAGAGGACATAATACTTCAAATCTTCTGCAGACAGCAACGCAAAAACGACGGGAAGCGGTTTTCGGACATGTTTCTGGGAGCGGCGCGGTGAGAAAAAACAGGCAGACAATTCAGCATGCTATGTATTACGGCTTGAATAGAGTTTCTGAAAAGCTCGAAAGATGATGGAGATGAGAGCGGTATAAAATCTGGATAGTTGAATAAGGAAGGGCTGAAAATGGCAGAACATATTAAAAATATCACAATAGAAACTTTTCGGGGAATCCGATCGCTGCAGCTTGATGGACTGTTTCCGATCAATATTCTGACAGGTGATAATAACTGCGGTAAGACCAGTGTGCTGGAAGTTCTTGGGAGCTTTGCCGATCCGGGGGATTTTCGATGCTGGCGTACGCTGCTGAGAAGAGGGAATGCACCTGCGCTGTCAGGCAGGTTATCGCTTTTTGAAGGATTTTCTGATCTGTTTGACATTAACTGTGAGGAAAAAAAGGTTGCCTATTCTGTTGAAACTTCAGAAAATCATACAGAGCATGTGGTGTTATCTGCGTATGAGGACACAGAAGAGCTGACCGAAAAAGAATATGCCGAGCTGAGCGGCCTTTCGTATGCGCAGGATGAAGAGCGACAGGAGCCTGTGCTTTTATCTGTGTCCAGGCTGAAAATGGAAATCAGAGTAGACGGGGAACTGGTCGGTCAGGAATGTATTTATGAAGGTCAATATCGTATTATGATGCCACTGAGACAGTATCTGAAAGAAGGAAGAAATATTATCTACATTTCTCCGACCAGACATGCGGAGGGCAATGTGTTTTTGACCAGTATACTGTCCAACCCGGAATTATATGAGAATATGCTGGACGTTCTCAAAGCTTATGATGAAGACATCATCAGTATTAATTATGACCGGGATGAAAACAGCGTATCAGGGAGGGGAATTTATAAGATTCTGTCAAAATCTCATAAAAAAGCGCTTCCGCTGAACGTATATGGAGATGGGATGAAAAAAGCGCTTCTGCTGATGAGTGCAGTCGTCAGGGCAAAGGACGGCATTCTTCTGCTGGATGAATTTGAGACGGCGATCCATACTTCTGCAATGGATAAGACATTTCGCTGGATTCTGGAAACCTGTATAAAGCTGAATGTGCAGGTGTTTTTAACCTCTCACAGCAAAGAAGCAATCGAAAAGCTTCTGAGATGTTCGCCCCGGTTACAGAATCAGATGGCGGTATATACGCTGTTCAGGGAGGATAAAAAAACAACAGTAAGGCGTCTTACAGGAGAAAAGGCGATTATGGTACAGGATGACATGGGATTGGAGCTTCGATGAAAAGTATTATTTTGTGTGAAGGGTATACAGACTGTATATTGCTGCAGTACTTTTTGAGAAAAGCATACGGATGGAAGGACGGAGGAAGGGACCTGATTCTTGAAAAAAAGTTTAAACCCATGCGTGTGCTGAAAAAAACAAATGATATCTTAAAAATTGGGGGATGCAAAGGATGCACGGAACTTCTGTCCAAATTATCATTTGTCCTTGATATGAACAACATATCGGCGGATGACGGTGCGGAATTTGAGCGGATTGTGCTCATAACAGACCGTGACGAGCAAAATACGGAACAGAATTTTATTAGCGGGATCATGAATGTACTGTCCGATAATCATGTGAGAGTAAAAGGTCTGAGCAACAATCAGTGGTGCGACGGTACATATATTAATGGACGGGGAAAAGAACTGCAGATGAAGCTGCTTCTGCTGGATTCGGTTGCGGCTGATGATCCATATGATGCGGGTATGATCAGTAAATGTAATCTGTTTGTAGATCATATTGATCCGCAGAAAAGGTATCTGCATCAGAGGAGACATGTGACGAAGGCTAAGTTTAATGTTTATTTTTCCGTCAGGGCGGCAGAAGAGCAGTTTGTAGAACGACAGAGCGTGCTGATGAGTGTAAAATGGGAACAGTACAGCGGGATTCAGAAGGATTTCCGGAAGCTTGGCGCTCTGTCGGAGGACGGACAGGAAATCTGCTGAAATATTATATGCTTTTAGACATTGAAAAACGTAAAAAAGCCAGACTATGAAAAGAGGAATGGTTGAAATTGCAGACAGAACTGATCAGTATAGACAGAGCGCATATTTCGGACTCTGTCATGGAACGGGCCGGAGAACTTCTCCGCCTTGGCGCTCTGGTAGCTTTCCCGACGGAGACAGTATACGGGCTGGGAGCAGATGCACTGAATGAAGAAGCAGCGCAGAAGATTTATGCGGCCAAAGGCCGTCCGTCGGATAATCCGCTGATTGTTCATATTGCGGATATGGAAGCGCTGGAAGGGATTGTAAAGACGGTTCCGGCGGAGGCCAGGATGCTTGCCGGGGCCTTCTGGCCCGGGCCGCTGACAATGATCTTTGATAAGAAAGAATGCGTTCCACCGGGAACGACCGGCGGTCTTTCCACCGTGGCGGTCCGTATGCCCTCAGACGAAATCGCCCGGGAGCTGATCCGCCGGGGCGGCGGATATATCGCGGCTCCCAGCGCCAATGTTTCCGGTCGGCCAAGTCCTACGACCGCGCAGCATGTATATGAAGATATGAATGGCCGAATACCGATGATTCTGGACGGCGGTCCGGTGCGTATTGGTCTGGAATCGACGATTGTGGATCTGACGGAAGAGTGTCCGGTGATTTTAAGACCGGGATATATTACACTTTCGATGATTCGCGGGGTCGCGGGAAGGGCAGAAATAGATCAGGGGCTTATCGCAGAGGATTCCTCTTTATCCCCCAAAGCTCCGGGAATGAAATACCGTCATTATGCGCCCCGGGCAAAGCTTCAGATTGTAGAAGGCCCGTTGGAAGGGGTTGTTTCTTATATAAATAGAAAATGTGCTGATTCAGAAAGGACCGGTATTATCTGTACAGAAGAGACCAGGGAGCGGTATTTCTGTGGCAATGTAAAATGCATTGGCAGCAGAAAGGATGAGTTGTCTATTGCCAGTCATTTGTTCTCGATTCTGAGGGAGTTTGACGAAGATGGAACGGAGCAGATTTATTCCGAGTCTTTTGAGTCGCCGGAACTGGGACAGGCGATCATGAACCGGCTTTTAAAGGCGGCGGGACACAGGAAAATAGATATATCCGAATAAGGGCAGGGAAGGAATTTATAAACACGCTTAAAGCCGCTATTCCGGAAGGAACGCGGAAATTTAACTGGAGGTAAAACAAAATGGCAAAAACAGTGATTATGGAGCATCCGCTGATTCAGCACAAGATCGGTATTATCCGCAGAAAAGAAACCGGTTCCAAGGATTTTCGCCAGATGATCGGCGAGATTGCAATGCTGATGTGTTTTGAAGCGACCCGGAACCTGAAGCTTGTCGATGTGGAGATTGAGACTCCCATCTGCCGGATGACGGCGAAAGAGCTGGAGGGAAAAAAGCTTGCAGTGGTTCCGATTCTGCGTGCAGGCCTTGGCATGGTGGACGGGATGCTTACGATGATACCTGCGGCAAAGGTAGGACATATTGGTTTGTACCGCAATGAACAGACGCTGGAGCCGGTGGAATATTACTGTAAGCTTCCAAAAGACTGTGCGGAACGCGACGTGTTTGTAGTGGACCCCATGCTGGCGACTGGAGGTTCCGCATCGGCGGCGATCAGCATGATGAAAGAAAAAGGAGTAAAAAACATTCGCTTTATGTGTATCATTGGTGCTCCGGAAGGAATAGAACGGATGCAGAAAGATCATCCGGATGTGGATCTTTACATCGGCGCCATGGATGAGCGGCTGAATGAGATCGGATATATTGTGCCTGGCCTTGGTGATGCCGGTGACCGGATTTTTGGAACAAAGTAAACGAAATGAAGATTTTGCGCGGGGGGATAAGATGAGTGGAAAAAGAACAGACTACATATCATGGGACGAGTATTTTATGGGAATCGCGTATCTGTCCGCCATGCGTTCCAAGGATCCAAGTACGCAGGTAGGCGCATGTATTGTCAGTCAGGAGAATAAGATATTATCTATGGGGTACAACGGATTTCCGACTGGCTGTGATGACGATGAATTTCCCTGGAAGCGGGAAGGTGAGATGTATGACAGTAAATATGCCTATGTGACGCATAGTGAACTGAATGCAATTCTGAATTACCGGGGGGGAAGTCTGGAAGGAACGAAGATCTATGTAACTCTGTTTCCATGCAATGAATGTGCCAAAGCAATCATTCAGTCCGGAATTCGGGAACTGGTCTATGCGGATGATAAATATAACGGGACACCTGCCAACATTGCGTCCAAGCGCATGCTTCAGGCGGCAGGTGTTAAAATGACTCCGTATCATAAAAGTCATAAAACGATTTTTCTGGAAGTATAATACTTCATATATCAAACTTGCAGGAAGCGGAGAAGCTTTGAGAACAACGCTTTGAATCTGGCTGACAATCTGCTTTAGCGTCAGCTTTTTTGTTGAAGTTGCAAAAAAAAGGTGTTATAATGTGGTAGAAAATGTTAGGCCATGCAGCGTGAGGGAAGATTGGTGGAAAAAATGATCTGGATTCGCTTCAGAAATATGGCTGTACAATTCAATCCATTACAGTGAGGTGGTGAAACGGTGTTAGAAGAGACTTTAAAGTCAGTAAAGGCTGCGGAGGCAAAAGCGGATGAAATCATCAGAGAAGCGGATGCCAAGGCAGCCTCGGTTCTTGAAGAGGCAAAAGTAAAAGCGCAGGCTATGAGAGACGATACTGCTCAGAAAGTAAGGTCTGTAAGCCAGGAGACCATGCAGGCGGCTCGGACAGAGGGAGATGTACAGCTGGAAGAAGCGTCTAAAGAAGCCAATAAAGAGATTGAGGCTCTGAAAGAACTGATCGTTCCCAAAAAGCAGGAAGCTGTGGAAGCGATCATTTCCGCGCTTGTCTGAGCGGAAAGAGAAATTTAAGAAAAAAGGAGGGATGTGGATATGGCAGTATTGCAGATGCAGCGGATCAGTATCTGTGCGATGAAAAAGAACAGGAAAGCGATCCTGGAACGTCTGCAGGAACTGGGTGCCATGGAGATCGATATTCAGCTGGAAGATGACAGCGGATATAAAAAGATGGATATTTCGAGCTCCAAAGCCACATTTGAAAAGCAGGCGCAGACTGCGGACCGCGCATTGGAAATTCTGCAGGAATATGTGCCTGAAAAAGCGGGTCTGCTGGCGTCGCTGAACGGGAAACCGCTCATTGACCGCGATTTGTTCAGCAAAGCGGCAAAAGGTCAGGATAATTATATTGAGACTGCACGCAGAATTGTAGCTCTGGATAAACAGATTGCGGAGCAGAAAGCGAATATCCAGAAGATTGAAAACCAGATAGAAGCACTGGTCCCATGGATGGGTCTGACAGTGCCGGTGAGTTATACAGGAACCCGCAAGACAACAGTCCTGATTGGGACGATCGCGGGAGCACCGGGGCTGGAAGGGCTTTACAGCCTCCTGGCGAAATATGCGCCGGATATCGACGCTCTGGATATTCAGATCATATCTACAGATAAGGACTATACGTATCTGGCAGTGGTCTGTCTGAACAGAGATGTGCAGGCGGTTGAAGAAGCGCTTCGTGCAGGCGGTTTTGCAAAACCGGCCCAGACGGTGAATAAAGTTCCGGCGGAATATCAGAAGGAACTGCAGTCGGAACTGGAGGCGTCTGCTCGTCAGATTGAGGCGCTGCAAAAAGAGATTGCAGACTGCGCGGGCAGCAGACAGGATCTGCGTATGGTGTCGGATTATTACCGCATCCGTGCAGAAAAATACGAGATTCTCGGTCAGCTTCCTCAGACAAAGAATACGTTCGCGTTAAGCGGTTATGTGCCGGCTTATCAGGCTGATAAGGTGGTAAAAGAATTTTCGGAGAAATTCGACGCGGTCGTGGAGACGGAGCAGATCCAGGAGGAAGAAGTACCGCCGATTCTTCTGAAGAACAACAGTTTTTCAGAGTCTGTGGAAGGTGTGCTTGCATCTTTCGGACTTCCGGGCAAGGGAGAGATGGATCCGACTTTCTTTACTTCTGTTTTTTATGTGTTCCTTTTCGGACTGATGCTCAGCGACGCGGCTTACGGGCTGATCGTGGCACTGGCGTGCGGAATTCTTCTGATTAAGTGCCCCTGTATGGCGAAAAATCTGCAAAAGTCTATCAAGCTGTTTTTCTGGTGCGGCATTTCTACCCTGGTTTGGGGCGTCATGTTCGGCGGATATTTCGGTGACGTGGTCGATGTGGTGTCAGAGACATTCTTTGGGCATAAAGTGACAATTCCGGCTCTTTGGTTCGTTCCTCTGAATGATCCTATGAGGCTTTTGCTGTATTCCATGCTGTTTGGCGTAATTCACCTGTTTACCGGTCTTGCACTGAAAGGGTATATGTGCATCCGCGATGGACGCTATATGGATTTTCTGTGTGACTGTGTCCTTTGGTTCCTGCTTCTTGTGGGTCTGATCGGGATGCTGCTTCCCACAGAACTTTTTGCGGGGATCGCAGGAGCGCAGATTTATTTCCCGGATGCTCTGAAAGCGGCTGTGAAGTGGATGGCCATCATCGGAGCTGTGGGGATTGTGCTCATGTCCGGAAGAGAAAACAAGAATTTCGGCGTGCGGATTGCGCTGGGCGCTTATGATTTGTATGGTATGACCAGCTGGTTAAGCGATGTGCTTTCTT
Organism: uncultured Lachnospiraceae bacterium; assembly: GCA_951802115.1. Lineage (GTDB taxonomy): Bacteria > Bacillota > Clostridia > Lachnospirales > Lachnospiraceae > Hominiventricola. The sequence continues at coordinate 7,067 of CATOPL010000017.1, read as the reverse complement.
ATTCCCGTCTGCTGGCGCTGGGACTGGCAACCGGTGTGATTGCTTCTGTCGTGAATCAGATGGGCAGTATGGGCGGACGCAGCATTGTCGGCGTTATTTTATTTATCGTGGTATTCCTGATCGGACATACATTTAATATCGGTATCAACCTTCTGGGTGCGTATGTGCACACCTGCCGTCTGCAGTATGTAGAGTTTTTCGGAAAATTCTATGAGGGCGGCGGAAAAGCGTTTGAACCGTTTACATTAAAAACCAAATATGTAGATATTAAGGAGGAAAATTAACAATGGCAGAAATGTTAGAGATGATTGGTGGAAATGGATGGGCATTATTAGGTGCGGCACTTGCAGTAATTCTTGCAGGCTGCGGTTCTGCTTATGGTGTAGGCGTTGCCGGACAGGCAGCCTGCGGAGTTGTAACAGAAGATCCTGGTAAATTTGCACAGGTTCTGATTCTGCAGCTTCTTCCTGGTACACAGGGTATTTACGGTCTGCTGATCGCATTCGTAGCTCTTTCCAGATATGGCCTGCTGGGCGGCGGCGGAATGGAACTGACTGTAGCACAGGGTCTGATGGTACTGGCTGCATGCCTTCCGATTGGTATTGTGGGTCTGATTTCCGCAAGACATCAGGGAAAAACCGCTGTGGCAGCGATTGGTATTGTGGCAAAGAAACCGGATCAGTTTGGTAAAGCAATGCTGTTTCCGGCAATGGTTGAGACTTATGCGATTCTTGCACTTCTGATCTCCATTCTTGCACTTCCGACGATCTAAGAGCGGAAAGCCTGTTGACAACGAACAAATTGTAAGAAGGAGAGCTTTAGAATGACCGGATTGGAAAAGATTACGGACCAGATTCAGGAAGAAGCAAAAGCCTCCGCAGCCAGAAGGCTGGAAGCGGCACAGAAGGAAGCGGAAGCGGTTCTCGCAGAGGCGGAAGAGGCATGTGCGGCTATGGAATCCGAGGCGGCTCAGAAAAATGCCGCTATGAAGGTGAACTATGAAGGACGTGTAAAGTCCTCTGCAGAACAGCAGAGAAGGACGGCACTCCTGCGGGCAAAACAGGAGATCATTGCTGAAGTGATCGAAGAAGCCTATGTGACTCTGAAGAAAAAGGATGCACAGAGCTATTTCCTGACTCTGGAAAAAATATTGAAAACCTATGTGCTGGCGGAAGAAGGAGAGATTTATTTCTCTGCGGAAGATCTTGCCAGGATGCCGGCTGACTTCGAGAAGAAGGTGAAAGCGGCCGCAAGGGAGAAGGGCGGAAGCCTGGTTCTGAAAAAGGAACCAAAAGCGATCGCAGACGGTTTTATTCTTGCCTATGGCGGCGTAGAAGAGAACTGTACTCTGAAAGCACTGTTCGATGCAAAGAAAGATCAGCTTCAGGACAAAGTAAATGCGATCTTATTTTCATAAGAAGCCGGTTCGCCGAAAAGGAGGGTTTTAATGTCTAAAACACAATATGCCTATGCGGTTGCGCGAATCCGTGCTTTGGAAGTATCTCTGTTTTCCTCTTCTACGATTGAGCAGCTTATCGCCTGTAAGGATGATGAGGCGGCTCTTCGGTTTCTGCAGGAGAGAGGCTGGGGCGGAGCGGATGTGCCCATGGACGCCGATGCCATCCTGACAAGAGAACGGGAGAAAATATGGGAAACCATCGGCGAGATGCATGTGGATATGGAGGTTTTTGATGTCCTGTCCTATGCAAGCTGGTTCCATAACCTGAAAGCTGCAGTAAAGGAAGTTTGTACCGGCAAAAGCGGTGCGAATATCTTTTATGAGGGCACGCCTGTTCCGAAAGAGGAGCTGGTGCGTATCGTCAGAGAGAAAGACTACCGGGCGCTGCCGGAAAATATGCAGGCGGCGGCAGAAGAGGCGGTGGACACACTGCTCCATTCGGGAGACGGACAGCTCTGTGATGTGATCATTGATCGTGCCACCATGGAAGCCATCAAGGAGGCAGGCAGAAGAGCTGCGGACGATATCATCCGCGATTATGCAGAGTCTACGGTGGCGGTAGCCAATATCAAGATTGCCGTAAGAGCGTCAAAGACCGCTAAGACACTGGAATTCATGAAACGCGCCATGGCGCCCTGCGATACGCTTAATATCGACAGTCTGGCGCATGCGGCTCTGGCAGGCATGGATTCTATTATCGAATATCTGAACGGGAACGGATATGCGGAGGGCGCGGAAGCGCTGAAGGAATCTCCTTCGGCATTTGAGCGCTGGTGCGACAACCGGATTATCCAGACCATCAAACCCCAGAAGTCCAATCCATTTTCCGTTGGGCCTCTGGTAGCCTATGTAATTGCAAGGGAAAATGAGATCAAGACGGTAAGGATCATACTTACCTGTAAGCAGAACGGCTTATCAGATGATTCCATCCGGGAAAGGGTAAGGGAAATGTATGTATAAGATAGCAGCAATCGGCGCGTACGACAGCATCTATGGTTTTGCCGCGCTGGGACTGGATACATTTCCGGTATCCGATACCCAGGAAGGAGAGAAGCTTCTTCGGAGAATTGCAGAAGGTGATTATGCGGTGATCTATATTACCGAGGCACTGGCGGCAGAACTGAAGCATGAGATCAGCCGGTATCAGGAGCAGGTGCTTCCGGCTATCATCCAGATTCCGGGTGTATCCGGAAATACGGGCGCTGGCATTATGGGCGTGAAGAAATCCGTGGAACAGGCGGTAGGGTCTGATATACTGTTCGGAGATAATTAAGTCTGTGAGATATTTTGCGCTGGCCGGACGCCCGTCATGGGCAGATATTCCTTCCGGACCCCGCTTGCGCTTAGTGAAGGGACGCAGCGGTACTAAGGGCGCAAAAGACGCGCCCTAAGGACCGGCGCCCTTCAATGGGTCCTGCAGGAACATCAGCCCATAACGGGCTTGGTACTGGCGTCTGAATGAGGAGACGATAAAAAAGAAGAAAGTGGGTGAATCCATTCAAATGAGTAAAGGCACGATTAAAAAAGTGGCGGGACCTCTGGTTATCGCTACCGGTATGCGCGATGCCAACATGTTTGACGTGGTACGTGTTAGTAAGCAGCGCCTGATCGGTGAGATCATCGAGATGCACGGGGATGAAGCTTCCATCCAGGTGTACGAGGAGACGGCCGGTCTTGGACCGGGCGAACCGGTGGAATCCACCGAGATGCCCCTGTCCGTGGAACTTGGACCGGGACTGATCACCAGCATCTATGATGGAATCCAGAGACCGCTGGATGATATTATGAAGGTATCAGGCGGCAATAACTTAAAGCGCGGTGTGGAGGTTCCCTCCCTGAAGCGTGATCTGAAATGGAACTTTGTTCCGACTGCCAAAGCAGGAGATGTGGTAGAAGCAGGAGATATTATCGGTACGGTACAGGAAACTGCAGTAGTAGAGCAGCGGATTATGATTCCTTATGGGATTCAGGGCACGATCAAAGAGATCAAAGCAGGCGAATTTACCGTAGAAGATGTGATCGCAGTGGTTGCAACTGCGGATGGTGATAAAGATGTGACGCTGATGCAGAAATGGCCGGTGCGTAAAGGCCGTCCGTATAAGGAAAAACTTCCGCCCAGCATGCCGCTGATCACCGGACAGCGTGTCGTCGATATGTTCTTCCCCATCGCAAAAGGCGGTGTGGCAGCCGTACCGGGACCGTTCGGAAGCGGTAAGACAGTTATCCAGCATCAGCTGGCAAAATGGGCAGAGGCAGACATCGTAGTCTATATCGGCTGCGGTGAGCGTGGTAACGAGATGACCGACGTTCTGAACGAGTTCCCTGAGCTGAAGGACCCGAAGACCGGAAAATCTCTGATGGAACGTACCGTTCTGATTGCCAATACATCCGATATGCCGGTGGCAGCCCGTGAGGCATCCATCTATACCGGTATTACGATTGCGGAGTATTTCCGTGATATGGGTTACTCTGTGGCACTGATGGCAGACTCCACTTCCCGCTGGGCAGAGGCTCTGCGTGAGATGTCCGGACGTCTGGAGGAGATGCCCGGTGAGGAAGGTTACCCGGCATATCTGGGTTCCCGTCTGGCGCAGTTCTATGAGCGTGCCGGCCACGTGATCAACCTTGGAAAAGACGGAAGAGAAGGCGCTCTGTCCGTAATCGGAGCCGTATCCCCGCCCGGCGGCGATACCTCTGAGCCCGTTTCCCAGGCAACCCTGCGTATCGTCAAGGTGTTCTGGGGTCTGGATTCCGCACTTGCATACAAGAGACATTTCCCGGCCATCAACTGGCTGACCAGCTACTCCCTGTATCTGGACAATATCTCCGGATGGTTTGACAAGAACGTATCCGAAGAGTGGATGGCAGGACGCCAGTCCATGATGTCCCTTCTGCAGGAAGAGGCAGAGTTAAATGAGATCGTACAGATGGTTGGTATGGATGCGCTTTCCGCACCGGACCGTCTGAAGATGGAAGCAGCACGCTCCATCCGTGAGGACTTCCTCCATCAGAACTCTTTCCATGAGGTAGACACCTACACTTCACTGAAGAAGCAGCTTCTGATGATGAAACTGGTGCTGGCTTACTATGATCAGGCAATGGAGGCGCTCAAAAACGGCGCAGGAGTGAAAGGCCTGATCGATCTTCCGATCCGCGAGCAGATCGGACGTTATAAATATGTGGCAGAAGAGAATCTGGATGCAGAGTACGACAAGATCATGAAAGAACTGGCATCCCAGATCAAGGACGCATGCGGAAAGGAGGACTTCTAAATGCCGAAAGAGTATAGAACCATACAGGAAGTAGCCGGACCGCTGATGCTGGTACAGGGCGTGGAAGGCGTTACCTACGACGAGCTGGGCGAGATCGAGCTGGCCAATGGTGAGATCCGCCGGTGCAAGGTGCTGGAGGTAAACGGAAGCGACGCCATGGTACAGCTCTATGAGAGCTCCACCGGTATCAACCTCTCCAACAGTAAAGTACGTTTCCTGGGAAGAGGCGTGGAGCTGGGTGCATCTGAGGATATGCTGGGCCGCGTCTTCGACGGTATGGGACGTCCCATTGACGGCGGTCCCGAGATACTTCCGGACAAGAGAATGGATATCAACGGCCTGCCCATGAACCCGGCAGCCAGAAGCTACCCCAACGAGTTTATTCAGACCGGTGTGTCCGCTATCGACGGACTGAACACCCTGGTCCGCGGCCAGAAGCTGCCGATCTTCTCCATGTCCGGTCTGCCCCATGCACAGCTGGCGGCGCAGATCGCAAGACAGGCGAAGGTCCGCGGAAAAGATGAGCGTTTCGCCGTTGTCTTCGCCGCTATGGGTATTACCTTCGAGGAGTCCAACTTCTTCGTGGAGAGCTTCAAGGAGACCGGTGCTATCGACCGTACCGTCCTCTTTGTCAATCTGGCAAATGACCCGGCCGTGGAGCGTATTGCGACTCCGCGTATGGCTCTGACCGCAGCCGAGTATCTGGCATTTGAAAAAGACATGCATGTGCTGGTTATTCTGACGGATATCACCAACTACGCAGATGCACTCCGTGAGATTTCCGCAGCGCGCAAAGAGGTTCCGGGACGCCGCGGTTATCCGGGATACATGTATACCGATTTGGCTCAGTTATACGAGCGTGCAGGACGCCAGAAAGGTAAAGAAGGCTCCATCACCATGCTTCCGATTCTGACCATGCCTGAGGATGACAAGACCCATCCGATCCCTGACCTGACCGGTTATATCACCGAGGGCCAGGTGATCTTAAGCCGTGAGCTTTACCGTAAGGGCGTCAATCCGCCCATCGACGTACTGCCGTCTCTGTCCCGTCTGAAAGATAAGGGTATCGGCGAAGGCAAGACCAGAGGCGATCATTCCAATACGCTGAACCAGCTGTTTGCCGCTTATGCGCGTGGAAAAGACGCAAAAGAGCTGATGACGATTCTTGGTGAAGCTGCGCTCTCCGACATGGACCTGATCTATGCGAAGTTTGCAGACGAGTTCGAGAAAGAGTATGTATCTCAGGGCTTCCAGGCAGACCGTGACATCGAAGAGACGCTGAACATCGGCTGGAAACTTCTTTCCATCCTTCCGAGGTCCGAGCTGAAACGTATCGACGATAAATATCTGGATCTTTATTACGGAAAACAATAAGCAGTGGACCGGACGCCGGCCATGGGCAGATGTTACTTTCAGATCCGCTGCGCTTTTAGCGCCCTGAAAATAACGTTAACCCATGGCAGGCTGTGTGTTGACTGTACAAATAGTATCGGAACTTAAAGGAAGGAGGGATCGGATTGGCAGCTACACAGGTGAACCCAACCAGAATGGAGCTGACCCGCCAGAAGAAAAAGCTGGCTACGGCCAGGAAGGGTCATAAGCTCCTGAAGGATAAACGAGATGAACTTATGCGTCAGTTTCTGGATCTGGTGCGGGAAAACATGGCGCTGCGCCAGAAAGTGGAAGCAGGTATCCAGGCGGCAAACAAAAATTTTGTCGTGGCGAAAGCCGGCATGTCCGAGGAAACATTGCATACCGCACTGATGGCGCCCAAGCAGGAAGTTTATCTGGAGACAGATAAAAAGAATGTCATGAGTGTGGATATTCCGGTCTTTGAATATAAGACTAGGACTGCAGATGAAAATGACATCTATTCCTATGGTTTTGCTTTTACCTCCAGCGATCTGGACGATGCGGTCAAATCTCTGGCGGATGTTCTGCCTGAGATGCTCCGCCTGGCAGAAACGGAGAAAGCATGTCAGCTTATGGCGACGGAGATCGAAAAAACCCGTCGGCGTGTAAACGCGCTGGAACATGTAATCATCCCGCAGGCACAGGCAAATATCAAATATATTACGATGAAACTGGATGAGAATGAGCGTTCCACCCAGATTCGTCTGATGAAAGTAAAAGATATGATGCTGGAAGATGCGCATCATTACAAGGAAAAACAGGCGGCCAAGGCGCAGTAACCAATGCGTCCAAAGCTGTTTGGGATTACATTTTATCGGATAATCTGTTTAAAAGTAGTCTGGTCAGTATACCTGCTTTGACTGCAAACAACAGGGGCTGCTGTGAAACGCGGTCCTGCCGGTTTGCTCAGCATTTTGTACGAG
>CATOPL010000016.1 GCA_951802115.1 uncultured Lachnospiraceae bacterium | reverse complement strand
CAATCTTATCAATCGGTAACTCTCCATCCTGCAACATTCTAAGAGCAGTTTCCTTTTTAGTTTGGTTCCTGCCTTCATCTTTTCCTCTGTTCAAAATCGTCCTCGCTTCTGTCTCAAGTAACGCTCCACTCATCATTCCACCTATTCCTTTCTGCACATTCTCATACTTCTGTGCAATTTCTCTGATCACATCACCAGAAAGTTCTATAATAGTACGTTTGTCAAACGCCCCAATAATCCCTTCCTGCTCCAGTTTATCAAGTCTCTCCAATATACTTCGGTATTCTGCTTTCAACTCTGCCAATCTCTGTTCATTACTATTATACACCTTAAAGTTCTTTTCATGTGAAAAAATATAAAACGGAATTAACAGCAACAAGCCCTTTGAAAAAATATCTTCCAGAGTATATTCCTGCACCTTCATAATTGGCACATCATACTCTACGGTGCCACCCGGCGTTTTTATCACATACCGCATTTTATCAGGTGTCTTTTTATAATTCCTTAGATATAGGACTGCTGTATTGGGAAATGTCACTGTCAATATTTCATTGATAACTTCACCTTCATCTAAAGCGATCTGAGCATCATATTCAAACAACCTGATTGTCATCCGCCCATCCGGCAGGCTACTCTCACATTCCAGATGATATTTCTTCTTTTTCTTCCCATAGATTATAAAATTAGTATCTGTTATTCTTTCCTTATCTGCTGCATCCTGTTGGTCAATAAAATGTTCATTGGGATGGAACTCTATTATTTCATTTCCTGTATAGTCTTCCTTGAAAATCTCATTGATTACCGGAATAATCATCTGTCTGCAATCATTTAAAATTGTCCGAAACGCTCCATCATATATATTTCCCATATACAATCCTCCGTATTTCTTATTTACATCATATCATTATCATACTGTATACACAACTATATTTGAAATACAATTTGAATTTTTCATATCTCATATGTTTATTTCATTCGATTTATCCTGAACTAACACATAATTAGTACTTCATTCGACACAATGTACCACAAAATAAAGTGCTTATTATCCCAAAATCCCCTCATTTCTACTTCGGTAGACTATTTTCGACACAAATCGACCCATACCCCACCTGATTATTCGGATACTCCATGATCCCCGGCAGTGCCCGCGCACCCCTCTGCAGATACGCCTTCACCTTCTCCCCATACAAAAACGGATCCTCTCCATTCACAATTCCATATTGCATAAGCAGTGCTGCCGCACCGGTTACGAAGGGCGTGGCAAAAGAGGTCCCGGTCTGACTCACATATCTGCCGTCTGGTGCCGCAGTCTCAATGTTGACTCCCGGCGCCACAAGTGAAGGCTTTTGTAACCCGTTTCTTTCAGTTCCCCGTCCGGAGAAATCTGCGTAGGCGTCCGTTGCCGCATTGTATGCACCTACCGTAATCACATTGGCAGCAGTAGAAGGAATTGTCAGCGTATCACTTTCTCTGGGACGCAGAAACCTGGTAGCATTTCCTGTGGCGGCACTGCTGGGAAACCAGATTTGATAACTGCCGTCCACGATTTTTCCCGGCACCAGCCGAATGTTCCAGACACCGGAATCGATATAAGTTTCTTGAGGAAGAAAATCCACATAGATTTCCTGTTCTATACTGTACGGACTGGGTTCTCCATAGTAGACCAGAAGTTCCGTTTTCCCAGCCCGATATCTCTGAGTAGCCGGACGTTCGTAAAAAGGACCCAAAACAGTCCCATTTGGATGGATCAGAAAAATATCAAAGGTATCCACATAATTTTTCCAGATCTGCAGACTCAGCGTATGCTCGTAGTTTCCTACTGAAAATTCTACATTCTGAATCTCTCCGGTCGTGAGCCTTCCTCCTGCATGACCGGCTGAAGCACCCTCGTTTCCGCTTCCCACGCAGAACACGGATTTCCAAAGATTACTGATATCATCCATATAAGTTTCCAGAAGACTTTTTCCTGTATGGGATCCATAGGTATTGCCAAAGCTGATATTGATGGCCACCGGCATCCGGTATTGCAGCGCTTTCTCAATCACATAATTAATTCCCATCATCAGTTCTGTCGTTCGTGGAAAGCTGTCCGTTCTGGGAATTCCAAGTTTTACCACAATCAGCTCGCTTTCAAAAGCCACCCCGTTATTTCCGGCGGCAATGGCCAGAACACCAGTACCATGTCCGCTCACATCCTGACTGACAGGAGGTGTTTTTTCCTGCATCAACGCTTCATTTAACTGTTCCTGTGTGTATTCTGTGCCCACATGATATCCTTCCGGAGGCGCTCCTGTACCTGTCTGGTCCCACAGTGCACGAATTCTGGAACTTCCATCCAGATTCCGAAATTCCGGATGACGATAATCCGCACCGGAATCCAGCACTGCCACCAGCACTCCTTTTCCGGTCAGAGACAGGGGCGGACGCTGCACCGGTGTCATGCAGGAAGCCCGTTTTCCTTCCAGCCTTGCAAAATAAAGTCGTTTTGGTTTCTCGATATATTCGATTTCCGGAATATTGGCCAGCCATCCGATCAGGGATTCCGGCACTACCAGAATTGCATATTCATTCAGAAGTTTTGTCACCTGGATATCTTCGAAAGCAATCCTTTGCAGATCCCCCGTGTATTTTACGATCAGTTCCCATGTCCGTTCCTCCTTATTGTATCCGGTATTCAGTACAACCGATTTCTCTCGCTCTTCCTCTGTGGCTTCCAGAGCCAGGTTCAGCTGATTTTCAATTTTCTGGTCATTCATATATAAAAACGGCCTTTCATGTTGGAATTTCTCTTTTTCTCTATAGAATATGTTGGTACGATCTGTTTCTTCTCTGTAGTATCTGATTTTATATATTCTCTGTTGCAGTGTCATGGATTTTTTACTGTTTCATCTGCTCCGGCTGCAGGAAACATATAGTCTCATATTTGAACATTTTATATAGCTGACATTTCTTAAGAACACGAAAACAAAAGATTTTCTCTGGAAAACATACTTTCAGTGGACAAAGGAATGCACGGTTTCTGCAAAAACGTGTTTTAAAAATATTTCAGATCAGAGAGTTAATTCAAAGAATTCAGATTTTAAGAAAGATAAATGTTTCTGGAAAACACATTGAATAACCGTCAGTTGTGAAGTACAATAAAATCTAGGCGCTGTATTTATCTCAATATATAGAATTATTCAGGATAAACTATAACAGAGCTATTTTAATAAGTTATTATTTGTGATTAGTGAGAGCGAGAAAGAAAACTCGTAAACAACCTGACACTAATTCTCCGTTAGTTTTGCATAGGCTTGGCACTAACATACCATACTTCTCACGAAGTTATGCAGGTTTCCGGAGATTTCATTCAAAAAAACGAAAAAGTTTGTAACATTAATTTGGCATACGCGAGGTATGGGGCGCTGTGTGTGAGGAACAGTCCACCGGAGTAGTTCTGATAAATTTGTGATAAATGTTACATTGCATATCCCAAATATTAATATGAATTCAACTTGAAATAGATACAGCAAACCACCCTGCCGATTTACATTTTTTAATCGTCAGGGTGGCTGTTTTTAATAACCATAAGCCTTTCTGTATTTCAAATAGATGCAGACGGACAGCGCAAATGCCAGAAGCTTTGCTGCAGGTGTTCCCAGCCAGATGCCGTTCACCCCCAGGATCACAGGCAGTATCATCATCATAACCAGCATAAACACAAAAGATCGGGAAAATGCAAGTATGGCTTCCGGCCAGGCACAAGCTGATTACAGATTGTTTTCAAAGAATGCCTTAATCTCCTGGCTCGCAGTGTCTTCATCCTCTCCAGAAACCTCTACTGTGACCTCATCGCCGCATTTGACGCCAAGCCCCATCAACGCCATCAGTTTTGTTGCTTCTGCTTTTTTCCCGTCTTTGACAATGACAATCTTGCTCTGGTATTTCTTTGCCTCTTTCACCAGAATCCCCGCCGGCCTTGCATGAATCCCCACCTCATCTTTAATTACATAGTTAAAATTTTTCATGTTCTTCTTTTCCTTTTACATATATCTTATTTTGCATAGAAATCCATCGGCAGCTTATCCTGCCAGCCAATTATGTAGGCTGTCTCTCCTCATTACTCAACCGTAATGATCTTCTCCATATGTTTTGACTTGCCTGTCTTTACTACATTACAGGACTGGTAGTCATCGCTGTTTGTCAGAAGTACAGCGGATGTCGTACTGTACCCGGCAGCTTTAATTTTGGAAATATCAAATGTCATAAGCTTCTGTCCTGCCTTGACCTTATCTCCCTCGGATACCAGAACTGTAAACCCATCGCCGTTCATCTTTACAGTGTCTACCCCCACATGAATCAACAGCTCCATTCCGCCTGGTCCGGTAATCCCGATAGCATGTCGTGTCTCTGTAACAGAAGATATTTCCCCATCAAAAGGCGCTACAACTTCCCCTGTTTCCGGCTCAATGCCAACGCCATCCCCTAAAACACCGGACGCGAAGGTTTCATCCGGAATATTTTCTCTCGGAATCACATTCCCCTGAATTGGGGCAAAAATCACTTTTTCCACATTTTCCTGCGCTGTTTCTTCTATTACCGGATATTCTCCCTCAACTGAATTTTCCGATGCACTTGAAGCCTGCGCCTCTTCGTCCTTGTATCCGAACATCCATGTCAGTGCAAATGAAACGCCGATAGAAATTGTCATCATCAAAATATACTGAACCGGCATATTCAGGCAGAGCAAGATACCAAACAAACCCGTTACACCCGTTCCGCTTGCGCCAAGCTGTGTAATGGAGGCAAAAAGGGCTCCGCATGCACCGCCGATACAGCCACAGACAAATGGTTTAAAATAGCGCATGTTTACACCGAAAATTGCCGGTTCCGTAATCCCCATAAACGCGCTGAATGCGGAAGGAAGCGCCATGGATTTTGTCCTTGCATTTTTGGTCTTTACGGCAACAGCAAGTGTCGCCGCACCCTGTGCCAGATTTGCGGCGGATGCCAGAGGCAGCCAGTATGTAACCCCGTATTTTGCCAGCTGACCGACATCTATAATCGTATACATATGATGGATTCCCGCAACAACCGTCGGCGCATAGAACGCGCCCATAATAAAGCTACCGATTCCCAACGGCAGCGCAATCAGCCATTGTATCCCGTCAATAATTCCATTTTCCACCACAACAAACAGAGGGCCGATCACGGAATACGTCAAATAACCTGTCACAAACACACTCACCAGAGGCGTCACGAATAAATCAAACATTTCCGGCACAATCTTATGCAGTTTCTTTTCGATAAAACACATTACCCACACAGCAATGATGACCGGGATCACATGCCCCTGATAACCGATTAAGTCAATTTCATACAGCCCGAACCACACACTCTGTTTTACCTGCACACCTTCTGTTGCAACCGTCCAGGCATTCTGCAGGTTTGGATGGATCATCAACATACCAATGACTGCACCCAGATAAGGATTGCCCCCAAATGCCTTCGCTGCACTGTATGCAATTAAAATCGGCAGGAACACATAAGCCACATTGCTGAACAGATTCGCAAACACGAAGATAGAACTGCTGGTATCCAATGCCACAAACCCATTATTCACCATGAAATTTAATGCTTCCATGATACCCATCAGGAAACCGCTGGCAACGATTGCCGGGATAATAGGAACAAAAATATCCCCCAGCGTCTTGATCGCCCGCTTGAAAACATTCTGCTGTGCGGCCGCCGCCTGCTTTACTTCTGCCTTTGTAGCGGCAGACAACCCGGAGACCTGGAGGAATTCATCATATACTTTATTTACCGTACCTGTGCCAAGAATAATCTGAAGCTGTCCCGATGCAAAAAATACGCCTTTTACACCCTCAATTTCTTCTACTGCCTTGCTATCACACTTATTATTGTCTGCAATTACGAGACGCAGGCGCGTCGCACAATGCGCTGCGGAAACCAGATTTTCTTTTTTTCCCACTTTTTCATAGATTTGTTCTGCGACTTTCCTATAATCCATATCTTCCTCTCTTTCCGTGCCATGTACAGCACTGTTTTTTGTACTATTCCGTGCTGCTTTAGCCTGCAACCCGGGCAGCACGTTTTAAAATAACACTTTCATTCCATCATAGGCCGCAACCATCCCATGCCCCATTGCGAACTCTTCCAACTGCTGATGCGTCATTTCACCATTATGTGAAAAATGGCTGATTACTTTTACCGTATCTTTATGGATACATCCACGCTCCTTAAGTATTTCCGCAAATGCAATATCATCTGGCAACCCCATATGGTATCCACCAATCTGCTTCCTCCCCATAGTGGCATCTAAGGATATCAGGTCATATTTATGGCCGAAGATGCACTCCCATGCCTCATCGCTTAGATTCATGCCTGTATCATGGCCATATAAGAGGCACTTCCCATCCTTTTCGATGATATAGATCAGGCAGGTTTCCCTCTTGTCATGGTCTGCGGGAACAGGGATAATATGATAACCATCCGCCATAAAATCAGCAAACGGCTCCAGCCTGATGAATCGGACCGCATCATCCAAAGGATGCACCTTAAATCGGTCGATCAGCACAGCATCATAAAACGCCTTTTCCACTGCCGCATTGCCATATACATGTAACATCCCTTTTGCATTATGCCCAAAGTGTTCATGCCTGTGAATCAGCTCAACAGGAAAAAAATGATCCATATGGGAATGGGTTATCAGCAGATGCTGAATCTGCCCCAGCTTCAACGAATAACTGAGGGCATGTGTATATGTGTCCGGCGGAAAATCAATGAGGATTGTTCCATCCACGACTGACTGCGTTCTGGTACGCACCTCCTTTCCGCCGGTGTCTCTTGCATTTTTGCAGACTCCGCAGTCGCAGAACAGGGCCGGCAACCCTTCCGCTGCGGCAGTACCCAAATACTGTATTTCCATAGCTCTCTCCTTTCTTCATGGTAGATTTTCCACTCCCTTTTAAATACAGATATCATATTTAACAACATTCATACAGACTGTTCCATCTGTATCAAAAACGATCCCATCTGCCTCCATAGGAGTATGAAAGATGGCAGACATCACCTTTTCCCCTCCATTTAGAAATACTTCAACCGAATACCGGTCCAAAAACAGGCGCAGACCCAATACTTTCTCCTGTGTCTCCAAAACAAATGGCTCCGCCGTCATTTTCCTGCGGCATACCACATCGCGCACAAGTCCGGAATGAGTCCTGTCAATGGTCAGGCATTTTCTCAAATGATTGTATTGGAGAAGCATTTCGTATTCCTCATTGTGTGCAAAATGAATGGCAAAATGATGAAAACCAAATTCCGTAATATCGACCTGCAGATCAATTACCCTGCCCCTGATTCCCTCCAGTACAGTCGTTTCAGATATCCTCTTTCCGATATATTCAATTTTATTTTTACGGTAAAACTCCAATTCCCGGACAGGACTTTGATAAATCTTTCCTTCCTTCAAAACCAGTTCTCTTGGCAGCGTCATCATTCCAGTCCAATTACAGAAATCATTCGCTAACTTGGCATCCCATGACTGCATCCATCCAACCATAATCCGCCTGCCGTCTGCTGTCTGCAAGGTCTGAGGGGCATAGAAATCCAGCCCATAATCTACGGACGTGACTTTCTCCCTTTCAAATTGGTATGTGAGCTTATCATAATGTCCATATATAAATACAGAATTATTTCCATTATGGAACTCATAACCTGCCGCCCGCATATCCTGCGGGGAAACCATTAAAATCTGGCGGTTTCCTAACGGAAAAAAATCCGGGCATTCCCACATCTTTCCATACTTGCTCCTGCTCTGATCCAGCACAGTAAGAAACTCCCACTGTTCCAAATTACCGGAACGATACAGCAGAACCTGCCCATCCCCATCTGCATTACAGTTACCGACTACCAGATAATAATATTCCCCCTCTTTCCATATTTTAGGGTCTCTAAAATTTTCCGTGCTGCCTCCCTCCGGAAGACCATCACCAGCAATGACAGGGTTTCCATCATACTTGGTATAATTCAGTCCATCTCCCTTTGCCATACACTGCACCTGGCAGTAATCATGCGTCCCATCTTCCAGATACTGATCCATTACACCTGTATACATCAGCACATGTTCACCCTCGGCTTCTATCGCACTTCCGGAGTAGCATCCTCCCTTATCATACCTTTTATCCGGCGCCATTGCTATTGGCAGATATTCCCATCGAATAAAGTCCCTGCTCTTACTATGCCCCCAGTGCATCGGTCCCCACGCCTTGCTGAATGGATGATACTGGAAAAACAAATGATATTCTTCCTGATAAACGGAAAATCCATTTGGATCATTCATCCAGCCCACTGGTGATGACAGATGATATACCGGCCTGGTTTCAGCAGGGATTTCCGAAATGCCTTTTCTTTCGATTTTCCGGGCCAGATCTAACTGGCCGCTTTTCACCTGCTCCATAGTTCCCATCCTTTCCCTGTAAATTTCATCCTTAAGATAATCGATTTTGCAACCGGTTTAGTAACCGGTTACTTTATGTATTTACAGTACCACCTATTTATCGCAATGTCAAGAGGTTTTCTAAAAAAATATAACCGGTTACTTAACCAGTTTTTAATTAGGATTGATTTTTCTGTTTTACACTGCTATACTAAAAATAATTGAGAGAAATGTTCTTGCTGTAATACCCAATTTTGGAGGTTCATATGGAGAAAAAAAAAGTAACATTTGACGATATAGCAAAATACACCCATTTTTCTAAAACAACAATATCGCGGTATTTTAATAACCCGGATTCCCTTACCGTAGAAAATCAGGATATAATCGCACAGGCACTCATTGATTTAGGCTATCAAAAAAACAAACTTGCCAAAGTGCTGGCGAACGGAAAAAGTGAATTCGTCGGCATTATCATCCCTAACCTTTACCTGCATTATTATGCTGAAATGTTAAACCAGATTTTAAATACCTACAAAACCTTCGGATATAAATTCCTGGTTTTTATGAGCAGGGGCAATGCAGAAACAGAACGGGAATACATTCAGGAATTGCTTGCATACAAGATTGAGGGCATGATCATTCTAAGCCATGCCATTCCCTCCAGCGAACTTGCCTCCTATCATCTCCCAATCGTCGCCATCGAACGCGAAGACCAATATATAAACAGTGTAAACACAGATAACTATATGGGAGCCGTCCAGGCGACCAGCCTGCTATCTAAAAGCGATTGCGACGTTTTAGTACATGTCAACTCTGATTTCTCAAAAGACATCCCTGCCTATGGCCGTATTCAGGGTTTTGAAGACACCTGCAAAGAAAATGACATCAAGCATGAGTTGATTTTAAGGGATTTAGGGCACTCCCCACAGGAAATTCATAAAATTATGACAGAAATATATGAGTATTTGAATAGAAAATACCCCAACCAAAGAAAAGGATTATTCATGTCAACTGATACCCATGCCAACAGTATACTGAATATTATTTTTCGGGAATATGGGTCACTATCAAATGAATATCGTATTATTGGTTTCGACGACTCCCCCATTGCAGCACAGGCAATCCTTCCGATCAGCACTGTCGGACAGCAAATTGACAAAATAGCATATGAGGCAATGGAGTTATTGGTAACACTAATGGATGAAAGAAAGAAACGACGCCCCCAACCGCAAACAGAACTGATTCACAAGAAGATAACGCCTATTTTAATCAGGCGGGAAACAACGGAATAGATGACTGTATCTTATTATTTCATAAATATTTTTCCATAAGAAGGGGACAGACCAGACAAACGGAGGTGTCAAAACCGTGACCACAGGGGTCACATTTACAGCCATAGGGGTCAGATTTGTGACCACTGTGGCTGCTTGTAACTGCCGCTCGCGCGCTTCCCCGGCACAACTCCAAAAACAAACAAGGGATTCTAGCAACACCCAATGTGCCAAACCCCCTCGTTTTCAACGTTTTTCCCGATATTCTGTTCATTCCCTTTGTATTAAATAAGCGGTTTACATTTCTCTCTGCCGCAGTCTTATATCCCATTATAAAGATACTACCTTGCCGCCTCGGTAACATACTGAAGTACGCAGGGAAGAGGTTTTACTATGCTCTCCGACTGCAGCAGCTTCACTGTAGATCAATACGATCAGGAACAATTAAAACATAGAACCACCGCTTTTCCTGCAGCTTGTTATCTGGATGATCTTGAGCTTAAAAGTGTCTCCTGGCACTGGCATGAGGAATTTGAGATTGTCATTGTCGCGGAAGGTCAGGCCACTGTCATCGTCGGCAGCAGAACGCAAGACATCTGTACCGGAAACGGTTTTCTGGTCAATACCGGCACTCTCCACAGCTATCATACCCGGTCCGGGAGCGTCTGTCGTCTTCATTCTCTGGTATTTCATCCCCGTCTGGTGGGCGGGAGCATGGAAAGTATCTTTTATCAAAAATATGTACAGCCAATAGTGAAACACCAAACCATGGATGTTTATTTTCTTGACAGGGAGATTCCCTGGCAAGCGACGGCATTAAAAACCGCTGAGCTGGCATGGCAGACAGGCGTGCAGGAGCCTCTGCACTTTGAACTGCAAATACGAAACTGTTTGTCCAAGCTGATAGCTGACCTGTGCGACCATATGCCCGCAGAGCAGACAAAGCCGAATGCCGGATTGCTCAGAAGCGCAGAACGAATAAAACAAATGCTGAAATTTATCCAGGAAAACTTTTCTGAGGAGCTGAATACTGCCGTCATCGCATCAAGCGCGTCTGTCAGTGAAAGTGAATGCCTGCGCTGCTTCCGCACAGTAATCGGCACAACTCCCATTCAGTATCTGAGAGAATACCGGATTGAACGGGCCGCACAGCTTCTGGCAGAAAGTCCGATCCAAATCTCAGAAGTCGCATTCCGGTGCGGATTCCAGGACGTCAGCTATTTCACTAAAACTTTTCGAAAACTCAGAGGCTGTACCCCCAGTGAATTTCAGAAACTGTGCCTGAATCGTCAGACCTTATCCAATATTTGATCCTTTGCTTTCTCACTCCAAAAATATTTTCATGCAGTCAGTTATCACTAACTGGAGCATTCCCTTTCTGCCCTATCAAAAACTTACCACACTACACTCCATCACTGCTTACCACTGAATATTGTGCATCTGAACGAATTCCCTCCTGAATTCCTTCTGTCACACAGATCGCTCCTGAATCGGTAATCAAAATCATATCAAACTCTTCTTTATGAGCTTTCCAGTAATCCACCGCACCATCATACCCCATAATATAGAGTGCTGTAGACAGTGCGTCTGCCAGCATTCCGTCCGACGACACTACCGTCACAGATTCCAGATCACTGTCCGCCGGATATCCTGTCCTGGGATCAATGATATGGATATATGTTTTTCCGTCTTCCTCAAAATACCTTTCATAACCGCCGGAAGTGATAACCGCCCTGTCTTCCGTTTCCAGTACTGCCAGCACCTCACCGCGAACGCTTTTGGGATCCTGAATGCCTACCTGCCATCTGTTTCCATCCGGCCTGCGCCCGATCACCTGAACATTCCCCCCCAGAGACACCATTCCTGACTCAATTTCATAGGAGTGGAAAATATCCATCACCTGTGAAGAAGCATAACCTTTGGCAATTCCGCCCAGATCGACCTGCTGTCCCTCTCCCAGGATGAATGTCGTCTGATCATGCTGTAGTTTTGAAGCGTCCACCAGAGGAAGAATCTCTGACAATTCCTCTTCATCCGGCACATGGTACTCCCGGGTCGGAAACCCCCACAGCTTCATCAGTGGATATATCGTAACGTCAAACAATCCCCCTGTATCCTGATAAATCCGCTGAGCCCTCTCAAGAATCCGCATTGTATCTTCTGACAGTTCTTTGCTGCCTGATGCATTAAGTGCAGATATCTCACTGGATACACTGCCCGCTGACAGCAGCGCATCCAGACGTTGCACCTCCAGTACAGCTGCATTTACCGCTGCCTCACTGTCTTTTCCGTAGGCAGTAAAACTCATAAACGTATCCATGGCAAAAAACTGTTTTGTACAGGACTGTTGACGGCCCGTCACATGGCACCGAACAAAATAACCTGCAAGAAAAATCACAAATACAATTCCCAAAAACGCTGCTAACTTTCGCCTGTTCATAAAATCTGCACCTGTTTCCTGTATGTTTTATCCATACTCTCAATAGCCAGGAATATCGTCTCCTGGCAAAGAACATCCAGTACTCTTTCATCTGTTGCCGTGAAAATCGAACGTACAGCAGCAGGGTTGATAAATCGAAAAGAGACTGTCGCAAAATGTAAGCCTGTCTGCTCAACAGGAGTACGTTCTGCAACAGCCCCTCTGAACTTTAATTGATAAATCTCTCTGTCTCTTTCAGTCTCACCAGCGCTCTTGCCATAGCCGCCTGCGTCATATGAAACTCCTGAACACTCTGTTTTTGACGCAGCCGCTCCTGGGCACGCTCCAGCGCTTCCCTTGCACGGTTTGCATCCACTTCCTCGGGACGTTCAATCAGATCTGCAAGAAGCGTCGCACGGTTATTTGCAATCTGGCAGAATCCCTGTCCCACCGCTGCATATTCCCACTCGCCGTTTTCCTCAAACTGAATTCTCATTTCCCCTGGCCTGATGGCTATGATCATCTCCTCATGATGCGCCATGACTGCCTTTTCTCCATCAAGTGCCGGTATAACCAGCATATGACAGGGACCGTTATAAAAAATCCGGCGGCTGGTGATAATTTTCAAACGAAACGTTGCCATAGCTTTGTCACCTCTGTACGGAAGCCGTCATAGTCTTTGCTTTTTCCACAACTTCCTCAATGACCCCTACATTGAAGAAAGCCGCCTCCGGATATGCGTCCATCTCTCCGGAGATGATCGCCTGGAAGCCTTTGATCGTATCTTCAAGCGGTACATATTTGCCCGGAACACCGGTAAAATTTTCCGCCACATGAAACGGCTGAGACAGAAAACGCTGAATCTTTCTCGCACGGCTGACGATCAGCTTATCTTCTTCCGACAGTTCTTCCATACCCAGAATCGCAATGATATCCTGCAGCTCTTTGTATTTCTGCAGCATTTCCTGAACCTTTCTGGCAGTCTCGTAATGTTCTTCTCCCACTACCTCTACTTCCAGAATACGCGAAGTGGATTCCAACGGGTCCACCGCCGGATAAATTCCCTGTTCCACAATCTTTCTGGAAAGCACAGTCGTCGCATCCAGATGAGCAAAGGTGGTCGCCGGCGCCGGGTCTGTCAGATCATCTGCAGGTACATAGACTGCCTGCACAGAAGTGACGGAACCGTTTTTTGTAGAAGCAATCCGCTCCTGAAGTTCTCCCATCTCCGTGGCAAGTGTGGGCTGATATCCCACCGCTGACGGCATCCGCCCCAGCAGCGCTGAAACTTCAGAACCTGCCTGCACAAAACGGAAAATATTATCAACAAACAGAAGCACGTTCTGGTTCATCTCATCCCGGAAATATTCCGCCATTGTAAGACCGGTCTCTGCCACACGCATACGCGCTCCCGGCGGCTCATTCATCTGTCCGAACACCAGCGCTGTTTTTTCCAGCACTCCGGATTCTTTCATCTCACTCCACAGGTCGTTTCCTTCACGGGAACGCTCTCCGACTCCGGTAAAAATAGAATACCCGCCATGCTCCGTGGCAATATTGCGGATCAATTCCTGGATCAGCACGGTCTTTCCGACGCCTGCTCCGCCAAACAGACCGATCTTACCGCCTTTGGCATACGGAGCCAGCAGGTCAATGACTTTAATTCCTGTCTCCAGAATCTCCACCACCGGATTCTGCTCCTCAAAAGAAGGCGGATTCCGATGAATGCACCATTTCTCCGCGTCTTCAACTTCACTTCCGCCGTCAACCGGCTGTCCAAGAACATTGAAAAGTCGTCCAAGAACTTTCTCGCCCACCGGGATCGAAATTCCTTTTCCCGTCGACGACACTTCCATATCCCGGCAAAGTCCCTCGCTCGCTGTCAGCATAATACAGCGTACCACATGATCCCCAAGATGCTTGGCAGCTTCCATCACGCAGGTTTCCCCGTGATTATCTACCATAAGCGCATCCTTTATATGAGGGAGACTGCCTTTTTCAAACCACACGTCTACCACCGGGCCTGAAACCTGTATGATCTTTCCTTTTTCCATCATACTCTCCTTATTTGTCATTTTACAGCATTTTGCATCACAAGCGTATCAGCTCTTTTTATTCCGCTGTGCTTTCGCTCCGCTGCACACCTCCGTAATTTCCTGCGTAATTGCTGCCTGCCTTGCGCGGTTGTACATAATCTTCAATTCGCGAAGCAGCTCATCTGCATTGTTCGTGGCCGCTTCCATGGCCGTCATCCTTGCATTGTGCACTGTATAGAAAGCCTGCACCAGCGCTCCATAGATAAATCCGGTAATGTAATTGGGAATAATGGTATCTACCGCTTCTTCTGCAGACGGGATCAGGAAAAACTCTTCCTGATAAACATCCGCCGGAATATGAGCCAGAGAAGGCCTTTTGATAGGAAGCAGCATCTCATCTTCCGGTATGCTCTGCATGCTGTTCTCCATACGGGTATAGATCACGTGAATTTCATCCAGCTCACCATCTCGATATTGATCCAGAATCTTTTCACTGATCCAGCGGGCCCTGTTAAAGTTCGGACTCTGTACAGTATAACGGAAATTCTCTTCTATGGGAATATTTCTGGCAGTAAAATACTGCCGTCCAAGCTCTCCTACGATAAAAAGTTTTACCTGGTTGTCTGAGTCATCCAGAAATTTCTGGGCCAGATTGAGGATATTGTGATTATAAGCCCCTGCAAGTCCTTTGTCTCCGGTGATCACAAGAAGTCCGATCTTCGTACGCTTCTTTTCCGGTTTTTCGAAATACATATGTTCCATTTCCGGAAGATGCCGCAGAATCCTTGCAATCGTTGACTGCAGGGTATAAAAATACGGTTCCGTCGCCTCCAGTGCCTGCTTTGCCTTTTTCATCTTGGTTGAGGAGATCATGTACATGGCGTTGGTAATCTTCCTTGTATCCTGGATGCTTCTGATCCGGCTCTGAATCTCTCGAAGGCCTGCCATGTTATTTCACCACCTGCTCTTTATATTCCTTTACAGCCTTAATGATTTCCCCGGTCAGATGCTCGTCAAGAACCTGCATTCGATCGATTTCGTCTCCGATCCGCGGATAATGCTCATCAATCCACATCAGCATCGCTCTTTGAAACTTTTTCATCTCCCTTAGCGGAACATCCAGCAAAAGCCTCTGATTGGCAGCGCACAGCGTGATCACCTGCTCATGCAGAGACATCGGCTCGCACAGCGGCTGTTTTAACAGCTCCATCAGTCCTTTTCCATACTGAAGCTGCTCCTTGGTCACTGCATCCAGATCAGAGCTGAACTGTGTGAACACCTCCATCTCCCGGTACTGCGCCAGATCAATACGAATGCTTCCCGCCGCCTTTTTCATGGCTTTTGTCTGTGCCGCACCACCCACGCGGGACACGGAAAGCCCTACATTGACCGCCGGCCTCATACCTGCAAAAAACAAATCGCTCTCCAGGAAGATCTGCCCGTCCGTGATGGAAATCACATTTGTCGGAATGTAGGCAGACACATCTCCTGCCTGTGTTTCGATGATCGGAAGAGCTGTAATTGATCCGCCCCCCAACTCGTCTTTCAGCCGGCTGGAACGTTCCAGCAGTCTGGAATGCAGATAAAACACATCGCCCGGATAAGCCTCACGTCCCGGAGATCGCTCCAGCAAAAGAGAAAGAGAACGGTACGCCACTGCATGTTTGGACAGGTCATCATAAACGATCAGTACATCCTGACCTCTGTGCATGAAATATTCTGCCAGTGCCGTCCCTGAATAAGGTGCAATATACTGCAGCGGAGCCGGATCACTGGCCGATGCAGACAACACGATCGTATATTCCATGGCGCCATATTTTTCAAAAGTATGAACCATCTTGGCTACAGTGGAGTTCTTCTGACCAATAGCCACATAAATACAGACGACATTTTTTCCCTTCTGGTTCAGAATCGTATCCACTGCAATAGAAGTCTTTCCTGTCTGTCTGTCGCCGATGATCAGCTCCCTCTGTCCCCGTCCGATCGGAAACATGGAGTCAATGGCAAGAATACCGGTTTCCAGAGGAGTATCCACAGGACTCCGGTCCGTAATGCCCGGCGCCGGCTCTTCTACCGGCCGATAATCCGAAGCTTCCACCGGACCTTTTCCGTCCAGGGGAGCTCCCAGTGCATCTACGACCCTGCCAATAAATCCGTCCCCAACCGAGATACCTGCCATTCGTCCGGTACGGACCGTTTTGCTACCTTCACAGATATCCGTCTCTTTTCCAAAAAGAATACAGCCGATTTCATCTCTGCGGATATCCTGAACCATGCCTTTTAATCCGTTTTCAAAAATCAGAATTTCGCCGTACATGGCGTGATCAACACCGTCAATATAGGCAATACCGTCTCCGACCCGTCTGACAACACCGATCTCCTGACTTTCAATATCCACGTCCTCCAGGCTCCCTTTCAGGATACTGATGATACCCTTTTCAGCCAGCAGCGACTCTGCACCGGTGACATTCAACGCATCCAGTTTCTCTTCCAGAAGCCTCTTGCGGCCTTCCTGACTCCAGTCATATTCCTCAGTACCGGCCCTGAGAACAAAACCGCTCCCCAAAGACGGATTCTCTTTTTTCTGAACAGAAAGCACTCTTCCCGGATATTTCTGCTCCAGGAACCTTTTGATTCCGGCAAACTGCTGTTCATCCGGAGGCGTTACATATTCCAGCATACATTCCAGAGGCCCCCGTTCTGCCTCCGGTTTCTGTGTGTATTCCCTGACAAGCTCTTCCAGCATGCCAAGTGCTCCGTCCTGCGCAAGAGACAGAAGAAACGGGCGGGAAGCCTGCGGAAAAATTTTCTGGATAATATTTTCCTTCTTCTCTCCGGAAACAGAAGGATTCTCCAGTTCAGTCTGTATCTGAGGTACCGTCTTTAAAATGTCCAGAGCGGTTAAAAGAACCTCCGGTTTTACCTCCATACGGGTAAGCTGTTCCATATATTTGTCATTCTGCATGGGTCTCACCTGCTTTTGTCAAAAATTGGTCATAGAGTGCATGATCACCCGCACCTGACTGCATCGATTTTACCGCCGCGTCCATAATTACGGAACGAATCTCCTGCTCTGCTTTTCCTACGATCCGCGCTTTCTCAATCTCTGCCTCTTTCCTGGAAGCTTCCACGATCTGCTCCGCTTTATCTTTGGCCTCTGTCACGATACGGTCATACTCTGTCCGGGCTTTCTCCTGCGCTTTACTGACTGCTGCCGCTTTCTCCTTTTCAATCTGCGTCTGAAATTCGCTGCATCTGTCTTTCTCGGCCTTTGCCTCTTCCTGAAGCTTCTGTGCTTTTTCATACTGAGAAGCGATCGCCTCTTCCCGTTTGCTGATCACAGCGTTGACCGGCTTAAACAGAAATTTTCGGATCAGAACAAACCAGATCAGAAGATTGGCTGCTGTAAACAGCAGATTAATATCTAATCTCAACATACTGATATCCGCCTTTCTTTTATTCTCAGGCCAGAAGAATAATAATCAGAAGCGCCACAACAAAACCATAGATTGCCGTCGCCTCTGCCAGCGCCGCGCCGAATACCAGCATCTTCATAATCTTGCCCTCTGCCTCCGGCTGCCTTGCCACAGCTTCTGCCGCCTTCGATGTGGCAATCCCGATACCAATACCTGCCCCGATACCTGTAAATACTGCAATACCTGCTCCAATCGCGATTAAAGTTGACATAATTTTTCTCCTCCTGAATATTTAAACTCTATCATCATCTTTCCCGTTCTGTCTGCATTTGTAAACTGCCCTGCATTCGTTTCAGATGATTATTGAACAATGTACTATTTTCAAGCTCTGAACATTTGTTTTTTATTCAACTGCTTCTTTAATAAATAATCCTGTCAGAAACACAAACACATAAGCCTGGATCAGCCCGTCAAACAAATCAAAGTACATACTGAACAGCACCGGCAGTCCCACCGGAAGGATGCTTTCAATCAGCTTCATGATGACAAACGCTCCAAGCACGTTTCCGAACAGCCGCATACAAAGTGACAGCGGCTTAATAAATATTTCCAACACATTGATGGGCGTTACCAGAACCACCGGCTCTACAAAACTTTTAAGCCATCGTTTTACACCCTTTTTACGGATGCCTGCCGCTTCAATAAGAATGATACTCATGATCGCCAGTGCCGCCGTTACATTCAAATCCTTGGTGGGAGGCTTAAATCCCAGAACACCGATCAGATTGGCTATACCCAGATAGATCAGAACAGAAGTCAGATAAGACGCATATTGCGCACCTTCTTCTCCGACAATGCTTTTTCCGATGTCCTGAAGCCATGTGACCACATACTCAAGCATGAGCTGTCCACGTCCGGGATGCTCGACCTTCAGATTCCTGGTCAGCAGTATGGACAGCAGAACAACCGCTGCCATAATGATCCATGTGACAACCACCGATTCCGCAATCCCGATTCCGCCTATGGTACATACGGTCTCACAGTTCAGCTCTTCCATCAGAGTTTCGCCCAGATTCCCCATAACCACACTTCCTTTCTTGATATTTTGCCGTAATTTGATACAGCCTTTCTGTACCTTACTGGACATTAGCAGTGCAATAAGTGTAAAATAAGAAAAAAGGCCTTATCCCTCGTACGAATCATATTATAGTACGTTATCTGAAAAATGCAAGATTGGTTTATGAAAATATTTGTTTAGAATTTGTTTATTTTTTAATTGTAATTTACAATCGCTGTTTTTCGAATATCTGTTTGCTTTTTTTGGATAATCATGTTATAATAAAAAAACGAATGTTCGACATCATCAATACCACCAGGAGGTATCATATGGAATATGGAAAAATCACTCAGAAACAACAGGAAATTCTTGATTTCATCAAATCCGAGATATTAAAAAAAGGCTATCCGCCCGCAGTCCGTGACATTTGTGAAGCAGTCCGTCTGAAATCCACTTCTTCTGTTCACTCCCATCTGGAAACGCTGGAAAAAAACGGCTATATCCGCAGAGATCCTACCAAACCACGTGCCATTGAGATCATGGATGAGAACTTTTATATGCTCCGGCATGAGATGGTCAATGTACCGCTGATTGGAACGGTTGCCGCCGGACAGCCGATCCTTGCTGCCGAGAATATCGAATCCTATTTTCCGATCCCATCGGAATATGTGCCGAATACGGACACTTTTATGCTGAAAGTAAAAGGAGAAAGTATGGTGAACGCCGGAATATTCAACGGAGACCAGATTCTTGTCCAGCAACAGAATACAGCCAAAAACGGCGAGATTGTCGTAGCGCTTATCGATGATGAAGCCACAGTCAAAACATTTTATAAAGAAAATGGTCACTATCGTCTTCAACCGGAAAATGATTCGATGAACCCGATCATTGCAGACGAAGTAACCATTCTTGGAAAAGTATTCGGTGTATTCAGACTGTTCAGTTAGCGACGCGGCCCTGCCGTATATCCGGTCTGTTTTCAGACGCCTGCCAGGTCCAGATATTCCTCCAGAGTAATTCCCTGGCTCATGATTGCTTTCGCCGCGTTCACGCCTACATATCGAAAATGCCAGGATTCATAAGATACTTTGGTAATATCTTCTTTTCCCTCCGGATAACGCAGAATGAATCCATACTGGCTGCAGTTTTGCTGCAGCCAGATAATCTCATCTGTCCCAGCCTGTTTTTCATCCAGAATCTGATAATCTTTTGACACAATATCCACTGCAAGCCCTGTCGCATGCTCACTGCACCCTACCGGCATCGTTTCCTTTACCACTTCTTCATATGCTTCCGAATACGAGTATCCCCGGCGAATCAGCGTTTCAATATCTTCATCCAGAAGTTCCCGCTGACGTTCCGTACTTCGATAAGCAGACGCAATCCAAAAGGAAAGCCCTTCTTTTTCTCCGGCTGCCAGCATGTTCTTCAGCGGTTCGCAGATTGAATCATCCACCTCTACTCCATATTCCCGTATTCTAGTCAGATCAGGACTGTACGACTGTTCCAGCGGATGACTTTTATTGACAAGCAACAACCCGGATACATCTGCAGCAGTCTCCATGGCTTCTTCTGAAAAATCTGCCGTATGGCTACCCTCTCCTCCAGCAACATATTCCTCATGATTTCTTTCTTCAGGCGGTGACAAATAACGAAGTGCGCAGGAAGTAAGATTCCATGTCAGTAAAAGAATCGAAATGCCAAATAGCGATATCATACTACGCCAGAACATTCTCCGCATGGCTCTTCTTTTTCTGCGACGTTTTCTCTCTTTTACATGATTCATCTTCCATCTCTCCTTCTCTTCCGGTGCTTATTGATCAAGATACTCCGCCCATCCGGACAGATCCTGAAATCCTATACTGATCCCTCTGAACCCATCAATTACTGACTCTTTTCTGGTATTTATTTCTATATATACATTTCTGATATTCCCCATTTCTTCCTCTTCCTGGCAATACAAAATAATGATGCCAATTTTTTCGTTCAGTGTCTTCTGCTCTGTCTGTTTGATATATTCCCAGTCCAATGCTTCATAATAAGCCATGCACGCAGCAGAACACGTGATTCCAATTCCGTCTATGTAATGGATATTCTCTGATATCTCCATGTCTCCTCCGATCACACTGTTCTGAGAAATACTGGCATCCCTTGCATATAAAGTCCCATCCGCTATGATGTTTTCTGTTAATTCATTATAGATCTCCGCATAGTAAATCTGCCATGTGACCGCATTGACAATAAAATAATAGTCAAATCTGACACCGTCCGAAAAACGCAGATACCAGAAGTTCAGCATTTCCTTTTTATTGGGATTTTCTATAGATTCATAAGTCAGGCTGTAATATCTGGCATATTTAACCTGCTCTGACCAGTTAGTATATACAAGTTCCAATGCATCATACGTTTCTTTATATTTTTCTCTGATTTCCAATCCGGGAAGCATTCCGAATTCAGACGCATAAGCTACTTCCTCATATATATGATCCAGCATTTCTCTGTCTATCTGTGCAGGCTCTTCTATCGAAGTGATCAAAATGGGGTTTTCCCCATCCTTTTCCAGATACTGAAATGCCCGGACCACCCCCAGAATATCGTTAGAACCGGCCTCCAGAAACGAAAAACCATCTCTCCCTGACATTTCAACCTGCCCAATGGAGCGCATATCCAGACTGCGGCTTAAATATCTGGGAAGAAAAATAACTCCCCAGGTCAGCAGCACAGTACCTGCAAGACAGAACCAGAAAACGCCGTTTTGTTTTCTCATTTTCTTTTTCCCTTCTTTGTCAGAAATTTTATGGCGATGGCCGTACCTTTTCCGGGAATACTGAAGATTCTCCATCTGGCATCATGAATTGCAAGAATCCTGCTGCAAAGTGTCATTCCCAGTCCTGCCCCTCCTTCTTTTCTGGCTCTGGACTTGTCTACCATATAAAAAGCTTCTGTTATACGGGCAATCTCCGCCTGCTCCATACCGCATCCGTCGTCCATGACACAAAACAGATAACTTCCGGCATACTGCCTTCCCCTTACAAGAATCTTTCCACCCGGTTCTGCCGCCTTTCTTGCGTTGTCAAGAAGATTTGTGAACACAGAAATCAA
The DNA here is from genome assembly GCA_951802115.1 of uncultured Lachnospiraceae bacterium. Lineage (GTDB taxonomy): Bacteria > Bacillota > Clostridia > Lachnospirales > Lachnospiraceae > Hominiventricola. Next base: position 58,781 of record CATOPL010000016.1, on the reverse strand, counting down.
AAGATCTTTTTCCCCTTTTATAAAGCCATCTTCCATCCCAATCCACAATAAGATATTCTTTTCCCTTCTTTTCATGGCGGTCATTTTTATGGCATTTCCTGCCAGCTTTCTGACAGAAAGAGAACGGAATTTATAAATCTGTTTATCCGATACGATTAACTCCAGAAGCTTGAATGACAGACTTTCCAATCTCTTTCCCTGATGAAAAATGTAATTGACCGCCTCCAGCGTCTCTTCTCTGGTACAGTCCATAGTCCGCAGCATATCGGCATATCCTATGATCGATGTCAGCGGTGTTTTCAGCTCATGCGCAAAGGAAGCCGTAAAATCTTCCTGCCGCTTTGCCTGCATGGTCAGCTCATCCATTTTTTCCGAGATTGTGTCCGCCATATGATTAAAATCTCTGGCCAGATCGGAGATTTCGTCCCGCCCTTTTTCTGAAGCGCGCACCTCGTAATCTCCCCTGGAAAATCTTCTGGTTGTACGGGAAAGTCCCCGGATCGAACGGGTCAGCATATGAGTAACGAGAAACACAAGAATTGCCGTAACTCCCGTAAGCACCAGCATTACAATGCTGTACCAGTCATAATACTCTTCACGCTCCTGATAGATGCCCGAAATATTGCGGATATTTTCCAGATAATAAACTCGGTTTCCAACAGAAGAACGGCATGCAAACAGAAGCCATGTATCCCCCTGATCTTTTAAAATCTGATAACCGCAGGGAACCTCTTCTATTTCCAGTGTTATTCTTAAAGAATCACCGGAAATTTTGTGTGTTTTGTTTTCATACAACAGCTCCTGAGAACTGTTATAAATTTGATAGATGCCCCCGGAGTCTGCCAGATTCTCCACGATAGAAGCTGCCGTGACCGGAATAATCGCATCGTTTTGATATATTTCATCGAGTGCATTCATATTCATCTCAAAAGAAAGCTGAAACATCCGATTCTCACGCTCTGCTTCTGCCAGCGCCCGCTGATAGGATTTTTCAAAAGTAAGCTGAATCATCCACACTCCAAAAAAGCCAAACGACAAAAGCAGAAGGACCGTGAACGAAAAATAAACTTTCCAGAAGAATCTCATTGTGATATCTCCAGCCGATACCCGATTTTATACACCGCACAGATATAACGTTCCCATGAAAGTTTTTTCTTCAGACGCTGCACATGCAGATCCACGGTTCTGCTGTCTCCGGTATATTCTTTTTCCCATACCTGCTCATAGATCACTTCCCGATACAGTGCAATATTCGGATTTCTTGCAAAAAACAGCAAAAGTTCATATTCTTTTAAAGTCAGCAGAATCTGTTTCCCATTTTGCAGCACAATCCTGGAAATCAGATCAATCTCCACATCCAGAACCCGGATAGTCTTTCCGATTTTATTATAGCGCCGTAATACAGTCTCAACTCTTGCCAGCAGCTCCACTATTTCAAATGGTTTTGTAATATAGTCTTCTGCACCCATTTTGAGTCCCGTTACTTTATGATCCGTACTTCCCATAGCAGTAATAAAAATAACCGGGAGTTCCAGCGTACGCGCGTACTCCATCAATTCATAGCCGCTGATTTTCGGCAGCATGATGTCCAGAAGCAGCAGGTCATATCGACCTCCTTCCATAAGATCAGCCGCTTCTTCACCGTCAAAAGCGCAGGTACAGCTGTATCCTGCCTTTGTTAAATTCATACGGATCAGATTTGCGATCGGCTCTTCATCTTCTGCAATCAGTATTTTCAACATGATTTTTCTGTCCCCTCTAAAGCTGACATAAGCATATAATCGGTTTGCATCATATTTGTATCTGTTTATTAGATTGTATTCATACCAAAAAAGTTGCAGTGTTTATCCATTGTCCGCAGTTTTCATTATAAAATGCCTGTAACCAGTTGTCACCTGAAAATTATTTGAAGTATATCGCACAGACAGCAGCAATATCTGCCGCAAAAAAGAATTTAAAATTCTGGCTGTCTATGTTATAATGTCGACAGATCAACTGCATCCCCCGGAGGGACTTTAAGATTATATTTTTATATGAGGAGGATAATTTTCAGATGAAAAAGATTTTACTAAGCGGATTTGCTTTTATTCTGTTCGTGACACTTCTGACTGGCTGTTCTAAAAAGGAGGAAGAGACATTACCGGAACCACTGATGCTTGCACAGCATTCCGTTCCGGTAATCATCGATGATCTTGAAATCGTAGTCGGTACTACTACTTTACAGCCTCTTCTTGACGCCGATCTCCCGATCATCGTATCTGAATGGGTCGACGATCATGTGGAAGAACGCGAAATTGATTCCAATGAAACGCTGGCAGCAGGCACCAGCATGACAGAAATCTCTTTCTGGATTACGGATTCTGTTTTTGCACGTATTTCTGTTGAAGCCGGAGAATCGGATATCCGCATGGGAGACGCCACCATTTCACGTCTGGCTCTACATCTTTCACATCTGACGGATACGCTGCCGGATTATATATTCATAGACGGCGTTTCGATCACAGAACTGTCGCGCACCAGAGCTGCGCAGATGTTTCCGGATTTTGAACAGGACGATCTTTCAGTCATGCAGCAGGGAGAAGATTACAGATGTACTCTGATGTTCAGTCCCGGTACTTATGCCCTGTATCAGTTCTCACTCGTAAAAGGACCAAAAGAAGAGTCTATCCTTCCGCCCTCTACTATCTGGTAAATTTTAAATACTCCACTGTTTACAGAAGAATGATTACTGTTGCCGGCCTTTATTCAATCTCAATCATTTCGGATACTCCACTGTTTACAGTGGAGTATCGCTTTCTCTGTCCATCCGATCCAGATCTGACTTTATTTTTTCATACTCTCCCCCGCTTTCATAGGAAAATTCTCCAAATCCTCCGTTGTTCACAAGCTCATACTGCATCTGCGGAATCAGAAGATCCAGACAGTTGCGAATCCTGCGCATATCTGTATGAATCAAATATCCAGGTACACTTTTCCCTTCAAAAAAGACCTTCCTGTATTTTTTCCCGTCATCATTCAAATACTCATTGACGTCTGATACCAGATATTCCATCCCTTTACTGCCATCCTCCAGCCAGATCAGCATATGATTGCCCTGATCCTGCCTCAACATTATGCAGCGCTTCCGGATAACGATTCCTTCATATGCTTTTCCGGTTTCATGCTGCCAGACAAGAACAAGCTGAGAAAGCCTGCCTGCCATATAATCCAGCAGAATCTGCTGCAGTTTTGCCTTATTTTTAAGAACTGCTTTTTTACCGGAACTGTTTCCCTCAAGATCTGTATAGCACAGATACTCCGGAAGCCTGGGGATATAAAACCGGTCCTGAATCTGATTCTGCGTCTGATCTTCCGGATAACCGCCAAACTGACGTTTTGCCAGTCTGTATCTTTGCCGGGTCTCAAACCGATAGATCTGAGGAGACCACATCATACTCTTAGGACAGGGATTTTCCCGGGCAATCTGCGCCAGTATATTTTTCAGCTCCTTCATGATATGATTCGGATTCGGATGAATCAGATAATCGGGAAGCATTCCAAGAGCAAACGGTTTATATATGACGTCGTCACTCTCTACTACGAAATAAACCTCCGGCATTGATACGAGCGCATACCAGTTCTGCGTATCATGTTCAAAATAAAAACATGCATATTGCTGTTCACTTTTGATAAACAAAAGCGAACGACCTGTCCATGCCAGCTCCACACGGCTTAAGTTTCCTTCAAAATACTGAGAGAGAATTTTGCTGACTGTTTTTTCTGTTATTTCCATACCTGAAAATGTCTGAATCATATTCCGGCCTTTTTCTGCCAGCACATGCTCCGGCAGAAGCTGCATACTTGTATTGGTCTGCTTCTCTGTCACAAGCTCTTCAAGAAACCGTTTTCCCATCTGCAGCGCCGCCTCCATATCAGGCGCCAGGCTGCTTCCATTTGGCAGATACAGCTTCTCACCTGCAGTCTCCTCATAGATTTTTTGATTAAAATCATTGTAAATATCACAGCCGTACAAATGGTCCTCTTTTTCCGCATAAAAACTGCAGACCGGAATCGCATCTTTGCCAATGCGGCAGATATATCCGGTGATACAGTCTGCAATGACCGGAATATCATCCCTCCGAACCGGAAGTAAAGACAGTCTTTTCATCAATTCCGCACGAATCTTCTGCTGTTGCTCAATGGAAGCTGCTGCTACAGGCACCAGCAGCCAGAACATACATTCATCCTCAATGCCTGCCAGCTCCTCGCCCGGATAAAACGGTACCTGCATACTTCCGTTCCACCGGTACTCAATATGCTTTGGAAAGAAAAAAATCTGAAGTTCATCTTTTCCAAACCAAATCCGAATCGGATTCTCAGGTGAAAACCCTCCTATTTCCGGAGCAGAAAGCTTTCTGCCCCATTCCGGAGAATATGGCATCCATTCCTCAAGATATGTCCGAAGCAGTATATGATTTTGGATTCCCCGCGCAAGATGGAAGGCAGTATTCAGATAATAGCGAACATATGACCTCTTTTGAAAATCAAAATTTCCTCTGATCAAAGCAGAATGTCTGTCCTCCTCAAACTCTGTCTCTACCTGCCTGTATTGCGACATTCCGTCGATCTGCCGTAAAACCCGTTCTGCAAAAGGAGCCTCCGGACGGACGGCATAATACTCATGAAGCTTCTTCAAAAGATAAATTCCGCTGCTTTTGGTAATCCAGTAACGCAGAACCTGTTCTTCTACAAACGCCGCATCATTTAAAGCCTCTGCCACATCGCTGCGCTCAAAAAAACGATCCATTTTCTGCCGTTCCTCTGGTGTTCTTCCACCATTATTATAATAACCTGAACCGGTGTCATAATTATTGAATTCCCGCAGAAGTTCTTTGTAGCTGGGACGTGGTTTTTCTCCCAGTCCCGGTACACGGGCAAGCACTTCCTCACGAAGCGCTCCATAAAACAGCTTTTCTTTTCCAAGCGTCGCATTTTCCAGACGCAGGTGATTCCACAATACCTGACAGACTTTTTTTGGCAGTTCCCAGGCAGAGAAAAAATATGTGATCAACTTCAGAGATTTTGGGTGACGCTGTGACAGCTCATATTGTTCTGCATTTTTTATCGGACGGTCAGAAAGATTGTGAAGTATATAATGATCGATCAGACTTCCAAGCTTTAATAAGGTATCATCATCCCAATCACTCACAGCAAGCATTAGAAGTTCCCGGTAATCCCGAAATCCTGCCAACATGGCGTAATCATTTCCACGAAAACGGGTGGCAGAGGAGCTCATCTGTACAATCTCATAAATATATTCAATCCCGTAAAAATAAGCGTTGTTTTCAACCTGAAGCTGCAGACTGTCCCCCAGTCTTACATTTAGTACTCCGTAGGCAATCGAAAGCTCTGTCAAAAATCCTTTGCTCAGGCCATACGTTTCCTGATTCTCCTGTACGGTCTCCAAAAGAAGCTGTGCAAACCGCCCTTCTCTGTATCCTTCCAGAAAATCTGCCGACACAAAATAGTCCGACCATGCAGTCCTGTCATTTCTACGCTTTCCTGTATAAATCTCCCGAAATTTTCGAATACCCGCTTTACGCCGAAAAGGATTTTCTTCTTCCTGATTCCAGACGAAACTTTTTCTGAAAGTTGTCTTTTGGGTCTCCTGACCACTTTCTCTGCAGTCTTCACTCTGTCCGCCCCATCTCTTTCCCTCTTCTTCTGTCATACGATTCTCATCTCCTCCTCTGTTCGCTGTTTAAACTCTGCGTTCCTGCCATTCTCACCACGCCCTGCAATCCGTAGCAGCATCCTGAGCGCCTGTTACGTTGATACAATATCGTTTATTTCCGGATGCTGTACAGAAACTGCAGAAGACGCAAGGAAGGGGATGCTGTAAAATACAATCCATCCCCTTGCTGTTTTCTGCCTTCATATAAATGTATTATTCTGCCGCCGGGTATTCGTTGCATAAAAGCCGGTAAGGTGCTTCATCCTCCTCAATCGTCGGGAAACGCCCCATCTTCTCATAAAACCGGTTATCTGTATTGTCATCGTTGCACTGACTGACTTCCCCGATCAGAACCGGTCCTGTTCCTTTCTCCACTTCAAAATCATGATACATATACGGATAGATGCTGATGCTCTCTCCAGGTGTCAGCTTTACCTGGGTCCCGGCCGGAACTGAGATTTCTCTGCCATCCAGATGTACCTGAACTTCATTTACCTTATCCAGATCCTCATCTTTGGTGGAATTATAGACACGAATCAGCAGATTTCCCCCGCCGCGATTGATAATATCTTCCATTTTACTCCAGTGAAAATGCATCGGTGAATACTGCCCTTCTTTAATATACAGAAGCTTCTCTGCATAACTTTTTGTATACTTTTCCTTCATTTTCAGATTTCCGTTTCGGATCGTGATCAGAGAAAATCCTACCTTTTCAAAGTCTCCAAGTCCATAATCTGTAATATCCCATCCCAGCATATTATCACGGACTTCATCATAGTCATGCCCTTTTTCCTTCCACTCTTCCGGAGTAAAATGACAAAACGGCGGCAAAGATATCCGGTAATCCCGGATCATCTGCTCCATTTCCTTCAACGCCTTATTTACTTCGCTTCGTTTCATACCTGAACCTCCTTATTTTCCTGTCTGTTTTCACCGGTCCTGACAGCCGGTTCTTTGATCATTATACCACTGATTTACAAATATAGATACCCTGTAGCAAACTGCATTTGGATATTTGTCAGATAACGCTATCATCTACACAAATACATAATTTTTCAGACGCTCCATAGCTTCAGCCACCAGACTGTACGGCAGAGCCAGATTTAAGCGAATGGCAAAGGGTCTGTGGAACGGACGTCCGGATTGGCACTGTTTGTATCAAAAACTACACTTTTTACTTTGTATTTGTACCCACCATTTTTTATTTTGGAAGTTCTACCCAAAATACAGTTTTTCCGTCTCTGCTTTCCGCCCATATTCTGCCGCCATGAAGCTGCACGATTTCTTTTGCAATGGCCAGTCCCAGTCCGGAGCCTCCGTCTTTCGTTCCCCGAGAATCATCCAGCCGACAGAACTTTTCAAAAATGGAGTTAAGTTTCTGCTTTGGTATGGTTTTTCCCATATTTTCAAAAGACACACGCACGAAGTCTGCATGTTCCTCCGCCCGCACAGTGATTGTCGTCATTTCTGAACTGTAAGCGGCTGCATTTTTCAGAATATTCTGAAATACTCTTGCAAGCTTTGCCGGATCTCCATTTACGTGGATATCCTCATCCATCTGAAGCTCTATCTTATTTCCTTTCCCGGACATAATCGGATAAAATTCTTCCGCCATCTGCATCAGCATATAGGACAGATCAATAGATTCTTTCTCTACTGTATTCTGAGAAAGATCGTATCTGGTGATTTCAAAAAATTCGTTGACCAGCATTTCCAGACGACATGCTTTTTCCAGCGTAATATGTACATATTTGCTCTTTTGCTCTGCAGGCATATCCGGCGCTTCGTCGAGAAGACTCAGATAACCGATCACTGAAGTGAGCGGCGTCCTAATGTCATGCGCCAGATACATAACCAGTTCGTCTTTTCGCTTTTCTGCAAGCTTGGTCTCTGTCTCCCGCCTTTCCAGCGTCTGTCGTGCCTGATTCATCTTCTTCTCCATCGTTTCCATCTCCGGCGACAATACGATTTCCCGCCCTGCAAGCAGCGCGTCCAATCCTTTGTCAATCTGCCGGAAATATTTAACAAACCAGCTCAGGGACATATAAAAAAACAGGAAAAAAGACAATACTATGAAAATGATAAGGAACTGATCTATGTTATTGCGTATATAAAACTGATAAATGTACAGTGCATCCTGATATTCTATAAAAAGTATCTTCTGGATTAGTGTAACCAGTCCCTCTGCTATATGCCCTGACAAAACATTGACTACAATTATGAGCAGAATCCATACCCCTGGGATCATCAGCAAAATCTGAAGAAAAATTTTTCTTCTGAGCTTACCATAACCGGATTTCATCCATTCAATTCTCAATTTTATAACCCACTCCCCACACAGTATGAATATACTTCGGGCGTTCTGTTGTATCTCCCAGCTTCTCCCGCAGGTGACGAATATGAACGGTTATCGTATTATTAGACTTCTGATAATACTCATCTTTCCAGATTTCATGAAACAGATCCTCAGAACTGACCACTTTTCCTTTTCGCATACATAAAATTTTTAAAATCTCAAACTCTGTCGGCGTCAGATCCAGCTTTCGTTCATTCAGCATACACTCATGGCTTGTCACATCAATCACCAGACCCGCGTGACAGATGACTGTATTTTCTTCCTGCAGAGCAATCGCCGGATTATATTTTTTATATCTGCGAAGCTGCGCTTTTACCCTGGCCATCATCTCCAGCGGGCGAAACGGTTTTGTAATATAGTCGTCTGCTCCCAGCGTCAATCCGGTAATCTTGTCAATTTCCGCATCTTTTGCCGTCAGCATAATCACTGGATAGGTATTCTTTTTACGAATCTCTCGACACAGATCATAACCGCTCATCCCCGGCATCATCACATCCAGAATTGCCAGATCCAGCTCTTCTGTCTGGATGCAGGCAAGCGCATCGTCCGCTGAATAAAACCGGTGCACCGTATAGTTCTCATTTTCCAGATAGACGGCCACCAGATCCGCGATTTCCCGCTCGTCGTCCACCACCAGTATTTTCTCCCCCATCATATGATTTCCTTTCTTTTTCAAATTGTATTTTACAGTCTTCCTGCGTCAATTATAGCAATCATATCATATTATTAGAGAGAGATTCCATTAAGATTTCTTAAGATTTTATATATTCTCCCTGTTATTTTGTCAGTTCCGCTACCACCTGATTGATCACTTTCCCATCCGCTTTGCCCTTCAGCTCCGCCATCACGGTTTTCATGATCATTCCCTTATTTTTTGTAGCCAGTATTTCTGAAAATTTTTCTGTGAGAATCGCTTTTACCTCATCTGCATCTAAAAGTCTGGGAGCAAATTCACTCATCACTTCATAGCGTGCCTTGTACTCTTTTAGAAGCTCCGGACGATCCGCCGGGCAGGTATCTATCTGTTCTTTCACCGTCTTCATTTCCTTCAAAATGACCTGATCTACCATAGCTTCCGGAATATCCTCCCGGCATCCCGCATCAATCCCTGCCTTTTTCACCGCTGATACAAGTGAAGAAATGGAATCCTTTCTCGACTTATCCTTTGCTTTCATTGCATCAATCATTGCTTTCTGTAAGATTTCCAGTCTCATCTTTCTATTCCTCCTGAACTTTTTTACTTTTCAAATATCCTTCATAGCAAAACCGGATAATATCTTTTCTCGTTACAATTCCGATAAATATTTTATTGTCGTCAATCACCGGCACAAAATTCTGGTTCATCGCCATCTGTACCAGATCTTCCATAGACGCATTGATAGACACCGGGTGAAAATTCATCCGTCGCTCCACTGTCAGGACAGACACGCTTTCTGCCGTTTTTAAATTCGTGTCATACCGTTTCTTCAGCGTCCACAGAATATCGCCTTCTGTCACGGTCCCTATATAATGTCCTTTTCTGTCGATCAGCGGAACCGCCGTATAACCGCTGTGCTCCAGCTTTTCAATCGCCTGCCGAAGCGTCCAGTCATCATGCAGATGAGCAACCTCACTTTTCGGCGTCAAAAAAAACAATACGTTCATCCTACCCCTCCACTCTGTCTTTTTATCCTGTCTGAAATTATCCCGCACTTACATCAGCGGCGCCAGTACCCGAAGTACTGAAGTCAGCATATTTCCAATCAGCCCCTGTCTGCAGTCGCCGGGAGTAACCTGATGACATTGAGGAAAACACTCCTCCATATCTTTTTTCACATCCAGCACTGCCCTGCATCTGTAGAGAAACGTTCCACATTCAAAATGCAGATACAGACTCCGAAAGTCCATGTTGATCGTGCCTACCGTCGCAATTCTGTCATCGCATACATAAGATTTGGCATGTACAAATCCCGGTGTATATTCATAAATCTGCACTCCTGCTTTTAAAAGCGGCGGATAATAAGATTTGGCCATAAAAAACACGGTGGGCTTATCCGGAATACCAGGCATCAGAATGCGGACATCCACTCCCCGTTTTGCCGCCAGACAGAGCGCATTTTCCATTTCATCACTGATCAGCAGATAAGGAGTCGCAATATACACATAGTCTTTCGCCTGATTCAGAATATTGATATAGACATTTTCTCCCAGCGACTCGTTATCCAGAGGCGTATCCGCATACGGCGCAACATATCCGTCGCTCTCAAATGTCTCTTCATGCCATCTGCGCGGCCTGAAAATGCTGTAATCCAGATCCGGCACTTTGAATGCATTCCATACTTCCAGAAACATCAGGGTAAAGTTAAAGACTGCATCCCCATGGATTCGAACTCCGGTATCTTTCCAGTGTCCAAACCGCAGTTTCTTGTTAATATATTCATCCGCCAGATTGATTCCGCCGTTATAAGCCGTATGGCCGTCTATCACCATGATCTTTCTGTGATCCCGATTGTTCATAACCAGGGAGATCATCGGGATAAAACGGTTGAATGCAAGACATTTAATCCCTTTTTTCTCCATAGTATCCGCATAATGAAACGGGAGCAGAGAGACGCAGCCTACATCGTCATAGATCAGCCGTACATCCACCCCTTCTTTTACTTTCTGTTCCAGAATCTCCAGAATCCAGTCCCACATAAGGCCTTCCTGAATGATGAAATATTCAAGAAAAATATAATGCTCTGCTTTTTTCAGATCTTCCAGCATGGCAGAAAACATCTCTTCTCCTAACGGATAATAAGTAACTTCTGTATTTTTCCACACCGGATAGGGACCAAACTCTCCAATATAGCGGATATTTCCCGCCGCTGCCGGGTCCTGCGCCTGTATCTCCTTTAAGATCCACTGATTCTGGGCCATGGAGCTTTTCATCTCTGCTTTTACAGCCGCCATCTTCACAGCCAGACGTTTACTCGGCTTTTTATTTCCTATCATCACATAGAGGATTCCTCCGAACAGCGGAACTCCCATGACCACAATGATCCAGGCAATTTTATAAGATGAGTTTTCATCTTTCCGTATTAAATACAGAAGAATACTGATGCTGACAATTCGAAAAAGCGCATTGATGAACATCGAATACCGGGTCAGTCTGCCGACAAAAAGCGCCCACCAAAGTACCTGCAGCAATATGGCAAGCCCCACAAAAACCAGCCTGCTTTTGAGGATCTTACTGATTCTTTTCATAACCACGCACCGCCAGTCGATTGATCTGAGTCGCCACATATCCGGCTCCATATCCATTGTCGATATTTACCACAGTAATGCCGTTAGCACACGAATTGATCATCGTCAGAAGGGCGGAAAGACCTCCGAAGCTGGCTCCGTATCCCACGCTGGTTGGCACTGCAATCACCGGCACATCCACGAGGCCGGCAACTACACCAGGAAGAGCTCCCTCCATACCGGCTACAGCAATGACACAGTTTACAGCCACGAACACATCCAGATTTTTCAAAAGCCGGTGTATCCCCGCAACTCCTACGTCATACAGCCGTGCCACATTGGTTCCGAAAAATTCAGCTGCGCCTGCTGCTTCTTCTGCCACCGGAATATCAGCAGTTCCACCGGTACAGACCACGATCTTCCCAATGGCCTTCGGCTTCCTGAATTCTGCTTTTAAAAGTCGTGATACCGGTTCATAGGAAAATGCCGGCAGTTCCTTTATAACCGCTTCTGCCTGCTTTTCTGAGGCCCTGGTTCCAAGTACATTGATCCGTTCCTCTGTCATGCGTCTGCAGATCCCCACCAGATGCCCGATCTCTTTTCCCTGACAGTAAATAACCTCCTCAAAACCCTGACGGACTTTTCTGTGGTGATCGATTTTTGCGTAACCCAAATCTTCATAGGGAAGCTTTTTCAAAAGTTCTTCTGCCTCCTGTATCTCCATTGCACCGGATTTCACACGTTCCAAAATCACATTTACATCCATACAATCCGCTCCTTTATATACACTTAGACAGTATACCTTTTTCTTCCCGCATTTTCCATTAAATTTTTGTAAAATCCCGGATCTTATAATCCAGATACATGTCTCCTTCCAGATCTTTCCAGGAAAACCTGCCGTTTTCATAGACGATATAGCTGTGCGCACTTCCTTCTTTAGGAATGGATACAGAGCCGGGATTCATATAAACATAGTCCTCATGTTCTCTGCAGACCGGAACATGGGTGTGGCCATGCAGAAGAATATCCCCTTTTTTCAGCATCGGAAGATTTTTTTCATGAAATACATGTCCATGTGTTAAAAAAAACATCCGCCCCTTTTCATACAGAAATCCATATTCTGCCAGAACTGGAAATTCCAGCACCATCTGATCGACTTCCGTGTCGCAGTTTCCGCGCACACACAAAATCTCACATTTTCTTTCATTTAGCATTTTCATCACTTCTTTGGGTGCATATTCCCTCGGCAGATCATTGCGCGGACCATGGTAAAGAATATCTCCCAGCAATATCAGCTTATCTGCCTGCTCCCTTTCATAGGCTTCCAGAAGTTTTCTGCAAAAATATGCAGAACCGTGAAGATCACCTGCAATCACCAGTCTCATATAAATCCTCCATCTGTTCAATCTTTTTTCTCAGTCTTGCTTCCTGTTCTTTCTGATCCAGAAAACTTTCCAGATCCGGCCGCTTAAATGCAATCAGCCGACTGTCCCTATGATTTTTAATTCCATGAATCCAGTCGGAAAGTTCCAGATCTTTTCCAAAAGCGCCCTCCAGAAAATCTGTCATCTGATTCAGAAAATTCATCAGCTTTTCCTTTTGTTCCTCAAGCTTTTTTTGCTCCTCGAGAAGTCCTGCAGAAGGCAGATTCGTCTCATCTGCAGCACTGCATTCTGCCAGCTCCTCTAAAAATTTTACCCTTCCGGAACCAAAAACCAGGTGTTTTAACCGTTCATCCACATCCAGCTCTGTCCGCTCTTCCCAGGATTTGATCAGGTCATTTTCTCTGCGTATCTGAAGCGCATGGGCACGTCTCTCCAGATAACCTTCCGGATTATCTTTTCCCTCTCCTTTTACATAGGCCGAAAACTGTGCAAGAACCTCCTTCACTCTTTCATGATACCGGTAATATCTGCCGTAAGAAGTCATCCGCTCCGATGCCGCCGACAGCAAATGCCGAACAAAAACACACCGAACCTCTCCTGCCGTCTCCCCAAGCTGTATTTTAAGTGTTTCTTTTTCCTCATCTGTAAGTCTGTCCTCCAGAAGCTCTTTCATCCGGTAAACACCCTGATAAGTTCTGCACAGCTGATAATAAGATGCAAAATCAGAAGCAATTTTCGGCACGCGGAGAAATTCTTCCATAAAGCTTCGGTCAACAGAAAACTTTTGTCGTTCATATTCGAAAAGCAGCACGGAAAGATCCTCCCAGCCTCTTGCTGTAACAAATTCCTGCTTTTCTCTGGTAAGCGTTACCTGATAAAAATGTTCCGGATGAAGCTCCAGATAGGAGAGAACAGACGGATGAATGCCCTGCTGCTGCGCATAATCTTTCCATACGGAAAAATCCGCCTCTACTTTCAGCATCCTGACCCGGTCCAGCGCCGCCATATCCAGTTCCCGTACCGACCGGTTATACTCCTGCGGATTGCCTGCCGCCACGATGATCCAGCCTTTGGGAACCTTGTGATTTCCAAAAGTTTTATACTGTAAAAACTGCAGCATGGTCGGCGCCAGCGTCTCGGAGACGCAGTTAATCTCATCAATAAACAGGATTCCCTCCCGGTAACCGGTACGTTCCTGATATTCATACACAGAACCCACGATCTCACTCATGGTATATTCTGTCATTGTGCACTCCATTTTGTCAAATATCTTTGTCACCAGCTGGGGCAGTCCCACTGCGCTCTGCCTGGTATGATGAGTAATCGTATAAGCCAGCAGCCCAACCTGACATTCATCCGCCGCCTGCTCCATGATCGCTGTCTTGCCAATCCCCGGCGGGCCAATCAAAAGCACAGGACGCTGACGTACCGGAGCAATCCGATAACTTCCTCTGCTGTCCTTTGCTGTATATGCACGTACCGTTCGTACAATCTCTTCCTTCGCTTCCCTTATATTCATTTTCCAGTCCCCAATTCTATATCCAGAGTCAGAGTCAGAGCCCAGTCCGGAGCCCTGCCCTTTCTCAGTTCTTCATTTAAAAACACAAACGCTGTATCATATTCCGGTCTGTGGTCCGGATAAATTCCATCCCCATCTGTAAAGTAAAGAAGTCCTTTTAAATTTTTCACTTCCTTCTCCTGCATCATTTTATCCACCAGCCGGAATACCGGCGTAAAATCCGTATCTCCATGTCCTTTTACCGTCATATGTTCCAGGTAATTCTTCCACTCCTCTTCACAGGTCACGCAGACATGCTCCTGTACCAGACAGTCACATTGGATCAGATGAATCCGCATACTCTGAAAAAAATTATCCCTTTCCTGAAAAATTTCCCAGGTTTCCGTCAAAAAACGGCGTACAATCTCTCCGGAACAGGAACCTGAAGTATCAATCGCAATCACAAATTCCTGTAGCTTTTTCCTTTCCCGATATTCCAGAGGTTCTAAAAGTACCAGCCGCTCATACATCCTCCTGCTGTAATCATATGGAATATAATCAAAACTGTCCATATCCACAGACAGTTCCTCCTGCCTCACTGCAAACTGCTTTAAAAACCGGCGATAATCATAGCCCTGTTCCTTCTGAATAACAATCTGTTCGGTCTGGGAGCCGGCGCTTCCTCCTGCCTGCCTTCGGTGTTCTTCCTGTCTGATCTCCAGCTGTTCAAACACCGTACGCCAGCGATGAACGGCATCCGACAGCTTCCGCAGTTCTTCCGCCCGCTCCTGTCTTTCCATCTTTCTCCATTCAGAAACCGTTTCTTTTTTCCACCATTCATGATTATCTTTTCGAAACAGCCTCTCAAGTTCCTGAAGTTCGGATTCCGTCACCCTCAAAAGCCATTCTGTCAGTGTTCTCTCATAGAATACCACTCCGGACTCTTTAATCTTACGGTAATACCTGCTTCTTTCGGCCGGTATCGGCCAGTCAAATCCAGGAACATGCATTCTGTCAATCCGATACTCCGTCGCCAGATCACAGGCCAGCCACCAGATCCGTTCCGGACAGTCATATTTACGGAACCGGTGCAGGTACATACCGTGCAAGATCAGATGCAGATATTTCCTTTCCAGCTCTGCCATTCCCTTTCTAAATAATGCCAGTAGTTCATCTGTATTCCAGTATATCATTTCTGCATCCGTACCGGTAGTCTTTTCTGTCCACTTCACTTCCGGAATCAAAAATGCCGCTCCAAAAACCGGTAGTCTTTTCTGCAGATGAAGCTGCGCCAGCTTCAGCACTTCTCCCGCCAGAGTCTGTCTGTCTTCTCCTGTTATCATTTTTACATCCCTTCTTTCTGACCTCCGACTACAAACATACAATAATCCGGACAACCGTCGTTTTCGTACCTGTTATTTGGCGAGTCTTTCACATATATTGAAAATACCCTGCCCATATGTTATTCTGATACCAGTCCATATCCACAATATGCCATAAGGGGGAATTCTATATGAAAATGCAGGAATCACCGGAAGATTATCTGGAAGCCATCCTGGTTCTGTCCCGGGAACTTGGAGACGTACGTTCTATTGATGTGGCGAACCATTTGGGTTACAGTAAGCCCAGTATCAGTGTCGCTATGAAACGGTTGCGTGAAAACGGGTATATCACCCTGGACGAAAACGGACATCTGATTCTGACTGGTTCCGGACTGGCGATAGCTCTGAACATATATGAAAAACATCTGGTGCTTACCCAGTTTCTGATCTCCATCGGCGTAGACGAAGCAACTGCAAAAAAAGATGCCTGTCGAATAGAACATGTGATCAGCGATGAAAGTTTTGAAAAAATCAAGCAGCTGCCGAGGTAGCTGCTTTTTACTTTTTTACCCCAAAAAAGAAGCTGCCAGGATATCCTTCTCTGACTGTAATCTCCTGGCAACCCTTTTAAAACGGCTATATTTATTTTAGATATTTCCTCAGTAACTGAATCAGACGATCCACATCTATGGGCTTTGACACATGTTCATTCATACCACACTGTTTACAGTGCTCAATATCCTCTGAAAATGCATCCGCCGTCATGGCAATGATCGGAAGAGCTGCATCAGAACGTGTAAGTGCGCGGATCTCAGATGCCGCATCATATCCGCTCATCACTGGCATACGAATATCCATCAGAATGACGTCGTAATACTTTTCTGCAGATTCTTTAAACTTTTCCACACATATTTTTCCGTTTTCCGCCCGTTCCAGTTCAAATCCTGCCTCTGACAGAATATCTTCTGCAATCTCCCAGTTGAGATCATTATCTTCCGCAAGAAGAATACGTTTTCCTGTAAAAGACTCTGCTTCCTCCTGTTCCTGCTCTTCTTCCACTGTTTCATTCAGCATATAGCGGCTGAGTCCGACAAAAAGATTGGATTTGAACAGCGGCTTGGAAATAAATCCATGAATTCCTGCTTCCAGAGCTTCCTTTTCTATATCACTCCAGTCATATGCAGAGATAATCAGAATCGGTGTCTCTTCTCCCAGAATCTTACGAATCTCTTTTGCCGTCTGAAGACCATCCATTCCCGGCATCCTCCAGTCCAGAAGAATGATTTCAAAGTCTTCATTTTCCTGGTGACGCTTTTGAGTCAGCTCGACCGCTGTTCTTCCATCTGTCGCCCATTCCGCACTGATACCAATCTCCTTCAACGAAGATACCGCACTCAGGCAAAGTTCCTCATTATTATCTACTACAAGCATCCTCCATGGCGGAAGAATCATATCTTCAATTTTATCCACAGCTTTTTCAAAATCCAGAGTCACGCAGAACTCGCTGCCCTTGCCCGGTTCGCTCTGCAGCTCAATCGTTCCTTTCATGGCATCCACAATGCATTTTGTAATCGCCATCCCCAGACCGGTTCCTTCTGTCCGCTCCACCCGTTCTGTCTTTTCTCTGGTAAAAGTGTCAAAAATCGTCTTCTGGAATTCCGGTGTCATGCCAATCCCATTGTCTCTGACCCGAAAACAGCATCTTATGTATCGATCCCCCAGCGGTGATGCTTCCTGTCTCAGATAGACATTGATCCTGCCTCCCTCCGACGTGAATTTAATTGCGTTGGACAAAAGGTTGATCAGAATCTGGTTCAGACGCACACTGTCACAGTATACCTCTTCAGCCTGAATATCCTGAATTAAAATATCAAAATGCTGCTTTCTTGATTCAATCTGCGGCTTTACAATATTGACAATACTGTCCATCGTCTCATGAAGCGATACCTGATTCAGATTCAGAGACAGTTTTCCGCTCTCAATTTTGGACATATCCAGAACGTCGTTGATCAGTCCCAGCAGATGTCTGCTGGACAATGTAATTTTTCTGAGACAATCCTGAACACGGGCTGTATCATCAATATCCGACATGGCAATCGCCGTCATGCCTACAATACCATTCATCGGTGTTCGAATATCATGGCTCATATTGGAAAGGAATTCACTCTTGGCGCGATTTGCCCGTACAGCAGCCTGTTCTGCTCTGTTCAGCTCCCGAAGCTGCTGCTGAGACATCCTGTAATAAAGCACAAAAATCACCAGCACAGCCAGAAGTATAATGCCGCATGCGCCGAGCATAGTATTCTGTCTCTGAATACCAAGATGATCAATCGCATCATCCAGTGTTCCATAAGGCATGACTGCTACCAGATACCATTCTGAATTCGGAAGCGGCGAACAGTAAAGATGCCTGTGTACTCCATCAATCTTTGCCAGAGTCGAATAATCCACATTTTTATTGATCGCTTCCTGAAGCTCCTGCGTATACTGTTCCGGCGTTTTTCCTCCGAATTCAGAAAACATCTCTTTTATACGGGTAAAATAATTATCTCTGTATGCTTCCCCGCTGCGGATGACAAACGTTCCGTCTTTACGGATGATATGGTAATACACCATAGAATCCTCCTCTTCCAGAACGAGTGCGGTATTCAGATATTCCATGGGCAGTCCTACTACCATCAGAGAACTCATATCGCCGTTTTCCATAGGATACTCGGCATCAACCGACAGCAAAAGAACCTTGTCTCCGTTTTCATCAAACCCGCTGCTGACCCGCTTTCCTTCTTCATGAAGTACTTCCAGAAATTCTTTTTGATCAACAGCTTCCACTGCTCCTCCGCAGACGATCTCGCATTCACCATCCTCTGTAAAAAGACCAAGATATGTAAAGCCGCAGACTTCTGCATTCGCTGCAAGACCGGTTCTGAGCTCTTCATGCTCCAGCTTTCCAGGCGGAAGCATTCTTACGATTCCCTCTGCCTGAGATAAACGCAGATCAATGACAGCATCAAACTTCTGCTGGAGCTGTTTACTCATCTCCGACATGTAGATCATGCCGATTTCACTGATTGCGTCCTCGCTCCTCGCGCTCATATATATACTTACCCACAAAAAAACAGTGACACAGAGGACGATCAGACAGCACACACTGGAAAATAAAAATTTTTTCGTTTGTTTGAACATTCACCTACTCCTACTATATACAATTAAGATATATTAACACTCATATTTCATTATCGTATATTATAGAATATCACTGCTCCTATGTCCAGAAAAATTTATATTGAGGCCACCACAAACGCATAAATGAACGATTTGTAAACATATCACTTTTGTTAATATTGATCAACACATTATTTTTGATTTTCTTCAATTTTCAGTTCCAGAAGTCTTTCACAAAAATTTAAGATGGTATCTGTTTACAGAATATTCACCGTTTATTTACTCATGCGTCTGTCGTGTATTGAGGGGAGGACCGCACAGCTGGAGAAGTCCCGTATTTTAATAATATATTTTGTTTTCAAATTCGATTTGAAATCTTCCCTGTTCTGCACGGATAAGCGTCACTGCACAGTTTTTATGTACCCCGCTTCCCCAGAACTGCGAAACCGGCAGATTCTGAAGCCCAAAAAGCATACCTCTGATGGCTGCTCCGTGTGATGACATCAGAATTGTCAGATCCTGATATTCCGGCGCCCGGATGATCTCCCACATAAAAGCAGTCGTTCTCTTTTTCAGCTGTTCGATGCTTTCCCCGTTTGGCGGAGTATGATATTTCTCAGGAGCATTAAAAAAATCACAGAAATCCGGATCAGGAATATTATATTTTTCATCCAGGATTGTCAGCCCCTCATAATCGCCAAAGCTGATCTCTCTTAACCCCTCTGTCGGAATTATTTCAATGTCTCTGTTCCCTCTGATGATCTCTGCCGTTTTCCAGGCCCGGATTAAAGGACTGCTGTAAATCCTGTCAAACTGTATGTCTTTCAATTTTTCAGCCGTTTTTTCCGCCAGCTCGATACCGCGGGCATTGAGTGGTATATCTGTCACTCCCTGCAGACGCCGTGCTCTGTTGTAATCAGTCTCTCCGTGTCTGATCAGATAGATATTCATAATCCTCTCCTTAAAATACCTTTTTGAATTTTTCAGTCCGGCTGTTCCGCCAGAAGTATATCATGGTTGACTGTTCTGTAGAATGCAGCAGAAAAAGCCTCTTCTGAGATACCACATCCCAGAAGCCACATGGTTTTAGTCACTGTCGCTTCCAGGGTCATATCAAAAGCTTCCACCACAGGAAAACGCTCTTTGATGGATTTTCCCACCTGATACACTTCCATATCGCTGCCTTCATGCGTCACCTGTGTGGCCATAATCACTTTTTTCCCCTGCACGCACCATCTGTCTATGGCATCCGGAAAGCTCTGACTCCCGTAAACCGGAAGACCTCCCACGCCAAAAGACTCAATGATCACCGCATCATAATCCTTTGTCATCCGGTTTAATATTCGTCCGTCCATGCCGGGAATCAATTTCAGCAGAAAGACTCTTTCATTCATCCTGTGATAAAACCTTACCCGATCCCGGATTCGGCTCCGGTCGTCGATATAGAAGATTGTACGATGATCCTGTATAACCGCAATATCCGGATAATTGATACTGGAAAACGCATTGTAGCTCTTGGATCGTTCTTTTTTGGCCCGGGTTCCTGCAATTACTTTTCCGCCGAACACAATGTTTACTCCGTGCGCCCTTTCATCCGCAGCAAACCGCAGACTGTCCCGAAGATTCAGCCTTGCGTCTGTAATCTCCAGATTGACGGGCTTCTGTGCTCCGGTGATCACAACCGGTTTCAGATTATTCTGAATCAGATAAGACAGAGCAGCCGCTGTATACGCCATAGTATCCGTCCCGTGGCAGATGACAAAACCGTCGTAAAAATCATAATGTTTTTCGATAATTCCGGCAATCTTCAGCCAGTGCTGCGAGCATATATTGGTACTGTCCAGACTGAACGGCTGAACCGCCGTCACCCGGCAGAATTCTTTTGCCTCCGGAATATAGGCCAGCAGCTCATCTGCTGTAATCTGCGGTTCCAGACCTTCTGCTGTATGTCTGGAAGCAATCGTACCGCCGGTCGCTATCAGTAAAATCCGTTTTTTCATCGTCGGCTGTCTGTCCTCCCTTCTTCAATTATTTTTACACTCCGGATAGGCCAGCTGCTCCTGGGAAGACGCTGTTGCTTTTGTAAGCTGCAGTACAATCTCGCTAAAATACCGCGGACTTACTTCTCCCGGTTTATACCGGTGTTCTTCTTTTACAGTATCATAGACATAACTGCCTCTTTGTACCGTGCCCGCTTTATAAAACTGTGCGCCGTAAACCGTCACTTCCTCATTTTCATCTCCGACATAACAGCCGGAAAATTCCAGTTCCACACCGATATCTCCGTCTTCCCGGTAAAAAGTATAATATCCGCCTGCATCCTGCACGCTTCCCCGATACCACCCCATACTCTGGAGTTTACCGGACAGAGACAGCCCGTTTAACAACTTTCCTCCAAAACGCGTAAGCTCCGACTGAACGCATTCTTCCTCTGTCGGACGGTACACCTGCCGGTCCATCTGTTCGATCGGCTGTGTCACCTCATAATCAGCCAGCTGCTCCTTCCATGCTGCCAGACTTTCTTCATCCAGCTCAATAGGATGTACAAGACCGATACATCCCGCCTGCGGCAGTTCAAATTCTTCTTCGTCCACTGTATTAAAGCTTCCGTCTTCCATATAGCGGAAAGTGCTTTTCAGAATTTTTTCTTCATATATTCCCCAGATCAGTCCAATCGCAAACTGATGCATGACCGGATTCTTTACAAACAGCTCCCTCCACTGCTCTGCCTGCCATATCCGTTCTGTACTCATAGCCTGATCCAGCCTCAGCTTCTGATTGGCAACTACTGTTTTCAGCTGTTTTTTCAGAAGCTTGTAAGCATCGCTGGCAGCCTTTGCCTGATCCGGATCATCTTTTTTGCCCGGCGCCGGCAGATTTTTAAGCTTTTTGCCGTTTCCGTCATAGACCTCCAGTTCCAGCGCCGGAGTCAGAAGCACCTGAAACTGCCTCGTCCCATAATCAAACACCTGCTCCATCTGATCATTAAATCCAAGATTTGGTACAATCCGATCCTCCAGTTCCGCCTTCGTAATACCAAGCTGCTCCGCCGCATAAGAAAGTGCCTCCAAAGCCGCGGTTTTTACCTGACGGAATTTAAATTTACGGGAAATCTGATCTACCAGAAGCAGCGCGGTCGAGCTTCCGTTTAAAGCCAGCGCCTTTACTGCTTCCGCTGCCATCGCTCCTCGGGATGCTTTCGGCCATTCCTGGATCTGCGCATGCAGTACAGGAATAACCGCTTCTCCCCCATGTACAGCCACTGCGTAAAGAACCCACTTTTTCTTTGCCTCAGCCCCCGTCTCCATCCATCTTTCAAAAAGAAGACTCATACAGCGGGCCAGCTCCTCGGAGTCCAGATCTGCCGCCAGAACTGCCGCTTCTTTATTCATACCCGGAATTCCCATATTGGCATAACATACAAGAATCGCAGCCAGATGATCTTCCGGCGCAGGCGTTCCGTCTTGCCTGTGTATCTCCGGAAACGTCTTTTCAAACACCCACGATATTTTCCGTTTTTTTCCACCTTTCAGAACTTCTTTGATAAGTTCATCCAGAGTCTGCTCTTTTTTAACTCCTGCCGGACTGTTTTCAATACCAAGACACCCTTCCAGAAGTTCCCTGATCTTTTTACTCTTTTCTTTCTCAAGCGCTGCTTTGAATTCTTCCCTGTACAAATCAGTGCCCCAGCGCTTCATAACCAGTATGGCCATCTCCCGTTCCTGAGACTTTCTCGACGACAGCATCTGCCTGATATCCGGTTCCCAGTCCCTGATTCCTTCATAGACTGCTACCAGAAGCTCCCGTACCTGCCTGCTGCTATCCACGGCACAGGACAAAAGAACCTCCTTGTATTCCTGCCCGTATATTTCCAGCACCCGGATACAGAGAAAACGAACGACTGCACTTCCTTCTCTCGCCAGAACAGCCAGAGCTTCTCCCCATTTGTCCTTTTTCTGACGGATCACCCAGGAACATTCATTTATAAAATCTGTCTTGTCTTTTTCAGAATAATAACTGTCGTAAATTCCACTGAGCGCTTCCAGCTGATAAGACACCGGTACAGACTGTTCTTCAAACAGCTCTATGATTTCTGCGATCGTTGTCCGGTCCATCTTCTTCCAGGAACCGTGCCAGTAACTGCAGAAATACCTGGCTTTCATACAGAGCCCTTCCAAAACGACGGCCCTTTGATACATCTCTCTCTCCAGGTCATTTTTTTTCAAAGCCTGTATTTTCTGACATTTCCTGGTATCATAATCCCAGTCGCCGCGCCATTCTTTCAAATAAGGATAAAGCGACTCCAACTCTGCTTCACCCAGCAGATACTGTGCTGCTTCCGCCTGGCCCTTTCCATAATGAGCGGTCAGCTCCTGTGCCAGCTTTACTCGGAACTCACCGGAACCTTTGCTGCTCAGCTCCCTGTAAAGCATAGGATTCATATCTTTTGCCATCGCAAGCAGATGCTGATATTCTTCAGAAGATACTTTTGCAATTAACTGACGGATCACCTGCGGATGATTTTTTACAACCCGTTTTACCGGACTTCCATATTTACAGTTTTTCAGGCACCAGATTACATAGTTTTCCCGCGGCATCGGAATCGTGTCCTCCAATGCTCCAATATGTTGAAAAAACCATGACTGTCCGCCAATATTCAGGCATATATCCAGAGTAGTGGTCCGGTTCCATTCCGTATCCATAGCAATCGCAAGTTTTAAAAATGCCGCGAACTGCCGGGAGTGCTCAATCGCCAGAAACGCTTCCCCTGCAAGCAGAGTGATCAGATAGTCAGATACCTGCCTTCCCTTCAGAATCTGAATAATTTCCGGCGGCAGCGGCTGTTCTGCGGAGGACAATTTCACAAATGAAACAAGTTTTTTCATATCCTCGCCGGAGGGTGCGCTTCCCATAAATATATTTTCTATGCTCTCCACCTGATTGGATTCCAGATACTGCACTGTCTTTTTAATCTGCTCCGCATTACTGCCCGAAAACAGCGATTTTAAAACTCCTCCGGCAGATTTTTCCGGCTTTGTATAATACAGGGATACCGCTGCCAAAAGCGACCTGGCATTATCACTTTTATGATAGCACAGTTCCATGGCGTCTCTTAACACCTGCGGCGTCTTCTGCACAACTCCGGTCAGAACGCTTTTAATACCGTAAATATTCCAAGCGATTCCTTCTGCCCGGATTGCTGCCGCCTGCTCTGTTGTCAGATATTCCAGAATGGTATTAATATTCCATCCATAAGATACCAGCACATAATAAGCGGTCGAACCTCCAACCGCCGCCGTAAAACGAACAAAACGCTCCAGTTCTTCTTTCCGGTTCCGTTTCTGACAATGGCTCTTATATCCTCTGCATTTATCAAACACTTCTTTGCCAAGTCTGGAAAAGTCCTGCGGTTCAGCCCCGGCCAGAAGTTCTCTGTTCTCCTCCGTATCCAGTTCCAGATATTTCTCTGCCAGTATCCTGTTTTTATCTGATAAT
Organism: uncultured Lachnospiraceae bacterium; assembly: GCA_951802115.1. Classification (GTDB taxonomy): domain Bacteria; phylum Bacillota; class Clostridia; order Lachnospirales; family Lachnospiraceae; genus Hominiventricola. The sequence continues at coordinate 34,645 of CATOPL010000016.1, read as the reverse complement.
TCTAAAAGTTCCAGAACTTCTAAAAGTTTCTGGCGACCGCGTTCTTCACTCAAATTCATAGCCCCATCCTCCTTTTTTCTGTTTTGTTTCTGCGGTTGTTCCAAATCATGTCTGAAAACTGTTTCTGACATCTGCGCGTTACTGTCTGCAGGACGTACAGACGGCAGAAATCCAATAAATTATCAGGTTGAAAATTCACCCTGCATCGACGCTGTTTGCTGCAGCAGCGCCATATCACAGGAAAGTTTTTTTCTGCATGCCGCAAAATATTTATAAAGTCTGATTTCCGACTCCAGAACCGGCTCCGGTGAAAATTCTATCTGATGACGTTTCCTTTCCAGAACTCTGCGGATACTGCCAAATTCGTCAGCTGCCCGATGCAGTCCGAGACGCTCACCGTCTTCTGACAATACAGACAGTTGATGCAGCGTATCTTCCTGAACAGATGAAAACCCGCTGACGAAAAGATCCGACAGCTGGCGTACAGCTTCGTTCTGATATCGTTCCATCACATAAACTGTTTCTTTAGACGGAAACTTTCTGTCTTTTACTGACACCCCTGCGCCGGTAACCTGTTTTCCCCAGCCCCTGCTGTCTTCCAGGACTTCTTCCACACCTTTCAGCAGAAATTCTACAGGATACAGACACATTCTGCCGTCTTCGTCCAGATATAGAGCGCCGAAACATACTATGGCCTTCTGTCTGCGCTTTTTCAGCCTCCGCTCCAGCCTCTCCAGCATATGAATCACCAGCCGTTCTTCTTTTGTATAACGCAGAGCTACAAAAAGGCTTCTTCCCTCCTGATCAAAAAGCTTCCAGGAAAAACGCTGTTCCACCGTGTCAAAATCTGTCTCTCCCCAGCGAACTGCACCTGCAAGAACGAGTTTTTCCCGCCTGCCTTCCGCACGGTTGTCTGTTTCCTCATCAGCCTTTTGGTCCGTTTTTCCGAAATTTTGAACAAGAAGCTCCTCATAGTCCCACACAATCATTTCTCTGAGTCCTTCCGTTTCCAGACTTCTGCAGCCAAGCGCTTCCCCTCTGCTGTCCTTACTTACAGACAGACGTCCTCCGGAGGCGGCCCGGGCGTTGATCAGTTCAAATTCCAGGTCCTGAAGCTGTTCTCTGCTGCAGTTCAGCCCCCAAGGAGCAGAGACATTTTCGGATGAGGCAGGCGGTCTCCTTCGGACCCCTTCATAAAAAGCAGGCCGGGCGTCCGTCCATGTATACCACTTTTTCTTTTCCGGCTCCAGAAAATAATAAATCTCTCCCTCATATCCTGTCTTGCTGGAAAAAGATCTGCCTCCCATCCCCAGAAGGTGCAGTGTTCCCACAGATTCATAAGTATCCCGAAAGTTTCCTGCAAGAGCGCGGATTTCCTTCTGGCCCTTTGCATGGCAAAGCTGCTGCGCCCTTTCATACAGCCACAGCAGCTTTCCCAGCAGCATCTCATTTCGAAATGCTGCTGATCTGGCAAAATACTGCTGATATTCTGATGCTGCTTCCCGAAGCCTGCTTTCCAGGGAAGGAAGACCCGCCCGGTGCGTTATAACTGCCAGACGTTCCAGGCTGGCTGATATCTCCGGCGACTGTCTGGAGAGCCCGGTATACATCTGATGAATTACAGATTCACAGACAGCTGTGCAGGTTTTTTTTAGCTGTTCTTCATCCCATATATGTTCTGACTCCCGAAATTCCGAAAGCCCCTCCAGAGTGATCCGCCCTTTTCTGATCTGATAAGCGAGGACTGCCTGCGCTTTGTGAATACAGAGCTCTTTGCTGTGACAGCTGCAGCTGGAATAAGCAAACGGTTCCAGAAGTCTGACCGTCGCCTCTTCCCATGGAATCGTCACCGTAACGATTGAACTTTCCTCTATCAGCGGAAACTCTCCCGCATTCAGATGCGACAGAAACCGTTCAAACCTTCTCCCTCTGCACACTCTCTTCAATCGGGCAGACGGGATCTGCAATATCTCTTCCAGCAACTGTGTTTCCGCCTGTTTTCCTGCTTTTTCGATTTCCTGCCCGGGGGAATTTGATACTTCTTCTGCCGTATCGGCAGTAGTTTCTTCCAGATCTTTTTTCAGCCACAGGATTGCCGTCACAATGTGACGGCAGATACTTCTTGACGGACAGGAACAACTACTCTCTCCCAGCGGCATCCGGATCACGCAAGTCTCCTCCTTCAGCGTCACTTCAGCTTCTTCCTCTTTCCACTTTGACACCGGAGTCTCCTGTCCCAGATCTTTATAAGCACGTTTTACAGTTCCCTTATTGCAAAGTCCTGTCAGATAATCATCATCTGCCTGCTTCAGCATCTCCTTTAAATTCATTTCTGAAACCTCCTGACAGATTTTATTCATTCATGAGCTTTCCCATAAAATCTCCAAGTGCTTCCGGAGTCATGGCTCCTACATGGGCACCCAGATCCGCAAGCTTCTGTGCCGTATGCCTGTCATAGACCGGATTTGCCTCCATATCCAGTGCCGTCAGACAGATCAGTTTCGCCCCGCTTTCAATTATTCCTCTGCTTACTCCCAGAAGAGCGGACACACTGCCGCCTTCACAAAGGTCCGATACCAGCACTACCATTGTCCGATGCGGATTGTCAACCAGCGTTTCGCAGTACTGCAGCGCTCCCGTAATATAAGTTCCGCCTCCCAGCTGAATGCTCATCAAAGTCGCTACCGGATCTTCCAGATGACCGCTCAGATCTACCACCTGTGTATCGAAAATTACCAGTCTTGTATCCAGCATGGGAAGCTTCGCAAAGATCCCTGCCATCACTGCACTGTGAATAACTGAATCAAGCATGGATCCGCTCTCGTCTACCGCGATCACTACCCGCCACTGGCTGTATTTTCTGGTCCTGCCGTTAAAATACACCTGTTCCAGCATCAGCCTGCCATTTTCACGGTCAAAATGTTTCAGATTTCTGCGGATCGTTTTTTGAATATCCAGATTCCGAATCGAACGGACCGGACTGTTTAAATTACGGTCTATTTTTCCAAGCAGCGATTTTCTGATATCCTGGTTCAGTTTCTCTGCAATCTCCTCCGCTACCTTCTTTACGATCCGGCGCGCTGTATCCAGTACGTCTCCTTTCATCAGATGCTTCAGCTGCAGAATCGTTTTCAGAAGCTCCTGATTCGGCTCCAGCTTTTCCAGCACCTCTTTGTCTGTCAGAAGTTCTGTCATCCCGTAACAGTCCAGCGCATGACGCTCCAGTATTTCCACTGTTTCTCTGGGAAAAAGCTTCCGGATCCGCGTGATCCAGGTCGCAGCAGTCAGGCGGCTGGCTTCCGTTCCGCCTTGTCTGCGTACATCTTCCCCCTGCTCCCTGTTATACAAAAAATCCAGCGCTTCCTCCAGATCTATACAGGAAATTCCGTTTTCCAGAGATGCCCCGCCTTCAAAACCAATCTGCTTCCTGGAATAGCTTCCAAGTATGAGTCGCCATCTGTTCAACTGACCGGTATCTGCACTCATATCCGAATTCCCCTTCCCTAAACCACTCTTTTATCCTTGTCTGACCTGCCAGTAGCTATTCTTAAATGTCAGAATAGCACGCATGTCATATGCTGTCAATCATCGCAGACTGATCCGGATCGTGTCTGAAAATTCATTTTCTTCGTTCCGCCACAGTCATGGATTTCCTCCAGCTTACACGTATTTTAAAGGCTCCTCACCGCATACGCGTCCAGCATTTCTCCATACTCATATTCCTCTGGCGATACCATCCTTCCTCTTAAAAGCTCCTGCCTTTTCACACCGTGGATAGCCGCTGCTTTCTCCGCAATACGATCCGTTTCAAGCGGAGTAAAATATCCGAAAGCCTGACGGAGTTCCGGAAGCAGCTTCATAAACGCTTCTGTCTGCAGTTTTGCCAGCAGGCCGTCAATCATACCAAGAAAATTCTCATGTACAAATACAAAATCTCTTGCAGTAAAAAACAGTCCCCGTAAGAACAGCGCACTTTTCATTCTCATCTCATCCGTCCCCTGAAGATATCCGGACGCTGTCTTCTGGATTCGTTCATCATAACTGCTGTCATATCCATAAAGCAACCCCAGCACGCTTCCTTCCAGTCCCGGCTGTATTTTTGGCTGTTCGAGAAGGCGTTCAAAAGCTTCCAGCAAAACCTGACGAAAATGAGAAAAACCACTTCTGCCGGTAATCTGATAGAGCGACAGACAGCTTTCCATACATGACTGCTGCTGTTCGTCCTTCACCTGTGACATGGACGGCAAAAGCTGCACAATTTTCTGAAAACAGATACCGATCAGTTCTTCTAGCTCTGTTTCATCCTCCACTTCATACAGCTCCTGCAGTTCATATAACATCCGCAGATGAGAAAACCCTTCCGCCAAAGAAAAAAAATCTCCGTCTGCAGCCAGAACTTCCCGGATATGTGCGCCCATCCCCGCCTGCTCTTCCAGAAATCCCATCAGAAAACCTCTGGTCAGAAGCCCTGCCGCCTCCTGACTGCTTTCGCTTCTGGCAAACTCCCGCAGCAGACGAGTGCGTGACGCTTCCGCCACCGTACCGCCCAGCATGGATACATCCACCAGGGCTGAAAGCACCTGACCTGTAAAACGATAGCTCCAGGTCTCCCGGATGCGATTCCGGTCTTTCCGTTTCAGCAGATCAGCCCCTTTGGTCCGTTTTGCAAAACCTGTGCCCAGAAAATCCATCTGATACAGAAAACGACTTATGGCAAGATGTTTTTTCTTGGTAAAAAGTTCCAGTATGACTTCCTGCTGCCCTGCCGCCTGTATTTTCAGCCTGAACACTCTGCACTGTTCTTCAAAGTCCACAAGCAGCGGCGGACGCAGAGCGTCTTCACACAGCTTTCCCACCTGCTTTCCCGTGTTCAGGTTCTCAAGAATCCGAAGTGACAGGTCTGTAGAAGGACTGTATTCTCCTTTTACAAAAGAAGACAGGGCAGCATCCCGAAGCTCATACAGGCCCGGTTCTTTTTTACCGCGCAGTGCTGCCAGACCTTTCGCCATAGAAAAAGCACAGATCACATCATAGGAAGAAAGACTTTCTTTTTTCTGTCTCGCTCTGCGTCCTGCACTCACAAGCTGATGCAAAACCGCATCTTCATAAGCCCCGGCTGCCGACTCCCCTTTGACCAGCCGTTCCCACACCTGCTGATAAAATCCCGGTGACTGCATACCGCTCGCATATCCGTTCAGCGCGTCCGTCGCTTCCATGGAATAAGCCAGCGGATAAACTCCCTGCTCCTGGTCCGACAGGCCATGAAGCACTGCCGGATCTGCCACATACCGGACAGCGTCTTCTCCGCATGACTTCTCACCCGCTTTTTTTGGGGCCGTCTCCGGGCAGAGACTGCCTTTCAACAGTTCTCTGATCCCATATGTATGAAATCCTCCTGTTACCACCAGAAGCTTTTTACCGCTTTCAGAAGCTTTTGCAATCTGCTCTGCCATATACCGTTCCCGCAGAAGGCATCCGTCAGCTTCCAGCTCTTCTTCCGGCGTATGAATTCTGGAAAGATAACAATAGATATTCATCTGGCGCACAAATTCCTCTGTAGTCTGAAAAAGCCCTCCGATTTCAAAATATTTTTCCCACAGCTCATCAAAACTCCGAAGTCCCGTCTTCTGGCAGAGACGTTCAAAATAACGGCTTTGGCTCAGCAGATAATCATCGTTATAAGTCTGTTTTTCACGTTCTGTCCGAATACCCTTCTTTTCTTCTGTACCGATCAAAATCTCTCCGTAAGGCAGATCAATAAATTGTGCAGCAATCCCACGCTCCGCTGCCGCACGTAAGGCGACCAGTTCCGGAGAACAGTCCAGAAACGGATAATAACATTTGTAGCTTTCTTTTTCCCCGCTTAACAACCCTTTTTTATCCTTATAGAAATAATAAAGAGCGATCGGCGCTTTTGTATCCTTGTGAGCAAGTATGGGAATCTGTTCCTGCGCATTGCACGGGCCTTCAATCAGAATACAGTCCGGATTATAAGCTTCAACTGTTTTTTTCAAATGCCAGGCACACGCAGGGCTGTGATGCCGAATCGGAAAATACAGAACCGGTTCTTTAAGATCAAAAAAATTCTGAACCATTATCCCGTCTGTATTTTCTTCCATCGTTATCTGAGGTACTTCCTCGCCTCGTAATAACTGTCCCATAGCTGCCCCTCTTTGCCTCCCTTATCCCGTACCACCGTCTGGAAATAACTGCGGAGCTTTTCCAGATCGTCTCTGTTTTCTTTCTGTACAGCACCTACCAGATTCTGTACCAGACAGCCCAGATCCATTCGGGAATCTCCATAATAATAAGCCGTCATCATCGTCTGGTAATAGACCGATACTGCCTCCGCCGTGCTCATGACCGATGCCGGACGGTCAATCCGATGACCCATAGACGAAATTCCTTCCCGCAGCTCATGATAAGTCGACGCAAGAAGTTCTGCCACATCCTCATCTACAGGCATATCAATCCTGCTTGCTTCCGCCAGCTCCTGCACTTCGTTGATGATGATCTGCTTTTCCAGTGCCACATCCCGTACCGGCATTACAGTCTCAAAATTAAAGCGGCGTTTCAGGGCGCTGCTCATCTCATTAACACCCTTGTCTCTTGTGTTTGCAGTGCCAATTACATTAAAACCTGCCCTGGCAAAAAGCAGCCCTTCCTCACCAAGTTCCGGGACATTCAGTACTTTATCACTGAGTACGCTGATCAGACTGTCCTGAATCTCTGCCGGTGTACGGGTAATCTCTTCAAAACGGGTCAGAATCCCCTGTTCCATCCCTACATAAAGAGGAGAAGGCACCAACGCCTCTCTTACCGGCCCTTTTGCCAGCAAAAGCGCATAATTCCAGCTGTACTTTATCATGTCTTCCGTCGTTCCCGCCGTACCCTGAATTGTATTGGTACTGCTGCCGCTGACAGCGGCTGATAAAAGCTCCGACAGCATGGTTTTGGCCGTTCCCGGCTCTCCTACCAGCATCAGCCCTCGGTTGCCGGCAAGCGTGATAATACAGCGCTCTACCAGCGCATCGTTTCCCAGATATTTTTTGCGGACAACTATCTTTTCTCCGTTCCAGATCAAAGGCTCATGATTTCCCAGAATAAATGTCCTCACTGCTCTGGGCGACAGTTTCCAGTTTAATGGTTTTTTTCCCTGATCCAGAGCCGCAAGAGCCGCAAGCTCTTTCTCATACCGTACCTCTACCGGCGGCTTGATCTGTGCTTTTCGTTCCATATGCAGATTCCTCTCCTTGTCCCTGATTTAACCTGTATCTATTGTACTGCCATCATCCTGACAAGTCAAATATCTTCCGGCATTTAAAATTGTTTTCCAAATAAGGTGATCGTTTGCATGTATACCATGCTCAGACACACTTCAGGACAGAAAAACAGGGATGCCGTTTACTTCAGCATCCCTGTCTCCTCGTTCTTATTTACCTGCCATCTGGCGCTCCTGCGCCTCGATCATCTTCTTCACCATATATCCGCCTACAGAACCGTTCTGTTTGGAAGTCAGGTCGCCGTTATATCCGTCTGTCAACGGTACGCCGATCTCGCTTGCCACCTCATATTTAAAACGGTCAAGTGCTCCCTTCGCTTCTGGTACTGCTGCTCTGTTTGTAGAATTAGACATAATAAACTCCTCCTTACTGCGAAACAGATTATCTTTGGTGCTTCGCAATTTGTTGTTGTTTGTTACGACTATAGTATATGTACTCCGCAGGCAAATACACTGACAATTCCTTCATTTTCTGACAGATTTTTTAATCTTTTTTAAACGTCTCAGTTACCGCCGCTCCAGTCTACGTCGTACCTGTATTCGGCTGAAAATTTCATAAGTCCTCCGCTGGAAGAATCAAAATACAGGCCATAATCGTAATTTTTCAGCCCTGTACTGAACCACATCACTTCGTCACCGGTAAAGTCCGGATAGAGTTCGCCGGCTTTTTCCCGCGTCATCTCTGTAACAGGGACTCCGTCAAAAGCAATCTCCGCCTGCGCCTCTTTATCTTCCTCTCTGAAAGAAAGGTTAAATTCCATCCTCGCAATCACAGCGTCTCCTAATTTTACAGACTCGTCCTCTGTTGCAAACGAAACATGGGCAAATGTAGATTCTGTAATCCAGACGGAACCGCCGGTGTAATAGGAATTCGCTTCCAGCTCCATCTCGGGATCGACCGTATACTCCTGAATCTGGTTATCTGATGTCATTTCCGACCAGGTAACATTCATCCCTGCATCCAGCAGCGCCTGAACCTTTGTCTCCCCAACACGAATCTGGGTATCCCCAATAGAAACCGTGTACACCGGTTCCTCTACTTCCGGCTCCGGTTCTGTTTTACTGCCGCCCGAGCATCCGGTCACTGTCAGTACCGTCAGCAGCAGAACAAGCAGCGAACCATGTCTCCACATACGTTTTTTCATTTTGCACTCTCCTCTCTGTTATTTTTTCAGTATAACGCATAATTCTTCTTTTTTCTACCTGTTTTTTACAGACTTATCCCCTCGCCGCCTTTTTTCAGGCAGCTCTCCAGTCTTTCTGCCAGCAGCCGGTGTTCCGATAATTCCAGCTGCGGATCTTTGTCCAGAATCCTGCCCGCCGCCTCACCTGCCGCCTTCAGTACTTTTGCATCCTGAAACACATCTCCCAGTTTAAATTCCAGAATCCCGCTCTGCCGTATCCCGAACAGATCTCCCGGCCCCCGCAGTTTCAAGTCCTCGCCTGCTATATAAAAACCATCGTTGGACTGGTTCAGTACCTCCAGCCTCTTCTTGGTCTCCTTTCCTTTGCTGCCGCTCATAAAAATGCAGTAAGACTGCGCAGTTCCCCTCCCCACACGGCCCCGAAGCTGGTGCAACTGTGCCAGGCCAAACCGCTCTGCATTTTCCACCATCATGACAGTTGCGTTGGGCACATTGATGCCCACTTCAATGACGGTTGTAGATACCAGAATCTGAATCTGTCCTTCTGCGAACTGTTCCATAATCTGATTTTTTTCTTTTGCCTTCATCTTTCCATGCAGGCACGCAATCCGGAGCTCCGGCAGCAGATCCTTTAGTTTTTTTGTGTAATCAGTGACATTTTCCAGCTCCATCTCATCGCTTTCTTCTACCATAGGACAGATGATATATACCTGATATCCCATGGCCGTTTCTTTTTCCATAAACCGGTAAGCGCTGGAACGATAAGACTCGTCTACCACACAATTTTTGATCGGCAGACGACGTGCCGGAAGCTCATCCACCACCGAAATATCCAGATCGCCATAAACAATAATCGCCAGTGTCCGCGGAATCGGTGTGGCGCTCATAACCAGTACATGCGGATGCTGTCCCTTACCCGCCAGCATCTCCCTCTGGCGCACACCAAATCTGTGCTGTTCATCTGTCACTACCAGACCAAGGCGGTGATAGTTCACGTTCTCCTGGATCAGCGCATGCGTCCCGATCACAATCTGTACTGTTCCGCATGCAATCTTTTCACCAGCCATCCTTTTCTCTTTTGCAGTCATGGAGCCGGTCAGAAGAACCGGCTTTAACGGAATCTCATACTTGATTAACAGTTCCTGAATGGACTGAAAATGCTGTTTTGCCAGCACCTCCGTGGGCACCATCAGCGCTCCCTGATAACCATTACAGCCTGCCATGACAAGCGCCAGCACTGCCAGTACCGTCTTTCCGGATCCAACGTCTCCTTGTACCAGGCGACTCATAATATGACTGCCTGTCATGTCTGCACTGATTTCCTTCCAAACCTTTTTCTGCGCTCCTGTCAAGTCATAAGGAAGCATTCCGATCAGTCTCTCCGTCTCCGGAACTTCCAGCATCCGCGCTTCATTTGAAAGCCTGGCCCAACTTTCTTTCATCCTTCGGATTCCCAGAATGAAAAACAAAAATTCGTCAAACACCAGACGGTCTCTTGCTCTTCTCATTTCATCCTCGCAAGCGGGAAAATGTACCTGCCGAACCGCCTGCCATTTTGGCAGAAGTCCATAGCATTTTCTTATTTCTTCGGGAAGATGTTCTTCCATATTGATTTCTCCGTCATCCAGTACCTGCCGGACCGCCTTCGTCACCATTTTGCCCGTCAGCCCTGCCGTCAGCGAATACTTCGGCTGCATCACATGAAGCAGTTTTTCATAATCTCCCAGCGAATAAGTTTCCGGCTGTTCCATCCGGTACTGATTTCCCCGCCGGCAGAGTACTCCTCTGAATATATACTGTCCGCCCCGCTGAAAATAATTCCGCAAAAACGGCATATTAAACCAGGTCCCCTGCATAACTTCTCCGCCTGCTTTGATCTGAGCCGTAAAAACCTGATATTTTGTATACTTTTTCACTGACGACACAGACAGAATATATCCAAAAACTGCACATTTTTTCCCGTCCTCAGCCTCTGACAGCTCCACCGGTTCTCCATATGTTTCATATGCACGTGGATAATACTGTACCAGATCCTCTATGGTATGGATGCCTGCTTTTGCAAAAAGAACTGCTGTTTTCTCCCCGATTCCTTTTATTTTTGTAATTGAATCCCGAAGTTTCATATCCTTTCCTCCATACACCAGCAGCAAATACGGTCAGAGCTTTCGCAGCAAAACTGCACACCCAAAGGACAAAACTGCCGCAATATGTATCCCATCTGTGTACTCAGCGCTTGTATAAACTATAACGGTCAGCCGGTTCAAGACCTCGGCCCGCCCCAATGCGCTGAAAACACAGACAGAATTACATGTTACGGCAGTCCTGTCTGTTCACTGCTTCACCTATTCAACTGATACCACATAATAATAGATCGGCTGTCCTCCATAATGGACTTCCACTTCTGCATTCGGATACTTTTCTGCAATCTTTTCACCAAGTACCTGCGCATCTTTTTCGGACACTTCTTCGCCATAGTAAATCCCAATGATCTCTGAATCCGCATCAACAAGCTGCTCCATCATGGCAAGCGTCGTCTTCTGAATTCCTTTTCCCACAGCCAGAATCCCGTGATCTCCGATACCCATGATATCTCCCAGATGAATCTCCTTATCATCGATCTTTGTGTCCCGGACCGCGTAAGTTACCTGTCCGGTTTTCACATTCTCAATCTCTGCCTGCATCCGAGTCTCATTCTCCTCTGGCGTCTCCTCCGGAATATAATTGACCATAGCCGTAATCCCCTGAGGAATCGTCTTGGTCGGAATTACAATCACCTTCTTGTCGGATGTCAGAAAACTGGCCTGGTTCGCTGCCAGAATAATGTTCTTATTGTTGGGAAGAATGAAAATGTGATCTGCATTTACCTGATTAATGGCCTCCAGCATATCCTCTGTGCTGGGATTCATCGTCTGTCCGCCTTCAATCAGATAATCAACGCCCAGTCCTTTAAAGATCTCTCCGACTCCTTCCCCGATGGATACCGAGATAAAGCCCATTTCTTTACGGGGTGCTTCTTTTTTTACTTCTTCCTGCTTTTGTTCCGCAGCAATACGCGAAGCATCTTTGATCAGCTTTTCCTCATGCTCCAGACGCATATTGTCAATTTTCATACGCGACAGTGCTCCATACGTAAGCGCTCTCTGGATGGCAAGTCCGGGATCGTTCGTATGTACGTGCACTTTGACGATATCGTCATCCGACACCACTACGATAGAATCTCCGATAGACTCCAGAAATGCTTTAAATTCCAGCTCTGTCTTCTCATCAAACGTCTTTTCCAGCATAATGATAAATTCTGTACAGTACCCAAAACGAATATCCGCTTCCGTCTGCTCACTGATCCGGACCGCATGCTCTGTTTTCGGCGTTTCAAAAGAATAGTCCACTTCTTTTCCTGTGAGCGCGTCATAACATCCTTTCAGCACTTCGACCAGTCCCTGTCCGCCTGAATCCACTACGCCGGCTTCTTTCAGAACCGGCAGCATGTCCGGCGTCCTTGACAGAACTTCTTCTGCCTCCTCAATAACCAGTCGGCAGAATTCTTCAATATCTTCTACTGTCTGGGCAAGCTCCGCCGCTTTCAGCGCAGCTCCTTTTGCAACGGTCAGAATCGTACCCTCTTTAGGCTTCATAACCGCCTTATATGCGGTTTCCACCGCCTTTTGCATGGCATTTGCAAGATCAATTACATCCAGCTCTTCCTGATCCTTGATCCCTTTTGTAAAGCCTCTTAAAAGCTGCGACAGAATCACACCGGAATTCCCCCGCGCACCGCGAAGAGAACCTGAGGAAATACATTTTGCCAGTGTTTCCATATTCATCTTTTCCAGATTACCGACTTCACCCGCTGCAGCCGTAATCGTCAGTGTCATATTGGTACCCGTATCTCCATCCGGCACCGGAAATACATTCAATTCGTTAATCCACTCTTTTTTGGACTCAAGATTTTTGGCACCGCCCAGAAACATCTTTGCAACAATCTGAGCATTAATTGTCTTAATCACAACACAATTCCTCCCTCGTTAGTCAATCACTCTTACGCCTTCTACAAAGATGTCTATTTTTCCAATCTTCATCCCGGTAAATGCTTCCACCTGATATCTGACGGAATCAATCAGATTCTCGGAGACAACAGGAATATTGACTCCGTAAGCCACGATCATATGAAATGCCAGATAGATTTCATTATCCTGAATTGCAACCTCAATGCCTCTTTTAATACTGTCCTTTTTTAACAGCTTCATCAGACCATCCCGCATATCCAGCGATGCCATACCTACAATCCCGCTGCATCCGATCGCAACAGAGCCCGCATAAGTAGCAATCACATCCGCATCAATTGTGATATTGCCAAGTTCTGTACTAATCTGTCCCTGCATATGAATACCTCCCAGTTCTATTCTCTTATGAAACAGTCACCATTTCACAAGTACACATAATTATTAACTATTATACCCGATATCCTGCAAAAATGAAATAAAATTTTGTTTTTTCTATTTTTCTGAATTCCTGCATATAAATAGAATAAACATCTTCTGCTGTCAGGATGGCTGTTTATGAAAAAGACCATCGGTTTCATTCTGTTCTGGGTCGGTATCGGGATATTTATCACTCTGTTTTTACCGGAAGACAATCTGTTCCTCCGCATCTTCCTTTCTGCTGTCCTGATTCTCTGCGGTTATCAGTGCTTTTTCAGCTGCTGATCCTTGCATGAATCTTCCCGACAGCAGGCCGGTAACTTGTCAGGACTGCTGCACAGATACATGGCACATTGTCCGCAAAATAAAGAAAAAGGGCTGTCACATCGACAACCCCTCCATGCAGTCCTATCAAATGACAGCCGATTAAGCTCTTTCCACTTTACCGGACTTTAAGCAAGAAGTGCATACATACATTTTCTTTGCTCCGCCGTTTACTTTCACTTTCACGGATTTCACATTGGATCTCCACATTTTACTGGATTTTCTATGGGAATGACTCACATTGTTTCCAAAGTGAACACTCTTGTCACAAATTGCACATTTAGCCATCATTGCACCTCCCTTAGGCTTATTTGAACCTTACAGGCTCATAACTCTTGTCATTCTACCAGAAACTTTTATAATTTGCAAGCAAAATTTTACTTTTTCTGCATTTTATGCATATTTCATTCCAATCTTCCGTACTGCAGCAAACACCTGCGATCCAGCATTCTGTCTTATACGCAAAACCACTCCACCCGTTCCGCCTCGAACCGTTCCGGCAGCACAAGATTCCTCATCATCCTGTCGATCTCCTCTTGGGGCACCGTTTCCTCCCGGCTGTGATTCCTGCGAAGCTGCTCTTTCCATTCCGTCTCCAGGTAGACAATCCTCACCGCAGCGTGATATGCCTGAAACAACCGAATCTGCTTTTCCCGAATCGATGGCGTTACATTGGTAGCATTCCACACAAAACTCTCCTGCCTGCGCAAATGCTCCCTTGCTTTTTCTCTGGCCGCCGCTGCCACAGGCCCCTGAGGCTCCCGGGGCAGAATGTGTATCTCTTTTCTGACTTCATCCAGAGAGATCATCGGCAGTTCCGGGAGATTCTCCCGAATCCAGGTATCCTTTCCAGTACCGGGAAGTCCGGCCATAAGAACCACTTCTCCCCATGTATCATCATACAGCTCCTGTCCCGGCTGAAGCCTGGAACCGGACAGATGAGGAGTTCTTGGATATTTGATTAACTCCATATCTTTATTCCTGTTATCTCTCTTCTTCGTCCCTGCATACATGAACGGTTGACAGAGCCTGTCCGGATCAGGAATTCAAAATCTTATCCACCGCCCTGTCCACTTCCGGATCAGAACTGTCTTTCGATTTTCCCGCTGTAAATTTGTTGATTACATCCGGTACCATATCCAGAATCTTGGTCACCGCATCCTGATTTTTCACATTGACCAGACGAATATTGCCGTCCTTGATCACCAGTACCGCGCTCGGTGAGATTTTTCCTCCCAGCCCGCCCGCACCGTTGTTCTTGCTGTCGCTGGAACTGGCTCCGGCGCCGACTCCGAAGGAAACATCTACCAGAGGCAAAAGAATCGTGTCTCCGACTGTGATTGCATCTCCTACTACCGTCTTACTGGAAATAAAATGATCCATCCCCTGAAACAGGGAAGAAACGGTTGTCTCAAAACTGTTGACTTTTTTTTCGCTCATAAAAACCTCCTGTCATTCCCGCCAATGCCGATACATATGACGAATATCCTTATCTCTGTAAACTCTCCATAATACACGGACAAACACGTAAAAACGCACTTTTCCTCTGATCAGCAGTTCTCCTTCCAAAATCTCTCTCTCAAAATTCGGAATGATCTCCAGCTTTTTGGGATACCATGCGCACAGCATACCCACAGCCCCCATACAGAGTCCCGTATCAGCGGGATCAGAAAAACCAAAGACAATCCTTCCTCTGACCTTTTTGGGCCTTGATTTTTTCCACAGATACTGAAACTCACTCCATATTTTTTTTCTGGCGCGTACGTGTTCCTCCAGATTCCAGAACTCCAAAAAACCGCTTATTTGATTTCGAAGCTTTCGAAACACATTTTCCGGTCCTGTTATTTTTTTCCAGATCTGTTTTACTTTTCTGCAGATACTGTGAACCGTATCGACAACTTTCCGGAAGATCGTTCTCTTTTTCTGACGTTCTGTATAATCTGATGATCCTGTTGTTTTTTCATGATCTGAACTCTGAATACCGTCTTCCTGATGCCTGCCGCTCTCTTCTGCCAGATTTTCGGAACTCTCTGCCGGCTTCTGAGTCAGCGTTTTTCTGTTCTGAGCCAGGCTTTCATCTATGCGGAACTCTCTGTTGTCCTTTCCTTCTTCTGTCTTTCTTTTCCTCTTTCGCCACGACGCAAATTTCTTTTTGATCCATGTTCGAAACTGCTTCAGCCTTTTCCATCTTGACTCTTTTTCTGTATTCTTCCACATCGGATAACCCAGCAACCGCATCTGAAATTCCGGCTCCCAGTGATTCTCGCTGTTCAGGAAAAACCGGACTGTCACAACCCGAAAAAGCCAGGATGCAAAAAACACAACTTTTAGATTTTCCTTTTTTCTTATATCCGCGCGGTAGGAAACCGCCGCAAATAACACCGCATACAAAATCAGCAGAACGAGTCCGACTGCTACAAGAAAAATGATTCCCAATATTTTAAAAATTAACAATATGACATGCAGCATACAGATGTTATTTAATCCTCCACAAAATCCTCTGATCGAAAGTAAGACCGGATGTCGAACCCTTCTGTGTTCCGGTACAGGTCCCATATGATCTGTTCGGCAAGTCTGAGCGCTTCCATCCTGCCCTGCGCTATCCCGATGACATCCAAACACTGTCTCTGCAGAAACAGAGGCTGCCTGAGCATTCCATTATGGAAAATATCCAGAAGATTCCCCGGAACCGAAGCCAGTGTTATATAATAAATTCCTGCCATCCATTGACCGGAAGCTGCCTTCTTCCTGATATTGCTAATATTCTGTCCTGCATTCGGACCCAGATACAGATCCTGATACCATCTCATCTTCTATCCTGCCTCTTTTTAAAAAGAGGCTGTCGTTGCCAACAACCCCTTCTCTTATTCATGACAGCAGAAAACAGGAAAAACATGTTCTCTACTGTTTACGATTCCCCCAGAGATTACTTTTCTTCATCTCAATATACACATTGTAGGCTTTTTCCAGGATCTGCTTCTCATTCGGAAATTTCAGCAGATGATATGCTTCATGATATTTGTAATATCCGGAGTCCATAAAGTATTCTTCACGCTGTGGTTTACTGTAATAACTGTCTGACGTCATCAGATACCAGTGTACATCCTTCTCCACCACATCCTCCGGCACATTGAACGTATACTGACTCTTTCCGACGTATTTTACAATTCTTGCATCAACTCCTGTTTCTTCCCGAACTTCACGTACCGCTGTCTGGCAGTGTTCCTCACCCGGTTCTACAGTTCCTTTCGGCAATACCCAGCCTTCATACTTATTCTTGTAATTTTTGTACAAAAGCAGAATCTTTCCGCGAAATATTACCACACCGCCGCAGCTCGTTGCTTCTATCACTGCAATTCCTCCTGTCGATTGGTGTGCCTCATAGACTAGTATACTGTCTGATTGTCAGCCAGCCAGTACACCAGAGTGTGTTTGAAAATTACTTTCCACCGGTCGTTTGCCACAATTTGCGGAATGTGCAGACAGCGGAAATGAATTTTCAAACACGCTCTGGCTATAGTCTATCACCTTTTTAGATAATTGGCAAGGCTGGGTTGCGCGAAAAATATGAATCCAAAAAATCCTCTCAGGAATCTGCCGACACTGTCAGAATACAGATTTCCGAGAGGATATCTTTCTTTTGTTTTTTAGTTCGCTTTTGCTTCCTCAGGAACAACAATCTCTGTCACACCATTATAGTTAGAACAGGTCATGCTCATCACCATCTTCGGAATGCTCATGGATACTCCCTGCGCCTGCTCGCCCAGAGCTTCGACCATGTTGCCCATCAGCGTATTCATCGGCTCAGTCATATCAATCTCATATTTGACCGGATAAAGGGTTGCCTCATCAATCCACAGATCAATTTTCAGGTCCCCCAGGCCGTCCAGCATCCCGTCAATCTGACTGGTATCAACACCAAACTGGCTGACAGAATTCAGAGCTCCGGAGGAAAGCATCAGTTCTTTCATCTCATCGCCGGTAATAGCTCCTGTATATTTATATGCAGCTGCACCGTCTACTTCATCTTTTCCTTCTGCCTGGAAATTATAATTTCCATTCAGATAAAGACTCATATCCGTACTGAAATCGTATTCATCTATCTCAGCTGCAGAGATCTGCTGGGACTGCCAGCCGCTGCCGTCATTCATGTACGCCATATAGCCGTCATCTGTATTTTCCATATAAATACTTGTAGTTGCGCTTCCCGCCTCGCCGGCATCCACCGTCATATCCATCTTTATCTGCAGAGGATCATAGATGCAGCTCATCTCCATCGTCGTAACGCTTTCCAAGTTCTGTTCCTGTCCGTCAGCGCTCATTGTCATGTCCATCTCCATATTCAATGATGCATCAAGACTGGTAACGGATGCCATATTCTCCTGTGCAGCTGCAAAAGGATCCGCAGCTTCTTCCTGCTCTGCCGGAGCTTCTGTCTCCTCTGCAGCGCCGCCTTCTGCTTCTGTCTCCACGCCTGCATCTCCTGATGTCTCGCTGTCAGCGCCGCTGCTTCCGCATGCAGCCATTGACATGGACAAAGCCGCAGTCAGAATCAGCGCCAGAAATCTGTTTCTCTTTTTCATAATCTTCTCTCCTTTTTCTTTACTCAGGAAATCTCCTCGCCAGTCCATAATAACATTTTTAAATATTTTGTCAATATCTTTTCTGTTGACAGCTTTTTACAGTTTTCTATCTATTCTTTCCTGCTCCCGAACATCTGCATCGGCTCCTGACGAAGGTTCAGAACAATCCCCACACCGGAAATCCCCGCACCTGCCGCCAGAATCAAAAACGCATTCTGAAGCGCTGCCAGAAACGGAGTTTCCAGAACGCCTTCCTCTGTACGCTCCTGCATTGTTTCTGCCTGCATTGTTCTCTGGCTGTTGCCAAACGTAGTATCGTAGTAGACCGTCTGACCCAGACCGCCGGCAAGCTTCCCTGCCAGACAGCTTCCTGCAGAGCATCCGACGGCGCTTCCAAGAAGCATCAGGAGAAAAATCCCGCAAAACAGAGACCCGAAACTGTGCCGTTTCCCAAACCCCAGAGAACGTTCGATGGCAGTTCGTTCTCTCTGACGCAGAATAAAGATCCAGGAGAAATATCCCAGAACCATCAAAACCATAATCACGCCTACAGCAATCAGAATCCTGGCAATCTGCTTCATATTGTTAATATTTGCTTCCAGCTCGGTGTATCCCTTGTCATAGAACGTAATCTCCACGTCGTCGATTCCCTGCCGGTTCCACTCTGCCATATATTCTTCAATGGTTCCGTTTTCAATCTGAAAAGAGGTGGTGCTGCCCCTCATAGGACCTGCGGACACAATATTATCCTCGTCGCTGTTCCGAACCGAACGGCTGGGAATAATAATTTCCTGATATCCCATTCCGTATTCCTCCAGCATTCCGGCAATCCCGCCGTAGATCCCCGTTACTGTATACTGGCTGTCCTCAAATACCTCATACGGTTCCCCTTTGGCATTCAGATAGGAGTAACCTGCGCTTCCATAGAGAGAAAAGTTTCGTCCCGCCGAATAACGATAATCCGCCACCAGCAATGGAAGCCGTACCTGGTCTCCGATCTCCAGACCGTTCTTCCTTGCAAAAAGCTCCGAAATCAGACAGACCTTTTCTCCCTGCTCATATTCTTCCTCCGTAAAATCCCTGCCGGAGCTAAGATATGCCTCCCCTGTATAAAAAGGAATCATCAATCCGATATCACTTGTCCCGGTAACCGGAATCATATGTTCCGGATATTCCCATACCTTCAGCAGGTTGCGCCACCGTCTGCTCTTTTCGGATTCCCAGAAATCTGCCGTCACTTCTTCATAAAAATAATCCTCTCCCACTTCGTCCGGTATCTTTTTTCCATCCGCCCCTGTCTGCATAGACTGGATCGTCCCTCCCGGATGAAATTGCAGCCCGCCCTCTCCTTGATAATCATAGCCATCATATAAATCCATCACATATCGTTTATCCGCATAAATTGTATCCGGCTCAGGATTGTAGTAATCGCATACCCGTATGATATCTCCCTCCCGGATTCCATAACCCTTCCATACCTTTTCAACCCGGACTTCCATCGTATGATCTATCACTCCGTCCTTAAGAGGCGTAACTTCCAGCACAAAACCAAGCCGCAGGCCACTCTTCATATCATTGCCGCCGTTGGTATACACCTCGTAGTCCGGCCGGTACGCTCCATAAGTAACTCTTTTTTCCGGACCGGACTGATAATTTGCTCCTTCAAAATTCAGCACATCCAGCGAATGATATGAACCGAAAATATTTCTGGGATAAATTCTGTACTCTCCTTTCGCTGGATTCCATACCTCTATTCTTTCAACCGCCGACGCCTTCTGCTCAACCAGACCAACTGTCTGAAAAGAACTTTCATATGCTTCTGTCTTTTCCTGGTTCATGATCTGAAATCCTCTGCCGAGGCTGAAAAGCCCGGATGCCAAAAGAAGCAGCATCAGAAACAAAACTGCCCTTCCTTTCATCCTCAGAAGCTGCCGGATACTGTTTTTGATTATCATACCCATCTTCCTTGTCCTCATTTCCTATAAACATCTTCCCAAACAGACATTGCTCTATCGTACCTGCTCCAGTCCCCCGTCCTTCATCCGGAAAACATGGTCTGTCTCCTCTGCCACATTGGAATTATGTGTGATCACAATCACCGTGTAACCGTCTTCATGCGCCAGTTCCTTTAAAAGTCCGACAATCTTCTTCTCATTTTCCGAATCCAGATTCCCGGTTGGTTCATCGGCAAGAATAATCTCTCCTCCCGCCGCCACTGCCCGGGCAATAGCCACTCTTTGTTGTTCTCCTCCGCTCATCATCTTCGGAAACTGCCTGCAAATCCTCGGTTCAAGCCCCACCCGTTCCAGAAGCTGTTTCGCCCGTCTGGCCGCCTCCTTCCTGCTGATTTTTTTAAACTCCATAGGCAGCATCACATTCTCCTGCGCCGTCAGAAGCGGAAAAAGATGAAAAGACTGATATACCACCGACGCCTGATTGAGCCTGTAAGCATCCCTGTCCATGTCTCCCAGAGACTGCCCCTGCACATAGATCGTTCCCTCTGAAGGCACATCCAACCCTGCCAGCAGAGATAGAAATGTGCTTTTTCCACTCCCGGATTCCCCGACAATCGCATAGAATCCGCCCTGTTCAAAGCTGCAGCTTACATCCCGGACTGCTTCCACTTTCTGATATTTTGTCTGATAGCTGTAAGATACATGTTCCGCTCTTAAAATCTCCATAAAATCACCCCTTCTATTACCGTTTTGTATCTATTTGATTCTATTGTCACCTGTCTGTATACAGTCTGACGGCACAGGTGTCAATCCGCCTGAAACAGCGCTTCCATCACACTGACTTTCATAAGTTTCCACAAAGCCAGACCGTTGCCCAGCATATAGCAAACGCCTACCAAACAGCCGGTCAGCACTGAACTCCCGCCGTAATTTCCCTGCAACAGCACCGAGAACACGCTTCCGGCCACTATCCCCGTAATCACCAGTATCAACTGCTCGTTAAAGAAGATCCGGAAGCATTTCCACCTTCCCAGACCCAGAGAGCGAAGGAGCGCCATCTCGTTTCTCCGGCTTTGAAGCAGAAGAAGAGTGACCAAATAGCCCACACAGACGATCAGAACCAGCACAAACGGGAAAAAAGCCCTCACCACATCGATGACCCGCCGCAGATGAGTCGCCGTATTAATAAATACGGAATCGTTCAGACTCAGGGCATCTCCATTCAGAGAGTGATCCTCTGAAAGCGGCGACACGTTTTTCAGCGACAGTTCCTTCATCTCCTGCTTGAACTCGTTGAGTTCCAGCGTATTTGCCACGTCAAAACGGGCTGAATCCGCAAAAAACGGAATCTCCTGCCTGAAAAAAGTTTTCCGGATCATGTGAAAAGGAAGTACAATATCCGGATACGCCATATAAATATCTAAATCTACATTTTTTAAATCCGTGTATCCGACGATCTCATAAGTTGTCTCCTCCAGAGGAACCATATACGTCCATATCGTCTTTTCATCTTCCCTCTCATAGTAATACTGAGCAAGCGTAATCTTTTCTCCCAGCTTCCAGCCGTTCTTTTCAAAAAGCTCCTCGGATACAATGCATTTTGCTTCTGTTCCCTGAAGAAAAGTCTGGTCTTCTCCTGTATTCCAGACAATGTCCGTCTCTGTGATCCCACCCAGAGCGTCCAGAGAATTAACCCCTTCCAGATACAGATCTGTTTTTTTCTCCTCTCCTGACAGAAACTCTCCCAGTACTGCCTCCAACCGTACGGTAAGTTCCAGATTCTTGACATATTCAGAAGAGAGAAGACTTTCTACCACTTCCTCACGGATAAAAAGCCCCGCCTGCATGCTGCCGTCGGCGCATGTCAAAAACGCATGGACAGGGAGCAGTTCAGGAAGCCGCGTCAGCTGTTCCTGATTATTGGCAATACCGGACAGATACGTATGCAAAAGCAGTACTACCAGCATATCCATCAAAATCGTCAAAGCGCCTTTTACTTTATGACGCCCGATCTTCACATCGTTAAGCCGCTCATTTTTCCACAGGATATAGATAGCTGCCGCTCCGCACAGAATCACCAGCAGTCCCGCCCACACATAGAACGTCACCGGATCGCCGTACCATGCTCCCTCATTGACTCTCATTTTCTCACCTCCGACATACAGATAACGGACTCCCGTCCATATCAGATAAAAAGTTCCGCACGCGCATGCACTCAGTAAAAGTTTTACCTTCCATATCAGCCGCTTACGTTCCTCCGCCTGCTCCGACCGGGAGATAGATGCCGCCACAGCCTGTTCGGCATCTGAACGGTCAATTTTTGTTTCCTTCACCCGCTCGCTCTGCATCAGCTCCAGAAGGCTCACCTCCAGACAGACAGCAAGCGGCTCCAAAAGCTTGATGTCCGGAAATCCGGCTCCGTTCTCCCACTTGGAAACGGTCTTATCAGACACATGAAGCATCTGTGCAAGCTGCCTCTGCGTCAGCCCCTTTTCCTTTCTCGAATCCCGTATGAATTTTCCAAATGCCATATTGTCCATAATTGTTTCCTGATTACAGTTCCGCGTCTCTCCTTCAATTCCCCGGTTCTGGAAGCATTTCACGTCGCATTCGCGTCCCGAAATCCTTCCGGCCTTTCCGGTTCGACGCTGTTTACAGTTCCGCGTCTCTCCTTCAATTCCCCGGTTCTGGAAGCATTTCACGTCGCATTCGCGTCCCGAAATCCTTCCGGCCTTTCCGGTTCGACGCTGTTTACAGTTCCGCGTCTCTCCTTCTGGAAGAGAAACACTGTTTTCTACAATGCCGATTCCTGTGGGTTCAATATCTGCGATTCAAAATCCGGTTCCGGTGTTGGGAGATGATGCCTGGCATCATGACCGGCAGACCAGATTCTTTTACAAACAGTAATTGAATCCACAGGAACCGGCACTGCTTTATAAAGTTTCCATGTACGGATTGTAGCATAAAGACAGCAAAAAAGGCAATCTACGTATAGTAGAGTTGCCTTCAAACGCCTGTATTTCCTTTGTTTTCTATATTTCAGCCATTCTCATCCAAAGCATTGTCCGCTTCTTATTCTCCCGTATAATATGCGTCGAAAATCCGTCTGGCCACCGGCACCGCATACTCGCTGCCGGAGCCAGCTCCTTCTACAATCACACAGACTGCCAGCTCCGGCTTCTCACCGGACACATAACCGGCAAACCATGCATGGCTCTTTTGTTTGTCACTGCTGTATTCAGCTGTCCCGGTTTTTCCCGCCGCTGTATACTGATCGCTCTGAAGTGCTGAGGCCGTCCCTTCCTCCACCACTGCACGCAGATATTCCTGCACAGTCTCCGCCTCCTGGAGCGTCATCAGGGCTCCATATTCTTCAGTCGGATACCGTTCCACCACCACTGCTCCGGTATAGCTTTCTGTCCGATCCAGAAAACGCGGTATCATCAGCACCCCGTCATTGGCTGTGGCGGCCATAAGCATCGCCATATGCATTGGCGTTACCAGCGTATCCCCCTGTCCAATAGCCGTCATCATTCGAATTGCTTCTGAATCCGACTCCTTCAGTCTGAAAGAACTTTTGCTGTACGGAAATGCAAGCGGAAGTTCACTGTCAAACAAAAACTGTTCTGCCAGCCTGTCCAGCGCGTCTACATCCAGCCTGCGGCCCATATCCGCAAATGCGCTGTTACAGGATTTGGCAAACGCACGTTTCAGATCCAGCTCTCCATGCCGGCTGCCATGATAGCAGCTGATGGAAGAATTTCCCACCGATACTTTTCCTTCACAGGTAAATGTATAATTCTCCGCCTCAAACGGATGTTCCTGCAAATACGCAGACAGTGTGATCGTCTTAAATATAGAGCCGGGCGGATAAAGCCCCTGCAGAGCACGATTCAATAATATGCTGTCGTCAGAACCGGTGAGTTCACTCCATTTAAGCGCCACTTCTTCCGGATTGTAATCCGGTTTTGACACCAGTGCACGCACATTGCCGGTGGAGGTCTCCAGCACCACAACTGCCCCTTTCTGCTCTCCAAGAGCATCGTGAGCTGCAGTCTGAAGGTCTACATCCAGCGTTGTTACCAGTGTATCGCCGATATTTTTCTGCTCTTTCAGCTCATTTATAAACTTTTCAATAAAATAAGCGTTGGAAGTCACAAGCTGAAAATTCCCCAGCTCCTCGATTCCTGTTCTTCCATATCCGGAATATCCAAGCACATGTGAGAATGTACAGCCAAACGGATAAATTCTGGTTTCTTTTCCGTCTTCTTCCAGCCTGGTATATGCCAGAAGCTGCCCGTCAGCGGCAAGAATACTTCCGCGAAGTACCCGCTGCTCGAACGTATCCATTCTGGCGTTATATGGATTATTGATGGTATCTCTGCTCTCCACCACCTGAAAATATACCAGATAACCGATCATCAGCACAAAAATCCCCGTAAAAATCAGCAGAATATTGTTATATTCCCTGCTTCCGGCCTTTTTTATCTGTTTTTTCGTTTTTTTCCTTCTTTGCGACTTTTTCACTGCCTGCCACCTCATCACTGCGTTTCAAATACATTCCTTGAATAACTGCCCATATGGTAAACATACTGACCAGAGAACTTCCGCCGTAACTGATAAACGGAAGCGTCACGCCGGTCGACGGAATGAATTTGATCACCCCGCCGATTGAAAGAAAGGCCTGAAAAATGACCAGTGTCCCAAGCCCCGCCGCAACCAGTTTATAATAAGCATCTCTTAAACACATGGCAATATTAAATATCATATAAAAACTACACAAATATACAAAAATCAGAAAAACAGCAAACAGAATACCAAATTCCTCTGCAATCGCCGCAAATATAAAGTCTTCTTCCACCACCGGAATTTTATAAGGCATTCCATGGCCAAGCCCAAGCCCGAACCATCCCCCGGTCCCGATGGCAAACAAAGACTGTGTAATCTGATAGCCGCCGTACTCAATAACAGCAAACGGATCACTCCAGGCCTGCACGCGGGTCTGCACATGAGCAAACAGCTTCCATGCCAGCCATGCCGCCGCGCTTCCGGCCAGAAGTCCTGCCAGAAAATACAGAGGCTGTTTCGTCGCAATATAGAGCATGACCAGATAAATGATGAAAAAAATCAATGCGCCGCCAAGATCCTTTGAAAGCACCAGCACCAGTACATGCGCCGCAGCCGCACAGGTTGTAATGACCACCCGCCGAAGATCCTGTACTTCATAGAGCATGCCTGCCACAAAAAATACAAACAGAATTTTTACAAACTCCGACGGCTGAAATGTAATTCCATGCACTGTGATTGCAAGCCTTGCTCCAAAACTCAGCTTTCCTGCAATCAGTACTGCCGCCAGCAGTCCGAAACCTGCCGCCCCATACCACCAGTAATATCCCCTCAGTTTTCCGGATCTGCGGATTATCCATGGAATCAGGAAGGTAAGGCCTACAGCCAGCACCGCCAGTTCAAACTGTCTCGTCGCTTTGTCAAAGGACAGACGCGACAGCATCAGAAAACCCACATTTAACAAAAGCAGAAGATTATGGTTTAAAAGATGATCCGATCTGGGATAAATCACATGCTGCATGCTCAAAAATCCCACCATCAGCACAATCTGTGCCCCGCAGAAATACACTGTTTTTTCATTTCCGGTATTCAGAAAAAGAATTAAATTTCCCATAAGAAGCAGTACAAGAAGCAGAAAATCCTGCTGCCAGAGAGCAGCAGATTTATCTTCTTCCTGTTTCCGCACCAGCTGAAAACCAAGCAGCGTATAGAATGCCAGAAACAAAATCATAACATATTTGGATAATTCGGTAATCACATTGACCATATTATTCAACGCCTCGTTTAAAATGACCTCTTGTAAAATCAGCTTCCGGCTTTCTGTGTTCTGCCCACTGTTCCAGAACCTGTCCTGTCTCTTCCCTGCTCTCTGTTGTAAACATGATACGATATGCACCGGCACCGATTCTCTCCAGCTGCTCAGTCTGATCCAGAAGATACAAAGGCTGACTGTTGTAAATCACATTATAACAGTCCAGACAAAAATTTTTCACAGGAAATTTTTTATGATACCGGTCTTTCAGATACCATATTTCCTCCCTGCGCCGACACAGCTCCATTGTTTTATGAAGGCATCCGGCAGTAACCATCATCGGATATCTGCCATATATAATCTGAATACTTGTTTTATCGGAAACTGTCTCGAGTTCTCTGCCATTGAGCTCCAGCGGATTTGTCCGCATACAGACGCCTTTTTCCTGCCAGTATATGCGGCTGTTTTGATTCCAGATATAGATATTATGGTCTGAAATCAGATCTTTTTTCCAGCCTCTGCATCTGAGATATTCATATTCTTCCAGATTTCTGAATACATATCCGTCTGCCAAAAGCGAAGACCAGAAACTGTCTGCTTTTTTATACCTGTCCGCAGTCTGTGCGCGGAAAATGCAGGGAAGCATGACGTACGCTCTGAGCCCTTTTGTGTGAATCTGTTCGACAGCATCTTTCAGCTCTTTTTCCATCCCCTCTGCATCCACATAGACAGCGGTAAGCGGATTGTTCCTTTTCTGTTTCAGCCGGTCCGCATGTAAAAGTATTTCCCTGAGCTGCTCCTTTGTCTCTGCAGAAATATGAAGCTGAATGTCCTGTCTGTCCAAAACAGCTTTAAACTGATTGTATGATTTCGGCCGCACGCATGCATCTGCCACAAAAGGCGTCTGCAAAGGAACGCGAAAGCAGGTTTGAATCATCCTATTCCTGAGTGTTTCAAGCGCTTCTCTTCGAAGACCGTTGATCGCCTGCACAGGAATAAACAGCGATCCTTCGGAGTTTATTCTAAGCTCTGACCATTCAAACGGAGTATTTCCCGTCTTTCTCAGCTGTCTTTCCAACTGGCCGGCTCCCACAGGGTGATCCTGAGAAGTCTGAGGACAGGCGCCGAACACAGCAAGGCCGTCTGTTTCTTCTGTTTTCCCTTTATCTACGGCCGTTGTAAGCTCCAGTTTCATCGGGCTTCCTGCTTTTGCGTACAGACATCCTTTTACAGCTATTTTTTTCTCTTTCTCTACATAATCTCTGCGCAGAGAACGTATCAGCTCCTCATAAGCCTTTTTTTCTCTGTCCGTCTGCTTACGCTCCGAGAGCGCCATCATACCCCTGCCATTATGCCTGGTAAAATACCCCTGCGAAAAACCGTCCCTGTTGAATAAAAGCAGCAGTTCCTTCTTGTCTGTTTCAGAAACCTGATAGCCTTTACTCCCCTCTCTGAGATATCTGTCCACATACTTTCGATAAATGCGTACAATCCCTGCCGTATACTCCGGCCTTTTCATCCTGCCCTCAATCTTCAAAGAGCAGACGCCTGCTTCTGCAATTTGGGGAAGCAGATCAATGGCGCAAATGTCTTTGGGACTCAACAGGTTCTGCATCTTTTGTGCTGACTTTGTCTTACCGCTCACAGTCACTTCATATGCCAGGCGACAGGGCTGCGCACAACGTCCGCGGTTCCCGCTTCTCCCGCCAAGAATACTGCTGAACAGACACTGACCTGAATAGCAGTAGCAAAGCGCACCATGGACAAAGCATTCCAGCTCCATTTCGGTATCTCTGTGTATTCTGTTGATTTCCGCAAGTGAAAGCTCCCGTGCCAGTACCGCGCGACGCACTCCTGCCTCTTTCAGAAGCCGCACCCCTCCGGAGCCGCACAGCGTCATCTGCGTACTTGCATGGACAGGAAGATCCGGAAACCACTCGCGGACCGCCCGTATAACACCGAGATCCTGTATAATGACTGCATCCACTCCATGCTCATAACAGGGAAGAAGATACTCATACAGCTCCTGCATAAGTTCCCGCTCTTTTAAAAGCGTATTTACTGTCAGATACACCTTTATCCCATACAGGTGCGCGTAATCAATCGCTTCAAGAAGCAGCTCTCCCTGAGGATTGTCTGCATAAGCCCGCGCACCAAAACGACTTCCGCCCATATAGACTGCATCTGCACCTGCCATGATCGCTGCCTTTAAACTTTCAAATGATCCTGCCGGAGCCAGTATCTCCAGTTTTCTTTCCATGGTCTTCTCCCTTAAACTTATCAAACCGCACAGAAAAATTTTTTACTTTGCCCGCTGCATAAGACGCCGGCTGCAAAACGGCTGATCTCCATACAGCACCGTACATATAAAAAGGAGCTGCCGCAAAATGTGACTCCTGTTCTGTAAATAACAGGAACTGTTTTTGCAGCAGCCGCATCCTATCTATCTGCTCTTTAAAGTCTTTGTTCTGGTTTGTAAAGCTTTCTGTTCTCGGCAAACTTTGCCATACGACTCCGTCGTCTCTGTTCTTCTGCAAGCTTTGTTTTCAGATCCTCAATCTGGCAAAGAAGCTTATCTTTCTCCATTCTGGCATCAATCAGATCATGTTTCAGACTGTATATTTCTTTGTCCTTATGTTCTGCCTGACGCTCCAGTTCCTCTCTGGCATCGTTTGCTTTAAAATAAACATCTGCCAGATTCATATTTTTAAGAAGCTGTTTTTCATCCGTAGAAAGCATATTGTAATTCTCTGTTTTAGAAATGTCGTCCTCAAGTTCATTGAGGAATGATGCGACTTTGTGCAGATATGCGGTACTCTCATAACCGCTGATCGTATAAACCTTTCCGTTGATCAGTACCTCTGCTGAATTTTTCTTTGCCATAAAGTCCCCTTTTTGCTTCGTTCTTTTAAATAAACCTGTGCTGACTTCCCGTCCCCCACGCAGAACAGATCCATTTTGCTTCGCTTTTTCTTGCTCATGGGATTCTTTCTATATGATATATATCAGAAAGAATCCGCCTCTCATGCAAGCACGACGCACCTTTTTCATTTTCTTCCCGTCTCCCTGCAGTACAGCTCAATTCCGTTTCACTGCTCATTGCCTGTATGAATATTATACCCAACTCATTGGGGGAAAGCAATCCCTAAATGATAATAGGACTGTTCTGTCGCCACCCTTCCCCTCGAGGTGCGGTTCAGAAATCCATTCTGAATCAGATACGGCTCATAGACATCTTCCAGTGTCCCTCCATCCTCACCAAGAGCGGCAGCAAGCGTATCAAGGCCCACAGGACCGCCGGAAAATTTTTCAATAATGGTTCGAAGAATCCGCCGGTCCAGCTGATCCAACCCATAACGGTCGACTTCCAGAAGATCAAGCGCAAAAACCGCCACTTTTTTTGTAATCCTGCCATCATACTTCACCTGGGCAAAGTCGCGGACTCTTTTTAAGAGGCGGTTTGCCAGACGGGGCGTTCCTCTGGAACGCCTTGCAAGTTCCACTGCCCCTTCTCTGTCAATCTCCACATTCAGTACTTCTGCAGAACGCCTAATAATCGTAGTCAGTTCATCTACTGTATAATATTCCAGATGGTGTACAACTCCAAAACGGTCCCGAAGCGGAGCCGTCAGAAGTCCCGCTCTTGTAGTCGCCCCTACCAGAGTAAATTTCGGCAGGTCCAGGCGGATACTTCTTGCAGAAGCCCCTTTTCCAATCATAATATCGATCGCATAATCTTCCATCGCCGGATACAGTACTTCTTCCACCTGCCGGTTCAGCCGATGAATCTCGTCTACAAACAGCACATCGCCTTCCTGCAGATTATTCAGGATCGCCGCCACTTCTCCCGGTTTCTCAATCGCAGGACCGCTCGTCACTTTCATATGAGTTCCCATCTCATTGGCAATGATTCCTGCCAGAGTCGTCTTTCCAAGTCCCGGCGGTCCGTAAAACAGCACATGATCCAGAGGTTCCTCCCTGGATTTTGCGGCTTCTATATACACCTTCAGATTACTTTTTGCTTTCTCCTGACCAATATACTCTGCCAGGCTTTGCGGCCGCAGACTTCCTTCAATCCGGACATCCTCTTCAGCTGCATCTGTCGTAATGATTCTCCTCTCGCTCATCCCTGTCCTCTATCCCGTAATATTTTCGTCATTCTCAAAAAGCCATCCGTTTCAGCGCTTCTTTCAGAACATCTTCTACATCCATATTCTCTGCAGGTTTTACGGAGCGAACCACTTTCAGCGCTTCTGTACTGCTGTATCCAAGTGCAACCAAAGCCTCCACAGCATCCTGCACCACCCGGCTTTTGGAAACTTCCGTCACTCCCTGTACATCCTGAACAGAAGAAAGTTTCTTTTCAAAGGCTTCCTCCATATTTAACTTATCCTTTAATTCCAGAATAATCTTCTGCGCAGTCTTGGCCCCAATTCCCGGTGCTTTTGCAATGCGCTTGGCATCATCTGCCAGCACCGCAAACCGCAGGTCGTCCGCTCCGATTGCCGACAGAATGCTAAGTCCCGCCTTTGGTCCGACACCATTGACACCGGTCAGCATCCGAAACATCTGCAGATCATCCTTTGTCAGAAATCCGAACAGAACTACCGCATCCTCTCTCACCTGCATATAGGTATGCAGCTTTATCATCTGCCCGATCCCTGGTACTGCAGATATAAGCTGTCCCGGAACCAGTACCTCATAACCGATTCCGTTCACATCCAGAACCAGACTTCCTTCTGTTATATCCGCGATCTCACCTCTTAAAAATGCAATCATAATCCTCTCATCCTCCTGCGTAACCACTCATACGTTTTCCGGCAGGAATTCTTTTTCATCCTATCATAAACACCTGTCCGAGTCAAATACACCGCAGCAAGCTGCAAAGGATCCGACCCTCGCGACAGCCGTATATAAACATACCGGCATATCCGCCCGACCCGCTGCCTGCCGGAAGCAGGCGGCGCTGAAACAAAGTTATTCTGCAACCACTTCCACAATGACCTTATTAGGCATACATACAATCAATTCATGTATCTGACTGACCGGATCCATCTTTACACAGAGTTGATCCGGACAGTCCGCATGAGTCATAAATGCTTCTCCGCCCTTGATCTTAAGCCGGTTGCTCTCTCCAATCTCAATTACCTGTTCTGTCCGCAGATCATATCTCCCATATTCCACACCGTCTACCTGTATCAGCACCTGACTCCCTCTGTTTTGCTTCCCCCAAAAAAGAATAAACAGCGTGAAGATGAGCAAAATAACAACCGCCGCCAGTACCCAGTCACTTTTTTTCACGCATTCTCCTTTCTTTCCCCAGGCTGCCGCTCACCACAGACGCCCGGCCAGAAACGTCAGACGAATCAAAGTAAAACAATCTCCCTTCTGGATCTGAACCGGATCGTCCAGATGCTCCAGTTCCCGCTCATTCTGAAATACCCGTACCAATCCATCTTCAAAACACTGCAGCGCATTTTCCGACGCTTTTGCAAAATCTGCCTTTTTTTCAGAATAGATTCTTCCAAACCCCAGCTTTCCAACGCTTGCTCTGTCTTCGATCTCCTCTTTTGTAAGATAAGGAACTACCTGAACATCCATTCCCTTACTGTTGTATCGCTCTACTTCGATCCGTACCAGCTCCGTCAAGAACTCCCGAAGTGTGGAGATCTGTTCCGGCAGTTCGTACGGAATATGGTCCAGTACAGGCTTCCGTTTACCTGCCGCCTTCATTTGAATATAGATTTCCATAAGTCTCTTCCTTTCGAATTTTTCAGACAGCTTTTTTATCCTGCCGCAAAATTTGCCGGGCAGGCATCATCCCACTGCCAGTAAAAGTACAGGAACTGTAAATACACAAAGCACCGTTGAGAGAATAATTGCTGCTCCGCATGTGGTTCCGTCTATTCCTCTTTCATTTCCCAGCATCAGTATCATATTTCCGACCGGCATACCGAACATAAGGATACACACAGAAATAACCGCCGAATCATCCGTCGCCATCCGAAGAAACGGAAGCATCAAAAGCGGCAGAAGCAGAAGTTTGATCAGGGAAAAAAGGTACAGCCGTACCTCCCCGAAAATTTTCTTCATATCCGCCTGCGCCAGCGAAAAACCTACCAGAATGAGCGCCAGCGGAGAAGCCGCATTGCCCAGATACGTTGTCGCTGTCTTGATAAATTCCGGAATCTGAATACCGTATATGATCACCGCCATGGCAATCACGGAACAGACAGTTCCCGGGTTTACCAGGGAATTCAGCGAAGACAGGGAAAAAGATCCATCCATGACCGCAATCCCATACGTATAAAAAAAGATATTATACACTACCAGAAATTCCGTCACGTACACGACATATTCAGAGCCGAGAATACTGCTGACCACCGGAATCCCGATAAATCCCAGATTGGAAAATACAAACATCATCTGAAACATCTTCCTCTGGTCTGCATGTTTGTCAAAGAGCGGCGTCAGAATCATACCTGCTACAATAAAAACTGCAAACATAACGACCGCAATCAGACAAATCCGCAGCATGGTATCCAGACGAATCAGTCCCACCGCATTCGCCGCGCTGGAAAAAAACAACAGCGGATTAAACACATTGACGACCATCCCGGATATCTGTCCGGAGGTGTGCGCATCCATCATCCCTTTTTTAGCAATCAAATAGCCGGTTCCAATCATAATAAGCAGCGCCAGCATCTGAAAAAACACTGTCAGTACAGCCATATCTCTTTTGTCTCCTCCCTTTCTTCTCTGCATCGAACTGCGCCTTGCAGCATCTATTGTCCTTATTCACCGGATTTCTCCCTGTCCTGCAATCCGTATGGACTGTCGCAGATATCCCATACTTTCCCGATAAAAATGCCAGTAAGAAAAGCCGCCGACTGTCAGCACCTTCCTCAGCCTCGGCCAGACCGCCCAGATCGTCATCTGCATCAGACAGATCCGCAGCAGTTCTTCCACAGGATTACTTTTTAATTTATGCAATGTACAGGATTGAAACACCAAATGCCGCAGTTCATCATGCAGCATCTGCCTGCAGATACGTCTCAGTACCTGAGAATCTGTGCACTCCGAAAGTGCACGATAGTAAGAAAGCGCAATCATTTCCGCTGTTGTCAGCACAATGATCTCTCCTTTAAGTCCTCCGAGCTTGCGCAGTCTGCGAAACCAACGGTCCAGCCATATGGTTTTTTCCGGCCTCACTCCATAATATTCCATATATTTTTTCAGATAATCAGAATGTCTGTTTTCTTCGGCCACGAACCAGCGTATTGCTTCCAGATACGACTCATCTCCGCTTTTTTTTACATAACGCTCTGCTGTTTCCAGAAGATGTTTTCCATCCGAAGCCTCTCCCGCCTGAAACATCCGCATTGACGGAAAGATCAGTGCTTTCTCCTGTTCCGTCAGATAAGTTTCCGCCGTAAATTCAACCAGCAGTTTCCGGCGTGCATTACGGCTAAAATATGCCGGCCAGTCGTATCCTTCCAGTCTGCCCATACGCAGTCTCGATAAATGTATCATCCCTTACCCCCTGTATTTTTTCCTGTGTTTCCTTTTATACTGTTTTATAGTATCCCCGATCATCTGGTAATCTCTTTCAAACAGTTCCTGACAGATCTGCTTTCTCAGGCTGTCTTCCGGAACATGTTCCAGAATCTTTCCTATCACAAATACCTTACTTTTCTGCCGATATTCCGGCATCCGGTTCTGTTCCAGAATATGAGCCAGTTCCGGACGCCATAGCAGTCCCAGCTTTTTCTCCGGTATCATTTCAGGATTGGAGGATGCTTTTCTCAGAATATAAAAATCCACCCTGTCGTGATCCGGTTCCGCCGTGATAATCCCCCACCAGGCCGGAACATGTTCTTCAATATGCATGGCATGGCTCACGCCTACCACCACATAATTGGCGTCAAAGTACTGATCATAATCTCTCACCTGACGTTTCAGGCGGGTATAGGTATCTGCATCGCTCTTAATTTCTATTCCAAATACAGCATCCGGAAGTACCATCACCGCATCGGCCCGGGATTTTCCCATCTGCTTTTCTTCAATAATACGGAGTTTTCCATATCTTTCTTCCAGAAACTCAAACAGAGGTTCCCGGATATCTCTGTCGTATAACATACTGTCCTTTCCGGCCACACTCTAAAACAGGCCTGTCAGCCAGCAGAACAGTACTGGAACAGCCAGAGCCGGCAGCATATTCATAGTTTTACAGTCTTTGATATTCAGAATCGACAGCCCGGAACTTGCGATCAGGAATCCTCCCACAACAGACAGTTCTGTCATCATATCCGCCGTCATAAAATTCCCCACCGTAAGTGCCGCCGCATAAATCGCGCCCTGCCAGCAGAACAGCACAGGCGCCGTCAGCACCATGCCAATTCCGTAAGTAGATGCCAGCACCATGGAAGTCACAAAGTCCAGCGTCGCATTTGTAAAAAGATAGGTATGATCCCCATACAGCGCGCTTTGTATCGGTCCAAGGATTGATAAAGTTCCAATACAAAACAACAGAATCCCTGTAGACAGTCCTTTACTCAGCTGCCCGACAGAAAGCTTCCCTGTCAGCTTCTGAAACTGCCCGTCAATGTCAATCCAGGTGCCGATCAGACTGCCCAGCGCCAGACTCACGATAAAAAGCACCGGGTAATTACTTTTCGGCATATTCTGAACCACCGCATTGACCCCAAGCCCTGTCGCAGCAAGTCCCATCGCCGTGTAAAGCGCATTCTGCTGTTTTTCCCTGATTCCTTTCTTAAATATACTTCCAATCACACTCCCTGCCAGTATTGTGCAGGTATTAACGATCGTTCCTGTCATTCTTTTACCATCCCATTTCCTCTTCCTTTTAACGGTCTCTTTTCCTGACATCTTCGTCGTCAGCGGATGAAAAAAGACCGATCGCAACGGATACAGTTTAGCACAATTTTCCTTCCAGAAAAAGACCTGATTTTTCTTATAAACAAATATTGCTATTTTCCGGGTTTTTCGATACACTAATACTAATACAAGCAACATAAAGGAGACAAAACATGAAAAAAGCAATGAACCAGTCAACTCTTATTTCCATATTAAATGGAATCTCGATTGCTGCTCTTGTAC
>CATOPL010000015.1 GCA_951802115.1 uncultured Lachnospiraceae bacterium | reverse complement strand
GGAAATGTCCATAGGTATTCTCCTTTATCTAGATTTAGAGTTTTGGGAGTGGACTCTAAAAACTCTAACCCCAAGTTTACAGGAGAACGCCATATATTTCACTACACGTTCTTATTTGACGCTTACGTTATACTGTAATGCGGTGGCCTTTTTGATGGATGGAATCAGGAGGGGAAAAAGGAAATTTTTGATCTAGCTGTATTTCAGATAGAAAAACAAAAGAGAAGGAGACTGTCTGCTTTTGTCGAATGACAATGGTGATTTAGATACTGTATAAAAAATATATTTGCATTGAAAGTAATCAAAAATTCGATTATAATATAAAACTGAGGTGACAAATACATATGGCAGGTAATCGTAAATAGAGAGAGAACGGTAAAGGGATGACAGAAGCATTATAAAAAAGGCCTGCAGAAGTTTTAAATCAGGAGAGATAGATATGACAGGAAAAAATAAATCCAGAATATTAATAGCAGATGATTCGGAGATGAACCGGTCAATTTTGCTGGATATGCTTGAAGATCAATATGAGATTGTAGAAGCTGAGAATGGAACGCAGGCAGTTGCGACTCTACAGCATATGGGGACGGAGATCGCACTGGTTTTGCTGGATATTGTGATGCCGGAGATGGATGGCTTCGGTGTTCTGGATATGATGAACAAATATCATTGGATTGAAGATATTCCGGTAATCATCATATCAGCGGAGAGCTCCTCCACCTATCTGGAGCGTGCATTTGAGCTGGGAGTTACAGATTACATCAGTCGTCCGTTTGACAATCTGATTGTGCAGCGAAGAGTTACCAATACGATACTGCTCTATGCAAAACAAAAACGGCTGTTTAATATGGTTGCAGATCAGGTTCTTGAGAAAGAAAAGCAAAGCGGTCTGATGATCGACATTTTGAGTCATATTGTAGAGTTTCGTAACGGGGAAAGCGGACTCCATACGCTTCATATTCATACGATTACAGAACTGCTGCTGAAGCGCCTGGGACAAATGTCAGACAAGTATCAATTTTCTCATCAGCAGATTTCTGTAATCAGCACTGCGTCAGCACTTCATGATATTGGTAAGATTGCGATCCCTTCAGAAATATTGAATAAACCGGGGAAATTAACAAACGATGAATATGAGATTATGAAGACGCACTCAGCAATAGGTGATTCCATGCTGGAGCAGCTTCCGTTTTATCAGGATGAAGAACTGGTGAAAGCGGCAAGGCAGATTTGCCGCTGGCACCATGAACGTTATGATGGAAGAGGATACCCGGATGGGCTTAGAGGCGATGAAATACCGATTGCAGCTCAGATTGTTGCGCTGGCAGACGTATATGATGCCCTGACCAGCGAGAGAGCCTATAAAAAGGCATTCCCCCATGAAAAAGCGGTCAGCATGATTATAAATGGCGAGTGCGGTGTATTCAGTCCGGAATTACTGGGATGCTTTAAGGACATTGCCGAAGATATTAAAAAGGAATTTGCATCAGGGGAAGTCCGGACAGATATCAGCATGAAAGCAGTCAAGGATATTACAGACGAGATGCTGCATCGTAAAGAGCTGACAACATCTGACAGGACGTTAAGCCTTCTGGAACATGAACGTGCGAAATATCGTTTCTTTGCCTCCATGTCAAACGAGATACAGTTTGAATATACAGTAGATCCTCCGATGATTACAATCTCAGACTGGGGAGCGGAGCAACTGGGAGTGAAAGAGATCATTATGGATCCGCTGCATGATGAAGATGCTTTGCAGCTTATTGGAAAAGACGGGCTGGAAGGTCTGTCAAGGATGCTTCGGAATACAACACCGGAGAATCCTATCGCAAAATATAATTGTCAGCTGCACCTCAAAGAGGGGGCACGCTGGTATCAGATCATTTGCCGGGCTACATGGTCTATGGATGAACCGTCGGAATATATGGGAGCGATTGGAAAAGCAGTGGATATTCATATGGAGCATATCAGGATGACCGATCTGGAACGTGTTGCTTCTCATGACGGACTGACAGGTCTGCTTAACAGATCCAAGGCAGAACAGATGATACGTGACCGCCTGCTGAATAATCCCAACGGAAATTATGCATTATTCATCATTGATCTTGATTATTTTAAAAATGCCAACGATCAATATGGACATATTTTTGGCGACCATGTATTGAAATATCTGTCTGAAAAACTGCGTCAGAGCGTGCGGGGCGGTGATATTGTGGCCAGAGTGGGCGGTGATGAGTTCCTTATTTTCCTTGAATACCGCAGGGAAGCATTTGGGGCCGCCGTAGATCGCATTTTTCATCATCTGGAGGGAGAATATGAGGGCTTTAAAATGTCTGTAAGCATGGGGATTGCACAGGCAAAAGGAGGACTCTGTGATTACGAGACGCTGTTTCATTGTGCAGATCAGGCACTTTATGCAGCCAAACGTGCCGGCCGTGGACAGTATAAATTCTATAATGAATCTATGATGCATACGTTGTCGTTGATATCACCAATTGACTGTGAGGAAGAAGATAAGAAGTAGGAAGATTTTTCAAAAAAATTGAAAAAAAATAAAATTACCTCTTGCCAAATAGGATAAAGTGTGGTAATATGGTCAATGTTGAGGCCGCTGATAGAAATGCAGTGCCTCAGCATTGGAGAATAAGACAAGGCTCCATGGTCAAGCGGTTAAGACACCGCCCTTTCACGGCGGTAACAGGGGTTCAAATCCCCTTGGAGTCATTTGCTATAGGAAGCAGCATATGCCGATGTGGCTCAATTGGCAGAGCAGCTGATTTGTAATCAGCAGGTTATCGGTTCGAGTCCGATCATCGGCTTTCTGGACCCATAGCTCAGTTGGTTAGAGCTTCCGGCTCATAACCGGATGGTCCCGGGTTCGAGTCCCTGTGGGTCCACTTATAACTGAATACTATGGCCCGGTGGCTCAGCTGGTTAGAGCGCCGCCCTGTCACGGCGGAGGTCGTGGGTTCGAACCCCATCCGGGTCGTTGAGACGTAAGTCTCAGTTTTATAAATAGCAGTACATATGGGATCTTAGCTCAGCTGGGAGAGCATCTGCCTTACAAGCAGAGGGTCATAGGTTCGAGCCCTATAGGTCCCATTTTACAGCTTCGCCTGTATTGTGCCGGCGTGGCGGAACTGGCAGACGCACAGGACTTAAAATCCTGCGGGACTAATCTCCCGTACCGGTTCGATTCCGGTCGCCGGCATTTGTATCATGAAAGAATATGTGCGCGTAGCTCAGCTGGATAGAGCGTCTGACTACGGATCAGAAGGTCGGGAGTTCGAATCTTCTCGCGCACGTTTGGAACCATCTGTCTTTACAGGTGGTTTTTATTTTTTATAAAATAGCGTCTGATCAGGCGGGAAGTCGTCTGGACAGGCTTGTACTGTGTTGGAGAAGAATTATAATCCTACTTTTGAAATTTGAAAAAACAGGGTATATTTTTGGATAAGAAGTCTCATACTACTGCTGTAAATATTTATTACAGGAGGTCATACGACTATGAGTTCTAACAACACAAATAATTCTACCAACACGACAAATACCAACAATTCCAGCAACGCAAACAATTCCAAGAGCAGCAATTCCAAGAGCAAAAACTCCAGTTCCAAGAACTCTTCAACCAACGAAAGTTCTGAAAATTGCAGCTACTAAGAAAACAGGACTGCAGAAGGGAGGACGGCGTCGGCCGTTCTCCCTTTTGTGTGCCCGGCTTTTCCTGTGATGCATATACTAACTAATAAGAGAAAAAAGGAAAAGATCATGTCAGATATTGAAACAATCTCTGCAAAAGAAATTGACCGCTATATTTTTGACAAAGCGTATCTTCTGGTCGATGTGAGAAATCCTGCCGAATACCGGAAAATGCATATCAGGAATTCAGTCTGTATTCCCCATGAGTATCTGTTGCAGCGCGTTCGCGGTCTGGGAAATGTTGTACCGATTCTGTATTGTGATCGGGGCGGCTTGAGTATGCAGGCGGCGAGAGAGCTTCAGGAACAGGGCTATCGCGCCATATCTGTCGTTGGAGGGATCCAAGCATACAGAGGAAGATATCTGGAACGGTGAGGACAAAGTAGGAAATGATTGACATTACTGTATTCTCCGGATAAGATATACATGAGGTAAAAGCAGTGTTTTAAAATACCGGAAAGGACAACGGATGAACAGGATAGAGTTGGTTGCCCCATGTCACTTTGGTCTGGAGGCAGTTCTGAAAAAGGAGATCGTAGATCTGGGGTATGAGATTATCCAAGTGGAGGATGGAAGAGTTACGTTTTGCGGAGATCAAAATGCAGTCAGCCGTGCAAATATATTTCTTCGGACAGCAGAACGAGTTCTTTTGAAAGTGGGTAAAATAAGAGCGGTTACATTTGAAGAGCTTTTTGACAAAATAAAAGAACTTCCCTGGGAAAGATATCTTCCTTCTGATGGGAAATTCTGGGTTGCGAAAGCCTCTTCTGTGAAAAGCAGACTGTTCAGTCCGTCCGATATTCAGTCTATTGTGAAAAAAGCGATTGTTGAACGTCTGAAGACCGTATATCATATGGAATGGTTTCCTGAGACAGGGGCTGAATATCCTGTGCGTATTTCGTTTATGAAAGATGAAGCAACGGTGTGCCTGGATACTACAGGCCTGTCTCTGCATAAAAGGGGATATCGTACCATGGTCAGCAAGGCGCCGATCAAAGAGACACTGGCAGCGGCGCTGATTCTTTTGACCCCATGGAAAAAAGATCGTATTCTGGTAGATCCCTTCTGCGGAAGCGGTACGATCCCTATTGAGGCGGCCATGATTGCTGCCAATATAGCTCCAGGGATGAATCGCTCTTTTACGGCAGAAAAATGGACAAATATTTTTGACCGAAAATGCTGGTATCAGGCGGTTGATGAGGCGAACGATCTGGTGGACGCCGAAATAGAGACGGATATACAGGGATACGACCTGGATGGGAGTATTATAAAAGCAGCCAGACAGAATGCGGCGGCAGCGGGAGTGGATCATTTGCTTCATCTGCAGCAAAGACCGGTCACGGAACTGAATCATCCTAAGAAATATGGATTTCTGATCAGTAATCCGCCTTATGGAGAACGACTGGAGGAAAAGGAGCATCTGCCGCAGCTTTACAGGGAGATTGGGGAACGGTTTCGCGAGCTGGACAGCTGGTCTATGTATCTGATCACCAGTTATGAGGAAGCGGAACATTTTATTGGAAGAAAAGCGGATAAAAACCGAAAAATTTATAATGGGATGTTGAAAACCTATTATTATCAGTTTTTAGGACCTAAACCGCCCAGAAGAAAATCTCAGGAGAGACAGGGATGAAGATAAAAAAAATTATATTTGCGACAGGCAATGAAGGAAAGATGAAAGAAGTCCGGATGATACTAAAAGATCTGGATATAGAAGTTCTTTCACTGAAAGAAGCAGGAATAACAGCGGAGGTGGCGGAAAATGGCGCCACATTCGAAGAAAATGCCATGATCAAGGCAAAAGAGATCATGAAAATGTCAGGAGAACTTGTACTGGCGGATGATTCCGGACTGGAGGTTGACGCGCTGAATAAAGAGCCAGGTGTTTATTCGGCGCGGTATATGGGATATGATACGTCTTATACTGTAAAAAATCAGAATATTATTGACAGATTGAAGGGCAAGGACGGAGGAGAAAGAAGTGCCAGGTTTGTGTGTGCCATCGCAGCGGCTCTTCCGGACGGAAGAATGCTGGTGACAAGAGGGACCATGGAAGGAGAGATTGGATATGAAGAACGGGGAGAAAATGGTTTTGGCTATGATCCGATTTTCTATCTTCCCGAGTATGACTGTTATTCGGCAGAGCTTTCCCTGGAGATAAAAAATAAACTCAGCCACAGAGGAAAAGCGCTCAGAATGATGAAAGAGGAGCTCATAAAACTGGAAGAGGAACTACAATGAAAATATTGATTGTCAGTGACACTCACGGCAGAGAAGAGAATTTGAAAAAGGCTCTCAGCAAAACAGGGCCTATTGATCACCTGATTCATCTGGGAGATGTGGAAGGATCAGAAGAGTATATCTCTTCTCTGACAGATGCAGAAGTCAGTATGGTAGCCGGGAATAATGACTGGTACAGTGCGCTTCCCAAAGAAGAGATTGTGACTCTTGGAAAGTATCGTGCACTGCTGACGCATGGCCATCGTTACTGTGTGGGGATGGGACATGACGGGCTGAGAGAGCAGGCGGTATTGAAAAAAGTGGACATTGTTATGTATGGACATACACATTATCCATGTCTGGAACAGAAAGAAGGCCTTACGATTCTGAATCCTGGAAGTCTGTCTCTTCCAAGACAGGACGGACACAGGCCAAGTTATATTCTGATGGAGATAGACAGAGAAGGAATCGCGCATTTTAATATCTGTTATCTTGGTGAGAAGAGGCTTCATTTGCTCTGGTAGAAGCGGAGAAAAAGGCAAAAAAACAGTTGACATTTTAGTAATGCTCCTATATACTGTATAAGTGTCCGCGAGCGGATGACAGAACGGGGTGTGGCTCAGCTTGGCTAGAGCGCCTGGTTTGGGACCAGGAGGTCGCAGGTTCGAATCCTGTCACCCCGATATGCGGGTGTAGTTCAATGGTAGAACACCAGCCTTCCAAGCTGGATACGTGGGTTCGATTCCCATCACCCGCTCTTTTTTTCTGTGAAAAAGATGTTGACATACTGTCTGTTTTGTGATAGTATTCTCAAGTACCGGTTCGGTATATTGTGTCCGTAGCTCAGCTGGATAGAGCAACGGCCTTCTAAGCCGTGGGTCGGGGGTTCGAATCCCTTCGGGCACATTGGGCTGTGTTGCAGCCGGAAGAACTATGGTGGGTATAGCGCAGTTGGTTAGCGCGCCAGATTGTGGCTCTGGAGGTCCAGGGTTCGAATCCCTGTATCCACCCTGAATCAAAGATAATGGGCTATCGCCAAGCGGTAAGGCACAGGACTTTGACTCCTGCATCACGCTGGTTCGAATCCAGCTAGCCCAGTTTGGGCATGTGAATGCAGATGATGGGATATTAGCTCAGTTGGTAGAGCACTTGACTTTTAATCAAGTTGTCCGGGGTTCGAATCCCCGATGTCTCATAGTTGAAAAAGCACTGGTTTTCAGTGCTTTTTCTTTTGGATTATTTCCCGCTTTTGGTTTTTTTGTTTCAGAAAATGTCGAAAAATATTGAAAATTTATATGTTTTGTCAATGTACAAATGTCCGTGCAGAACGTATAATAATGCCAACAGACAAAGACTGGCATTTGCAGTTGATCTGTTTGTGAGTTCAGGTATTTATGGATGATACTGCCCCCCTAATCCCCCTTTTTAATGAATAAACCCTCCCTTTTGATTATTCTTAATAAAGCAGTATCGTCAATAAATATATATAAAAGAGTTGTTACAGAAGAACCAGAGGTCCCCCGCCTCTGGTTCTTCTGCTTCAATGCCGCTGCCTGTTAAAGGCTGAAAATATCAGAAACTGTATTGCATTTCATGCAGATTTCCTCTGAATTTTATATGGATATCGTAATATGACTTATAGGGTTGACGAAAAATGGAAATATTACTTATCAATGAAAGAAAAGAGGAAAGAGATATGGATTTATTCGGTTTTCTGTCGATGCTTGGCGGATTGGCGATGTTTTTGTATGGAATGGATGTGATGGGAAACGGACTGGCGAAA
Organism: uncultured Lachnospiraceae bacterium; assembly: GCA_951802115.1. GTDB lineage: Bacteria > Bacillota > Clostridia > Lachnospirales > Lachnospiraceae > Hominiventricola. Next base: position 79,578 of record CATOPL010000015.1, on the reverse strand, counting down.
ATATCCGGCGGCAGACTGGAACGACTTCTTGAAAAACTGACGTCGAATTCCCTTAAAGCAGTGTTGTTGGGGGCAGGAGTGACAGCAGTCATCCAGTCATCATCAGCAACCACTGTCATGGTGGTGGGATTTGTGAATTCAGGGATTATGAAACTGACACAGGCAGTAGGAATTATAATGGGAGCCAATGTCGGGACAACGATTACTTCCTGGCTTTTGAGTCTGTCGGGTATCAAGAGCGACAGCTTTTTTGTCCGCCTGCTGAAGCCATCTTCTTTTTCACCGGCGCTGGCGATGCTGGGGGTCTGTTTCCTGATGTTTTCCAAACGGAATAAAAGGCAGGACGCAGGCTTTATCCTGGTAGGTTTTGCAATTCTGATGTCCGGTATGGAAACTATGAGTGGGGCAGTGAAGCCTTTGGCGGATGTACCGGAATTTACAGGGATACTGATGTTATTTTCGCATCCGCTTTTGGGTTTGATCTGCGGAGCCGTGCTAACCGCAGTAATTCAGAGTTCTTCTGCGTCAGTAGGTATTCTGCAGGCTCTGTGCGCCACAGGCGCAGTATCTTTTGGAATTGCCATTCCGATTATTATGGGACAGAATATCGGAACCTGTGTGACAGCGATGCTTTCAGGGATCGGAGCCCATAAAAATGCCAGGCGGACGGCTCTTCTTCATCTGTATTTTAATCTTATCGGCACTGTGCTTTTCATGATTTTGTTCTATCTGCTTCATGGATTGTTCAACTTTACATTTCTGGATGAACCTGCAGGTGCGGCAGGAATTGCGGTGGTACATTCAGTATTTAATATTGCAGCCACTGCAGTGCTGCTTCCTTTTTCGAAAGTTCTGGTAAAACTGGTATGTTTGACCATTCCGGATTCAACGCAGTCTGTAGAGCCGGAGCAGGAGAAAGAGTTAATGCTTCTGGATGTTCGTTTTCTGGACACGCCGGGATATGCGGTAAAACAGGCCAGGAATGCAGCAGTAAGGATGGCTCGTATGTCCAGAAAAATGTTGAAATACGCGGTTTGTCTGCTGCATGATTATGACGGGGAAACTATGAAGAAAGTCATTCGTCTGGAAGAATTGACGGATCGCTATGAAGACGAACTGGGCAGTTATCTGGTGAAGCTGGGGAGCAGGGATTTGTCGGAAAAAGACAGCTATATGGTGTCAATGCTGCTGCATTGTATCGGGGACTTTGAACGTATCGCGGATCATTCATTGAATGTGGCTCAGGCAGCTTTGGAACTGAAGCAAAAGCGTATGGAGTTTTCCAGGAAGGCAAAAGAAGAGCTGCAGGTATACTCAGACGCTCTGAGAGAGATTGTGGAACTGGCGGTAGATGCTTTTGCTGACGAGAACTGCGAGATGGCATCACGGGTAGAACCTTTGGGCGAGACTATGAATGATCTGTATCGGAAGCTGAAAAAGCGTCATGTGGAAAGACTGCGGACCGGAGAATGCACCATTGAGATGGGGTTTGTACTTTCAGATCTGACAACGAATTATGAGAGAATTTCGGACCACTGTTCCAATGTTGCGATTACGCTTCTGCAGCTTGGAACAGACGGATACGAGGTGCACGAGTATGCGGCGGAGCTGCGAAGGGAGGATAAGGCGACATTCCAGAAATACTGCAGAGAATACCATGAAAAATATATGCTGTCAGATGCAGATCATGTAGAAAATAAACAGAGGATTATAATTGAGAATGAAAAACAAGGAACAAATACAAAATGTAAAACAGAAAGTACTTGCAAAGAACAGGTCTGAGACAACAAAAGACAGAATGCGGTATCATTTGCTTGACGGACTGCGGGGCCTGACGCTGATCAGCATGATTATCTATCATGGGCTGTTTGATCTGGTAGAGCTGTATGGCGTTTCGATTCGCTGGTTTTTTCAGACACCAGGATATGTATGGCAGCAGAGTATTTGCTGGACATTTATTCTGCTGTCCGGGTTTTGCTGGAGACTGGGACGTATACCATGGAGAAGAGGAATTCTTATATCAGCCTGCGGGCTTGTGATTACCATGGTTACACACTTTTTTATGCCATCGGAAAGAATCCTGTTTGGCATTTTAACATTTACAGGGGCGGCTATGCTTCTGCTGATTCCGGTTTCCGGAGTACTCCAAAGAATGTCCCAGAAGGCAGGATTGCTGGCAAGCGCATTCCTTTTTTTCCTGACAAGAAATGTAAACAGAGGCTATCTGGGGTTTGAAAATATTTGTCTGGGAAAAGTTCCGGGTGTTTTTTACAGAGGAATTGGAAGCGCCGGATTGGGGTTTCCGGCGCCGGGATTTTTCTCGGGAGATTATTTTTCTCTTTTTCCATGGCTGTTTTTGTACCTGTGCGGTTTTTTTCTGTATGGGATTCTGATGGAACAAAATGCGGTCAAACGTATGCTCTGCCGCCGCGCCGGTTTTCTGGAATGGATTGGGTACCACAGCCTTGAGATCTATATGCTGCATCAGCCGGTTCTTATGCTGATTCTGGAATGCTTTTTTAACTGATTGACTTTTGGCCGGACAGGTGATAAGATAAAAAAGCATCCTGTTTGGGGATGGAGAGAACAAGCGGATATGGCGGAATTGGCAGACGCGCCAGATTTAGGTTCTGGTGGGCAAACCCGTGCAGGTTCAAGTCCTGTTATCCGCATCAGATCATGATAATTCGAACCTGTTTTCGACCGGAGGCAGGTTCGGATTTTTTATATCAGGAGAGATTGCAAACAGTTCCCATGCATATTTGGATGATAGCAATCGTCTGTTTTGCGTTCTGGGATATACAGGATCGCGGAACTAAATCTGTAATACTGGAGTGTGTCTGAAAATTCATGTTTAAAATGAAAAAACGCGGATTCGGACGGCAGGATTCAATGGGTCAGCTGCCCGTCCGATGCAACTTTGGCATTGAAAGACAGTTCGGTCAGATGCTGATAAAGAGCGGCAGGATCCTGTATGACGGAGAGGATTCCACTCTGGCGCCGGCAGGGGATGAGCCGGATGTCCATTGTTCCATCTTCGTGAAAGACAGACTTCAACAGTAAAGTTTCGCCGTCACGGTTGCCAAACAGATAATTTCCAAGGCTGTAGATGACAGGAACGTTGTTGTAATATTCAAAGCCCTGCAGAATATGAGGATGACAGCCGATGATCAGATCGGCCCCTGCGTCGATATATCCTTTTGCAAGTGTACGCTGATAGTCTTCAGGGTATTCTACATGCTCAACGCCCCAGTGAACAAAGACGATGGTATGATCATATTGTTCTTCCGCCTCTGCGATGGCGGCATTTAATTTTGCCGGATCGTAGGTCTGGAACATTCCCGGCTGATTTTCGGTTGCATACCAGTCGTAGGACGGAGATACTCTCGTTGCGGCAAAGACAGCAAATGTCTGACCGTTTACAGTGCAGACGGCAGGTGCAGAAGCTTCTGCTATATTGTAACCTCCGCCAACACAGGTGATCTGCGCCTGCTTCAGAGTATCCAGCGTATCGCAGAAAGCATCCTGCCCAAAATCCAGCGCGTGATTGTTGGCAACCGTGACAAGATCGGTTCCCAGATCCTGAAAGATGGAGACATATCGGGGATCTGTGCGGAATGTATATTGTTTGTCTTCCATTGCTTCCCCACGAAGACTGAAGGGGAATTCCTGATTCAGCATGAAAAGATCTGCCTCTCTCATTTCTGTAAGCATCTGTTCACTGGCAAGAGCCTGGACGCCGTTTTTGTCGTAGGCAGAAAGATATTGTTCAGAGAACATGACATCTCCGGCAAAAGCAAGTACGGCTTCTGAAGACTTTTCTGGAGTTTCTTCTGTTTTGCTTTCAGCACGGTTGTCCGGTTCCAGAGATTCTGATTCCTTTTCGGGTGGTTCCGGTTCGGATTTATCTGTATTGTCGGTTTCCGGCTGATTTGTTATCGCGGAATATTCCGCCTCGTCCACCTCCTGAGTATCCGGTTTGCTATCCGGAATATCCGGCTGAATTGTCTGCTGAAAAAGGAAAAAAGCGATCAGCGTCAAAGCGGCAGCGCCAAATCCCAGAAAGATTCCTTTGGTAAAATGTTTCATTAGTCATTCCTCCCCATATGGATGGATTATAACACAGTCTTTTGTTTTTCGCCAGAAAATCAGCCGAATGGGAAATTTTGCGGTCGGCTGACTCTGTCGGAAATAAAAACAGGCACAGTGTAAATCCTGCTTGCACAGAATGTATTCTGCATTTACAATAATGGTATATGTGATACAGGGCTATGAAATTATGGTTTGAAAACAGGAGCTGAATTATGATATTGATAAGAAATGGAAGAGTTATCGACCCGGTGAGCGGAACAGATCAAATCATGGATGTTCTGCTGGACGGATCAAAAATTGTAAAGACCGGGCAGAAGCTTACAGAAGCAGCTGACCGGGTAATTGATGCCACAGGGCTGATAGTGGCTCCGGGACTTATGGATGCCCATGTGCATTTCCGCGATCCGGGTTATACCTATAAAGAGGATATTGAAACCGGCGCACGTGCAGCAGCAAAAGGGGGTTTTACAACGGTTGTCTGCATGGCAAATACGAAACCGGCAGCAGACAACGTGAAAACTCTGGAATATGTACAGAAAAAAGGAGAAAATACCGGGATCCACGTGCTTCAGGCAGCTGCGGTCAGCAAAGCACTGGCTGGAGAGGAACTGACAGATATGGAGGCACTGGCAGATGCGGGAGCGCCTGGATTTACAGATGACGGGATTCCCCTTATGGATGAGAAGCTTTTGTTAAAAGCGATGGAAACATCAAAAGAACTGGGATTGCCGCTGAGTCTGCATGAAGAGGATCCGGCTTTGATTGCAGCGCCCGGAGTTCATCAGGGCGAGGTGTCAGAGAAGCTTTCATACGGCGGAGCTCCCCGGGTGTCGGAAGACGTGCTGGTAGCAAGAGATTGTATGCTGGCGCTCCATACAGGCGCCCGTGTCTGCATTCAGCATATCAGTTCGAAAAATTCGGTAGAGCTGGTGAGAACGGCAAAGGCGATGGGGGCGGATATTCATGCAGAAGCGACTCCGCATCATTTTACGCTCACAGACAAAGCAGTGCTGAAATACGGGACGAATGCCAGGATGAATCCGCCGGTTCGGACAGAGGAGGACAGGCAGGCGATCATAAAAGGGCTTCAGGATGGAACGATTGATATGATTGTTACGGATCATGCTCCTCACAGTGAAGAAGAAAAAGCACGGTCGCTGTCAGATGCGCCCAGCGGAATCACAGGGCTTGAGACGTCTCTTGGTCTGGGGATTTTGTCACTGGTAGAGCCGGGGTATTTATCGCTTCTGAAACTTCTGGAACTTATGAGCCGGAATCCGGCAGAGTTTTATCAGATGATTCCTGGAAGTGTCACAGAAGATGCTCCTGCAGATCTGGTCATCTTTTCAGAGACAGAGCGCTGGCGGGTTGAACATTTTGTTTCAAAAGCTTCCAACAGTCCGTTTCTTGGCTGGGAGCTTCCGGGAAAAATCTATTATACGATATGTGCGGGAAAAATTGTTTATGAGTGCTGATGTACTGACTGCATGGCAATTCGACGGATTGCCTGCCGGAATCATTTGCAGACTGTTATGGGCGGATGTTTTTTGACATTCGCTCTTCTTTTGGGCATCGGTCCTTTATTAAGAAAGAGGGAAGTGAGCTTGTTCAACGCAGCCCGCTACGCTGCCCTCATTCGTGCTCGGTCTTCCACAAACTGTGACGCGCATCTGACGGAAAGCAATGTTCAGATACGTTTTGGGATATTGTTTTGGTAAGCGTTCGCTTCAGCGGCTGGATTCGCCGCCTGCTTCTTTATATTTTAAAAATTCCAGATATTCCAGAAGGTTTTCCTGACCTCTGACCGACAGTTTATGATAATCTTCAAGAAGCTGCCGGTATTTTTTTGGAAGGGTGGCAAAAGGGTCAAGACTGTTAGGATCCGGATGCAGTCCTCTGAAAACCAGCTGATCCAGTGTGATATGGTAATATTTGGCAATACGGCAGGCCATATTCAGATCGGGAAGCCGTTCGCCGGTTTCATAACGGGAATAGGCCTGATGGGTCAGATCCAGTTCTTCACCAAGTTTCTTCTGGGTGATTCCTTGATGAATTCGAAGTTCTTTCAAAGTTTTTCCAAGATTTATTTTCTGATCTGCCATAATACACCTCTTTTTCGGGGATATTATAGCAAGTTCATGTTTGCACATGTTGAAATACACCAAAAAGGGAAAATATAATACAAATAGTATTATAAATAAAGATAATAGTTGCTTTACTGCGCTTATATAGAGAGGATTAAAATAGTGGAAGGAGGAAAAAAGATGAGCAAAAAGATCAGAAAAATATTTATCTGGGTTCGAATCTGGTTAAGGCTTTTCAGACTTCTCTTCCTGCGTGTGGAAAAACCCCCGGATGCCAAATCGCCGGAAGAGATGCTGGAAGCCATTAAAAAAAGAAATGAATCCGATACATCCTTACACTAATCAAGTCCGGATTTACTCAGGTTGCTGTTGTGATACATGGAGGAAGCTGTGACGTCCTCGCCGAACCAGTCCGGTGCACGGAATGAAAGAGCTTCTTCCTCTGTGGGAAATTCTACTTCCGCAAGCATAAGGCCCTGTCTGGGAGAAGAAAAAAGATCAAGTTCTATCGTGTATGGTGTCAGAGGAATCAGATACCGGCGCTTACTGATCAGGCAGCCGTCTGTCTTGCTGCGCAGATGGAGGTATGCTTCTCTGGTCAGGGGGAGATTGTATTCTTCGCGCGTCATCAATCCTTTTGATTTGTACGTCAGCCAGTATTCCTCATCCTGCTTGCGAATCCGGACCACCGGTTCAGTACACAGATATCCCTGCTCGATCTCGTGACAGGGATAAGATTCCAGGTTTTCGGGAGGTGTGTGAATCAGATACTTTCGTTCGATTTCTTGATGTTTCATTTTAATCTCCATTCTGTTGTTTGTTTTGGCTGGTTATGAACCAGAGGACCTGCCGGTTTAGTCATTTGGTGACTGTTACAAGGATTTCTCGGCAGTTTTCTGTGTTACGGGCCTGCTGTTTTATCGGTCTGCGGCATGATCTTTCACTGCGGGCAATCCCGGCAGAACACAGATGTTTGGTGTCTGCCTGATGGAGACAGATACCGGCGGCTGGTATGAACGAGGTGCTGTATATGCTGTAAGTGTAGCATATTTGCGGAAAAAATGATATAATTGACAAAACAAGTTCGGCTAATAAGAAAGGGGAAAGATATATGAGCAGAGTATGCGTGTTTCTCGCAGATGGATTTGAAGAGATTGAAGGGCTGACAGTGGTGGATATCCTGCGCCGTGCAGGCGTGGATACTCAGACGGTATCTATAAACGGAGACCGGACGGTGACAGGGAGTCATAAAATTTCAGTCCAGGCAGATGTGTGCTTTAAAGATGCGGATTTTACAAAGACTCAGATGCTGGTGCTTCCGGGCGGGATGCCGGGAACTTTGAATCTGGGGGCATGTCAGGAATTGACGGATCTGATCATGGACTTTAACGAAAAAGGGAAAAAGGTAGCGGCGATCTGCGCGGCGCCGAGCATACTTGGAGATCTGGGGATACTGAAGGGCAGGAAGGCGGCATGCTATCCGGGATTTGAAGAGCGTCTTGCCGGTGCAGAAGTGGTCTGCGACAACGTGGCAGTAGACAAAAATGTGACTACAAGCCGTGGCATGGGAACCGCGATTCCGTTTGCGCTTGCTCTTACAGAGCAGCTTGTTTCACGGGAAAAAGCAGATGAAATTAAAAAAGGAATTATTTACGGGCATGTCTGAGCGTCGGTAAGCAGCGGTTCTGAACGGCAGAAACTTCCAGTATGTTCATTCTCTTTTGGCGGATACTATGGGCATGGAGGTGATAAACATGGCAAATCAGAGTAGCACATCCGGAACTAACAGTATGGCAGTACCGGAAGCAAAAGCAGCTATGAACCGTTTTAAAGAAGAAGTTGCCAGTGAGCTTGGTGTTCCGCTGAAAGACGGTTACAACGGTGACCTTACCAGCAGACAGGCAGGATCCATCGGCGGTGAAATGGTCAAGAAGATGATCATGAAGCAGGAACAGCAGATGTCTTCCGGCCAGTAAGGACGAAAAAACGGTAAAAATAACAAAACAATGGGGCTGTCGGGCTAGACAGTCTCATTTTTTTGTGTTATACTTTCATAATGTCTATGAGTATGTAAAACAGGGAATACTGATATAAAAATACGAGGAGGATATATTCAGAATTATGAGCGTACAGGTAGAGAAATTAGAGAAAAATATGGCTAAACTAACGGTTGAGGTACCTGCAGAGAAAGTGGAGAAAGCAATTCAGACCGTATATCAGAAAATGAAAAAAAATATCAATATTCCGGGCTTTCGTAAGGGAAAAGCGCCGCGTCATCTGATCGAGAAAATGTATGGAAAAGAAGTTTTTTATAATGACGCCATTGATGAGCTGCTTGCGGATGCGTACAGTGAAGCAGCTAAGGAATGTGAAGAGGAGCTGGTATCCCGTCCGAAGATTGATGTTGTTCAGTTTGAGAGCGGCAGTCCGTTCATTTTTACCGCAGAAGTTGCTGTCAAGCCTGAGGTGACGCTTGGCGCATATAAGGGTGTGCAGGTAGAGAAAGCTCCGATCGAAGTTCTGGATGAAGAGATTGAAGCCGAGATCATGAAAGAGAGAGAGGCAAACTCCAGAACCATTACGGTTGAAGACCGCGCAGTGGCAGACGGCGATATGGTTTCACTGGATTTTGATGGTTCTGTGGATGGAGTTCCGTTTGAAGGCGGAAAGGCTGAAAACTATGATCTTACCATTGGTTCCGGTGCGTTTATTCCGGGTTTTGAAGAGCAGCTTGTAGGAGCCCAGATCAATAAAGAGCTGGATGTGAATGTGACTTTCCCGGAGGAGTATCATGCAAAAGACCTGGCGGGGAAAGCGGCAGTATTTAAGTGCCGTGTAAATTCCATCAAAGTAAAAGAACTTCCGGAGGTAGACGATGAGTTTGCTCAGGAAGTGTCAGAATTTGATACGCTGGATGAATACAAAGCGGATATCAGGGCAAAACTTTTGAAAGGTAAAGAAGAGGACGCAAAAAAAATAAAAGAAGACGCAGTAATTGAAAAGATTATTGCGGATGCACAGATGGATATTCCGGATGCAATGGTAGAGTTTCAGACGGAGCAGCTGATGGAAGATTTTGCACAGCGCATGCAGATGCAGGGAATGTCTCTCAGCCAGTATTTCCAGTATACTGGTATGACGATGGAACAGTACAAGGAACAGATGAAGCCAAGAGCGCTGCAGAATATCCAGAGCAGACTGGTTCTTGAAGCAGTGGCAGCGGCTGAGAACATTGAAATCACAGAGGAAGACACGAACGCTGAGTTCCAGAGAATGGCAGACCTTTATAAAATGGATGTGGAAAAAGTAAAGGAGCTGTTTGCGGGTGAGCGGATGGAAGATATGAAGAAAGATCTCGCGATTCAGAAAGCGATTGATCTGGTGAGGGATGCAGCAGTTGAAGCGTAGGCTTTGAGATTGCTGCAACAGATCGGTGGTTGTATGATTATTGTGTAAAACAATGGGCCCTGTCGGGCCGTGAGGGCATGGCAGGACGGCTGTGCCCTTTGTCAGCGAAGGAGCAGTTTCATCATCAGGAGGAGGACAGAACATGGCATTAGTACCTTACGTCATTGAACAGACCAGCAGGGGAGAGAGAAGCTACGATATTTATTCCAGACTATTGAAAGAGCGGATCATTTTTCTCGGCGAAGAGGTGAATGAGACGACGGCCAGTCTTGTAGTAGCACAGCTTTTATTTCTGGAGTCAGAGGATCCAGGGAAAGACATTAATTTGTATATTAACAGTCCGGGCGGATCTGTGACGGCTGGTATGGCAATTTTTGATACAATGAATTACATTAAATGTGACGTATCAACTATTTGTATCGGTATGGCGGCCAGTATGGGTGCGTTTCTCCTGGCCGGAGGAACAAAAGGCAAGCGTTTTGCACTGCCGAATTCAGAGATCATGATCCATCAGCCTTTAGGCGGTGCGAAAGGGCAGGCAACGGAGATTGAGATTGCTGCCAAACATATTCTGCGTACGAGGGAAAAGCTGAACAATATTCTCGCAGAACGTACGGGGCAGCCGCTGGATGTGATCCAGAAGGATACAGAAAGAGATAATTATATGACTGCTGATGAAGCAATGGCTTATGGGCTTATTGATCAGATCATGGCAAGGCATTAAGGGAGAATTACATGGCTAGAAATGAAATCAGATGTTCTTTTTGCGGCAAGACGGAGAGCCAGGTTTTAAAACTGCTCAAAGGGCCCAACGGCGTTTATATCTGTGATGCCTGCGTGGAGCTTTGTTCTGAGATTATTGAAGAAGAGCTGTCAGAGGAAGAGGGCATTTTTGATGAAGAAGAGATTAATCTCTTAAAACCGGAAGAGATAAAACGGTTCCTGGATGATTATGTGATTGGACAGGAGAATGCCAAAAAGGCACTCTGCGTTGCGGTATATAATCATTATAAAAGAATTCTGGCAGAGCCTGATCTGGATGTGGAGCTTCAGAAGAGCAATGTTCTTCTACTTGGCCCCACCGGTTCCGGTAAGACATTATTGGCACAGACGCTGGCAAAGATTCTCAATGTGCCATTTGCGATTGCGGATGCGACGACGCTGACAGAAGCAGGTTATGTGGGCGAGGATGTGGAAAACATCCTGCTGAAGATCATTCAGGCAGCAGACTATGATATAGAGCGTGCTCAGAAAGGCATCATCTATATAGATGAAATAGACAAGGTTACCCGAAAATCAGAAAATCCGTCAATTACCCGGGATGTATCCGGTGAAGGCGTGCAGCAGGCGCTGCTGAAAATCGTAGAAGGAACCATCGCTTCGGTTCCGCCGCAGGGCGGAAGGAAACATCCCCACCAGGAGCTTCTGCAGATTGATACAACGAATATTTTGTTTATCTGCGGAGGCGCTTTTGAGGGACTTGACAAGATTATTGAAACCCGCATGGATCGCGGTTCGATCGGATTTAATGCAGATATCAGGGACAAACGTCGGGAGGATGTGGGAGAACTTCTTCGAAATGCGCTTCCGGAAGATTTTATCAAGTTCGGGATGATTCCGGAATTCATGGGACGTGTTCCGATTGCAGTATCTTTGGATCCTCTGACCAGAGATGATATGGTACGGATTCTGCTGGAGCCGAAAAACTCCATTATCCGCCAGTATCAGAAACTGTTTGGCCTGGATAATGTTGAACTGAAGTTCGACAAAGATGCGGTGGAAGCGATTGCAGATAAGACGATATCACGTAAAACCGGGGCAAGAGGCCTGCGCTCAATTATGGAGGAGACGATGATGGATCTGATGTTTACAATTCCGTCAGATGATACCATTAAGAGCTGTACCATTACAAAGGAGTCCGTTGAAGGAATAGGCGAACCGGTTATAACGAGAAGATAAGGAAACGAGGGGCCTTTTAGATAGGGTCCCTTTTTGTTCTGCCGGACATAAAAGTGGCGGGACAGGAACCGGAAGTAAGAATCATACGGCATCGGACAGAAACAATTATGGGAAAACAGGAATTGAGAAGAACGATGCGGAATTTTAACAGGAGGGGAAATAGTATGGAAGAACTGAAATTAAAACTGCCGGCAGTTGCTCTGCGCGGAAGGGTAGTCCTTCCGGAGATGATTACCCATTTTGATGTAACGCGTGTTCGTTCTGTGAAGGCTGTGGAAAAAGCACTGACACAGGAACAACGGCTGTTTCTTATAGCACAAAAAGATCCGGAAGATGATGCGCCGGATATGGATGATCTGTATCGGACAGGGACAGTTGCGGAAATTAAACAGATTGTGAAAATGCCACATCATATTCTGCGTGTTCTGGTAGAAGGACTTTACAGTGCAGATCTTATTCGTCTCGAAGGCGAAGAGTATCTGGAAGCATCTGTTGTCCGGACAGATGCAGAGGATTTCGGGGATCTTTCGGAAAGCGAAAAAGAAGCCATGCTTCGGAATCTGCAGGACGTCTTTGCAAGGTACTGTGAAAGCGGCAGCAAAGTGGGAAAGGATACGGTGCGTCAGGTTCTGGGAATTGACGGACTGGAAAGGCTGCTGGCCCAGGTTCTGGCTCACGTGCCATTAACATGGGAGCAGCAGCAGAGACTTCTGGAAACATCGTCTTTGTCAGAACGTTATGAGATGTTGTGCATCGTGCTGAATAATGAGATAGTGATTGAACAGTATCGCAGAGGGATACAGGAGAAAGTAAAAGCCCGCGTTGATAAAAATCAAAAAGATTATATTTTAAGAGAACAGATGAAAGTGATCCGGGAGGAGCTGGGAGATGAGGGACCTGGAGCAGAGGCGGAACAGTTCCGGAAAACTGTAAAAGGACTGCCGGCTTCTGCGGAAGTAAAACAGCGGATTGAAAAGGAGATTCAGCGATTTTTAAATGCAGGTTCCAATTCGGCGGAGGCTTCCGTCATCAGAGGATATATTGAAACACTTCTGGAGCTTCCATGGGATAAATGCAGTAAAGACCGTTTGGATTTGAAAGAGGCTAAGAAAATTCTGGAAAAAGAACATTATGGACTTGAAAAAGTAAAAGAGCGGATTCTGGAATTTCTGGCGGTCAAACGAATGCTGAATGGAGGAGAAAGTCCGATTCTCTGCCTTGTGGGACCGCCGGGTACCGGTAAAACCTCGGTGGCGCGTTCAATCGCACATGCCCTCAATAAGAAATATGTTCGTATCTGTCTGGGGGGAGTTCGCGATGAAGCGGAGATCCGGGGACACCGCAGAACTTATATCGGCGCCATGCCGGGGCGGATTGTGGACGGGATCCGCCATGCCGGAGTGAAAAATCCGCTGATGGTACTGGACGAGATTGATAAAGTCAGCAGTGATCACAGAGGAGATACTTTTTCTGCTCTTCTGGAGGTGCTGGACAGTGAACAGAATGTGAAATTCAGAGATCATTATGTGGAACTTCCGGTAGATTTGTCAGAAGTGATGTTTTTATGTACGGCCAACGATACTCAGACGATACCCAGACCGCTGCTGGATCGTATGGAGATCATAGAGGTCAGCAGTTATACAGAGAATGAAAAACTGCATATTGCCAAAGATCATCTCGTTCCCAAGCAGTTGAAGCGGCATGGACTGCATAAAAGCCAGCTTCAGATTACTGAAAAAGCGCTGGAGAAAATGATCCATCAATATACACGGGAAGCAGGCGTGCGGAATCTGGAGCGCAGGATTGCTTCTGTCTGTCGGAAAGCGGACAGAGAGATTCTTGAGCAGGAGAAAAAGCGGATACGCATTACAGCAAAAAATCTGGAAAAATATCTGGGAAAGACAGTTTATGAATTTCAGGGAAGAAATGAGAAAGATGAGATTGGCATTGTGCGCGGTTTGGCCTGGACGAGTGTGGGAGGCGACACTTTGGAGATCGAGGTGAATCTGATGCCTGGAAAAGGAAATCTGGAACTGACCGGACAGATGGGGGATGTGATGCAGGAGTCTGCGAGAGCGGGAATCAGTTATATTCGTTCGATCAGTCCGGAATATGGTCTGGAAAAAGATTATTTTCAGGAACATGACATCCATATTCATATTCCGGAAGGAGCCGTACCAAAAGACGGGCCGTCTGCAGGTATTACCATGGCAACCGCCATGTTATCTGCGGTGCTGGAAAAGCCGGTTCGTGCCGATGTGGCAATGACAGGAGAGATAACACTGAGGGGAAGAGTGCTTCCGATCGGCGGACTGAAGGAAAAACTTTTGGCTGCCGGGAGCGCCGGTATGAAAACGGTTATCGTACCAAAAAAGAATCAGCGGGATGTGGAAGAACTGTCGGACGAGATCACAGGAGGTCTTGAACTGGTCTATGCAGAAGCAATGGAAGAAGTGATCGCACATGCATTTGTATAGGAGGATGATATGATAATTAAGCAGGCAGAGCTGGAGACCGTCTGCGGGATCACCAGCAGATTTCCGGATAATACAAGGCCGGAGGTGGCTTTCTCGGGAAAATCTAACGTAGGGAAATCTTCGCTGATCAACGGACTTTTGAACCGCAAGTCTCTGGCCAGGACTTCTTCTCAGCCGGGAAAGACGCAGACGATTAATTTTTACAAAGTAAATGAAGAGCTGTATCTGGTTGACCTGCCGGGTTACGGCTATGCGAAGGTCGCGCAGGAAATAAAGGCAAAATGGGGAAAAATGATCGAGAAGTATCTTCATGGTTCCAGACAGTTAAAAGCAGTGTTTCTGCTGGTCGACATTCGGCATGAGCCGTCCGATAATGACAGGGAAATGTACAACTGGATTGTTCATCAGGGATATGAACCGATTATCATCGCTACAAAGCTCGATAAAATTAAAAGGAGTCAGGTACAGAAGCAGTTAAAGATTGTACGTGAAGGTCTCAATCCTGTACCTGGAACCAGGGTCATTCCGTTTTCTGCTGAGACAAAACAGGGAAGAGAGGAGATCTGGGAGATAATTGACGGATTATTGGAGGAGGAGTCTGTATGAAGGGAGAGCCGCCGGGAGGAAACAGTAAAGAGGCTGAATATATCAGGCTCAGAAGAAATTTGCTGAATATTGGGATATTTGCAGCACAGATTATTCTGTTTGTTTTTGCGGGGCCGGTTCTGGTAAAATTTTTTCTTCCGGTCATTGTAGGTTGGCTGATTGCTCAGCTTGCCAACCCTCTGGTACATTTTCTGGAGAAACATCTTCATATTGTAAGAAAGCACAGCTCTTTCGGCGTCATATTCGGTGCAATCTTTCTGATTGTGGCGGTGTGCTATTATGCGGCTTTATGGTTATGGAAGGAAGCCGGAGAGCTGATGCAAAGACTTCCTGCTTACTATCAGGCTCTGGTACAGGGGATGGATAAAATTGCGGAAAATCTGCAGAGTGTGGCATCGAAAATGCCTATGGAAACCCGGGAAAAAATTGCAGATTTTACTGATCATTTCACAGATCATCTGGGGGAGATCGTAAGCAGTCTTGGCGGCGGTACGGTAGAAGCGGCGGGAAATGCCGCCAAAAATATTCCTTCTCTTTTGATTTCGTTTATTTTTTCTCTTTTATTTGCTTATTTTTTTATTGCGCAGAGAGAAAGGATTCATCGGATTTTGAAAAGGATTATACCTGAAAAGACCAAAGATGAACTCCGGATGGTATGGGAAAAGCTGAAGTTTGCCGTGGGCGGGTATTTTCGTGCCCAGTTTAAAATTATGGGTATTGTAGGAGTCATTCTGGCTGCAGGTTTTCTTTTCATGAGAATCGATTATGCAGTGCTTCTGGCGGCTCTGATTGCCTTGATGGATTTTCTGCCCATGCTGGGTACAGGGACTGCTCTGCTTCCGTGGGCGCTGTTCTGCGCTTTGAGCGATGCGCTTCCAAGGGCTGCAGGACTTCTTATCCTGTATGCAGTTACGCAGATAACCAGACAGTTAATCCAGCCTAAAATGGTGGGAGACAGCATCGGTGTGGATACACTGACAACTTTATTTCTGCTGTTTATCGGATACCGGATATCAGGACTTCTGGGTATGATTATTGCGGTTCCTGCAGGGCTTATTATCCTGCAGTTTTATGAGGCGGGAGCCTTTGAGCATGTCATTCAGAATGTCCGTGAGCTCGTGGAACTGATTGCGGACTGGAGATAGCAAAAAGAAAAATAAGACAATATCTACAATAGCTGTTCCATAACATAAGCATAAATTTCCTGGCTTTTCGATTTCCAGTGATTGCAAACAGAGACTGCCTGTTCTTCTGAAGGGACAGAAACAGTCAGGTTGATCAATGTGGCGTTCTGTTCGCGAACCTGACAGCAGACCAGATAATCATCTGCATTTCCCTGAAAATAATTCGAAGTGACAGAACGGGTATCCTGAATCTCACCCTGTTTTTCCCCCAGGTACTCCCGAATATCCTGGCAGATGATATCCGGAATCTTGTCTCCGAAGTAATCAAGGGTATTTTTTCCGGCATCTGTAATATGATAGCTGGAACTGTTGTGGGTGCTTGAGATCGTTACAAGCCCTGTCTCGTCCAGCTCAGATAATACCTGCTGGAGAGTGAAATAATTCGTATATTCTTTCTCAAGGATGAATTCTGATATTTGGGAATTAGTAAGTGGTGTTTCAATCAGAGAAAGCATCTTCAGTATGATCAGTTTGTAAAGAGTCAGTGTCTCAGACATAAAAAATCCTTTCCGTTTTTAAATGGGATTGCTTTTGATAAATACAGCCGCCGGGGGGTGGGGCTTAAAGGAACTGCAGTATTTTCCCTGCCAAGTATTCTGCAGACGAAACTGCTGATGAATTTTATTCAGAACATGTCGTTTGGAGCGGCTCCAGAGGGGAGCAATCAGCAGTTCTCCTGGTCCGTCACCGGTCAGACGGTGTACTACAATATCGGGTCTCAGGCGTTCTGTGCAGGAGAGGATGAGCTGAACATATTCTTCCAGAGAGAAAACGGGGAAGGGGTTCTGCTCATAGATAGCTGCCAGGTCTGTCCCTTTTAAGATATGCAGAAGCTGGAGCTTTATGCCCTGAATATCCTGCGTGTTCAGATAACGGATTGTCTGGAGGATTCGTTCTTCATTCTCTCCCGGAAGTCCAAGGATCAGATGAGTAATGACTTCCAGACCACATGAACGAAGTCTCTGGACTGCATTTTCATAAACACTCAGTGGGTATCCTCTTCTGATAAAAGAGGCGGTATCTTCATGCATGGTCTGCAGTCCCAGCTCAATCCATACGGGTTTGATCTGGTTCAGTTCTGCAAGAAGGGCTACAACTTCCGGAGCCAGACAGTCCGGCCTGGTGGCTATGGAGAGAATTACGATCTCAGGACATTCGATCGCTTCTGTAAATATGGAACGCAGATAAGAAACCGGAGCGTATGTATTGGTATATGCCTGGAAATAGGCGATATAATGAGATGCCGGACGTTTCTGACTCAATCGTTCTTTGGCTTCCTCGATCTGCTTTTTGACAGAAAGTAAAGAGCTGGCGGCAAAGTCGCCGGAACCTCCTGCGCTGCAGAAGATACATCCGCCGGTTCCCAGGGTTCCGTCTCTGTTCGGGCAACTCATTCCTCCGTTAAGCGCAAGGCGGTAAACCTTTTCTCCATAACGTTTTTTCAGTTCATAATCAAGCGAGTGATAGGGCTTGTCATTCCATAATATCATACAATTCAATCTATCATACGGAATGCTAAAAATCAAGCTGCAATTCCATCATCCGTACTTCGGTACACGGCAGCTGAAGTTGTTAAAAGATCCCGTTTTTATGAAATTTCCCTTTTCATTTATGGACAAAGGGAGTATACTGTTACTAGTTCAAAAATGTTCTGCCAATCTGGCAGACTCTTTCCCCAGTGTATAGAACAGGAATGGACAGTAGGAATAGCAGGAGGAGTATATGGATAACAGTATGAGAGAAAAGTATGAATCTTTGTCTCTTGCAGTGCTGCGGGACGTAGCGAAAAACCGCGGTATTAAAGGAACTTCTTCCATGAGGAAGGATGCGGTAATCGAGGCGATGCTTACGGAGGATGAGAGGACTGCCTCAGTTGAGATGGTAAAAACCCAGGCGGCAGAAAACGGAAAAACAGTGTCGGATATGGAACAGCTTGACAGCGGACAGACGATCAAAGGGATTCTGGAAGTGATGACGGATGGTTTTGGTTTTATCCGCAGCGATAATTACCTGCCGGGGGAGAACGATGTCTATGTGTCGCCCTCGCAAATACGCAGATTTGGCCTGAAAACAGGCGACATTATTGCCGGTAATACAAAAGTAAAGACGGAAAAAGAGAAGTTCTGTGCGCTGCTTTATGTAAAGAGCGTCAATGGTCTTCATCCGGAGGTAAATGCAAAAAGACCTAATTTTGAAGATTTGACACCGATTTTTCCGAATGAAAGAATTAAAATGGAACGTGCAGGCGGCAGCATTGCCATGAGGATCGTAGATGAGATTGCGCCGATTGGAAAAGGACAGCGGGGCATGATTGTTTCTCCTCCCAAGGCGGGCAAGACCACACTTCTGAAAGATGTGGCAAAGTCGATTACAAAAAATAATCCGGAAATGTATTTGATTATTTTGCTGATCGATGAACGGCCGGAAGAAGTAACAGATGTAAAAGAAGCGATTGAGGGCAGGAATGTAGAAGTGGTTTATTCCACTTTTGATGAGCTGGCGGAACGCCATAAAAGGGTATCGGAGATGGTTATTGAACGCGCGAAGCGGCTGGTGGAAGGAGGCAGAGACGTGGCGATTCTTCTGGACAGCATCACCCGTCTGGCCAGGGCATATAATCTGATTGTGCCGCCCAGCGGACGTACACTCTCCGGCGGACTTGATCCGGCAGCGCTTCATATGCCGAAGCGTTTTTTTGGTGCGGCGAGGAATATGCGCGAGGGCGGAAGCCTGACGATTCTGGCGACCGCGCTGGTAGATACAGGCAGCAAGATGGATGATGTTGTCTATGAGGAATTTAAAAGTACCGGGAACATGGAGCTGGTGCTTGACCGTAAAGTGGCAGAGAAACGGGTGTTTCCGGCTATCGACATTCCCAAGTCTAGTACCAGAAGAGAGGATCTGCTCCTGAATACGGATGAGCAGCAGGCGATGGACAATATTCGCAAAGGTCTCAACGGCATGAAAGCGGATGATGCAGTGGAAACGATTCTGAATTTGTTTACTCGAACCAGAAATAACGAAGAATTTGTTCAGAATGCGAAAAAAATGAGATTTTTTTAAAAGACCTTGCATCACTTACATTCATATGCTATACTTACATGGTTAATGGAGTAGAAGGTGCTATGCAATGCACCTTAAAAACCGCAGGGACTTGTGGGGATAGCCCGGGATAGCTTGCCGTGGATAGACCGGAGCGGCATTGGCCGGGAATTGGTAAGTTCCAGAAGTTCACAGATGAATGAGAGAGGTGAGAACATGAAAGAAGGAATCCATCCGAATTATTATCAGGCAACTGTAACCTGCAACTGTGGCAACACATTTACAACAGGTTCTACCAAACAGGATATTCACGTAGAGATCTGTTCCAAATGCCATTCTTTTTATACAGGACAGCAGAAAGCAGCGGCAGCCCGCGGACGTATTGACAAGTTCAATCGTAAATATGGCATCACAAAATAAGATGACAGAAAGACAGGTTGGGGTTATAGATAATCTCAACCTGATTTTTACTATATACGATAAGGATGTGAGATAGTGAAACCATCAGGAATCGGGGGACAGGCAGTACTCGAAGGAATCATGATGAAAAATAAGGACCGGTATTCTGTAGCGGTGAGAAAACCGGATGGTGAGATTGAGATACGTGTCAGCGAATATGAAGGGATCGGAGCAAAACATGCCTGGACGAAGCTGCCTCTGATCAGAGGAGTTGTGAATTTTGTAGATTCGCTGATGCTTGGTATGGAGACTTTGACCTATTCTGCCGGTTTTTATGAGGAGGAAGACGGTCAGGAACCCGGAGGGTTCGAAAAATTTCTCCTGAAATTATTTGGCGAGAGAGCAGAGAAGATTGTCATGGGTATTACGGTGGTATTTTCTATTGTAATGGCTGTGGGTATTTTTATGGTGCTGCCTTATTTTATTTCGGGCTTTTTCCGTGATTATATTGTAAGCAACACTCTTCTGGCAGTTATAGAAGGCGCAATCCGGCTGGGGCTGTTTGTGCTTTATGTGATATTGATTTCTTCTATGAAAGATATTAAACGAGTATATATGTATCATGGCGCGGAACATAAATGCATTAACTGTATAGAACGCGGAAGAGAGCTGAATGTAAAAAATGTCCGTAAAAGTTCCCGCTATCATGCGCGCTGCGGAACGAGTTTTCTGTTTGTCGTCATGATTATCAGTATTATCTTTTTTATTTTTATCCGTGTGGAATCTCCGCTGCTGCGGGTTATGTTTCGTATTCTTCTGATTCCGGTCATAGCGGGAGTGTCGTATGAGTTTATCCGTTTTGCCGGCAGAAGCGAGAATGTCCTGGTAAATATATTAAGTCTTCCGGGGAAAGGGATGCAGATGCTGACAACGAAAGAACCAGAAGACGATATGATAGAGGTTGCCATCAGGGCGGTCGAAGCGGTTTTTGACTGGAGGGTGTTCCAGGGGTATGGACCGCAAGATACGGAAAAAGAAGAGGTCGCAGAAGCAGAATGATGACATTGGGTGAACTTCTGCTTGAAGGGAAGAAACGTCTCCGGGCTGCCCGGATAGATGAAGCAGAACTGGATGCCTGGTATCTTCTGGAGTCTGTCACCGGCTGTACAAAACATGAGTATTATTTATGTCCGAAACGTCTGACAGAAGAAAACCAGGAGAAGAAATATCTGGAGCTTATAAATAAAAGAACGATGCACGTTCCGCTCCAGCACCTGACAGGGAGTCAGGAGTTTATGGGATATACGTTCCGGGTGAATGAGCATGTGCTGATTCCAAGACAGGACACGGAGATTCTGGTGGAGGAAGCGCTGAAATATGTGCGGCCAGGTATGGAGATTCTGGATCTTTGTACCGGTTCCGGCTGTATCCTTCTGAGTATTCTGAAGAAAGTGCCGGGAGTTTTGGGGTATGGCACAGATATTTCAGAAAATGCCCTTCAGGTTGCAGGATGGAATCAGGAGCATCTGAAAACTTCAGCCAGGTTATGGAAAAGTGATTTGTTTGAACAGATTGAAGGGAAATTTGACTGTATTTTGTCTAATCCGCCCTATATACCATCCGATGTAGTGGATACGCTGATGGAAGAGGTGCGGGATTATGAACCGAGAATCGCTCTGGATGGAAAAGAAGACGGGTTATATTATTACAGGAAAATAACAGAGCAGAGTCCGGAGTATCTGAAACAGGGAGGAATGCTGTTTCTGGAGATCGGATATGATCAGGCGGAGGCGGTTATGACATTGATGGAGCGGAAGTTTACACAGGTTCGTATGATAAGAGATCTGTCCGGGTGTGACCGGGTAGTGTACGGAAGTGTGAAGCTGTAAAATAATGGAGGAAAGAGATGTTTGACAGATTAGAAGATCTGGTAAGACGGTATGAGGAAATCACAAATGAGCTGACGGAACCTTCCGTTGTCAACGATCAGAATCGTTTCCGAAAGCTTATGAAAGAACAGGCGGATCTGCAGCCGCTGGTGGACGCTTATATTGAATATAAAAAATGTCAGGAAACAGTGGAAGACAGCCTGGCGATGCTGGAGAGCGAATCAGATGAAGAAATGCGCGATATGCTGAAGGAGGAGCTCTCGGAAGCCAAAAAACGTACGGCAGAGCTGGAGCAGCAGATGAAGATTTTGCTTCTGCCAAAAGATCCCAATGACGATAAGAATGTGATTGTGGAGATCCGCGCGGGAGCCGGCGGAGATGAAGCGGCTCTGTTTGCGGCGGAAATCTATCGAATGTATGCGCATTATGCGGAAGCAAGACGATGGAAAGTAGAGATGATGGAATCAGACGAAATCGGTATCGGCGGTATGAAAAGCGTAACATTTATGGTTACAGGACAGGGCGCATATTCGGTGATGAAATATGAGTCCGGTGTACATCGCGTGCAGCGTGTGCCGGAGACGGAATCCGGCGGGCGTATTCATACCTCTACGATTACGGTTGCCGTGATGCCGGAGGCAGAAGAAGTAGATGTGCAGATTGATGATAAAGATATCCGGATTGATGTCATGAGAGCTTCCGGCAACGGCGGCCAGTGCGTGAATACAACAGATTCTGCGGTACGTCTGACGCATTATCCCACCGGGATTGTTGTCTACAGCCAGACTGAGAAGTCTCAGCTTCAGAATAAAGCCAAAGCATTTGCCCTGCTGCGCGCAAAACTGTACGATATAGAATGCCAGAAGGCGCATGATGCGGAAGCCGAAGCCAGAAGAAGCCAGATCGGTACAGGCGACCGTTCGGAAAAGATACGAACCTATAATTTCCCTCAGGGCCGCGTGACAGATCACAGGATCAATCTGACTTTATATAAGCTTGATAAGATTATGAACGGCGATATCCAGGAAATTATTGATGCATGTATCGCGGCAGATCAGGCAGCCAAGCTTAGCAGTCTGAACGAAGAGAGCTGATGCGGTTGCTTTTCACATATATGCCGGCGGGAGAAAATGTAAAAGCAGGTTGAAATTACCGGTTTTTTTACGTATAATATAATACCAGGATTTGAAAAGCTAATGGATAGTGAGGGTAAAAGAATGGGAAAATATTTTGGAACCGATGGATTCCGCGGTGAAGCAAATGTAAATTTGACGGTAGAGCATGCTTATAAAGTAGGACGTTTTCTGGGATGGTATTATGGGCGTGATCATAAAGCACAGGTAGTTATTGGAAAAGATACCCGAAGATCCAGCTATATGTTTGAATATTCTCTGGTAGCAGGACTGACAGCTTCCGGAGCAGACGTTTATCTTCTGCATGTGACAACGACACCAAGCGTTTCTTATGTAGTGCGCACAGAAGGATTTGACTGCGGGATCATGATATCAGCAAGTCACAATCCGTTTTATGATAACGGCATCAAGATCATCAACAGTATGGGATATAAGCTGGAAGCATCTGTAGAGGAGCAGATCGAGGCCTATATTGACGGTGAGCTGGAAGAAGTTCCGCTGGCGACAAAAGAGCATATAGGACGTACTGTAGATTTTTCGGCAGGCAGGAACCGATATATCGGATATTTGATTTCTCTTCCTACGAGGTCTTTTAAAACCATGCGTGTGGGGCTGGATTGTTCCAACGGAAGTGCGTCTGCGATTGCCAAAAGTGTGTTTGACGCTCTGGGAGCCAAAACATATGTCATTCATAACGATCCGGATGGAACGAATATCAACAGGGACTGCGGTTCCACGCACATTGAAGCGCTTCAGGCATTTGTAAAAGAAAAGGGACTGGATGTGGGCTTTGCCTATGATGGGGATGCAGACCGCTGTCTGGCCGTGGACGAACATGGGAATGTGGTAGACGGAGATCTGATCCTTTATATTTGTGGAAAATATATGAAAGAAATCGGGCAGCTCAAAGACGATATGATCGTAACCACGGTTATGTCCAATATTGGTCTGTATAAAGCCTGCGACAAGATTGGCCTGAATTATCAGAAGACGAAGGTCGGAGACAAATATGTGTTTGAAAACATGATGGAGAATGGTTACCGTCTGGGAGGCGAACAGTCCGGACATATCATCTTCAGCAAACATGCAACGACCGGCGACGGGATATTAACCTCTCTGAAGATTATGGAAGTACTGCTTGAGAAAAAAACAAGTCTTGGCATGCTCGCTTCTGAAGTTAAAATTTATCCCCAGCTTCTTCAGAATCTTCGGGTGACTGACAAAAAAACGGTTCTGGAACACAAGAAAGTGAAAACGGCGATTCAGGAGGTAGAGCAGGACCTGGGCACTGAAGGAAGAATTCTTGTGCGTGAGAGCGGAACAGAGCCCCTTTTAAGAGTGATGGTGGAAGCGACGACACAGGAGTTGTGTGAAAAATATGTGTCAAAAGTAATTGAGGCAATGAAAAGTATTATGTAAACAGACTGGGGCGTACGACTGCCTGGAGAAAACAGATTCTGTTGATAAATGAAAAATTCCGCTGCAGGCTATGGGGTAAGGAAATGATTATTGTCTGCAGGAATAAAGAAAATACACAGGAGGGTAACATGAAAAAGACAACGCTGGTCGTCATGGCGGCAGGGATCGGAAGCCGCTTTGGAGGCGGGATCAAACAGCTGGAGCCGGTTGGACCGTCCGGAGAGATTATCATTGACTATTCGATTCACGACGCGATAGAGGCAGGGTTTAATAAGGTAGTATTCATTATCCGTAAGGATCTGGAGAAAGATTTCCGGGAAGTGATCGGAGACAGGATGGAGAAACGAATTGAAACGCTCTATGCGTTTCAGGAGCTTGATGATCTGCCGGCAGGGTTCATAAAGCCGGAAGGAAGGACAAAACCTTGGGGGACCGGTCAGGCAATTCTGTGCTGTCATGAACTGGTGCAGGAACCTTTTGCAGTCATCAATGCGGACGATTATTATGGGAAAGAAGCTTTTGTGAAGGTTCACGATTACCTGATACAGGATCACAACGAAGGAGAGAAGATGGAATTCTGTATGGCAGGATTCCTGCTGGGCAATACGCTGAGTGAAAACGGAGGCGTGACCAGAGGAATCTGCAGCGTGGATGATGAACGGCATCTGACGAAAGTGACAGAAACCAAGAATATTGTAAAAACAGAAACAGGAGCTGCTGTACGCAAAGAAGACGGAAGTCTGACACCGGTGGATGTTCGCTGTCCGGTATCTATGAACATGTGGGGGCTGACGCCGGAGATATTTCAGGTACTGAAAACAGGATTTGCAGATTTTCTTGCAGAGCTTCCGGATAAGACAAAAGGTGAATATCTGATACCGACAATTATAGACCAGCTGATTCAGGAAAAGAAGGCGAATGTGACGGTTCTTGAATCCGCAGACAAGTGGTTTGGGGTTACCTATAAAGAAGATAAACCTTCCGTGATCCGTTCTTTTCAGGAGCTGATCCGGGCGGGTGTATATAAAGAGAGATTGTTTGAGTGACTGTTCAGAAAAAAGGCGGGGCTGCCATATCTATGCGGCTCCGCATGAGTTTATATTGGCAGAAAGCCTGCTTTGCAGGCGGGCCATTTTCACAGGAGAATAAAAATGACAGAGATTCTATTTAAAAAACCGGAACTTACAGACCGGGAAAAGATTGTTTCTTATTTGGAATATCAGGGGTTTCAAGGGTGTGAGAGATCATTTGCCAATATTTATCTGTGGGCGAGATTTTACGATCTGGTGTGGACGGAGATAGAAGGAACGGCAGTATTTCGATGTATATTTGACGGGAATTATTCTTATATGTATCCGGCCGGAAACGGGGACAGAAAAGAAGCAGTTAAGAGACTGATGCGAGAATGTCAGGAGCAGGGATATGTGCTTCGGTTTCATGGAATGAGCAAAAAAGAGTATGAAGAACTTGAACAGAATTTTCCGGAAATGTTCGAGGTCGCATGGCCCAGAGATCCCGAGGATTATGTCTATGAAACAGAGAAGCTGATTCGTTTGTCGGGAAAGAAATACCATGGGAAAAAGAATCATATCAATCAGTTTAAAGCGGCTCACCCGGACTGGAGCTATGAACCTTTAAATGATGACAATGTGGAAGAATGTTTTCAGATGGCTCTTCGCTGGAGAGAGTATAACGGCTGTGAAGAAGATCCGGAGAAAAATAAAGAGATGTGTGTCGCTTTGAATTCTCTGCGTCTTCAAAAAGAGCTGAAGCTTTGCGGCGGAGTACTGAGAGCGGGAGGAGAGGTAATTGCCTTTACTCTGGGCGAACCGGTGTCCGAGGATACGTTTGTAGTGCATATTGAAAAAGCATATGCGGATATTCGGGGAGCATATCCAATGATTAATCAGCAGTTTCTGGAACACGAAGTGTCGCAATACAAATATGTAAACCGCGAGGATGATACCGGGGATGAAGGATTAAGAAAGGCAAAGCTGTCGTATCACCCGATTTTTATGGCAGAGAAAGGAACTGCTGTTTTAAAAGGAGAAAACAAATGAGAGCATGGGAAGCGAATATCCGGAGAGTAACGCCTTATACTCCCGGTGATCAGCCGAACAGACCCGGGATGATCAAACTGAATACGAACGAAAATCCGTATCCTCCGGCTCCTGGGGTGGAAAAATCGCTGAAGGAATTCCGGACAGACTGTCTGCGGTTGTATCCGGATCCTAAGTCTTCTGTTCTGGTGGAAGCTCTGGCAGAGCGTTATCATGTGGCACAGGATCAGATCTTTGTGGGAGTGGGTTCGGATGATGTGCTTGCACTGGCTTTCATGACATTCTTTAATTCCGGAAAACCGATTCTGTTTCCGGATATTACCTATTCATTTTATCCGGTATGGGCGGAAGAGTTCCGGATTCCCTATGAGACACCGGCTTTGGACGGGAATTTTCGGATTGTAAAAGAAGATTATGACCGGGAAAATGGAGGCATTATTTTTCCGAATCCGAATGCACCGACTTCTCTGGCCATGGGAGTTTCTGATGTGGAAGATATTCTTCTTCATAATCGGGATGTCGTTGTTATTGTCGACGAGGCGTACGTGGACTTTGGTGCGGAATCCGCACTTAGTCTGGTGGAAAAGTATGATAATCTTCTGGTCGTACAGACTTTTTCCAAATCCCGTTCTATGGCAGGAATGCGGATTGGATTTGCGGTGGGAAATGCGCTACTGATTCGATATCTGAATGATGTGAAATATTCTTTTAATTCCTATACTATGAATCAGCTTGCTTTGAAGCTGGGTGTGGAGGCTGTGCTGGATGAAGCCTATTTTCAGGAGACGGTGGCGAAGATTATCAGAACGCGGGAACAGGCGCGGGAACGGCTTTCGGAACTTGGTTTTCGTTCGCTGGATTCCAGCACAAATTTTCTGTTTGTCACACATCCGGAGTATCAGGCCAGGGAGCTTTATGAAGAGCTTAGAAAAGAAGGTATTTTTGTACGTTATTTTGATGTTCCGAGAATTGATCAGTATCTGAGGATAACGATCGGAACAGATGAGCAGATGGAAGCACTGTATGCGTTTTTGGAGGGCTATAAGGCTTTGCAGAGAAAGGAAGTATAGATATGGACAATTTGATAACCTGGTTTATGGAGGTTCTGCAGGGCAGAGTATCCAAAGAAATGATCGTATTTGTCATTTCTATGGTTCCTATTCTGGAGCTTCGGGGCGGACTTCTGGCTGCTTCATTTTTAAATATCGATATTGTAAGGGCGATCTGGTTCTGTGTGATCGGTAATATCATTCCGGTACCGTTTATTCTGCTTTTGATCACGCCTGTGTTCAACTGGCTCAAACATACCAGGACGTTCCGGCCTATGGTGGAGAAACTGGAAAACCGTGCCATGGGCAAGAGTGATCAGATAGAAAAATACGAGTTCTGGGGGCTGGTTCTGTTTGTCGGTATTCCGCTGCCCGGAACGGGAGCCTGGACCGGGTCCCTGATCGCTTCGCTTTTGGGAGTAAAGTTTAAAAAAGCATTTCCGGCAGTACTTTTGGGGATCGTGATTGCAACGATCATCATGTCAATTCTTTCTTATGGTTTGCTGGGGGCGTTGATCCGCTGATTTTGCGGTTGTTTTCCTATTTGGATGAATCGAGGTGTTTTATCATGAAAGATGGGAAAAAGCTTTATTTTATCTACAATCCTCATTCGGGACGGGAACAGATACGGACAAAGCTGTTTCATATTCTGCAGATTTTTTCTGACGCCGGATATGAACTGACAGTACATCCGACCAGGGAAAAAAAGGATGCGGTAAAACAGATTGAAGAGCTGCCGGATGATTATGATCTGGTAGTGTGCAGCGGCGGCGACGGTACGATGGATGAAGTGGTGCAGGGAATGATGAGGCGTGCCAGCAGGATTCCTATTGGCTATATCCCTTCCGGCACGGTCAATGACTTTGCAAGGAGCCTTAAGATTCCAAGAAATATGCTGAAGGCGGCGCATATCGCAGTGGAAGGGAAAGATTTTCCGTGCGATATGGGGACTTTTAATGATGAGCATTTTGTATATATTGCTGCGTTTGGCATTTTTACGGATGTGGCATATTCAACCAAGCAGAATGTAAAAAATGTGCTCGGACATATGGCGTATCTTCTGGAAGGTATGAAACGTCTGACAAATATTCCTTCTTATCATATGAGTATACGTAGTCGTGAACTGGAGGCGGAAGGAGACTTTATCTTTGGAATGGTGACAAATTCTCGCTCGGTGGGCGGTTTTAAAAGCATCATAGGCAGAAAAGTGCAGTTTGATGACGGAGTATTCGAGGTGACTTTTATTAAGACACCAAAAAATGCGGCAGAACTGCAGGAAATCCTGGGTGCAATCATTTTAAAAGAAATTGATTCCAAATATATGTATTCATTTCGCACAGCCCGTCTTCAGGTGGAAGCGGACGGGCTGGTTCCCTGGACGCTGGACGGGGAGTATGGTGGAGAGTGTACGACGGCAGTGATTCAAAATTATCAGCAGGCGCTGAAAATACGGATTGATTATTAATTCAGATATTATGAAATAAAATTTTCTGCAGTTATAATTTGAGGTGGAAGATTTGGCGTACATTTGTTATACTGAAAACACAGACATAAAATTATATTTTGGAGGGTCTTATTATGAAAGTTGGATTTGGCTGTGATCATACTGCCATTGATCTGAAAAAGGAACTGATGGACTATATGACAGAGAAAGGATATGAGTGCGTGGATTATGGAGCATATGATGCATCTGTACGTATTGACTATCCGGATCAGGGGCTGAAAGTGGCAGAGGCCGTCAAGACAGGAGAAGTGGAGAAAGGCGTGCTGATCTGTGGGACAGGCATCGGCATTTCTCTGGCAGCGAACAAAGTGCCGGGAATCCGTGCTGCAGTGTGCAGTGAGCCGTATTCGGCAATGATGACTGCAAAACATAATGCATCTCAGATCATTGCTATGGGAGCGCGTGTGGTCGGTAATGAAATGGCGAAGATGATACTGGACGCATTTTTTAATACTGAGTTTGAGGGTGGAAGGCACGCAGAGCGCGTTCAGAAAATCTGTGATATTGAGGCAAAATATAATAAATAGCGGGTCAGAATAAAATCCCGTTCCTGTGATCAGCAGTCTATATCTATTTGTATGAAAGCTGAATACAGGGACGGGATTTAAAAAGTTGTGCAGTTAAAGTTCATTCTAAAGCAGCTTGGGACCTAAAAGCCTCGGAAGCGTTGCATGTTCGACGGCAGTTTCGCGGGTGATCAGTCCTTTGTTGTACAGATCCAGAAGCCAGTTGTCCATCGAGAACATATCCTGTGCAGTGCCCGGAGATGAATAGATCCTGCCATCGATCTGCGGGATCTTTTTCCCGCGGATCATACTGCGGATATCAGGGGTGACGGTCATCAGCTCAAAGGCAGGGGTGAGCACGCCCTGCGTTGTCGGAACGAGCTGCTGAGAAACTACAGCCTGCAGCACCATGGAGAGCTGATCCGCAATCTGTCGTTGCTGACTGGGCGGAAATACGTCTATGATGCGGTCCACAGTTTTGGCGCTGCCGGTAGTGTGCAGAGTGGAAAAAACAAGATGTCCGGTTTCTGCCGCTGTCATAGCAGCCTGCATGGTTTCGTAGTCGCGCATCTCTCCTAACAGGATGACATCGGGACTTTGACGAAGAGCGGCACGAAGAGCAGTCGTATAACTCTCTGTATCCGTGTTGATTTCTCTCTGACTGACAATGCTCTTATCGTGTCTGTGCAAAAACTCCAGCGGGTCTTCAAGTGTAATAATATGTTTTTCCTGATAACGGTTGATGTGGTCAATGATACAGGCGAGCGTGGTGGATTTTCCGCTTCCCGCAGGTCCGGTTACCAGTACCAGACCCTTTGAAAATCTTCCCAGAGATATGATGTTCTCCGGAATTCCAATGGAATCCGGTTCAGGAAGAGAGGTGGCGATCAGACGGATCACTGCGGACAAAGAACCTCTTTGTTTATAAGTACTGGCACGGAATCTGGACATACCGGGTATCGGGAATGAAAAATCATCATCTCCGGATTGTAAAAGCTGTTCGATGGAACGTTCTGCGATTTTATAGATTTCCTGTATCAGCTTCTCTGTATCGGCCGGCATTAATCGCTGTTCGTCGTTCATGATCAGGTTGTTGTTTACCCGCATGGAGGCGGGACGCCCCGTTACAATAAATATATCCGAAGCTTTCTGATGGACAGCTTTCTCAAGCAGTTCTTTTGCAGTAATCATAATTTGTATCCTCCTGTTTAGAATGTCATAAGATTCAGGCTGTCATCCCCGTTCCACTCTGAAGACGGGATTTCCTGCCAGGCGGTAATTCGATAGTAACCTTTTTTCAGCTCATCCGGAGCATTTAGTGCCAGCATGATTCGCAGTGACTGGGAATCGTCAATGGGTATTTTATAAGTGATGGAAGGGGGCTCCGATATCAGATCTGCCTCTACACCGTCTAAAAGTGCCAGTTGTTTTTCGATTGTGTCGTAGTATTGTTCTGTCTGTTCGTCGTAAGACAAATGCAGGATCTGATCAATTTCCCTTAATATTCTGGATGCAGAAGCAGATGCGTTGTAATAATCTGCATGATGCTGTGCAATCTTCTGACTGTAGCGATATTCGCTGAGTGATCCCGAGAGCGAAAGCGTTGAGAAGACGGCCAGACACAGTACAATAAATATCATCAGCAGAGACACAGAACCGATATTGGTGATTGGAGAGGATGTTTTTTTCATGCAGTCAATACTCCTTTCTGCTGTGAACTGTCCTGTGGAATCAGACATCGGTAAGACACGCCGTCCAGGCGGTAAATTTCCCTGGTATGGTGATCTCCATACAGGACGACGGACCATGAAACGGTCTGATCGTCTTCCGGCAGGAGCAGAACATCCATTTGATAAACCATGTCTGTACTGTTGCAGGAACGAAAATCTGCGTCGAATAAAAGTGTGATACCTCCTTCTGCAGGAATATAAGATTCCGGATAAAGCGCGGCAATAGAGGCTAACGGTTCATCTGCCCCGTTCAGAAGTTCTGCAGCCGAAACAGCACATCTGACTGCCATATCCAGTTCTTTTGTCTCTCTGCCAAGAAGCCTTGCCTTTACAAACAGCTGGAGGCATACGGCGCTGATCAGAGAGAAAAACAGGATGGATATAATAAGTTCCATTAAAAGAAGGCCGGAACGACGGGAAGAAGGTTTCTTCATGGTACGCTCCTTTCTGCTGCAATAACCGAACTTTCAGTGCCGGTACTGTCAACGGTTGTAAACAGATAGAGGTGTTCGTCCAGACGGCTGATAGACAGCGAGGCGATCTGCATAATATCTTGTCCTTCATTCAGAGAGAAAGAAATTCCATCATTAATAAACAATTCTTTCAGCAGACCGTCGTATGCATAAATATAGGTAGTGCAGGGCGTTCCGTTGTAGACTGCTGACAGTGCAAGACAGTCGACTCCGTCAATAGAAAGGGTATCAACGGCGCCGCCTGAATCATTCTGACGTATCTTTTCGGAAATATAAGACAGTGCCGTGCGGTTTTCATCATTGACATTTAGCTGATCTGTTGTAGAAGCATAGAGATCTGCAGCCAGTATCAATACGCTGAGAGCAGATGCGGCAAATACAAAGAACAGTGAAATTGGAAAAATCAGATCAATGACATGTCTGTGCCGGGGCTGAAATCTCATTGTCTGTCCCTCCTGTCTATAATTGTAACCTCCGGCAGGATATTGCTGCCCAGTACCTGATAATCTACAAAAAAACGTTCTTCATCATAAGTAAGGCCGTAATGGTCTTTCAGATATTGAAGATTTTCCGGGTAAGCTCCTTCCAGCGTATAGCAGTGAATGATTCCGCGGTTCAGCGCCTGCCTCAGCGTCTGCATTGCCTGTGCGTCTGTCTGATCTGATATTCTGGAAACACCCAGAGTAAATACAGACAGCACAATGCAGAAAACGGCAGCAGAAATGATGAGATTACCATAGAAGGAGTTACGTTTCTGCGTTTCAAAACGATGTTTCATATAACATTCCCCCGTTTTCTTACAGGCTGGCCATGATTCCCATGAGGGGGAGCATGACGGATAAAAGGATCATGCCGACGATCAGGGAGAGAAGGATGACCAAAGTGGGCTCCAGAGCTGCGATGATACCAGCAAATCTGAGATCAATTTCTTCCTGATATTTGTCTGCAATCTTCTGCATGACTTCATCCAGAGCTCCGGTCCGGTCGCCGATGGATACCATACGCGCGTAAATGCCGGTGAAAATTTCAGCTTTGATAAAAGCGTCATTGAGTTCCTGACCATTTTTAATGGATTCTCTGCAGATGTCGAGTTTTCGGACGAAATCAGCCTCTCCGATCAGATCGGAAGTAAGATTCAGACATTCTTCCGGGCTCATGCCGCTGCTTAAGGTCAGAGACATGCCGTTTGCAAACCGGCAGGCTGTCAGTTTTTCGATAAAAGAACGGATAAACGAAATATGCAGGGCAAAGGAACGCAGCTGCCGGCGTCCTTTTTGTGTTTTTCCAAAATAAAATGCCGCCGCAGCCAACAGAATGAGAAGTATGATTAATAAGGCAGAGTAGCGGTTGACGGCAATACCCAGATTCAGAACAGCTCTGGAGAAGCCGGTCATTTCATTGCCAAGCTGCTGAAAAATCTCGTTAAATATGGGCATAACTTTTGTGATCAGCACCAGAATCACCAGAAGCATCATGAAAACCATGATCAACGGATAGGTGACCGCATTTTTGACAGTCTGTGCAATCGTAGCCTCTCTGTCATAGTAGGCAGTGAGTGCGGTGAGAACATCATCCAGTTTTCCGGTTTCTTCTCCAATTCGTATCATTCGGATCATATATTCTGGAAAAGCGCCGGTTTTTCTGAGCGCCTGGTGAAGGATTCCGGTTTCCTGAAGTGTTTCATTTACCTGCATCAGGAGAGCGCGTTCTTCCTGGTCTGCTGTATCTTCAAGCATGATGGAAATACCCTCCATGACAAAAATACCGGAATGAAGGATCATCGCCATCTGGGAACAAAAAGCGGATACTTCCATGTTGGATAACGGGGAAAATGTTTGCTGTGCCATATAAACTCCTTTCCCGACTGTTCTGAAACAGAGGAATCATTAATAGTAGTATTTTACAATATAATTGGTGCCGTCACCGATGAACTGCTTCAGGCTGCTGCTGTCCGTTCCGGCGGCAAAGGTAGGATCCATAAGGCTCCAGGAAGAACCATGAAATTCTATAATATTATCAATCCATCCGCTTTCTTCGAGATATACGCTGATCCAGGCATGATATGCTTCTCCGGCATAGCCGACTTCCAACCTGGTAGGTATCCTCTGAGAGCGGAGCATCGCGGCCGTGATCGCGGCATAGTCAAAGCAGATGCCGGTTTTGCTGTTCAGAGTTTCATCAATATCCGGCAGATATCCATAGACAACACTGGTGGCCTTTTCCGTATCATAGGTAATGTTGGAAGTGACATAATGATAAATACTGGTTAATGCTTCCAGATCAGAATGGGCTTCTTTTGCCAGTTCCTCGCCCTTGGCAACTGTCTGAGACTTCGGAGTAAAATTCACATACTGATTTGGATAAAGAAAAGGAAGAAATTCATCCACGATACTGACTTGTATATCCTGACGGAATGCAACAGAATACATATCGCCCTCTACATTTTCAAGTACAGAGAGAGAATAGCTGCCGCTTCCGCCTGAAAGAGGGAACGTTTCATATTTCTGTTCCTGTGACAGCAGATAGGTATAAGTATTGTCATCAGGAGTGGCGATCTGCAGTTTGACTTTGGGGTTATCGCCGGTATAACGGACCATTAGATATCCCTGATCCGTGTGGGAGGCATCAATGGTTATGGCATCAGTGCCGTAAGTATCCGTTCCATCTGCAGCGGGGATGAGCACATTTGGGGTGCTGTCGCGGAGTTCCCGGGTATCCTCTTGGACTTCTGCAGCGTCGCTTTGGATACCGGAGGAACTGCCATGGACAGAGCTTGCTGGCGCCTGCGAACTGTCGCTTTTACATCCGCTGAGAGCAGCGCAGCATAACACCATTGACAGAATCGCCTTTATGTTCATGTACTGTCATATCCTCCATTGTGTATACGATCGCTTGGCAAAGGCTGAATAATATCCTTTTCGATGTGCGTCTTTGCCAGGCGAAAGTAGATTTTCTTTATTATAACATGATAAGTATACTACTGAAATACATGAGAATCAATCTTTTTGTAAAGGAACGTTTTTCTTAATCTTCTCTTAATTTTCAGTATTTTGATTTGACTTTCATTATAGACAGTGATAAACTTATAGCAGTGCTGTTAAGCGGAAATTTCAGTGAATAAAGCCATCCGCTGTCTGCACGTCTGCAAAACTGGGCGCAGGGTCTACTGCGTCGCTGGTTAACGGAGACACGGCTGACATAGATATCAGGTATGGATTCATCGTTATTTTCGAAATGCAGTAATAGTTCGGCGTGTGGCAGATTCTGATATTTGCCGGAAACGAATGCCGGATATAAGGGATATAAATTTTGGAGGTTACAGGTGATGAAAAGAATGAAGAAAATGATGGCAGTATTGTTTGCCCTGACGGTTCTGGTAGTATCCGGTTGTGGGAAAAAGGATGGTTTTGGCGCAACCATGAAAACGTATTTTTTCAACTATCAGGTGGACAGCGCATATGTATGCGGTGAATTTGAAGGGTACAAGCCGGTAGAGGGGAATCAGCTTCTGGTGGCGAGTGTAACGATAAAGAATACATTTAATGAAGAAATCGAGATGTATGATACCGATTTCCAGGCACAGTGGGGAGAGGAAGGAGAGGAAGCTTTCAGCCTTCCGATTACGTTTAACGGTACAGAAGAAGGACTTGACCCTCTGACTGACGAACAGCTTCCAGGCATCTATCCCCTGGCTAAAGGGGAATCCAGAAGCGGACTTCTGATCTTTGAAGTGCCGGAAGGCAAGCAGGATTTCTCGATCTCTTATATGGAAGCATTTGATGATGACAGTACAGGGGAGACGTTCTTTGTGAATTTTACAGCAGAGACCAAATAATGACATTATTACAGCGGCCAAATTGTGAATGGACATGGCGTATGTCCGCCTGACCCGTTGTAAAATATAAAGGGATGCGCGACACAGCAACTGTGTATCGGAGCATCCCTTGTTTTTATAAACGATACGGAATGGAAAATGCCTGGAGAATATTTTTCTGTAAAAAGGGAGGATGCCGGGTGCTGTTCACCCGGCATTATTATGAAAAAGTTTATTTAAAAGTATTAGCTGACTGGCCTCTGCTGTTGATGATTATATTATATGGAAAAGAAATGAAGTAATCATGTGCATAAAGTTAACCTTTTTTAAAAGAAAGGTGAACAATTTATGAACGAAAGGAATTGTGTATGATGTTGGTAAAAGAGCTGTATCCAGACGAAGTGACAGCGTCGGTGTATGAACTGGATTGGGATATGCTTTCGGGAAAATATGAGGGAGTGGTCTTTGATATTGATAATACGCTGGTGGCTCATGGAGCTCCGGCGGATGCAAAGTCAGTCAGCCTGTTTCAGCGCCTTCATGCACTGGGGATGAGAACAATGCTGGTGTCTAATAATGGAGAAGCAAGGGTAAGTC
The DNA here is from genome assembly GCA_951802115.1 of uncultured Lachnospiraceae bacterium. GTDB lineage: Bacteria > Bacillota > Clostridia > Lachnospirales > Lachnospiraceae > Hominiventricola. The sequence goes on along the minus strand of CATOPL010000015.1, from coordinate 44,153 downwards.
CTTTTGCGGCTTCATTGAAGACAGATTATGTATATAAAGCCGGGAAGCCTAAAATAGCAGGATATAAAAAGGCGTTGGAAAAGCTCGGGATAGGGCCGGAAAGGGTTTTATTTATCGGAGACCAGATTTTTACTGATATTTGGGGAGCAAATCGCGCGGGTATGGATACCATATTAACGGAACCGGTCGATCCATCTACAGATGAGATTCAGATTGTAATCAAGAGATGGTTCGAGAAGCCGTTTCGTAAGCCCGGTATTCATACTTAATATATTGAAAAGTAAAGGAGCGCAAGAATATGAAAGAATTGTGGGATATGTTTCTGACCTTTGCCAGGATCGGGGGACTGACTTTTGGAGGAGGTTACGCCATGCTGCCGATGCTGCAGCGTGAGGTGGTGGAAAAACATCACTGGGCGACGGAGGAGGAGCTGGCAGATTATTATGCGATTGGACAGTGTACTCCCGGCGTTATTGCGGTGAACACAGCAACGTTCATTGGTTACCGGCAGGCAGGGATCGTGGGAGGAATATTTGCAACGCTTGGAGTGGTTTTTCCTTCTGTTATTATTATCACAATTATTGCTGCATGTTTAACAAATTTTGCGGATCTGAAAGTGATCCAGTATGCGTTCGAAGGAATCCGTGTGTGCGTCTGTGTGCTGATTTTTAACGCGGTGCAGAGGCTGTGGAAGAAATCTGTGATTGATCAGTCAACGACAGTGATTTTTCTGCTGGTCTTTCTCATATCTGCAGGACTTGCGGTGGGACAGAGCTTTTATCCGCAGTTGTTCTCCATATCACCGATCGTCTATGTGGTGATTGCCGGTGCTGCCGGTGTTGTTTTACATGGCGGCAATGGAAGGAAGGAGGTACAGAAATGATATTGATGCGGCTTTTTTGTGAATTTTTTAAAGCGGGTCTGTTTGCAATCGGCGGCGGGCTGGCAACGCTGCCTTTTCTGCAGGAGATCAGTCAGTCTACTGGCTGGTTTACGCAGCAGGATTTGATGGATCTGATCGCGATTTCAGAATCTACGCCAGGAGCGATCGGCGTCAATGCGGCAACTTATGCAGGATTTCATACGTATGGACTGATCGGAGGAATTGTGGCGACGTTGGGGCTGATTGCTCCTTCCGTGATGATTATTATACTGGTGTCGAGGGTGCTGGAAAAATTCAAAGAAAGCAGTCTTGTGCAGTATATTTTTTATGGTCTGCGACCGGCTTCTACTGGTCTGATCGCAGCGGCGGGTTTTTCCGTGGTACTTGCCACGCTCATTCATGTGGAAAAATTTCCATCCGATCCGACCGGAGCATTTAACTGGTTTGGCATTGTGCTGGCAGCGGGGCTCTATCTGGCGATTAAAAAGTGGAACAGGCATCCGGTCGTATATATTGCGGCTTCTGCTGCGATCGGTATTGTGGCAGGTTGTCTGCATATGTTTGGATAGGAGATTTTGGGCGCGGGTAAAAAGATCAGGGGGGATAAATTATGAGAAAAAGACAGAGAACCTCCAGTCAGAGAATACTGGCTCTGTTCCTGGTGGGAAGTATGTTGGCGGTAACGGGCTGCGGTTTTTCGAAAGAAGAAGTGGAGGAAGTACAGGAAACACAGACGGAAGACGAACGGGAAGATGCCGGACTGACAGAACTTTTTCCGGAAGTTCCCCAGATTCTGTTTTCTCCCGTGACAGACGACCGCTTTGCGCCTGATTCCGGACAATGGCTTTTGCATGCAGAATATGATACCGTAAAAGTGACAGACGGCGGCTCGCAGAAGGTGACAGAAGCAGTACGGCAATGGTCTGACAAGAGGGCAGAAGAAATTCAGGAGTTGATAGAAGCGTATATCCTTGAAGCGGCTGAAAACGAAGGAATGACAGAAGCAGACGATTATTATAGATACAGTATTTTTCATGAACTGCAGACGGCGCGTGTGGACGAGCGTGTAATCAGCCTGATCGAGATGAGTAGTGAATACACAGGAGGAGCACATGGTTCTTACGGCAGCAGAGGGATTACTTTTGATGCACAGAGTGGCCAAATTCTTGATCTGTCTGATATCGTTGCAGATGAGGAAGGGTTTCAGGAATATGCAGAAACGGATATAATAGAAACATTATCCGGAACTTATGCAGAAGAACTGTTTCCGGAATATGAGGATGTTGTGCGCCGGATGTGGGATCATGGAGGAAACTGGTGTCTGGATGCAGCAGGCATCACATTTATCTTTCAGCCATATGAACTTGGACCTTATGCGATGGGAGAAGTTTTTGTGACCCTTCCCTATGCGGGGGTAGAACCGTATCTTTCGGATTCTTATATTCTGGGACGTTATCATACCCATATGGGAGCCGGAGTGGCCAGAATACCATCGGGAGAGGAACTGTCGCTTTTTTTGTCTGCAACAGACAGCCAGCAGGAAAAGTTCAGACTGTATGTGGATGAAGGAGAGTATGGACCGGTCCATTTAGAACTGAATCATTTTTCCATAGAGACCGATCCGTTTGCGAGGATCGGAGATGCATACCTTGTGTGTCAGAGAGACGGCAGAGTATTTGTTGTTTTTGATGCGGATTATGCTTCGGATGATTTTGTAACCTTTGTATTTGAACTCACAGAAGGGACGATTGAGGAGTGCGACCGTCAGGAAGGGCTGAGTCTGCAGGGAGGAGTACTGAATACAGACAGGCTTCGTCTGTGTATGCGCCTGGATGTGTTCGGAACGTACAGAAGCCTGATGGATTACAGCATCAGCCAGGAAGGCCGCCTGGAGGCTTTCTCTGAATGGTTTGAGATTCCGGAAACATCCGATCCGTGGCGTCTGCTGACAACCGTCAGGGAACTGCCGGTCTGGATAGAAGATGAAGAGACTGTGTTACCTGCGGGAAGCCATATACGTATTACAGCGACGGACAATAGCTCAGCGGCGCGTTTTACGGATAAAGATACGGGCCGGAACGGAGAAATTCGCTACGTGCGTGGAAACGGAGAAGAAGACAGCTGGACGATCTATGTCGATGAAAGAGCGGATTATGAGTATTTTGAGACGATACCTTACACAGGATAGACAATCAGAATGATTAGCTGCTGCTTATGACAGATCAGCGCACAGGGTGCATGTGTTTTTTAGTTCTATGGCGGGGCAGAGTGTAAAACGGAATAGGACTGCTGCATGACGGTTCACCAGACAACACTGTGTGGATTGTGAAACTGACAGGGCGTATTTTGCAGCAGTCCTGTTTTTAATTGTGTCAATATAAAATTTCGTCTGCCGGTAAGGCATCGCTTATAATAGGTTTTCGCGGATTCTGATGGAATGCTCTACAAAATATCTGCTTTGTTGCGGGAGAATTCCGGATGTCAGATATTCGAAAAGAAGATCCAGTGAACGGGCTCCCTGCTGATAAGGTTGCTGACTGATGGTGGCGGAGATGACTCCTTTTTTCAGCATCTCCAAAGTGGTGGGAACTTCATCAAAAGTAATGATCTTTAAATGGCGGCCGGATTCCATCACTGCACGGCATCCTCCGTGGACTCCGGCTGCGGCAAAGAACAGTGCGTGGATATCTGTATGCCGGCGGAGCATCTGACTGGTGAGCGTATAACTTTCGAACTCGTCGTCATGATTTTCCAGAATCTCGGTTACATGAATGCGTGGATAGGATTTCTTCAGTGTATGCTGCAGTCCTGCAATTCGTTCGGTATGGCAGAGCACGTTGGAAGAACCGGTAATGATTCCCAGATGGATGTCTCCCGCTGTCATAAGGGCCAGAAGGCCGGCTGCCATACACCCGCCTCGGAAATAATCACTTCCAACATAAGCCATCCGTTTAGAACCATCAATGTCTGTGTTGATCGTTACGACGGGAATCTGCCGTCCGACCAGCTCGTCTATTTTTTGCTGTATCAGCATATGATTAAAAGGTGCAAGCATCAAGCCGTGAATTCCTTCTGCCATCAGTTCGCTGATAGCCAGAAGCTGGGCATCGGCGTCGAATTCCACGCGTCTTGTGATCGTGGTAATTCCGTAATCCTGCAGTTCTGCGGCTTTTATTCGTACTCCTTCCATGATCTCGTCAAAAAATGGGTTGTTTTCGCTGAAAAGAATTACACCGATTTTATATTTTTTCTTCTGAGCAGCAAGGGCAATACCGGCCTTATTGGGACGATAGTCCAGAGCGCGGACAATTTCCATAACTTTCTCTGCGGTCTGAGAACTCACGGCCCCCCGGTTATTTAAAACTCTGTCCACGGTTCCGCGGGAGACCCCGGCCAGTTCTGCGATGTCTTTGATGGTGGTCATTGCATGCCTCCTGGTTAAAATTCTGTATCTGCCTGAAGAAGGTATCTGCAGCTGTCATGTTCCCTGGTACTGTATTGCAGATGGACTCTGCTTTTGGCTTTGCAGGCGTGCGGAGGATGTGAATAGCGGATGCCTCATTTACCGGAATTTCGGCAATGCAGTACGGGTCTGAGGATGAGGGCTTTTATACCGGCATCAACAGAGGTTCGGGCAGTAATCTGATTTGTGTCTGCTCAGAGCAGGGACGACTGTCATACTGACAATACATGAAATGATGCCGGCTGTCAATCTCAGATAGCGTGCCCGTGCACTTTTATCATTATGTATGGCATATGGATTTTGTGAAAAACAGACAAAAAAGAGATGATTTTTCATGGAAATAAACATTAAAATTATGAGAAATTCACAAAAATTGGAGGAGGTTAAGAAAAATAGTGTCAATCTGTTGAAAGTTTTTACGGAAAGAGGTAATATAAAAAGAAAGAACGTGCACGAGCACGTCGGAGAATAAAAAGGAGGGTATTTGTATGCTTTATATAGGAGTGGACCTTGGAACGTCCGCCGTTAAGCTGCTTTTGATGGACGGAGAAGGCAGGATCCAGAAAATTGCATCCCGTGAATATCCAATCTGTTTTCCGCATCCGGGCTGGTCAGAACAGAATCCGGAGGACTGGTTCAGAGAGACTATGGCAGGTCTGAAAGAGTTGTTGTCTGACTGCGACAGAAATCAGGTGGCGGGCATCAGCTTCGGAGGGCAGATGCATGGACTTGTGATCCTGGATGATCAGGACCGGGTGATTCGTCCGGCGCTTTTGTGGAATGACGGCCGCACCTATGAAGAATGCGATTACCTGAATCACGTGATTGGAAGGGAAAAGCTTTCAGAGTACACGGCTAATATTTCTTTTACCGGTTTCACGGCTCCGAAGATTCTGTGGGTAAAGAACAAGGAACCGGAAAATTTTGCAAGGATTGCGAAGATTATGCTGCCCAAAGACTATATTGCCTATAAGCTGTCCGGTGTACATTGTACAGATGTGTCCGACGCTTCCGGAATGCTGATCTTTGACGTTAAAAACCGCTGCTGGTCGAAGGAGATGCTTGATATTTGCGGAATTCGAGAGGAACAGCTGGCGAAGATCTATGAATCTTATGAGACAGTGGGAACTGTTCTGCCTCAGATCGCGGAGGAACTGAGCATTCCTGCAGATGTCAAGGTAGTGGCAGGAGCCGGAGACAATGCTGCTGCTGCTGTAGGAACCGGAACAGTTGGCGAGGGTATGTGTAATATCTCCCTTGGGACCAGCGGAACGATCTTTATTTCCTCCAGGAAATTCGGCGTGGACAGACACAATGCGCTGCATGCCTTTGCTCACGCAGACGGGCACTATCATCTGATGGGCTGTATGCTCAGCGCCGCTTCCTGTAATAAGTGGTGGATGGATGAGATTATCGGAACGAAGGATTATGCGGCGGAGCAGAAAGCGATTGAGAAACTGGGTGAGAATCATGTTTACTTTTTGCCCTATCTGATGGGAGAGCGATCTCCTCACAATAATCCGAACGCGCGGGGGACCTTTATCGGCATGACCATGGATACAACCCGCGCTGACATGACGCAGGCGGTTCTGGAGGGTGTTGCTTTTGCACTGAGAGATTCTTTTGAGGTGGCAAAATCTCTGGGTATTCATATTGAGCGCACGAAAATCTGCGGAGGCGGAGCGAAAAGTCCTCTCTGGAAAAAAATTATTGCAAATGTTATGAACATCAAGGTAGATGTGATCGAGAGCGAAGAAGGACCGGCTTTGGGAGGAGCCATGCTGGCGGCCGTAGCCTGCGGTGAATATGAGAGTGTGGAGGCAGCAGCGGCAAAGCTGGTGAAAGTGATTGATACTGTAGAGCCCACACCGGAAATTGCGGCAAAATACGAAGAGAGATACCAGCAGTTTAAGGAGATTTATCCGGCATGCAGGCCGCTGTTTGAAATAATCAAATGAAACTGTTGCCGTCGTTGGATTACAGATTTCAAACAGAGAGGACGGCAGAAGAGATCTGTATGATTTTGAAGTCGGTGACGATTTCGGAGGACAGATTCTTTCCTGTATCACGACAGGGAGAATTTACCGGGAGAATAAATGACTCGGAATTCAGACTTGTCAGTAATATCAGGAACCGGAATTCTTTTTTGCCGGTGATAAAAGGAACTATGCAGGCTCTGGGGAATCAAACAGAAATCTGTATTCAAATGCGAATGCATCCATTGGTATCTGTATTTATGATGACCTGGATGTGTGGTGTTCTGTTCTTTTTTCTGACGGGGATACTTCAGATTTGTGTGGAGGGAATTCTTTCCGCCTTACCGCTGCTTTGCAGTACGGCTCTTATGATGACATTTGCACAGATATTGATGAGAGCATGTTTTTACCTGCCGGCAAAAAAATCTCTGCAGAGAATAGAAGAGTTATTAGAAACTGTGTATATAAAAGGAGGAAGATGACGATGGAGATTAAAAAAGTAACGGATCCTGCATTCGGCAGATATGGAAGAGTCGTACAGAATATTGAATTTTCGGGGCTGGTGGAAGCTTTGAATACAAAAACACCGCTCCCGGAGAATGTAGTCTATGAGCCGTCTGTGGCAGAACTGGAAGAGCTTCCGGTGTTCGCAGAGCTGCAGACGAAAACTTATGGGGAACTGCCCATTCAGATTGGTTACTGCAACGGCCGCAACTATCTGCTTAATGCGCTGGAATATCATCGCTCTTCAGAGATCAATGTGGCAGGGACTGACGCCATTCTTCTTGTAGGCGCGCAGCAGGATATTACAGAAAATTTTACTTATGATACTTCTCTGGTGGAGGCGTTTCTGCTTCCTAAAGGAACAGCGGTGGAAATTTATGCGACTACGCTTCATTATGCGCCCTGCAGCGCGGGAGACGATGCTTTCCAGGTGGCGATTGTGCTTCCTAAGAATACCAATCTGCCGCTGGAAGAGGGGCATGACGGATGGGAAGACAAGCTGATCGCCGCAAAGAATAAATGGCTGATCGGACATGCAGAAGGCGGGCTGCCGGAAGGTTCCCATATCGGTCTGACCGGAAAGAACGTAGACTGCCGGGAGTAAAAGATATTTACTTCGCAGAAAGCAGTTTCGGTGCAGGTGAAAGCCCTGTAATATTGAAAACATACATATCATCAATCAGGAGGATAAGATTATGAACAACATTCCAAAAGTAAAGATCGGTATCGTGGCGGTAAGCCGCGACTGTTTTCCGGAGTCTTTGTCGGTGAACAGAAGAAAAGCGCTGGTGGCAGCATACCAGGCAAAATATGATGCGGCAGATATCTATGAATGTCCGGTGTGTATCGTAGAGAGTGAGATTCATATGGTGCAGGCTCTGGAAGATGTAAAAGCGGCAGGCTGCAACGCTCTGGTTGTTTATCTTGGCAACTTTGGTCCGGAGATTTCGGAAACTTTACTGGCGAAACATTTTGAGGGACCAAAGATGTTTGTAGCGGCGGCAGAGGAGTCAGGCGATAATCTGATCCAGGGCCGCGGAGACGCATACTGCGGTATGCTGAATGCAAGTTATAATCTGGCGCTTCGGAACATCAGGGCGTATATTCCGGAGTATCCGGTTGGAACTGCAGAAGAGTGTGCAGATATGATCCATGAATTTATTCCGATTGCGAGAGCAGTTGTCGGCCTCTCGGATCTGAAGATTATCAGCTTTGGACCGCGTCCGTTAAACTTCCTGGCATGCAATGCGCCGATTAAACAGCTCTATAATCTGGGTGTTGAGATTGAGGAAAATTCTGAGCTTGATCTGTTTGAAGCTTATAACAAACATGATGGCGATCCGAGAATTCCGGAAGTGGTCGCAGATATGGAAGCAGAGCTTGGCAAAGGTAATATGAAGCCGGAAATTCTTCCAAAGCTGGCGCAGTATGAACTGACGCTTCTGGACTGGATTGAAGAACACAAAGGCTATCGGAAATATGTGGCTGTTGCAGGTAAATGCTGGCCGGCATTCCAGACACAGTTTGGTTTTGTTCCCTGTTATGTAAACAGCCGTCTGACCGGCCGCGGTATTCCGGTATCCTGTGAGGTGGATATCTACGGCTGCCTGAGCGAGTTTATCGGCACCTGCGTCAGCGATGATATTGTTACGCTTCTGGATATCAACAATACCGTGCCTTATGATATCTATCATGAGGATATCGAAGGGAAATACGATTATACCAGCAATGATGTCTTTATGGGCTTCCACTGCGGTAATACCAACACGAAGAAGCTGTCTTTCTGCCAGATGAAATATCAGCTCATTATGGCAAGAAGCCTTCCGGAAGAAGTGACTCAGGGAACGCTGGAGGGAGATATTACCCCGGGCAATATCACTTTCTTCCGCCTGCAGAGTACCGCAGACTGCAAACTGCGCGCTTATGTGGCAAACGGCGAAGTCCTTCCGGTGGCAACCCGTTCTTTCGGCGGTATTGGTATTTTCGCAATTCCGGAGATGAAGCGTTTTTACCGCCACGTACTGATCGAGGGCAACTATCCGCATCATGGCGCAGTGGCATTCGGTCATTACGGCAAGGCATTGTATGAAGTATTTAAATATATCGGCGTGGATGTAAGCGAGATTGGCTACAACCAGCCGGCCGGCGTCCGTTATCCGACGGAGAATCCGTTTGCATAGCAGGCGTTTGATGTAGAGTGCATTTGAACATTTACTGCTGCCGTCTGTACGTCCTGTTTAGCGGTATATTTGGCCGAAATTCACTTGACGCAGTTCACTGAACCGCGTTCGTTTGGAACAAATTTCTTACAAATTGTGACACAGCCGGCGGAAAGTAATGTTCAAACACGCTCTGCTGCCAAGGGGGACGAACAGTACCGAAGTGCTGTAGTCTCCCTTTTATTTTGTACATGCCCTGAGTACATGGTGCAGGGATAAGGGAGGATAGCTGTTATGATCCGAAAAAGGACGATTGTGTTCGCAGTGGAACTGGCATTTTTACTGGGATGTCTTATCTTTTTCTGGCAGCGGTTCCGTGAACTGGGCAGAGGAGAGGAAGGAAGTTATGAACTGTATGACAGACATTATGTGATGATTACGGGCAGAGAGGACAGTGACTTCTGGGATCGTGTTTATGAAAGTGCGGTAGCTGAAGGAAAGAAGCGCGGGGCTTATGTAGAACGTTTTGGAGAAGATCTGGCGGTGGAGTACAGAAGAAATGATCTTTTGAAAATGGCCATGCAGGCGTCCGTAGACGGGATTATTGTTCCCGGCGATGAAGAGGAGGAGACCATCGCAATTTTGCAGGATATAGTAGAACAGGGTATTCCGGTAGTAAATGTGCTGCAGGACAGTACGGGCAGTATCAGACAGTGCTTTGTGGGTAATAACAGCTACAATCTGGGACAGGATTATGGGAATCAGATACTGAATCTGTTGGCAGAGAGAGAAAACGCCGCCGGAACAGATGGCGGGACGAAAGAACCGGCACGGGTTCTGGTTCTGGTAGATGAAAATCGTACAGATACCAGTCAGAATCTGATTCTTCTGGGAATTCGTGAGACACTGGAAAATGCGGGAGAGAACGCGGACAGCGTGTCTGTGGAAACCAGTCCGGTAGACAACAGCCGGGGCTTCAGTTCTGAGGAGGCGATCAGAGATATTTTTCTAAAAGCCGGTAAGCTTCCGGATATTTTGGTGTGCTTAAGCGCCGTTCATACAAGATGTGCATATCAGGCGGCGGTGGATTATAATAAAGTGGGGATCGTACAGATGCTGGGTTATTATGATTCTGATGCGATTCTTGAGGCGGTGTCGAAAAATATTCTGTATTCTACGATTGCCCTTGATACAGAGCAGATGGGGAGGCTTTGCGTGCAGGCTCTGGACGAGTATATGGAGACCGGATATACCAACAATTATATGGCGGTAGATACACAGCTGATTACGTCAGAAGAAGCAGGAAGGCTGGTGCAGGAAAGATGAGCCGGAAAGACAGCTGCAGTCGTGTGAAGGAATTTCTGCAGAGAAAATGGAAATATATGACCCTCCAGCAGAAGCTGACGGCGCTTTTTCTGCTGACTGCAGTGATTATTCTGGCGGTTAATCTTTATATGTTTGCGCTGATCAATGAAATGACAGTCAGGGTGGAAGAAGTTTATGTCAGCAATGTGAGCCTGAACGATCTGTCCGGAGCGCTTGACCGGGTACAGGGCAGTATGGAAGAGTATTTGAATACCAAAAGCTCCGACGCCATGGAGGATTATTATCGGAGCGAACAGGCTTATCGGGAACTGATGGACAGGCTGAATACACAGGCCACAGACAATAAAATGCTTCTGACGGAAAAGAATATTCGCGGATTATCAGAAAGTTATCTTGGGCTGGCGGCAGAAGCAATTCAGGCGAAAAGGGGCCGAAATGTAGAAAAATATGGAAAGCTTTATGAAGAAGCATCGGCCTTGTATGAGGAGATCCATACCTTTATCTACAGTCTGAATAATGCCCAGTTTAAAGATAATTCCAGAAATTATCAGGTGCTTCTTACCTCTTTACGCTATATGGAGTTTATCAGTATTGTGGTGCTGCTTCTGGTCCTTCTGGGGAACATCAGCCTGATAGTGGTGAGTACCAGAAATGTAACAAGACCGCTTCACAGACTGGCCGAAGCCGCGGACGAAGTGTCGGGCGGAAATTTTGAGATCGGTCAGATTCCGGTAGAAAGCATGGATGAAGTGGGGATCGTAACCAATACCTTTAATGAAATGGTGGAAAATATACGAAATTATATAGAACAGCTCAGGGAGACCATGGAAAGGGAAAATCAGCTCAAAGAGAGGGAACTGATGATGCAGAGCCATTTAAAGGATGCTCAGTTAAAATATCTGCAGGCTCAGATCAATCCGCATTTTCTGTTCAATACCCTGAATGCAGGAGTTCAGCTGGCGATGATGGAGGAAGCGGAGCTGACCGGACGTTTTTTGGAAAATGTAGCAGAATTTTTCCGCTATAATGTACGCAAAAACGATGAAGACGCGGCGCTGCGAGAAGAGATTCATCTGGTAGACAACTATGTTTATATTTTAAATGTACGTTTTTCCGGGGAGATTCTTTTTTCCAAAGATATTGACGAATCTCTTCTTGATGTGAGGGTGCCGAGCATGATTCTGCAACCGCTGGTGGAAAATTCATTTAACTACGGGATTCGGAATATAGACTGGAGGGGAAGGATTGAGCTTTCCGTTTATCAAAAAGAAAATAAAATCTGTATCAGTATCTGGGACAATGGTGCGGGTATGGAGGGAGAACGGATTGAACAGGTATTGTCCGGATATGCCGGGGAGACGGAAAGTGTTTCCGGTTCCAACGGTGTGGGGATGAAAAACGTGATGCAGCGTCTGAAACTATATTTTCATAATCAGGCAAAGCTTCAGATTTTCAGTGAAGGAAAGGATACGGGAACTGAAGTTCTGATTACAATTCCGGGAAAATCAGAGTTGCAGAATCGATATCAGATAGTCTGAGTCCGGGGACTGCGGGCGAAAGGCTATGCGGCGAAACTTCAACAGGAGGATTGAAAATGTACAGAGTTATGCTGGCAGACGATGAGGGAATCGTGCTTGATTCTCTGAAAATGATTATTGAAAAGCATTTTCCGGGGCAGTGCCAGATGGAGACGGCAAAAACAGGGAGAGATGTGATTGAACTTGCGGAGAGCTTTCGGCCGGATATCGCTTTTATGGATATTCAGATGCCGGGGATCAACGGCATTGAGGCCATCCGTGAAATCAAGAAGAGCAGCCCGTCGGTGGTGTTTATCATTTTATCCGCCTATGATAAATTTGATTATGCCAAAGAAGCCATCAATCTGGGGGTGCTGGAATATGTGAACAAGCCGTTTGGCGCCGGTATTATCACAGAAGTACTGGAAAAAGCGTTTAGAGCCATCGATTTCAGAAGAAAAAAACGGAGTGACGATCTCCGGATCCGGGAGAAGATGGAAACTGTGACACCCATCATTGAAAACGGCTTTATTTATGCAATCATGTTTCAGGAGATCTCTATGGAAGACGTGGAAAACTACCGTCAGCTTCTGGGTATGAAGGCGGAGTATGGATGTATGCTGGCGCTGGCTGTGGGCGATGATCAACATGGCAATCAAATGACCAACGCAGTGGGGGCCGGATTCCGGACGCAGCTTAATTACGGGAAAGTGCGGGAAACGGTGAAAGATACCTGGAATTGTATCGTCGGTTCGGTTATCTCTAATAAGATTCCGGTTTTCCTGCCTATGAAAAATCGGAAGATGGGCTATGAAGAACGTATTGGTATGATTGATGTCTGCCGTGAGCTGACCCGCAGATTAAAACGTGCGACGGATATTACGTTCCGAATCGGCATCGGTTCTATTCAGAAACTGAACAAAAGTATGGACTCTTATGAGGAGGCGCTGAAGGCGCTGGTCAGCTCTACCGGCAGTGTGGCTCATGTAGATGATCTTCCTATTCAGTGCCGGTATGATGCGGAGTATCCGATTGACCTGGAAAAGGAATTGTTCGACAGCCTTGAGAGCGGAATGGCAGAAGAATGTGAACGTGCGGCGGGACGGTATTTTGACTGGATGCTGGATAACTATGATGAGAAAAACCTGAGTGTTCGTTTAAAAACACTGGAGTTTGTTCTGTATGCGGAGCATAAAACTTATCTGAACGGCGGTATGACGTATCATTTCAGCGAACGAGAGCATTATCTGCCGCTGATTGTAAATGCAGAAAGAAACAGCGATCTGCGTCCCTGGTTTGTGGAGCGATTCGGAGAGAGCTGCAGAAATATGACGGTTAAAAAAGAAGAACATGAAAACCAGCTGGTAGTGCGTGCACAGGATTATATACGGGATAATTATCATAAAGATTTGTCGCTGGATGAAGTATCCCGCCAGATGGACTTAAGTCCTTATTATTTCAGCAAACTTTTTAAAGAGGAAACCGGCAGTAATTTCGTGGAATACGTAACCAATCTGCGCATCGGAAAAGCGAAAGAACTGCTGGCAGGAGACGGGGGCAGTATGAAAGAGATCTGTGCAGCGGTTGGGTACAGTGATCCGAATTATTTCAGTCGGATTTTCAAGAAAAATACAGGTGTGACACCTACGGAGTACCGGGAAAGCGAGAGAGGATGAAGCAAGGATACAGAAAGCATTGCTGTCTGGGCATCATATTTTTGGGGTGTCTGTTTTTGCTTGGAGGATGCAAAGAACAGACAAGGTATCAGGAAACACCGGAAGAAAAACAGGAAGAAGGGGTTCAGATTGGCATCACTTTTGATTCTTTTATTATTGAGCGCTGGCAGAGGGACCGGGATGTTTTTGTTTCTGCCGCTCAGGAGCTGGGGGCGCAGGTAAATGTGCAGAATGCCAATGGGGATATGAAAGAACAGATCGCACAGATCGATTATTTTATCCAGAAAAAAATGGACGTGATTGTTGTTGTGATGGTGGCCAGCGATGAGGATGGCAGCGGTCTGACTGAGGCGGTGGAGAGGGCGCAGAAAGCGGGAATTCCGGTGGTGGCATATGATCGTCTGATTCTGAACGCAGACGTGGATCTCTATATTTCTTTCGACAACAGTCAGGTAGGGCGTCTGATGGCAGAGCATATGCAGGAACATCTGAGCGAAGGAGGAGAGATTCTTCAGGTCTGCGGCCCTATGGTAGATTATAATGTTCCGCAGGTCATGGATGGTTTTTCGGAAGTACTGGCCGGCAGTAATCTGGAGGTTATGGAAACCGTACATGCGGAAGGATGGCTGGCAGAGACGGGGTTTACGGCGGCCGGAGAATATCTGAAAGATCATTATGAGGTGGATGGAATCATGTGCGGCAACGACAGCATTGCTGGTCATGCGGTGCGCGCGCTGTCGGAACGTCGGATGGCCGGAAAGGTGTGTGTTGTAGGGCAAGATGCGGACCTGGACGCCTGCCAGCGTGTCGTGGAAGGAACGCAGTGTATGACGGTGTATAAACCTGTGGAAAAACTGGCCAGACGGGCGGCTGAACTGTCGGTTGCTCTGGCAAAGGGAAGCCGGATTGTGATTCGCGATCCGGAGGCTTTGGCGGAAGAAACCTTCAGCAGCGATTCCGGGACGTTAAATCCGGACATATTTGTCCCCGGAGATATCAATGATGGGACCTGGGATATTCCTTATGAGTGTTTGGAACCTGTAGCGGTAACCAGAGAAAATATGGACGAAGTCATTACCGGTAAATATCACGAGGAAAGTGATATTTACCTGAATGTCTGGAATCGAACTTGACTTTTTTCTTATTTCCGCTATAATAAGTTTTCAGAAAATGCTCGTTATCAGGAGCTTTCAAAACTATCAAAACGTCAGTTCGAGACCTTCCTGACGTAAAACAAAACTAAAGGAGACAATTAAATATGAAGGAAAACAAAGTAACATTTCTCACTCAGTCTGCGTTGATTGCAGCAGTCTATGTAGTATTGTGCATGGCATTTGCCCCAATCAGTTATGGGGAAATACAGGTTCGGGTTGCGGAAGCGCTGGTGATTCTTCCGTATTTTACACCGGCAGCTATACCAGGACTGTTCATTGGATGCATCTTGTCCAATATGCTTGGCGGCTCGGTTATGATTGACATCGTGTTTGGAAGCATTGCGACATTGCTGGGAGCGGCCGGCTCTTACTGTCTGCGCAGGCACCGGATCTTGTTTTTATTTCCGCCGATTGCAGCGAACACATTGATTGTGCCTTTTGTACTGCGTTATGGATATGGAGCGGCGCTTCCGATACCGTTTTTGATGCTGACGATCGGGATCGGTGAAGTGATTGCTGCAGGAGTGCTGGGAAGCGTTCTGTTAAATGTACTGATCCGCTATCAGGGGATTTTGTTCCGGAAGACAGGAATTTCATAAAAAATAAGATAAAGTATAGAGACTACAGGTTCTGTAAATTAGTTTCGCCGGGGCAGAAATGACCGTTTCGAGCAGGTATACAGAACCTGTAGCCTGTTTTGAATAACACTGTATGAAGTTTTTATTTTTTCATCTTGGAATCAAAGATCAGACTGGCCAGATAACCAAATACCAGTGCGGCGCAGATTCCTGCCGCGCTTGCTGTAAATCCGCCTTTGAAAATTCCGAGAAATCCATCCGTATCTACGGCCTCGCGGATTCCTTTCCATAATGTATTGCCAAAACCGAGAAGAGGAACACTGGCGCCAGCTCCTGCATACTCCTGAAAAGGTTCATAGAGTCCGATTGCTCCGAGTACGGCGCCGCTGCATACCAGGAGAACCATGATTCTGCCAGGCATGAGTTTTGTCTTTTCCATCAGAATCTGAACCAGCGCGCAGATCAGTCCGCCGACCCAGAATGCATTGATATAATCCATATTGATCCCTCCTTTTTACAGTGTCTGCAGAAGAAGAAAAAATATGCAAAAAAATAAAAAAAGGACTTGCATTTTAAAATGACATATGGTATAGTAAGCAAGTCGACAGGACAGAAGATATAAGGTAGATTGGTCAAGGGGTTAAGACGCCGCCCTCTCACGGCGGAAACAGGGGTTCGATTCCCCTATCTACTGCTTAAGGAAATAGCAGAAACCGATAAAAAGGTTTCTGCTATTCTTGTTTTCCAGGATATGTTTTGCTATAATAGAGCAGAATATGGTGCGGTTTCCAAAGAATGAAGGAAAGAGGCTGGAAATCAGGAGGGTATGATTGGTGTTTGATGAAAAACTGCAGCTTGCCTGATATGTGGGATTGTGAAACAGATAGGAGTAGTATATATGAACAAGATAGCGATTGTAACAGATAGTAACAGTGGAATCAGCCAGGAGAAGGCAAAGGAGATGGGGATCTATGTACTTCCTATGCCTTTTTTGATTGACGGAAAGGAATATCTGGATGGGATTGATTTGTTCCCCAAAGAGTTTTATGAGTACTTAAAAACAGATGCGGAGGTTTCCACCTCTCAGCCGTCACCGGAGTCCGTGATGGAGCTTTGGGATCGACTTTTAAAGGAATATGATGAAATCGTGCATATTCCTATGTCCAGCGGTCTCAGCGGAAGCTGTCAGACTGCAAGGATGCTGGCAGAGGACTATGAAGGAAAAGTAGAAGTTGTGAACAATCAGAGGATCTCTATCACGCAGGTTTCTTCTGTGATCGATGCACAGAACCTGGTAAAGGCCGGGAAACATGCGGCTGAAATTCGTGAGATACTGGAAGAAGAGGCGCTGCAGGCCAGCATCTATATCACTCTGACTACTTTGAAATATCTGAAAAAAGGCGGGAGAATTACTCCGGCTGCAGCGGCTCTTGGAACCATGTTGCGTTTAAAGCCGGTTCTGCAGATTCAGGGGGAAAAGCTGGATGCATTCTCCAAAGTACGAACCATGAGCGCGGCGAAACGGGTAATGCTGGACGCGATCAGAAATGATCTGGAGAAACGTTTTTCCGGCAGCAGAATGAGAATCGATGTTGCCCATACCAATAATGAGGCGGCAGCGCTGGAATTTCAGAAGGAGATTGAAGCGGAATTTCCTGAGTATTCAGTGAATCTTATAGACGAATTGTCACTGAGTGTAGCATGCCATATCGGGGACGGAGCACTTGCAGTTGCCTGTACAAAGGTAGTAGAAGCATAAGGGAAATGAGGATGAGATTTATTGGATAAGTACGAATATCGCCTGAAAGCGGAGCAGATAGATAAGCTGGTAAAGAAAAAAGATTATGTGAATGCGGCTAAAATTGCAGATACCATTGACTGGCGTCGTGTGAAAAATGTGAATATGCTCTATGTAGTCAGCGAGATTTATGAAAAAACAGAGCGATACGGAGAATGCATGGAGATTCTTGACATGGCTTATGACCGTGCGCCTGTAGGACGTATGCTTCTGTATCGGATGACGGAAGTCTGCACCAGGATGCATAACTTTGATGAGGCGATCTCTTTGTATCGGGAATTTGTTAAAGTGGCACCTCATGATCAGAGCCGCTATATTTTAAAATATCAGATTTATCGGGAACGAGGTTCCAGCCTGGAAGATCAGATCAAGATTCTGAAGGAATATAAGACGCATGAGTATCAGGAACAATGGGCATATGAACTGGCCTCCCTGTATGATGAGGCGGGAATGAGCGATGAATGTGTCCGTGAATGCGACGAGCTGATACTCTGGTTCAGTGAAGGTGAATATGTGGCAAAGGCATTGGTACTGAAACAGAAGTATGAGCCTTTAACAGAAGCGCAGCGGGAAAAATATCATTATGGAGTAAAAGGCGCCGATTCTTCTATCCATGAAGACGATTTTGAAGACCCGGAAATCCCTGCGTTTGACGCCGGTAAATTCAGCACTATGAATCTGCAGGCAGAGCTTGCGGGGAACCTGGATGAGCTGCTTCAGGAGGATGCAACGATCGAGCTGCCGGATCTGGGGCTAGGAGAAGAAGCAGAGAAGGAGCCGGAAAAAGAGGAGCCGGAGGTAGATTTTCGTGAGGACGGAACGATCGAGCTGCCGGATCTGGGGCTGGGAGAAGAAGCAGAGAAGGAGCCGGAAAAAGAGGAGCCGGAGGCAGATTTTCGTAAGGACGGAACGATCGAGCTGCCGGATCTGGGACTAGGAGAAGAAGAAAAAGAGCCGGAAGAAGAGAAAGAGCCGGAGGCGGACTTTCGTGAAGACGGAACGATCGAGCTGCCGGATCTGGGACTGGGAGGAGAAGCAGAGAAGGAGCCGGAAAAAGAGGAGCCGGAGGTAGATTTTCGTGAGGACGGAACGATCGAGCTGCCGGATCTGGGACTAGGAGGAGAAGCAGAGAAGGAGCCGGAAGAAGAGAAAGAGCCGGAGGCGGACTTTCGTGAAGACGGAACGATCGAGCTGCCGGATCTGGGACTAGGAGGAGAAGCAGAGAAGGAGCCGGAAGAAGAGGAGCCGGAGGTAGATTTTCGAGAGGACGGAACGATCGAGCTGCCGGATCTGGGGCTAGGAGGAGAAGCAGAGAAGGAGCCGGAAGAAGAGGAGCCGGAGGTAGATTTTCGAGAGGACGGAACGATCGAGCTGCCGGATCTGGGGCTAGGAGAAGAATCCGGGCATGAGGCTGCAGAACAGCTGAGTGTGGACGAGATTCTTGGCGAATGGGAACATAAAAAAGCAGAAACCGAAGCACTTTTGCAGGCAAGCGCCATGGAAGAGCAAAAGCGCAGAGAAAAAGTAAAACAGGAAACAGCAGAGCTTTTAAGGCTGATTGAAGGTATTTCCGACGCAATACCGAAAGATGTGCAGCGGATTCTCCAGGAAGCAGATGAGGAAAGAAAAGCAAAAGAGACTGAGGCTGCCATAACAGAAGAGATAATTCCTCCAAAACCGGACCCGGAGAAGGAAGAAGAGGAATTTGATCTGGAGATTGTGGAAAATGAAGCTGTTGTGGAAAAAAAGAGAGTGTCCGGCGATACAACCTCTTTAAATATGATTCAGGAGCTGGAGCGCTCTCTGGCGGCGGAAGTTTCTGAGATGGCGGTCAATTCCGGACATCTTACTCAGGAGCAGGCGAGACTTTTTGCATATTTTACATCTGTGAAAGGGATGAGCCAGCAGTTATCGGTACTGTTTAAAGGGGACTCAAGAGATGGAATGACCAATTCATCCAGAGGAAATCTGATTGTTACCGGAAAACAGGGGAATGGAAAAACAACACTTGCCATAGATATTGTAAAAGCTCTGCAGAAGCAGCATCAGATCGGCGGAAAAAAACTGGCCAAGATCAGCGGTCAGAAGTTGAATACAAAAGACATTTATGAAGTGCTTACCAGATTAAGGGGAGGAGCTCTGATTATAGAAGGGGCCGGAGGACTTTCGGATGCAACAATGATGGCATTAAGTCTCGCCATGGAGGCGGATACGGGAGGGCTTCTGGTTATTCTGGAAGATTCGGCAGAAGAGATTGAGAGACTTTTCCATAAAAATAAAAATTTTGCATCTAAATTTGAACATAGCATTGATATTCCGGTGTTTACAAATGATGAACTGGTGGCTTTTGGAACTTCTTATGCACTGGAACAGGGATATTCCTTTGATGAGTTTGGGAAGTTGGCATTATATGACCGGATTGGGAGCAGACAGACCAATGACCATCTGGTTACAGTGGCTGAAGTAAAGGAAATCATTGACAGGGCGATCGAACATGCAGAAAAAGGAAGCATCCGTCATATTCTGCAGAAAGTGACCAAACGAAGCGTGGATGAATTTGGCAATCATCTGCTGAGAGAAGCGGATTTTTTGGAGTAAAGTATGAATTTATTGACAGCGAAAAACATCAGGAAGAGTTTCACGGACAGAGAGCTTTTCGCCGGGATTGATTTCAGCGTTGAGGACCAGGATAAAACGGGAATTGTGGGAATCAACGGTACCGGGAAATCGACACTGTTGCAGATACTTGCAGGGATTGAAGAACCAGACAGCGGTGAAGTAGTGAAAGGAAATCGGGTTCATGTGAGATACTTGCCGCAGAATCCTGAATTTCCATTGGGAATGACGCTGTATGATTATGTGGTAACCACCAATAAAACAGAAGATAATGAATGGAGTATCGCAGGAGAAAGCAAGGAGATCCTGAATTTGATGGGATTTGAGGATGAGAATGTAATCCTGGACCATCTTTCGGGCGGACAGAAAAAAATGGCGGCGCTGGCAGCAGCGCTGATGGCAAGCTGTGATATTCTTCTTCTGGACGAGCCGACTAACCATCTGAACAGTGAGATGGTGCTCTGGCTGGAGGACGCTCTGAGGCGAAGAAAAGGGGCGCTTGTGATGGTGACGCATGACCGCTATTTTCTGGATCGGGTGTGCAACCGGATTGCTGAGATCGACAGAGGGAAGCTCTATCATTATCAGACCAATTTCGAAGGGTATCTGGAGGCAAAGGCAGCCAGGGAGGATATGGAGCTGGCGGTCTGGCAGAAAAACAAAAATATTCTGCGCAGAGAGCTGGAATGGATGAGACGCGGAGCCAGAGCCCGTTCTACAAAGCAAAAGGCGCATATCCAGAGGTATGAGGCTTTAAAAGACGCAACCAGGGAACCTGCTTTGGAGCAGAAAGTGGAAGTAAATACGGTATCCTCACGTCTGGGCAAAAAAACGCTGGAACTGTCAGGGATTACCAAAAGCTATGGGGAAGAGCGGCTGATTACTGATTTCAGCTATGCTTTTCGAAAGCAGGATCGGATCGGATTTGTCGGAGCGAACGGATGTGGCAAAACGACTTTGATGAAGATCATCATGGGGCTGGAAGAACCGGATGCAGGGGAAGTGATTACAGGACCGACAGTTAAAATCGGTTATTTTTCACAGGAAAATGAATATCTGGACCCGGAACAGAGAGTCATTGATTATATCAGGGACACTGCAGAATATGTGCAGACGGAGGACGGCTGTCTGTCTGCCTCCGCAATGCTGGAACGTTTTTTGTTTGACAGCACCCTTCAGTATTCACTGATTGGAAAACTGTCCGGAGGAGAGAAAAGAAGGCTTTATCTTTTAAAAATACTTATGGAGGCGCCCAACATTCTGATTCTGGATGAACCTACCAATGATCTGGATATTCAGACGCTTTCCATACTGGAAGATTATCTGGAACGTTTTCCCGGGATCCTGGTTATGGTATCTCATGATCGGTATTTTCTGGATAAAACGGCAAAGAGGCTGTTTGCATTTGAGGGAAATGGGATTCTCAGACAATATGAGGGAGGATATTCAGATTATCTGGAAATAAAACAGAGGGAAGACAGAGAAAAAGAATTTCCGGAGGATCTGACAAAAAATCAGACCACGAAACAGACAAGAACGGAGAAAGTCAAGACGGTAAAACTGAAATTTACCTGGCAGGAACAAAAGGACTATGAAACGATAGAGTCAGAAATCGAGAGTACAGAAAACAGAATTGCAGAGCTGGAAAAAAAGATTGAGCTTTCGGCGACAGACTTTGTACAGCTGGATAAGCTGACGCGGGAAAAAGAAGAACAGGAGAGGATTCTGGAAGAAAAGATGGAAAGGTATATTTATCTGAGCGATCTGGCAGATCGAATTGCCGGACAGGGATAAAAAACATCCGATATCCTCTTGACAAAAAGAAAGGCAGCGTTTAGACTGTTTAAGAACAGAGAAAGGCTGAGAAGAAGAGGAGTACTTTTGCACTGCTGACAGAGAGGATCGTCCGCTGGCTGAAAGGCGGTCTCAGAAAAGGGGCATGAGGAAAGTGGCTTTGGAGCCGGAATGCTGAACGTCAGACGGTAAGCGTTCCCGTGAGTCCGCGTTAAGGAGAATGAGGTATGAATTTCATACAAACAAAGGTGGTACCGCGATAATTCGCCCTTTGCACAGATGTGCAGAGGGTATTTTTTTCGGACGGCAGAAAATCTGTATAATGTTTTTGCAGTCTGATGACTGAAAAGGAGCGATTTTGAACCGGAAATATATATATGCAGCGACAGTGGCTTTTGTGCTGGCGGCAGCTTTGACGGTATTTCTGCGCTGTACGGTAAGAAGACCTGAAATTCGCTTTTCAAAAAATGAGGCCTTTCATGAGGAGGCGTTTGATCTGAAACTGCAGTGCGGAATTTCCGGAGGAACGATTCACTATACGCTGGATGGCAGTATTCCTACTCTGCAGTCGGCGGTTTACCGGTCGCCGATCCGTATTGAACCCGGCCTCCCGGACAAAGTGACTGTGGTGAAGGCGGCGGTGTTTCAGGGAGATGAGCCGGGAAAAATATATACACAGACATATTTTGTGGGAGCAGGTGCATCGGAGCTGTTTGATGTGATGGTAGTGTCGCTATCTGCAGATGCGGAGGTTCTCTATGATAAAGAAACGGGTATTTTGACCAATTACAGAGAATCCGGGGAAAATGGAGAGTGGGATCGTCCGGCTTATGTGGAATTTTATGAAGCGGACGGAACCCGTATGCTGGCACAGGGAACGGGTATCGCTGTGTCGGGACATGGATCGAGGGAATTTGATCAGAAAAGTATTAAACTCATCAGCGACGAGTGCTATGATCCGGAACATCCGACTTTTGAGTACGATTTTTTTGAAACAGATATGGCGGGCAATCAAGAGGGTCAGTCGTATAACCGTCTGGTGCTCCGAAACGGTGGTTCTGATCATGAAGGAACTATGCTGAAATGGAATGTAGTGAGCCGTCTTGGAAAAAAGACAGGTATTGTCTGTGCCGGAGCGAGGCCGGGGATTCTGTTTTTAAATGGAAATTATTACGGCATTATACAGCTCCAGGAAAAATATACCAGATATAATATTGCCCATGCAGTCGGAGCGCAGAAAGATGAGATTGAAAAATATGAACCAAATGAAATCAACAGCGCGCGTTTCGGGGGATATTATCATCAGCTTCGTCAGGATCTGAATGATCCGGAGCGAAGTAAAAGCCTGGAAAGCCTGGTGGATATTACTGATATGCTGAAACATTATGCGGTGAATCTGATCATGAATAATGTGGACTGGCCCTACCACAATTATCTGTCCTGGAAATGTACGGAGGCCAGCAGCAGTGTGTATGGAGATGGAAAGGTCCGGTTTTTTCTGTATGATCTAGATGCAGTTTATCAGGACACAACAGGATATGAGGTGTCCGATGAATTTGCCTATCTGATGGAAGAACCGGTTGAAGATGCGACAGATACGCTGTCACTTCTGATGAAGTCGGATCTGTACCGGACCAGATTTGTGAATATGGTCTGTGATCTGACGGCGACGATTTATGAAAAGGATCATGTGCTCAGGCTGATCGAGGAGGAGGACGAAAAGCTCGCAGCCTCCATGGAACTTTATTATACAGAAGAGGAGCAGATCAGACAGCAGGCGGCAGTAAACAAGATGAAAGAAGCGGCGGAAAAAAGCTGTGCTCAAATACATGAAGGACTTCAGACACATCTTGGAGCGGCAGATCCATATACGCTGATACTGGAGCTGCCGCAGGGAATCGGCGCCTCTTTCAGTGAGATTCGCCTGGGAAGCGGAGAGCGGTATACAGGAACTTATTATCATAATTATCCGCTGACGATTGCTGCAAATCCGGACAAAAGACAGGAATTTTACGGCTGGCTGGTCAATGGAGAAGAGGTTCGTACCACGGAGCTTCTTCTGGATGAACGTTATACGGCCGAAGAAATGCATATACAACTGATAACAGAACCATAATAAGGAGAGAGCCATTTATGAAAGAATTAGCAAAAACCTATGATCCCACAGCGATCGAAGAACAGACTTACGCCAAATGGATGGGAAGAAAATACTTTCATGCGGAAGCAGATCAGAGTAAAAAGCCTTTTACGATTGTGATACCGCCGCCAAATGTAACAGGAAAGCTTCATATGGGACACGCTCTGGATGAGACTCTGCAGGATATCCTGATCCGTTATAAAAGGATGCAGGGGTATAATGCGCTTTGGGTGCCGGGAACTGATCACGCCTCCATTTCAACGGAAGTGAAAGTGACGAATCGGCTCAGAGAAGAAGGCATCGACAAGCAGGAGCTTGGAAGAGAAGGATTTTTAAAGCGTGCATGGCAGTGGAAAGAAGAATACGGCGGGGCAATTATCAATCAGCTGAAAAAACTGGGCTCTTCCTGCGACTGGGACAGAGAACGTTTTACGATGGACGAAGGCTGTTCAGAAGCCGTTCTGGAGGTATTTATCCGTCTGTATGAAAAGGGATATATTTATAAGGGCTCGAGGATTATCAACTGGTGTCCGGTATGCCAGACCTCTATCTCCGATGCGGAGGTGGAACATGAAGAGCAGGCGGGACATTTCTGGCATATCAATTATCCGATTACGGATGGAAGCGGCAGTGTGGAGATTGCAACGACTCGACCGGAAACCATGCTGGGCGATACGGCAGTGGCAGTAAATCCGGAGGATGAGCGTTATCAGCATCTGATTGGGAAAATGCTGAAACTTCCGCTGACGGATCGGGAGATTCCGGTCATTGCAGATCCGTATGTGGATAAAGAGTTCGGAACCGGCTGCGTAAAGATTACTCCGGCGCATGATCCGAATGACTTTGAAGTAGGGAGAAGACATGAGCTGCCGGAAATTAATATTATGAATGACGATGCCACAATCAGCTGTCCGGGAAAATATCAGGGTATGGATCGCTATGAAGCGCGTAAGACGATTGTGAAAGATCTTGAGGAACAGGGACTGCTGGTCAAAGTAGAAGAGCATTCCCATAATGTCGGGACTCACGACCGCTGCGGGACGACTGTAGAGCCTTTGATCAAACAGCAGTGGTTTGTGAAAATGGAGGAGCTTGCAAAGCCGGCTATTGAGGCGGTGAAAAACGGGGAGCTGACTTTTGTGCCGGAGCGCTTTGATAAAATTTATCTGCACTGGCTGGAAAATATCCGGGACTGGTGTATTTCCAGACAGCTCTGGTGGGGGCATCGGATTCCGGCGTATTACTGCGATGAATGCGGCGAGATTGTTGTGGCAAAAGAAATTCCGTCTAAATGCCCGAAATGCGGCTGTACGAATCTGACACAGGATGAAGACACACTGGATACGTGGTTTTCTTCTGCACTGTGGCCGTTCTCCACACTTGGATGGCCGAAGGAGACAGAAGATCTTAAGTATTTCTATCCGACAGACGTACTGGTGACCGGTTATGACATTATCTTTTTCTGGGTGATCCGGATGGTATTTTCCGGATATGAACAGACCGGCAGATGCCCGTTCCATCATGTGCTGATCCACGGCCTGGTCAGGGACGCTCAGGGACGTAAAATGAGCAAATCACTCGGGAACGGTATTGATCCGCTGGAGATTATCAGCGAATATGGTGCAGACGCACTGCGTCTGACGCTGGTAACCGGGAATGCGCCGGGCAATGATATGCGATTCTATATGGAACGGGTAAAATCAAGCCGGAATTTTGCCAATAAAGTATGGAATGCTTCCAGATTTATTATGATGAACCTGGAGGATCAGACGAACCCGAAAGCGGATTTGTCATCTTTGACGGCGGCCGACAAATGGATTGTTTCCAGAGTCAACCGTCTGATCAGAGAGGTTACCAATAATATGGACAGTTTTGAACTGGGGATCGCCGTACAGAAGATCTATGATTTTATCTGGGACGAGTTCTGTGACTGGTATATTGAAATGGTAAAACCGCGTCTGTGGGATCGGAATGATACAACCAGAGAAGCTGCGCTGTGGACTTTGAAGCAGGTGCTGATTGATGCCCTGAAGCTTTTACATCCGTATATGCCGTTCATCACGGAGGAGATTTTCTGCAATTTATCTGAAGAGGAATCGATTATGATTTCTTCCTGGCCAAAGTACAGGGAAGAATGGAATTTTTCGGCGGAAGAACACGCGATTTCCATGATCAAGGAAGCTGTGCGCGGGATCCGGAATGTGCGTACAGATATGAATGTTCCGAACAGCAAAAAGGCAAGCGTCTACGTGGTGTCGGAAAATCCGCAGGTGAGGGAAATCTTTGAACAGGGAAGAAGTTTTTTTGCTGCTTTAAGTTTTGCATCAGAGGTGAAAATACAGGCAGACAAAGCAGGAATCGAAGAGAGCGCCGTATCCGCCATGATTCCTGAGGCGGCGATTTATATGCCGCTGGATGAACTTCTGGATCTGGAAAAGGAAAGAGAACGTCTGAGAAAAGAAGAAACGCGTCTTCAAAAAGAACTTGCCCGTGTAAACGGAATGCTGAGCAATGAGAAGTTTATAGGAAGAGCTCCGGCTTCCAAGATTCAGGAAGAAAAAGAGAAGCTTGAAAAATACACGCAGATGATGGACCAGGTGAAAGAACGGCTGGCTCAGCTGGGAGAATGAGATGAATTACAGAGAAGCAGAAGCATATATTAATGATACTCCCAGATTCACGAAGAAGAATACATTGGAAAATACCAGGATGGTCCTTGATGCCATGGGACGTCCGGAGCGTCGTATGAAGCTGATCCATGTTGCGGGTTCCAACGGCAAAGGGTCTGTATGCGCGTATTTGTCTTCGATTCTGACGACGGCGGGAAAACAGACAGGATTGTTTATTTCCCCCCACCTGGTGGATATTAACGAACGTTTTTTACTGAATCAGCAGCCGGTATCAAATGAACAGTTTCTGGAGGCGTTTGAAGCAGTGATGGATATCGTGCATGATCTTTTGAGGGAGCAGCCCGAAAAGTTTGCACATCCGACGTTTTTTGAATTACTGTTTTTAATGGGCATTTATATCTTTGACAAAAATCACATGGAGTATGTGGTACTGGAGACCGGACTCGGCGGACGCTTTGATGCCACGAATGTGATCGAAAAACCGCTGGTCAGTGTTATCACTTCCATCAGCCTGGAACATACGGAATATCTTGGAGATACGTATGAGCTGATTGCCGGCGAAAAGGCGGGTATCATCAAAGAAGGATGTCCTGTGGTATATGACGGAAGCAGGCAGGAGGTGGAGGCGGTGATTCTGGAAAAGGCAGCCAGGATGCACGCCAGATCTTATGCAATACGGCCGGATATGTATAAAATTTTAATGAACACTCAGAAAACGATTGATTTTTCTATGGATACTGGGTATTATTTACCTATGGATGTGTCTATTTCCAGTGTGGCGGAGTATCAAGTCATGAATGCCATGGAGGCAGTGACGGCGGCGCATGTACTTGATGCAGGGCTGACAGAAAATGATATCCGCAGAGGGATGGAACAGATGCGCTGGGAAGGACGAATGGAAACAATATTGCCAGGTGTGATTTTAGACGGAGCGCACAATGATTCAGGGGTAGAAGAGTTTGTAAAGACTGCCCGAAGATTTCAGAAGGATAACAGAATTACGATGCTGTTTTCCTGCGTGAAAGAAAAAGATTATGAAGGAATGATACGGACCATCTGTGAGAATCTGGATCTTTCCGGTGTGACCGTTACGGAAGTTGAATCGGACCGGTTGGTTCCGGCTGAGGAACTTCTGCAGATATTCAGGAAATATACAACTCAGGAAGTGACGGCGATACCGTCTGTGAAAGAGGCGCTTCAGTTTGCGCTTCGGAGTAAAGGAGACGGGATCTTGTTCTGCGTTGGTTCATTGTATCTGGCAGGCAGTATAAAAAGTGTAATAAGGAGCAAAGAATATGCTTGATTTTGAAGAAGAATTAAAGAAATTCCGTCCCAGTCCTGAGATCGATCAGGTAGAGGACACCGTTTACCATAATAACCTTTCTGACGTGTCGGATTTGATGGATGAAATGCTGAAGGGAATGAAAGAACATCAGTAGAAAAGGTGGATATATGAAATGTTTTAACTGTGGAGCTGAGCTGGGCAGATCTGACTGCTGTGAGCAGTGCGGTGTGGATGTGTCGCGTTACCGCAGACTGATCCAGATTTCCAATGCATACTACAATGAGGGACTGGATAAGGCAAAGGTGCGGGACTTGTCGGGAGCGATTGTTTCTCTGCGCCAGAGTCTGAAGATCAACAAGAAAAATATGGATGCAAGAAATCTGCTGGGACTTGTTCAGTTTGAGATGGGAGATGTGGTAGAAGCATTGTCTCAGTGGATTCTCAGTAAAAATTTTCAAAAAGAGGACAATCTGGCCGATTATTATATTGAATCGGTTCAGAAAAATCCGGCCAAACTTCAGGCAATCAACACAACAGTCAAAAAATATAACCAGTCTCTTCTGTACTGTGAGCAGGGAAGTTATGATCTGGCAATTATTCAGCTGAAAAAAGTGTTGTCAACAAATACCAATCTGCTGAAAGGCCATCAGCTTCTGGCGCTTCTGTATATGAAAACGGACAGTTATCCCAGAGCGCGTACAGAGTTAAGGAAAGTGCTTGATATTGACCGCACAAATACGACCGCACTCCGATATATCAAAGAACTGGATGAAGCAGAAGGCAAGCAGTCTCACAGGCAGGTGCATAAAGAAGAAAAGCAGGACAATAAAGATGCGATTGCCTATGTGAGCGGGAATGAGACAATCATTCAGCCTATTGGGGTGAAAGATAATACAGGACTGCACTCGGTAATCAATGTGGCGATCGGAATTGCGATCGGCGCGGCAGCTATGTGGTTTTTGATCCTGCCGGCACAGCAGCAGATGAAAAGTTCTGAACTGAATGATGCAGTTGCTGAATACAGCGATCAGCTGGAATCTAAGACGGCAGCGCTGTCGAGTCTTGAGGCGGAAATGGAAACGCTGCGGGGAGAATCCGAAGCGGCAGTACAGGCGGCAGGAGAGGCTTCGGAGAGGCTGGAACTTCATGAAGAATTATTAAAAGCATACCGTTATTTTACTGAAGAGGATATGGCGGGATCTCTGGAACAGCTGGAGCAGATTGATAAAGAGACACTGACGGAGGATGGGAAGGTCCTTTATGATTCACTCTTTTCCCAGGTAGGGACAGAAGCTGTGGCAGATTTATATAAAACAGGGTATGATGCCTATCAGGCCAGGGATTATGCAGCAGCGGTCGAAGCGCTGGAAAAATGTTATAATCTGGATAATACCCAGGGAGATGCATTGTATTTTCTGGCAAGATCATATCATGGTCTGGGCGACACCGCGAATGCCAGAACCTATTATCAGAAAGTGATTGAGGAATATCCCAATACAAGAAAGTCGGCCGATTCCACCAGATTTCTGGCGGGGCTGCCGGCAGAATAGTTGATAACAAAAGAAAAACCCTGCAGTAAGGGGCTGTCACAGGAAATATCCTGAGACAGCCTTTTTATGTGCTTCATCAGGACGCGGTTCTCCCACTTATGCGGGCGAATCGCATAACGGAGGTACTAAGGGCGCAAAACACAGCCCTATGGACCGGCATTTTCAATGGATCTTAAAGGAACAACTGTCCATGACGGCTGTACGTTGGCAAGTTTATAAAATAATATTTTTCATGAGTATAAATGAAACACTATAGGATTAGAAAACAGGAGGGAATGATTTATGGATTTGATGAAAGTGGAAGGCAGCAAACTGACAGTCTTTCTGCCTTCAGAGCTGGACCATCATCATACAGAAGATATCCGGACAGAAATTGACCGGATGGTGAACAGACACCCCATAGATGAAGTGGAATTCGATTTTTCGCGGACCATCTTTATGGACAGTGCGGGAATCGGCATGTTAATCGGACGTTACAAGGTTATGAAAGCACTGAACGGACGAATCAGACTCAGCCATTTGAACGGGCAGATCCAGAGGATTCTGAAGCTGTCAGGAATTCAGAAATATATTCAGTTGGAAGGGGAGGAAAGAAAATGAAGAATGAGATGACGCTGGCGTTTGACAGCATATCAGAAAATGAAGGCTTTGCAAGAGTCGCAGTGGCGGCCTTTGTGACTCAGTTGAATCCTACATTGGAGGAAGTGTCGGATATCCGGACCGCAGTATCGGAGGCTGTGACCAACGCGATTATTCATGGATATCCGGAGGGGGTACATACAGTTGTAGTTCGCGCATTGCTGAATGAAGAGACAGTGGAGTTGTGGGTCACAGATGAAGGAGTTGGCATGGAGGATATAAAACAGGCGATGGAACCGTTGTATACAAGCAGGCCGGAGCTGGAGCGTTCCGGTATGGGATTTATGTTTATGGAGGCATTTATGGATGAGGTGGAGGTTCGTTCCAGTCCCGGGGCGGGCACAACCGTTTATATGAAAAAAAGAATCTGCCGGAGTCAGGGACAACAGGAGGGCTGATTATCTTTATGGAAGAGACAATGGTTCTGATAGAACGGTCACACCATGGGGATAAAAGAGCAAGAGAACAGCTGGTAGAAGAAAATATGGGACTTGTGTGGAGCATTGTAAAGCGTTTTGCAGGGCGGGGAACAGATATGGAAGATCTGTTTCAGATCGGTGCAATGGGTCTTTTAAAAGCCATCGATAAGTTTGACACTTCCTTTGAGGTGAAGTTTTCCACATATGCAGTGCCGATGATTGCAGGAGAGATTAAACGTTTTCTGCGGGATGACGGGATTGTGAAGGTCAGCCGAACACTGAAGGAAAATTGTTGGAAGATCAGGCGGGAAACTGAAAATTTCCGGCAGAAAACAGGGCGGGAACCAACACTGGAGGAGCTGTCTGAAGTTACAGAGCTTCCAAGGGAGGACATTGCCATGGCGATGGAATCTGCGGCAGAAGTGGAATCCATTTATAAAACAATTCCTCAGAGAGACGGAAGTGAGATCTGTCTTCTGGACCGAATGGAGAGTCAGGTGCAGGGAGGAGGAATGCAGCAGCTTTTAAATCGTGTGGTGCTGGAACAGCTCCTTCTGGAACTGCCGGATATGGACAGAAAACTTATTATTATGCGTTATCTGCAGGACAAAACCCAGTCAGAGGTGGCCCGGGTGCTGGGGGTATCTCAGGTACAGGTGAGCCGTCTGGAGAAAAAGATCCTGAAGCAGATGAGGGAGAAGCTGGTAAGCTGATATTCGATAGGCATACTTATTGGGCGTTAGTAATTTAACAAGTATAAGATATGGAAAACTGCAGATACTACGTTTAAAGTCGATGGAGGTACATTCGGGTGAGTGAGATTCTGTATATCAAGATTGACCAGAATATTGAGCTGGATCATATTGACGTAAGGCTTGGAGACGTGGCAAAGCTGGAATGCACAAATGCTTCGATCAAGAATCGGCTGAAAACGCTGAAACTGTTGAAAATTCATGCAGAGAAAAGCAACCGGTATGTATTCTCAATCATGAAAGTAGTGGAACTGATTCATGAGGTTTATCCGGATCTGGAAATCCAGAATCTGGGCGAAACAGATTTTATCATTGACTACGAGTCTGCAGAATATGCCAAGGATCGTTGGAGTCTGATAAAAGTGGTGCTTTTGTGCATTACAATTTTCATTGGTTCTGCGTTTTCTATTATGACATTCAATAATGATGTGGGTGTATCGCAGGTATTTGACCAGGTTTATGAACTGCTTACTGGACAGCCGTCCGACGGTTTTACCATGCTTGAGATCACATATTCTGTTGGAATTGCAGTAGGTATTATTGTGTTTTACAATCATTTTGGAGGAAAGAGAATTACCAAGGATCCAACTCCGATGGAGGTACAAATGCGTCAATACGAGGATGATGTAAATACAACGCTGATCGAAGGATGTAATCGCGAGGATACGAATATTGATGTGGATTAAGCAGGTTGTTTTGGGAATTCTGGGGCTGAGCAGCGGATTTGCCGTGGCTGGCGGCATGTTCGCTTTTCTGATCGCTCTTGGAGTTGTCTCCCGATTTGCGGGGAAGACACATACGGCAAAATACATTTTATATTACGAGGACGCCGCAGCAATTGGTGGTATATTGGGAAATCTGGTCAGTATTTATGAGTTTCTGGTACCGGTTGGGATGGCGGGCGTGGTGTCCTTTGGATTTTTCTCAGGAGTTTTTACCGGCGCCTGGGCTATGGCATTGACAGAAATCGTAGATACGGTTCCTATATTCAGCAGAAGAATCCGCTTGAAGACGGGGATGCCGTGGCTGATTCTGTCAATGGCTGTCGGAAGAATGGCCGGAGCGCTTTTTTATGCATATTTTCAATTTTAAAAAGGCGATGTCATCAGGAGTCATCAGCTTCCGGATGAAATTCCAGCCATTGCTGATACCAGTCCAGACAGGCATTTGTGTAATCCTGATACAGCTGTGTTTCTTTTTCAGTCTGAATTTTCTGCCAGGAAGAATCTTCCCATTCTCGTTGTTCATCCTTTTCGGATAAAAACATTTCCAGCTCTCTGCGTATTTGATGAAGAGGTTCTTTGGCAGTCCGAAGCTTCCAGTCTTCGAACGCTTCTTCTGCAGACAGTTCCCGCAGACGATGTACTTCTACTTTGGGAACATTCCGAAGACTACTCAGCAGGGCCTGCTTTTCCGCCTGTATTTGTGCAGAACAATCAGAAATCTCAGCACGTTTTCTGCAGTGTTCCCTGTAGTGTTCATATCCAAAAGGATAGTATTGTACAGAATTTCCATCAAAGATCAGCAGGGCCTCTGCTGTTTGCCGGATGAAATAACGGTCATGAGAGATAAAGAGAAGCGTTCCTGTATAGGCGCGGAAGGCGGATTCCAGTGTTTCTCTGGCCGGGATATCC
The DNA here is from genome assembly GCA_951802115.1 of uncultured Lachnospiraceae bacterium. Lineage (GTDB taxonomy): Bacteria > Bacillota > Clostridia > Lachnospirales > Lachnospiraceae > Hominiventricola. Next base: position 11,663 of record CATOPL010000015.1, on the reverse strand, counting down.
ATATGGTTTGTCGGCTCATCCAGCAGAAAAAGATTCGGCCCCGACTGGATGAGTTCAGCCAGGATCAGGCGGGAGCGTTCCCCGCCTGACAGATCACGGACTCTTTTGCAGGCCTCATTTCCCGGAAAGAGAAAGGCGCCAAGAATGCTTCGCACTTCTTTTTCCGACAAAGAAGGAAAACAGTCATGAAAGTGTTCCACGACTGTTTTTTCAGAGCAAAGCTCTGCACTCATCTGATCAAAATATACCATGTCGACATGCTCTCCCAGCCGGTATGTTCCTTTCAGCGGAGGAATCAATCCGGCGGCAGTTTTTAGAAAAGCAGATTTTCCGGCGCCGTTAGAGCCTATGATACCGATTTTTTGCCCGCGTCGGACACGGAGGGATATTTCTGCCAGGATACGGTCATATCCAATGCTCAGATGATCGGCCTGCAGGACCCACTTGGGCCCTGGCGTTCGGGGACGGATCGCTTCGCTGAAATGATGTGACTCGTCATGCATTGGTTTGGGAATCTGCGGCATTCGTTCCAGTATTTTTCTGCGGGAACGGGCAAAGGCAGCTTTTCGCGGTTTGTGTTTAAACCGTTCCACCAGTTCTTCCAGTCGTTTTCGTTCCTCCTGCTGGCTGCTGTATGCTTTTTTCTGAAGAATTATCTTTTTATGCTTCTGCATCCGGTATGAACTGTAGTTACCAGAATAGCGGGTCAGCGTGCGGTCCGCAAGCTCACAGACCGTATCGACAGTGCGGTCCAGAAAAAAACGATCATGAGAGACGATAACAGCAGCAGAAGCACAGTTACGAAGATAATCTTCCAACCATTCTACTGTCTGGAGATCCAGATGATTGGTTGGTTCGTCCAACAACAGCAGATCCGGTTTCATCAGCAGAAGATGAATCAGGGCGATTTTTGTCTGTTCTCCGCCGGAAAACTGTGAAAGTCTTTTTTTCTTATCTTCTTTTCGAAGTCCAAATCCGGTAAAAATACGGTCAAATTCCTGTTCCCAGTCAAAACGTCCGCGTTCATACGGATCAGGGCAGGGACAGGCTTTCAGAATCGCTTCTTCTACAGTGATGGACGGAGCCGAAAAAAGCTGCTGGCTTAGAAGCCCGATCGTGATTTTTCTGGAAGTGATTATGCCTGGGGAAAAGCTCTTATCGTCCCGATCAAGGGACAGTTCACCTGCAAGCAGACGCAGAAATGTTGTTTTTCCTGCGCCGTTGCGTCCGACAACGGCAATCTTTTCCTGTCCGCGTATTTCAAAATCAAAATGAGAAAGAACAATCTGACTTCCGGCACTTAAAGTGCCATCATGGATCTGCAGCAACATATTTTTTACCTGCGCGTTTGGTTCGATTAGTTTTCTTCGGGTTCTTCTTCAATATAAATAACATCGCCTTCAGACAGTGCCTGCTGAAACATACCGATACGGCCGTTTACCGTCAATTTAACTCGTCCTTTCGGCTGCTTTAAGTCAATGCCTGAGTATTCGATCATGTCCATCAGGTAGTAAGGACTTCCGTCGGGCTTTCTGGGCAGGCGGAGTGGAGAGTCATTCAGTTGAAAGAGAAAGTCCTGACGCGGTCTGTGAACCGGCTGTACAGGGGGAACATTCAGACGGTTTGTTTCAGAAGCATGACTGACCGGTGCCGGAGTGTTTGTTTCAGCTTCCGAAGAAGACATAGTGTTTTCAACTTCCGGAGCAGATAAAATCTGGTTGTCTGAATCTGGAACGGATTCGGCTGGCTCTTCGGAATATTCCTCTGTCGGAATCCCGGCCTCCGGGGCGTTTTCCTGGTCGGAGAAATCTTCTGCCGATTGATCGGTATTTTCAACAATACTGTCCTCTGCTTCTTTTTTTTCGAGAGTAGTATTTGCAGAAGGCGGATCCATCATGATTGAATCGCCGTTTTTCAGGAATGTTTTCAGAGAAGCATGGGTTCCGTTTAAGGTAATATCTCTGCAGGCAGATGCACCCTCTATATCACCCAGACAGGGTCTGGCCGGAATCCCCTGGACAGCCGGAACAAAATCAATGATATCTCCGGCATGAATGACCTCGGAAAGCTTTCCTTCCTGTTGATTGATAAGCAGAGAGGCCGGCTGCGTCGCTGTACCGTAAAAGGTTTTGCGTCGGCCGTTCACAGTTACGGTCAGGTTACTCCCGGAACGCCCAATGATATCGCGGAAACTGTAACCGTTCATCATCAGAAGGTTAAGAGCGGTGAAGCTTCCGGTCCGGAACAGCTTGGCCGGTCGGCCGTTCAGCATTACGCGGAAGCTGTCGTTAATCATATTCAGACCGGAGGAGACTACAATACCCAGAGGAGTAGCATATTCCGGATTGTTCAGATTATATTCTTCAGAATATGCATTGGCATGAAAATAATTGCCGGCGACAGCCACGCGGGTTTCCTCCATATCAAGGGCAACGGTAAGACGGTCTTTTAACCCGGCAAGTTTGCTGCCTCCTCCGGCAAGGAACAGTGCTGACGGCGGTCCGCCGTTGATTTCCAGAATCTTGTCGGAAATTTCTCTGCACAGAAGTTCTGTGGTTTCGTGAATGCTCTGCAGGACCTCACTTTGTGAAAATTTCTGTTCGAAACCCAGTATATTGGTAAAGACGATAGGATCTTCAGACTGAATCTGTGTCTTGATGGTCTCAGCAGTTCCGAAATCGACAAGATATTTTTTCATAATTGTTTCAGTAATCTCATCTCCGGCTACAGTGGCCATGGTATATCCGGTGATACTTCCGCCTGTACAGGCGGCAATATCGGAAGTGCCGGCTCCGATGTCAACCAGAGCAAGATTCAAAAGCCGGAGATTTTCCGGTATAGCAGAATTGATCGCTGCAATAGGCTCCAGAGTGATACTGGCAACTTCGAGACCAATCTTGTTCATGGTGGTATAAAGACTTTCAACTACTTCACTGGGCAAAAATGTGGCAATCAGATCTACTTTTACATGCTGACCCCGATGATCCTTTAAGTTGGACATCGTGTACTGATCCAGATAATACTGACATACTGTATATCCTACCAGATAAAAGCGCCGGGAATCATTCAGAACTTCATTTTCAGCATCAAAAGCTTCTTCGGCCTTTTCGATGGCTCCGGCCTCCAGGCGGCTGATGATTTCATCATCAATCAGCTGTGTGCCGGGCAGTTCCAGTTCAAAATCTGCCCTTCTGGTCCGAAGCGCACGGCCTGCTGCAGCGACGCAGACTCTGCTGAGTTTGGTTTTTACTTTTGTCTCCAGGCGTTTTTTCACTTTGTCAGCCAGGGCGGATACCTTTTCAATGTTTTCAATCTGGCCGTCAATCATAGCGCGTTCGGCATGTTCTTCCCGTTCGATTGCTTTGATATGTACCCGGTTTTCCTCCACGACTCCGACCATGCCGATAATGCTGCGTGTTCCGATGTCAAGGGCAAAGATCATTTCATTTCCCTGAATTCTTGTTTTACTGGTCTGTACGGTTGATTTTCTGGCCTGTGCTTTTCCTTTTCTGGCCTGTACTCTTGCCATAGCCACCCTCCTGTATCATTGGAGCTTATCCCTTTAAGCCCGCTGTTTCCTTTTACTCTTTCAATATTATAGTAAAAATATACAGTGTTGTAAATCTTTTTTAAAGCCATCCGCGGTATCTTTGGCCCGGATGAACACAGCCCGCTGCACTGCATTCATCGAAGTCAAAGATACTGCAAACGGTAACGCCTGACTGACAGAAAGCAGTTTTTTTATTTCTCTGCCATATTATTAAAAAATTCCCAATAAAAGCCCGGTCCAGTAGATCAGTCCCAGCACCCAGCTGGTAAAAATTCCGTACAGGATCACGGGACCGGCAATCGTAAATATTTTGCTGCCGATCCCAAAGACCTGTCCTTCTTTTTTGTACTCGATGGCGGGTGCTGCCACACCGTTGGCAAAACCGGTGATAGGGACCAGTGCGCCCGCACCGCCCCATTTGGCGACAGAGGGATAAATATTCAGTCCGGTCAGCAGAATGCTTAAAAAAACCAGAATGATGGAACACCAGGCGCCGGCTGTATCCTGATCCAGGCCCATCTGCGTGCCTGTGTTGCGGATCGCCTGTCCGAGCAGGCAGATGATCCCGCCGGTGATAAAAGCTTTAAACATTTCATAGGGAAGACTGTGGGTTGGCGTCACCTGTTTGACGTATTCATTATACTGCTGTTTCTGCTCTTCATTTGCGTTCATAAGGGTATAACTCCTTTTTCATTGTCATCTTTTTTCTCGCTTGCGCTGCAGCTAAAAACATCTGCCAGCAGGATTCTTTAATATATTTTCCATGAGGAATGATTTTATGCAGGACAGATCTGCCAGTGTTCTGCAAAAGAAGGAAACGAAAAGGTACGAATATTTTTATCGGGGACAGGAAAACTAGTTTTGAACGAATGGAGAAAAACTTTAAACATGAAAGGGAGTATGAAATTGTGAATCAGACAAAAGGACGTGCAAGTCTACAATATAATCAGCCTCCGAAACTTATCAGCGCCGCATCTATCGTAGGGAGTAAAGAAGGCGACGGGCCGCTGGGACACCTGTTCGACTGTATTGAACCGGATCCTAAGTTTGGAAAAAATACATGGGAGGAAGCAGAAAGCGAACTTCAGCTTCGAACAGCCAGAAAGGCAATGGACAAAGCAGGCCTGAATGAAGAACAGGTTCGTTATCTTTTCGCAGGGGATCTGCTGGCGCAGGGAATCGCCACTTCTTATGGTCTGATGGAGCTGCAGATTCCGCTTTTTGGATTGTATGGCGCCTGTTCGACGTGCGGGGAGAGCTTAAGTCTGGCCTCTATGGCTGTGAACGCGGGCTATGCAGACTGTGTGATGGCGATAACCTCCAGTCATTTTGCCAGTGCAGAAAAGGAGTTTCGATTTCCCCTGGAATATGCCGGACAGCGTCCCCTGTCAACTACCTGGACAGTCACAGGCTCCGGAGCCTTTCTCCTTGCCGCCGGTGAGTCACCTTTCGCCAAGAGAGCCTCTGTATGTATAGCCGGGATTACCACCGGCAAGGTGATAGATTATGGAGTAAAGGATTCCATGCATATGGGGGCGGCCATGGCTCCGGCTGCAGCAGATACGATCTATCAGCATCTGACTGATTTTGGAAGAAATGCCGAAGATTACGATCGGATTATAACCGGGGATCTGGGAAGTATCGGCCAGACAATTTTGAAAGATCTTATGCGGGAGCGAGGAATTGAACTGGGAGATATTCATGAGGACTGCGGAATGCTGATCTATGATCCGGACACTCAGGATACTCATGCCGGAGGTTCCGGCTGCGGCTGTGCGGCGTCGACACTGGCAGCATATATTCTGCCAAAACTTGTACGGGGAGAATGGAAAAGGGTGTTGCTTGTGCCTACAGGAGCGCTTTTGTCCAAGGTCAGTTTCAATGAAGGACAGTCCATCCCCGGTATTGCTCACGGGGTAGTGCTGGAGCATGTCTGAACAATCATTTCCTCCGTCTGTACGTATGGTTTTACGGTATATCTGGTTTCGATTCACTTGACTCAGTCTGCCGTAGTGCATTCATTTGCAGCAGATATCTTACAAACTTTGATGAAAAATATATTCCTGCCTGTTTTTTGCCCGCTCAGATTCATACAGTGCGGCTGAGTAAACAGGCAGGACCACATTTTACAAACGCTTCCTAAATATTTACATAAAAAAATTCGTGCATCCTCCCTCAAAATGTGTTACAATGTAGTCGATTTGGGTGTATACCGGTATGAGAGGATGGAGGATTTCAAATGAGGAAAAAGTCGCATATTTCGCTGGCACGTTTTCTGGTTCGGGAGGTCGGAGACGATGTGCTGAGACGGAGATGGAAGGCATTTTATGTGGGAAGTCTGCTTCCGGACTGCAGACCGTCTTTTTTGACAGTACGCCATGAATATGAGGAGACCTTTGATCTGGTGGAGAGCAAGATCCGCAGTCTGCTGGAAGCTCCGGCGCAGCGTCAGGAGGACTCTATGAGATATATGATTGATTTGGGGCAGATCTTTCACTATATTGCGGATTATTTTACTTTTCCGCATAACAGCAATTATCCCGGCAGCCTGAAAGATCACTGTATTTATGAAAAATATCTGAAATTTCGGCTGCGCTCTTATATCCGTGAGAAGGCCTGTGCAGTCTGTGCGCAGGAAGGAGAACAGCTGTATTCAGTGGAGGAAATTCTGGATTACATCCGTAAAAACCACAGAGAATATATGGAAGAGTTCCGCAGTGTGGAGGAAGACTGCGAGTATATTATAAGAGTATGCCGCCAGGTGCTGGCAGCTATGGTGTATCTCGTACATGGCTCCTCTGCGGCGGTAGCGGCGTAGGAGCAGAAGGTATGAGATATAAAGATGATCTGGAGCAAAAATACAGCCAGTTGAAGAACCGGATCGCTTCGGCGGGGAAGGCGGCTATTGCCTTCTCCGGAGGGGTGGATTCGGTTTTTTTGTTATATGCGGCGAAAGAGGCACTGGGCGGGCAGGTGCTGGCGTTGACGGTTTCGCTGCATGCGGTGCCGGAAAAAGAACTGGAGGAGGCGAAGGATTTTTGCAGACAGCATCAGATTCGGCACCGGGTTGAGTCCATAGACGAATTTCTGATTCCCGGCTTTGCAGAAAATCCGCCGGACCGATGCTATTTGTGTAAGAAAACACTTTTCGGTCGAATGCTGAAAACGGCAGGGGAGGAAGGATTTCTGACATTGATGGAAGGATCGAATGTGGATGATCAGGGGGATTATCGTCCGGGACTTCGGGCGCTTCGGGAGCTTCAGATTCAGAGTCCCTTGAAAGAGAGCGGATTTACCAAGACAGAGATCCGCGAGATGTCCAGACGGCTTTGCCTTCCTGCCTGGGAAAAGCCGTCTATGGCGTGTCTGGCCTCCCGGTTTGTTTATGGAGAGCTGATTACGCCGGAGAAACTGTCCATGGTGGGGCAGGCGGAGGAATTTCTGACTGAACTGGGGTTTGCACAGAGGCGGGTGCGCATGCACGGCAGTCTGGCAAGAATTGAGCTGCTGCCGGAGGAGTTTTCCGCCGTATTGGAAGACGGGAGATACTGTCAGATACAAAAAAGGCTGAGTGAGCTGGGATTTTCCTATGCGACACTGGACCTGAAGGGCTTTGAGAGCGGCAGTATGAATAAAGTGTTAGGAGACAGTACAGTAAAATAGCATCTGTGTTCTGCTTCAGGGACCTATCCTTGAAGTCAGATATGCTGGAGCGGTCAGACCGTGCGGAACGGGCAGGTCTGAAAAAACGAAGGTAGGAACCGTGTAATGAAAGAGGAAATATTTTCAAGAACAGAGCTTTTGATCGGAAAGGAAGGTCTACGTCGCCTTCGGGAAGCGAAAGTAGCGGTCTTCGGCATCGGAGGAGTGGGTGGCTATACGGCGGAAGCACTGGCAAGAAGCGGCATCGGTCATTTTCTGCTGGTGGATGATGATGTAGTCAGCATCAGCAATCTGAACCGTCAGATTATCGCGCTGCACAGTACCGTCGGGCAGTATAAAACCGCGGCTATGAAAGCCAGAATTGCGGATATCTGCCCAGAGACGGAGATAGAGACACGGGAGTGTTTTTTTCTTCCGGAGAACAAGGATACCTTTTCTTTCGCCGAGTATGATTATGTGGTGGACGCCGTTGATACTGTGTCAGCAAAACTGGCGCTGGCGCAGTGCTGTCAGGAAACGGGAACACCGCTGATCAGCGCTATGGGCGCGGGGAATAAGATGGACCCGGCGGGATTTGCAGTGACGGATATTTATGAAACCAGCATGTGCCCGCTGGCCCGGGTTATGCGGCGGGAGCTGAAAAAACGGGGAATTAAAAAGTTGAAGGTTGTCTGTTCGGCGCAGGAGGCGATGATACCGAAGATACAGATCCGGTCGGATATTTCCGGGAAGATCATTCCCGGAAGCATGGCGTTTGCGCCGGGTGCGGCAGGGCTTTTGCTTGCCGCCGAGGTAATAAAGGATCTGCTGAAAGATTTCTGAAGCTTTACAGAGCAGGTGCAAAAAGTGCGGGTTTTGAAAGATCAGGTGCACGCAAAGAAACGACGCAATCGTCTGAAAATGTCGGGAGGAGCAGATGGCGTTACAGTTGATTCTGGGGAATTCCGGAGCCGGAAAATCCCATTATATTTTTGAAAAGATCATAAAAGAGGCGGAAGAATTTCCAGGGAAACAGTTTCTGGTTATTGTGCCGGAGCAGTTTACCATGCAGACGCAGAAAGATCTGGTGATGATGCATCCAAGGCACGGGATTATGAATATTGATGTCTTAAGTTTTGAACGTCTGGCGCACCGGGTCTTTGAGGAAGTAGGGGGAGAGCACCGGAAGATTCTGGAGGACACCGGGAAGAACCTGGTTCTTCGGCGGCTGGCGGAGGAGCAAAAGGACAAACTGACCCTTTTGGGGGGAAATATGAAAAAGCTGGGCTATATTTCCGAGGTTAAATCTCTTCTGTCGGAATTTACTCAGTACCAGGTGACTTCTGAACAGCTGGAAGAGATGATGAAGCGAAATCAAAGTAATCCTCAGCTTTATTTCAAGCTGAAAGATATGAAGATTATTTATGACAGTTTTCAGAATTATCTGGAAGGGACCTATCTGACTTCAGAGGAGTTGTTAGGCGCACTGGAGAAGACAGTGGAGCAGTCGAGGGCGATAAGCGGCAGCGTTATTGTGCTGGACGGATACACCGGATTTACACCGGTGCAGCAAAGTCTCCTGCGAAAGCTTCTGTCACTGGCGGAGAAGGTCTGTGTAACACTGACCATGGATGGAGCCGAGGATCCTTTTGCTCCGGGAGCGGAATACCAGCTGTTTCATATGACGAAGAAGACGATCCGCAGTCTGATACAGCTGGCAAAAGAGGCAAAGGTGACTGTGGAAAAGCCGGTAGTTCTTAAGGAGGCCGGACGATACCGTTTTTGCGGGGCGCCGGCGCTGGAATTTCTGGAGTCCCATATCTTCCGGCGTACCAGAAAAGTCTGGGAAAAAGATACAGAGGAAGTGTCCCTGTATGCGGCGCACAGTCCCAGAGCAGAAGCGGAAGCAGTAGGAAGAGAAATTCAGCGGCTGGTGAGAGATGAAAAGTACCGGTATCGGGATGTGGCGGTCGTGACCGGGGATCTGGAACTTTATGGGACATTGATGGAGCAGGTATTTGCCAGGCTGGGAATTCCGGGGTTTACAGATCGAAAAAAAGATGTGCTGAAAAATCCTTTTGTAGAATTTTTGCGGGCGCTTTTTTCTGTAATTCAGGAGGATTTTTCCTATGAATCGATGTTTCGACTGCTCAGAAGTGGGATGACGGAAGTGTCACGGGAAGAGACGGACCGCCTGGAAAACTATGTGATCGCCAGAGGAATCCGCAGCTTATCCGGCTGGAGCCGGACGTGGAAACGTCCTCTTAGAGGGATGGAAGAGGCCGAACTGGCCGAATTGAATGAAATCCGTCAGAAGGCGGTCAGAGGACTGCCGGAACTGAAAAAAAGTCTGAAGGACAAAGAAAATGACACAAGGAAGATGACTTGTGCAGTCTACGATTATCTGACAAGCCTGCAGATTCAGAAGCAGCTGAAAGAATATGAGGAACAGTTCCAGGAGGCCGGCGATCATTCCCGTTCCAGGGAATACGCGCAGATTTATGGGATGGTTATGGAGCTGTTTGACAAAATGGTGCTGCTGCTGGGGGATTGCCGGATTCCTTTTCCGGAGTATACCGATCTTGTGGATGCCGGACTGTCGGAGATGAAAGTTGGTCTGATTCCGGCAGGAACAGATCAGGTCGTTGTAGGCGATATGGAGCGAAGCCGTCTGAAAGACATTAAAGTGCTGTTTTTTGCGGGCGTCAATGAGGGGAGCGTGCCCAAGGCAAAAAACAGAGGAGGAATTCTCTCGGAGATGGATCGGGAGATTCTTTCAGAACAGAAGACGGAGCTTGCGCCCACATCCCGGCAGGAGGCATATATCCAGAAATTTTATATTTATCTGAATCTGACCAAGCCGTCCCGGAAGCTGTACCTGAGCTGGAGTCTTACGGATTCTGATGGAAGTTCGCTTCGTCCGTCCTGGCTGATCTCTCAGGTGAGGCAGTTGTTTCCGGAAGTATCCGTGCGTACAGCAGAAGATACTTCTGTCCCGGAACGGCTGGTGACGCCGTCCGGCAGCATGGGCGAGCTGACAAAAGCGCTGGAAGCCGTTCGGACGCGGGCGGCAGAGCCGGAACAGGTAACGCTGCTTCAGTGGTATGCGGATCAAAAGGAATGGCAGCAAAAGCTTTGGCGGCTTATGGACGCGGCCTGTTATGCCAGTCGGGAGAGCGGGATAGGAAAAGCCGTGGCAAGAGCGCTTTATGGGACGATTCTGGAGGGGAGCGTTACCAGGCTGGAGCAGTTTGCGGCCTGTGCGTATGCTCATTTTCTCCAGTATGGGCTTGGTCTTCGGGAGCGGGAAACATGGGGACTGGAAGCGGTGGATATGGGGAACGTATTTCACGGGGCGCTGAAATATTTTTCTGATCAGATTGAGGAAAGCGATTACGACTGGTTCCATGTGCCCGACGAAGTACGGGATACGTGGATGGAGCAGGCGCTGGAGCGTGCGATGGAAGACTATGCGGACCGGGTTCTTTCCGGGCGCGCTGAAGATGCGTATGTGCTGGAGCGCGTACGTCGGATCGGTAAACGAACGGCGTGGGCTGTGCTCAGGCAGCTTCAGAAAGGAGCTTTTGCGCCGGAAGAAACAGAAGTCTCTTTCCGCAATCTGGAGCAGCTCCCAAGCGTATCACTTCTGCTGTCTGAGGATGAGAGGATGCGCCTGCAGGGAAGAATTGACCGGATTGACGTCTGCAGAGAAGACGGAAAGACTTATGTGCGGGTCATTGATTACAAGAGCGGAAGCACAAGATTCGACCTGACCAGTGTCTATTATGGACTTCAGCTGCAGCTTGTGGTCTATCTGAATGCTGCCATGGATATGATGAAGCGAAGGCAGACAGAGGAAGTTCATCCGGCAGGGATGTTTTACTATCATATTGAGGATCCGCTACTGGACTATGAAGAAGCAAAGGACCCGGAACAAAAGCTTTTAAAAGCGCTTGCCTGGAACGGACTCGCGAGCGGCGACCGGGAGGTTCTGGCAATGATGGACCGGAGTCTGGAGTCGGGTTCAGATATCCTTCCGGTCAGATTGAAAAAGGATGGCGGCTTTACGGCTTCTTCTTCCGTGGCGGAAGAGGAACAATTTCAAAAGCTGGCTCTGCATGTGCAAAGAAAGCTGGCGGAATATGGAAAGCGTATTCTGGAAGGTGATATTCGGATGCAGCCATATGAATTGGGGGATGAGGATGCCTGCCGGTTTTGTAAATATCACAGTATCTGCGGATTTGACCGGAAAGTGGAAGGCTGCAGGAAACGCAGATTACGACCCCTTGAGCGGGCGGAAGTGTGGAAAAAACTGGAAGAAGAGCGGTAAAAAAGCGGAACTCAAAAACAGCGGAGGCATATGGAAGGCCCGGAAGGATTACAGGACGCAGAGTGCGTCCGGGAATGCTTCCAGAGGAAAAGGGTCTTACAGATGCAGAAGCGGAACTCAAAAACAGCGGAGGCATATGGA
>CATOPL010000014.1 GCA_951802115.1 uncultured Lachnospiraceae bacterium | reverse complement strand
ACGCTGTACTGAACAGCTATGGAATTGCTTCTCTTGAGGAAGCAGAGAAAATTACAAAAGACGCAGGACTGGACGTATACGCGCAGGTAAAGGGGATTCAGCCGATCTGTTTTGAGAATGCATGCTGGGCTTACATAGTAGGCGCTGCCATCGCGATCAAGAAGGGCTGCCGGAAAGCGGCTGACGCGGCAGCAGCGATCGGAGAAGGTCTTCAGGCGTTCTGTATCCCTGGTTCTGTTGCAGATACCCGTAAGGTAGGTCTTGGACACGGCAACCTGGGCAAAATGCTTCTGGAAGAGGAAACCGACTGCTTCGCATTTCTGGCAGGGCATGAGTCCTTTGCGGCGGCAGAGGGTGCGATTGGTATTGCAGAGAAGGCGAACAAGGTTCGTCAGAAACCGCTCCGCGTCATTCTGAACGGTCTTGGCAAGGATGCGGCGCAGATCATTTCCCGCATCAACGGCTTCACCTATGTGGAGACAGAGTATGATCCGTATACAAACGAAGTAAAAGAAGTGTTCCGCAAGTCCTACTCTGAAGGACTGCGTGCGAAAGTGAACTGCTACGGCGCAAACAGCGTTCCGGAAGGCGTGGCGATCATGTGGAAAGAGAACGTGGATGTATCCATCACCGGTAACTCCACCAACCCGACCCGCTTCCAGCATCCGGTAGCAGGTACATACAAGAAGGAAAGAAATGAAGCGGGCAAGAAGTACTTCTCCGTTGCTTCCGGCGGCGGTACCGGCCGTACGCTGCATCCGGACAACATGGCAGCAGGACCGGCTTCTTATGGTATGACGGATACTCTTGGCCGTATGCATTCTGACGCACAGTTTGCAGGCTCTTCTTCCGTTCCGGCTCACGTGGAGATGATGGGTCTTATCGGTGCCGGAAATAACCCGATGGTTGGTATGACTGTGGCAGTGGCTGTTTCGATTCAGGAAGCGGCAGACGCTGGAAAATTTTAAGAAACAGAGTAAATACAAGGGCTTTCGCTGATATAAAAAGGCAGCGAAAGCCCTTCATTTTTCCTTGAAATCTTTCTGTAAACGTGTTATACTTATGCACGTATTCAAAAACGTACAAATGTCTTTGGCATACGTACATACAGGAGGAAAAACAGTTATGAAAAGACGTGTATTAGCAGTAGCACTTGCAGTAGCGATGGTTGGAACCATGCTGGCAGGCTGTGGCGGCGGAAGCGGCGACAGTGCGAACAGCAGCGGTGACAACGGGACAGCGTCAGAAGCGCCGGCAGCAGACGGTGCAAAAGTTGTGAAGATCGGTGTCTATGAGCCGGCATCGGGAGACAACGGCGCTGGAGGAAAACAGGAAGTGCTTGGCATGCAGTATGCAAATCAGGAGACTCCCACGGTAGAGATCGGCGGCGAGGAGTACACCGTACAGCTTGAGATCGTGGACAATGAGTCTTCAAACGACAAGGGACCGTCTGCGGCATCTTCTCTTGTGAGCGCAGGAGTGTCTGTGGTACTTGGTTCTTATGGTTCCGGCGTCTCCATTGCAGCTTCCGACGTATTTAAAGAAGCAGGCATTCCGGCGATCGGCGTTACCTGTACAAATCCGCAGGTTACAGAAGGAAATACGCATTATTTCCGTATTTGTTTCCTGGATCCGTTCCAGGGCACGGTACTGGCAAACTTTGCAAATGCGAACTTTTCTGCGAAGAAAGCCTATATTCTGACCAAACTGGGCGACGACTATTCCACAGGTCTTGGTTACTACTTTAAAGAGGCATTTACCGGACTGGGCGGCGAGGTGATTGAAGAGACTTTCCAGGAGGGCAACAGTGACTTTACCTCTTACGTGACCAAAGCAAAGAATGAGGGTGCAGAAGTATTTTTTGCTCCGGTTTCGACAGAGGCGGCAGCACTGATTATTGAGCAGGCGGCAGCTCAGGGACTGACAATTCCGATGATGGCAGGCGATACCTGGGATTCCAACGTTATCCTGAATGCAGCAAAAGATAAGGACGTACAGATTTATGTAACCACTTTCTATCAGGAAGGCGGAAATGCGGACTTTGATAACGGATTCAAAGGTTACATTAACAGTGATCCTACTGCAACGGCGAACAATGGCGGAGATGATACGATTTCTGCAGTGTCCGCAATGGGTTATGACGCATATTATGTCGCTCTGGAGGCTCTGAAGGCAGCCGGAAGCACAGATCCGGCGGCGGTCAATGAGGCGCTCTGGAAAGTTAATCATACAGGCGTTTCCGGCAGTATTACATTTGACGAGGTAAACGGAGATGCGATGCGCGACACCGCTTATGTAAAATGCGCGAATACCGAGAGCGGCGAATGGGATTTTGTGGCTGAGCAGGGAGTAAATTAAGAGCAAGTTTAAATTGATTGATTTGATGGCGGGAAGCTCTTAGGACTCCCGCCATCTGTACGTTTTTTCATACTGGAGGTTACTTATGGAATGGATTACTAGAAACCTGCCGTATTTGATGGCAGGTATTTCAGTGGGAGGACAGTATGCCCTGATTGCCATCGGGTATACCATGGTCTATGGAATCCTGCGGCTGATCAATTTTGCCCACGGCGATATTTTTATGGTGGCGGGCCTGATCATGGTTTATGCAACGACGGTCATGCCGATTTATATAGCGATTCCGCTGATGATTGTGGCGACGGTATTGCTTGGATTTCTGGTGGAAAGAGCGGCGTATAAACCGCTTCGGAGCGCTCCCCGTATGTCGATCATGATTTCAGCGATCGGTGTTTCCTATCTGCTGCAGAATCTGGCGCTGTATGTGACCGGAGGACTGTCTCAGCAGTATCCGCCGATTCCCTGGATCAACGATACAGTGACTGTAATGGGGGCGACGACAAAGAGAGTAACGTTGATTACGCCGGTGCTGACCATTATTCTGGTGGTGCTTTTGGTGCTGCTCATTAAAAAAACCAAGATTGGTATGGCCATGCGCGCGGCGTCCAAAGATTTTGAGACTTCTCAGCTTATGGGGATCAAGATCAATTCTGTCATCAGTATGACTTTTATCATCGGTACGTTTCTGGCGGCGATCGGAAGTCTTCTGTTCTTTACCAATTATACCGGCGTGACTCCAACGGCAGGCGCCATGCCCGGCTTGAAAGCGTTTGTTGCGGCGGTGTTCGGCGGCATCGGCTCTATCCCGGGTGCTGTGATCGGCGCGTTTATTATTGGTATCTGCGAGAATATTATCAAAGGACTTGGATGGACGACGTTTTCCGACGCGTTTACTTTTGCACTGCTGATCGTGATTCTGATCGCCAAACCGACAGGACTTTTTGGTGAAAAAGCAACAGATAAAGTATAAGGAGGCATTCTGACATATGAGTAAAAAAGCAAAAATGATATGGAATGCCGGTCTTATTGCGGCGCTTCTGGCAACACTGTTTGTTCTGGAGCAGGTGCTGCCCTCCGGTTCTATGTTGTTTACAGTATTGAAAAAAGGAGCAATCTATGCGTTGGTTGCCGTATCAATGAATCTGCTGAATGGATTTACCGGGCTGTTTTCTCTTGGGCAGGCGGGATTTATGCTGCTGGGAGCCTATGCCTATGCGATTCTGACGATACCGGTGGAATCCAGGGGCAGCGTGTATCAGTATTTTGACGGCGGCATCATTCAGTTTACTGTACCGGTTCCGGTGGCACTGATCGCGGGAGGGATTCTGGCGGCGGTTTTTGCCTTCTTGATCGGACTTCCGGTACTGCGTCTGAAGAGCGATTATCTGGCAATCGCGACGCTTGGATTCGCAGAGATTATCCGCGCGGTATTTCAGTGGGATAAATTAGGTCCGATTACCAACGGATCGAATCTTCTGAGAAATTTTCCGTCCTTTAAATCCGTTCTCTATCCGTTTGTGGTTTCGGGCATCTGCATTGCATTGATTGTTCTACTGATCAATTCTACCTATGGGAGAGCTTTCAAAGCGATTCGAGATGATGAGATCGCAGCCGAGGCCATGGGGATCAATCTGGCGCATCATAAGCGCCTGGCGTTTGTGATCAGTTCCTTTTTTGCGGGTGTGTCCGGAGCACTTCTGGCTATGTATCAGACGACGATCCAGGCGTCCATGTTTAAATCTGCCATGACCTATGAGATACTGCTGATCGTGGTGATCGGCGGTATTGGTTCCGTGACAGGCAGCTGTATCAGTTCGTTTCTGTTTATTGCCTGTTCCGAATGGTGGCTTCGTTTCCTGGACAATGAAAATCTGTACATCGGCGGTTTTCATGTACCGCTTCTGCGTCCCGGGTTCCGCAAGGTGGTTTTTGCGCTTGTCATCATGGTGATGGTGCTTTTCTATCGTCAGGGTATTATGGGAACGAGAGAATTTTCCGTAGAGGGCATCAGGAATTTCTTTCAGAAGAGATTTGGCAAACAAAAAGCAGTAGAGGGAGGTGGCTCCCATGAGTAAAGAACATGTATTGAAAGTAGAAAATGTGACGATGCAGTTCGGCGGCGTTATAGCCGTGGACAATATGAATCTGGAAGTGAATAAAGGGGAGATTGTATCCCTGATCGGTCCGAACGGCGCCGGCAAGACGACGGCTTTTAACGTCATTACGGGCGTTTATGCGCCTACCAACGGGGCAGTCTACTATAAAGACAAAAAAATTATCCAGAATTGTCCGCAGGGTAAGATGAAAAAGCTTTACCGGGG
This sequence comes from uncultured Lachnospiraceae bacterium, assembly GCA_951802115.1. Lineage (GTDB taxonomy): Bacteria > Bacillota > Clostridia > Lachnospirales > Lachnospiraceae > Hominiventricola. The sequence goes on along the minus strand of CATOPL010000014.1, from coordinate 85,191 downwards.
GGAAAATGCGGATGAATATACCGGGCAGCATGTCCTGGCTCCCACGCCGGACAGGATCACCCAGCTGGGAATTGCAAGAACTTTTCAGAATATTCGTCTGTTTAAAAGTCAGACTGTTTTCGAAAATATTCTGATTGCCAAACATATGCTGCGGACGAGCAATGTTTTTACTGCGACGTTCCGTCTGAATGCAAAAGAAGAAAATCAGATGAGGGAGGAATCAGAAAAGCTTCTGAAGATCATGGATCTGGAGGATGTGCGGGATGAGCTGTCAACCTCTCTCCCATACGGCAAACAGCGTCATCTGGAGATTGCCCGTGCGTTGGCAACAAAGCCGGAGCTGCTGTTGCTGGATGAACCGGCTGCAGGAATGAATCCGCAGGAGACGCTGGAGCTGACGCAGTTTATCGGACGGATTCGGGATGAATTCGGACTGACTATTTTTATGATCGAGCACCATATGGATCTGGTAATGGAGATTTCTGACCGTATTTATGTACTGGATTTCGGAAAGCCGATTGCGGAAGGCGTACCGGAAGAGATCCGTAATAATCCAAAGGTTATCGAAGCTTATCTGGGAGGTGCGCAGGATGAGTAATATTCTGGAAGTAAAAAATCTGAATGTGTCCTATGGCGGAATCAAGGCCGTAAAGGATATCAGTTTTGCAGTACCAAAAGGTCAGGTAGTTACGCTGATCGGAGCCAACGGCGCAGGAAAAAGTTCCACTCTGCGTTCTATCGTCGGTCTGGTTCGGCCTGAGAATGGAAGTATCCAGTTCAAAGATCAGGAACTGGCCGGTCTTCCCACCGATCAGATTGTGTCAAAAGGGATAACGCTTGTTCCGGAAGGGCGGCGGGTATTTCCGGATCTGACTGTGCTGGAAAATCTGAAAATCGGTGCCTATATGCGCAAAGATTCTCTGGACGAAGATTTGAATTGGGTACATGATCTGTTTCCGAGACTGCAGGAACGTTCCTGGCAGCTTGCAGGAACGCTGTCCGGAGGAGAGCAGCAGATGCTGGCTATCGGTCGCGCGCTCATGTCCAGGCCGGAGCTGATTATGATGGATGAACCGTCTTTGGGGCTTGCTCCGATTATTGTACAGGGTGTGTTTGATATCATTAAGGAGATCAATAAGCAGGGTGTGACGATCCTTTTGGTGGAACAGAATGCAAACATGGCGCTGAGAGCAGCAGATCTGGGCTATGTGATGGAAACCGGACGGATTACCCTGAGCGGAACCGGAAAAGAGCTGGCTGAAAATGATGAAGTAAAAGCGGCTTATCTGGGAAAGGCGAAAGAATAAACATGAATGCTATATAAAAATCCGTCTCTGTGTTCAGTATAGGATGCTGCTGATCACAGGGGCGGAAATTTTATTGTCACGGGCTGTATGCCGGAGCTTACGGAAAAAGTTTTTGAGGAAGACTGCCTGTCTATTCTTGATCCGGTCCTTGTGAGTTTTTATTTGACAGGAAATTGACAAAGATTTATAATAAATACTTAAGAAAGAATATTGGGAGGCGTGTCTTTTATGGAAGAAAGACAGATATCGAAAGCTGTGATCAAGCGGCTGCCCAGGTATTACCGGTATCTGGAGGAGATACTGAATAATGGAATCGAGAGGATTTCTTCCGGGGAACTGAGCAGTAAGATGCAGGTAACAGCCTCTCAGATCCGTCAGGATCTGAATAATTTTGGGGGATTCGGACAACAGGGATATGGCTATAATGTCAAATATCTGTATGATGAGATCGGAAAAATTCTGGGAGTGCATCAGATTCATCCCATGATCATTATCGGCGGAGGCAACTTCGGGCATGCGCTGGCCAATTACGATTTTGAGAAAAACGGGTTTGTCACGAAAGCGATTTTTGACGTGCGTCCGGAACTTGAAGGAACGTTTATCCGTGGGATCCCGGTACTTATGATGAATCAGCTGGAAGATTTTATTTCCAGGGAAACAGTGGAGATTGCAGTTCTGACGCTTCCCAAAAGCCAGGTAGCGGAGGCGGCGCAGAGACTGACGCGCTGCGGGATCAAGGCACTCTGGAATTTTGCTCATCTGGATCTAGACGTGCCGGAGGATGTGGTGGTTGAGAATGTACATCTGGTGGACAGCCTGATGCAGCTTTCTTACCGTATCAGCAATTCGGAAGAAGAACAAATATAAAAGGATATGAAGGGGCTGTCATAAAATGCGGACAGGAAAAGAAAAGCTTCCGAAGGGCATTTTAAGACAGCTTTCTGTGTGGAAAAAAGGTTTGAATATTTATTCTGCTGCGCCTTCTTCATTCAGGTTTAATCTTCCACAAACGGTGACGTGCATCTGACGGAAAGCAATTTCGAGATATACTCTGGGAAAGGAGGAGATTTGCGGCAATATGCAGACGGAAATATACAGGAAAACAGGAGAGGATATACTGGAGCATCTTCCGCCCAGAATCATCCGCTCGAATAAAGGAACTTACGGTAAGGTATTATGTATTGCGGGCAGCGTCCATATGGCGGGAGCAGCATATTTTTGTGCATGGGCGGCGTACCGGACCGGAGCCGGACTGGTCAAAGTACTGACACCGCAGGAGAACCGGATGATTTTGCAAAGTCAGCTGCCCGAGGCGCTGCTTGAGACCTTTGATACGGCGTCTGTGAATCAGGATCAGATAATAGAGGCCTTAAACTGGGCGGATACGGCGGCTGTGGGACCGGGACTGGGAAAAGAACCATGGGCACGCGAGCTTACCTGCCTGGCTATGGAACATTTTCATAAACCGATGGTGCTGGACGCAGACGGGCTGAACCATCTGTCCGGTCATCTGGAGCTTTTAAAACGACGTCAGGGCGAACTGATCGTGACTCCTCATCCGGGGGAATTTTCGCGGCTTACCGGAAAAACTGTTCCGCAGATTGTTGCTGATATTCCTGGAAATGCCGTACATTTTGCCGGTGAATATCACTGTATCTGTGTTCTGAAAGATGCGCCTTCGGCGATTGGAACGCCGTCCGGCATCTGTCATATTAATACAACAGGAAATAACGGAATGTCAACAGGCGGGAGCGGCGATGTTCTGACAGGAGTGATAACGGGGCTTCTTGCACAGAAGACGCCGGTGTGTGAAGCAGCAGTTCTGGGGGTCTGGCTTCATGGAAAAGCCGGGGATCTGGCGGCAGAGACAGAAGGAGTCTACGGGATGATGGCGCGTCATCTGGTAGAATATCTGCCAAAAGCGATGAAAAGAGAAGCAGGAATGGAGAAAAAAGACAGACTATGAAACATTATTTGAGAGTATGTGCAGAGATTAACCTGGATGCAGCAGCATATAATTTTAACAGCATGAAAGAGAATCTGTCGGAAAACACGAAGATCATAGCGGTTGTGAAGACAGACGGGTATGGGCATGGGGCGATTCCGATCGCCCGTATGGCGGAAAACTGTGATTATATATGGGGATTTGCGGTTGCCACGGCGGAGGAAGCGCTGCAGCTTTGCAGGGCAGGCATCAGGAAACCGGTTTTAATTCTGGGATATGTGTTTCTGGATGCCTGTGAGGAGATTGTGCAGTACGGGATACGGCCGACCGTCTTTACCGCGGAATCGGCCCGCCGGTTTTCGGAAGAGGCGGTCCGTCAGGGGAAAACAGTCCATCTGCATATCAAAGTGGATACAGGAATGTCGAGAATCGGATTAAAGGACGATGAGGAGAGTGCAAAGCAGGTCCGGGAAATCAGTCTTCTTCCCAACGTGGATATGGAAGGACTGTATACGCATTTTGCAAGGGCGGATGAGAAGGATAAGACAGATGTCAAAAAACAACTCATCCGTTACTGTACATTTGCAGAACTGGTCAGAGAAAAAGGCGTGGAAATTCAGATGCATCACTGTTCCAACAGTGCCGGGATTTTTGATCTGAAAGAGGCAAATATGGATGCGGTGCGTGCCGGAATTTCCATCTATGGTCTGTATCCCTCAGAGGAAGTCAATCAGCTGGCAGTTCCCATGATTCCGGTGCTTACACTAAAAAGCCATGTAGTGTATGTGAAAGATATAGAGCCGGGAACATCTGTCAGCTATGGCGGGACTTATACGGCCTCAAAACCCATGCGGATTGCGACTGTTCCGGTAGGGTACGGAGACGGATATCCGCGTTCGCTTTCAGGAAAAGGAAAGGTTCTGATCCGCGGATGTTGCGCGCCTGTTCTTGGGAGGGTGTGTATGGATCAGTTCATGGTGGATGTGACGGATATACCGGGAGTAAGAGCAGGAGATATGGTAACACTGATCGGTTCAGACGGGGGAAATGAAATTACCATGGAAGCCCTGGGAGAACTGTCCGGGCGTTTTAACTATGAACTTGCCTGCGATATCGGGAAACGGGTTCCCCGCCGCTTTTGGAAAGACGGAAGAGCGGTGGCACAACAGGATTATTTTGACGTGACCGGGCTTACAGAGCTGTGACGCAGGAAAAACTGCGGAAATGTGAATAAAACAGGAAACGACTGGAAATACTCTGACTGAAAAAGCCATGGAAAAGAAAGTCTGGCAGATCGGAGTGAAAGAAATTGATTATCAGACGCGGAGATGTCTACTATGCGGATTTAAGACCGGTAGTCGGTTCAGAACAGGGCGGAATCCGTCCGGTTCTGATTATACAGAATGATATTGGAAACAAGCACAGTCCGACCGTGATTTGTGCGGCCATCACTTCAAAGATGAATAAAGCGAAACTTCCGACGCATGTGGAGCTGGAAGCGACAGCTTATCATATGGTGAAAGACTCTGTAATACTTCTGGAGCAGCTTCGAACCATTGATAAAAGGAGACTGAAGGATAAAGTATGCCATCTGGACGCATCCATTCTGGAAAAAATAGATTCAGCATTGAAAATCAGTCTGGAATTGGATACATAGGCTTGCCAACCCGGATTCCTCATGCTAAAATGAGTATTGCTATGGGCAGTGCAAAAACGAACTGACATACGGATTCGTCGTGTCCGCACATATTAATCTGTATGTCGGTTTATTTTTACAAATAGAAAAGGAGAATATTTATGTCAGGACATTCTAAATTTGCCAACATAAAACATAAAAAAGAAAAAAATGATGCGGCGAAAGGAAAGATATTCACAATTATCGGCCGCGAACTGGCAGTTGCGGTTAAAGAAGGGGGACCGGATCCCAATAACAACAGTCGTCTTCGTGATGTGATCGCCAAGGCGAAGGCCAACAATATGCCCAATGATACGATTGACCGTGGTATTAAACGTGCGGCAGGAGACGCGAATGCCGTTAATTATGAACATGTTACATATGAAGGTTATGGACCGGGCGGAGTTGCGATTATCGTAGAGGCGCTGACAGACAACAAGAATCGGACAGCATCGAATGTCCGGAATGCATTTACCAAAGGAAACGGCAGTATGGGAACCAGCGGCTGCGTATCCTATATGTTTGATCAGAAGGGGCAAATCATCATCGATCGTGAAGAGTGTGAGATGGATGCAGATGATCTGATGATGCTGGCGCTGGACGCGGGAGCGGAAGATTTTTCAGAGGAGGAAGACAGCTTTGAGATTGTGACAGCTCCGGAGGACTTTTCAGCAGTGCGGGAAGCGCTGGAAAAAGAAGGGATCGTCATGGCGCAGGCGGAAGTGACAATGATTCCACAGACTTACAATACATTGAGCGATGAGAACGATATCAAGTTTTTGAACCGTACACTGGATCTTCTGGATGATGATGACGACGTTCAGGCGGTCTATCACAACTGGGAAGAGTAGGGCGGCCATGTTTAAAGAAGGGACATGCCCCAGGTGCCATGAGAAGATACAGGTTCCGGACGACAGGGATAAAGTTCTCTGTATGTACTGTGGAGAAGAAATTTCCGTAAAGAAGGCGCTGGGAGAAGAAAAGAAAACAGACTATGTGGCATACGGGGAGAATTATAACCGTGCGATTGAGGGGCTTCAGGAGCTGATCCGGATGTGCTACAGGCCTATGCAGGATTTTAAGAAAAACCTCTATGAAGGGGTCTTTCAGAATTTTTATTCTCAGCACCGGGCCATGTTTGAAGCGATGGAGTATGTTTATCAGCAGGAAGAGGAACCGGATGTATGGCTGGGAAAGATGTTTTCCTGTATCATCGGGAGTGCACAGGAGGATTTGAGAACTTATAAATTCAAGGGGCAGAGGAACCAGCGTCTTCTGGACTATAACTTTCTGATCAGTGTTTATCTGATTCCGGCGGTGCTGAAATATCCGGCGGAGGTTTCTGAACCTTTTGCGGACGGACTGATCAGGGAATGGAATAAAACGTTTGACACTTCCATCGGAAAGGCTAGGTTCGATGATATCGAAAGCGGTTTTCATCGAAAGCTGTGTTATATTACGACAGCGATATGTGAAAGCCTCGGGAAAGGCGAGAACTGCTATGAATTAAATATCCTCAAAGAATACAGAGATCGCTATCTGGAATCTACAGAAGAGGGACATGCGCTTGTAGAAGCGTATTATGATATTGCGCCTACGATAGTAAAACGGATCGACAGGCAGAAAGACAGAGAAGTGATTTATCAGAATCTGTATGAGGAATATCTGCTGCCCTGCATTCAGAAGATTGAGAGACAGGACTATGAGGCGTGCAAAGAGCAATACCAGCGGATGGTGCTGAATCTGAAGGCGCAGTATATAAGCTGATATAAGAATTTTTGTTTCGGACGGAGACAGATGCCGGACGGTAAAGAGGAGAAAAGAGTGATGGGAAAGACATACAGGCAGGACACGATCTGCGTACAGGCAGGATGGAAGCCGAAAAAAGGAGAGCCGAGAGTGCTTCCGATTTATCAGAGCACTACGTTTAAATATGATACCACCGATGAGATGGGCAGACTTTTTGCACTGGAAGACGAGGGGTATTTTTATACCCGTCTGCAGAATCCGACCAATGATGCTGTGGCGGATAAGATTGCGCAGCTGGAGGGCGGAGTGGCTGCCATGCTGACGTCTTCCGGACAGGCGGCAAATTTTTATACGATTGCCAATCTGTGTCAGGCGGGAGACCATATTGTATGTTCGGCCAAAGTTTACGGAGGGACTTTCAATCTGTATGCAGCGACGATCAAGAAACTGGGAATAGACTGTACATTTGTAGACCCGGATGATGCAAAGGAAGAGATTGAGAGGGCGTTTTGCGACAACACGAAAGCAGTTGTGGGCGAGACGATCGCCAATCCTGCGCTTACTGTTCTGGATATCGAAAAATTTGCAGGACTGGCGCATAAGCATGGGGTTCCGCTGATTGTGGATAATACCTTTGCGACGCCGGTGAACTGCCGTCCGTTCGAATTCGGGGCGGATATTGTGACCCATTCTACGACAAAATACATGGATGGACATGCCATGGCGGTAGGCGGCTGCATTGTGGACAGCGGAAATTTTGACTGGGATGCATATGCAGACAGATTTCCCGGTCTGACAACACCGGATGAGACTTATCATGGAGTCGTATATACAAAGCAGTTTGGAAAGAAGGCGTTTATCACTAAGGCGACAGCGCAGCTGATGCGTGATCTGGGAAGTATTCCGTCTCCTATGAATTCTTTTCTGCTGAATGTAGGTCTTGAAACTCTGCCGCTGCGGATGGAAAAGCACTGCAGCAATGCGAAACAGGTGGCGGAATTTTTGAAAAGACATCAAAAAGTAGAGTTTGTGAACTGCGCTATGCTTGAGGGCGACCAGTATTATGAACTGGCGCAGAAATATATGCCAGGCGGAACCTGCGGGGTGCTTTCCTTCGGATTGAAAGGCACAAAGGAGGATGCGGTTCGTTTTATGGATGCACTGGAGCTTTGTGCGATCGTCACTCATGTGGCGGATGCACGTACCTGCGTGCTGCATCCGGCAAGTCATACGCACAGACAGATGAACGACGAACAGCTGCGGGAAGCAGGTGTAACGCCCGGAATGATCCGGTTGTCAGTAGGAATTGAAAATCCGCAGGATATCATTGAGGATCTGGGACAGGCGCTGGAGCATGTCTGAAATCAAGAAAAAATAGATGAACGGGCAAAACCTGATATAAGAATGAAGATGAAAGTCTTTGATCTTATATCAGGTTTTTTGTATGCTTGTCAAGCGACAGGATGAAGAACGGAAGTTTCAGACACGTTCCAGGGGATTCCTGATTTGGGTGAAGAAACAGCGGGGCTTACGAGCGAAAGGACAGGATTTTATTTTGTAATGGCCCCATAACGGACACCAGGAGGAGAAGATGGGTAAGTTGTATGGATATGCACGGGTCAGCACCAGAGAACAGAATGAGGACAGACAGATGATCGCGCTGCAGGAGATTCAGATTCCGGAAAAAAATATTTATGTGGACAGACAGTCCGGAAAAGATTTTAACCGCCCAATGTATCAGCAGCTAATAAAAAAACTGCAAAAAGAAGACTTGCTTTATATTAAAAGTATCGATCGTCTGGGGAGAAATTATGAGGAGATACTCGAACAGTGGAGGCTTTTGACAAAGGAAAAACAAATCGATATTGTTGTTCTGGATATGCCGCTTCTGGATACGAGAAGGGGAAGAGATCTAATGGGGACTTTTTTAAGTGATATTGTGTTGCAGGTTCTGTCTTTTGTGGCGGAGAATGAAAGGCACAGTATTCGGGAAAGGCAAAGAGAAGGAATCAAAGCGGCTAAATTGCGCGGAGTACAGTTTGGGAGGCCGCAAAAACAGGTGCCTGAGAATTTTGATCAGATATACAGAGAATGGATGTCGAAAAAGATATCAGGTGCGGAAGCAGCAAAGATGTGTAATCTTACGACAGCTACTTTCTATCGAAGGGCAAGAAAAAAACGAGGATACATATGAGTTTTTTGCAAAAAGTGTACTTTTTGCAAAAAATAGCATTTCATACATATTCTATCTTATTCTACTACAATATCGTCGCTAATTCAAGAAAGTTTAATGTTTTCAAATTTTTTCCAGTACTTTTTAGATTGTTTCTGTATTTGCAAAAAGTACACTTTTTGCAAATACAGGACAGATACAATCATGTTGCAGCTGTGTAGAAAAGCATTTGTACTGTTCATGAAAATGAAAGAAGGTACAATAGGATGCCGCCGGACAGAGTGTGCAGAACCGTTCACCAGTATAGCAAAGAACCGGTTTCTGACGAAGATATGCAAAAGCTTCAGGAAATTGCAGCTGATTATATCAGAGTAAAGAATTATGTATATGCCCGTTTTGGAGGAACGGGGAGTCTGTCAAAGCTTTATCCGGGTTACACGGTACAAAATGAGATGACGCAGAGCGGACTTCGAAAGACTCTGGAAATGCCATCAGTTTATTTTTATCTTGCTGTCTTTGATGCGCTGCGGGATATTAAAAGTCAGTGGACAAAGACAAAAACCAGGATCTTAAAGCAGATCAGCAGAAATGTGAATTTTACAGAAGAAGAAAAACATTATCTTCGGTTTCTTCTGAAAATTCACGATGCTTTTACAGCAGTGTTGAATCAGACAGAAATCAATCTGCCGCAGACGGTGCAGAAAACCTGTGATGATCTTGCTTCACAGGTCAATGTGGAAAAGCTGCATCGGTATCTGTGCCGGCAGACGCGGAAATTTCATGTAAGGCTGTATACGGATGCGGCGGAAGGATTTTCTGTTTCTGAGCGTGCGTATCGTTATGATGACCATGGGATCTATATTGCTGTAAAAGAAAAACGAAAACGTATTTTTATACCTTTGACAGATAATAACCGTTATCAATGTCAGATTTATCTCAGACTGTATCCGAAACAGAAGAAGGTCTGTCTTCACGTGCCGATCCGGGTGACAGTAAAACATCATCCGGATTATACAAAACAGACAGGAATAGCTTTTGGTATTCATACCATGCTGACGACGGATGAAGGACACTGCTATGGGAAGGAACTTGGAAAATATCAGACCGAATATGCGGACTGGATTCGCATGCAGACAGGAATCTATAACAAAAACAGAAGCAGTAATCCGGGGCGAAAAAAGTACAGTGCCAAAAAGAGCAGGCTTACAGGGCAGATGCACAGCTATATGAACTGTGAGCTGAACAAATTTCTGCAGGAGGAGAAACCGCAGATTATTTATATCGTCAGACTTCCGGAGCCGAAAACAGGCGGCGTCAGTCCGACGATTAATTATTCCGTTTCCATGTGGCAAAGAGGATATATCCGCCGCCGGCTGTTGGATAAATGCGAGGAACAGTCAATTAAACTTGTGGAGGTTATGGGAAAAGATATCAGCCGTGAATGCAGCTGCTGTGGGGCGGCCGGAGTTAGAAAGTCGGGTGTCTTTGTGTGTCCGTCCTGTGGATATACTGTCGAAGAAAAGACAAATACAGCAGGAAACATAAAGAAACGGGGAATGGAAGGGAAGACGTTGAATTAGATCATAAGAACATTTGTCTGGATAAATCAGAGCTGTCCGGTTTTGATTTTACCGCAGGGACCAGACAAAATGTTCCTGATAATAAAAACGGGATACGGCATTAGAAGGCAGATGATGTAATACTGCGTATTGGGTATGCCAGGACCCGGGAACATAACGGGCCTACAGCGCGTTATGATGTACCAGGGAGCGAAGCGGAGGTTCCGCATCATCCTTTTGGATGACCAATATACCTTATTTTATTTATTTCCGACAAAAACAATGCGGAATGAATGTGAAGGAAGCAAAATCATGAGAAGAGCACAGAAAAAGCAGGCGGAAAATTACATAAAATTTCTTCTGCAGTCAGACAAAGAACTCAAAAGTGCAGTTGTCAGACAGAAAAACACCGACGCTGTGAGGCTGCTGGGAGAAAGTCAGAACGCGGCGGTCGAACTGGGCAATCTGATAGAACAGGCGGAAAGGGACAGCAGGGAGATTGTTGCTCTGCTGGAAAATTATTGTGAACTGCTGTGGCGGGTTTACGAACGGTTCCGGAAAAATCAGACGACAAATGTGAGCGGACTGTACGAAGAACTGGCCTGCTGTTTAAAACAGATAGAAAGCTGTGTGAAAAACAAGATAAAGATACGTCTGGAAGTGGTTTTTTTGCCGTATAAAGCATCCATGTGGGATTCGATGGAAAGTGTGTGGAGAGCGGCGGACGAAGATCCGGACAGTGACGTTTATGTGATTCCGATCCCCTATTACGACCGGGATGCCTGCGGAAATATAGGAGAGATGCACGATGAAAGCAAACTGTATCCTGCGGAAGTTCCCATCACAAATTATAGAACATATGATCTGAACGAACATCGTCCGGATATGATTTTTATTCATAACCCATATGACAAATACAACTATGCCACGTGCGTGCATCCATGGTTTTTTTCTAATCATTTAAAACAGTTTACAGATCAGCTGGTCTATATGCCATATTTTATACATCAAAATGAGGTGGTAAGTGAGAATTATTGTATATTGCCGGGGGTTCTTTATGCTGACAAAGTGATTTTACAGTCACAGAAAGTTAAGGAACAGTATATGGAATATTTTAAAGCCGCCACTGGCAGAATGATCGAAGGGAAATTTCAGGCCTGGGGTTCGCCGAAACTGGACCTGGAAAAAGATACAGAAAGGATTCCAAAGCAGTGGAAACGTCTGATTTATAAAGAAGGCAGACGACGAAAGGTAATCTTTTTGAATACCCATTTTGCCTGTCTGTCTCCGGCAGCAGAAAAAGATTTTTTTTGTAAAATGAAAGAAATTTTCAGCTATTTTTCTTTGAATGCGGATGTGGTTCTGCTCTGGAGACCGCATCCTCTCAGCCGGGCTGCAACCAATGCGATGAATCCTCAGGTGCTTCCACGATATACAGAACTGGTGGAGGAGTATAAAAAAGCCGGATTCGGTATATATGATGATTCTCCTGATTTTCAAAGGGCGGTTCGAATTGCGGATGCGTATTATGGAACAAAGAGTTCGGTAACGGAACTTTTTCTGTCCATGGGCAAGCCGGTTATGCTGATGAATCTCAGACTGCACAAGGAGGCGTCATGCAGCAGTATGAACTGACTCCCAAAGAACTTCGGCAGGTGCAGAAGATTCAGCTGGAGCTGCTTGAGCAGGCGGACCAGATCTGCCGTAAAAACAATATTCCGTATAATATCATAGCAGGAACGCTCTTGGGAGCTGTCAGGCATCGGGGATTTATACCATGGGATGACGATGCAGATGTAGCTTTGATGAGAAGAGATTATGAAATCTTCCGGGAAGCATGCAAAAAAGATCTGGATCATTCGAAATATTATTTTCAGGACCATGCCAATACCAGGGGGTATCGATGGGGGTATGGAAAGCTCAGACGAAGACATACGCTGTTTCTCCGTAAAAATCAAGCGCATATGCCGTATGAGCAGGGGATTTTTATAGATATTTTTCCGCTTGATCCTGTTCCGAAGAATTATATCCTGCGGTTTTGGCACAATTTCCACTGTTTTTGTATCCGAAAAGCGATGTGGGCGCCGGTTGGAATGACAGATGACAGAAACGTCTGGAAACGACTGGGCTATCGTCTTTTATCAGAGATTCCGGAGGAATGGCTTTTCAGCCATTATGATAAATTCGTAAAAAAATGCAGCCGTTTCGAATCGGAATGGGTGAGGATTTTAACTTATCCGACACCGACGAACGATTATGGCTATCTGAGAAGATGGTATGAGTCCAGAAGTGAAATAGAATTTGAAGGGGATTTATTTTATACGATAAAGGAGCGGGACGAATATCTTCGATTTAAATTTGGAGAATACTGGGTTTTGCCTGAAGAAAAGGAGAGAAAGACACATCCGATCATAGAGCTCAAACTGTTGGATCGCGTCTGAAAACGGTTTTCTGTCAGATGTATGTTGCGGTCTGCGGAATGCGTTTTCAAACGCGCTTCGGAATAAAAGAAAAACGGATGGCTGGAGAACAGAAAATATGAAAAAAGTGATTACATACGGTTCCTTCGACCTGTTCCATGAAGGACATTACAGACTGCTGCAAAGGGCAAAGGATCTGGGGGATTATCTTATCGTAGGCGTTACCACGGAAACCTATGATGCATACAGAGGAAAACTGAATGTAGTGGATTCTCTGATGGAGAGAATCGAACATATCCGGCAGACCGGATTTGCGGATGAAATTATCATTGAGGATCATGTCGGGCAGAAAGCGGAGGATATTCTGAAATATGACATTGACGTATTTACGGTCGGCTCTGACTGGACCGGTGTTTTTGATTATCTGAAGAAATACTGTCAGGTCGTGTATCTGGAACGTACAAAAGATATTTCCAGTACCATGCTCAGAGCAAAAAAGTATGGCATTATACGGCTGGGAATTGTCGGCGCCGGAAGGATAGCCAACCGTTTTGTACCGGAGGTAAAATATGTCAGCGGCATTAACATAGAAAGTGTTTATCATCCATATTTTGAAAATGCAAAACAGTTTGCAAAAAAATTCGAACTGAATCACTGGCATGATAATTTTGAGGAATTTCTCAGGGGGATTGACGCTGTTTATATTGCGTCTCCGCATGAAACTCATGAAGGATATACAGAAAGGGCTCTGGAAGCGGGAAAACATGTTTTGTGTGAAAAACCGATGGCGCTGTCAAAAAATAGCGAAGAGAGAATGTTTGAGCTTGCAGGAAGAAAGAACTGCGTGCTGATGGAGGGCATAAAAACAGCATATGCTCCTGGCTTCATGCAGTTGCTGGGTGTTATGAAAAGCGGTGTGATCGGAGAAATCTGCGATGTGGAAGCGTGTTTTACGAAGCTGGAGGACCCAAAGGCAAGAGAACTGACGGATGCAGAGTATGGAGGCAGTTTTACCGAACTGTGCAGTTACACATTACTTCCGATTGTAAAAATATTCGGGGAAAAGTACGAAAGCATCAGGTTCGACAGTTTTACAAATAAGAAAGGGATTGACATCTATACAAAAGCCTATATCAGATATAAAAACGGGATGGCGACGTCGAAGACGGGGCTGGGGGTTAAGTCGGAAGGACAGCTTTTGATATCAGGGACGAAAGGTTATATTCTGGTTGACGCGCCGTGGTGGAAAACACAGTCTTTTGAAATTCGATACGAAAATGCAGGGCAGAATGAGAAATTCTTTACTAAATTTCTGGGCGACGGTCTTAGATATGAGATCAGTGATTTTGTATCGGCGATTAATGGATATGAGAACAAATCATTTAAACTTACCAGAAGCGAGTCTGTTTTTATGGCTGAAGTGATAGAAAAATTTCTGAAAGAGCGAAAGGGTGATACAGGAAGACAGGATGGGGAGATACAGGGATAATACGGCGATATCATTTGGCGGATTTTATGATACGGGCAGGAAGCTGCTGGTGTCAGGCGGGGCTTTTAACGGACTTCTGGAGCTGGACAAAGAAACGTTTGCAGCAAAATATTTACAGGCTTTTCCATGCGAATCGAGGACAAAATATGGTCTGCACCATAAAATTTATCATTGTCGGGGGATGCTGTTTTTTGCTCCTGACAACGCCGGCGGGATACATGTCTATGATCTGAAGAGCGGTATGCTTTCGGTGATACCTATAAAATTTGGGAAAAAGGGAAAAAAGCGCTGCATTGATTCTCAGAGAATCGGCGATAAACTGTGGCTTTTTTACGCATTTGCCGAGAATCCTTTTGTTATATTTGATCTGGTCACTTTTGAAATAAGTTATTTTTACGGAGCGGCAAAGAGTCTTCCGGATGAAATACAAAGACGTGAAAAGGCCGTATTTTACAGTCCGTTTGCAAGAAACGGCGATGAGGTTTTCGGCGTTATATGGGACAGCTGCTATATCCTCCGTCTGAATCTGATTTCGCAGGATGTACAGGTTGTATCGGTGAAAGAATGTGCAAAGAGATTGTCAGGAGTTGCGTATTTAAACGATGAGCTGTATGTTACACAGTTATACAGCCGGAGCGTGGCGTCTGTAAATTGGAAAAACAGAGCGGTAAACAGTTATTCGCCTCCAATTTCGTCGGAGTTTGACGGTGCGAAGGAACTGGTGTATTCCAGTGTGATAGCGGCGGACGGAGTGATTTTTCTGATTCCGGATGCAGGTAAAGAGATTTTTTGCCTGGATCCGGATAAAAAGACCATTCTTCCGTTTGCCTCATTGCCGGATGGATTTGAAGATTTTACGGATCAGAGAAAAAACTGGCGGAGATTTTATAATTTTGACGTACTGGAAAAAGGCTTCCGGCTTTATCCGACCGGCTGCAATATGATGCTGACGGTCCGCACAGACGGCTGTCCGGTCACGGGAGAGGTTTTCCGTATGAGCTGTCTCTGGGAAAAGACGCAGTATCAGGAGCTGATTGTCAATCCTCATTTGAGAGAGGTGACGGGACCGGTCTGGGAAAGCGTACATACAGGACTGGATCATTTCACAGATTATGTCGCCGGTCTTGAAACGCGGTCCGCAGCCCGAAAAAACCATTTTGGGAAGGATATATGGAGGAATTTAAAAAATGGCGAATGACTGTGTAAAGGTAAGCGTTATGCTTCTGGCATATAATCATGAAACATATATCAGAAAAGCGCTGGACAGTGTTGTCATGCAGGTTACGGATTTTAAGTTCGAGGCCGTGGTGGGGGAAGATAAATCCACAGACCGCACCAGAGCGATTCTCAGAGAATACGCCGCTGAATATCCGGATATCATCAAACCGCTTTACTGGAAAAAGAATATGGGGGCGAGCAGAAATGTAGTCGCGACCTTAAAAAGATGTACCGGAGAGTATGTTGCGTTTCTGGAATGCGATGATTTCTGGACAGACCCGAAGAAGCTGCAGAGGCAGGTTGATTTTCTGGATAAAAATCCGCAGTATGCAGGCGTGATGTGCGGCGTCACTGTCGTAAACAGATACGATAAGGCGATGGTGACGGGACCGAACGTGCTGGACCATGAACTGAAAACGCCGCTTGATTTCGCCAGGACAATGTGGCCGTATAATCAGTTTAAATTTCTGGGATGTTTTATGACGAGAAATTATTACAGAGGCGGAGCGTATGATAAATATCTGATGCAGACAAGATGTGTGACGGATATCATTTTGGAAGCGATCTCCGTCAAGCAAGGAAGAATTGGATATATGAGTGAGCATATGACAGCATATAGATGGATTCCTTCGCATGGGAAAAATTTCAGCGCCATGAATACAGATGTATTGTGCAGAGATAAAATATACAGTTTACGGGTGGTAACGAAACTGTTTCCAAAGAGATCGCATAAATGGATATATATGAAGATATCCAGAGAATATAAAATACTGATTGATAAATATTTGCGGGAGGGAGAGTATTCCCGTCTGCTGAAATTGCTGACAAGAGAAATGACGATCGCAGAAAGGGGATATTATCCCTTTTATCATTTTAGCAATATCATAAGGAGCATATTCGATGTGTGAGACAAATCAACGTCCGATTTTTGTGACCAGGCCTTCCATGCCTCCGTATGAGGAATATATCCGGATGATTAAGCCGTTATGGGACAGTCATAACCTGACCAATATGGGAGAATATCATAGGAAGCTGGAAGAGGACATAAAAAAATA
Organism: uncultured Lachnospiraceae bacterium; assembly: GCA_951802115.1. Classification (GTDB taxonomy): domain Bacteria; phylum Bacillota; class Clostridia; order Lachnospirales; family Lachnospiraceae; genus Hominiventricola. The sequence goes on along the minus strand of CATOPL010000014.1, from coordinate 68,601 downwards.
TCTGAAAGCTGATTTTATTTCGCTTATGACGAATGGTCATATGGCGCTGGAACTGGCGATTCAGTCCATGAATCTGTCAGGCGAAGTGATTACGACGCCTTTTACGTTTGTATCGACGGTACACGCCATTAAAAGAAATCATCTGACGCCGGTATTCTGCGATATTAACGCCGATGATTTTACAATTGACGCGTCAAAGATAGAAGCCCTGATTAACAAACGTACCTGTGCGATCGTTCCGGTTCATGTGCTGGGAAGAATCTGCGAGGTGGAAAAGATCAGGAGTATTGCGCAAAAACATCGTTTAAAAGTCATTTATGACGCTTCGCACAGCTTCGGGGAGACTTACAAGGGAGAGCATGCGGCAAATTTCGGTGATGCGGCGACGCTCAGCTTTCATGCGACAAAAGTATATCATACATTGGAAGGCGGCGCGGTTGTCTATCATGAGAAAACGATGGGGGATGAACTGTATTCTCTTAAAAATTTCGGAATTCGTTCAGAGACGCTGATAGACGGGATCGGGGCAAACGCGAAGATGGATGAATTCCGGGCGGTTATGGGTATCTGCAATCTTCGGCATCTGGATCAGGAGATTGAGAAAAGACACAGAGTCTACGAGAAATATATGGAGCTTTTGGGAGGGATCGAGGGTCTGACACTGCCGTATATACAGAAATACGTGACATCTAATTACGCTTACTTTCCGGTTCTGTTTGACCGTGATCTTCTGGGGGCCGGCAGGGACATCCTGTACGAAGAGCTGAAAAAGAGAGGAATATATGCAAGAAAATATTTCTATCCGCTGATCAGCGACGCCGATTGTTACCATACGGTCTATTCTTCAAAAGAAACGCCGGTTGCCAGGAAGGTGTCGGATTCCATCCTTACGCTTCCGATTTATGCAGATCTGCCGGAGGAAGAGGTGATCAGAATCTGTCAGGCTGTAAAAGAAATCATAAAGAGAGGATGAAAAGTTGAAGAATCTGGTTGTCATTCATATGGAAAGCGTGAGCAGGTTCATCTTTCAGATGAATCCGGAGCAGTTTCCCAATATGCGAAGATTTCAGAAAAGATGTATGAATTATAAGCATTATTATGCCACGGCGACCTCTACAGCCATGGTGCTGAATGATATTACATACGGAGATCTTTACAGAATCGAAAATACAGAATTTTTCGGCGACTTTATTGCCACACACCAGCATGCAGAGTCATTTATTGACGTATTGCAGAAGAGAGGCTATCAGACGCTGGGCATTCATTACCCCTGTGCGCTGGGAAATGAAATCAATCCCGGGCATATGTACGCGCAGCATACGGATCTGGTCAACTACGGCAATTACAAAAAGGCGCTTGCGGATGTAAAAAAAGTCATTGATCAGGCGGAAGAAAATAAGCAGAATTTTCTGATCTATTTCTGCAACGAGGTGAGCCATCTGTGCTATGGGGATGATAAAAAGTTTCATATTAGAAATCCAGCGGACCGATGGCATTATGGATACCGGACCATCGACCGGACGGTCGGGGATCTTATTGGTTATCTGGAAGAGCGAGAAAAGATGAGCGATACGGTGATCATTCTCTATGGAGACCACGGAGATGATTTCTACGGTCATGATTACAACGGAGGCTATGCGCATTCCATTGAGCCGTATGAACATATCGTCCACACGCCTTTTATGATATACGACGAGTCCGTCGGAAGCGGGGAGACAGACGATCTGATCTGTTCTCTGGATATCAAACAGCTGGTATATAATCTGGTCGGGGCGGATCTGTACGAGAATAAGTTTATATTTGATAGATACCGTTCCAAAAGAGAATATGTTTTCTCAAGAAATCTTTTCGCAGGTCAGATTCCGCAAAAAATTAATGGTTATATTTCAAATGTTCGAAAATCCTACGGTATAGCGACGCCAGAATACAATCTGATTCTTACGGAACAGGGATACAGAATGTATCTCAGCAAAATGGACAGTACCAACAGCAATAATGTGCTCGACTATTTTTACCTGTACAAAAGGAAGCTTCGGCATATTTGTGACATCGGTTTTTTGTTTGTCCATTACAGATCTTTTATGGGATATGGAACCATCGGAGAGCTTCAGAGAAATTTCAGAAGGCTTTCCGGGTATATGAGACGGGAACTGACGGCGTTAAAGACGGAAACCGGATTAAAGGAGATCATCTCTCTGGACAGCGAAAGAAAAATTCACTATACCAAAAATATGTTTGTGTGTTTTGCGGCGCTTCGTTATAAGTACTGGAAAAAGCAGATCAAAAACAGGCTGAAAAAATATGGAAGAAAATAACAAAAAAAAGATAAAAGTGGCAGTATTTCCGGCCGGTACTGAAATTGGCCTTGAAATCTGCCATGCGCTTAAATATGAAAAAACAGTAGAACTGTACGGACTGACAAGCATTCCGGATCACTCGCAGATGGTTTATAAAAACATATTTCAGGTGCCTTTTTATTATGAAAAAGATTTTATCGGACAGTTAAACGGATTTGTCCATGAACATCAGATCGACTTTATTTATCCGGCCTATGACGACGTTCTTATGTTTCTGACGAAGCATCAGGGGAAAATCGATGCAGATATTGTTGCCAGTCCGCCGGAAACGATTGAGATTACGAGATCAAAACGAAAAACGTATGCTTGTTTTGCGGAAGAAGACTTTGTACCGGAAACGTACAGTCAATTAGAGGAGATAACCTATCCTGTATTTGTAAAGCCGGATATCGGGCAGGGGTCGGAGGGCGCGCGTCTGGTTCATTCTGCCGGCGAACTTCAGACGCTTGCTCATAAAGAAAAGATGATATTCTCTGAATATCTGCCGGGAGAAGAGCTGTCGGTTGATTGTTTTACGGGTGTCGACGGGCGTTTGCTGTCCTGCGTACCAAGAAAAAGGCTGCGCATCAGAAACGGCATTGCAGTAAAATCGGAGCTGACGGAAACGACGGAGGAGATCGCTCATATTACGCATACACTGAACAGAAAGCTGCATTTTTGCGGAGCCTGGTTTTATCAGCTGAAAAAAGACGTTTCAGGAAAATATAAGCTTCTGGAAATTGCGGCCAGGATTGCCGGCACGATGGGACTGACCAGGAATCTTGGTCTGAATTATCCCATGCTGACCTTATATATAAAAATGGGCGTCCCGGTTTCCGTCTGTAAAAATGATTTCAGAATTACCGTAGACAGAGCGCTGATCAGCAGATATGAGACAGACCTGACGTATAAAGCGGTATATGTGGATCTGGACGATACGCTGATTATCAACGGCAGAGTCCACCTGCTGCTGATGCAGTACCTGTATCAGTGCGTAAATGAGGGAGTCAAAATTTATCTGTTATCGCGGCACAGAGGAGATGTATCTGCATATTTAAAAAGATATAAAATTTCTGAAATACTTTTTGATGAGATATTTTCGATTGGAGAGGAGCCAAAATCGAAATACATAATGGAACAAAGCGCAATCTTTATTGATGATTCTTACAGAGAACGAAAAGAAGTTCAGGAGGCGTGCGGGATTCCGGTATTCGGGCCGGAAAATGTAGAAAGCTTAATGAAGTGGAGGCGGTAAAATGAAATTAAAAAAGGCGGGATTGTTTTTACTGGGCGCGTTGACAGGCGGTTTGGCTGCGACGGTTGCCAAAGAGAGCAGAATTTCAAAACTGAAAAAAGACGTTTTAAAATATCTGACGTTGTTCAGAACGATGAATCAGTATGTGGTAACCAAGCAGCTGCATAAGGATCTGTCGGGGTATTTTGCAGAGAAGGGAATACGGACGATCGCCGTATATGGCATGAGCCATATTGGACAGCGAATTATTGATGATCTGGAAAACAGCGATGTGCGGGTTTTGTTCGGAATTGATAAAAGAGCGGACAGGCTGACCTACGAAATGGACATTTATAAACCGGAGGACGAGTTTCCGGACGTCGACGCCATTGTGGTTGCGGCGTATGATTTTGACGAGATAGAAGAAGCGTTGTCCGCGAAAGTAAGCTGCAAGATTCTGTCGTTTGAGGATATCATATATCATTTATAAGAAAAAGGAGATCAGGATGAAATATTGCGAGAGAGTATTCCGGCATGTCTATATCATGCCGGACGGAAATGTATATTTGTGCAGTTGGAATACAAAACCGGTTGGAAATCTTCTGAAACAGGATTTGGATGAGATCTGGAAGAGCGGCGCGGCGGAAGAGATACGGGATTCTATCAGGGACGGCAGCTTTCGATATTGTAAGAAAACCGGATGTCCGTTTTGTGAAAATAATTCATTAAAAGAAATTGAGGAAAGTTCTTTCAGAGAAGGGGTCGACGGAGTGCTGAATCAGGCGCTTGACAGCCCGGATGAATTTAACTGCGCCATCGATTTTACGTGCAATCACTCATGTCCGTCCTGCCGCAGCAAAATATTTGTGCCGGACGAGCAGTATCGGAAAAATATGAATACGATTGTAGACAAACTTCGTCCCTATCTGTGTAAAGCAAGGTTTGTAGCTGCGGATGGACAGGGAGACTGTTTTGCTTCGCCGTTTGTTATGCGGTTTCTGGAAAATATAAAACCGCAAAACCCGGAATTTCATATGACGCTGGAAACGAACGGTGTACTTTTTGACGAAAAACACTGGAATCGAATCGCTCATCTGGGAAAATATCCGCTCAGAATTGTGGTGACGCCGAACAGCTTTGAGAGAGCGACTTATAAATATCTCTCGGGCGGTCACGACGATCTTGAAAAATTACTGCACAATCTTTCGTTTATAAAAGGACTGAGAGAACAGGGACAGATCAATGATTTTGCAGTTTCGATTGTTGTACAGGACCGCAATTTCAGAGAATTGCCGGCATTTGTACAGAGATGTATCGATGAATTTTGCGTGGACTCTGTATCGGTCAAACCGATTTATAAGTGGTTTAAGCTGACAGAAAGAGATTATATGAGTAAGGATATTCTCAATCCGCTTCATCCGTATTTTGAAGAGTATCAGGATGTATTGGAAGATCCGCGATTAAGACATCCGAAGGTCTTCTGGTGGGGAGCAAAAAATATCCATCCGGCAAAGATTATGTACGAGGAGAAAGCTCATCAGCTGTTTGAGGTTTTCTCCGACTGGCTTGAACTGATGCTGGACGACCCGGGGTCGATAAAGAGATATCTGGCGGAACATCAGTATCAGGAAGTCGGCATTTATGGCTATGGTAATACGGGAAAACTGTTGAGGAAGGCTTTGAAAAGACAGAATCATGTGATTATCGACAGAAGAACACTGTGTCTGGAGGAGGATGTCAGAACCGTATGTGCATGCGAAAAGCAGTTTCCACGAATGGACCTTCTGATTGTGACGCCATTTTATGAATATGATGGGATTTATGAAAATATTCGCGGTAAAACAGATGCCAGGATCATATCGTTGGATGCGTTTATAAGGGAATGTCGTCCGAACTCGTTGTCAACGAGAATAAAAAGTCAGGAGGAAAATCATGAATACGGGAATAAGAATGAGAGTCGCGATCAAATATCAAATTGACAAAGGGGTAAACGACTTTGTGATCTATCCTTTTGGGGAAAACGGCCTGAAAGCAAAAGAGATTCTTAATAAGGAATTCGGCGTCCGGGAACGCTGCATTGTGGACAACATACTATGCGTCTGATCAGTAAGGAGACAAAACGGTGAAAAGAATTAACAGTCTGAATGAAATTCTGGACTGCGGACAGAATTTCTACATTTACGGAACCGGATTCAGAGCGAAGCTGTTGTACAGATTTTTGATCGGAAACAAGAAAAAAGTACGGGGATTTCTTACTACCGGAAAAGAAAAACGGGAGTCTTTGTATCATCGGCCGGTGAGACAGATCTGGGATATAGCAGATGAGAATGAAGGACCCGGAAAGAATCCGGTCTGTGATAAAGACGGAGGAGTAAAAATCATCCTTGCAGTTCAGGAGCGGTATTGGGATGAGATTACGCGTCTGCTGGATGTTTTGCGGATTCCGGCCGGGAATCAGTACTGTATGGACTATGCCGGCATGTTGTCCGCAAACGAGTCGGAAATTGACAGAATTCTTGCATGTACAGAAGTCTGTCAATATCTGCAGGATTGGCAGAGCAGATTGATTTTCCGGTCCGGAGTTATGTATCGCCTCACCAACGACTATTCTTATTTTCTGAAAAGAACAGAAAGTTTTTATCAGCCGGAAAGTATTCTTAAAAAAGACCGGCTGATCAGTCTGGCGGACTGGATTGCAGGTCAATATTATCTGGATCCGCAGAAAAAGATCGCTTTATATGCGCCTGCAGGAATATGGATTGGATTCAGTTGTCCGAGGCTGAAGGAAATGGGTATTCGGATAGACTGCATATGCACGGATCAGGAGAACCTGCAGCGCAAGGTTTTCTATGGAATTCCGGTGGTTTCTTTAGAAGACGGCGCAAAATATATTGGCGACGGTTATCTGCTGATTGGTTCCGGTATGAAGCAATTTACGGACGAGGTACAAGAACTGATTGTTGAGAGCGGTTTTCACAGGGAATCCATCGTTGCACCCTGCAGCCAGGGTCAGCCGTTCAGCTATGGAACGCAGTATTTTGATCTCAGGGAACTGCAGTGTCAGGAGGATGAGGTTTATATTGACGCCGGCTGTCTGGACTGCAGTACTGTTCTGGACTTTCTGCAGTGGAATCGCGGAAAATATAAGCGTATCTACGCATTTGAACCGGATCAGAGGAGCTATGACTGCTGTCGGAAAGTGATCCATGAGAAACAGATAGACAGAATCACTCTGATCCCCAAAGGTCTGTGGTCGCAGGAACAAAAGATCGGCTTTAACAGCGACCGGAATCTTGCTTTGTCCAAAATAACGGAAGACGGTGAAAACATGATAGAAACCGTTTCCCTGGATGATTTTTTAAAGGGGGACAGGGCGTCCTTTATTAAAATGGATATTGAAGGAGCGGAGTTGGATGCGCTCAGAGGAGCAGAGCAGACGATCAAAACTTTTAAACCCAGACTGGCGATCTCTGTCTATCATAAGGTGAACGATTTTATTGATATTCCGGAGTATTTACTGTCGCTGGTGCCGGAGTATAAATTTTATATCCGCCATTATTCTGTCTATAAATACGAAACAGTTTTGTATGCGTTGGTTTAGAGCGCGTCGTCCTGAAAATCAGGGAGCCGACGTATAGAATTCCTGCTTTTTCATCATACTAAATTTTATTCAGTATGATGGAAAGGCGGGGATTTTATTATGGCGGAAAATCAGGACGAACTTGAAAAATACGGACAGCCGGAAGAATTGCAGGATAAATCAAAATCGCATATTCAGCTTCTGACAATCATAGGCGAGGTGGAAGGTCATGAGTGTCTGGCTGCAAACAGCAAGACAACAAAGTATGAGCATGTACTTCCCATGCTGGCGGCAGCGGAAGAAAATGAGGATATTCACGGACTGTTGGTTATGATTAATACCGTTGGCGGAGATGTGGAGAGCGGACTGGCGATCGCAGAGATGATCGCTTCTATCAGTAAGCCGTCTGTGTCTCTGGTGCTGGGCGGAAGCCATTCGATCGGGGTGCCGCTGGCTGTGTCAACGGATTATTCGTTTATCGTACCGACAGGAACGATGATGATTCATCCGGTGCGGATGACAGGGCTGATTATCGGGGTGGCGCAGACATTTGATTACTTTCAGAAGATTCAGGACCGTATCAGCGGATTTATCGTGGAGCACAGCCGGATACACAAAGAACGGCTGATAAAATTGATGCTGGAGACCGGCGAGCTGACAAAAGACGTCGGAAGCGTTCTGGTTGGTCCGCAGGCAGTACAGGAAGGAATTATTGACGAAGTGGGCGGCGTCAGTGAAGCATATAAAAAACTGCGGGAATTGATGGAAAAAGCATAACGCTGCTTTCATTTTGGTCTGACATCGGGCCGTAAAAAGGTATACAGGCACTGTATATTCCGCAGCTTTGCAATTCGGCATATAATATGGTATGATGTTCCATAAAGGATGCGGAGCTGTCTGACAAAGCGTCAGGGCAGATATCCGCTGTATATGGAACAGAAGGAGAAGGCAGAAATGGGCGTATTAAGCGATCTGGAACCAAAAAGCGTGTGGAAATATTTTGAAGACATTTGCGGGATGCCGCATGGCTCAGGGAATGAAAAAGCAGTCAGTGACTATTGTGTGGCGTTTGCAAAGGAACATGGTCTGGAAGTTTATCAGGATGAGGCCTGGAATGTGGTGATTGTCAAAGAGGCCTGTGCCGGATATGAGGACAGGGAACCGCTGATTCTTCAGGGACATTTGGATATGGTCTGTGAGAAGAAACCGAACTGCAGTATTGATTTTGAAAAGGACGGACTTAAACTTCAAGTGACGGGAGATTATGTCTGTGCAGAAGGGACAACGCTGGGTGGAGACGACGGGATTGCGGTTGCTTATACGCTGGCAGTGCTGGCGGATGACAGTATTGCACATCCCAGGCTGGAAGCAGTGTTTACCACCCGTGAAGAAGTAGGGATGGACGGCGCGTCTGCGCTGGATGTATCAATACTGAAGGGGCATACGGTTCTGAATATGGATTCCGAAGAAGAAGGAGTTCTTCTGGCAGGGTGTGCCGGCGGCTGCAGCGTGGAGATCAGCCTTCCGCTCGGACGCAGGAAAAAGAACGGAATTCATGCCGTACTGACAGCAGACGGTCTTTTGGGCGGACACTCCGGTGCGGAGATTGACAAAGGAAGAGGAAATGCCGACAGACTTCTGGCATCTGTTCTGTCGGATTTATGCAGAGAAACCGACTGCGAACTGATTTCTATAGACGGCGGACAAAAGGACAATGCGATTCCGAGAGAATGCCGCGCAGAACTTTTGTTTCCGGAGGATCTGTCAAAGGAAGCGCGTCAAAAGGCAGAAGAGGTTTGCAGGGCGTCTTATGAAGTTATGAAAAAGAAATATGATGCGACTGATGCCGGTTTTTCTGTCCGTCTTCAGTTTGGAAACCCAAAAGAGGCGGAGGTCTTTTCACAGGATTCCTTTGAACATGCGATGGCGCTTCTTACTTCTCTGCCTAACGGCATCATCTGTATGAGCGAGGATATTGATGGTTTGGTGCAGACTTCTCTGAATCTGGGAATCGTCAGGACGGAAAACACCTCTCTTATACTGCGCTATTCGGTCAGAAGTTCTGTTTCGTCAGAAAAAGAAGCTCTGGTGGAACAGATCCGCCAGTCTGTATACCAGGAGGGTGGGAGCATGAGCGTTAACGGGGATTATCCTGCATGGGAATACAGGAAAGATTCTCCCTTCAGAGATGATTGTGTACGTATTTATCAGGAACTGTTTGGAACCGAGCCGAAAGTGGAGGCGATCCATGCCGGTCTGGAATGCGGGATTCTGGCGTCCAAAATTGCGGATCTGGACTGTATTTCCATGGGACCACAGATGCATGATATCCATACTACGGAGGAAAGGCTGTGTATTTCTTCGGTAGAGCGGATGTGGAGATACATCCTGGAAATTATAAAAAGATAGAAGGTCTCACAATGTCTTTTTTGCTGGTTACGCGGCATCTGTATGGAATATATCAGATAAAGTCCTGTTCTTTATCTGATATATTCCGTATGGTGCTCATGAGTAACCGGCGGGAAGACATTTCTTATTCCATTTCCTTTTTTCTGATTTTTGTCAGTCTTAAAAAGAGCTGAACTTTTCTTAAGAATTTCCAAAGTAATACATTTTTTAAAAAAAATATGATATGTTAGTTACGGTCATCTTGACAAACTGATTTAATTATATTATTGTATTAGAAGATTAGTACAGCGTTGCACTGTATGAAACAATAAATATGACGGTCAAACAGTTTTAAGCAGAGAGGAGCTGATCAATACTTTGGAGACACTGGTGGAAGTACAGGATATGTGTAAAATCTATAACCCCGGTGAGAATGAAGTGCGGGCGCTGGATCATGTGAACCTGAAGATTCAAAAAGGAGAATTTGTGGCAATTATTGGCCATTCGGGTTCCGGTAAGTCCACGCTGATGAATATGCTTGGGTGTCTGGATGTTCCTACCTCCGGCAGATATTATCTGAACGGGAAGGATGTATCGAATATGACTGACGACGAACTTTCAGATATCCGGAATCTGGAGATCGGATTTATCTTTCAGGGATTTAATCTGATCCCGAATCTGACCGCGCAGGAAAATGTGGAGCTTCCGCTGATCTACCGTGGAGTTGCGAGAAAAGAACGCTCGGCGCTGGCGGAGGAATCACTGGAGATAGTGGGGCTTTCTCATCGGATGGATCATAAACCAAGTGAGATGTCTGGAGGGCAGCAGCAGAGGGTGGCGATTGCCCGGGCAATCGCAGCGAAGCCGCCTGTTATTCTGGCTGATGAACCGACCGGTAATCTGGATTCCAGATCCACACAGGAGATCATGAATGTTCTGAAGGATCTGCACAAAAGTGGAAGAACGGTTATATTGATTACTCATGATGATGAGATCGCCGCACAGGTAAAGCGCGTGATCAGAATCAAGGACGGAAGAATCGAAGCAGATTTTATGAATAAAGGAGAGACTGACGACAATGAAGATGAAATGGAAGAGAGATAAAAACGAGGTATCGGAGGCCGTAAAGAAAGAGAAAAAAGTCCTGACTCCTGCGGAAAAGAAAAAGCGGAAAAAGCGGATCATTATGGGGGTACTTGCCGTATGCCTTGTGCTGTTTATTGTGAGTCGTATGTTTGCACCGGAAGTGCTGCCTATGGTAACAGTGCGTCAGGCACAGACGGTTACCATCGAACAGACGGTAGATACAAGCGGAACAGTCAAGACAGAGCTGAAAAAGACTTATTTTTCACCGCTGAGCGCACAGGTATCTGAATGCAAAGTGGCGACAGGAGACGATGTGTCCGCCGGAGATGTGCTTCTGGCGTATGATGCAGAAGATTTGAAAAGCCGGGAATCAGAGGCAAGTCTTCAGAATGATGAAGCTTATTATACATATCAGGATACGGTCGGCAAAAGCAATGCAGACGCGGCAGAATACGGACGTTCCAGCCATGATGTGGAGATTCTTGAGCAGCAGGTTGAGGACTGGAAAGCCAATGTCCGCGCATTAAAGCAATACATAACAGATATGAACTGTTTTCTCAGAGAAGCGGTAAATGACGGTCATGAGAATGATGCGGAGGAGTATCAGAACCGGATTGATCAGGCGACGAATGAACTGGCGCAAAGAGAAGAAGAACTGGCGGATTTCCAGAGCGATCTGTCAGAGCAGAAGGGAATTAAAAGTTCTACAGAAGACAGTATGCTGACTGCCAACGGGAAAAAGCAGATTGAAGCGACAAAAGAGCTGGCAGCTCTGAAAGCAGAGAAGGTCAGGGCCGCAGTGGCGGAGGTTTCGGAAGGACTGAAAGCGGATTTCGGCGGAATTGTCACGGATATCAAAGCAGTAGAAGGCAGTGTGGTCGAAGAAGGGGGAGAACTTCTGACGATCGAGAGTAATGAAGATGTATGCGTGGAGATCTCTTTAAGTAAAAGCGACCTGGAAAAGGTACATGAAGGACAGAAAGCCATAATTACCATCGTTGGCAAGGAATATGAAGGAACGGTGACCAGAATCAGCAAATCAGCCACCAAGAACGAGAAAGGAGCTTCTGTTGTCGCAGGAGAGATTCATATTGACAATCCGGACGGAGATATTTTCCTAGGTGTTGAAGCGAAAGTAAAGATTCAGGGAGCGGTTGCAGAGAACGCGGTTGCAGTGCCAATCGAGGCTGTCAATGTGGGCAGAGACGGAAGCTTTGTCTATATTGTCGAAAACGGTGTGATGGCAGTTCGGAATGTGGAAACCGGACTTTCCTCCATGGAGCTGGTGGAGATTAAAAGCGGACTTAGCGGAGAGGAACAGATTGTGCTGAACAACAGTATGGGACTCGAAGAGGGCGCTCAGGTGACCCCTGTGGAGGGCTGATAGATGGCGCAGCTATGGGAATATATAAAAATGGCGGTCAGCAACATCCGGATGAACCGCGGCCGGTCTTTTCTGACAATGCTGGGAATCATCATCGGCGTCTCTTCCGTGATTCTGATCATGTCGATCGGAAACGGGGCCAAGGCGGAGATGGAGGAGGAGCTGACCAGCGTAGCCGGCGGACAGATCTATATTTCTGTCAACAGTAATCTGGAAGGAGAGGCGCCGGTCATTACAGAGGAAGACAGAGATGCTCTAAGAGAAATGGAGCATGTCAAAGGTGCGACCTCGCTTATGAGCCAGTGGAGTACTGTTTCCACAGAGAAAGGCAACTTTGACGCCATCATTGATTATGGAAATCCGGACAGTGAATATACGACCAGTCCGGAGATGCTGTACGGGCAGTGGTTTACCTGGGATGATTATCATGCACACCGGGCGGTGGCGGTAGTGTCGGAAATGGACGCCGTCCGTATGTTTGGTACTTCCAATGTCGTGGGTCTGACTTTTGAGCTTGACGACGGGAGCGGAATCCAGGATGTGCGGATCGTAGGAGTGAAAAAGGCGATCGAGGGGACATTCGTCAGTTCCGGATACGGCTCTTATCTGGATATCTCGATGCCGATGACGGCGGACTGGTACTGGGCAGAATACAATGATTTTGAATCTGTGTATATTTTTGCAGAAACCGGTTATGCAAAAGAAGTTACGGAGCGGGCAATCTCTCTTCTGGAGAGCCGTCATGAAATCTTCGGAGAAGATGCGTTCATGTCCGAAGATTTTGACAGTCAGATGGCTTCGGTCATGCAGGTACTGGATATGATTACAATTTTTATTGTGCTGGTGGCCGGCATTTCTCTTTTAGTCGGAGGTATCGGCGTCATGAACATCATGCTGGTATCTGTGACGGAACGGACAAGAGAGATCGGTATCCGCAAAGCCCTGGGCGCCCGTACCAGATCGATTCTGGTTCAGTTTCTGGCGGAGTCGGCAATCATTACCGGAATCGGCGGAATGATCGGAATTACACTGGGGATTGCCGGCGCCTATGGGGTCTGCTCGTTTCCGATTGTTACATTTCCACCGGCGGTGAGTATGTCGGCAGTTGTATTTGCGACATTGTTTTCCTGCAGTGTGGGTATTTTCTTTGGAATTTATCCGGCAAGAAAAGCAGCGCATTTAAGCCCTATTGAGGCGCTGCGGAGAAACTGATTTAAAGAAGAAGCTGTCAGAAGATGCGGTTTTGGCTGTGCGGAAAGATCCGGCCAAAGTCGTGCTTTCCGACGGCTTTTGGCTGCCAGAGGAACACATGGTTTTGTGCCACAGAACTGTGATTTTTAGCGTTGCCGTTCGCTCAAGGTACGTGCCGTCTCTCTTATTTATTGCCTTATAAACCGTCAGAAAACGGTATCCGGGAGCGTACAGGCTCTCTGCCCGCTGGAGACGGTATAAAAGCAGGGGACGAAAGCGCTGGTTGACAATTTTCTGCCGGGTGTATTAAGATAGAATCGGTTATAAATGCCGGAGAGTGTGCGGATATTCTAAAATGCACAGGATCAGGCGCAAAATGTCTGGAAATATTCAGGGAAATACAGGCGATTATGTGCAGGAGAAAGTGATCTGGCGAAACGTAAACATGCTTTGGGAAAATGTCATGCGCAGCGTCAGCAAAAGCAGACCAATACGCTGGCAGGACGGATTTTGTATGAGGGAGAGAGGAAATAAGATATGCTAAAGCAGTTATCCTTGTATGTGGAGAACAAAAAGGGAACGATGAAAGATATTACCGGGATCTTGAAAGATGAGAAGATCAATATTCTGGGTTCCGTAAATAACGACGGACCGGAATTCGGAATCGTGCGGATGGTGGTTTCGGAGCCTGAACGGGCGTTTGAGGCTTTGGAGAAAGCAGGCTATATGTGCCGGCTTGTGGACGTGCTGGGGATTGAACTGGCAGATGAGGCGGGAAACCTGCATCGGCTTCTCAGCGCATTGACGGACAGCTACATCAATGTAGATTATATCTATTTGTCGTTTAATCGCGACAACAGTCATCCCATTTTGATTCTGCATGTGAAGGATGATGACATTTTCGAAGTGGAAAGCTGTCTGCGGGCAAAAGGTTTTACGGCGGTTTAGCATGACAGTTGACGTCTGCGGTTCGGTATTGTAAAAAGAATACGGGCTGACTGTATTTATCAATGCGTATGGTTATCCGGTATTTCTGTGCATATATTTTGAATGTCAAAATTTGATTATCAAAGTATATTGACAAAACAGAATGATTGTTATATACTTTGATAATCAAAATAATAAACCAGTTTTTAGAGGTGCATCATTTATGTGGAGAGACAGTATCAGCGCACTTGACAGAAAGCGCAGCCGTATCCTGCAGGCAGGAGGACGTGACAAAATTGAGAAACAGCATAAAAGCGGGAAACTGACAGCACGCGAGCGGATAGACATACTATTTGATCCGGGTACTTTTGTCGAAGTAGATAATTTTATAGAGTCAAGGATTGATGATTTCGGGCTGGACAAGAAGCGGGTACCAGGGGACGGTGTGGTTACCGGATATGGAGAGATTAACGGCAGGACTGTATTTGTGTCTTCAGAAGATTTTACCGTGATCGGCGGATCTCTTGGCGAATACCACTCGATGAAAATTGCGCGTATTCAGGATATGGCGTATGATATGAAAGCCCCGATCATTATGATCAACGACAGTGGCGGAGCGCGGATTGAAGAAGGAATAGATTCCCTGAGCGGTTATGCAAATATTTTTCTGCGCAATACGAAAGCGTCGGGAGTGATTCCGCAGATTGCGGTCATCGTAGGTCCCTGTTCCGGCGGCGCATGTTATTCGCCGGCGATCTGTGACTATATTTTTATGGTAGACAAGATTGGCAAAATGTTTATTACCGGACCTCAGGTTGTGAAGACGGTGGTAAATGAGGAGTGTACGGTTGATGAGCTGGGAGGGGCGTCTGTACATGCCTCTAAAAGCGGCGTGACGCATTTTACGTATAATAATGAGCAGAACTGTTTTGAAGGAGTGCGCAGACTGCTGTCGTATCTTCCGGGCAGTTATCTTGAGAAACCTCCGGTTATAAAAGAAAAAGAAGAATCAACGGGTAAAAAATCTCTGCTGTATTCTCTGAACAGCCTGGTAAACAGAAGAAGCCGTCAGGAAGATACGGACCGCTGTGCGGAACTTACGGAGATCGTGCCGGACAATTCCCGAAAGGCGTATGATGTGCTGGAAGTAATTGCCCGTATCTGCGACAAAGACAGTTTTTTTGAAGTACAGAAAGATTTTGCCAAGAATGTAGTAGTTGGTTACGGAAGAATTGATGGGCGGAGCATCGGCATTGTGGCGAATCAGCCGATGGCGCTGGCCGGGAGTCTGGATTATGATGCTTCCGATAAAGCAGCCCGTTTTATCAGAACCTGTGACTGCTATAATGTACCGCTGGTTGTTCTGGTGGACGTGCCGGCATTTATGCCGGGTACGGCGCAGGAACATAAAGGAATCATTCGCCATGGCGCCAAGATGCTGTATGCGTTTTCTGAGGCGACCGTACCGAAAATCTCTGTGATTATGCGCAAAGCGTATGGCGGCGCTTATATTGCCATGAACAGCAAAAACATGGGCGCCGATATCGTCTACGCATGGCCTGGCGCTGAGATCGCAGTTATGGGCGCCGAAGGAGCAGTCAATATTGCTTTTAAACGCGCGATTAATGAATCAGATAATAAAGAAGAGACAAGAGATCATCTGGTGCAGGAATATAAGGAGAAATTTATGAATCCCTATGTTGCGGCATCACGAGGATTTGTGACGGAAGTAATCAAGCCGGATGAGACAAGAAAACGGCTTACGGCGGCGTTGAAGATGCTGAAAAACAAGCAGGTGGCGCCGGTAGCGAAAAAGCACGGGAATATCCCGCTGTAAATTATTTGTGATTATTTAATAAATCTCTGGAAAGTGCGGCTCCGGCTGTACAGTGAATGTTTTGTTGCGAATAAATATTCACTGTGCGCCGGAGCCGTTGCTGCCTGCCGGGGAACCGCTTAAGACGCTTGCTATCCGTGAGGTTTTTATGCTATAATTTTCTGAAATTGAGTAGTTGTCAATATTTATGGTTATTATTTTCAGAAGGGGGAATGGTGTATAACGATTCGTCCTGTCCGTGCCGGACAGAATCTGTGCGCCGAATGAAATGAAAGAGGAGAAGAAAACATGGCAGTCGATAATGTTTGCATTTCTTTTTTTGAGTGCCATATTCATTTTGTTTTATGTTTATACAACACAGAACAAGGTACGCATTCAGGAACAGAACCGGAGCTATGCAGAAGATTGTGCAAGACAGACGGCAGTCCGTATTGAGAGTGAATTTGACAATGCGTTGCAGCGTATCCAAAACAGTGCCTATCTGGTCAGTACAGACGGAGAGACCCCAAAGATTGATATGCAGGTGCTGAAGGATCTGGAAAAAAATACCACCTTTGACGCTGTTCGCTTTACCAATGCGGACGGTATCAATCTTGCTTCCAGCGGAGCGGTCAGCAACAGCCGGGACCGGAATTATTTTATCCGCGGAATGAAGGGAGAGAGCGGTCTTGAGACTGTGGATAAATCCAGAATTACAGGGAAATCCATGATGGTTTTTTATGCTCCCATATACAGCGGTAAAGAAATCTCGGGAATGTTTTTAGGTTTGTATTTTGCAGAGGACTATCTGAGTGATATGCTTGACACCAGCTACTTTGGCGAGGCGGCTGATGTGTTTCTCTGTTCGCAGGCGGGCGAGGTGATCGCCAGCTCGAGCAGCGAAAGCTATGAGGGAGATCTGCTTGATTCTCTGATGGAATCAGGTGTAATTGATGACAGGACTGCAGAGTCGGCTCGAACCGTATTCATGAACGGAGGCGGAGCGGCCTTTTTGTGCAGTGAGGGATGTAAAACCGACAATCTCTGCGTCGTGGACTTGCCGGGGCATGAATATGTCCTTGTACAGGCATTTCCCAAAAATATTACACAGACCATGGTAAACAGGGCCAATATGGCGGGTGTGCGTCTGGAAATCTGTCTGCTTGTTCTGTTTGCTATTTGCGCTGTTCTGATGGCAATTCATACAGGAAGACGCCGGAAGAAGCTGGAGGCAGAAAATAAAATTATCAGCGATGTACTCCGCGGTATGAACATTCTTTTTTCTTCACGTTATCTGATGGTGGATCTGGAAAACGACCGTTATTCCTATATGGCGGGAAACGGGCCGTTGAACGCCAGCATTCCGCTGGATGGAGCATACAGCGAATTTATTAAGTATCATGCGGAAGATATCGTCGGAGACGATGAAAAAAAGGAATTTTTTCAGTTTGCCCAGACTGATACGCTCAGAGAGAATCTTCGTACAAAAGATTCTGTTCTTCATGAATGCCATGTCTCCCGTCATGGAAAAGAAGACTGGGAACACCTGATTGCAATATGCCTGGAGCGTAAGGACAAAAAGCCGGTCAGAGTTTTGTATGTCCGACAGAATGTCACAGAGCTGAAGCTGAAGGAACTGCGAGAGCAGAGAGAGCGGGCAATTTTTAACAGAAAAGAACGTCAGTACCGGATTGCTGTTATGTCAAACTCTTTCAGTGCTTTTGAGTGTAATCTGACAAAAGACCAGATTACACAGGATATTACGCATATGGATGGCAGAAAAGAAA
Source organism: uncultured Lachnospiraceae bacterium (assembly GCA_951802115.1). GTDB lineage: Bacteria > Bacillota > Clostridia > Lachnospirales > Lachnospiraceae > Hominiventricola. Next base: position 50,872 of record CATOPL010000014.1, on the reverse strand, counting down.
TTTCGCTGCTGGAGAGGGCTGGACTGACTGTTCCATGCAAAGCTTCTGAATATTTTGAAAAATGGAAGCAGTTTGTTTTGCCGGAATCATTGGAAGATTATTCCGCAGCAGTAAATGTGGATTGTCTGAAATCCAGGTATGAGCAGGGAGATATGGAAGTGGATGTGGACTACTGGGGTGAAACAGGCAAAGGGGAGCTTCTGTGCGTCCGGCAGTCCTTTATCATGACCTGTGACGAGGACACCGGTGATCTGATTGCAATGGCAGTGTCCCGGGACATTACAGAGCAGGTCAGAAAACAGCGGGAACAGACCCAGGCTTTGCAGGATGCGCTGATGCAGGCTCAGCATGCCAGCCAGGCAAAGACGACGTTCCTTTCTAATATGAGTCATGATATCCGCACGCCCATGAACGCCATTATCGGTTTTGCCACGATTGCGGTCAGTCATATGGAACGCACAGAGCAGGTTCGGGACTGTCTGCAGAAAATTCTTTCTTCCAGCAATCATCTGCTGGGCCTGATCAACGACATTCTGGATATGAGTCGTATTGAGAGCGGGAAGCTTCAGATTCACAATCAGGAATGTAATATTTCTGAATTGATGCACAGTCTGCTCAATATGATTCAGCCTCAGATAAAAGCGAAACAGATGGAGCTTTTTATTGATACTTTCGAGGTGGTCGATGAAGACGTAATCGCAGATCCGCTGAAGCTGAATCAGATTTTTATCAATCTGATGGGCAACGCAGTCAAATATACTCCTGCCGGCGGAACCGTGTCTTTTTGCATCACACAGCAAACCAACCTCAGGCCCGGGTGGGGCGATTATGTTTTTAAAATCAAGGACAACGGAATCGGAATGTCGCAGGAGTTTGTGAAGCATATTTTTGAGCCCTTTGAACGTGAATCTACTGCCACAAGAAGCGGTATTCAGGGTGCGGGTCTTGGCATGCCGATTACCAAGAGTATTGTTGATATGATGGGAGGAGAAATTACGGTAGAAAGCGAAGTCGGAAAAGGAAGTACTTTTACAGTGAAACTTCCGCTTCAGATTCAGGACCTGGAAAAAACGGCAGAGCAGATCAAGGAGCTGGAGGGGCGGCGTTTCTTAGTGGTGGATGATGATTTTAATGTGTGTGACAGCGTGAGCAAAATGTTAAAAAATATTGGCATGCGTTCAGAATGGACGACGTCCGGAAAAGAAGCGGTATATCATGCCAAATCTGCCCTTGAAGAGGGAGATCCTTACCATACCTATATTATCGACTGGCAGATGCCGGAAACGAGCGGAATTGAAACTGCAAGAAAAATCCGCAGCGTAGCGGGTCAGGAGGCGTCCATTATCATTCTCACTGCTTATGACTGGACGGATATTGAAGAGGAGGCGAAAGAAGCGGGAGTAACTGTGTTCTGTGCCAAGCCGCTGTTCATGTCTGATTTAAAGGCGTCATTGCTGGCGGCGAATCAGACGGGGGAATATAGGCAGGCGGAGGCGGAAACTGTATGGACGCAGACGGATTTTGGCGGAAAGAGGATTCTTCTGGTAGAAGATAATGAGCTGAACCGGGAAATTGCGGAAGTGATTCTGGAAGAGGCCGGATTCGTAATTGAATCGGCACCGGATGGAACCGATGCGGTTTCTATGATCGAAACATGTGCGGAAGGCTATTACGATGCAATACTGATGGATGTGCAGATGCCGGTTATGAACGGATACGAGGCGACGAAGGCGATTCGGGCCATGTCCCGTGGGGATGTGAAAACCCTGCCCATTATTGCCATGACGGCAAATGCCATGGAAGATGATAAAGAAGCGGCGCTCAAAAGTGGTATGAACGCGCATGTTGCAAAACCGCTTGACGTGGAGCTGCTTATGAATGTACTGAAGAAGTTTCTGTGTTAGAGCACTGGTCGGATATGATATTATAAATATAAAAAAGAAACGAGTACCCTGTCTGAGCCATAAAGCTGTACGGTAAAAAAACGCTTCTTTTTTATGTACTATATGACAGAAAGGGAAGAAAGCCAAAGAAAATGTATAATGAAATTGATTTAGATAAAATAGATATTCATGCAGAGCCTCCCATAGAGGAGCCTGTCCGTCAATACTACTTCATGGCAAAATGCCATCAATGGGTGAAGGATTTTGAGCAAAAAAATGGGAGATCACCCAAAGCCTGTGTGGTCAATATGGGCTGTCAGATGAACGCCCGCGATTCGGAGAAGCTTCAGGGAATTCTGTGCAGAATCGGATATGCGGAGATGGAGAGTGAAGATGCGGATTTTGTGATTTACAATACCTGTACCGTTCGTGAAAATGCGAATCTGAAGGTCTATGGACGGCTGGGAGTACTGCACGGATATAAAAAAAAGAATCCGGATATGAAGATTGCGCTCTGCGGCTGCATGATGCAGGAACCTTCTGTGGTGGAAAAGCTCAAGAAAAGCTATCGGTTTATCGATCTGATATTTGGAACTCATAATATTTTTAAATTTGCAGAACTGCTCTGGACGGCACTGGACTCTGAACGGATGGTGATCGACATCTGGAAGGATACCGATCAGATTGTAGAAGATCTGCCGGTTGAACGGAAATACCCGTTTAAATCAGGGGTAAATATCATGTTTGGATGCAACAACTTCTGCAGTTATTGTATTGTTCCTTATGTAAGAGGCCGGGAACGCAGCCGCGCGCCGGAAGATATTCTGCAGGAAATCAGAAATCTCGTTGCGGATGGCATTGTGGAAATTATGCTTTTAGGTCAGAATGTTAATTCTTACGGGAAGAATCTTGCTGTACCCATGTCATTTGCAGAGCTTTTAAAGGAAATCGAGAAGATCGAAGGGCTTAAACGGATTCGTTTTATGACTTCCCATCCGAAAGATCTGTCAGATGAACTGATTCAGGTCATGGCAGATTCCCAAAAGATCTGCAGGCATCTCCATCTTCCGCTTCAGTCCGGGAGTACGACTGTTCTTAAGGCCATGAACCGAAAATATACAAAAGAACAGTATATCAGACTGGCTGAGAAGATCCGCAGTGCGGTTCCGGATATTGCACTGACAACCGATATTATTGTGGGATTTCCCGGAGAAACAGAGGCGGATTTCCAGGAAACACTGGATGTGGTGCGAAGAGTCCGTTATGACAGCGCATTCACTTTTATTTACAGCCGGCGTACCGGAACACCGGCAGCCTCCATGGAAGATCAGATTCCGGAAGATGTGGTGAAAGACCGGTTTGAGCGGCTGCTAAAAGAAGTGCAGGATATTTCGAAAAATATGGCGGAACGTTTTACAGGCACAGATCAGGAAGTGCTGGTGGAAGAATCAAATCGTCAGATGAAAGGATATATGACCGGACGGCTCAGCAACAATCATGTCGTGCATTTTCCGGGAGATACATCTATGATCGGAAAAATTTTAAGGGCCCATCTGGATGAGTGCCGGGGATTTTATTATATGGGCAGTCTGCAGCAGACGCAGAACATCTGACAGAAATAAAAATAACTGCTTTTTGCGGATAGAAAGGGATGCATGGAAAAGAGTAATACAGAAAACATCCGTCGAAAAAAGGAGTGGAGTATGAAGAAAACATGGATTCGTACAGTAAAAGATCTGGTTGTAATATTTATTGCAGCGGGGATCTATGCGGTAGGTATTAGTTTGTTTTTGGATCCGAATAATCTGGCGCCGGGCGGCGTTACCGGTATTGCAGTCATCTTGAACCGTCTTTCTCATCTTGAGACCGGTACTCTTTATCTGTGTCTGAACATACCGGTGATATTGCTGGGTATGTGGAAATTTGGCTGGAGATTTATTATTAAGACGGCGTATGCGATTGTTGTGACGTCGTTTTTTACCAATCTGCTGTCATCTTATGATGCGCTGACGACGGATCCGCTTCTGGCGGCGCTCGCCGGCGGAGTTCTGATTGCGTCGGGGGTGGGCTTGGTTTTTAAATCCGGAGCGACTACCGGAGGTATGGATATTATTGTCAAGATTATCCGTCAGAAATACAGACATCTGAAAACCGGATATTTATTTCAGTGTATTGATATGACAATAGTTGCCGTTTCTGGTTTTATTTTCAGAGATCTGAATATTGCGCTGTATGCGCTGATTGCGGTGCTGATCACAGGGAGAACGCTGGATTATATTCTCTATGGCGCAGATGAGGCGAGGATGATCTATATTGTGACGAAGAAGCCCGAAGAGGTCGGACAAAAGCTTATGGAAGAGATCAAGGTGGGCGTGACTTATCTGAAAGGCAGAGGAGGATGGACAAAGGAAGAGAAGGATGTGATTTTCTGCGTGGTACGCAAACAGCTGGCTCCCCGGGTAGAAGAGACGGTGAAACAGGAGGATGCGTCTGCATTTTTGATCGTTACCAGTGCGAATGAAATATATGGAGAAGGATATAAAGATTTCTTTGAGGAGAGTATGTAGAAAAATACGCTTGCATCTTTTTTTGATTAGTGATACTATATTTAGTGCAGTAAATAGAAATGAATACCAGATATGGTTTTGGAGGGGATGTAGATGAAGGGGATAGCCGTTGAATGTCCGGAGATGATCCATAAGCGGAATGGGGTGCCTGTAGCATTTGACGCAAAAAAGATCAGGGATGCGATCCGAAAAGCGAATGAGGCGGCACGGGTGGAAGCGATCGCTCCATATCAGTTTGAAAAGCTTGTGAACGCAGTGGTAGAAGCTATTCCGGAAGGAAAGACGCCGAATGTGGAACAGGTACAGGATCTTGTTGAAGAAAAGCTGATTGAGAACGGATTTGCCAGGACCGCCAAAGCATATATTTTGTACCGCGCAGAGCATACCAAAGTGCGCAAGACGGAAGCTGATCTGGTAGATATATACCGGGAGCTTACCTTTACCAGTGCAGCGGATGCGGATATTAAGCGGGAAAATGCAAATATTGATGCGGATACCTCCATGGGAACTATGCTGAAATATGGTTCGGAGGGAGCCAATTATTTTGTGGACAATTATATTCTTCCCAAAGATATTGCGGCGGCGCATATCAATGGAGATATTCACATTCATGACAAAGATTTCTATATGCTGACGGAAACCTGTTGTCAGATTGACCTGATCAGGCTGTTTAAGGATGGTTTTTCTACCGGGCATGGCTATATCCGTCAGCCCAGATCCATTGCCAGTTATGCGTCTCTGGCATGTATCGCCATCCAGGCAAATCAGAATGAGATGCACGGAGGTCAGTCGGTGCCGAATTTTGACTATGCGATGGCGGAGGGAGTGGCGTGCACTTTTCGGAAAGAATATTATGATGCGGTTCAGAGGTATTTCTGGCTGGAATATGACTGCGAAAATGTACTGGGAGACGAATTTCGTCAGGCATTGAAAAATGCGATGCCGGAACGCATTACGATGGAAAACATTGATGACTATGAAGAACATTTTGTTCAGTGGTTTACAGAATGCAAAGAGATGTGGCTTCAGAAGCTGCCGGAAGAAGAGGATATCCGCAGATGCCATCGAACATCGATACGTATTGCCATGAAAGAGACGGATATGGCCACTTATCAGGCAATGGAATCACTGATTCACAATCTGAATACGATGAATTCCAGAGCTGGCGCTCAGGTGCCGTTCAGTTCCATTAATTATGGAACGTGTACGTCTAAAGAAGCGCGGATGGCAGTGAGAAATCTTCTGAAAGTAACAGATATCGGACTGGGAAATGGAGAAACCGCTATCTTTCCTGTTCAGATTTTTAAAGTAAAGGATGGAATCAATTACAATCCGGGAGATCCGAATTATGATCTGTTCCGGCTGGCGATTAAAGTATCGGCAAAACGGCTGTTTCCCAACTTCAGTTTTATAGACGCGCCGTTTAATCTGCAGTATTACAAAGAAGGAGATTATAATACAGAGATTTCCTATATGGGATGCCGGACCAGAGTCATGGGCAATCATTATAATCCAAAGCAGGAGGTGACCTGCGGAAGAGGGAACTTAAGTTTTACATCTGTCAATCTGCCCCGGCTTGGAATCGGGGCGCATAAGGATATCGCTCTTTTTTATAAAGAACTGGACAAGCGTCTGGAACTGTGCTGCAGACAGCTTCTGCATCGTTTTGAGATTCAGAAGAAAAAGACAGTCAAAAACTATCCTTTTTTGATGGGACAGGGAATCTGGATGGGGTCGGAAGAACTGGGAATACATGACCAGGTAGGCGAGGTTTTGAAAAACGGAACGTTAAGCGTCGGTTTTATCGGTCTTGCAGAGACTCTGGTTGCGCTGACCGGAAAACATCACGGAGAGAGTGAGGAGAGCCGGAAGCTGGGATATGAGATAATTTCTCATATGAGGGATTATCTGGACCGGAAATCAGAAGAGACAGGACTTAATTTTACACTGCTGGCGACTCCTGCAGAGGGGCTGTCAGGAAGATTTGTACGGATGGACCGCAAACGGTTTGGAAAGATTCCGGGCGTGACAGACCGGGAATACTATACCAATTCTTTCCATGTACCGGTTTACTATCCGATTAATGCATTTGAAAAGATTCGAATCGAAGCGCCGTACCATGCGATGACCAATGCGGGACATATCAGCTATGTGGAACTGGACGGAGACACTGCGAAAAATCCGGAGGCTTTTGAAGCAGTCATTCGCTGTATGAAAGAGAACGGGATCGGTTATGGTTCGGTGAATCATCCGGTGGATCGGGATCCGGTGTGCGGATATACCGGTGTGATCGACGAAGTGTGCCCCCGCTGTGGGAGAAAAGAAGGAGAAGCGGTCAGTATCGAGAGGCTGAACGAACTCCGCAGAAAATATCCGGACGTCCCCGTTTATATGGATGCAAATCATTGAAATGCAAAAAAGAAGCTGGTTTTCGCAGAAAAATAAGCAGATCTGAGGCGTTTTGCGTCGGTTTTGGCGGAAAAATGCGAGTACAGAGAGCGGAACGGTCCGTATATCATTATGGGTCAAGATACTTTTTGACTCTAATATTATAATGCAGAACAAGGAGGATTTGAAATGGCAGGAAAAGTGTTGCCGGAGAACGGACAGGTAGGAGAAAATGTAAAATTTGACAGAATCAGGAGGATCACAGGGTATCTGGTAGGAACGACGGACCGGTTTAACAATGCCAAGCGTGCGGAGGAGAGGGAGCGTGTTAAACACAGTCTGTCATAAGACGCTTCGGATTGCGGGGATACAAAAGGACTCGATTGTAGATGGTCCGGGTATTCGTTATGTGATCTTTGCGCAGGGTTGTCCGCATCATTGTCCTGGATGCCATAATCCGGAGACGCATGATCCGCAGGGTGGGAGAGAGGCGGATGCGGAAGAGATTCTGGCGCAGATTACCGGTAATCCTCTGCTATCCGGAGTTACCTTTTCCGGCGGAGAACCTTTTATGCAGGCGGAAGCTCTGGTGCCGATTGCCGAGAAAGTAAAGGCTATGGGGAAAAATCTGATGGTTTATACCGGATATCGGTATGAAGAACTTGTACAGATGAAGGGAAACGGAGTAGAGCAGCTTCTTTGGCTGGCTGATTTTCTGGTAGACGGTCCGTTTCTGCTGTCCGAAAGAGATTTGACGCTGTCGTATCGGGGAAGCAGGAATCAGAGAGTGATAGATATGGAAAAGACGAGACGGGCCGGGAAAATCGTATTGTATAAAAGTGAATACGATGATTTGTAAAAATGCCTTACTATCAGCTCTATGGCAGAGAGGGATGGTGGACAAATGTAAAGGGGATTTCCGGAGAAGAAATATTTCCTTCTGATCGGCGCCTACTTGTCAGTTTGTCCAGATGATGAAGGAAAGACAATAAAAAAATAACAAACAGGGGCGTTTTATGACAGCCCCTGTTTATTTGAAAAATCTAGTCAGTTACAAGAAAGAATTTTTTCATTCCGAACAGGACTGCGCCGAGCAGAACCAGAGAGATCGCAAGGATGGCCCAGGCGTTCTGCACGAAACCTGCAATACAGTAGCCCACGAACGATACGGCGGCTACCAGCATTGCATAGGGAAGCTGCGTGGACACATGGTTGATGTGGTCACACTGTGCACCGGCGGAGGCCATAATTGTGGTGTCGGAGATCGGAGAACAGTGGTCTCCGCAGACTGCGCCGGCCAGGCATGCAGCGATAGTGATGATCAGAAGGTTGCCGGGCAGGTTGATGCCTACAACGATCGGGAGCAGGATTCCGAACGTTCCCCAGGAAGTTCCTGTGGAGAAGGCCAGGAAAATTGCTACCAGAAAGACAATGGCCGGGAGCATGCCGGCAAGTCCTGCAGCGCTTCCTTCGAATATACCGCTGACATATTCCGCTGCGCCCAGCTTGCCGGTCAGACCGGACAGAGTCCATGCGAAAGTCAGAATGAGGATCGGACTGATCATGGCTTTGAATCCTTCCGGAAAAGCTCCCATACAGACTTTGAAAGTAAGTACTTTCCGGCAGAGATAGAAGACGATCGTGATTAAAAGCGCTGCCACAGAACCCATGGAGAGACCTGTAGGAGCATCGCAGTTGGCAAAAGAATTTACAAAGCTTTCGCCTTCAAAGAACCCGCCGGTATAAATCATACCGATGATGCAGCAGGCGATGAGCACGATGACCGGAAATGCCAGATCGATGACCTTTCCTTTTTCGGACACAGCGTTGAAGGCGCTGTCGTCTGCGATCTTCTCGCCGGAAGTAAAAAGGTCGCCGTTTTTGGCATTTTTTTCATGTGTCTTCATGGGGCCAAAGTCAATATCCCACAATGTAATGATAATGATGGTTGCGATAGTCAGCAGAGAGTACAGATTGTAGGGGATGGCATTGATAAACAGTGTCAGACCGTCTGTGCCTTCCACTACGCCTGCAACTGCAGCGGCCCAGGATGAAATCGGTGCGATCATGCAGACCGGAGCCGCCGTCGCGTCGATCAGATAGGCCAGCTTTGCGCGGGACACATTGTGCTTGTCAGTGACCGGACGCATGACGCTTCCTACGGTCAGACAGTTAAAATAATCATCTACAAAGATCAGAGCTCCGAGGGCGAAGGTTGCCAGCAGAGTGCCTTTGCGGGTTTTGATCTTTTCCTGCGCCCATTTTCCATAGGCGGCGGAGCCGCCGGCCTTGTTCATGAGTACGACGATGGTGCCAAGGATGACCAGAAAGATCAGAATTCCCACGTGTCCGCTGTCCGCCAGGGAAGAGATAAATCCGTCGCTGAACATGGTTGTGTAAGCGGAGGCAACGTTGAAATTCGTGATAAAAAGTGCAGCCGTTACAATTCCCACGAACAGAGAACTGTAAACTTCTTTGGTGATCAGCGCAAGGATAATCGCGACCAAGGGCGGCACCAGGGACCAGAAAGTTGCATACATAACATTTTCCCACCTGTATTTTTATTTCTGTAACCAGACAAAAGAAAAAGCCATGGCACGTGTAACGTCCATGACTGCAAGAATTGTTTTCACAAACGATAGCGCTTCACATACCTGTGACAGTGTGCAGCATATTCTGCTGCACCCCAGCAGCATTTCTTCAGGCAGAAACACTGCTTCGGCGGATGATCTCTTCGAAACCTTTGGGATGCCTGTCCGGTTGCAAGGAACCTGATGGTATCAGCCGCGCCTCTATCTTTTTCTTTCATACTGAAGTATGTCTTAAACATCATTCCCGCCATCTGCATTCCTCTGACAGAAAATATTTTTAAGACACGCCCGAGAGCTTATCAATCAGCTGATGACTGATAAGTATGTATTACAGATGGTTATAGAGTAATACGGATGTCAGAAAATGTCAAGGAAATACGAAAAAATGTATACTATACCAAATCTGAAAATAAAGTTACACGGTTCAAAAAAGCAAAATGTTGAAAAAGGTCGTTTCGTGTGATATAGTTGTGCCATGCAGAAGGGTTTTTGATGAAATGCTGCAAAATATGGAGGTACAGACAGATGGCAAAGATTGGTTTTATCGGTATGGGAAATATGGGTACGGCAATTCTTTTCGGAGCGCTGAAAGTGTTTTCCAAGGATGAGATTTTATTTTGTGCAAAAACAATGGAGACGAAACGGCGGATATATGAGAAGACAGGGGTGGAATATACCGATTCGAACGCAGAATGTGCAAATAAATGCAGATATCTGATTCTGGCAGTCAAACCTCAGTATTATGAAGAAGTGATAAAAGGGATTCGCTATATGCTGACTCCGGAGCATGTGATTATTTCGCTTGCACCGGGAAAAACCATTGAAGAATTAAAGCTGGAGATTGGAAAAGATAGAAGAATCGTTCGCGCCATGCCGAATACGCCGGCTATGATCGGGGAGGGAATGACGGGATTAAGCTGCAGAAAGGAAGAGTTTTCTGATGTAGAACTGACAGTGGTGGAAAAACTGTTCAGAGCCTGCGGAAACGTGGAATTTGTCAGTGAATCACTGATGGATGCGGTGGTGTGTGCCAGCGGAAGTTCGCCTGCTTTTGCGTATTTATTTATTGAAGCGCTGGCTGACGGCGCAGTCCGGTCAGGAATGTCAAGAAAGCAGGCCTATATATTTGCAGCTCAGGCAGTAAAAGGGGCGGCAGCGATGGTTCTCGAAACAGGAGAACATCCCGGAGAACTGAAGGATAAGGTGTGCAGTCCTGCAGGGACCACGATTGAAGGCGTGGCAGCATTGGAGGAATATGGGATGCGCAGTGCGGTATTGAAGGCTTCGGAGGCTGTTTTAAAAAAATGCAGGGAAATGTAATATAAGACAGTTTTTGTTCATAGAATGAACAGGGAGGTTTATTCTATGAAAGAAACATTGATCTATCATAAAAGTATCAGTCCGGGAACCTGTCTGATCCTGTTTTTTGCAGGGATTCTGGCAGGAATTCTGTTTGTACAGACATTAAGTGATGATTCTTTTGCCGGAATTTTCAGTGAATATTTTTTGAATCAATATGCGGCTTTGGAAATTGACGGAAAAAAGCTGTTTCGATATGTAGGCGGGTACCGGTGTGGTCAGTATGCTCTGCTGGTCTGCTGCGGTGCGGTCTCTGCCGCGCCGGTGCTGATGGGTCTGTTTTTGTTTTTTCTGGGAATGACGTGGGGAACGATGATCAGTGTATCAACTGTCAGACTGGGGCTGAAAGGCGTGCTGATCTGTGTGGCCGGAGTGATACCTCAGATTTTATTTTATCTGCCTGCTTTTGGCTGGTTTTTACTGTGGCTATGGAACGGCAGCAGCAGCCGGAAAAAGTATCTGTTCTTTGCAGGGGCAGGATTTTTCTTCCTTTTATTTGGGATTGTGACAGAGGTATATTTAAACCCGCTGCTGTTGCAGCAGATATTAAGGAAAATGTAAGAAAAAATATTGAAATCGAAGCCGGTCTTGGTTATACTGTAAGCATGTTTATAGTATTGAGGGTAAAAAAATGGACGAGGAGATACGGTATTTTGTAACATATCTGGAAGATGAGAAAAAAGCTTCCCGTAATACAGTCATGTCTTATCACAGCGATCTGGCAAAAATGATGCATTATGTGGAAAGTCAGGGTGTGAGTTCTATTGATGCCATAACGGCAACCATGCTGAACTCTTATGTTTTGTCTCTGGAAAAAAGTGGAAGGGCGGCTTCTACAATATCCCGCTATATTGCATCTATGAAAGCTTTTTTTGAGTATCTGGTCCGCAGCCGGAGACTGGAAGAAGATCCTTCGTTCCGCCTGAAAGCTCCGAAGGTGGAAAAACATGTTCCGGGAATACTGACCATTTCCGAAATGGAGTATCTTCTGGAGCAGCCGTCTGCTGTCAGCCCGAAAGGATATCGGGATAAAGCGATGCTGGAGCTTTTGTATGCCACCGGGATGAGAGTCAGCGAGTTGGTTCATTTAAGTGTCAGCGATATTAATCTTCGTTTTAACTGGGTCATCTGCAGGGATGGAGACAGGGAACGGATGGTTCCTTTTGGACCCAAAGCCGGGGCGGCGCTGACGCAGTACATCGATCAGGGGCGGGACTGTTTTCTGAAAAAAGAGCATATGGATTTTCTGTTTTTGAACTGTTCCGGGGCTCCTATGAGCAGACAGGGTTTCTGGAAGGTTCTGAAAAGTTATGCGCGCAAGGCGGGAATTGAGAAAGATATTACGCCCAGAATGTTTCGTCATTCCTGTGCGGCGCATATGGCTTCCAATGGGGCAGAGCTGCATACGATTCAGGAGATTCTCGGACATACGGATCTGACAGCCACACAGGTCTATGCCGGATTTCAGCCGCATATGAAGTCGGAATACAGCAGAGTCCATCCAAGAGGAAGGGAAGAATCATGACGGACGAAGGGTGCAGATTCGGAAAGGATCTGCATTTCTTTTTTGTGCTGCGGCGCATTCATTTGGAGCTAATCTCCCGCAAATTGTGACGCGCAGACGACGAAAAAGTAATTTTCAGATACAATGAGTGGAAAAAGATGCATAAAGTTACATTCAAGGTATATTTATGCAGAAAAAATACAAAAAAAGCTTGCAATACAAAAAGTTTGCTTTATAATGTCAGTTAGGTTCTGTAAAAGAACCAGATTGCTGATGGAGTCATTCTATGGGGAAGAACAGGAATTGTTATTTGCCGCAATGACAACAGCAGTACATATCGAAAGAAAGAGGAGGAACATTATGAAAAAGAAAGTGATCAGTATGATGTTATGCGCAGTAATGACGGCTGCAATGGTGACGGGCTGCGGAAACAAGGAAGCGGCTCCGGCGGAGAGCGCAGACGCGGCAGAAGAAACCGAAGCTCCGGCAGAGAGCACAGACGCGGCAGAAGAAACCGAAGCTCCGGCAGAAAGCGCAGACGCGGCAGAAGAGACGGAGAGTGAGGCAGAAGCGCCAACAGGCGGTACGCTGGTTATGGCAACGAATGCATACTTTGAGCCGTATGAATATTATGAAGGCGATCAGGTTGTCGGTATCGATGCCGAGATGGCAGCGGCAGTTGCCGAGAAGCTGGGAATGGAGCTTGAGATCGAGGATATGGAATTCGATTCCATTATTCCGGCTGTCAATTCCGGTAAAGCGGATATGGGTGTGGCAGGTATGACAGTCACAGAAGACCGTCTGGTCAATGTGAATTTCAGTAAGCCTTATACGACGGCTACGCAGGTGATTATTGTTCAGGAGAACAGCGAGATTACCGGCAAAGCGGATCTGAGCGGAAAGAAAATCGGCGTTCAGCTTGGCACAACCGGAGATATCTTTGCTTCAGATATTGAAGGTGCTGATATTGAACAGTATAATAAAGGTATGGATGCTGTGCAGGCGCTGGCAAACGGTATGATCGATGCAGTAATCATTGATAATGAGCCGGCAAAGCAGTTCGTATCCAAAGCTGAAGGCCTGAAGATTCTGGAAGAAGAATTTATTACTGAGGAATATGCGATTGCTTTTGCAAAAGACAATGAGGAATTACTGGAGAAAGTGAATGCCGCACTGGATGAGCTGACCGCAGACGGAACGATTCAGGCAATTATTGACAAATACATTACAGCAGAGTAAGGAATAGAATATGGGAAACTTTCAGGAGCGTTTTTATCTTAATTTCATAAAAGACGACCGGTGGATGTATATGTGGGACGGCCTGAAGATCACGTTGGAGGTGACGTTGTTTGCGACGCTTCTGGGAATTGTTCTCGGCTTTCTGGTGGCGATTATCCGTTCTACATACGACAGGACCGGGAAGATGAAGATCATGAATGCGCTGTGTCAGATTTATCTGACGGTAATCCGCGGTACGCCGGCGGTTGTGCAGCTTCTGATCATGTATTTTGTAATCTTCGGATCGGTTAAAGGAGTCAGCAAGATTCTGGTGGCGGTGCTTGCATTCGGTATAAATTCCGGTGCATATGTGGCGGAAATCTGCCGTGCGGGTATCATGTCCATAGATATCGGGCAGATGGAGGCGGGCAGAAGTATTGGTTTTAGCTATACGCAGACTATGTGGTATATTATTCTGCCGCAGGCGTTTAAAAATGTGCTTCCGGCGCTTGGAAACGAGTTTATAGTGCTCCTGAAAGAAACTTCCATATCCGGGTATATTGCTCTGCAGGATCTGACTAAGGGAGGAGATATCATCCGGAGTCGTACCTATGATGCATTTATGCCTTTGATCGGGGTGGCGTTTGTCTATCTGGTTCTGGTCCTTGGCTTTACCAAACTGGTGTCCATGCTGGAAAGGAGGCTGAATCAGAGTGAGCGGTAACATATTGATCCGGGCGGAGAATGTACGGAAGAGCTTTTCCGGAAAAGAGGTTTTAAAGGGAATTGATCTTGAGATCAGAAAAGGGGAAGTCGTTGTAATCATCGGACCTTCCGGTTCCGGAAAGAGTACGTTTTTGCGCTGCCTGAACCTCCTGGAAGTTCCGACCGGCGGTCATATCTATTTTAAAGATGTGGATATCACAGATAAAAATGTAGATATTGACCTTCATCGCCAGAAGATGGGAATGGTGTTTCAGCACTTTAATCTGTTTCCTCATATGGATATCCTGAGAAATATGACGATCGGCCCGGAAAAGCTTTTAAAGCAGACGGCAGAGGAAGCTGAAAAATATGCCATGGAACTTTTGGAGCGTGTAGGACTCGCAGACCGTGCACATGCATATCCAAGTCAGCTTTCCGGCGGGCAAAAACAGCGGATCGCGATTGTCCGTGCACTGTGTATGCGTCCGGAAGTGATGCTTTTTGACGAACCGACTTCTGCGCTTGATCCGGAGATGGTCGGCGAGGTGCTCCAGGTAATGAGAGATCTGGCGAGAGAACGTATGACAATGGTGGTTGTGACTCATGAGATGGGGTTTGCCAGAGAGGTGGCGGATCGGGTAGTGTTTCTGGATGAAGGGATTCTGATGGAGCAGAATGCCCCGGAAGAATTTTTTGGAAACCCGTGCAATGAAAGATTGAAGAGCTTTCTTGGAAAAGTTCTGTAGCAGCCGCAGGCTTATGCCTGCGGTATTGTCAGTGATATTGATGTTAAGGGAACAGGGGAATGATGAAAAAGAGACGGTCCGGTTGGATTTTATGTGTATGTATGGCAGCGACTGTATGCGGCTGCGGTGGTAATCGATTTAACAATCCTTCCAGAGGAGAGGCTCTGGTTATGGCGACAAATGCGTATGTAGAACCATATGTGTATTATGCAGGAGATGAGATTGTCGGAATTGATGTGGAGATTGCACAGGCAATCGCAGGGAAACTGGGGATGGAACTTGAAATCAGAGATACAGAATCTGATTCGATTTTTGATGAACTGAATGACAGAAAGGCGCACATTGGGATGGCAGGGCTGGCTGCAGAGGAAGAAAGCCTCAAAGAAGCAGATTTCAGTGATCCGTATATGAGAATAGAACAGGCAGTGATTGTCCGCTCAGACAGTGAGATTACAGCAGGGGCTGATGTTGCGGGTGGGTTGATTGGAGTTCTGAGCGGAATATCTGCAGAGCTTGTTGCATCTGAGCTGCCAGAGGCAGCAGTGAAATCGTATGATGACGGAGCAGATGCGCTGCAGGCACTGAGCAATGAAACGATTGATGCGGTTATCATTGATCAGGAGTTGGCGGAAGAATTGACGACCGGTACAGACGGTCTGAGAATTCTCGAAGAAGAATTTGTGGCAAGAGGATGCTGCATAGCGGTGGCAAAAGGAAATGAAGAACTGCTTGATGATATTGATAAAGCGCTTGATGCTATCATCGCAGACGGAACTGTTTTTGAGATTACGAACAAATATATGGCGGAAAGATAAAATATGTTCGGGAGATTTTACAAATTTGTAAGGAAAAATTGATTGGGTATTGATATTTTGAGACAAATTAGGTAAAATATGTAATGGTTGATGTTCTTTTAACAATCTTTGCAAGAGTTATCAGGACAAACATATTATATTCAACTTGTAGGAGGAATGGAAAAATGGCAGTAAAAGTAGCAATCAATGGTTTCGGACGGATCGGTCGTCTTGCATTCAGACAGATGTTTGGTGCAGAAGGTTATGAAGTAGTTGCTATCAACGACTTAACTTCTCCGAAGATGCTTGCGCATCTGTTAAAGTATGACTCTTCTCAGGGTAAGTATGAGAAGGCTGATTCTGTGTCCGCAACAGAAGATTCTATCGTTGTCGATGGAAAAGAAATCAAAATTTATGCAAAAGCAAACGCAGCAGAACTTCCGTGGGGAGAGATCGGTGTAGACGTAGTTCTGGAGTGTACCGGATTCTACACATCCAAGGATAAAGCTTCTGCTCATATTACTGCAGGTGCAAAGAAAGTTGTTATTTCCGCACCGGCTGGTAATGATCTGCCGACCATCGTTTTCAACGTAAACCACACAACTCTGAAAAAAGAAGATACAGTAATTTCTGCAGCATCCTGCACAACCAACTGCCTTGCTCCGATGGCAAAAGCTCTGAATGATCTTGCTCCGATCGAGTCCGGTATTATGTGTACCATTCACGCTTACACTGGTGATCAGATGCCGCTTGACGGACCGCAGAGAAAAGGTGATCTGAGAAGAAGCCGTGCCGCTGCCATCAATATCGTTCCGAACAGCACCGGTGCTGCTAAAGCGATCGGCCTTGTAATTCCGGAGCTGAATGGCAAACTGATCGGCGCTGCACAGCGTGTTCCGACCCCGACCGGTTCTACCACTCTGCTGTTTGCAGTTGTAAACAAAGCAGTGACGAAGGAAGAGATCAATGCAGCCATGAAGGCAGCTACTACCGAGTCCTATGGTTATACTGAGGATGAGATCGTATCCAGCGACATCATTGGCATGAGATATGGTTCTCTGTTCGATGCAACACAGACCATGGTTTCCCCGCTTCCGGATGGAAAGACTCAGGTTGAGGTTGTTTCCTGGTATGATAATGAGAACTCTTATGTATCTCAGATGGTTCGTACCATTAAATATTTTGCAGAGCTTGCATAATCAAGACCTTAAAGGGTCCGGTCTTCAGGACCGGACCTTTTTTCGATTATAAAGCCATACAGGCAGACGCCGGCTGTTGTCGGTGTGTTTTGTCCGCGGTGAAAATTATGCAAAGCGGTATTTTACAGAATAAAACAGGAGGCAGATAGAAATGGGATTAAATAAAAAATCGGTAAATGATATCAATGTAAAAGGCAGACGCGTTCTGGTAAGATGTGATTTTAACGTACCGTTAAAAAACGGAGAAATCACAGATGAAACAAGGATTAAAGCTGCTCTTCCTACAATTCAGAAACTGATGGAGGACGGCGGAAAAGTGATTCTCTGCTCTCATCTGGGAAAAGTAAAAAACGGACCGAACGAGGGTGAGTCACTGGCGCCTGTTGCAAAAAGACTGTCTGAGAAACTTGGCAAGCCGGTAAACTTTGTATCCGATTACAATGTGACAGGAGAAGCAGCGACCGCAGCGGTAGCAGCCATGAATGAAGGCGATGTGGTGCTTCTTCAGAATACCCGTTTCCGTGGAAAAGAGGAGACAAAAAACGGTGAGGAGTTTTCCAAGGAGCTGGCAGATCTCTGTGATGTATATGTATGTGATGCGTTTGGTTCTTCACACAGAGCACATGCATCCGTTGCAGGGGTAACAGATGTTGTTCGCGCAAAAGGCGGCGAATGCGCAGTTGGTTATCTGATGCAGAAGGAGATTGATTTCCTGGGAAATGCAGTGGAGAATCCGGTAAGACCTTTTGTGGCGATTCTGGGCGGAGCCAAAGTGGCAGATAAACTCAACGTGATCGCAAACCTTCTTGAGAAATGTGATACACTGATCATCGGCGGAGGTATGGCATACACATTTTTAAAGGCAAAAGGCTATGAAATCGGAACCTCTCTGGTCGATGAGGAGAAGCTTGATTACTGTAAAGAGATGATGGAAAAGGCAGAGAAGCTGGGCAAGAAGCTCTTACTTCCCGTTGATACCACGATTGCTTCTGCGTTCCCGAATCCGATTGACGCTGAGATCGAAGTTTCTGTTGTCGATTCCAATGCGATTCCTGCCGACAAGATGGGACTGGATATAGGAACCAGAACGGCAGAGATGTATGCAGAAGCTGTAAAATCTGCCAAAACCGTTGTCTGGAACGGGCCTATGGGCGTATTTGAGAATCCGATTCTGGCAAAAGGAACGATTGCAGTGGCCAAGTCTCTGGCAGAGACAGATGCAACCACGATTATCGGCGGCGGCGATTCTGCAGCGGCAGTGAATCAGCTTGGCTTTGCAGACAAGATGAGCCATATTTCCACAGGCGGCGGAGCTTCTCTGGAATTTCTGGAAGGAAAAGAACTTCCGGGCGTGGCGGCAGCGGACGATAAATAAGAATCATTGTGGCGGCAGCGGACGCAATGATTCGAACTTTCTCGATCTATGAAATGGGTTGAGAAGGCTGCAAAAAAATATAAGGAGATGGACGAAGATGGCAAGAAGAAAAATTATTGCAGGTAACTGGAAAATGAATATGACTCCTACGGAGGCAGTGGAGCTGATTAATACGCTGAAGCCTTTGGTGGCTACGGAAGATGCAGACGTTGTATTTTGTGTACCGGCGATCGATATTATTCCGGCTATGGAGGCGGCAAAAGGCTCCAATATTGAGATCGGCGCCGAGAATATGTACTTTGAGGAAAAAGGTGCATACACCGGAGAGATCTCCCCGGCCATGCTGACAGATGCAGGAGTAAAATATGTCGTGCTTGGACATTCGGAGAGAAGAGAATATTTTGCAGAAACAAGTGAGACTGTCAACAAAAAAATGCTGAAGGCATTTGAGCATGGAATCACTCCGATCATGTGCTGCGGCGAGACTCTGACTCAGAGAGAGCAGGGAGTGACGATGGATTTTATCCGTCAGCAGGTGAAGGTAGGATTTCTGGGTGTGACAGCGGAGCAGGCGGCGAAAGCGGTAATCGCTTATGAACCGATCTGGGCGATTGGAACCGGCAAGACTGCTACCACAGAGCAGGCGCAGGAAGTCTGCAAAGGTATTCGTGAGTGCATTGCTGAAATTTATGATCAGGCGACTGCAGATGCAATTCGTATCCAGTACGGCGGATCTGTAAATGCAGCCACAGCTCCGGAACTGTTCGCACAGCCGGATATTGACGGCGGGCTGGTAGGCGGAGCAGCGCTGAAACCTGATTTTGGAAAGATCGTGAACTGGAAATAAGAAAAATATGACGGTTTTTCAAGAGCATGTCTGAAGATAAAGGGTTTGAATCTTCGGACACGCTCTAAGATGAGATACCCGGATTATGCTGTCTGTTTAGGGCATAGTCCGGGTTATTCCGTTACAGGTCAAAATTCGCATTCAATATAAGACAAAGGAAAAGGCTATGAAAAGAAAATGGGTGGTAGTCTGTATGGTGGCGAGTCTTTCTGTTCTGGCGGCAGGATGTTCAGGTAAAACATCGGAGACGCCAAAAAGCGAAAGCGGGAATGAGACAGCGGAACAGGAGATAGAGGAAGAAGAGGAAGCTGCGGAATTATCGGAAGAAGAGGAACAGGAGCTTTATAATCTGTACATCAGTATCAATAATTATATGCTTGGACGTCTGAGCAGTTCTTTATCAAAGTACTTTGAATATGTAGAGTTTCAGGAGGAATTTGAACTGCTGGATGAAGACTATTTCTGTTATTCTATTTCGGAAAGTATGTTTGACGATCTGGACAGGGCGGACGAGCTGTCAGGCAGAAAGCAGGAAAAATCAGAGCTGGACGAGACTTATGCGGCGCTCAGTCCGGTACTCAGAGAACTGGCAACGGTTTTAAATGAAGTATATGAGTATACAGACGAAGATTCTTTCCAGGACGACGATTATGCAAAAGGGAAGGAGCTGCATGCATCGGTCTGGAAGAGCTGCAATGAGTATGAAGCTGTCGGCATGGACTTTATGGATAAGCTGGGAAATGTTGCGTCAGAACAGCGGGAACAGGAACTGGAAGAGATGAAAGAACAGGGCTATGTAGTTGCATATTCGCTTGTCCGTATGATCAGTACGGCGCAGGAAATCCAGACGGCGATCTATGAACAGGGAATAGAGGATGATTCTATGATGCTGGAGCTGGATACGGAAGCACTGCAGTCGTTGTATGATCAGTACATGGAAGAAACAGAAACCGTGCTGGGATATCTGAAAAACGAAGAGGCACTGACAAATGAGGGATTTCCTGTGCAGTCTGCGTATTATGTAACTTTTGAGGATGCGGTACAGAATTCTGCAGAAGAATTAAAAGAAATCTTCCGGAAGGTAGCAGAGCAGGAGGCTCCGAACGGTTATGGGATCGTTAATCCGTTTACGGTGGACGGCTCGATTGCAGGGTTTAACAACAAAGTGTCAGCGATGATCGATGAGTACAACAGGATGATCAGCTATTAAAAGACCGTTTAAGACAGGGCTGCTGCATACCGCGGCAGTCCGTTTTGCAATGATTCAGAGCTCGCATGAAAATCTGAAAATTCAAAAAAAGTGTTCGAATGCTTGCATGTTTCTTTCAGTTCATGTAAAATAGAAGACTGGATGAGAACACATATAAAGGAGACAAGATATGAGCAAAAAACCTACTGTGTTAATGATTTTAGATGGATATGGACTGAATGACAAGACAGAGGCAAATGCGGTGGCGGAGGCGAAGACTCCGGTCATGGACAAGCTGATGGCAGAGTACCCGTTTGTGAAAGGTTATGCCAGCGGACTGGCAGTTGGGCTTCCTGACGGACAGATGGGAAATTCTGAAGTGGGACATCTGAACATGGGAGCCGGACGGATCGTCTATCAGGAGCTGACCAGAATCACAAAAGAGATTGAAGACGGAGATTTCTATAAAAATGAGGCTCTTCTGGCGGCTGTGGAGAATGCGAAAAACAATCATTCTTCTCTTCATATGTACGGCCTTTTGTCTGATGGTGGCGTACACAGCCACAATACTCATTTGTATGGCCTGCTGGAGCTGGCAAAGCGTCATGGACTTGAAAAAGTGTATGTACACTGTTTTCTGGATGGGCGTGATACGCCGCCTGCATCCGGAAAAGGTTATATTGAAGAGCTGACCGCCAAGATGAAAGAGATCGGCGTAGGCGAGGTGGCAACCGTCATGGGACGTTATTATGCGATGGACCGTGACAACCGTTGGGAGCGTGTGGAAAAAGCATACAGGGCGTTGACAAAGGGAGAGGGAGCGGAGTATCCTTGCCCGGTATGCGGAGTGGAGAGTTCTTACAAAGAAGAAGTATTCGATGAATTTGTAAAACCGATCATTGTTGTGAAAGATGGAAAGCCTGTCACAACAATACAGGATAAAGATTCGGTCATTTTCTTTAATTTCCGTCCGGACCGTGCAAGAGAGATTACAAGAGCGTTCTGCGATGATGAGTTTTCCGGATTTGAGAGAGAGAAGAAGCTGGATCTGACCTATGTATGTTTTACTGAGTATGATGTGACGATTCCGAATAAAACGGTTGCGTTTCATAAGGTGACTTTGAATCGTACATTCGGGGAGTATCTGGCGGCCAACGGAAAAACTCAGGCGCGTATTGCTGAGACCGAAAAATACGCACATGTAACGTTTTTCTTTAACGGCGGTGTAGAAGAGCCGAATCCGGGAGAGGATCGGATTCTGGTCAAGTCTCCCAAAGTTGCGACGTATGACCTGCAGCCGGAGATGAGTGCATACGGCGTATGCGATAAGCTCTGTGAGGCGATCAAATCTGATAAATATGATGTGATCATTATTAATTTTGCCAATCCGGATATGGTAGGTCATACCGGGGTGGAAGAAGCGGCAATCAAGGCGGTGGAAGCTGTCGATGAATGCGTTGGAAAAGCAGTAGAGGCTCTTAAATCTGTAAACGGACAGATGTTCATTTGTGCGGATCACGGAAATGCAGAGCAGTTAAAAGACTATGAGTCCGGGGCGCCGTTTACCGCACATACGACGAATCCGGTGCCATTTATTCTGGTTAACGCAGATCCGGCGTACAGGCTTCGGGAAGGCGGATGTCTGGCAGATATAATACCGACACTTCTGGAACTGATGGAAATGGAGCAGCCTGCAGAGATGACAGGAAAGTCTTTGCTGACAAGATAAGGCGCATAAGGTGAGGAGTTCATATGGTACTTGAGATGAAACGTTCCCTGGAGGAAATAAAGAGCGGAAGCAGCCAGGGATATAAAAGGTTGTATGATGCAACCTATGAAGAGGTATACTGCAGAGGTCTTATGATCATTCAGAAGGAAGATCAGACACTGGAGTTTATCCAGGATTTTTATAAAGATTTATTTGGGGCGCTGGATGAGGCAGACGATGCCGTGGATATCAGACGCTGGTTTCTGCATAGATTTTATCAGAAGCTGAGAAAACATTATCATCGTCTTCTTGGCAAGCAGGAAAAAAATACAGAAGCAAAAAAGGATGTTGAGAATACGATGGCGGAGATGCTGGCGGCTTTTCCGTTGCTGCACAGGATTATGCTGGTAATGTCCTGCAAAGATGATTTTACAGCAGCAGGAATATCTGCGGTTTACGGGCTGACGGAAGAGAAGATTCAGACGGAGCTTGAAAAGCTGAAAAAAATGCTTCCGACCCTGGCAAAAGACCGTCCGGAGAACGAGAGCATGTATCTTGAAAGCTGGAAAATGGTGCTTTTATGTGCATGTGAACAGATTGCCGATGCAGGTTCCGGCCAGTGGACGGAATCTCTGTTTACAGAAGCAGCGAAAGCTGCGGGTGTGTCTCTGGAGACAGGAGAAAAAAAATCGGAAAATTTTGAATATTTTGTGGCTGAACCGGAGTTGGAACCTGCGCCGGAGAAGCCAAAGAAAAAGGTCGTCCCTGTCATGGAAGAAGAACCGGAAGAGGAAGAAGACAATTATGACGAGGATGATGAGTATGACGATGATGAAGACGACGATGACGAGTATGACGACGATGAAGATGACGACGATGAAGATGATGACCATTACGACTGGGATGTAGAAGAAGATGGAAAACGCATGCTGATTCTTGGCATTATACTCGCTGTGATTATTGTGACAGTTATTGGATTTGCCGCATTCCGTCTTCTGGGCGACAAAGAGGATGAGGCTGAAGAGCCGGTGCAGACGGAACAGGATGTCGAAGACAATGAAGATAAACTGATTGTGAAGGGCGGAGAAGACGGCAGTACGTTTGGCGAAGAGGAACCGGTAGAGGCGCCTGAAGAGGAACCGGTAGAGGAACCGGAAGAAGCACCCGAGGAGGAGCCGGAGGAAGTGGAGTCGGAGCCTGTTATCATGAGAGTGAAACCAAGTTCTATGAGGGTCCGCAGTGAACCGAATACAGAATGCGAGGTTGTTGTTTCTGTGAAAGCCGGAGATAAGCTGGAAGTTATAGGAGAAGCTTCTTCTGATGGATGGGTTCAGGTACGCTGCATCGATCAGGATGGCAAGGAAGGGTATGCCAAATTAGAGAATCTGGCTTCTGAATAAGAAGAAAAGAACCTGCTCATACTAACCAGGAAAACACATCCAAATGTGAGGATGTCAGTCCAAAAGTGTGAGGAGGTTCTTTTATATGAATCAATATCTGCCAATTACCTACATTTCAGCCAGGGAAATTCTGGATTCGAGAGGAAATCCTACCGTGGAAGCAGAGGTGCTTCTTGACGGAATCTATCAGGCCCGGGCTTCTGCTCCTTCAGGAGCATCTACAGGTCGCTTTGAAGCGGTAGAATTAAGAGACGGGCAGGAACGGTATCTGGGACTTGGAGTGGAAAAAGCAGTTGCAAATGTGAATACAAAGATTGCCAATGTTCTGCTGGGAGAAAATGCACTGAATCAGGGATATATTGATCACCTGCTGATTGATGCAGACGGCACCGAGAATAAATCCAATCTGGGTGCCAATGCGATTCTTGCCGTATCGCTTGCCGTGGCCAAAGCCTGTGCGAGGGCTCTTGGAATTTCGGTATACCAATATCTGGGCGGCATAAGGACGGATACCATGCCGGTTCCGATGATGAATATTTTAAACGGAGGAAGACATTCAAAAAATTCACTTGACTTTCAGGAATTTATGATCATGCCGGTAGGCGCCGGAAGCTTTCGGGAAGGCCTGCGTATGGGCGTGGAGGTTTATCACAAGCTGAAACTTTTGCTCGCTAAAGAAGGACTGACGACTGCGGTCGGAGATGAAGGAGGATTTGCTCCGGATATTCGTGACGCCAAGGAAGTATTTCTCTACTTGAAAGAAGCGGTGGAGGAAGCCGGCTATGAACCGGGCCGTGATTTTGTTTTTGCCATGGATGCAGCGGCAAGTGAACTTTATAATGAGAAAACAGGACGTTATGATTTCCCGGGAGAGGCACATATGAACGGACACAAAGTCAGCAGGACCTCAGAGGAGCTGATTGATTATTATGAAGAGCTGATTTCCATGTATCCGTTGTCCTCCATAGAGGACGGACTGGCAGAGGATGACTGGGAAGGCTGGCAGCAGATGACCAGACAGCTTGGAGGAAAAGTCCAGCTGGTAGGGGATGATCTCTTTGTGACGAACACAAGAAGGCTTTCCTGCGGAATTAAACTGGAAGCGGCAAATGCCATTTTGATCAAGGTAAATCAGATTGGTACGCTGACGGAGGCGTTTGATGCGATTCATATGGCGCATAAAGCCGGTTACCGGACAATTATTTCACACAGAAGCGGCGAAACCTGTGAAGATATGATTGCAGATATCGCAGTGGCCTGTGGAGCGGGACAGATCAAAACAGGTGCGCCCTGCCGGTCTGAGAGAACAGAAAAGTATAACCAGCTTCTGAGAATCGAGGAGGAGCTTCAGGGGCTGGCGGCGTATCGGAATCCGTTTGAACGGGAATAAAATATATAAGACAGTTTTTGAAAGAAAGCTTGCAGTTTAAGCTTTCTTTTTGTATAATTTGATCGCGGCGCAGAGGGTTTGACAAATATGAAACAGAAAAATACGATTAGGAGGAGAAGAGTTGCAGAAGGTGAGAAAGATCATACTGGCATCCGGGTCACCCAGAAGAAAAGAATTGCTGGAACAGATCGGGATAAAGTTTGAGATTTGTAAAGCGGAAGGCGAAGAGGTTATTATATTTTCGGATCCGGCAGAGGTTGTCGAAAATCTGTCTGTACAGAAAGCGCGGGAAGTATCTGAAAAATGTGATGGAGATATTATTATCGGAGCAGATACGGTGGTAGCAATGGATGGACAGATTTTTGGTAAACCAAAGGACAGAGAAGACGCTGTACGGATGTTGCAAATGCTGCAGGGAAAAGAGCATCAGGTGCTCACGGGCGTGGCCGTAATTCTGAGAAACGAGAATAAGACGATCAGTTTTGCAGAAGAAACAACGGTGTCTGTGTATCCGATGTCAGAAAAGCAGATCGAACAATATATTGACAGTGGAGAAGCGATGGACAAGGCAGGAGCTTACGGAATCCAGGGAAAATTTGCGGCTTACGTATCCGGGATCAAAGGAGACTATAACAACGTAGTCGGGCTGCCGGTCGGACGCCTGTATCAGGAAGTACTGGCTGCCGGTTTTGATCTTTTGCTGTGAGGTGTTTTGAACATAAAGTAACATTGGATTTCGCCCAAGGGCTGCGGCGGAAATAACTGTAAAAAGGGAGTATGGTATGAGATTTGTAATACAGAGGGTTACTCACGCATCAGTAACTGCGGATGGTGAAGTGCTTGGCAGGATTGGGAGAGGGTTCCTGGTTCTGATCGGCGTGTCAGATGAAGATACTGAAGAAACGGCGGATAAAATGATCAAAAAAATGCTGGGACTGCGTATTTTTGAAGACGAAAACGGAAAGACGAATCTGGATCTGCGCACTGTGGACGGCGGACTTCTTCTGGTTTCTCAGTTTACACTGTATGCAGACTGCAGGCGCGGAAATCGTCCGGGCTTTACCCGTGCAGGGAAACCGGATATGGCAAATAAAATGTATGAATATATTATCTGCAAATGCCGGGAACAGTTTTCGCCGGTAGAGCATGGAAGATTCGGTGCGGATATGAAAATAGAGCTTTTAAATGACGGACCGTTTACGATTCTGCTGGATTCTGACGATCTGTAAAATAAATCTGGTTGCTATTTCCATGATTTGTGGTAAAATATGTGTAACGATGCAGGAAGCCGGTGAAGAGACGGGCTGCATGGAGAATGAGCAGAGGTGCAATATGAAACGTGTATTATTGAAGCTGAGCGGTGAAGCCCTTGCAGGGGAGAAACACACCGGGTTTGATGAAGCTACCTGTATACAGGTGGCAGAACAGGTAAAAACTGTTCTGGAAGACGGCATTCAGGTGGGAGTTGTGATCGGAGGCGGAAATTTCTGGCGGGGACGAACGAGTGAAAATATCGATCGCGTCAAATCTGATCAGATCGGTATGCTGGCGACGGTGATGAACTGCATCTACGTATCGGAGATCTTCAGGAGCGTGGGAATGAAGACGAAGGTGTTTACTCCGTTTGGATTTGGTCCTATCGCAGAAATGTTCACAAAAGACGCGGCACTGGAATGTCTGGAAAAAGGGACAGTGGTATTCTTTGCGGGGGGTACCGGGCATCCGTATTTTTCTACGGATACAACAACAACACTTCGGGCAGTAGAGATTGAAGCAGATGTGATTCTGCTTGCGAAAGCGGTTGACGGAGTGTACGACAGCGATCCGAAACTGAATCCGAAAGCAAAAAAATATGATGAGATTCCGATCCAAACCGTCATTGACAGGAAACTGGGGGTAATGGATCTGACGGCCTCTATTATGTGTATGGAGAACCGGATGCCGATGATGGTATTCGGGCTGAATGAAAAAGGTAGCATTCTGCGTACCGTCCGGGGCGGATTTACAGGAACAAAAGTAACAGTATAAAGGGAGGAATTACCAAATGGAAGAAAGATTACAGCCTTTTGAGACAAAAATGAGCAAATCCTATGACGCGCTTTTGAGGGATTATGCGGCGATTCGTGCAGGGCGTGCGAATCCTCATGTTCTGGATAAGATCAAGGTGGATTATTATGGGACGCCGACTCCGCTTCAGCAGGTGGGAAATATTTCTGTTCCGGAAGCCCGTATCATTTTGATTCAGCCGTGGGAGAAAAAGATGATCCGTGAGATTGAACGCGCCATCAACACTTCAGATCTGGGGATCAATCCTACCAATGACGGTTCCGCTATCCGCCTGGTGTTTCCTGAGCTGACAGAGGAGCGCCGTAAGGCGCTTGCAAAAGATGTCAAGAAAAAAGGCGATGAGACAAAGGTCGCGATCCGCAATATCCGTCGGGACGCCAATGAGACTTTCAAGAAGCTGAATAAGAATAATGAACTGACAGAGGATGATCAGAAGGCGCTGGAGACGAAAGCGCAGAAGCTTACAGATAAGTATATTGCAGAGATTGACAAGGCGGTTGAGGAAAAGACAAAAGAGATCATGACCGTGTGATTTGTTTGGAAAGATCTGGGGACAAGGGCCTGCATGTTGCAGCAGCCCTTGTTTCTTGGTATGTGCAAAAAGGAGGCGGCTTTATGAAAATACCTCAGCATGTAGCGATTATTCTGGACGGAAATGGACGCTGGGCAAAAGCAAAGGGAATGCCCCGAAACTATGGTCATGTTCAGGGGGCAAAAAATGTAGAGCGTATCTGTGAGGATGCGTATCATATGGGGATCAAATATCTGACGGTTTATGCATTTTCCACAGAGAACTGGAGACGCTCGGAAGACGAGGTAAATGCGCTTATGACTCTGCTGCGCAATTATATGAAAACCTGTGTAAAGACGGCAAAAAAGAATCACATGAGGGTGCGCGTAATCGGAGATAAAAAAGGACTTGCACAGGATATCCAGGACAGTATTGCAAATCTGGAGAAGGAGTCGAGAGATCAGGATGGTCTGAACTTTACGATTGCGATCAATTACGGCAGTCGTGACGAAATCTGCCGTGCGGTAAAGAAAATTACAGAAGAAGGTATTCGCCCGGAAGAAATTACAGAAGATGTGATATCCAACCATCTGGATACGGCCGGTATTCCGGACCCGGATCTGCTGATTCGGACCAGCGGGGAACAGCGTTTGTCTAACTATCTGATGTGGCAGCTGGCCTATACAGAATTTTATTTTACTGATATGCCGTGGCCGGATTTCAGCAAGAAGGAGCTGACAAAAGCCATAGAAAAATACAACCAGCGAGACCGCCGGTATGGCGGGTTAAAAGAAGAGACAGGGGAGGAAACCTGATGAAATCTTTTTTGACAAGACTCACAAGCGGGATCGTTCTGGTGCTTTTGATCGCGGGAACCTGCTGGTATGGCGGGCTGCCGCTTGGCTTTTTTACGGCAATTATCGGATATATTGGACTGAATGAATTTTACAAGGTATTCGATATGAGCATCAGAAAAGGGATAGGGGCAGCCGGTTTTTTGGGAGCGGTGCTGTGGAGCGCTGCCGTACTGACAACGGCAGGAACGGAAAGAGAAGAAGTGAAGTGGCTGGTCTTACTGGCCGTGTTTATGCTTTTGCTGGCGGTCTATGTATTTACATTTCCCAGATATGATACCGGTCAGGTACTGGTCGTATTTTTTGGTGTTGTTTATGTGCCGGTGATGCTTAGCTTCATTTATCTGACCCGGATGATGAAAGGCGGTTTTTTTCTGGTATGGCTGATCTTTTTCTGCTCCTGGGGATGTGATACGTTTGCGTACTGTACCGGAATGTTAATCGGGAAGCATAAGCTGGCTCCGGTGTTGAGTCCTAAAAAATCCATAGAAGGTGCGATTGGCGGAGTAGTGGGGGCGTCTGTGCTGGGAGCAGTTTATGCTTTGACGACCGGAGCGCCGGCCGTTGTCTATGCAGTGATCTGTGCGGCAGGCGCGGTTGTTTCTCAGGTTGGAGATCTGGCAGCATCTGCAGTAAAGCGTCAGCATGGGATTAAAGATTACGGGACACTGATACCGGGACACGGAGGGATACTGGATCGTTTTGACAGTGTAATCGTAACGGCACCCATGATCTATATTCTGGCGGTGGCGCTGGTAAAATGACAGGTGATGTTTAAGCGGTGACGAAATGGTCAGCTTAGGAAAGCGGGTCTGAAAGGATAACGGGAAATAAGATATGAAAAAAATAGCGATACTGGGTTCGACCGGTTCTATTGGGACTCAGACATTAGAAATAGTAAGAACAAATAAAGATCTGATGGTTACGGCTCTGGCCGCAGGCACTAACATCGAACTGCTGGAAGCTCAGATTCGTGAATTCCGTCCTTCGCTGGCTGCTGTATGGTCAGAAGATAAAGCGAGAGAACTGAAAACACGGGTCGGTGATCTGAATGTACGAATTGTAACAGGGATGGAAGGCCTGATTGAGCTTGCAGAGCAGAAAGAGTCTGAGCTGCTGGTGACAGCCATTGTAGGCATGATCGGGATTCGTCCGACGATTGCGGCTATGAGAGCGGGAAAGGATATTGCGCTGGCGAATAAAGAGACTCTGGTTACCGCAGGACATATCATTATGCCTCTGGCCAGGGAATGCGGCGTTCGGATTCTTCCTGTGGACAGCGAACACAGTGCGATTTTTCAGTGCCTGAATGGAGAAAACAGAGGAGAACTGCATAAAATATTATTGACTGCATCCGGCGGTCCTTTCCGGGGCAAGAAAAAGGAAGAACTGAAAAATGTTCAGGTGGAGGACGCTTTAAAACATCCAAACTGGTCCATGGGGCGAAAAATCACAATCGATTCAGCGACGCTGGTCAATAAAGGACTGGAGATGATGGAAGCGAGATGGCTGTTTGGTGTGGAGCCGGAAAATATTCAGATTGTAGTTCAGCCAAAAAGCATTATACATTCCATGGTGGAGTTTGCGGACGGAGCGGTGATTGCACAGCTGGGTACGCCGGATATGAAGCTTCCGATTCAATATGCGCTGTATTATCCCAAGAGGCGTTATCTGTCGGGAGAACGGCTGGACTTCTGGAAACTGAAGCAGATTACTTTTGAAGAACCGGATATGGAGAATTTTCCCGGTCTGAGCCTCGCATTTGACGCTGCGGCTGCAGGCGGAAGTCTTCCCACCGTGTATAATGCGGCAAACGAGCGGGCAGTGGCGCTCTTTTTAGACAAAAAGATTGGATTTTTGGAGATTCCGGAGCTGATCGGGCGCTGTATGGAGGCACATAAAGTGCAGAAAGCTCCGTCTGTAGAAGAAATTCTTCAGACAGAAGCGGAAACCTATGATGCGATTGAAAGCATGCTGGGCTGATATCCGTATAAATCCAGTGCTTGTGTATTCTCGTGAAGGGCTTTGATGGTTTACAAAAATAACAGAGAGCAGGTGGTATATTGAGTATTATTCTGGCGCTTTTGATCTTCAGTGTCATTGTGATTGTACATGAACTGGGGCATTTTCTGCTGGCAAAATACAATGGAGTTACAGTCACGGAATTTTCTGTGGGGATGGGACTGAGACTTTTGAGTCGTGAATGGAGAGGAACCAGATATTCGCTGAAGATTCTGCCGTTTGGCGGTTCCTGTATGATGGTAGGAGAGGAAGAGGAAAGCGACGACGAAGGTTCTTTTGGCAGCAAATCGGTATGGGCAAGAATGGCGGTAATCGCGGCGGGGCCCATATTCAATTTTCTGCTGGCTTTTTTGCTGTCAGTAATCATTGTCGCCAGTATCGGCTACGACGATACCGTGATCGATGTGACTCCGGGTTATCCTGCGGCGGAGGCAGGAATGCAGGATGGGGATCAGATTGTTCGTTTGGGAGGGAGCCGGACTTTTGTGTATCGGGAAATCAGTCTGTTTAACAGCCTTTATCAGGGGCAGACGGCAGAAGTGACCTATCGTAGAGACGGTGAGAACTTTACTGTAAAACTGACGCCGGTAAAAGATGAAAGCGGCTACTATCGTTATGGTTTTGAAAAAACGAATGTGAGGACTAAGGGAACGCTGCTGCAGACGGTCGGATACAGTTTTGCGGAACTTCGGTACTGGCTGAAAGCAACGATGGAGAGCCTTTTAAAGCTTGTTCAGGGACAGGTGGGGCTGAACGATGTGTCAGGTCCGGTGGGAATTGTAAATACGATAGGGGATACTTATGAAGAGAGCCGCACGGATGGGTGGTATTATGTGATTCTCAATATGATCATTATGTCTGTTCTGCTGTCTGTCAATCTGGGAGTTATGAATCTGCTGCCCATACCGGCGCTGGACGGCGGCAGGCTTGTGTTTCTTGTGATTGAAGCCGTACGGGGCAGAGCCCTTCCCCAGGAGAAAGAGAGTATGGTGCATTTTCTGGGTTTTGTACTTTTGATGGGACTGATGCTGGTGGTGCTGATGAACGACATTCGTCAGATATTTTTATAGATCTGAACTGACAGGTCTTTGCCCTTGTTTTCAGCTTCGTAAGTTTAAAAAGGAGAACATCGATTTATGTTAAGTCCAAAAGAAATCGTAAATAGTGGGCAATTCTGGAGTGGAAAGATCCGCTGGGTTTGCGTGGATGTGGATTTTTTCATGTTGTAAACGAAAAGATTGTATTTCAGCGTGGATACTGGGATAAACTTTCTTTCTTAAAACAGCATAATCTCCCTGTTTTATGACTTTCATCCGGGATGATCCAGGAGTTTATGACAGCATGTAAATAAAACAGAATATTCAGCAGACAGAACATTGATGAACTGACAGCCGGATTCTTTTTTCGGAAAATAACAGAATGAGGTTGGTTTCACGGTCAGTATTTGATGGAAAAATAGGCTGAAACAGGAAACAGAGTGAATTGAAATCATTCTGGAAATTGTGGAATTAGTTTTACAGTAAAATATAGAGAAAGGCAGAAACCCTCTAACTTAATAAAAGGGTTTTTGAACAGGTAAGATATATTATGAAACTGGGAATTGTCGGTCTTCCGAATGTGGGAAAAAGTACGCTTTTCAACTCTTTGACGAAAGCGGGAGCGGAGTCAGCCAATTATCCGTTCTGCACGATTGATCCGAATGTAGGTGTGGTTGCTGTGCCGGATGAGAGACTGGGAAAACTGGCGGCATTATATGATTCTGTGAAGATTACGCCTGCAGTGATTGAATTTGTAGATATTGCAGGCCTTGTAAAAGGGGCGTCCAAAGGTGAGGGACTGGGGAATCAGTTTCTCGCCAATATTCGTGAGGTTGATGCGATTGTACATGTAGTGCGTTGTTTTGAAGATGGGAATGTGATCCATGTGGACGGGAGCGTCGATCCGCTGCGTGATATTGAGACGATCAATCTGGAACTGATTTTTTCTGATATTGAGATTCTGGAACGCAGAATTGCAAAAACTTCAAAAGGAGCCAGAAATGACAAAGTACTGGCAAAAGAGCTGGAATTTCTGAAAGGACTGAAAGTGCATCTGGAAGAAGGAAAGACTGCTAAAAGTTTTGAAAGTTCAGAAGATGAAGAAGAAAAAGCATGGCTGGAATCCTGTAATCTTCTGACTTACAAACCGGTTATTTTTGCTGCAAATGTGGCGGAAGATGATCTTGCCGATGACGGAGCTTCGAATGAACATGTAAAAGATGTACAAAAGTTTGCCGCAGCAGAGAACAGCGAAGTCTTTGTGATTTGTGCACAGATCGAGCAGGAGATTGCCGAACTGGAGGAAGATGAAAAGAAAATGTTTCTGGAAGATCTGGGTATTACGCAGTCCGGCCTGGACAAGCTGATACAGGCGAGTTATCGTCTTCTGGGGTTGATCAGTTTCCTCACTGCAGGTGAAAAAGAGACCCGGGCATGGACGATCAAAGTGGGGACCAAAGCTCCGCAGGCGGCAGGAAAGATTCACTCGGATTTTGAGAGGGGCTTTATCCGGGCGGAGGTTGTGAATTATCAGTCTCTTCTGGACTGCGGTTCTGTTGCCGCTGCAAAGGCGAAAGGACTGGTTGGAAGTGAGGGAAAAGAGTATATAATGAAGGACGGGGATGTTGTGGAATTCCTGTTTAACGTGTAACTGTGTGTTCGTTTGCATGGGAAGATTGGCGCCAATATTTGGTTGCAGTCGCCATTTGTCGAAATTTGTCGATAAACTTTAGTTGAAAAATGTTGGAAAAAGCAATAAAATAGAATTGTAAACTGTACCGGGCAGTTTATTTAGGAAAGGACTATCATCGATGAATGCAGCAATAAACTTTCCACATCTGGGTATCTACCTGGATCATGTGGGAAAATCCATTTCTGTTTTTGGGTTCGAGATTGCCTATTATGGGATCATTATGGGGAGTTCCATTTTATTGGGGCTGTTTTTGGCAGAAAAAGAGGCAAAGAGAACCGGACAGAATCCAGACACTTATACAGATATGATTGTTTATGCGATTATTTTCTCCATTATCTGTGCAAGGGGGTATTATGTGATTTTCTCATGGGATAATTACAAAGATGACCTGCTCAGTATTTTTAATCTGAGACAGGGCGGCATTGCGATCTATGGCTCGCTGATCGGGGCAGTATCTACGGTCTATATATATTGCAGAGTGAAAAAATTGTCATTTCTGCAGATGGTGGATACAGCGTGTATAGGGCTTGTGGCCGGACAAATTCTGGGTCGCTGGGGGAATTTTTTTAACAGAGAAGCCTTCGGAGAATACACAGATGGTATTTTGGCCATGCAGCTTCCGGTAAGTGCAGTACGGGCTCACGAGATTACGGAAGAAATGTGGGCGCATGTACAGGTTATTGGAGGAGAGCAATTTATACAGGTGCATCCTACGTTCCTCTATGAATCACTTTGGAACCTTGGGGTCATCTGTTGCCTGTACTGGTATCGTACGAAGAAAAAATTTCAGGGGGAACTGTTCCTGATCTATCTTCTTGGCTATGGACTTGGACGAGTCTGGATAGAAGGTCTTCGGACTGACCAGCTTCAAATCGGCAATACAGGGATTCCTGTATCCCAGCTGCTGGCAGGAATGCTGATTCTTTTTTCCCTTATTATGATCCGTTTGGGTAGGAAAAAGAATATGAGTAAGGAGATTCCAGAACGGACGAATGAACATCAAAACAATCATTGAGGTACAACGTGCGAGGCTGGACTTTCTGGCGGGACAGACAGATGACCTAACACAACTTCTTGACGAGGCACAAAAGATGGATCGTCTGATCGAAATTTACGAGGTCAGGCAGTCAGCTCAACGTAAAAGAAAAGATGCGTAACACAATTTCATAGGGAAAACAGGGACTGCTGCACTTTTAAAGTGCGGCAGTCTTTTTGTGTATTATGAAAGAAATACTTAAGAAACAGTATTGCATTTTTCCGGATTTCAGGTTATGATAAACAGGTAAGTGGTGAAAAGTGGTATATAGTGGTTTGAAAATACAGAAAAGTGGCAGACTATGGCGAGAGTGGGTGAATATCAATGTTCATGGGTGAATACAGACATACAGTAGATCCCAAAGGCAGGCTGATCATCCCCTCCAGATTCCGCGAACTGCTGGGCTCGGAGTTTGTGGTTACAAGAGGTCTGGACGGCTGTCTCTTTGTATACCCTATGGACAGCTGGGAGGCTTATGTAAAAGAGTTAAAAAAACTGCCGCTGACAGATAAAAATGCCAGACTTTTTACCCGTTTTCTGATTGCAGGTGCTACCACCTGCGAACTGGACAGACAGGGAAGGATTCTGCTTCCATTGACACTCCGGGAGTTTGCAGGTATTGATAAAGATGTACTCCTTGCAGGTATGCTGGATCATATTGAAATCTGGAATGAAGAACGATGGAAAGAAAACGCGGATTTCAGCGATATGGATACAATCGCAGGCCATTTAAATGATCTGAGCGGCAGCATGTAAAGGAGGATTTATGAAATTCAGGCACTATTCAGTCATGCTTCAGGAAACGATTGATGGACTTCATATTCATCCGGATGGAATTTATGTAGATGGAACACTGGGTGGAGGTGGACATGCTTACGAAGTGTGCAAAAGATTGTCTGATCAGGGACATTTTTACGGGATTGATCAGGATGAGGCGGCAGTTCAGGCAGCCAGCGTCAGACTTTCAGAATTCGGCGGTCTTGTAACCGTGATCCGAAGTAATTACTGCAGGATGAAAGAAGAGCTGAATGCCCTGGGAGTGGAAAACGTAGACGGGATTATTCTTGACCTGGGTGTTTCGTCCTATCAGCTTGATGAAAGTGAAAGGGGTTTTACTTATAGAAAAGACGCGCCTCTTGATATGCGGATGGATCAAAGACAGGAAAAGACGGCAAAAGATATTGTAAACAGTTACAGCGAGATGGAACTTTACAGGATAATCCGCGACTATGGAGAGGACAGATTTGCGAAGAACATAGCAAAACATATAGTACAGGCGAGAAAAAAAGGACCGATTGAGACTACGGGAGAATTGGTTGAAGTGATCAAGGCAGCCGTACCGATGAAAATAAGAATGCAGAAAGGGCATCCTGCAAAACAGACGTTTCAGGCAATCCGTATTGAACTGAACCGGGAGCTGGACGTATTGAAGGATTCGCTGGATGAACTGATTGGATTGCTGAAACCGGGAGGAAGGATCTGTGTGATAACTTTTCACTCTTTGGAAGACCGGATTGTGAAGAATACGTTCCGGAAGAATGAGAATCCGTGTATCTGCCCCAGTCATTTTCCGGTATGCGTGTGCGGAAGAACTTCAAAAGGACATGTTATAACAAAGAAGCCAATGATTCCGACAGATAAGGAGCTTGAGGAGAATATTCGTTCTAAAAGTGCAAAACTGCGGGTTTTTGAACATGTATGACGGGTATGAATGAAGGGAGCTGGTTAAAATGGCCTTAGACAAAAGATATCGTTATGTGGAAGGCAATACGGTAAGAAAACTTCAGCCATCTGAGCGTCATGGAAGAAGACAGGAACCAAAGCGTCATGAGAGACGAAGAACATCCAAAGGAAAACATATACAATATGTCAATGTTTTTTATACAGTATTTCTTACCGCAGCGGCATGTATGGTATTGTGGTCCGGAGTTAATTATCTGCAGCTGCAGGCGGAACTTACAGGTAAGGTGAAAAATATTGCATCACTTGAAATGCAGCTTGAAACAATGAGAAAAGAAAATGATGACAACTATACAAGGATTATGACCTCTGTGGATCTGGATTATATCAAAGAGGTTGCTATCAATGAACTGGGAATGGTGTATGCAAATGAGGACCAGGTAATTTTGTATGACGGCGGAACAAGGGACTATGTAAGACAAAATGGAGAGATTCCGGAGGAGGAAACGACTCTGATGGACCAGATCCGCGGTAAATAAACGAATGGCAGGAGCGTGAAGTGGCAAGGAGAAGAAGGCAGACACCAGGATCGAGAAGAAGACGTATTACATTAAAGATGAAACGAAAATTAGCACTGTTATTTACAATAATAGTGCTGATTTTAATTGGTATTTTCGGATGGCTTGTATATATCATCAGAGTCAGCGGAGAACAGTATACCAGAAAAGTACTTGCGCAGCAGGATACAAACAGTATTCTGCTTCCATACAGACGGGGAGATATTTATGATCGCAACGGGACGATCCTTGCGACGAGCGAGAAAGTGTATAATGTGATCCTGGATCCTGCAGTACTGCTGGAAAACAAAAGTGATCAGCCGGATAAGGACTGCGTGGAGCCGACACTCCAGGCACTGGTGGATTATTTTGGTCTGGATCGAGAAGAGCTGGATATCATTATGGCTGAGAAAAAGACCAGTCATTATGTAGTTCTTAGAAAACAGCTTACAAAAGAAGAGGTGTCAGAATTTGAGGAGGCGGAAAAAGAAGAAGGCAGCAGGATTGAAGGAGTGTGGATGGAGGACGCCTATATCCGTCGATATCCTTACAATAATCTGGCATGTAATGTAATTGGATATACGGTGTCAGGAAATGTTGGACAGTATGGGATTGAGCAGGAGTATTCAGAAATTCTGAATGGAGAAAACGGAAGAAGCTACAATTATCTGAATGAAGATCTGGAACAGGAAAAAACAGTTCGGGCAGCGACAGATGGAGACAGTGTAATGTCAACGATTGATATTACGCTGCAGGGAATTGTGGAGAAAGCGATTGCAGATTTTCAGGCCAAATATACAGATGCATTCCGGGAAGGAGACGGAAGCTATACAGCGGCTGCGATCATGATGGATCCGAACTCGGGAGAAGTTCTTGCAATGGCCAGTAATCGGAATTATGATCTTAATAATCCATATGATGTAGTTGAAAACGGACTGTTTACGGAAGAAGAGGCAGGAAACCTGTCAGAAGAGGAGCGTCTGAATGCGTTAAATGAGTTGTGGAGGAATTTTTGCATCAGTGATACTTACGAACCCGGATCAACCGCAAAACCGATCACGGTTGCTGCTGCAATGGAGACGGGGATAGTTCATGACGGCGATACTTATTTATGCGACGGCAAACAGAATATTGCAGGCAGAGATGTATGGTGTTCCAACAAATATGGTCATAAAGTAATTACACTGGAAGGTTCTCTTATGTTTTCCTGTAATGACGCGATGATGCAGATTGCGTCAAAAATGGGAGAAAGTAATTTTACCAGATATCAGAATATGTTTAATCTCGGACTTCGCACAAATATTGATCTGCCAGGCGAAGCACGCACAGATACACTTATCTACTATACAGAAGATAATGCGCCAAACGAAAGACTGATCATGCGAACGACGGATCTGGCAACCAATTCTTTTGGTCAGAATTTTAATGTAACCATGATCCAGATGGCTTCGGCATTTTCTGCCTGTATCAATGGTGGTTACTATTATCAGCCTCATGTGGTGAAAAAGATACTGGACAGCAGCGGCGGGACTGTGAAAAATGTGGAGCCGGTTTTGTTAAGGACGCCGATTTCTGCAAAAACATCTTCTTTGATCCGGAAATATCTGTATAATACCATGTATGGACCAGAGGATGCAAATGGGAATCATGCGACCGGACGTGCAGCTCGGGTGGCAGGATATGCCATGGGTGGAAAAACAGGAACTGCGGAAAAGATTCCAAGGGATAAAACCAATTATCTGGTATCTTTTATTGGTTTTGCTCCGGCGGATCATCCGGAAGTGGTGTTGTATGTAGTAGTGGACAGACCAAATGCACAAAAGCAGTCGAGCAGTTCTTTTGCTATGGAAATCTGGAAAAATATTATGAAAGAAGCGCTTCCATATCTGAATATTTATCCGACGGAGGAGATTCCGGCGGATATGCAGGAGGAGGTTGCGGCGGAGCAGGCTGCTGAGGAAGCAGAAGGAGAAACAGCCGAAGGTGAGGAGTCGGAAGAGGAAGAAGATACGGAAGAGGAAGGGACGCTGGTAGATCCGCAGACGGGAGAGACTGTACAGATGCCGGATCCGGAAACGATTGATCCGGAGGATGATTCTGTTATGGGTGACGCTCCGGTTAATGACAATCTTCTGGATGTAAAGCCGACGGATGCAACGGCGGAAGAGGAAGACAGCAATCCAACAGAATAAGACTGGAAAATGCCTCATAAGATAAGGATAAGAATTCTTATGAGGTATTTTTTTTGCATTGTAAAACTTTTCATAAAAAAAAGATTGTGATTGTATTTACTGCCTGTCTGCTTATGATGTCTGTCCTTGGCGGACGACTGGTATATCTGATGGTATTTGAATCCGAGTATTATCAGGAACTCGCCAAAGATCTGCACGAAAGGGAACGAAGCATCAAGGCGGCAAGAGGAAGAATTATTGACCGGACAGGTACGATTTTGGCCGATAATCGTACTGTCTGTACAATATCAGTAATACACAGTCAGATCAAGGAGCCGGAGGCCGTGATAGAGATGCTGTGCAAAGAACTGGATCTGCCAAGAGAGACGGTACAGAAAAGAGTAGAAAAGGCCAGTTCCATTGAACGTATCAAGTCTAATGTGGATAAAGAGATAGGCGATGCAATCCGGGCGTATCAGTATGAAGGGGTGAAAGTGGATGAAGATTTTAAAAGATATTATCCCTTTAACGAATTGGCTTCAAAAGTTCTCGGTTTTACCGGAAGTGATAATCAGGGAATTATAGGTCTGGAAGTAAAATATGATGAATATCTGGAAGGAATTTCGGGAACGATACTGACTTTGACGGATGCCAGAGGAGTGGAAATAGAAAATGCCAAGGAAGAGAGGGTTGAGTCTGTGCCGGGGAACGATCTGATAGTGAGCCTCGATTATAATATTCAGTCCTATGCGCAGCAGGAAGCGCTGAAGGTAATGGAGGCAAAATCAGCAGACTATGTTTCGATTTTGATTATGAATCCTCAGAATGGCGAAATCTATGCCTGTGTAAATGTTCCGGAGTTTAACCTGAATGATCCGTTTACATTGAATACAGGAGAAAGTACAGAGGGAATGACAGAACAGCAGAAGCAGGATGCTCTGAATCAGATGTGGAGAAACCAGTGTGTAAACGATACATACGAACCGGGGTCGACATTTAAAGTGTTTACTTCTTCTGCCGCACTGATGTCAGGGACTTCCTCGGTCAGTGATCAGTTTTCCTGTCCGGGATTTAAAATAGTGGAAGACAGAAGAATCCGCTGCCATAAAGTAGGAGGGCATGGAGGGCAGGATTTTACACATGCGATTATGAATTCGTGTAATCCGGCACTAATGACAATGGGAATGCGTATGGGGCCGGAGATGTTCTATCAATATTTTACTGACTATCACCTTCTGGAAAAGACCGGAATCGATATTCCGGGAGAAGCGGGTACAATTATGCATAATCTGGATAATATTGGGGAAGTGGAACTTGCAACCATGACATTCGGGCAGTCGTTTCAGATTACACCGGTACAGCTTGCAACAATGGTCAGTTCTGTTGTCAATGGAGGAAAACGCATAACGCCTCATTTTGGTGTGGAGATTCGGGACAGGGAGGGAAAGACTCTGAAAAAATTCTCCTATGAAATCGCAGAAGGTGTAGTCAGTGAAGAAGTATCCGCGCAGATGAGGGAGATACTGGAAAAGGTCATATCTGAAGGCGGAGGGAAAAAGGCTTATATAGAAGGTTATCGAATTGGCGGCAAAACGGCTACTTCACAGACGCTTCCAAGAAGTGCACATAAGTATATTTCTTCCTTTGTAGGATTTGCGCCGGCGGATGATCCACAGGTGCTGGCGCTCTGTATTGTGCATGATCCGCAGGGAATTTATTATGGAGGAACGGTCTGTGCGCCGGTGGTAAAAAATATTTTTGAAAATATCCTTCCCTATCTGGGAATCGAGAAAACAGAGACAGCAGAAGAAACGACATCCGAAGAAGAATAGAAATGCAGGCATAAATAAAGGATGGAAGAGATACGATACTCGTCCATCCTGAATTATTGTCTGCTGCCGGATCAGGAGTGCGTTTTGATAAGCTCCATGATCTCTTCCGGAGTTTTCCCGGACTCTTCAATGACTTTGAGGAGTTTTTCCATATTTTCTTTCTCGGCTTTCTGCCTTGCCAGTTTTTCTTCTTTTAACTGTTCTTTATATGCAATTTTCAGTTCTTCTTTTGTTGCTTTTAATTCGGTCTCCAATTTGAGGACTTTCTCATGAATCTTTGCCGCTTTTCCGGTGTAAGTAACAGCTTTTCTTATTCCCCGTGCCATTTGCCGAGCCTCCTTTTTTATACTAAAAAAAGCAGGTAAGGGGAATCGAACCCCCCTCTCCAGCTTGGGAAGCTGGCATTCTACCGATGAACTATACCTGCAAACAATGTTATTATATACCAGCAGTATGAAAAAATCAAGAGTGATTTTAAAATTGCCCGTGGGAATGGTTGATAATTTTATAAAAAAGACGTATACTTGGATAAATAAATGAAAAGGGGGAAAAGTATGATGGATTTTGGTGTTGCGATTCCGGTGATTCTGTCGTTTGCAATCAGTGCGGCGGCAGGACCGATTGTGATTCCGATGCTCAGAAGGCTGAAAGTAGGACAGACAGTGAGGGATGACGGACCTCAGACGCATTTGAAAAAAAACGGAACACCGACAATGGGAGGACTTATTTTTCTGTTCAGTGTAGTGCTGACTTCACTGTTTTATGTAAAAGATTATCCAAAAATCATTCCAATTTTATTTGTGACCGTAGGTTTTGGTATTATCGGTTTTCTGGATGATTATATTAAAGTGGTGCTCAGACGTTCAGAAGGGCTGACGCCGTCGCAGAAAATGGCGGGACAGATTGTAGTAACGGCAGTTTTTGCATGGTATATGGTGTCATATTCGGATGTCGGACTGGAGATGCTGGTTCCTTTTGGCGGTTTTTACCTTGATCTTGGTCTGCTTTCCGTTCCGCTTTTGTTTGCAGCTGTAATTGGTACGGTAAACGGCACCAATTTTACGGATGGTCTGGATGGCCTGGCTTCGAGCGTGACGATAATGGTGGCAGTGTTCTTTACAGTTGTGGCGATCGGAACCGAAAGCGGAATTGCTCCGGTGACCTGTGCGGTAACGGGCGGACTTCTGGGATTTCTGCTGTTTAACGTTTATCCGGCCAGCGTTTTTATGGGTGATACCGGGTCTTTGGCTTTAGGCGGGTTTGTAGTATCTACAGCATATATGCTGAAACTACCTCTTTTTATTCTGATTGTAGGGCTTATTTATGTGGTAGAAGTGCTCTCGGTTATGATTCAGGTGACCTATTTCAAGCTGACTCATGGAAAACGCTTTTTCAAAATGGCGCCGATTCATCATCATTTTGAAAAATGTGGCTGGTCGGAGACGCGCGTAGTGGCGGTATTTTCCATAGTGACCGCTCTTTGCTGTCTGATAGCGCTTGCGGCGATCTGAGCATGATGGTTTCGCAAATTGTGAGCGGAGTAAAGCGTAAGCGATAGGTGCCCCGATTGCCTGTCCGAAAAAAACAACGGTTGGCGGCGTCCGGAATGACAGTTATAGTATCAAAAACTATATTTTTTAAAAAAAGTTCTATTTGTACATGGCTCTGCATAAACTTTAGAAAGGAGAAATACCAGATCTGAAGGGAGCGGTATGGCAGTTCAAAGACAGGAAGACATAAAAGAACCCGTGGATTATGTACTTTTGATTCTTGTTTTGCTCCTTGCTCTGTTTGGACTGCTTGTACTATACAGTACAAGCGCATATAATGGCAGAGTCAAGTTTGCTGACTCTGCCTATTATTTGAAAAAGCAGTTTTTTGCGACCAGTATTGGTCTGATGGCCATGTATCTGGTGTCTCAGGTAGATTATCGAAAATGGCTACCGGCCGCGGGACTGGGTTATGGAATTTCGCTTGTTCTGTCTACGGCAGTTCTTTTTATTGGTGATGAGTATAATGGATCTAAACGGTGGCTGTCGCTTGGTCCGCTTTCTTTTCAGCCGTCAGAGTTTGCCAAACTGGCTGTCGTGGTTCTTCTGGCTTCTATTGTCAGTAAAAATGCTTCCCATATGAAATCCTGGCGTTACATGTTTTTGGTCATTCTTCAGGTACTCCCGATCGTGGGACTTGTAGGAACGAACAATTTGAGTACGGCGATTATCATTCTGGGTATTGCTGTTATTTTGATTTTTATAGCCAATCCCCGTTTTCTTCCATTTATTGGTCTGGGCGGTCTGGGGGCCGGGTTCATCGGTATTTTTCTGAGCGTGGAATCGTACCGTCTGGAACGCCTGGCTATCTGGAGGCATCCGGAACTGTATGAAAAAGGGTATCAGACTATGCAGGGACTGTATGCCATAGGTTCGGGCGGTATTTTCGGGGTAGGACTGGGAAACAGTATGCAGAAGCTGGGCTTTGTGCCGGAAGCACAAAACGACATGATCTTTTCTATTATCTGTGAAGAAATGGGGCTTGCAGGGGCATTTCTTGTGATCATGCTGTTTGGACTTCTGATTTGGCGTTTGATGGTGATTGCCACTCATATTCAGGAGCTGTTCGGAGCATTTCTGGCAGCGGGAGTCATGGGCCACATTATGATCCAGGTAATTTTAAATATTGCAGTTGTCACCAATACCATTCCCAATACCGGGATTACCCTGCCGTTTGTCAGTTATGGCGGAACCTCCGTTGTGTTTCTGCTGGCGGAGATCGGGCTGGTCCTGAATGTATCCAGACATATGAAAAAGGAACATTGACCGGGTATCTGCATATACTGGTATATAATGGCAGACCTGGTAACGGGTCCGGAGGGAATGGATTTGGACGGAAATAAACTGTATATCAAAGGACCTCAGAGGATGCACGGTGAACTGCTGGTACAGGGATCGAAAAATGCGGCTCTGCCGATTCTGGCAGCTACCGTTTTGGGAAAAGGAATTTTTATTATTCATCATTGTCCGAGAATATCAGACGTTAAACATATGCTCGAGCTTCTGGAAAATGCAGGATGCAGAATACGCTGGGAAGGCCATATGCTGATCATAGATACAAGGGAGTTCTGCAACTACAGGGTGTCAGGGAACGGCGCCGGGAAGATGCGCTCGACAGTCACGCTGCTGGGCAGTATTCTGGGAAAGATGCATCAAGTGGAAATTCCGTATCCGGGAGGATGCACAATCGGAAAAAGACCCATTGATCTGCATCTTAGAGCACTGGAGCAGATGGGCGCGGTTTTTGAACACCAGGAACATACCTTGTTCGGATGGGCGCAGGGGCTGCACGGGTCGCAGGTTTATCTGGACTTTCCAAGTGTCGGAGCAACGGAAAACGTGCTTTTGGCCGCAGTCCTTGCAGACGGAGTGACCGTGCTGCATGGAGCCGCCATGGAACCGGAGATTGTGGAACTGGCTTCATTTCTTCGAAAGATGGGTGCAAAAATCAAGGGGGACGGTACGCCAGTAGTTACGATTGAGGGAGTGGCAAGACTGCACGCGGCGGAGTATATTGTCCCATCAGACCGTATTGTGGCGGGAACCTATCTGTTTGGCGCATTAATGACCTGTGGGGAAGTGCGGCTTCTTCATGTTCCGCTTACGCATCTGGGACACCTTCCGGATCTTCTGGAACAGATGGGGGCAGATGTAGAGTCAGAGGAGGACTGGATCTATGTACACATGGAACGTCAGTGCAGAGCTGTTCCGTATATGGTTACAGCGCCTTTTCCGGGTTTTCCCACGGATCTTCAGTCTGCTTTGGTAGCGGCGCTGTCTACAGCATCCGGAATGAGCTTTATAGAGGAAAAGATTTTTGAAGCGCGTTTTCAGATTGTAGAAGAACTGAGAAAAATGGGAGCATCGGTAGTCAGTGAAGATTCCTTTGCTTTGATTGACGGCAATGCAAAGCTGCAGGGCGCCCATGTGGAGGCAAAGGAGCTCCGGGGAGGAGCAGCTTTAATAATGGC
This sequence comes from uncultured Lachnospiraceae bacterium, assembly GCA_951802115.1. Lineage (GTDB taxonomy): Bacteria > Bacillota > Clostridia > Lachnospirales > Lachnospiraceae > Hominiventricola. The sequence goes on along the minus strand of CATOPL010000014.1, from coordinate 6,528 downwards.
TGCTCTTGCTGCAGAAGGAGAAACCTGCATTTCTGGTATGGAATATGTGTGCAGAGGATATGAAGACATAATTTCTGATTTAAAAAACCTTGGAATTATGCTATAATCGCGACAAAGAAGGCGCCGGTGTTCCGTTCCGACGGTTTTTGATAAAAATCGGTCCGCCTGCCAGACGGTAAAAGTAAATCAACCATAAGAAAAACAAGAAAAGACTGTACAATAGGAGAGCAGAGGTTGAATCAGAAGATCAGAAAGAAAATTCCGGTAAAAATAATATTGGCGGCGGCGGTACTGACAGGAACAGCAGTACTGCTGCTGTTTGCCAATTTCTTTTATATTAAGGAAGTAACAGTTGTAGGTAATGATCATTATTCCAATAAGGAAATTGTTGAATTTGTGGTTGGAGACGGGTACAGGAGAAATACAATCTACTTGTATCTGAATTATAAATACAGAAAACATCCGGATATTCCGTTTGTGGATGATTTTGAAGTAAGCATGAACTCACTGAACAGCATTACGATTCGCGTATATGAAAAAAATATCGTGGGTTATGTGCGGTATCTTGGAAAAAATGTATATTTTGACAAAGACGGAATCGTAGTGGAAAGTTCGGACGAAGAGATCGAAGGGGTGCCGATGATCACCGGTCTGTATTTTGACCAGCTTGCCATTTATCAGAGCCTGAATGTTGAAGATTCCAGAATCTTTGATACAATTTTACAAATTACGCAGTTGTTGACAAAATACAGTCTGGATCCGGATGAGCTGCATCTTGGAAATCTGGATGACATGTATCTTCAAATCGGGGATGTACGCGTTACGCTTGGTTCCGGAGATCATATGGAAGAGAAAATTGCGAGAATCAAACAGCTGGAGCCGGATCTTTTGGACAAGTCCGGGACGTTGGATATGAAAAATTATACGGACGAAAGTACTCATATTTCGCTGGAGTCGAATAAATAACACAAAAAAAGCTGTTGAAAATGGAAAAATAGGTTGCGCAATCTGAAAAAAGAAGCTATGATAAAGTTATTGTTTAGAGTGTGTTGTTGAAGTTAGGAGGATATGACCTTGTTGGAAATTATGACAAATGAAACAGAAGCAGCTGCCCGCATCATTGTGATCGGTGTTGGAGGGGCAGGGAATAATGCTGTAAATAGAATGGTAGAAGAACAAATCGGCGGTGTGGAGTTTATCGGTGTGAATACAGATAAACAGGCACTCAAACTCTGTAAGGCGCCGACAGCGATTCAGATCGGAGAAAAGCTGACAAAAGGACTTGGGGCAGGTGCAAAGCCTGAAATCGGCGAAAAAGCGGCTGAAGAAAGCATTGAAGAACTCAAGGAAGCGATTCAGGGAGCAGATATGGTGTTTGTGACCTGCGGTATGGGAGGCGGAACCGGAACCGGAGCAACTCCTGTTCTGGCACGCGCAGCGAAGGAGATGGGAATTCTGACAGTCGGTGTTGTGACCAAGCCGTTTCGTTTTGAGGCAAAACAGCGTATGAATAATGCGTTGCTTGGAATTGAGAAGCTGAAGGAATCTGTAGATACATTGATTGTGATTCCCAATGACAAGCTTCTGGAGATTGTGGACAGAAGGACAACCATGCCGGAAGCTCTGAAGAAGGCAGACGAAGTTCTGCAGCAGGCGGTACAGGGGATCACAGATCTGATCAATTTGCCGGCGCTGATCAATCTGGACTTTGCCGATGTCCAGACTGTCATGACTGACAAGGGAATTGCACATATTGGTATTGGAACTGCAAGAGGCGATGATAAAGCGTTGGAAGCAGTAAAACAGGCAATTACCAGTCCGCTGCTTGAGACTACAATCACAGGGGCAAGTCATGTCATCATCAATGTATCCGGAGATATTTCTTTGATTGATGCCAATGAGGCCGCATCTTATGTACAGGAGCAGGTGGGAGAAGAGGCAAATGTTATTTTTGGAGCCATGTATGATTCCAGCAACTCAGATGAAGTCAGCATCACAGTAATTGCAACGGGTCTGCAGGAAAACGGCGGCAAATCCGGTATTTCTTCTTATCGTCCGGCTTCCGTGAAGCAGGCAGCTGCTCCGGCGGGAATCAGTCAGGCCGGTCCTGCCAGAATGACGGAACAGAGAAGACAGGTGGTGCAGCCGCTGCCGGGACTGAAGAATTTTAAAAGACCGGAAAGCACGGTAGAAGAGCAGGAGATCAAGATTCCGAAATTTTTTCAGAAAGACAGATAAAGAAACAGTAAAAAACGGGACTGGTGTGGTTTACATTGTTCCCGTTTTTATTATGAACAGTTCTGAATATGTGAGGAAAAAATATGGAAGTAAAACGGATAACAGGGCATACAAGGCTTACGTGTCTTCTTGGCAGTCCGGTGTCGCACAGCGTTTCACCGGCAATGCATAACGAGTCTTTTGAATACTGTGGACTGGATTATGTGTATCTTGCGTTTGATGTGCCGCCGGAGAAGTTCAATCAGGCAGTAGATGGTCTGATCATAATGAATGCAAGAGGTTTTAACTGTACGATGCCTCATAAAAGAATGATGTATGAGCGTGCAGACGTCCTTTCTGAGGAGGCGCAGCTGATTGGCGCAGTCAACACAGTGGTGCAGGAAAACGGGATTCTGACAGGATACAATACAGACGGCAAAGGTTATATGACTGCTGTCAAGGATGCCGGGCATGATATTTTGGGTGGAAAAATGACGCTTTTGGGTGCGGGAGGAGCAGCAGCTTCTATTGTTGCGCAGGCGGCGTTGGACGGAGTTGCGAAAATTGACCTGATTGCAAGAAAGGGGAAATCCTGGAATGCAGTGCAGGAAGTTGTGGACCGGGTGAATAAAAGAACGGTATGTGAAGTTTGTATGTACGAACTTGACGACAGGAAGCAGGTTAAAAAAAGTATCGGGGAGAGCAGAATTCTGGTGAATGCTTCTTCCGTGGGAATGAGTCCTCATGAAGATGGATGTCTTGTTCCGGACGAGACGTATCTGTATCCGGAGCTGATTGTCTCCGACGTGATCTATAATCCGAGAAAGACCCGGCTTCTTCGGATGGCAGAACAGACAGGCTGCAGAACGTTTAACGGCATGTATATGCTTTTATATCAGGGAGCATATGCGTTTGAACTGTGGACCGGAAAGCAGATGCCTGTAGCCTTGGTAAAAGAAAAGTATTTCAGGTAAAGGATACTTAGAATGAAAAAAGTATTTCAGACAGGAACGGGAGTATTTGGAGAGGGAAGTCCCAAAATCTGTGTACCCGTGGTAGAAAAAAAACAGGAAGAAATATGGAAAAAAGCCGAAGCAATCGAAAAGCTTCCGGTAGATATTGTAGAATGGCGGGCAGACTTTTATGAGAACATCTTCTGTACGGAGGCTATGCTCTGCACGCTGAAAGGGATGAAAAAAAGGCTGAAAAAGAAAGCGCTTCTGTTTACATTCCGAACGGATCGGGAAGGCGGGAACAGGAGTATTGATAAGGAAATGTATTATAGTCTGAATGAAAAAGCAGCTGCGGGCGGAGCAGATCTGGTAGATGTGGAAGTATATCTGGATGAGTTGAGAACGGCAGAAGAGATTGGAAAGCTGCAGGATGCAGGCTGTCATATTATCGCATCAAATCATGACTTTATAAAAACACCGTCTGTGCAGGAGATGGTAAAACGGCTCAAATATATGGAAGAACTGGGAGCGGATGTGGCGAAGCTCGCGGTTATGCCAAAAGACAATCAGGATGTGTTAAATTTACTTCAGGCGACAGTAACCGCAGATAAACGGTTGTCTGTTCCGGTTGTCACCATGTCTATGGGAAAGATGGGACTGGTCAGCCGAATCTGCGGCAGTCTGACAGGCTCGGCCATGACATTTGCATCCCTGGGTGAAGCATCTGCTCCTGGGCAGATTCCTGTAGCGCAGATGGTAGATGCTTTAAAAACGACAGGCTAATATTCGAAAAAAGGGTATTTTGGAAATATGGAATACCTCTTAAGCAGATAATGGTAAAAGCCAGAATCTGTTTGAGAGGTATTTTTACACTCTGTCTGCAAAGGAATTAATTTTGTCGAATTATAAGGACAAAAAAGGCTGTACGACCGCACAATTCGACAGGGATTGCAAGCCCTCCTCCCTATAATGGTGATTACCAAAAGAGAGAGGGTGGCAAGTGTACTATGAAGTTTATGTAGATGTACTGTTTGTAAAAAATCTCTGGATGAATGCGATACTGCTGCTTTTGAGTGCATGGATGGTACAAGAAACTGTGAAGGCGGGACGGATTATAGCGGCAGCAGCGGCGGGCAGTCTGGGTGCCTGTATCCTGTATATCGCATCTGCCCGGCTGAACGGAATCCATTATATTCTGGGAACTGTGATTCTGGCAGCAGGAATGACAGAGATTGCCTGTCCGGGCAGAAAACATTTTCTACAGCGGATGTTCAGTCTGTACATAGAGAGTTTTCTGCTGAACGGGATTTTACAGTATCTGGAACAATTTCACAGACTGAGCGGGGTTTGGTTTGCGGTTTTCAGCAGTATATCGGCGGTATGCCTGATGGCAGCGGAGTACATATGGAGAAACAGAAAAAAAGAAAAAGAGCTGTTTTTTTCTGTTGTCCTGCATCATGGAATGTGCCGGATGCCTGTAAAAGCATTATATGATACCGGCAACAGCCTGTATGATCCGGTCAGTAAAAGAGCAGTCAGTATTCTGGATGGAGAAATACTGGACGAGATTCTTTTAAAATCTGAAAGACAGAATCTTCCAAGATATATTCCATATGATACGATATCAGGACACGGAATACTGGAGGCTTATGTGCTGGACAAAATGGTGCTGAAGTCCGGGGAAGAAGACCGGTTGATCTTTGATTCGATGGTCGCACGTATGCCAAATAAAAGCAGACAGTATCAGCTTATACTTCATCGTGACCTGCTTTCCTCATAAAAAGAGGAGGCATTATGATTATTAAGGTAACGATCCCACACCAGATTCAGCTGAAGGTAGCGCCAAAGTTCAAAAGCATGTTTTTTTCCAAAAAGGGGGAAATTCACTATATCGGCGGAGCGGAGATATTACCGCCGCCTCTGAATGCGGAAGAAGAGAACAGGGCGATTCTGGGACTGGAAACAGAACAGGAACAACAGGCAAAATCGAAGCTGATAGAGCACAATCTGAGGTTGGTCGTATACATAGCGAAAAAATTTGACAATACAGGTGTTGGAGTGGAGGATCTCATTTCCATCGGGACGATCGGTCTTATAAAAGCGATCAACACCTTTAACCGGAATAAAAATATCAAGCTGGCAACTTATGCATCCCGCTGCATTGAAAATGAGATCTTAATGTATCTGCGCAGAAACAGTAAAGTGCGTATGGAAGTATCAATCGATGAACCTCTGAATGTAGACTGGGATGGCAATGAACTGCTGCTGTCGGATATACTGGGAACAGATGAAGATATTATTTACCGGGATCTGGAAAATGAAGTAGAACGTAAACTTCTGAAAAAAGCTTTATCCAAACTTTCCAAAAGAGAAAAAATGATCATTGAACTGAGATTTGGGCTGAACCATCCGGCAGGAAGGGAGATGACCCAGAAAGAAGTGGCGGATCTGCTTGGCATCTCCCAGTCTTATATTTCGCGTCTGGAGAAAAAGATTATCTGCCGTCTGAAAAAAGAAATTGTAAAATACGAATAATTATTTCAGGTAACTTTTCATTGTTTTGAGAGCATTTTTTTCAAGACGACTGACCTGAGCCTGAGAGATATGAATCTCTTCCGCTACTTCCATCTGTGTTTTGCCTTCAAAAAAACGCAGGTTGATGATATGATTTTCCCGGGGACTTAATTTTTTCATGGCTTCAGAAAGAGAGAGATTTTCCACCCAGTTCTCTTCCCGACTTTTACGGTCGCTGATCTGGTCCATTACATAGAGGGTATCACCGCCCTCTGTGTAAACCGGATCGTAAAGACTGACCGGACTCTGGATCGCATCCAGCGCATAGACAATATCTTCTTTCGGGATGCCGATTGCTTCGGATATTTCCTGAATGGTCGGTTCTTTGGAGTTTTGTTTCAGCAGATTCTCCTTTGCGTAGATTGCCTTGTAGGCGGTATCACGGAGAGAACGGCTGACCCTGATACTGTTGTTATCCCTTAGATAGCGTCTGATCTCCCCGATAATCATGGGGACAGCATAAGTACTGAATTTGACGTCCATGGTGCAGTCGAAATTGTCGATGGCTTTCATTAGTCCGATACAGCCGATCTGGAACAGGTCATCCACGTTTTCGTTACTGGAAGAGAATCGTTTGATAACGCTCAGAACTAGACGGAGGTTTCCTTTGATGTACAGTTCTCTGGCTTCCTTGTCCCCTTTTTGAATACGTTCAAAAAGCATCTTTTTTTCTTCATTGGTAAGAAGCGGTAGTTTGGATGTATTGACTCCGCAGATTTCAACCTTGTTCACAACCATTGATTTTCCTCCTGCAGCATCGTTTAATAAAAGGATTTCCCAAAAA
>CATOPL010000013.1 GCA_951802115.1 uncultured Lachnospiraceae bacterium | reverse complement strand
TTTGTGTAAGTTAATGTGTTTGGTCATACATTAATTTTACACCAACTGCCGGATTCTTTCGAGGTCCGGCAGTTATTTTTTTCATAGAAAAGGAGCTGCGCACTAATCACTTAGTGCGACAGCCCCAAGTAAAATGAAATATTATGAAAGGTCTTCAATCTTATTTAGTTCGTTTCCTTTTCAAATAATATGGAGTACGAAGAAGATGACGATGCGGAGGATGTAAAGGCTGGCTCATTTTATACAACGCCAAATGGAAATAATATCAGCTTTTCATTTTTCAGAGAGGATGACGAACAGTATCATTTAACATATCCATATAAAGATATTGATATAAACACAATCAAGTATGTAATGAAAGACTGCGGTTATCATCCAACAGAAACAGATACACCAGAATTTGCCGAGAATTTAAAGGTAGCAACTCCTTGTAATAGCTTTGTGACTTCCGTATTTGATAAGGAAAGATTCTTGTATTTCCTGCAGTATGGAATTATGTTTATAAGCAGTCAGATTCCAGAGAAACACATTATGCGCTACCCTCAGTTTTTTGCTACAAGAAAAATTATTAAAAGATTAGATTCAGGCGGTAAGGGTGGCATTATTTGGCATACACAAGGCTCTGGAAAGACAGCGATAGCAGCCTTTTCTAATCGTGTTATCAGGGATTACTATGCTAAGAAAGATATTAGCACAAGATTCTTTTTCGTGGTGGACAGGCTCGATCTGCTTACACAAGCCAGCATAGAGTTTACTAACAGAGGACTAAAAACAGTAAATTGTGAAGACAAAGCAGGCTTTACTAAGGAATTGAACAAAACTCTTTCAACCGATGTTGGCAGTAAGGCTATTGGTGAAATTTGTGTTGTAAATATTCAGAAGTTTGAAGGGAAGATGCCAGAAGCAAAGAATGATTATAATGCAAAAATACAGCGAATCTTTTTTGTTGATGAAGCACATAGAAGTTATTCGTCTACAGGAGAATTTTTTAAGAACCTTATGATCTGCGACTTGGATGCTGTTTATATCGCTCTTACTGGAACTCCCTTACTTTCTAAGAAAGAGCGTTCTAATTTGAAGTTTGGTGACTATATTCATAAATATTTTTATGATAAGTCAATAGCCGATGGATATACACTAAGAATCAAAAAGGAAAACATTGATACTGTAGCAAAATCAGAAATCAAAAAGAATTTGGAAATAGAGGATAAACAGCTTGAAGATAAAGATGTTTATGAATCAGATGCTTATGTAAAGGCTCTGGGAGAATTTATTGAAAGAGATTTTATCAATTTCAGACTCCAAAACTCAGATACATCTATCGGCGGCATGATTGTATGTAGGACAAATATCCGTAGTTAATAGATTTGAGCAAATCATCTCAGGGATTTGTGCTAAACATAGAATTATAGAGAAAGAAAATAAAGAACTTATTTCTCTTAGAGATTTTCTTTTGCCATTATTGATGAATGGTCAGGTTGGCTTTAAAGATTGATTATATATGAGGAAGAAATATATATGAACAAAGAACAAATATACGTGGAGTTTCGTAAAAAGTTGAAAGTGATGATAAGTATTTTACCTTTGGAAGAGTAGAATTTAAAATTTCATTTTACGGTGTATGAAAATATCAGGGATTCATATTGTTTCGGGATATGGTTCGTGTTATACTGATTCTACAGTAATTTCTTCGGATCAGAGGGCTTTTCCGCCTGTGGCGCCGACAAGATTTCTGACCGGAAGAGAAGGAAGGAGGGGTGAACTATGCACATTCACAGACGTTTGACGGTACTTATGTCTGTTGCAGTGTTGACGGTCCTGATGGTAATGCCGGTTTCTGCTCATGGACATCACGGACATCACAGGCAGCAGACGGTCGATACCAGCTGTCCGGTATGCACAGTGGACGGATGTACTGAGACAGGAAGGCATACGCATGACGGATGCGAATACTGTGGTTATGACCACGAGGACGGTTACTGTGACGGTACCTGCGTGAATGTATCCCGTCGGGGATGCGGCAGGAGGCGCGGATGCCATCGCTAAAGGGATTGCTGCAAAATGTAATCCTGTCTGTGTACTCAGCAACGTTGAAATACACAGGCAGAGATGCGTTTTGCAGCATTTTTAGTATTTTTCGGATGAGAGGGATGAAACCGGTAAGTTTGTGCAAGATATAGCCGACTGTATAGAATAAAATCTGCTTTTTTTGACAGCAGTTCACACAATTCAGCCTTTAGCGTACTTATATAGCAGAGAAAGCAGGAGCTTTCCGTCTGATGCCGGCGGATTATGCCGGAGAAAAGGAGCGGCAAAAAATTATGAGTATGCAGGGGATTGATGTGTCCAGTTACCAGAAGAAACCGGACTGGATGGTAGTGAAAGAACAGGGGGTAGATTTTGCCATCCTGCGTATTATGAAAAGCAGTGGAAAAGACAGTTCTTTTGAGTACAATTACAGTGGCTGCGGGGCGGCAGGAATTTTAAGGGGGGTTTATCGGTTCAGTTATGCGCTGACGGAGGCGCAGGCAAAGGAGGAAGCCCGGGGAGTTCTGACGGCTCTGGCAGGCAGAAAGCTGGAGATGGGGGTCTGGCTGGATCTGGAGTGGAGCAGGCAGCGTGCGCTGGGAAAAAGAACCATAAGGAAGCTGGCAAATATCTGGATGAAAACGATTCGGGACGGTGGATATGAGTGTGGTATCTACTGCAACACAGACTGGTATGTCAATGTCTGTCAGGGACTGAATGCGAAATATTGGATTGCCCGTTATCCGGATTCTGACAACGGAACATTAAAAGAAAGTCTGAGACCTCGTGTCGGGGAGGCTGGCTGGCAGTACTCCAGCAAAGGAAAGCTTGCAGGTATTGCCGGAAATGTGGACCTGGATATCTGGTACAGCGATGCGGCAGTGGAAAAAGGAAACCCTTACCGGGAACCTGTAAAACTGTTTCGGTATCGTAGATTTTCGGCCAGAAAGGTGCAGGAGGATGTGAAATGGCTGCAGTGGGAGCTGCGGGAAGCAGGTTATGACATTGCAGTCGACGGCAGATTTGGTCCTGCTACAGATCTGGCGCTGCGCGCGTTCCAGAAAAAACATCCCGGGACGTATACGGGAGCGGAGCCGGACGGAATCTGTGGTATCAGGACACGTGAGGCGCTGAAAAAATCCGGGATTTAATTTGTATGATTTTGTGCCAGATTCGAATGGAGGCTTATATCTGGCAGAAAACAGTTTTCAGACGCGATGGAAAGATGAAAGTGGGAGAGGAGAAAATCACGTGCAGATAAAATATTATGATATTGGTCTGAACCTGTTCTGCAGACAGTTCCCGGATCCGGAAAAAGTGATCCGGGAAGCAGAGGAGCATGGAGTATGTTGCATTCTGACAGGAACAGATATGAAAGAAAACAGGAAAATTAATGATTTTGTAAAGACACATAAAGCCTATGGCACAGCAGGGATCCATCCGCATAATGCGGACCGGGCAAGACAGGAGGATTTCCAGCTGATAGAGAGGATTCTTTCTGAGAATAAGAGCGTAGTAGCCGTGGGGGAATGCGGGCTGGATTATGACCGGATGTTTTCTGCGAAAGAGAATCAGATTCGCTGTCTGGAAAAGCATATTGTTCTGGCAGAAAAGCTGGACATGCCGTTATTTCTCCATGAACGCAGCGCGTCGGAGGACTTTGTCAGAAGGTTCAAAAAGCATCCGGATATCTGCGGGAAGTCGGTGGTGCATTGTTTTACCGGCGGCAGGGAAACGCTGAACACCTATCTTTCTATGGGATTTTCTGTCGGTATTACCGGATGGATCTGTGACGATCGCCGTGCCGGGGAGCTGCGGGAGGCTGTCCGCCTGATTCCTCTGGACCGGATTCTGGTGGAAACAGACGCGCCGTATTTAACACCCAGAAATATTTCTGGACTTTCCAGGACGAATGTCCCGCAGAATATTGTTTATGTTGTCCGGGAACTGGCCAAATATATGAATATTTCTGCCGAAAAGCTGATGGAGAGTTCCAGGAGAAACACGGAGAGAATTTTTCGGATTGGCAGAGAAAGAGAAACAGAATCCTGTAGAAAGGAGTAATACAGTATGGCATCAAAAGCAGAATTTGTAACATATGTGACGGAGCAGATGAAGGAAGCAGGACAGATCACTTGCCGGAAGATGTTTGGAGAGTACGGCGTGTATTGTGACGGCAAAATCTTTGGACTGATCTGTGAGGACCAGCTGTTTGTAAAGATCACAGAGGAGGGGCGCAGGATCTGCCCGGATCTGTCAAAAGTACCGCCGTATGATGGAGCTAAGCCGTATTTTCTGGTAGAAGAGTTGGACAACCGTGAACTTTTGACGCGGCTGGTTGAAGAGACGGTAAAAGCGCTTCCGGAGCCGAAAAAAAAGAAGAAAAAATAAAATGCAGAAAAACGTTCACTCAGCAACGCTGCATTGTGCACGAGTGCTGAGTGAACAAAAGAAATATATTCTGCGACAGTTCTTTTTTATTGGAGGAACAGTCTTATTGTCAGAATACTGTCTGTCAGTCCATCATCCGGATCCGTTCCGCCAGCGGCAGTCTTCTTACATACCGGGCGGCCGCAGAAGAATAGGCAAGCTGGATGGCGAACAGGGACGCTGCGAATACCAGAACCGGGAATACCGGGAAGCGGTATACCAGCGTACCGAAGATCCGGAAGCCGGACATCAGGCGGACCAGCAGGGCTCCTGCCGCGGTTCCGGCCGTCAGTGTGATGACCAGGGTGGCCAGGATGTAGCACAGGCATTCCATGGAAAGCATGGAGGACAGCTGCCGTCCGGTCATGCCCACGGACTGCAGGATGCCGAATTCCTGCTGCCGGGATAAAAGTCCGGTCATCAGGGTGTTGATGAGACTGACCAGAGAGAACAGGAAGAAAAATCCCAGCAGCAGGTAGGCGATGGATGCAGTATTCTTCAGAAAATCTGCGTAGGCGTCCGCTGCGTCCTGCCTGGTAGTGATCACAAGCATGGGGTCCTGCAGAATCGAGAACAGCGTTTTTCTCAGAGCATCATGATCCTCTGTCGTATGTACATTCCAGCGGTTTTCCATATTCTCAATGTCCGGGTAGAGTTTCCTGGCCATGTCATCGGTGACCGTGAACATGGTGGCGCCGATGCCGGCGGGAATGAGGGCGTCCTTTTTGGCGATGCCCATGACCGTGACGGTCAGGTCTTCCCCGCCGTAGGTCTTCAGTTTCAGCGTATCTCCGATTCCGGGGATATAGTCCCAGTACATTTTCAGAAACTGTTCTGTGTTGTCCGTGATGACGACGCCGTTTTCGGCGGTCAGCCGGTCATAGTCAGAGGTTCCTTCTTCCATGGCTTCTGCCGGAAGGAGCCTTAGAAAAGTGTCCCGGTCCAGGGCGTTGATGGCAAAAGCATCCGGTTTGGACGGAAGGGCTATCTCGGCGGAGATCATGGAATAGGCCGTGATGTCCCGGATCTCATCAAGCTCAAGCAGCTGTTCTTTCAGCGCGGGAGTCAGAGGATTGTTCCTGGCAGCGTCAGGAATGCCGGCAACATCGACCGTATCTTCCCAGGAGACGCGGTAATTGCAGCCGTCTCCCATGGTGGCTGTGGCCATTCGATAGGGATCAATGGAATTCAGCACCGTGGCTGCTGCAAGAAGCAGAATGCCGGTCAGCCCAAGAGAGAGCAGGGTCAGGACCGTCTTTTTCCGGCTGCGGTCAAAATTCATCCGTGCCAGGGAAGCGGGTGTGATGGGGCGGGCCGTCTGGCGGGTATCTTTCCGTTTGGTCTCCATCTGGTAGGCAGTCATACGCACCGCCTCGATGGGAGAGACTGCCGCTGCCATGCGGACCGGCGTATGGATGGACAGAAGGATCATAAACTCCACCGCGCAGGCTACCAGCAGGGCATGGGGAAGATTGGAAAGAAAGTGAAAGTAAGCGGGAGACCCAAAAGCACCGCCGATGCCGCCCAGGAGGATTCCAAAAGGAATAGCAAGAAGGGAGAGCATGCGTCCTTCTCTTCGTACGATCCGCCGGATCTGCCGCGGCGTGGCGCCGATGACTTTCAGCCTGCCGTATTCCCGGATCTTACTCTTGACTGAGATGTAGAAGATGCTGTATATGACCAGGCTGCATCCCAAGAGGATCAGAAGGCCGATGGGGTAGAAGCTGCCAAGCTTTGTGGCCCGGAAACCTGCCATATCAAAATAATTGGAGCTGTAAAAAATCTGGTCTTCGGAAATGCCGTTTCGTATCAGAAAGGCGGCGATCTCTTCTTTCAGAGCATGCGGCTCCATCTGGTCCGCATTCTGGTAGCGCAGCCGGAACTCGAACAAAAGTTCACTTCCCATGCGGGCCTCTGCATAGGAGCGGGACACTTCCACCTGGAAATAGCGGGAGGAATTTTCCGCCTGTAAAATGCCGGTGATGGTATATTCTTGTTCCTGTCCGTCCAGGTTCAGGCGCAGGGGCTGTCCGGTCTCCTGAGGCAGTCCGAAATAGTCCAGAAAAGCCCGTTCCACAAGGATCTCATGTTCTTTCTCGGGCAGTGTGCCCAGGACTTCGGGCTTTTTGCCCAGCTCCATCCAGTTGGGATCAGAGTAGTTGACGGACAGGACGGTGTCCTCATATCGGCAGGAGCCGAAGGTCTGAGAGATTCCGTAGCGCTCCACCTCCGGCTGGGTGCAGAGGGCATCGATCCGGTCCGGGGAGAGATTCACCACGACCGCCTGATATTGTCCACGGATCTCGTCTTCCAGCTTTCGCTGCCCGGCGGACAAAAGGAAGAGGCTTCCGGACAGAAGGGCGGTGGTGAGAGAGACGGTTAAAAGGACGAAAAAATTTCTCCGCCGGTCCGCCTGCAGGCTTCTTCCGGCCAGGCGGCGGATGGCAGAGTCGGTTTTGTTTTCGAATGGATAGGTCATCTTTGCCGCCTCCTTAACCGGATATTCTGCCGTCTTCGATCCGCACAATCCGGTCCGCCAGCTGAGCGATTTCGTTGTTGTGGGTGATCATGACGATGGTCTGGTTGAACTCCGTACTGGTCCGTCTCAGAAGGCCCAGCACATCGGCGCTGGTCCGACTGTCCAGGTTGCCGGTGGGTTCGTCGGCCAGAACGATGGCCGGCTTGGTGATCAGGGCCCGGGCGATGGCCACCCGTTGCTGTTGTCCGCCGGACAGCTGGTTGGGCATGTTGCGAAGCCGCTCTTTTAATGCCAGCATCCCGATCACTTCTTCCACGAAATTCCGATCGGCATGATCGCCGTCGAGTTCCATGGGCAGGACGATATTTTCATATACATTTAAGATAGGGACCAGATTGTAATTCTGGAAGATAAAGCCGATATTGCGGCGGCGGAAGATGGTCAGTTCTTCTTCATTTTTCTTTGATAATTCTTCACCCCGAACCAGCACGTTGCCAAAGGTGGGCACGTCCAGCCCGCCCATCATGTGAAGCAAAGTGGATTTGCCGCTGCCGGAGGTGCCCACGATGGCGACGAATTCCCCCTGTTCCACGGTAAGGCTGACCCCGTCCAGGGCTTTGGTCAGGTTTGGCTTAGTGCCGTAATATTTTTTCAGGTCAATGGTCTGTAAGACACTCATGTGAAAATAACTCCTTTCAATTTTCAGACACGATCTAATGTTCTGTCCGCATTCTGGAATTATTATAAAAGAAAAAGGTCTCAGAAATGTCCGAAAAAAATGAAGGTTTTCTTAAAAATGCCGCGGCAGAAAGACGGAGAATGTAGAACCCTCTCCCGGGGCGGAGACAACCATGACATACCCGCCCTGGAGAGTGACGATCTTTCGGGTCAGGTAGAGTCCGATGCCGACACCTGGGATGCTGTGCACTTCATTTTCCCGGTAAAAGCGTCGGAAGATTGCAGCGTGACTGTTCTCAGGGATGCCGATCCCGGTGTCGGTGATGTCGATTTTGGCGTACATCTCCCACAACTCTGCAGATACGCGGATGCTTCCGCCTTCCGGCGTGTATTTGACAGCGTTGTCCAGCAGGTTAAAGAGGGCTTCGGAGGTCCATGTTCGGTCATGGGGAAGACAGAGCGTTTCCGGACAGCTCACAGTTACAGACAGGTGTTTGCGGTCGGCCTGGCAGAGGATTCCGCTCAGTGCCTGCGCTATGGTAGCGTATAAATAGGTGTCGCTTTTTTGAAGCTGGATGGCGCCGGTCTCCAGTTGGGAAGTCTTAAGGAGCGCCTGAAAGAGAAAATGCAGCTTGTCCGTCTGATTTTTCAGTCCTTTCAAAAATACGGTCTGTTCCTCGGCGGAGCCAGGACGGGTCAACAGGGTATCGGTCACCAGCATTAGATTGCTGACGGGAGTCTTGACCTGATGAGAGATATCTGTGATCAGCTGCTGCAGCTTTTGATGTTCCTTTTCGGCGGCGTGCTTCTGAGTCTGCATGATCTGGTACAGGCGCAAAAGGCGGCAGTTGATGCGGGACTTAAGGGTCTCTTTGTCGGAACCGGCGTCCGGGCAGGCGCCTCCTTCCGTCATCCGGTCAATGGTCCGGCACAGACTGAGGGTGAAATCTGCCAGCTGCGCTGTGAGTCTGTGAAGAAGGAAAAGCGTCCAGGCAAGACCCAGAAGGGACATTGCAAATCCCATAAAAAGAATGTTTCTGCCGTCTTCGGTCCGTGCCAAGAAGAACAGGATGCAGAGCCACATGGACAGGAGCATTCCGCTTATCGGCAGCAGACAAAGCTTTCTAAGATAGCGGTGAGTTTCCTGGGAGTCTTTGGCGGCTGTGTGTGTATTTGCAGAAGAATAGGCCGGTTTACGGTATAAATCCGGCATGTAAAATATTTTTATTATCGCCTTGATAAGGACTGAAAAAAGCTGTCTCATTCCTGTTCTCCTCCTGTCCATTGATATCCCATACCGTAGACCGTTCGAATATAGTGATGTCCGGCCTTTTCAATCTTGCCGCGCAAACGGCTGACGGAAGTGGTCAGTGTGTGAGTATCTACGTATTTTTCTTCCGAATCCCAGAGTTTATGCAGAAGCTGTTGTCTGGTCAGCACCCGTCCGGGATTTTGACAGAACAGCTGCAGCATGCGAAATTCCAGAGAGGACAGAGTCAGTGGTGTTTCGTCCAGGACGGCTGTCTGTGAGGAAAAATCAAGGAAGAGAGAACGGTCCTGGTAGTATTCCCTGGCCGGCAGATGCTGATCCAGTAAATGAAACATGGCATGGATTTTCCGCTGCAGCGCCAGAATGGAAAAAGGTTTTGTAATATAGTCCACAGCTCCGGCTTCATAGCCCTTTATCTGATCCCGTTCCTGATCGTTGGCAGTCAGAAAGATGACCAAGACTTGTGGATGTCTGGATTTGGCCAGACGGCAGAGGTCGAAGCCGTTTCCATCCGGAAGATTGATGTCGAGAAGAATCAGATCACTGGTAGTTGTGAGCAGCTTTTCTCCAGCATCCTGAAAGGTCAGTGCAGAGGTGATATGATAGCCGTCCTGTGTAAGGTTATAAACAAGAGTTTTATTTAGAAGCGCGTCATCTTCGACCAGAAGTATTTGTTTCATACAGCAGGTTCCTTTTCGTTTGTTTTCGTTGGTTCATGCGCCGGACGTATCTTTTCAGGCGCCAAAGACAGTATAACAGAAGGCAGAGGCTATATGCAATGGCAAGCGTTTTTATAAATGTTTGACTTAAAGGTTTTCAGATATTATAATACTACTTTGAGAAAAGGAGGAGTTCTGGAAATGAGTACAGCCACAAGCTGTGAGATGTGCAGGAATTATGTGTATGACGAGGACTACGAATACTATGTGTGCGAGATGGACCTGGATGAAGACGAAATGTATCGTTTTCTGAGCAGCTCTGTGGACAGTTGTCCATATTTCTGCGGGGATGACGAATACAAAATTGTCAGAAAGCAGATGTGAGGAAGCAGAATGATGGTGCAAAAAGAAGGGAAATCCTATCAGCATGTAGAACATACCTTTGAACCGGTTTATGACAAAGAATCTGAGATTTTGATTCTCGGCACTTTTCCATCGGTCAAATCGCGGGCACAGAATTTTTATTATGGGCATCCGCAAAACAGATTCTGGAAAGTGATGGCAGGGCTGACCGGTGAAAAGCTGCCGGAAACGACGGAAGAAAAAAAGACCCTGCTTTTAAAACATCACATTGCTGTCTGGGATGTGATCAGGAGCTGTGATATTATCGGTTCCAGTGACAGCAGTATAAAAAATGTGGTTCCGGCGGATATTGCGGCGGTTTTAAAAAGCAGCCGGGTTTCGAAGATTTTTGCCAACGGCGACAAAGCATATAAGCTGTATCGGAAATATTGTGAGGAATCGGCAGGCAGCGAAGCAGTGAAACTTCCCTCAACCAGTCCGGCCAATGCTGTTTTTACACTTGAGCGACTGATTGATACATGGGGTGAAGAGATATACGGACGTGACAAGACGAAAGGAATCTGAAATGAAAACAGAACAGAAAAATACAAAACTTCCGGTTATTTTACTGATTGCTCTTGCGGCAGTGATCCTGATTCTGCTTTGCGTGCATCAATATACAAAGGAAGAACCTGTACAGGGTCAAAAGACAGTGACGATTCATGTCGTGCATAAAGATCAGTCAGTGAACACATTTGAGATCACTACGACAAGGGAGTACCTGGGAGAAGTGCTGAAGGATGAGAATCTGGCAGAAGGAGAAGAGGGTCCTTATGGAATGTACATCGTTACGGCGGATAAAGAGACGGCAGATGAAACTGCACAGGAGTGGTGGTGTATTACAAAGGGTGAGGAGCAGGTGAATACGTCTGCAGATCAGACACCACTGAAGGACAAAGATGAGTATGAGCTGACACTGATGACGGGGTATTAAGAGGAACGAATGATGTATCAGTCACGAAGTTTCAAGAAGGCAGTTTATCTGGCAACTATGGGGCTTTTGAGCGCTGTTTTGCTCATTGGACAGCTTGGAATGGCATTTCTTCCCAATATAGAGCCGATTACCTGTCTGATCATAATCTACACACTTGTCTATAAAAAACATGTGTTTTCTATTATCTATACATTTGTTATTCTTGAAGGAATGGTATTTGGTTTTGGAATCTGGTGGATCAGTTATCTGTATATCTGGAGTATTCTGGCGGGACTTACACTTATATTACAAAGAAACCGGTCTCTCCTGGTATGGTCGGTAACGGCAGGAACTTTCGGGCTGATTTTTGGGGCCTTATGTGCGCTTCCTTATCTGGTTGCAGGCGGAGCGGGAGCGGCGTTTGCATACTGGGCGGCCGGAATTCCCTATGATATTATTCACTGTGTGGGAAATTTTACGATTACACTGGTGATGTTTAATCCTGTTTTAAATGTGTTGAAAAGGCTGCATGCCTTACAGCTTGAAGGAATACAGGAGTGTTGAGTCAAAATGCCGCAGGAGATTGAAAAGGAGTAAATAATATGGCAACTAACACCTATGATGCGGACAGTATTGCTGTTCTCGAAGGTCTGGAGGCAGTTCGGAAAAGGCCTGGTATGTACATCGGAAGTGTTTCGACAAAAGGTTTGAATCATCTGATTTATGAGATTGTAGATAATTCAGTAGATGAGCATCTGGCAGGTTTTTGCAGTCAGATAGAGGTATATCTGGAAAAAGACGGTTCCTGTACGGTCAGTGATAACGGGCGCGGAATTCCAGTGGGGATGCATGCCAAAGGCATGTCCGCGGAGCGGCTGGTTTTTACCACGCTGCACGCGGGAGGAAAATTTGATGATTCTGTTTATAAGACCAGCGGAGGACTTCATGGTGTGGGTTCTTCGGTGGTCAATGCATTGTCTGTCTATCTGGATATAGAGGTATCCCGCGACGGGTATATTCATCACGATCATTATGAGCGGGGAAATCCTACCATAGATCTGGTAGAAGGCCTTCTGCCTGTGGTTGGAAAGACAAAACAGACAGGTACGAAAATTAACTTTCTGCCGGACCCGGAGATTTTTGAAAAAACCAGGTTTAAAGCGGAGGAAGTTAAAAGTCGGATGCATGAGACGGCTTATCTGAATCCGGAACTGACGATCATATTTGAAGATCGCCGCGGTTCACAGGTAGAACGGATGGAATTTCACGAACCGGACGGGCTGGTAGGTTTTGTAAAAGATTTGAACAGTTCGCAGGAAACCATTCATGATGTTGTGTATTTTAAAGGAGAAAATGAAAGCATTACTGTAGAGTGTGCATTTCAGTATATCAATGAATTTCATGAAAATGTTCTGGGATTCTGCAACAACATCTATAATGCAGAAGGCGGGACTCACATTACCGGCTTTAAGACTGTTTTTACGACCATTATTAACAGTTATGCCAGAGAGCTGGGAATCTTGAAAGAAAAAGATACGAACTTCACCGGAGCGGATGTGCGCAACGGTATGACGGCGGTCATATCCATCAAGCATCCGGATCCAAGATTTGAAGGGCAGACCAAGACAAAGCTGGATAATCAGGACGCTTCCAAAGCTGCGGCAAAAGTAACCGGAGATGAGATTCAGCGATATTTTGACCGCAATCTGGAAACACTCAAAGCAGTGATCGGTTGTGCGGAAAAGGCAGCCAGAATCCGAAAGAGCGAGGAAAAGGCAAAGACCAACCTTTTGTCGAAGCAGAAGTTTTCTTTTGATTCCAATGGGAAACTGGCAAACTGTGAGAGCCGGGACGCTTCCAGATGCGAGATTTTTATTGTAGAGGGAGACTCTGCGGGCGGTTCGGCCAAAACAGCAAGAAACCGGGCGTATCAGGCGATTCTTCCGATCCGGGGGAAAATTTTGAACGTAGAGAAGGCCAGTATCGACAAAGTTCTGGCAAATGCAGAGATCAAAACCATGATCAATGCGTTTGGATGTGGATTTTCCGAAGGGTACGGAAATGATTTTGATATTACAAGACTTCGTTATAATAAAATTATCATTATGGCAGATGCAGATGTGGACGGAGCGCATATCAGTACGCTGCTTCTGACTTTGTTCTATCGTTTTATGCCGGAGCTGATCTACGAGGGACATGTATATATTGCCATGCCGCCTCTTTATAAAGCTATGCCTGCCAGGGGGAAAGAGGAGTATCTGTATGATGATAAAGCGCTGGAACGGTATCGGAAGAAACATACAGGTACGTTTACGTTGCAGCGTTATAAAGGTCTGGGCGAGATGGATGCGGAACAGCTGTGGGAGACGACCATGGATCCGGAGAGGCGGAGGCTGAAGCAGGTAGAGATTGAAGATGCGAGACTGGCTTCTTCTGTGACAGAGATGCTGATGGGAACAGAAGTGCCGCCAAGGCGTAGATTTATCTACGAAAATGCCGTTGACGCTCAGCTGGATATATAAAATTCTGCTTTTTCCCCGGGGAAAGAGAGATGGAGGAAGACAGATGCGGAACGATCATAGGAAAAAGCAACAGCATCTGTCGAGTCCATATCAGGAAGGGTGTTCAGACACGGATGTATGAGAACAGCCTTCGAGGGAAAGAGAGATGGAGGAAGACAGATGCGGAACGATAATAAGAAAAAGCAACAGCATCTGTCGAGTCCATATCAGGAAGGGTGTTCAGACACGGATGTGTAAGAACAGCCTTCGAGGGAAAGAGAGATGGAGGAAGACAGATGCGGAACTATAATAGGAGAATGTATGAGTGAAGAGTTGATTATAAAAACTGAATATTCAGACGTCATGCAGAAGTCATATATTGACTATGCCATGAGCGTAATCGTGGCCCGTGCCTTGCCGGATGTGCGGGACGGGTTAAAGCCGGTACAGCGTCGTACGCTTTATGACATGCATGAACTTGGAATTCGAAGCGATCGGCCTTACCGGAAGTGTGCGCGTATTGTGGGTGATACGATGGGTAAGTACCATCCTCATGGAGACAGTTCCATTTACGAGGCGCTGGTGGTTATGAGCCAGGATTTTAAGAAAGGACTGCCGCTGGTGGACGGACATGGGAATTTTGGTTCTATTGAAGGAGACGGGGCGGCGGCTATGCGTTATACAGAAGCCCGGCTTCAGAAAGTCAGTGAGGAAGCGCTGCTGGCAGATCTGGACAAAGATATCGTGGATTTTGTGCCGAACTTTGACGAGACAGAAAAAGAACCGAGAGTTCTTCCGGCCAGAATACCCCATTTGCTGATCAATGGGGCAGAAGGGATTGCAGTCGGAATGTCTACCAGCATTCCTCCTCATAATCTGGGAGAAACGATTGACGCCATGAAAGCGTATATGAAGAATCCAAAGCTGACTTTGGAGGAGCTCTTGAAAATTATGCCGGGACCGGATTTTCCGACCGGAGGAATTGTTGTGAACAAGGATGAACTGACAGAGATCTACCGCACAGGCAGCGGTAAAATCAAAGTTCGCGGAAAAGTGGAAGTGGAGAAAGTAAAAGGCGGAAAAGAACAGCTGGTGATCACCGAGATTCCTTATACCATGATCGGGGCAAACATCGGCAAGTTCTTAAATGACATCGGGACGCTGGTGGAGAATAAAAAGACCACGGATATCGTGGATATCACAAATCAGTCGTCAAAAGAAGGAATCAGAATTGTGCTGGAGCTCCGTAAAGGTGCGGATACAGAGCAGCTGATCAATATGCTCTATAAAAAGACTCGTCTGGAAGATACGTTCGGCGTCAATATGCTGGCAGTGGCGGACGGAAGACCGGAAACACTGGGGCTGATTCAGATTCTGGATCATGTGATTGATTTTCAGTTTGAACTGAATACAAGAAAGTATAAGACGCTGCTGAATAAAGAGCTGGATAAAAAAGAGATCCAGGAAGGACTGATCAGGGCCTGTGATGTGATTGACCTGATTATAGAGATCCTCAGAGGAAGCCAGGATCTGAAAATGGCGAAGGCCTGCCTTATGAACGGGAAGACTGAAGGTATCAGGTTCCGGTCAGAAAAATCCAAAAAACAGGCGGCGAAGCTGAATTTTACAGAACGCCAGGCAACAGCGATTCTGGAAATGCGGCTCTATCGGCTGATTGGCCTGGAAATTCAGGCGCTTATGAAAGAACATGAGACCACAATGAAAAATATTGCCCGTTATTCTGAGATCCTGAACAATTATGATGAGATGATGAAAGTTATTATTAAGGAACTGGACAGTTTCAAAAAGGCGTATGCCGCGCCGCGCCGTACAGTCATTGAGAACGGGAAAGAGGCTATTTTTGTGGAGAAAAAAGTGGAAGAGATGCCGGTGGTCTTCCTGATGGATCGTTTTGGATATTGCAGAACGGTCGATGTGCCTACGTATGAGCGAAACAAAGAAGCGGCGGACAACGAAAGCCGCTATGTGATTTTATGCAAGAATACGGATCGGATCTGCGTCTTTACAGATAAAGGAAAGATGCATACAGTAAAAGTTCTGGATCTGCCGTTTGGAAAGTTTCGCGACAAGGCGTTTCCCGTTGATAACTACAGCAATTTTGACAGCAGTCAGGAACAGATGCTCTGTGTAGTCAGCATGGAAATGCTCATTGCCGGAAAGCTGCTTTTTGTAACAGCACAGGGAATGAGTAAAGTAGTGGATGGTCAGGAGTATGATGTGCGGACAAGAACCAGCATGGCGACAAAACTGAATGAAGGAGATAAGGTGCTGCTGGCTGCCCTTACCGGTGAGAATATGCAGGTTGTTCTCCGTTCAGAAGGAGGATATTTCCTCCGGTTTGGCGCAGAAGAGATACCGGAGAAAAAGAAGGCTGCGGTTGGTGTGCGCGCGATGAAGCTTTCCGACACAGACAGTCTGGAAGAGGCTTATTTATTTACAAAGGGAACGGAAATGACCATCACATATAAAGAAAAAGAGGTGGCGCTTCAGAAGCTAAAGCTGGCGGGACGCGATCAAAAAGGCACAAAGATTCGGGTGTAAAGGGAGAGAGGAATGGATTTTCGGTATGCAATATTTGATATGGATGGAACTTTAATTGATTCCATACCTTATTGGGATCGGCTGGTGCCGGAATTTCTGCGTGGATTTGGGATAGAAGCTACTGCAAAGCTGAATCAGGAGATGTCCGCCATGTCCATGCAGGAATGCGGACTGTGGCTGAAAGAACGTTTTGAACTCCGTTCGTCGGCGGAGGATATTGTGCATGCACTGTGCAGAGATATCGGAAGGCATTATGCAGAGGATATTCTGCTGAAGCCGGGAGTAAAAGAATATCTTACATATTTGAAGAGGCAGGGAATCCGTATGTGTGTGGCGACGGCTTCTTCGGTCGAACTGGGGAGGCCGGCGCTGGAGAGGAACGGGATTCTTTCCTGCTTTGATTTTCTGGTGGACTGCGGGATGGTTGGAGTCGGGAAAAGCAGCCCGGCGGTCTATCATCTGGCAGCAGAAAAATTCGGGACACAGGCGTCAGAATGCGTAGTGGCAGAAGATTCTGCTTATGCGCTGAAGACGGCAAAAAAAGCCGGATTTCAGACGATTGGAGTGTATGAAAGATCAGAACCGGATCAGGAAACAGTCAGAACATACAGCGATCGGTATGTGAAGAGCTTTACGGAACTTTTATGAAATATCGGCAGCTCAGTAGTGACAGTTGTTCCTTTAAGACTCACTCGCGGACAGCGATCCTAAAGGCGCGTATTTTGCACCTTTAGGACCGCATTGCGCTTATTTCTCAAAGACAACAAAACCGTATTCATAAGGATGGTCGCAATACATACATTCTTTTTTATCGGTGCGGTATAACAAGACTTTCAGTAAAATTAGAAAATCCCCACCACCGGAAAGAATCATGACTTCTGCCAGGAAAAGTAGTAGTAATTGATTTGTCATCACCGCAGCCACTGCAGCTCCGCCTCCTAAAACTAATGTAGGCATGGCAATTCCTGATAAATACTGCCATTTTCTCAGCGGTTCAGAACAGGTGCAGTATGGAGAAAGGCAACTCCAAATGATTCCAAAATCAATCGTATGGAAATGATTTTTAGCAAAAATCCCCCAGGTGATTCCGTGTATTAACTCATGAAAAATGGTTAGTCCCAGTATCAACAGAAATGCTGCTGCAACAAACTGCAAAGAAATTTCCTCTAAATCAAAACCATTCACATGACAGTAGATCCAAAATGTCAAAATTATAAATGGTAACATGCTCAGAGGACCCAAAGAATTCGCCTGCTGAATATGGACGGTCATCTTCTTTACTTTATATCCTTTTCGCTGCAGTTCCAAATTTAGTTTTTCAAAGTGATCTTTACGTTTCAGTTCTTTTTCAGTTAGTTTTCTTTCTTCTTTATCCATCGCTGTTTCACTCCAAATTCCAATTATATAGTTAGTTATACTTTATGGAACATTCGCAGTTCAATTAGTATACTTACTGATTTTCATTATAAGTAAATTGTCTTGTAAATTTGTCAACATACATCCTATAATGGCTAAAGAAATAGTTAGTCATCGCGGGCGTCCGGGTTGGTTGCTGTATTTATCAATATGTATAGAGTATTTTTATGCAACCTATAATGCATTATGTATTTCTTTATTTTCAGCAGGTACACAATTTCAAAACAGAAGCAATACTTTACGATTACGAGCTGTTGCTTTTGTCTGCCATGAAGTTCTTAAATTATGGAAAACCTGCTATAACATTAAAGATTCGACCTGTAAAAATGAAAGAATGTCAGGCTGGTAATACAGGCGGCCAGTGTGTCTGCAACAGGCTCTGCCAGCAGGACACAGAAGGTTCTGGCGCCATCTTTGGTCAGATCAAGGACAGGGCCGGCCAGAAAATTCGCCAGTTCTGAATTTCCCAGCAAAGAGGGCAGGATATACAGTAAAGGGATCAGCAGGATGACTTTGCGCAGCAACGCCATACAGAGGGAACGTTTTGCCTGCCCAAGCGCCATAAAAGACTGCTGACACGCGATCTGTGCACCGAATATTGTGCCGCCAAACAGGTAGATGCGTACTGCCCAGGACACATAGCGGATTGTGTCGGGGTCTCTGGAAAAAATTCGTGCAAAAACGGGGGAAGCCAACATAATGACGCCGGCAGTTGCAAAAGAATAAAACAGGCAGATACAAAAACAGAGCCGGAAAGTTTTTCGAACCCGTCCTAAATCTTTGGAACCAAAGTTATAGGAAAAGATGGGCTGAGCGCCCTGGCAGATTCCCTGCAGCGGCAGCAGAACCATCTGATACAGGCTCATAAGAACTGCCATGGAGCCTACAGCCATGCTGCCTCCGTAAGCCGACATCTGATTGTTAAACGCAATCTGTAAAAGCCCTTCGGTAGAACTCATGACAAATGGTGAGATACCAAGCATCATGATAGAAATCAGTGTACTGCGGTTTGGCAGCAGATAACAGGATCGGAGCTTTAAGGGAGATTTTTTCAGCAGGAAATACAGCACCCATACGGCGGAGATTCCCTGAGACAGAATGGTGGCAAGTGCGGCTCCTCGGATTCCCATACCCATAATAAAAATAAAAACCGGATCCAGCACAATATTTAACACGGCTCCAATCAGGATCGTTGCCATTCCCATCTTTGCAAAACCTTGTGTATTGATATAGGGGTTCATTCCCTGTGCAATCTGTACGAATACGGTTCCCAGCGCATAGATTGTAACATATTCCATCGCCGGCGCGAGAGAGGTTTCATCGGCGCCGAACAGTAAAAGGACCGGCACCTGAAACAGTTCGATTGCTGCAGTCAGGAGGATGCCGGAAATAATCAGGGCTGTGAAAGACGCGGTCATGATTTTTTCGGCTTCTTCCTGTCTCTGTTCGCCCAGCCGGATTGCAGCCAGCGGCGCGCCGCCAGTGCCGAACAGCTGAGTAAAAGCCTGAATCAATGTGATAATCGGTACGGCTACAGCCAGTCCGGCCATGCCGACAGTGCCGTTTTCCATATTGCCGATATAGATGCGGTCTACCATATTATACAGCATGCTTACCAGCATGGCGATGATCGCAGGGATTGCCAGACTGAGCAGAAGAGAACCGATTTTCTTAGAGCCGAGTTCACTGGTGTGCGTCATGATATTTCATCTCCTTAAAAATTATTCGAGTCCGTTTGTCTGAAAAGTTCAATATATCTATCCTACAATCACAGACCGGATTTGTCAACGAGGGGCTTTAATGTGCTGCTTTCCAGACTTTTCAGACACACTTTTTCATGGTGTTTTCTGTCGTGACTTGACGGAAAAGTCGATGTTATACTAAAATTTATTTTGATGACAGCGATACCCTGTATCTTCTGAGAGACTGTAATGACCGCGGGGAAAAGGCGATGGAGATCTATGATCTGATTCGTCGATATCCGCATAATATGTATCTTCTGAAAGGAAATCATGAACTGATGATGCAGATTTTCTGATAAGATACGACTGAGAGTGTCCGCAGGGAACGCTCTGGAGAGCAAATGATAAGATCGGAATTGACGGCGGCCTGGGGCCTTTTGAGGACGGACAGCTTAACTGCACCTGTCTGAAGATCAGAGCGACGTTGCAGGAATCAAAAGACT
Organism: uncultured Lachnospiraceae bacterium; assembly: GCA_951802115.1. Taxonomy (GTDB): domain Bacteria; phylum Bacillota; class Clostridia; order Lachnospirales; family Lachnospiraceae; genus Hominiventricola. The sequence goes on along the minus strand of CATOPL010000013.1, from coordinate 75,242 downwards.
GTCGCAGGATATGACTTTGTCCGCTTCGTCTCATTCAGGAGATGAGTAAACAGACAGGAGCGTATTTTGCGGCAGTCTTTTGACCCGAAAAGTTATAAACGGTCAGGACTGATGATATCTGCCAAGGAAAGCAGAAAGTTTTTCCATTGCCGTTTCCAGGACTTCCACACGGGGCAGGTATACGATACGAAAATGATCCGGATCCTTCCAGTTAAAGCCGCTTCCATGAACGATCAGAAGCTTCTTGTCTTTCAGAAGATCCAGTGCAAATTTTTCATCATCCAGGATGTTGAACTTTTTCACGTCCAGTTTGGGGAAGATGTAAAAAGCAGCTTTAGGTTTTACAACGCTGATTCCAGGTATATCCGTCAGCGCCTTGTAAATATATTCCCGCTGTTCATAGATTCTGCCGCCGGGGATAATATAATCTTTTACACTCTGGTGTCCGCCGAGGGCAGTCTGGACGATGGACTGGGCCGGCACATTGGAACAGAGACGCATATTCGAAAGCATGTTGATCCCTTCGATATAGTCACTTGCCATATCCTTGTTTCCGCTTAAAATCATCCATCCGATACGGAATCCGGCAATCATATGGGACTTGGAAAGTCCGCTGAACGTAACGCAGAACAGATCCGGTGCCAGGGAGGCGATGGAAACATGTTCTTCCCCGTCCATCACCAGTCTGTCATAGATTTCATCAGAAAAGATAATCAGATGATGTTCTCTTGCGATATCAACAATCTGCTGCAGAATCTCTCTGGGGTACAGTGCGCCTGTGGGATTGTTTGGATTGATGATGACGATGGCTTTCGTACGATCATTGACTTTTTTGCGGATGTCGTCCAGATCAGGGTACCATTCAGACTGCTCATCGCAGATATAGTGGACCGCTTTTCCGCCGGATAAAGTCGCACAGGCAGTCCAGAGAGGATAATCAGGAGCAGGGATCAGGATCTCGTCTCCATCGTCGAGCAGAGCGGACATACAGATGTTGATCAGTTCACTGACGCCGTTTCCGGTGTAGACATCGCCGATCGAGACGTTGGGTATGTCTTTCAGCTGCGCATACTGCATGACAGCTTTTCTGGCAGAAAACAGTCCTTTGGCGTCCGAATATCCTTCGCATTCCGTCAGCTGCTGGCGCATGTCATAGATGACTTCGTCCGGTGTACGAAAACCAAAAGGAGCCGGATTGCCGATGTTCAGTTTCAGAACATGCGTACCTGCTTCCTCCATCCGGCTTGCTTCTTCAACGACCGGCCCTCTGACATCATATAATACATTATCCAGTTTTGATGATTTTCTAAATTCCCGCATGGTGTTTCCTCCTGATACACTGATTTTTTTAAGTTCATTGTGCTCCTGTGACGGCTTTTCCGGCTGCGGACTAGAGTCGGTGGTTGCGACACTATTACCGCTTAGCCATGACTCCTCTACCTGCAGGGCTTCTGCCAGAAAGCGGATCATTTCCGGACGTGGAATGGTTTTTCCACTTACATACTGGCTCATATGGCTTTTGCCGAGTTTAATGTCCTGTTCGGCAGCGATGCGGATCAGATCAACTTGTTTGATATTCTGTCGTTCCATGGAATCCCGCAGTCTGTCTGCAAAAGTTTCATTTGGCATGGTATTCTCCTGTGAAAAAAGTTCAATTTTATTTACTGAAGTTCAATCCAGTATATCATAAAGGGAGAAAAAGTTCAATAAAGAATTTTGTTGAAGTTCAATTTTGATATATAAAAAGTTTTGTATTTTCTATTGCATTTTTTGGAGAAATAAGGTATAATAGTCAGCGTTATCGGGGTATGGCTCAGTTTGGCTAGAGCGCACGGCTGGGGGCCGTGAGGTCGCAGGTTCGAATCCTGTTACCCCGATTTTTATATGGAAATCAAGGTTTTTTTGAAATGGAATAGAACAAATGTTTTGATTACTTTGTGATCAGATTCATAGAGGGCAGGAGTGAGATGCAGTGGAGATTAGAAAGATTCGTCTGGGCAGCTTGCTTTTGCCCTCTAATATTTTTATGGCGCCGCTGGCGGGGTATACCTGTTATCCGTTTCGGATGCTGGCATATGAGCTGGGAGCGGGTCTTTGTTTTACAGAGATGGTGAGTGCCAATGCTCTGAAGTACAAGGACCGGGCAACAAGGCGACTGCTTTATACCACGGAGAAAGAAAAAATAAAAGCGGTTCAGCTTCTTGGCGGAATTCCGGCGGTGATGGAGCAGATGGCATGCAGCAGGCTTTTGCAGGATTTTGATATCATTGACATCAATATGGGCTGTCCGGTGCCGAATGTGTTTAAAAGCGGTGAGGGGAGTGCTTTGATGCTGGATTTCAGACGGGCTTCTGCCATCATCCGGGGCTGTAAAAAAAGCGGAAAAATTGTGACAGTAAAATGTCGTACGGGTATTCAGGAGGACAAAATGTTTGCAGCGGAATTTGCCCGTATGTGCGAAGCATCCGGGGCGGATTTAATCACGATTCACGGGCGTAGCAGAAGCATGATGTATGACGGAAAACCGTATGATCAGGAGATTGAACAGGCAAAAGCGGCGGTTTCCATACCGGTGATTGCAAACGGAGGGATTTTTTCTGCAGAGGACGCAAAGCAGATGATGGAACGGACCGGTGCCGACGGAGTGATGATAGCCCGGTATGGGCTGGAGAATCCGTTTATTTTCAGTGAACTGACGGGAAAAACGTGCGTGAAAACGGCTGCCCAGATTCTGACGGAGCAGCTCCGACTGACCGGCAGATGCTATGACGAAACTTATACGCTTATGTATATGCGGAAACTTGCGGCCTATATGATGAAAAAACGCAGAGGCACCAAGCGCTACAAGGAGCGTCTGTACAGAAGCGGGAGCCTTGAAGAGCTTCAGGAAGTGCTTGCTCTGATCTTTCCGTCCGGAGCGGATGTATAAAATTTATGGCAGCAAAGTTCTGATTGCATGGCTTACTACGGTTTTTGCTCTGCGATTGTTCGGCACGTTTTAGGGGAAAGGACGGGACAGCCAGAAGATGAAAGATTTTTTTCATATAGAAAAAGGGGTGCTGATATCCTACACAGGAAGAGAAGAGACTGCGGTAGTTCCCCAAGGGGTTCATACAATAGGAGAGGGTGCATTTAAGGCGTGCGTCTCTTTGAAGCGGGCCGTGCTTCCAGCCGGGCTCTGGGCGATCGGGGACAATGCCTTTAAAGGATGCAGGAAACTGGAAGAAGTAGTAATACCGGACAGCGTATCTTATATCGGCAGCTATGCGTTTCATCGGTGTCATGCTCTGAGGCAGGCAGTGCTGCCGCTGTCTGTGAAGGAACTGAAGGACTGTACATTTCTTTACTGCGACAATCTTACCAGGGTCTGTATGCCGGGAGTAAAAAGACTTGGCAAGCAGGTATTTGTCAATGATGTGCTGCTGGAGAATCTGGAAATATCAAGTGAACTGCAGGAAGACTGTATCTGTGATGTGTTTACTGGCTGTGAGAGAATCCGCAGAATTACATTTGAAAACGGTGAAAGCTGTGTGATCTCCAATGTGGTTGAAGTGGTAACAGGAGCGCTTCTGGTACCTTCATCTGTTTATCTGATCGCCGTTGATATTTTGCGGATGATGGAGCTGGATGGAAAAACACTGGTACGGTTTTTGACCAACTTGAAGCATGTGGAAATTCCGGAGGGAATTGAAAAACTTGGAAAAAGCTGCTTTTTTGACAAACGCGGCATTATTTCCGTGAAACTGCCAAAATCTTTAAAAGAGATTGGCAGTCGGGCCTTTCGCAACTGCATCAGTCTGGAAAAAATCAGTTTTGAAGGTGCAGAACCCCTGATTCATGAAGATGCGTTTCATAATTGTACTTCCCTGAAAACAGTCAGAACCTGTGACGGGACAGAATATGTGTTTCAGGGACTTCTGGCTATAACAGGAACTGAGATTCCGCAGATAGTCCAAAACATCCACTGGCAGGTGATGGGGAATTTTCGGCTCAGCGGCAGTATTTTACTGAAATATCTCGGCTCAGAATCCCGTGTGGTGATTCCGGAGGGAGTCACAAAGATTGCTGAGGAGGCGTTTGCCGGCAATGAGGCGATTGACAGAGTCATTCTGCCGGAAAGTCTGCAGGAGATCGGAGCGGAAGCTTTTAAAGACTGCCTGCTGCTGCAGACGGTTCAGTTTCCGGAAAGGCTCTGCAGAATTGGACCCGGGGCTTTTGAACATTGTGTGAAACTGATTCGGGTGCATATGCCTTTGGGTATCAGGAAGATCAGAGAACGGACGTTCCGGCATTGTCTGGCGCTGAGGGAAGCGGATATTTCTGCAAATATTAGTGAGATCGGAGACAGCGCCTTTTATGGATGTGAAGCGCTTGCAAAGATTTCATTTCCGGAGAGCCTTACTTCGATAGGAAGCATGGCGTTCTATCAGTGCAGCGGACTGAAAGAAGTAAAACTTTTTCCTGCTGCAGAATATGTAAACAAGCTGGCATTTGCCAGAAGCGGCGTCAGAAAGGTCAGAATCGGCAGCAGCGGTATACATTTTGGCGCGGATGTATTTGGAGGATGTACAAAGCTGAAAATACTGGTGCTTGAGGAAGGAGTACGGCATATTCCAGATAAACTCGCCTATGGCTGTACGGCGCTGGAGCAGGTGAGGATACCGGGAACGCTTGAATCGGCGGGAAGACATTCATGGGAGAGAACTCCGTTTCTGGAACATTGGATCGAACAGCAGACAGAGAGGCGGCACGCAGCCATATCAGAACCTGTTTTCTGGGATGGACGGAATCTGGAAGGTAAAGTACAGATACCTGAACAGGTACGGATACTTGCAGGGGGAGCATTCTACGGAAATGAAAAAGTGACGGAAATATACCTGACAGAGCATGTTCAGTGGATTGGGCCGGCAGCTTTTAAAGGCTGTAAAAATCTGAGACAGATGTGGATTTCATCCGCCGTACAGGATTTGCAGGATGAAGTATTTTCAGGCTGCCGGGAACTGGAACAGATTGCGCTGTCAGAGTCCGATATCATATCTAACACGGAACTTCCATTGTGGCGTTCCATAGGAGAGCGGGCGTTTTATCAGTGTAAAAAGATTCAGAAAGTCAGGCTTGATCATGTGAAAAGAATTGGAAAAGAAGCTTTTGCAGGCTGTCTGACACTGGAAAAAGGCATTATAAACGGCGGGTCCGGAATTGGCGAACGTGCATTTGAGGATACAAAATACCTGGAGGGCGTAGAGGGTGAAGTAATTGTTTTGGGCGGTATCCTTTTGTCCGGCGGAAGCTGCAAAGGGGAGATTTGCCTGCCGGAGGGTGTAACAGGTATAGCGGCATATGCGTTTGCAGGAAACAGGGAGATTACCAAAGTGGTGCTGCCCGGGGGACTTCAGTGGATCGAGGAGGGAGCATTTTTTGGATGCAGCGGAATTCAGGAAGTGATATTTCCGGAAAGTCTGCACAGAATCGGCGGACGTGCTTTTGAAAAATGTACTGCGCTTCAGAAAGTCGAGACATCGGCTCTGCAGGTAGGAACTGCTGCATTTGCGTGGTGCGGTTCATTAACCGCGGCAGTTCTGCCGGCGCTGACGATACTGGGAGAGCGGCTGTTTGAGGGATGCGGCAAACTGGAACAATGCCGATGTGAACAGGTGCAGGAGGTTCTTGCACACTGTTTTGGCGGCTGTGGGGTCCTGCAAAAGATTTCAACCGCAAAGATCAGGGCTGTACATCCTTACGCGTTTGCGTGGTGTGACAGTCTTGAATGTATCGAATTTATGGACGAAGTCTGTCTGCGGGAGCATGCGCTGGAAGACTGCGGAGGGATGAAAAAGATCGTTCTCGGAGGTGAAAAAGGAATTCTGCATTTGTCGGAATATGCGCTTTCCGGCTGCACGGCGCTTGAGACGGTTGTCTGGCGGGGCGAGGAGTGGGAAATTCATAATTATGCGGATCTGCGCGGCGAACGGCTTCCGGAGATGGTAAGACTTTTGTTTTACAGTGCGTTTAGTTGTTTTGAAGTGAGGAAAGAAGAAGAATTGTACGGTTACCGGGGAGCGGGCAGAAGTGTAAAGATACCGGAAGGAATTCGGTATATCGGTGCGGAAGTTTTTCGTGACAGACTGACGCTGACAGATGTGGAGGTTCCGGACAGTGTAGAGTATATCGGCGCCAGAGCGTTTCATGGAACAACATGGCTTTTCCGGCAGCGGGAGAAAAATCCTGTAGTAGTGGTAAAGCATATGCTGCTGGATGGCTCCGGATGTGTGGGAGAAGTGAAAGTGTCAGAGGACATCCGCCTGATCTGCGGTTGGGCATTTGCAGGAGGAACCGGGATCAGGAAGATTCATTTTCTGTCTGATCAGATGCGGGTGGAAGAGTATGCGTTTCGAAATTGCATTAACCTTCAGGAGATGATTTTTGCGGACGGCAGTCATGTGAGATTTACAGGAATTGCCGACAGAGAAAGAGAATTGCCTGTGCTGGCCAGGCAGGCGGCGTTAGACAGTATGAACTGTTTTAAAACAGATGAAAAAGGAGTGCTTGTGGAATGTACTGGTAATCTTTCCAGACTGAAGATTGCGCAGGGGATTACCGCTGTCGGTGACGGGGCATTTGAGGATGGAAATCTGCTGACGTGGATTTTGCTTCCGGATTCTGTGACGCAGATCAGAAAACGTGCTTTTGCCGGCTGCAAGTGGCTGCAGGAGGTCTGTGGAGCACAGCATATAGAACAAGTGGGAATACAGGCATTTTCCGGTTGCGGCAGGCTGAGAAGAGTGGAATTGTCTGAAGCGTTTCGTCAGATGGGAGACAAAGCTTTTGAAAACTGTACATCATTAGAAGAGATTCTGCTTCCGGAAGGACTGGAAGAGATTCCTGAAAAAGCTTTTTACCGCTGTCACAGTCTGAGACAGGTAAAGCTCCCGTCCTCCCTGAAAAGGATTGGAAAGGAGGCTTTTGCGTTCTGCAGGGAGCTTCGGGACGTTTTCATTCCGGAGGGTACAGTGGTCTGTGAGTCTGCGTTTCGGGGGAGTGTAGTGTTGCCAGGAGAAAAAGAATGAGATACCGGAAGCTGGGAGATAGCGGACTGACTGTGTCAGAAATCGGATTTGGAACGATACCGGTTCTGCAGGGAAATGTCCCGGTTCTGCCGGATTATTTTAATCTGAATGTTGAAGAAGCGCTGGAGGTCATGGAGTGTGCATTCCGGCTGGGATGTAATCTGTATGACACGGCGATCGTTCCGGAGTATGGAGATGCAGAGCGGAAACTTGGAAAATTTGCGGCTTATATTGGAAGAGAACAACTTGTCATCTCGGATAAAGCAAGATTTTTTGACGGGAACGAGATGTATCAGGCAGTACAGACATCCTGTGAAAATCTTGGAACCTGTGCAGATATTTATTTTGTTCATCAGATAGATGAAGAACATGAGCAGGAAGTATTTCAAAAAGGCGGCGCTCTGGATGCGCTTACCGAATTGAAAAGGGAAGGCAGGATTCGTTTTACAGGTATTGCGTCTCACTATTATGATATACTTTTGCGAGGGGCGAAGGATTCCCGCGTAGACGTGCTGCAGGGGAGCGGAAATCTGCTGGAGCGGGGGATGCTGGAGAGGTTTTGCTCAGAACCTTTATTCAAAGGCAAAGGGTTTCTGGTCAATAAAGTTTATGCGGCAGGGATACTTCCGGTTTTTTTTCCGGTCGATACTTTACTGAGAACGGTTTTATCTTATCCGGTATCCTCTGCGCTGGTCGGGATTGGCACGAAGGAGCAGGCAGAGCAGGCTATGAGATGGAATACTGTCCGGAATCAGGGTGAGATCCCGTCTTTTGAAGAGGTCTTGTCGGTTCTGGAAAAGGATTACAGTCCGATTCCCTGTGACCGCTGCCAAAAGTGCAGATGTGTGTATGGGACAGAGATTCATACAGTCTTTCGGCAGTATCAGTATTATTTTCTTGGCAAAGAGTACTGGGCGCTTAGAAAGCTGGATATGAGCATTGAGAAAAGCGCACAACACTGCCGGGAATGCGAAAAAATGTCCTGTATGGATCAATGTCCGAAAAAAATCCGCATTCCGGATGAGATTATGAAAATCTGCAGACTGGTGAAAGATCATCCGATCGTCTGGAGAGGATGAGGGGTATACGAAAGCTGCTTTCATGAATTTTATTGAGACCGGATGTATAACGATGAGAGGAAATGGCAGAAACTGATGACAGACATAAAATAAAAGAAACATAAAAAAAGGATCTTGGTATGGTCACAATCAGTTTATGTATGATTGTCAAAGATGAAGAACCAATACTAAGGAGATGTCTGGATTCGGTAAAGGACGCAGTGGATGAGATTATTATTGTAGATACAGGTTCGAGTGACCGGACAAAGGAGATTGCAGCAGAGTATACGGACCGGATTTATGATTTTCAATGGGTCGATGATTTTGCGGCGGCACGCAACAAAGCATTTTCAAAGGCGAGGATGGATTACTGCATGTGGCTGGACGCGGATGACGTGATAAAGGAAAAGGAGAGAGAGAAACTCTGCGCATGGAAAGCGGAGGCAGACGGTACAATAGATGCTGTAATGATGAAATATGCTTCCGGATTTGATGAAACAGGAAAAATAACATTTTGCTATGAACGGGAACGCCTGCTGAAAAGAGACAGAGGATTTTTCTGGGAAGGACGTGTGCATGAAGCAGTTGCCGTATCCGGCAGAGTAGAACGACTGGATATCTGTATTGAGCACCATAGCCGGAAGACATCTTATGGGGACCGGAATCTCAGAATTTATGAGAAAATGAAGGCTTCAGGGGAGGTTTTCGGAACACGGGACATGTTCTATTATGCGCGGGAATTATATTATCACAAAAGGTACAAGGAGGCAGCAGACTGCTTCCTGTTTTTTTTGCAGCAATCGGATGCTTACTGTGAAAATCAGGTGGATGCATGCAGATTTATGGCATATTGCATGTATGCGCTTGAAAAAGACGAAGAGGCGCTTTCTTTCCTGTACCGGGCGCTTCGATATCGGGTTCCCGGAGGGGAGCTGTGCTGTGACATTGGAAAACATTTTGCAGACCGGAAGTTATGGGAACAGGCGGTTTTCTGGTATGAGGCGGCGCTTCATGCGCAGAAAAAAGAGACGGGAGGATTTATACAGGAAGAGTGCTATGGGTATGTGCCGTACATTCAGATGTGTGTGTGTTATGATCGCATGGGAAATCGAAAAAAGTCATATGAATGTCATAAAATGGCGGGAAAATATAAACCATATGGAAGAGAATTCAGGAAAAATGAAGAATATTTTCGTAATATAGAATAAGAACGCTGCGGAAAAGTCTGCATAATCTATAAGTGAAAATGAAGATATAAGGAGACTAACGAGTATGGATTTTTTCCGAAGAAATTGTGACAATAACTCCTGTGGATGTCCGGGACAGCAAAATAACAGATGCTGCCAGGGTCCGACAGGTCCGATGGGCCCGCGAGGATGTCCGGGTCCGACGGGAGCGAGGGGATACCAGGGTCCGACAGGTCCGCAGGGACCAATGGGACCAGGAGGAATCGAAGGTCCGCAAGGTCCGCAGGGACCGCAAGGCCCGATAGGTCCTGAAGGCCCGCAGGGACTTCAGGGAATTCCAGGCCCGGCAGGAGCGCCGGGGGCGACCGGCCCTACCGGAGCTGCCGGTGTACAGGGAGTGCAAGGACCCACAGGCCCGGTTGGCCCCACAGGTCCGCAGGGACCTCAGGGTTCTCAGGGACTTCAGGGTCCGGTTGGCCCGACCGGGGCGACTGGATCTGCAGGAGCAGCCGGGGTGACCGGCCCGACCGGAGCTGCCGGAGCACAGGGAGTACAGGGACCGCAGGGCCCGACTGGGGCAACCGGAGCGCAGGGCCCGCAGGGCCTTCAGGGACTTCCGGGCACGGTTGGTGCGACTGGTCCGACTGGAGCGACCGGCCCCACAGGTCCACAGGGGCTGCAAGGACTTCCGGGCGCGGCTGGTGCCGTTGGAGCAACCGGACCTGTCGGCCCTCAGGGTTTACAGGGGCTGCAAGGACCTGCCGGTCCAACCGGCCCGACGGGAGCGACTGGGCCTGCCGGAGCGACCGGCCCTGCAGGAGCAGCCGGGGTGACTGGAGCAGTTGGTCCTGCAGGTGTAACCGGGGCGGCAGGACCTGAGGGACCACAGGGCTTACAGGGGCTTCAGGGACCTGCCGGGGCAACCGGAGCAACCGGAGCGACTGGACCTGCCGGAGCGACCGGAGTCACCGGTCCTGCCGGAGAGATCGGCCCGACGGGTCCGCAGGGCCCGCAGGGAATTCAGGGTCTTGCCGGGGCAACCGGAGCAACCGGTCCGACGGGTGTGCAGGGAATTGAGGGACCTGTCGGGGCAATCGGAGCGACCGGACCTGCCGGAGCGACCGGAGTCACCGGCCCTACAGGAGAGATCGGCCCGACGGGCCCGCAGGGAATCCAGGGTCTTGCCGGCCCGACCGGAGCAACCGGTCCGACGGGTCCACAGGGAATTGAGGGAGCTGCCGGTCCGACGGGAGCAACCGGAGCAACGGGCCCGACCGGTCCAACCGGTCCGGCAAATGGGCTGGCCTCGTATGGAGGAGTGTACAATACAGATCCTCAGACTCTGAATCTGACCCTTGGGGGTACAACTCAGATTCCTATGCCTGCTACTATGCCGTCCGAGAATCTTACCTACACTCCGGCAAACAGCATTACGATCACGGCTCCCGGGGCATATGAGATTACCTATGCCACTACAATGTCAGCAGCGCTGGGGACTACTGTTACAACAGCGGTTCGCAGAAACGGTACAAATATACCGGGCGCAACAGTGTCAAGAGTACTCTCTGTCGGCGTTAATACGCTGTTTAACGGCAGCATAATCGTTACACTGGCGGCAGGAGACGTCATTGATATGGCACTTTCTGCACTGATTGCTGTGGGAGTAACGCTGGGAAGCGGTACCAACGCCATTCTCACAGTCAAAAAACTTGACGGATAAAATGATGCATTTCTGATGAATTTCTGATGTTCTTCTGATGCTCTGATATGGTAGTCTTTCCATAACAGGAGAAACTGCAGTATCAACATCAGAAGAATCAAAAGAGGTGCATCATGAAAAAGAAAAATTGGTTTTGCTTGTTTTTGGCATTCTGCATGTTTGCCGCGTACTGTCCGGCAGTACATGCAGAATCAGAAGAGGATGAAGATGTGACGCTTGCCCCCTATTTCTTTATTGAGGGAGCAGATCCGGGGGTTGACCATCTGCCGCTGAAAGGAACGGAAGTGACAACCAACATAAACGGAATGATCGCTGAGACTTGTGTGACGCAGACCTATGTAAATGAGGGAGAACATCCCATCAATGCAAGCTATGTGTTTCCTGCTTCTACAAAAGTATCGGTTCACGGAATGAAAATGGAAATCGGAAATCAGATAGTAACGGCTGTCATCAAAGAGAAAGAAGAAGCAAAACAGGAATACGAGGAAGCAAAGAGCGAGGGAAAAAGCGCATCGCTTCTGGAAGAAAAAAGATCTAATGTTTTTACTATGGATGTGGCAAATATTATGCCCGGAGATACAGTGTGCGTCGAACTTCTTTATACAGAAATGATTGAATCGACAGAAGGAACATATCAGTTTGTCTTTCCCACGGTTGTCGGTCCCCGGTATGCAGGGAAAGTTGACGCGGAAGAAGCAGAAGAAGGCAGCTGGGTGGAGTCTCCGTATTTACAGGAGGGTGTTACACCGGACAGTACTTATGAAATCAATGTCACGCTTTCCGCTGGTGTTCCAATAACCGGTCTTGCCTGCGATACCCATAAGATAGAGGTGGAACAGGTTCAGGAATCTGAAATGAAAGTAGCACTTTCCGATCCGGAGGACTTTGCGGGTGATAGGGATTTTATTCTGGAATATGAACTGACTGGCGAAAAGGTGAACACCGGGCTTGTACTCTATCCGGGAGAAGAGGAAAACTTTTTTCTGCTGACCGTACAGCCGCCGAACCGTTATGAACCGAAGGAGCTGGTTCCAAGAGAATATATTTTTATTCTGGATGTATCCGGTTCCATGAACGGATATCCGCTGGATACAGCCAAGGAACTAATTCGGACCATGGTTGCAAATCTTCGGAGCACGGACTGCTTCAATCTGTTTTTATTCTCGGATATTGTATCGGAAATGTCACTGGAGCCGGTCGCTGCCACAAAAGAAAACATGGATTGCGCTACAAAGTTGATTGACATGCAGGAAGGCGGCGGAGGAACAGAGCTTGCGGCGGCGCTTGAAAGCGCTCTTAACACGCCGAAAAGGAGCGACGTATCCAGAAATGTTGTGGTTATTACAGACGGGTACATTTACGATGAAGAAGAAGTTTTCGGAATGATTCATGAAAACCTGGACAATACCAGCTTCTTTTCTTTCGGTATCGGGAGTTCTGTCAACCGTTCTTTGATGGAAGGAATTGCAGGTGCGGGAATGGGTGAGGCGTTCGTGGTAACCGATGAAGAGAAAGCAGAAGAAACAGCAGAAAGGTTCCGTACATACATTGAAGCGCCTGTACTGACGGATATTCAGGTATCTTTTGACGGGTTTGACGTTTATGACACTGTGCCTTCTGCGGTTCCGACTCTGTTTGCGGAAAAACCGGTGGTACTTTTTGGAAAATGGCGCGGGGAACCTTCCGGAAACATTCGAATTACTGGAAAGACAGGGACGCAGGATTATGTGCAGGAGATTGATGTGTCGCAGATTGTACCATCGGAGGAAAACAGTGCTATTTGCTATCTGTGGGCAAGAAAAAAAGTGGACATGCTGACAGCGTACGGATATGCCCGTGAGGATGATAATACAAAAGCAGAGATTACTTCCATAGGGCTTGATTATAGTATGGTGACTCCGTATACGTCTTTTGTAGCCGTCCTTGATACAATCAGGAATCCGGAAGGTGACAGTATGGACGTAGACCAGCCGTCTCCGCTTCCGCAGGGAGTGTCCGAACTGGCCATTGGGGGATATCTGATGGGGGCGGAGCCGGAACTGTTGATTATGAGTATTGCAACCATTGTTATTATACTGACAAATATTCTGTTTGGCAGGAGGAAACGAGAGTGAGCAGATTCAGAAAATACGGGTGCTGCTATGTGGCTACAGGTATTGCGGCCGCCATGCTCAAGCTTTATTACAGCAGAGCCGGAAGTGATGAACTTCTGTGGATACTTGCCCCGGTCGTGAGATGGGTAGGGATTTTAAGTGGCATAACCTTTGAATATCTTCCGGGTGTCGGCTTCATCAATCATTCACTGCGGTTTGTTGTTGCCCCGTCCTGTTCCGGTGTGCAGTTTTTGATGACAGCCTTGCTGATGTCTGTTTTCTCATTTACGCACCGGATGGGGACGGTGAGAAAGGGTTTTTCCTGGGCGGTCTGTTCGACGGCAGGCATTTATCTGTATACGGTTTTCATAAATGGCATCCGGATTGTTCTGTCTGTCTATTTGCCGCAGCTTTTGCAGGAAACAGAATTTAAGGCGGGGTGGCTGACACAAAAAAGACTTCATACGGTCATTGGAACAACCGTATATTTTGTTTCCCTGCTGATCTTGTACAAAATAACAGACCGGGCGTCCCGGAAAATAGCAGGGGATCAAAAAGCAGACGCGATTGAGACGAAAAGAAGCAGAATGCCTGCACGACAACCTTCTGTCTGCCTTCCGCCTTTTTTCTGGTACTATATGGTGGTGCTTGGCCTCCCGTTTTTGAATCGGGCATGGAGCAGCAATCGAAAAGATTTTACAGAATACGCCTGCCTGATTACCGTTGTCTGCCTGGTCGTTCTGATTCTGATCAGGCTTCTGGAACGGATGGCAGGAAAGCTTCAAAAGAAGACTCAGGTATAGGTATTACGGTATTCTTTAGGAGTACAGCCTTTTTCTTCCCGGAATTTGCGTATAAAATAACTGATATTTTCAAAACCGCAGTCGAGAGCGATCTCTGTAATCGGCTGCGAGGTATGGGCCAGAAGGGAGCAGGCCCGTTCCAGACGGTAGGAGATCAGATATCGGATGGGTGAGACGCCGGCAATTTCCCGGAAAAAACGACACAGATACTGGTCGTTGCAGGAGATCAGTCTGGAGAGCTGCTGCAGCGACAGGGGTTCCTGATAATGCTTTTCAATATAAGTAATAACGGTCTTATAACGGGTAATTCTTCGGATGCTGGCGGCGGACAGGATTTCAGAGGCCGGCAGGAGCAGCTGATATTTGACTGCCAGACTGAAAAGCTCAAGAATCCGGAGTTTGCATGGAATATACCATCCAGGCTTCTCGTACAGCCCGACAGCAGCAGCTTTTGTAAATACAGACCGGATTTCCTGATATCCTGCATCCTCCGGGTGCAGGATATTTTTAAGTATCAGCGTCTGTTTCAGAAAGGGCGCAATATAGCGTTCCTCCCATTCATCCATATAGGAAAAGTCAAGAATTTTCGGAGTGAACAGGATCACGTCATGAACGGCGTCTGCTTCAAGTCCTGTGATCTGATGAGGTTCTCCGCTGTTCATGATACAGAGATCTCCGGTTTTCAGCATCTGCTTTTGCAGATTAATTTCCAGGAGGTAAGTTCCTTTTAAAATCAGCAGGATTTCCACATAGTCATGCCAGTGCCGTTTTACAAAGAAATGTTCCGGATAAGGGGTTCCCTTTCCGGCTGTAAAATGCATGACGCGAACTGGATGTTCGCGGGTGCCATGCTTTACATCTTCTTTCAGGGACAGATCAGGGTACATGAGCAATCTCCTTCTGGCAGAAAAACTATAAAATGTCAGGATTGTGTTATCTATTTTATAAAATAATGCAAGTATTTTCAAGAAAAAGTATATATACTTTTATTCATCTTGAAGGTATGGAAAGAGGTCTTGCGAGATGCAGATGCGGAACTATAAGACAGCATCTGAACGAGAAAGTCCGGGAAGGATTTACAGACCCGAAGAGTCTGGAAATGCTTCCAGAGAAAGAGGTCTTGCGAGATGCAGATGCGGAACTACAAGACAGCATCTGAACGAGAAAGTCCGGGAAGGATTTACAGACCCGAAGAGTCTGGAAATGCTTCCAGAGAAAGAGGTCTTGCGAGATGCAGATGCGGAACTATAATAGGAGGAATGCATGATGATTCAGAAATACGTCTATGGGACACCTTTTGAAACGGAAGCTGTTACGGTACAGATGGAGGCGGTATGCGGGGCACCGGCATATGGGGACATCAGTCTGGAAAACGGGTTTTGCTTTACCTGTCTGCTGGACGCAGAAGATGTGGTGTACGGACTTGGTGAGGCGAACCGGGGAATCAACAAAAGGGGATATCGCTATATCAGCGACTGTACAGATGATCCGGAGCATATGGAGGACAAAAGCTCTCTGTATGCGGCTCATAATTTTATCGTGATTTCCGGCACGCAGACATTTGGCCTGTTTTTTGACTATCCGTCCAGAATGACGTTTGATGTCGGTTATACGCGGATGAATACTCTGACGGTCACCTGTGAAAATGCAGACTTGTATTTATACGTGATTGAAGGAAAGACACCCTATGAGATTGTAAAACAGCTCCGTCGGATTATCGGCAGGAGTTATATTCCGCCGAAGTTTGCGTTCGGATTCGGACAGAGCCGCTGGGGGTATCGGACAAAAGAGGACTATCGTGAAGTGGCAAAAGGATACCGCAGGAATCATATTCCGGTTGATATGATTTACATGGATATTGATTACATGCAGGATTACAAAGATTTCACACTGAATGAAGAAAATTTCTCGGATTTTCCGGCCTTTGTGCAGGAGATGAAAGAGCAGAATATCCGTTTGATTCCCATTATTGATGCAGGCGTAAAAGTGGAAAAAGGATATGATGTTTATGAAGAAGGGGTCAAAAACCGGTATTTCTGCCAGAGAGAAGACGGCAGCGATTTTGTGGCGGCTGTGTGGCCGGGAGACACTCATTTTCCTGATGTACTGAATCCGGAAGCCAGAGCGTGGTTTGGAGACAAATATAAGATTCTGACAGATCAGGGGATTGAAGGTTTCTGGAATGACATGAACGAGCCGGCTATTTTTTATACGCCGGAAGGAGTACAAAGAGCAGAAGAGATCGTAAAAGAATTTTTTCAGGATACGCAGGGAAAGGTATCGTTTTTTGAAGCAAAAGATGCGGTGCTTGGACTTTCCAATAATAAGGAAGATTATGCGTCGTTTTATCATCAGGCAAACGGCCGGCAGATTCGTCATGATAAGGTTCACAACCTGTTTGGATACAATATGACCAGAGCAGCCGGAGAAGCTTTTGAGAGGATCAATCCGGAAAAACGTTTTCTGATGTTTTCCCGCTCTTCTTATATAGGAATGCACCGCTATGGAGGAATCTGGACCGGAGACAACAAATCCTGGTGGAGTCATATTCTTCTGAATCTGAAAATGATGCCGTCTCTGAATATGTGCGGATTTCTTTACACCGGTGCAGATCTGGGCGGATTTGGTGCGGATACGACCAGGGATCTGCTGCTGCGCTGGCTGGCGCTGGGCGTGTTTACCCCTCTTATGCGCAACCATTCTGCCATGGGTACAAGAGATCAGGAATGCTTCCGCTTTGAAGGAGTGGAAGATTTCCGGCATATAATCGGGATTCGTTACCGGCTGCTCCCGTATCTGTACAGCGAGTACATGAAAGCGGCGCTTTCAGATGATCTGTATTTCAGGCCGCTGGCGTTCGTCTATCCGGAAGATCCACATGCAGTTCAGGTAGAAGACCAGCTGATGCTCGGAGACGAGATGATGATTGCTCCTGTATACAGCCAGAATGCAGCAGGAAGATACGTTTATCTGCCTGAGGAGATGAAGTTTGTCAAATTCCTGCCGGACGGTTCTCTGCACGAAGAGATACTGCCTGCCGGGCATCATTATGTAAAGATTGCTCTGAACGAGGTACCGCTGTTTATCCGGAAAGGAAAATGTATCCCTCTGGCGGATTTTGCAGAGTGCGTGGCGGCTTTGGACACGGAACATCTGACGATGATTGGATATCCGTCCTCTGCATATATCATGTATGATGACGACGGGGTTTGCAAAGATTACGACAATCCCTCCAACCGTCGGATTCTTGAATTTGTTTAGTTCAGGAGTGGCGATGCTTTAAGAACTTAGCAAGGTGTAAAGCAGCTTCAGCTCTGGAAGCCTTACACCTTGTTTGATTTTATACATTCATTTGATTCTGGTTCCGCCATGTCCGCGGTGAAAGATGATAGATGTTTTTGAAGGCTCGCGAAAAATGGAGCTGGTTGTCATACCCCACAGCCTTGCTGATATCGCCGATGGAAAGATGTGTCAGTTTCAGAAGTTCCGCGGCTTTTGTCATGCGGTAATTGAGCAGGAAATCCTGAGGGGTCCGCCCCACGGTGTTTTTGAAGATTTTACCAAAATAACTTCGGTTCAGTCCGCAGTTGTCGGCGATATCTTCCACAGAAATATCATTCTGAAAATTCTGTTCAATATAAGTCAGTGCCTCGTGAATATAGAAGTCCCGCAGTTTGCCGGGCTTGGAGGCAATAAAACGTACAGGAGCGATCGAGCGGGTAAGTGCGTCCAGAAAGAGATAGAGATGGCCTATGAGATGAAAAGAAGCCATATCGCCGTGCTGGGCGATGTAGAGCATCTCCTGCATCATGGTTTCTCTGATGTCCCGGGAATGCGCGTGATAGACCGGAGTGTCCGGTGTCAGTCCGGCGATGGAAATAGCCTCTTTAACACGCAGTCCGTCAAATTCGATCCAGACATATTCCCAGGGAAGGTCCTTGTCTGCGATATAAGTATTGATCTGGTGCGGAAATATCATGAAACCCTGTCCGCTCTTAATCTGCCAGGTTTTTGTATTGCCGGAAGAATCGTCGGCATTTAAGATTCCTGTGCCTGATATGACATAATGAAACAGATAGTGAGTGCGTGCAGCGGGACCGAAACTGTGAGAGGGAGTGCATCGCTCCCAGCCAAATTGATAGAGATTCAGATCGACAAAATTTTCATTGGGAAATATGGAGAATAATATGTCTTTCATGTAGGCAGCCTCCAATATTTTTTGTGCAGTCTGTATAGATAGTGTTTTTATTAGTATAACTGAAAATATACCAAAATGCCATACGAGTTTTCGTATATTAAAAAAAAACGGCATAATGGTATAAAATAGAAAAAAACATGGTATTTATGGACGTATTTTGGCATGTTATAATAAATATACAAAAAATCAGTGTTACATCCAACAAAGAAAGGAGCAAAATGGGATGAGAAAGAGGGAAAAAATGATAAGCCTTCTGCTGGCATGTACACTGCCCGCTTCTATGTTCTTGACCGGATGCGGCGGCAGTGAAGCCGAAGACGGCAAGATCGTGATCGAGCTTGTACATTATAAGCCGGAGGCGGTGGATGTGTTCGAGCAGCTGGAGGAGGAGTTTAACAAAACTCACGACGATATCCTCCTGAAGATTGATTCTCCCAATGATGCCATGACGATCTTGAAGACCAGATTTATCCGGGAGGATTATCCGGACCTTCTGGGGATCGGCGGCGACATCAACTACTCTTATTTCATCGATGCCGGCATTCTGGCAGATGTATCCGATTATCCGGGTATCGCAGACATCAATCAGGGATACAGGGACATCCTGGAAGGGCTTGAGTTCGTCCCCACAGAAGGAACCTACGGCGTGCCGTATGTGGCAAATGCAGCGGGTATTCTGTACAATCGTGAGATGTTCAAGGAGCACGGCTGGGAGATTCCGACCACCTGGGAAGAGATGATCACTCTTTGTGACACGATCCGGGGAGAGGGAATCCTTCCGTTCTACTATGGATTCAAGGATACATGGACCTGTCTGGCACCGTGGAACTCACTTGCTGTAGACCTGGCGCCGGCGGACGTATGCCAGCAGGTGAATGCAGGCAAGACCGTATTTGCCGATGAGTACAGAGAAGTGGCAGAGAAGATCCAGACACTTGTGAGTTACGGAGAGGACGGGCCTTTTGCCTATGGTTATAACGATGCGTGTACGGCGTTTGCCAACGGAGAATCCGCGATGTTCGCGATCGGAAGTTATGCAGTGCCTCAGATTAAATCGGTGAATCCGGATATGGATATCGATTCTTTTGTAACACCGGGAAGCAGCGACCCGGACGGTCAGATTCTGAATTCCGGTGTGGACCTGCAGTTCTGTGTGACGAAGGCCTGCGAAGATGAAGGGAAGAAAGAAGCAGCCTATGAAGTACTGAACTTCCTGCTTGCTGACGAGAACTTACAGATGTATCTGGATGATCAGAGTGCAGTTCCCTGTAAATCAGGAAACTTTACGCTGGCTCCGAACCTGGACGGTATGAAAGAGTACATCACAGAGGGTAAGATCGCGGACTATCAGGATCACTACTATCCGTCTGAGATGGCAGTAGACGCACAGATTCAGACTTTCCTGATCGAACAGGATGTGGATGCATTCCTTACAAAATTTGATACTGACTGGGTACGGTATAACCGTGATATCATCCAGATGGTAAAAGACTACAACGCGCAGAACGGCAATCAGTAGAGGGAGAGGAGTGAGAAGACATGAAACATGCCAATGACAGAAAAAGAACGTTTTTGCTGATGACGATTCCGGTTGTCGCGCTGTTCTTTGCTTTTAATACCCTGCCTTTGATCAAAGGTGTGATGTACAGCTTCACGAACTTCAGAGGATACGGCACCTATGACTGGGTTGGTCTTCGTAACTATATCGATCTGTTTCAGGACGGACGTGTGGGCAAATCCTATCTGTTCACCCTGAAAATGGCAGTGGCGGCGACCATCGTGACCAACGTTATCAGCCTGATCCTGGCGCTGGGGCTTAACAGCAAGATCAAGTTCAAGAGTACATTAAGAGGAATGTATTTTATTCCGAACATTCTTGGAGCGCTGGTTGTAGGTTATATTTTCAACTATTTCTTTACCTATATTATTCCGGCGCTGTTCAATACAACCAGTATTCTTGCAAGTTCCACCTGGGCGTGGGTTGGTATCGTGGCTGTCTGTGCATGGCAGGCTATCGCCATGAACACCATTATTTACATATCCGGTCTGTCTACGGTGCCGGAAGATGTATACGAGGCGGGTTCCATCGACGGAGCAACCGGCTGGGAGCGTTTCAAGAGTCTGACCTTCCCGCTGATCATCCCGTTCTTCAGTATCAACATGGTGTTGTCCGGCAAGAACTTTTTGATGGTGTTCGACCAGATCATGGCATTGACCAAGGGCGGTCCGGCACAGAGTACCGAATCTATTTCCTTCCTGATCTACAACAATGGTATGGCAGGCGGACAGTTCGGTTTCCAGAGTGCCAATGCGGTGCTGTTCTTTGTCATCATCGTAGCGTTCTCGGTAGCACAGCTTCAGTTTACAAGCAGTAAGGAGGAGCAGTTATAATGAATGATCTGAAAGTAAAAGAAAGATATAATATGCCTGTTACGATCCTTTTGATTCTTGGACTGATCACCATCGTCTTTCCGCTCTACATGACCATCGTGATTGCGTTCAAGCAGCCGTCAGAGATGACCAACAGCATCTCAGGGATCCTTTCTCTGCCGAAGACATGGAGCTTTTCCAACTTTGCAGAGGCCATGCGTGTGACCGATTTCTGGAATTCCCTTCGGAACAGTCTTCTGATCACGGGTGTTACAGTAATTCTTTCTGTCGTTCTGCATTCCATGGTTGGCTATGCAATCGGAAGAAATAAGGCAAAGAACAAATGGTACAATTTTGCATATCTGTATGTTGTCAGCGGTATGTTCGTACCGTTTGCGATTCTGATGATGCCTCTGGTCAAGCAGACCTCACAGTGGGGCATTGCCAACATCTTTGGCGTTATCATCTGCTATGTGGTGTTCTATATGCCCATGAACCTGATGTTGTATTCCGGGTATCTGGTCAATATTCCCATTGCCCTGGAGGAGGCAGCGCGTGTGGACGGTGCGACCACCTGGACGACTTACTGGAAAATTATTTTCCCGATCATGAAACCCATGCATGCGACGGTAGCGGTTATCACGGCTCTGAGCGTATGGAACGATGTAATGACTCCTCTTGTCATTATGTCCGGAAGCGGAATGAACACTCTGCCTCTGGCACAGATGTCCTTCCAGACACAGTTCGGTACGAACTATAATCTGGCGTTCGCATCTTACCTGCTGGCGCTTCTGCCTCTGCTGATCTTCTACATTATCTGTCAGAAGCAGATCTTGAACGGCGTTGTAAACGGCGCAGTAAAATAAAGGCAAATCTCAAATTATATATACGGCCTGTAAACACGGGTATTGAAAAGCGATGGTGCAGGTCAGCCTGCCGAATGCGTTTTTCGATACCCGTAAGGTCGTTTTAAAGAAAAATTTTTGGAAATATCTGCAGGGCCGTAAAGGGCCGGCGTAATAATTAAGCGAAGGAGACAGAAGGCGGCATGAGTATACTATTTGCAGAAAAAGATCAAACCTTCACATTGCATACGAAAAATACCACCTATCAGATGAAAGTAGATCAATATGGATTCCTTTTACACCTGTATTACGGGCGCAGAACCGGCGGGTGTATGGATTATCTCCTGAGCTATTTGGACCGTGGATTTTCCGGCAATCCCTATGACGCGGGATTGGACCGGACGTATTCGATGGATGTTCTTCCTCAGGAACTGCCCTGTCAGGGAACCGGTGATTACAGAAGTCCGTCGGTTATTATAAAGAATCCGGATGGTTCGTATGGATGTGATTTCAGATATAAAAGTTATCAAATTCTGGATGGAAAATACAGTCTTCCAGGTCTTCCGGCAGTTTATGCGGCAGAGGGAGAGGCGCAGACGCTTAAGATCTGTATGGAGGATCGGATTACCAAAGTCCGGATTACACTTTTGTACGGTGTGCTTCCAGAGCAGGACATTATTACCAGAAGTGCAGTGATAGAGAATGAAGGGGATGGAAAAATCTGTCTGAAAAAGGCGCAGGCAGCATGCCTAGACTGGCTTCATGGAGAATTTGATCTGCTCAGCTTTTATGGTCGTCATGCCATGGAGCGGAATGTACAAAGGACTTCTGTATCGCACGGCGCACAGGTCATCGGAAGCCGCAGGGGAGCATCCAGCCATCAGTATAATCCAATGATGATTCTGGCAGAAAAAGAGACGACAGAGGACGCTGGAAGCTGCTATGCGATGTCGTTTGTATACAGCGGTAATTTCAAAGGAGAAGTGGAAAAAGATCAGTTTAATCAGACCCGTGCACTCTTAGGACTTTCTGATGAATTGTTTTCCTATCCGCTTGCTCCAGGCGAACGGTTCTGTATACCGGAAGTGATTTTGACATACAGCAGCAGAGGCTTATCCCGTCTGTCACAAAATCTGCATCGCTGTATTCGCACTCATATATGCAGAGGTAAATACAAAGACAGTGTGCGTCCGGTTCTGCTGAACAGCTGGGAGGCGTCGTATTTTGACATCACCGGCGAGTCCGTTTATCAGCTTGCCAGACAGTCGGCAGAGCTTGGAATCGACATGCTGGTTATGGATGACGGCTGGTTTGGCAGGAGGGATGATGACAACAGCGGTTTGGGCGACTGGTATGTGAATGAGAATAAGCTGGGTGAGTCTTTGGGCAGCCTGATTCAGAGGATCAATGGACTGGGTGTTAAATTCGGCATCTGGATAGAGCCGGAAAGTATCAATGAAGACAGCGAACTGTACCGTGAACATCCGGACTGGGTGTTGGCAGTGCCTGGACGCAGCCCGATCCGGGCCAGAAATCAACTGGTGCTTGATTTTTCGAGACCAGATGTAGTAGACTATATTTTTGAGAGAATCTGCGGCATTTTGGATCAGGGTAACATTGAATATGTGAAGTGGGATATGAATCGAAGCCTTTCGGACTGCTATTCCAGAGATAAGGAGGATCAGGGAAGGGTGCAGCATGATTATATGCTTGGGCTGTATGATTTCCTGGAACGTCTGATTCAGCGGTATCCGAACATTCTTCTGGAAGGATGCAGCGGAGGCGGCGGCAGATTTGACGCCGGCATGCTTTATTATTCGCCCCAGATATGGTGCAGTGATAATACAGATGCACTGGACCGGGTACATATCCAGTATGGTACTTCTTTTGGTTATCCCATATCCGCAGTGGGATCTCATGTATCAGCCGTGCCGAATCATCAGACGGGAAGGCTGACGCCACTTCGAACCAGAGGAATCGCCGCTATGGCAGGCACTTTTGGATACGAACTGGATCCGGGTAAGCTTTTGGAAGTAGAGAGAGAGCAGATCCGGGAGCAGCTTTCAACGTACAGGCGGCATGCAAAACTGATACAGGCAGGTTTGTATTATCGTCTGACGGATCCGTCTACACATGTGGCGGGAGCGTGGGAATTTCTTTCGGATGACGCATCGGAAGCACTGGTAAACGTAGTTATGCAGGAAATTCACGGAAATATGCCGGTAACTTATATCCGCCTGAAAGGTCTCAGGTCGGGCTGCATGTATCAGGAAATGCACAGCGGGAAGACTTATGCGTCGGATGCATTGATGGAAGAGGGGCTTCCCCTTCCGGATCAGAGCGGGGAGTACCGGGCTTATCAGATGTATTTCACTGTGACGGATGTGATGGAGTGAGAGGCGCATGACATTTCAGCGGTCGCCGGGAAAAAATGTACAAGGATTTAGTTTTAACAGCAGGAAGGGGATATTTTCTTGAAGATGGAGACAGTTTTTCAGGAACGTTTGAAGAAACATCATGATGAACTTAGATGGCTTTATATGGAGCTGTACGACAATGGAGACATGTTCGCAGAGCTGTGCGAAAAAATGTATGAGTTTGCGTTGAACCGGGATAAGGATCTGACGGAACTGGACCACGACAGAGAACAGGATCCGGACTGGTTTCGCGGGAATGATATGCTGGGAATGATGCTGTATATTGACAATTTTGCAGAGAATCTGGAAGGCGTAAAGAGAAAACTGGATTATCTTTCTTCCTGCAATGTAAATTGTATTCATCTGATGCCTTTCCTGGAGTCTCCGAAGGGGCGATCAGACGGCGGATATGCAGTGGCAGATTTTCGAAAAGTACAGCCGGAACTTGGCAGGATGGAAGAACTGTCAGAGCTGGCCAGAGCTTGCCACCAGAGAAAGATCAATCTGTGTATGGATTTTGTCATGAATCATACCTCGGAAGATCATGAGTGGGCAAAAAAAGCCAGAGAAGGCGACGGAGAGTATATGAGCCGTTATTTCTTTTTTGCGGACCCATCAATTCCGCAGGCATATGATCGAACGGTGCCGCAGGTATTTCCGACGACAGCGCCGGGCAATTTTACGCGCCTGCAGGGGAGCGAGTATTATGTAATGACGACTTTTTATCCGTACCAGTGGGATTTGAATTATCGGAATCCCAGAGTGTTCAATGAGATGATGTACAATTTTCTCTATCTGGCAAATCAGGGTATGGATATTATACGGATTGATGCGGTTCCGTATATATGGAAAGAACTGGGAACGAATTGCCGGAATCTCCCGCAGGTGCACACGATTGTACGTATTATGCGTATGATCTGTGAAATTGTATGTCCAAGTGTGCTGCTTTTAGGGGAGGTTGTGATGGAGCCGGAGAAAGTGGTGCCTTATTTTGGAACGGTAGAGAAACCAGAATGTCATATGCTCTATAATGTGACGACAATGGCGACTACCTGGCACAGCGTAGCGACAAAGGATATTCGTCTTTTGAAAAAGCAGATGGATATAGTAAACGGGCTGCCGGGAGACTATCTGTTTTTGAATTATCTGCGCTGCCATGACGATATCGGCTGGGGGCTTGACTACAGTACTCTGGAGAGCTGGGGTATGAGAGAAGTAGATCACAAGCGTTTTCTGAATCAGTATTTTACGGGAAGATATGGTTCCAGTGAAAGCAGAGGAGAACTTTATAACGATGATCCGGTGACTCAGGATGCGCGTTTCTGCGGTACAACGGCGTCCATGTGCGGCGTGGAAAGCGCGCTGTATGAGAAGGATGAGGAAAAGCTTCAGAAAGCGGTCCGCATGGATCTGATGCTGCATGCCTATATGCTGACACAATCCGGAATCCCGATGCTCTACAGCGGTGATGAGATTGGACAGCTTAACGATTATTCTTATAAAGAAGATGACGATAAGAAAGTGGACTCCAGGTATATTCACCGGGGAAAATTCCAGTGGTATCTGGCTAAGAACCGAACGGAAAAGGGGACCTCTCAGGAGCAGATTTTCAGCGGTTTGTCCAGGCTTGAGAAAATCCGTAAAAGCAGGAATGTTTTCAGAAGCGATGCGGCAGTATATACTTATGATGTCAAGGATGATTCTGTTTTGTGCATTTTAAGAGAAAATGAGGAGGAGCGGTTTATCGGAATCTTTAATTTCTCAGATGAAGACAGAACTGCGTGGATGCAGGAATCAGGAATTTACAAAAACTTAATAACCGGAGAAGAACTGGAACTGGTCGATGTGACAGTTCCGGGACATGATTTTATCTGGGCGAGTAAGGTGAAATAAACAAATATGGGGAGAAGGAGCTGCGGCAGACCGATTTACAGTTTGCGGCAGCTCCTTCTTTGTCAGCCTTACGCTTCTTTTCGTCGTTCGATATTCTTAAAAGCCGTGCTCAGCATCAGCTTGATACGATTGAGCTGATTGACCTCGCTGGCTCCCGGATCATAATCAATGGCCACAATATTGGCGTTCGGGTGACGGCGACGGAGCTCTTTGATTACTCCCTTTCCTACAATGTGGTTCGGCAGGCAGGCAAACGGCTGAGCACATACAATATTGGGAGTGCCGCCTTCCATCAGCTCCAGCATCTCTGCGGTCAGAAACCAGCCTTCGCCGGTCTGGTTGCCGAGAGAAACGATTTCCTTTGCCATATCAGCCATATGGTCGATATTGGAGGATGGAACAAAGTGCACGCTGTTTTTGAGCGCCTCGTTCGCAGGAGCACGGAAATACTCCAGGGCTTTGATTCCAAGCCGTCCATTTCTGGCAGAGGTTTTTTTCTTGCCCAGATATTCTGCACGAAATTCGGTATTTTTGAAGCAGTAGAGAAGAAAATCCATCAGATCAGGGACCACTGCTTCCGCTCCTTCTGATTCCAGAAGTTCTACAAGTTCATTGTTGGCAGAGGGAGAAAACTTTACAAGGATCTCCCCTACAATACCGACTTTGGGTTTTTCGGTTTCGTAGACTTCAATCCGGTCAAATTCCTCTACGATTTCACGGCATAGTTTTTTGAATTCCGATCGGACCGGATATCGCTTCTGCAGAAAATTTCTGCATCGGAGGTTCAGCCGTTCATAAGTCTGATTGGCTTTACCGGGCGTCTGTTCATAGGGTCTGGTATGATAGAGCACTTTCATGAACAGATCGCCAAACACAAGTGCATAGGCAGCCTTAAGTATCATCATAGGCGTGTATCTGAAGCCCGGATTTTTCTCCAGTCCGCTTAAATTAATCGAGATGACGGGAATATCCGGGTGACCGGCCTTTTCCAGGGCCTTGCGGATAAATCCTATATAATTGGAAGCCCGGCATCCGCCTCCGGTCTGGGAGATCAGAACCGCGGTTTTTGCAAGATCGTATTTCCCGGATAAAAGCGCCTCCATAATCTGGCCAATTACGATCAGAGAAGGATAACAGGCATCGTTGTTTACATATTTCAGTCCCAGGTCCACGGCATCCTTTCCGGCTTTTGGCAGTACGTCGATCTTCAGGCCGCAGGAACGAAAAGCAGCTTCTAGGAGATTAAAATGAAGCGGAGACATGTCCGGGCAGAGAATGGTATAGTCTTTTCTCATTTCTCTGGTGAAGATTACACGTTTATAGGCCGTTGAACCAATCTGTCGTATCTCTTTCTTTTTTTCGCGGACGCGGATAGCGGAGAGAAGAGAGCGAATCCGGATTCTGGCGGCTCCCAGATTGCTGACCTCATCAATTTTCAAACAGGTATAGATCTTGTCGGAACCGCTTAAGATTTCATCGACCTGATCTGTGGTAACAGCATCCAGGCCGCATCCGAAAGAGTTGAGCTGTATCAGATCCAGATCTTCTCTGGTCCGTACAAAACCTGCAGCGGCATACAGCCGGGAATGATACATCCACTGATCCATCACACGCAATGGCCGTTCTTCCCTGTTGAGATGAGAGATACTGTCTTCAGTGAGAACTGCAAGTCCGTATCCGTTGATCAGTTCCGGTATTCCGTGATTGATTTCTTTATCAATATGGTAAGGACGTCCGGCGAGGACAATGCCATGCGCATGGTGATCTTCCATCCACTTTAAGGTCTCTTCTCCCTTTTGGCGGATATCTGTTCTTGCACATTCCAGTTCCTTCCAGGCTTCTCTGGCCGCTTCTGTGATCTCGGAAGCAGTCATTCCCTTTTGGCCGTCGAATTCCTGAATCAGCCTTGCGGTCAGAATTTCAAGGCTTTCAAAACTCAGAAACGGATTGCGGAAGTCAAAACGGTCTGATCGCAGTTCTTCTATGTTGTTTTTAATATTTTCTGCATAAGAAGTGACGATCGGGCAGTTATAATGGTTATTTGCCTCCCTGAATTCTGTACGTTCATAGGGTACACAGGGATAGAAAATAAATGGGATGTTGTGCTGTAAAAGCCATTTTACGTGACCGTGGGCAAGTTTGGCCGGATAACATTCGGATTCACTGGGGATGGATTCGATTCCCTGCTCATACAGTTCATGAGTAGATTCCGGCGACAGAACAACCTCGTATTTCAGTCTGGTAAAAAAAGTAAACCAGAACGGATAATTCTCATAAATGTTCAGTACCCGGGGAATTCCCACCAGCCCGCGGACGGCTTCTGCACCATGGAGTGGCCTGTAAGCAAACAAACGTTCGTTTTTGTAAGCGAACAGGTTTGGCGCCGAATTCTCTTTTTTTTCTTTTCCCAGGCCGCGCTCGCAGCGGTTTCCGGAGATATAGCGTCTGTTTCCGGAGAATTTATTTATGGTCAGGCGGCAGTTGTTGGTGCAGCCGCGGCATTTGGTCATGGATGTGGAGTAAGTAAGTTCTCTCATCTGTTTTTCGGACAGCATGGACGACGGTTGTTCGTCATAGCGCTCTCTGGCAATCAGAGCGGCGCCGAAAGCGCCCATAATGCCGGCGATATCCGGACGGATGACTTCACAGCCGGCAATTTTTTCCAGACTGCGAAGAACGGCATTGTTGTAGAACGTACCTCCCTGAACAACAATATGCTTTCCAAGAGAAGATGCATCAGATACTTTGATGACTTTAAACAACGCATTTTTGATGACAGAATAGGCAAGTCCGGCCGAAATGTCATCCACGCCGGCCCCCTCTTTTTGCGCCTGTTTGACCCGGGAATTCATAAATACCGTACAGCGGGTACCAAGATCGATAGGATTCTCGGCAAAAAGCGCTGCCTGTGCAAATTCTTCAATCGAGAGATTCAGCGATTTGGCGAAAGTTTCGATAAAAGATCCGCAGCCGGAAGAACAGGCTTCGTTGAGCTGTACATTGTCCACGGTGTGATTCTTGATACGGATACATTTCATATCCTGTCCGCCGATATCCAGAATACAGTCTACCTCGGGGTCGAAAAACTGAGCTGCGTAATAGTGGGAGATGGTTTCTACTTCGCCTTCATCCAGCATCAGTGCAGCTTTTACAAGTGCTTCTCCGTAGCCGGTGGAGCAGGAACGGACAATATGTGCTTTCGGGGGAAGCTTTTCATACAGATCCTTCAACGCTTCCAGCGTGATATGTAAAGTACTGCCGTTATTATTGTGGTAAAAGGAGTAGAGCAGAGATCCGTCTTCCCCTACCAGTGCAATTTTGGTGGTAGTGGAGCCGGCATCAATGCCGAGGTAGCAGTTCCCTTCATACGAACTCAGATCTTTTTTTACAACCTCTGCTCGGTTGTGTCGTTTTGTAAATAATTCAAATGCTTCCCGGCTGTCAAACAGCGGTTCCAGCCGTTCTACCTCGAAAGCGATCTGTATATGCTCCTTCAGTCTCCGGATCAGCTCCTCTGCCGGAACAAAAGACTCTTCTTTCGACAGAAGGGCAGAGCCGGAAGCAGCAAACAGATGGGAGTGACCGGGGACAATCGCATGCTCTTTGTCCAGATTCAGAGTGCGGATAAACGTCTGCCTTAATTCGGACAGGAAATGAAGAGGTCCGCCCAGGAATGCGACATGTCCGCGGATCGGTTTTCCACAGGCAAGCCCGCTGATCGTCTGATTTACGACCGCCTGGAAAATCGATGCAGAAAGGTCTTCTTTCGTAGCGCCTTCATTGATCAAGGGCTGGATATCTGTCTTGGCAAATACACCGCATCTTGCGGCGATGGAATACAGTGCCTTGTAACTTTTGGCATATTCGTTCAGGCCGGTAGCATCTGTCTGCAGAAGAGATGCCATCTGATCAATAAAAGAACCGGTGCCTCCGGCACAGATTCCGTTCATCCGCTGTTCGACGTTTCCATCCTGAAAATAGATGATTTTGGCGTCCTCTCCTCCAAGTTCAATGGCCACATCCGTTTTCGGTATATAGGTCTGAATTGCTTCGGCAACCGCAACGACTTCCTGTACAAACGGAATATCCAGATATTGTGCCAGCGTCAGGCCGCCGGAACCGGTGATAACCGGGTAAATACAGATCGATCCCAGTTCTTTTACCGCACGTGTAAGCAGAAGCGCCAGCGTCTCCTGAATATTGGCATAATGACGTTCATAGTCTGAAAACAGAATCTCGCTGTTTTCATTCAATACAGCGATTTTAACGGTTGTAGATCCGATATCGATTCCAAGTCGGTAACTTTTGTTCATATTATATGGCAGAGATTCCGCCTTCACCTCACATTTTTCTTTGGTTTTTTTCAATGATATATTATATGCAAACGAAAGATCAGAGTCTATTAATTTACTGTTAAGATTTAACTGTACGGCATTGTGTGTTTTGGCTGAAGCGTATATTTCGCTGAAAATAAACGTGTCAGCACACTCGTTGACAAAGAGACAGAGAAAAATTATAATAAATATCATCAAACTTCAGACACGTCCCGAAGAGCTCAGGGACAGGAAAGGATTATGCTATGAAATGGCTTGACAAAATGGAACGTAAATTCGGAAAATATGCAATCCCGAATCTGATGTATTATATCATTATATTATATGCGCTGGGATTTGTCGTACAGGTGGTAACTCCGGATCTATATTATCAGTTTCTGGCGCTGGACGCGGAGGCAATCATGAGAGGCGAGGTCTGGCGGATTGTCACTTTTATTATTCAGCCGCCGACAGGCAGCTTTATCTTTATATTTTTCTCGCTGTATCTGTACTATATGATCGGAAAGATGTTGGAATACCAGTGGGGTGCGTTCCGGTTCAACATGTATTTCTTTTCCGGACTGATCCTGCATGTGATTGTATGTATTTTAATTTATCTGGTGACAGGATACAACATGTCCTATGGAACAATGTATTTAAATATGTCCCTCTTTTTTGCATTTGCGGCTTTGTTTCCGGATGTTCAGTTTCTGCTGTTTTTTATCATTCCGATCAAATGTAAATATCTGGGCTATGCCAACGGACTTTATTTCATCATCACGATCGTAGCCGGATTTATCGTGCCGATCGGAAGTCCTACCTGGAGGTCTCTGATCAATTTTGGTATTCTGGCGACTCCTGCGAACAGTGTGGCGGCGCTGGTGTCATTTTTGAACTTTATTATCTTTTTCCTGACAATGCGCCGCAACCGTTTTTCGCCGAAGGATATCCGGCGCCGGCGTACGTATGAGAAGAAAGTAAAGGCGGCGTCAGCAAAGAGTACGCAGCATCGCTGTGCAGTCTGCGGACGTACAGAAAAAGACGGTGAAGAACTGGAATTCCGTTTCTGTTCGAAATGCGCCGGTAATTATGAATACTGTCAGGAGCATCTGTTTACACATGAGCACCGAAAGTAGTACGGTGTGCCGGTTCTGCTGCTTACAAGGGCGAATTCCCCCGAACCTATTTCTGTATCCACACATAGCATAAAGAGAAAGAAAAAGAAGAAGGGAATACAAAATTGGCAGATTATCAGAGTCAGAGATATCCTGGCGCCCGTCCGGTTCCGCCTGCATTCCGTCCGGAGGATTTTCCGGTGGCGATGGCATATGTACCATGGCAGCGCTGGAATACGATCTATGATCTTGAAAGAGCATTATGTAGCGGAACGATTTTTCCGGAACTGGATAAACCATTTCTTGGAGTGAGAGGAGGGTGCAGATAATGGCACAGAAACAGCCAACCAGAAAACAGATGCTTGACTGGGTAAATATGGTCAGCTTTGCGGTGACAGAGGCAAACCTCTACCTGGATACGCACCCAAAGGATGCAGCGGCGCTGTCTTATTTTCAGGAATACAGCCGTCTGAGAAATCAGGCCTTGAGGGATTATGCATCCTTATATGGTCCTCTTACCGTAGACACTGCGAGAGCAAACCAGCAGATGTGGGAATGGGTCAACGACCCATGGCCGTGGGAAGGAGGCGTATGCTGAATGTGGAACTATGAAAAACGTCTGGAATATCCGGTAAATATTAAAAATCCGGACCCGGCCCTGGCAAAACTTATCATTACTCAGTTCGGTGGTCCCGATTGTAAAAAGATAGGATTAGAATATTGAACTTTTAGACAGGGGGTGCTATATTAAATACATATTCATTACAGCAGGAGGATGAAACCAGGAGATGAACATCATTATTGCAGGCTGCGGAAAAGTAGGAGGTTCACTTGCCGAGCAGCTGAGCCGGGAAGGTCATGATATCACGGTGATTGACGAGAAATCGGATGTGGTACAGCATGTGGCCAATGCGGCTGACGTCATAGGGATCGTTGGAAATGGTGCGAGCTACAATATTCAGAAAGAGGCGGGGATTGAGAAGGCGGACCTCCTGATTGCGGTGACAAATGCGGATGAAGTGAATCTGCTCTGCTGTCTGATCGCAAAAAAGGCCGGAGATTGTCAGACGATTGCCAGAGTCAGGAATCCGATTTATCATCAGGAGATTCGTCACATCAAAGGAGAGCTTGGATTGTCTCTTGTTATCAATCCGGAGTGGGCGGCAGCCACGGAGATGGCAAGACTTCTTCGCTTTCCCAAAGCGATAGATATTGATACGTTTGCCCGCGGAAGGATTGAGCTGCTTCGGTTCCGTATGGAAGAGGACAATCGACTGTGTGGTCAGAAAATCAGGAATATCGCAGAACTGTCCCGCTGTGAAGTGCTGATCTGTGTAGTAGAGCGGGAAGATGAGGTGCTGATTCCTGACGGAGAATTTGAACTGAAAAAAAATGATACCATTTCGATCGTGGCTTCGCCGATGAATGCCAGCCGTTTCTTCCGTCTGATCGGAATACAGACCAATCAGGTTAAAAACACCATGATCATTGGCGGCGGGAAGCTTGCGTTTTATCTGGCCAAACGGCTTCTGGAAATGGGAATTAAAGTCAAGATCATTGAGAAGGATAAGGCGTATTGCGAGAAACTCTGTGAACTGATTCCAGGCGCCATGATTATACATGGCGACGGGACGGACCAGGAGCTTCTGGCAGAAGAAGGCCTGGCTGACACAGAAGGTTTTGTGGCACTGACGAATATGGATGAAGAAAATGTCATGTTGTCGCTGTATGCGAAGAAGATGAGCAGAGCCAAGAAAATTACGAAGGTCAGCAGCAATACTTATGACAGTATCATTTCAACTCTGGATATTGGAAGCGTGATTCATCCAAAGCATATCACAGCGGAAAGTATTCTGCAGTATGTGCGCGCAATGCAGAATTCGATTGGAAGTAATGTAGAGACGCTGTATCGTCTGGTGGACGGAAGAGCAGAAGCGCTGGAATTTATTATCCGTGAAAAAGGAGAAGTGACTGATATTCCGCTGCAGACGCTGGAGCTGAAGCCGGGTCTGCTTGTATGCGCCATACATCGTCGGGGAAAGGTTATCATTCCCAAGGGTCAGGATTGCCTGGAGCTGGGAGATTCGGTCATCATTATTACCACAAGCTGCAGCGAGCTGAATGATATCTGTGATATTCTGGACAAATCTCATGCGGCGCGTCAGTCAAAGGCGGGAAATATATGAACCACAGGATGATACGATATATAATAGGAAGTCTGATTCAAATGGAAGCTGCTCTGTTTCTGCTTCCGGCATTTACAGCTCTGATTTATGGAGAGGTTACCTGTATTGCAGCATTTCTGGGGTCGGCTCTGTTCTGTGTTGCGGGCGGTCATATTTTAAAAGGAAAAAAGCCGGAAGATGTGACGATTTTTTCCTCAGAAGGCTATGTCAGTGTTGCAATATGCTGGATTATGCTAAGTATCTGCGGAGCTATGCCACTGTATTTCAGCGGCTATTTCCCTAATCCGGTCGATGCATTATTTGAGATTGTGTCCGGTTTTACAACCACCGGTGCGACGATTTTAAACGATGTGGAGATTCTTCCCCGGTCGGTTCTCATGTGGAGGAGTTTTTCTCACTGGGTCGGCGGTATGGGTGTGCTGGTCTTCATGCTGGCGCTGCTTCCGTTGTCCGGGGGTTCGAGTATGTATCTGATGCGCGCGGAAAGCCCGGGACCTTCGGTAGGGAAGCTGGTGCCGAAGGTGCGCAGTACGGCCAAGATTCTGTATGTCATTTATTTTGTTATGACTGTTTTGGAGCTGATTCTGCTGGTGCTGGCGGGGTGTCCGCTGTTTGACTCCATAAATCTTTCTTTTGCCACGGCCGGGACCGGAGGATTCGGTGTGCTGAACAGCAGTGCGGGTGACTATAATGCGGCGATTCAGATCATACTGACCGTATTTATGATTTTATTTGGCGTCAATTTTAATGTGTATTTTCTGGTTTATTCCAGAAATATCAGGGATGCATTCCGCTGTGAGGAGGCCCGGATCTATATGGGGGTCATCGGAGCGTCCATATTGCTGATCTCGGTGAATACCTTCTCCATGTTTCAGGGGATTGGCGAGACGCTTCGTCATGTGGCTTTTCAGGTGGCATCCATTATTACAACGACCGGATTTTCTACGGTGGATTTTGAGCTGTGGCCGGAATTTTCCAGAACAATTCTGGTGGTACTGATGTTTGTGGGAGCCTGTGCAGGGAGTACCGGAGGCGGAATCAAAGTGTCCCGTATTGCGATTATGGCAAAGACCATCGTGAAAGAGCTGTCCGTGATGAAGCATCCCAGAAATGTGCGCAAAACCTGGTTTGAGGGAAAGCCGGTGGAGCATGAGGTGCTGCGTTCCATCAATGTATTTCTGATTGCCTATCTGGGGATTTTTATTCTTTCTACACTGATCATATCACTGGATAATTTTGACGGGGTTACGAATTTTACGGCGGTTGCCTCTACAATCAACAATATTGGTCCGGGTCTTTCCAGGGTCGGGCCGACGCAGAATTTTTCGATTTATTCAAATTTGTCCAAACTAGTGCTGACTTTTGATATGCTTGCAGGAAGACTTGAAATTTTCCCCATGCTGATTATGTGTACGGCAGGTTTCCGCGGAAAGCGCTGGAGCTGATGTTTTGACGGAACAAACCGTTATTTTCAGAAAAGTGTAAATTTTTTAAAATTGCACTTTTCTTTTTTGAATAAGTGTGTTAAAATATTAACGTTAAATAATTAACGATAATTTCTTAACAAAAGAAGGAAGGAGTGATTTTGTCGAGATGCTTATTAAGAATCTGCAAAGATAAAAAAATTATGATAAATAGTGAAAAGATGCTTTCTTTTTTAAAATGGATGTGTTACAATATGCATAAAGACGTGGTTGGAAAAGGGAAAAAATTGTAAAAAATACATAATTCTGGTTCGAGAACAATAAATGATGAAAAGGTTTGCCGGATTCATTTCTGCAGAGGATCTGATTCTGGTATATCAAATATAAAGAGTTATAGAAGGAGGATATTTATGGCAAAACAGGAAGCAAAAAATGCACCGGAACCAAAGACCGAGGTGGAGCTGCTCCAGGAAAAAATCGTTGCGATGAGAGAAGCGCAGAAAGTTTTTGCGACGTTCACGGAGGAACAGGTCGACAAGATCTTCTTTGAGGCTGCAATGGCTGCGAACAAACAGCGTATCCCGTTGGCTAAGATGGCATGTGAAGAGACTGGCATGGGCGTAGTGGAAGATAAAGTTATTAAGAATCACTATGCGGCTGAGTATATGTATAATGCGTATAAGAAGGTAAAGACAGTCGGCGTGATCGAAGAGGATAAAGCCTTTGGCATCAAGAAGATTGCTGAGCCGGTAGGTCTTGTGGGTGCGGTTATCCCGACGACAAACCCGACTTCAACCGCGATTTTCAAATGTCTGATCTGTCTGAAGACCAGAAATGCGATCATTATCAGCCCGCATCCCCGTGCAAAGAAGAGCACGATTGCTGCAGCGAAGATTATTCTTGACGCAGCAGTAAAAGCCGGCGCACCGGAAGGCATCATCGGATGGGTGGAAGAGCCGACAATCGAGCTGTCTAACCTGATCATGAAGTCTGTGGATGTAATCCTGGCAACCGGAGGCCCGGGCATGGTGAAGGCTGCATATTCTTCAGGAAATCCGGCGATCGGCGTAGGACCTGGAAACGTACCGGTTATCATGGACAGCAGCTGCGATATCCAGACAGCTGTTTACTCGGTTATTCATTCGAAGACATTTGACAATGGTATGATCTGTGCGTCCGAGCAGTCTGTAACGGCGATTGCAGATATTTATCCGGCGGTAAGGGCAGAATTCCTGAAACGCGGATGCCATATCCTGAATAATGAAGAGCTGGATAAGGTACGCAAAGTAATCCTGACAGAAGCAGGAACCGTTAATCCGAAGATCGTGGGTCAGAAGGCAGCGACGATCGCACAGATCGCCGGATTTACAGTGCCGGCTGACACCAAGATCCTGATCGGTGAGGTGACATCGGTAGACGTTTCCGAGCCGTTTGCACATGAAAAGCTGTCCCCGGTACTGGCACTTTACAAAGCACCGGATTTCAAGACCGCTTTAGATATGGCAGAACAGCTGGTTGCCGACGGCGGATATGGACATACTTCTTCTCTGTATATTCATCCGTCACAGACAGAAAAGATGGCAGAGCATGCAGCACGTATGAAGACCTGCCGTATTCTTGTGAATACACCTTCCTCTCAGGGCGGTATCGGCGATCTGTATAACTTCAAACTGGCTCCGTCTCTTACTCTTGGCTGCGGTTCTTATGGTGGAAACTCTGTATCAGAGAATGTAAACGTGAAACATCTGATCAATATTAAGACCGTTGCTGAAAGGAGAGAAAATATGCTTTGGTTCCGTACACCTCAGAAGGTTTATTTCAAGAAAGGCTGCCTGCCGGTTGCTCTTGATGAACTGAAAACCTATTATAATAAGAAAAAAGCCTTCATCGTTACGGATACATTCCTTTATACGAACGGATATACAAAGGCAATTACAGATCTTCTGGATGATATGGGCATTACCCATACCTGTTTCTATGAAGTGGCTCCCGATCCGACGCTGCAGATTGCACGTAAAGGTTTGGAGCAGTTAAAAGCATTTGATCCTGATGTGATCATCGCTCTGGGCGGCGGTTCCTCGATGGATGCCGGCAAGATCATGTGGCTTATGTATGAACATCCGGAGTGCGATTTTGAAGATCTGGCTATGGATTTCATGGATATTCGTAAGAGAGTCTATATGTTCCCGAAGATGGGTCAGAAGGCAATGTTTGTTGCGATTCCGACTTCTTCCGGTACAGGTTCTGAGGTGACTCCGTTTGCGATCATTACAGACGCTGACACAGGAACTAAATGGCCGATCGCTGATTATGAGCTTCTGCCGAATATGGCAATTATTGATACTGATTTCATGATGAATCAGCCGAAGGGTCTGACCAGTGCGTCCGGTATTGATGCGCTTACTCATTCATTGGAGGCTTATGCATCTATCATGGCTACGGATTATACAGATGGTCTTGCGCTGATGGCTACGAAGAATATCTTTACCTATCTGCAGCGCGCTTATGATAAGGGTGCGGAAGATCCGGTTGCAAGAGAGAAAATGGCGAACGCTTCTACAATGGCTGGTATGGCATTTGCAAATGCATTCCTGGGTATCTGCCATTCGATGGCACATAAGCTGGGTGCATATCATCATCTGCCGCACGGCGTTGCAAACGCGCTGCTGATCGAGCTGGTTATGCGCTATAACGCAGATCCGGCACCGGTGAAGATGGGAACATTCTCTCAGTATCCGTATCCGCATGCGAAAGAAAGATACTGCGAGATGGCAAGGTTTGTCGGTATTCAGGGCAAGAATGATGATGAAGTATTTGAAAACTTTATCAAGGCGATTGCTGATCTGAAAGAAAAAGTAGGTATTAAGAGAACGATTAAAGAATATGGCATCAAAGAAGAAGATTTCATGGCTACGCTTGACGAGATGGTGGAGAATGCCTTCAACGATCAGTGTACCGGTGCAAATCCGAGATATCCGTTGATGTCCGAGATGAAAGAAATTTATCTGAAAGCTTATCACGAAGGTTGATGCTGCTTGACTTTCTAAGCCGAATGTGAGATGATAGGGAGCGCGTAGTATTAGCGCTCCCTGTTTTCTGACTTTTATACAGTCAGGAACAATGGTATGGCTGATGGTTTTACCTGCCAGCGGCCGGATCTGGGAAATGGAAATATATTCTGATTGTGAAAACGCAATCTGCAGATATGATATTGTTATGTATGATAGTGAAGCTGTATGGCGTTTTCAGAACGATAAAAGGTAATATGAGAGATACAGGCTTTTAGTAATGCATTTTTTGATGATTCGGTTATTTCTTTTTGCATGAGTTGAGACACAGCATATTCCAATGAAATCTGAATGTGCATCACAGTTTGAGTGTTGTTCTGCTCTTGCTGTCTTATTTCTTTTTTTAAATCCTGAATTCGTTTCAAAATAGTTTTTTTGTTTTTTTGGTATTCTTCCAGTGTGTCGATGCCGGATTCATATGCCGTTTTTACGCGTTCCAGTCTCCGGGATTCCTGTTTCAGCAGACAGGAAAATGTTTGCAGGGGGTCGGGAGTAAGCGGTTTACGGATGTGGATGTCAAGGGTACCTGTATGCAGATCTGTCTTCAGTGCCGTCAGGACTGCATGATTCAGTATGTTTAATCGGACATGGTGGCTTTTGCTGCACAGTCCTTTGGCATAACGATAACACTGAAGCGACTGGCCTTTTTCTGCAGTGGTAAGGGTGCTTCCGCAATAGCTGCATCGAACCAGTCCCTGGAGCATGTAACTGACAGGGGAAGTGCTGGTGTGGGCATGGTGGTTCTTTTTGCTTTTGGTTATCTGCTGCTGAACCAGATGGTAAGTTTCCTGATCTATGAGGGCAGGATGCTGTCCGCTGACAAGCTGCATAGGAGAATCTTTCCCGTTTAAAGACCGGCGCAGTTTTCCAAGATATGTCGGATTGGTCAGAATATACTCGATGGACCGGCTTTCAAAAGAGTTGCCGCGGGCTGTATGTATTCCAAATTTGTTCAGTTTGACGGCGATCTGTCTGCAGGAAGCTCCGGCCAGATAATCCTGGAATATCATGGAAATAAAAGGCGCCTGATTCGGGTCCGGCTCAAAGTGTTCCGTTCCCATACGGTAGCCAAAGGGCGGGATAGATACAACGCCACCCCGGGAAAACTTTTCATTTATGCCGCGTTTTACTTCCTGTGCCAGGTTGATGGAATAGTATTCGTCCATCGCTTCTAACAGCGCTTCGATTAAAATGGCGGTAGGGTCATCCGACAGCTGCTCTGTGACAGAGACGACGCTGACCTGGCATTCTTTACGGAGCATGGATTTGTATAGGATACTGTCCTGGCGGTTACGGGCAAAGCGGGAGAATTTCCAGACGAGGATGAGGTCAAAAGGACGGGGCGTTTGCTTCGCCATGCCAATCATCGTCATAAAAGCCGGACGTTTCTGGGCAGAGCGTCCGCTGATGCCTTCGTCCTGAAAAATAAAGCGTTCAGGAAGAAGGATGTGGTGTGTATCAGCATATTCCAGTATTTTCCTGCGCTGGCTGTCGGGGGAATACTCTGTTTGATCTTCGGTTGAGACGCGAATATAGGCTGCGGCTGTTTTCATAATTGGGTACTCTTTTTGATCTTTGTTTATTATATTCGTGCATATAGGAACCTTATTCGTGCGTACAGAGGCAGTTATAAGCATAGGATAGAAATAAAAACAGGGGATCTATGTATGGCATATAAAAAAGAGCTGGAAATAATGCCGTCGTTGATACAGGAGATGGATGGGACAGAGACAGAATTAGGAAAGCTGGCAGTTCAGAAGAGAAAAGAGAAGCAGGATCGGATGTGCGGGAAGATCAGTCAAAGTCTGTGTGAGTATTTTTCTGCCCATCCGGAGGAATGGAACGATTTTGTGAAACTTATCTCTCAGAAAGAGATGTGAGTTTCCGGTGTCATATCTTCGGGCAATTCGGTGGTCCCGATGGGGAGCTCAGCGCCAGTATGCGTTACCTGGCCCAGCGTTATACCATGCCGTATAAAGAATGTCAGGCGACGCTGACGGATATTGGTACGGAGGAACTGGCACATCTGGAAATGATCTGCGCAATCGTCTATCAGCTTACCAGAAATATGACGATGGAACAGCTGAAAGAAGCCGGTTTTGACACATATTATGTGGATCATACGGCAGCGCTGTGGCCGACGGCGGCAGCAGGCATTCCGAATAATGCCTGCGAATATCAGTCCAAAGGCGATATCCTTACAGATTTGTTTGAGGACCTGGCAGCAGAGGGGGCGATGATGTAAGAACAACAGGAAACACCCTTTTTTCCACTATAGTACACAGTTGACAGAAATTGATTTTATAGCACGCTATGGGGCGTAGCAGAAAGGCGCGTTTACGAATGAGAAAAATTCGAAAATTATCAGGTATACTGTTGGCATTTGCCATAGTTTTAGGATTATGGATTCCTGTTTTTGCGGAATCGCTGGGTACTTATACAATAACATTGAATACCGGCGTGCCGGGCGGAATTTATAATGTGTATCCGGTAATTAAGGAAAACGGAGGTTATGTACGCAAACTGGGAGACTGGGGCAGCGCCGGTTGGGATTTGTCGGAGAATACAAGTCCCAGTGCGAACGAATTCGGTGAAAAGATGAAGGGTATTTCCATACAGAACGAAGGAGAGACGGTGTATCCGTTTGCGGATATAGACGTCGGAAATGCTGATGCGGTTGCTAAAATTCTGGATCAGAATGTAGTTACAGACGGTACGCTGAAGGTGGATCCTCCGGAGGTTGGCTATGTGTTATTAAGGCCTGATCTGGCGGCGCCGATCTATCAGGAGTTAAAACACGGAGCAACGCAGAACAATCAGCCGCTTCTCCACAACGCTCATACGATTACCATGGATCAAAATGGACAGGGAAGTTTTGGTGTGGGCCAGAATGAGTATTTCCTTATAACCAGCGGTACGCCTGGAACGGATGAATCATTTGTCTGTATCTTCAGACTGGTATATGGAGATGGAAGTGTTGAAACACCGGGACCGGGCGATGTGATTGTTGATCTTAAACCCAAGGCGGAAACTCCTGAAATTCATAAGACAATCGGTGAGAATCCGGATGAGTCTGTCAATGCGTCCGGCTATGATGTGGGCAGCAGAGTGACATTTACCCTGAAAGGGACAGCGCCAGGGCTTGACAAGGTGAGCTCGTATAGTTATACCATGATTGATACACTCAGTAAAGGCCTGAAGTTTGATGCGGATAGTGTGAGCGTAGTTATTGACGGTACAGCAGTAGACAGAACATATTATGAGATTTCTTCTCCTGTGATCACTGAGGACGAGAAGACAGAGATCAGATTTCGATTCGGCGCAGATGAAAGCGGATTAAAAAGTATTCCAGGTATTTCCGATAATCCTACGGTTATTGTGCGTTATGAAGCAGTGCTGACAGAAGGGGCTTTTTCCACTAACAAAGAGACCAATCAGGTTGTTCTGGAATATAATAACGGCGGCGGAATCAAAACGACGCCTGGAGAGCTTGTTAATGTCTATGATTTTGATGTTGTCGTTGATAAAGTTGCCAGAAGTGAGGACGGGGAAAAACTTTCCGGCGCCTGGTTTGCACTGCTGAAGGGCAGTGAGGAAACGGGTTATCAGGCTTATCATCGGATTGATACAGGTGTGGAGTGGGTAAAAGTTCAAGCTGTTCCCGGACAAAAACTGCGGGATACACTGCTGCAGATGGAAGAACAAATTACGGTTGAGATTACTGACGAACAGGGGGCGGCCGGTTTTGGCGGAATTGCGGAAGGAACATACTGGCTGGCGGAGATAAAAGCTCCTGCCCAGTATTCTGTACTGGACGAGCTGGTGGCAGTAACGATTACGGCTGTTTATGATGAAAATGGAGAGCTGAAACAGGAGGCTCCTTCCACTATAAAACAGTCGGCAGATGGAGAGGGGTATGAAACGACTGCGAAAGTGATCAATAATTCCGGCTCTCAGCTACCGGAGACCGGCGGTATAGGGACGACGATTTTCTATATAGTTGGAGGAATTTTGGTGCTTGTTGCAGTGGTTCTTCTGGTTACGAAAAAACGGATGTCTGCTTTGAAATAACTTGATATAAACCGATTTTTACTAATCAGATATGCCCTGAATGTGTCTGGCTGTTCTGCGGATATAATATAAAAACAAGGGGTTATAATAATGGACTGGCTGTTATTCATAAACTGTATCGATCATTTATGAAAGGAGCTGGTCTTATGCCAGATCAGCAGATACAAAGGTCTGTTTGCAGGAGTGTTTTTAAAAGCAGTCAGAACATAAGAAAAAAACGGTTTACAGAAAAGTGGATAAAACTTATTGACAGGATGGAAAAAAGCAAACGGATGACTGCGCAGAGGCGGGGACAATGTGTATGAAGTCAAGAGTAGCTGTCTACTGCCGCTTATCTGAAGAGGACAAACATAAACAGTCGAAGACTGATGACAGCAACAGTATCCAGAATCAAAAATCCATGCTTCTGCAGTATGTGATGGAGCAGGGGTGGGAACTGTATCGGGTTTACAGCGACGATAATTATGCAGGTGCAGACAGAAGCCGCCCGGAATTTAATCGTTTGCTGCAAGATGCACAGCAGCGCAGGTTTGATATTATTCTCTGTAAAACACAGTCACGTTTTACCCGTGAACTGGAATTGATAGAAAAGTACGTTCACGGGCTGTTTCCTGTCTGGGGTATCCGTTTTATCAGCATTGTCGATCATGCGGATACTGACGACAAAGGAAATAAGAAATCCCGTCAGATCAATGGTCTGATCAATGAATGGTATCTGGAGGATATGTCCGAAAATATCCGCAGTGTTCTGACAAGCAGAAGATTAAACGGTTTTCACATCGGGGCGTTTGCCCTTTACGGCTATCGGAAAGATCCCCGGCAAAAAGGCCATTTGCTTATTGATGAGGAAGCTGCCGGTGTGGTGAGAGAAATATTTACCCTGTTTTCTCAGGGTTATGGGAAGACTGCGATTGCCCGTATACTGAATGACAGGGGAATTCCTAATCCGACGGAATATAAACGTCTGCAAGGCCTGCGCTATCGTCAGCCAAGGACAAAATACGGCACTCTCTGGAAATATTCGGCTGTTTCTTCCATGCTGATCAATGAAATGTACATTGGAAATATGGTGCAGGGGAAATACGGAAGTACATCGTACAAGACAAAGCAGAACAAACCCCGTCCGAAAGAAGAATGGTATGTAGTCGAGGGGACTCATGAACCGATTATTGACCGTGAACTTTGGGAAAGAGTGCAGACACTGATCGCTCAGAAGGCAAAACCATTTGCCGCCGGCACAGTAGGCCTGTTTGCGGGAAAAGCCAGATGTGCAAACTGCGGTTATGCCATGCGTTCCTCTAAAAGCCGGGGTCGATATTATCTAAAGTGTGCGAATCGTCATGCTTTAAAAGATTCCTGCGTCGGTTCTTTTATCTCCGCAGACAAACTGAAAGAGCTTGTGACGGAGGAACTTAACCGTCTGATGGACGGATATCTGGACAAAGAAGAACTGATGCGAAAGGCGGAGCTGTGTGATTACCTGCAGGAACAAAAAAACGGTCTGATTACTGACCTGGCTGTATATCAAAAAAGAGCGAAAGAGTTTGCCAAAGGAATTCACAGACTTTATATGGACAGGATAAATGGAGTTGTTTCAGATGCTGATTATATGGAACTGTCGAAGGTATTTGCCGCAGATCGTGTAAGGCTGGAAAAACAGATTACAGACACTCAGATGTACCTGAATAAAATTGAAGAAAAAATAGCGGCCGGTGAGAGCTGCAGTGAACGGATTGAACAGTATACCAGAGCAGAACATCTGACCCGCGAGATGGTGGAAATGCTGGTTGATCATGTAGAAGTCGGCAGACGTATACCTGGAACAAGGGATGTTCCGGTGGTGATTTACTG
Organism: uncultured Lachnospiraceae bacterium; assembly: GCA_951802115.1. Classification (GTDB taxonomy): domain Bacteria; phylum Bacillota; class Clostridia; order Lachnospirales; family Lachnospiraceae; genus Hominiventricola. The sequence continues at coordinate 31,563 of CATOPL010000013.1, read as the reverse complement.
GGATTTCTGAATAAAAGTTGTTTTTATAAGATTGCAGCAGAACAGAAAGCGCGCACTACTTACGACAACCTGCTCCGGCTTGTAAAAGATCCGGATGTAGCAGACCCGCTGCGCTTTCTAAGAGCAAGAGAAGTCGTCCACTTCCAGCGTTTCGGTGAAGCGCTCAGAATCACGCAGGAACATCTGGATTCCAAGAATTTCTATATTATGAATACGGAATTTGATACAGGAATTGCAAAAGGCGGTTCTGGCTGTGGCTGCGAAAATTGAGCAGCGGATGGAGGCCGGCATGTTTTGCTGTGACATCAGCTTATGGAGGGCGGTATTCCGTCAGATATCTGCAGTAATAAAGAGTTGGCCGTAATATTATGAAGGTGTCTGTGCACCCGGTCGCATTTTGCGAAATGGGTATAGACTGAGAAATGGTTTTGTCTGTTTTATGCGGACCTGAATTGTTCGTATAAGGCAGACGAAACCTGTTTTTTGCCGAAATATTCTATATAGAGATAGGAATGGCGCTTGCTCCGGCGTCTCGTTTTGTACATTTGTATATATCCGGAAGATATCTGGGGATGTATCTGCTAACAGGAAGGATTGAGATTGGGGACAATCGTTTTCTATAAATAATTTTGCAGAAGAAACACAGCGGATAAATATGCATATGTTAGCTGATTATGAGCGAAATACGTGGTTGAGCGATGTAAGCCCGGCTCAGAGAACATGGTTTGAGCTTTACAGGGTTCCAAAAGACGTCACAGGCGATTATATCATAGAATTGGCTACAATGGACTATGACAGAGAGAAAAGTAATTTTGTCAGCGACAGGGATTTTCATTTTATGGAAGCGGGTATACATATCTCTATGAAGAGGAACGGATTTTATATGGGGTGCTGGATTCTGGACAGACAGTGCCAGTGGAAACAGAAATGGAAGATTAGATGCATCCAAGAGCTGACGGTTGTTTTTCTTCATGCGGTTTATAAAATAGCAGCCTGTTTTTTTGTGTCATGGAGCGAAATTTTACGGAAAATATTGCGGTTAGAGTAAACGTGTGATATGATAAACAGAATGCAGTTGTGCATCTGAGTATGTTTGACAATTCAAACAGTATCTGTCTGCATAATATATGAAATAGTTTCAGGGCACGGATGCATCCGGAACGTGTTCCGGTTCATGGGAAGATGTGCGGACAGAGAGAGAACTTGAAACAGGAGGAAACGAAAGTGAAGGAATACGGTGTTAACGAGCTCCGGAGGATGTTTCTTGAATTTTTTGAGAGCAAGGATCATCTGAAAATGAAGAGCTTTTCTCTTGTTCCGCGTAATGACAAGAGTCTTTTGCTGATCAATTCTGGTATGGCGCCGTTAAAGCCATATTTTACAGGTGCGGAGATTCCGCCCAGAAAACGGGTGACGACCTGTCAGAAATGCATCCGCACCGGTGATATTGAAAATGTGGGAAAGACAGCCCGTCACGGTACTTTTTTTGAAATGCTGGGAAATTTTTCTTTTGGAGATTATTTCAAGGAAGAAGCGATTGACTGGTCGTGGGAATTTTTGACCAAAGTGGTTGGTCTTGATCCGAACCGTCTGTATCCGTCGGTTTATCTGGAGGATGATGAGGCGTTTGAGATCTGGAACCAGAAGATTGGTATTCCTGCAGAACGGATTTTCCGTTTTGGCAAGGAAGACAATTTCTGGGAGCATGGGGCAGGCCCCTGCGGTCCGTGTTCCGAGATTTATTATGACCGCGGTGAGAAATACGGCTGCAAAAAACCCGGGTGTACAGTAGGATGTGACTGTGACCGCTATATGGAGATCTGGAATAATGTATTTACCCAGTTTGACAATGATGGAGAAAATCATTATACAGAGCTGACTCAGAAAAATATTGATACAGGTATGGGACTGGAACGTCTGGCGTCTGTCGTGCAGGACGTGGGTTCTATTTTTGATGTGGATACGGTCCGTGCGCTCCGTGATAAAGTATGCGCATATGCGCACTGCGAATATAAAAAGGATGAAGAAAAAGACGTGTCTATCCGTCTGATCACGGATCATATTCGTTCGGCAACCTTTATGATTTCTGACGGGATTATGCCGACGAATGCGGGCAGAGGATATGTGCTCCGCCGTCTGATCCGTCGTGCGGCGCGTCACGGACGTCTGTTGGGCATAGAAGGAAGATTCCTGGCGAAGCTTTCCGAAACTGTGATCGAGGGTTCCAAAGACGGGTATCCGGAGCTGGAAGAAAAGAAAGAATTCATTTTTAAAGTCCTGACACAGGAAGAAGATAAATTTAATAAGACCATCGATCAGGGCCTTGGTATCCTTGCGGATATGGAAGAGACCATGAAATCGTCGGGAAAAAAGACGCTCTCCGGGCCGGATGCGTTTAAATTATATGATACTTATGGATTTCCGCTGGATCTGACGAAAGAGATTCTGGAGGAAAAAGGGTATGATATTGACGAAGACGGTTTCAGAGCATGTATGGAAGAGCAGAGAAGGCTGGCGCAGGAATCTCATGAAACGACCAATTATATGGGTGCGGATGCGACGGTCTATGATGAGATTGATGCGGCCGTAACGACAGAATTTGTCGGATATGACCGGCTTGTGCATGAATCAAAAGTGACAGTGCTTACTACAGATGCAGAACTTACAGAAGCACTTACAGACGGACAGTCCGGTACAGTTTTTGTGGAAGAAACGCCGTTTTATGCAACCATGGGCGGACAGCAGGGAGATAAAGGCGTGATCACCTGCGGGAATTCCAGATTTATTGTAGAAGATACCATCAAGCTCCTTGGCGGTAAGGTAGGCCATGTGGGGCATATGGATACAGGAATGATAAAATCAGGAGATACGGTTAAGCTTTTGGTGGAAGAAGCAGGACGGGCAGATACCTGTAAGAATCACAGTGCAACGCATTTGCTTCAGAAAGCGCTGAAACTTGTGCTGGGCAATCATGTAGAGCAGAAAGGCTCACTGGTGACTCCGGATCGTTTGCGGTTTGACTTTGCTCATTTTCAGCAGATGACTGCAGAAGAACTTGCCAGAGTAGAGGCCATGGTCAATGAGGAAATCCGGGCGGCGCTTCCGGTTGTGACACAGGTTATGAATCTGGAAGAAGCAAAAAAGAGCGGCGCTATGGCGCTGTTTGATGAGAAATATGCAGAAGATGTCCGTGTGGTATCCATGGGTGATTTTTCCAAAGAGCTGTGCGGCGGAACACATGTGGCCAATACAGGGATGATCACGGCTTTCAAGATTGTGTCTGAGTCAGGTATTGCGGCAGGAGTCCGCCGGATTGAGGCGTTGACTGGAGAAGGAGTATTTACTTACTATAAAGAGCAGGAGACAAAACTTTTGGAGGCGGCGAAGCTTCTGAAAGCGGCTCCGGCATCCGTAGTTGAGAAGATCAGCCATCTTCTTGCAGAGGTAAAGGCGCTGCAGAGTGAAAATGAAGCGCTGAAGAGCAAAGCGGCCAAAGATGCCCTTGGTAATGTTATGGATCAGGTGCAGGAGATCAAAGGAATGAAACTCCTTGCTGCAAGAGTAGAGAATGTAGATATGAATGGTCTTCGTGACCTGGGTGATCAGTTGAAGGAGAAGCTGGGCGAGGGCGTAGTTCTCCTGGCATCTGTGACGGATGGAAAGGTAAGTCTGATGGCAACTGCCACGGATGGGGCCATGAAAGCAGGAGCTCATGCAGGAAACCTGATCAAAGCAGTAGCATCTGCTGTGGGTGGCGGCGGTGGCGGGCGTCCGAATATGGCGCAGGCAGGAGGAAAGAATCCGGCCGGTGTTGACGAGGCGCTTGCGAAGGCTGCGGAAGTTGTGAGCAGCCAGATTAAGGAATGAAGAAAAGGAGAGAGTGTGTAAAATGACAACAGGTTTAAAAGTGTGGCTTTGGATTGTGCTGGTGATAAATGTGATCGCATGTGTGAGCATGGTAGGTCTGGCGCTTGTGGCTCCTCTTGCATGGGTCAGCGTAGTGCTGGAAATTCTGATCGTGGCGGGAGTGGTAATGCTTTTGTTTGCCCGTAAAAAAATGGGCTTCTATCTGATCTGTGGTTCACAGGTTATTGGTCTTGTTATTAATGTAATACTTGGAACAAATATCATTTATGCATTGATCAGTGCGATTGTTCCCGCGTTGATCATCTGGATGCTGATGAAAAATACATGGTACGAATTCAAGTAAATCCGGATAACAATTTCAAGTAAAAATAAAAAAAGATATTGACAAAAGATGTCGCAACCCATATAATGGATGCAGTGCAATAAAATACCCAGACAGTTGTATTTGGCACAATACACAACTGGAGGGAGGTTAGGTGTGATACTATGTCAAATGTGATCGTTAAAGAAAACGAGACTTTGGATAGCGCATTGCGTCGTTTCAAAAGAAACTGTGCAAAAGCGGGGATCCAGCAGGAGATCCGCAAAAGAGAGCATTATGAGAAACCGAGCGTAAAGCGTAAGAAAAAATCCGAAGCGGCCAGGAAGCGTAAATATAATTAAGAATTGTGCAGAAATGCCTTGACTTGACAGTCAAGGCATTTCTTATAGGAGCATAAAAGATGGGGAACTTTTTCAGAGCGCTTTTAAGCAATAAAATACTGGTCTGCGGTGTCTGCGGATGGGCAGTCGCACAGATACTCAAGACCATGATTTATGCGCTGGTAAATCATGAGATAAAATGGGAGCGGATGGTGGGAGACGGCGGTATGCCAAGTGGCCATTCGGCGACGGTCAGTGCTATGGCTACGGCTTCCGGGATTCTGTATGGAGCGCAGTCCTTTGAATTTGCGATTGCCTGTATGCTGGCGATTATTGTCATGCATGATGCCATGGGAGTGCGCATGGAAACCGGAAAGCAGGGAAAAGTATTGAATGAGATGATTGAATTTTTTCGAACGGAAGGGTTCGTGGAGGCGTTTAAAAAGAATGATAAGATGTATGAATTCTGGGAAGCGAGCCTCAAAGAATTTGTGGGTCATACGCCGCTTCAGGTGGGTGCTGGCTGTATTCTGGGAATTCTCATTGCGTGTCTGATGATTTTATGATGCTGCTAAAAAGCCCGACAGGAGATTCTTCGGCTTTTATGCATATTTTTCAGTTTTATCGCTACACATGTATAAAGGAGTTCTGAGGTGATATTCTGAGAAAACGGTATATCATATGGATGCTGATCATGACGTTGGCTTTAAGCCCTGCGGCGATGGTGTCAGCAGGTGGAACAGAAGAACTGACAGAGCAGAGACAGGATACGGCAGAGCATCAGGTGGCGGCAGAAGTGGCGGCTCCTCATGCAATTTTGATGGAAGTGTCTACAGGGACGGTGTTGATGGGAAAAGCAGAAGATGAAAAGCTCCATCCGGCAAGCGTGACAAAGATTATGACGCTTCTTTTGATACTGGAGGCTGTGGAAGAGGGGAAAATTGCACTTTCTGATACTGTGTCGGTGTCTGAGCATGCCGCTTCCATGGGAGGCTCTCAGGTTTATCTGGAGCCTTTTGAGCAGCAGACGGTGGAAACGATGATCAAATGTATTGCCGTAGCCAGCGCCAATGATGCCTGTGTAGCCATGGCAGAACATATCAGCGGGAGCGAAGGTGATTTTGTCAAAAGGATGAATGAAAGAGCGGCAGAGCTTGGGATGGAGAATACGCATTTTGTGAACTGCTGCGGCCTGGATGATCCGGAGCATTTGACGACTGCCAGGGATGTGGCTCTGATGTCCAGAGAGCTGCTTTTGAATCATCCGCAGATCCATGAATACTGCACAATCTGGATGGAGAATATCATACATTCGACAGCGAGAGGAAGCTTTGAGTTTGGTTTGACGAATACGAATAAGCTGATCAAACAGTATGAATACGCGACAGGGCTTAAAACCGGTTATACGAGTGTGGCGGGATTCTGCGTATCTGCCAGTGCAAAGAAAGATGAAATTGAACTGATCGCAGTGATTATGGGAGGTGCGGACAGCAAAGGGAGATTTCAGGATGCTGTCACGCTTCTGAACAGCGGATTTGCCTGCTGCAGTCTGTATAAGGATGAGAATCGGGTGGCGCTTACGGATCTTACAGTAACCGGAGGTGTAAAAGACCGGGTGGCGCTGAAATATGCGGGAGATTTTTCCTATGTATCTACGGATGGAAGTAATCTGTCCGATATGAAGCGGTCGCTTGAACTTCCGGATTCCCTGCCGGCTCCGGTGAAAGAAGGAGATATGGTTGGAAGAGTCGCCTATATCCTGAATGGCCGGGAAATCGGCGAATCCTCAATTCTGGCTGCGGGAGATGTGGAAAAGGCAGGCTATGGAGATTATCTCCGGAGAGCATTTCATATATTTTTGCCTTAAAGGAATTGCAGAAGAGCCGATGGTTGTGGTATGATATGCAGGCAGTCGTTGGTAACATACTGCAGAAAGAAGGTATTATGGCACGTCTGGAGACGAGAATCTATGAGATACGGACCAATAAACTAAGAAAAGAAGAGCGTCCTTTTTGTATCCTTCTGCTGGCGGATCTGCATGATCGATTGTGGGGGAAGAGGCAGCAGCAGCTTCTTGAAGAAGTGGATCGTTTTTCTGCGGATATGGTTCTGTGCGCCGGCGATATGGTGCTGGCGAAGGAGCATGCCGGTATGGAACACGCGGTTCTGCTGTTTGAAGAGCTTTCCAAGAGAAAGCTTACAGTAATCGCCGGCAATGGAAATCATGAATCCAGAATGAGGCAGAGACCGGAATGCTATGGAACACAGTATGGATACTATTCAGGACGTCTGAAGGAATTGGGAGTCATAATACCGGAGAATGAAACTTGTAGAATGAGCCATGGTTCCATGCCGGTCCATATCCATGGTTATGAGATGCCTCTGGACTGTTATAGAAAATTTTTTGTAAAGTCGTATAATGAAAAAGATCTGTACACGAAGCTTGGAAGACCGGAGGAGGGAGCATTTCATATTTTGCTTGCTCATAACCCGGTCTATTTCAGCTCCTATGTCCGCTGGGGGGCGGATCTGACGCTGGCAGGTCACCTTCATGGGGGAATTATCAGATTCCCTGGGATTGGTGGTCTGATTACTCCGCAGGCAAGACTGTTTCCGAAATACGACAGAGGATTGTACGAGAAACATGGAAAATATATGGCGGTCAGCCCCGGGCTGGGAGAGCATACAATTCCTTTCAGGATATGCAATCCGCCCTGGCTGATCGGGGTCAGAATAAAAGGGACAGGTTAGAAATGACATTATCTGTAAAAATTGAGAGTTTTGAAGGACCTCTGGATTTACTGCTTCATCTGATAGATGTGAATAAGTTCAACATTTTTGACATTCCGATCGTGGAGATCACGGCGCAGTATATGGAGTATGTACAGTCGATGGGGAAGCAGGATCTGAATATCATGAGTGAGTTTCTGGTTATGGCGGCTACGCTTCTGGAAATCAAGGCAAAGATGCTTCTGCCGGTAGAAGTGGATGAGGAAGGGGAGGAGATCGATCCCAGGGAAGAACTGGTACAGAAGCTTCTGGAGTATAAAATGTACAAATATATGTCCCTGGAACTCAGAGAGCGGCTGTCTCTGTCCGGAAAAGCCATGTATAAATCTCCGACGATTCCGGAGGAAGTGGCAGCATATGAGACTCCGGTGGATCTGCAAGAACTGGTGGGAGATCTGACTCTGAAGCAGCTGGACCGAATCTTTCAGTCTGTCATGAAGCGTCAGACAGAAAAGATAGATCCAATCCGCAGTAAATTTGGCAGAATTGAGCAGGAGGAAGTCAGTCTTGATGAGAAAATGGAGTCGGTGAGAGTATATGCGGCGGAGAATCAGCGTTTTCTTTTCTCTGCGCTGCTGGAAGGGCAGAGGAGCCGGATGCAGGTGATCGTAACGTTTCTTGCAGTTCTGGAACTGATGAAGACAGGAGAATTGTCGGTGCTGCAGGAGCATCCGTTTGACGACATGATGATTGCGGCACAGATGTAAGCTGCTGAGAAAACCGGGTATGCAGAGATTTTCGTTTATCCCGGCAATACAAGCCGGTGTGTCTGCTCATGGTTACAGAACAGACTTGGCCGCAGTTTTGGGCACGGAGGGAGGCGAGGAAACATTTTGGAACTGAAAAAAATAGAAGCGACCATAGAGGCGGTGCTTTTTACAATGGGAGATGCAATAGATACCGAGAAACTTTCTGCAGCGATCGGACATGATAAAGAGACAACCCGCAGGATTGTTCATCAGATGATGGACCGGTATAACAGCCGGGAAGGAGGCATGGAGATTATCGAACTGGAGGATTCGTTTCAGCTTGCTACAAGACGTGAATATTATGATGCGCTGATCAGGGTTGCGAAACAGCCTAAAAGGTATGTACTTACAGACGTTCAGCTCGAAGTGCTTTCGATTGTTGCATATAAACAGCCTGTTACAAGACAGGAAATCGAAAAGATTCGCGGCGTAAATTCAGACCATGCACTGAACCGGCTGGTGGAATACGGACTGGTGGGAGAAGCGGGAAGGCTGGATGCGCCGGGACGTCCGATTCTGTTTGGAACTACGGAAGAATTTCTGCGGAATTTTGGAGTTCGATCTACGGAGGAGCTTCCATCGATACAGCCGGAACTTGTGGAGGAAATGAAAAATCAGGCGGAAGAAGAGATACAGCTGAAGTTTGATGTGTAGGAGGTTTTAAAGGAGGCGGACCTGATCGAGTATTAGAATTAAAAGTGTCTGCATAGATTGAATCAAGGATCAATATGCAGGTGGATCATGAAAAAATACAGGAAGAATTGTCTGGCATTTTTTTTGGCAGCGCTGCTCCCCGGGACGGTGCTGCAGGCAGAAGGAGCGCCCGACGATCTGTACGCCCAGTCGGCAGTGCTTATGGATGCTGATACCGGGCGTATTCTTTTTGAAAAAAACGGGGACAATGAAATGCCCATGGCGAGTACTACGAAGATTATGACGCTTTTGGTAACTCTTGAAAACGCGGATCTGGAGGGAGAGGTTCAGGTATCTTCTTACGCGGCGTCCATGCCGGATGTACAGCTCAATATCCGGGAAGGAGAACGGTATCGCCTGAAGGACCTTTGTTATTCTTTGATGCTGGAGTCCCACAATGATACGGCAGTGGCCATTGCAGAGCATGTGGGAGGAAGCGTAGAGGGTTTTGCAGCCATGATGAATCAGAAAGCGCGGACTCTGGGATGCTATCATACGTACTTTATTACCCCGAACGGTCTGGATGCGCAGGATGAATACGGGACGCATTCTACAACAGCAAAGGATCTGGCGCGCATTATGCGTTGTTGCATGCAGAATGAAGAGTTTTTATCCATTACAAGGGAACCTTCCTGGAGCTTTTCCGATCTGGATGGAAGCAGGAGCTTTACCGTAAATAATAAAAATGCATTTTTAAATATGATGGAAGGGGCTCTGACCGGAAAAACCGGTTTTACCAATGGGGCCGGCTATTGCTATGTGGGCGCTCTGGAGCGGGGTGGGAAACGACTGATAGCGGTGGTCCTTGCCTGCGGATGGCCGAATCACAAGACATGGAAATGGTCAGATACGAAAAAGCTGATGAATTATGGAATTGATGATTTTCACAGGGAGACCGTGGGAAAAAAGGAACTGCTTCTGGAACCGATTTATATTGAGAACGGGCAGGTTGAACATGTGCGCACAGTGGCGCAGGTGGAGAGCAGAGAACTTTTGATGAAAGAAGATGACAGGTTTTCGATGGATGTTCTGGCGCCGGAAACACTTCCGGCGCCGGTTGAAGAAGGAGAACTGGTTGGAACCGTTATCTACTATCTGAATGGAGAAATATTTGATTTGTTCCCGATCTGTATCAAGGACAGTTCTCTGGCCATTGACTATAAATGGTGTCTGAAACAGGTCGTGGACCGCTGGATTTTTGGAAAAATCAGGCTATAATTCAATAATATAGCGTTCATAGGCGTTGATAACGGTAGTGTTCTGATAAGAACATTTTCTTTTGGCGCCGGCGCTGTAGGACAGATGAACATGGCCGTGGATAAAATAACGCGGCTCATATCTGTCCAGCAGATATCGAAAACCTTTAAAACCGGTATGAGGAAGATCTTTCCCGTCGTTAAGCTGCCAGGCGGGAGAGTGGGTCAGCAGGATATCAAATCCTTTTCTGCGCCAGAGCGAGAAGAAAAGTTTTCGAATCCGCAGATCCATCTGCTGCTGTGTGTACTGATGTTCTCCTCTTTTGTATCTCATGGATCCTCCCAGGCCCAGGATGCGGATCCCTTTATATTCATAAATTTTTCCGTCAATACAGATACAGCCTTCCGGAGGAGTTTCCCTGTAACAGCCGTCATGGTTTCCATGTACATAGAGTACGGGACCCTGAAAAAAAGTGGCCAGGAAAGACAGATAATGTGGATGAAGATCTCCGCAGGAGAGGATCAGATCAATCCCCTCCAGTTTGCTTTTGTCAAAAAAATCCCATAAATACAGGGACTCGGTGTCCGCCAGTACCAGTATTTTCATGACAGATCACTTTGCTCCTGGTATTTTCCGACGCCCTGAAGCTTTACGATTCGTCTGGCTTCCTCGGTCATGGAGGAGACAGACGGAAAGGAGCCGTCGATGTTGTCCAGAAGCCAGTCCATGGATCCGATCTGACCTGCAGGCATGACCATGCCTTTTTCATTTTGCAGTGTTCCGTCCTGGGAATGAATTTCACAGGAAAATGGATGGAACTGTCCGGAACCGATGTTCTGTTTAACCAGATCCAGAAGATGCTCTGTTGCCGCCGGAACATGTTTGGAACAGATGACATCAACCATGCCGGAGGAAAGTCCCCAGAAATAATTAATGGATTTGTCTTTACTGTGAGTAAGTCCCTTTTTCCATGAGCCATTGAGGATACTTGCGACAATACGCTCATAGAATTTACCCCAGTGGCAGACGGGCATGGCAACATTGGTAATCTGCCCGTCGCGGATGTCATACAGACCAAATTGTCTGGAACCCCGATAAGGCGTTAAAAGATCCTGGCCGGATACATAGGAAATGTTTCTTGCAGCGAAATGTTCCTGGAACCGGTTGTTTTTCACGCAGGTCCACTGCAAACATACGCTTGCATTTGGATTTACCATTTTAACCCCAAGTGCAAAAGCGTTGATACTGGCTGTGGAACCGTAAATAGGATAGTCTGCCACGTAACCGACAGAATCTGTCGGACTCAGGATACCGGCCAGGATACCGGTCAGATATTTTGCTTCATACATCCGCCCGTAATAGGTCCGCAGATGTCCGAAACAGGAATTCAAAGAGCAGTTCAGGATTCGGATGGAGGGATATTTCAATGCTGTCTTGACACTGGCGTTTAAAAGCTTCGGGCTGGTGGTGAAAACAACGGTATTGCCGTCATCTATTGCTTTTTTGATCACTTCGCTTCCTTCTTCCGGATCGCCGCTGGTGATATAAAAAGAAGTGGATATTTTTTCGGCAAGGGTGTTCTCAAGGTAGTGCCTGCCAAGCTCGTGGCCATATGTCCAGCTTGATTCTTCCGGACTGTGGTCGTGAATAAACGCAATCTTCAGCGGCTGAGAAGACAGGGGCAGAATACGTGTCCGCAGCGTTTTTTCTTCGGATTTCTTTTCCGGCGCCATGACAAGTTCCACGCTTCTTTTGGCAGGATAGATTTCAAAATCGTTCCAGATCGCCTGAATTTCTTCGAGAAGCTCCCGATGAGATTTGTTCAGCATGTCTTTATATCCGTAAATTTCCAGATAAGTTAAAAATGCATCTCCTGAAGTAAGAGAAAGTTTCCGGCCGCCTTTTTCTTCAAAAACATCCAGAAAATGGATATAGGAAGAATGAAGATTCATCTTTTCATCATCTGTCCAGGGCGTATCGGCGGACTTTTCCAGCACAGCCAGCAGGCGTGTATAACATCCTTCCTGGCTGAAATCCAGATAATTTATGGCGGTTGAGCGGTAAAAATCCAGAAATTCATAATAAATACGGTTTTCTTTGGAGTCGGTTTTCAGTGGAACCAGCCGGGTGACATTTGCCTGAATGCTGACTGCGTCAACGTATTTCAATACGCTGACTCTTTTGTTGCCTTCGACTACATAAAAACGGTTCATAAATTCTACCGCTTTAATTGGATCACGGATTCCTTCCTCTATATGCGCGCTGTATAGAGAAGCCCATTTGTGTGCAAATTCGCTGTTTTCATCCAGAAGAGGCATAAAATTGCTGGCAAAAGCCTGTTTCCTGCCGGAAGTTTTGGTGCCGACGATGGCATTGAGCGGAATTTCGACCAGCCCCAGTTCGGATTCGGAAGAAATTTCTGCAAAAGACACAATGTCATCGAGCGCCTGAAGGTAAGGATAGGTTCCCTTTAAAAGCTGGGCGCGGTAATTTCTCTGCGCCTTTTTGCGGGCTTTCATGTATTCGGTTTTGGACATGATTTTCTATTCCTTTCTGATGCATAAAATATGCTTGTTCTGTGAAGGCCTGAAGTGTCTGAATTGCAGCCCTCCCGCAGGCGGGAGGATGCTATATGACCTGCCTGCGCATCAGCGCAATTCATTATATCATATGTCACCAATTTTATTTAATAAAATTGATGACCTGCTTGCGCATCAGCGCAATTCATTATATCACATTTGTTCAAAAGAAAAAGAGAGAAAATGCCGGATTTGTGTAAAGATTTTGTTTAATATGTGAAAAAATTGTCAGACTGCCGGCAAAAATAAAAAAAATCACTTGAAAAAAGGAAAGAGTATGTTACAATTAGAATCGGCGACCTTGGGTTAACTTTAATGAAATATAATGGAGGACGAGAAATGAGTAATTCGGCACAGAGCCTGGCAGGCAGGAGGATCAATTCCCTGCTTGACGAGAGCAGCTTTGTTGAAATCGGTGCAGCAGTTACCGCGCGTGCAACGGATTTTAACATGAACAACACAGATACACCGTCCGATGGTGTGATTACCGGATATGGTGTGATCAATGGCAGCCTTGTATATGTATACAGTCAGGATGCTTCCGTACTGGGAGGCTCCATGGGTGAGATGCATGCCAAGAAGATTGTCAGGATCTACGACATGGCAATGAAAATGGGAGCTCCGGTCATTGGGCTTGTGGACTGTGCAGGTTTGAGACTCCAGGAAGCTTCTGACGCATTGAATGCTTTTGGAGAACTGTATCTGAAGCAGACGATGGCTTCCGGCGTAGTTCCGCAGATTACAGCTGTATTTGGAAATTGCGGCGGCGGTATGGCAGTGGCGTCTGCCATGTCTGATTTTACGTTTATGGAGAGTACAAAGGCAAAATTATTTGTAAATTCTCCCAATGCGCTGGATGGTAATGAAGTGTCCAGATGCGATACGGCGTCTGCAGCCTTCCAGAGTGAAGAGGCAGGAATCGTAGATGCAGTGGCTGAAGAAGCAGAATTGATCAGGCAGATTCGTGAGCTGGTATCTTTGCTTCCGGCAAATAATGAAGATGATTTGTCCTATATGGACTGTGATGATGACTTAAACAGAGTATGCGCGGAGCTTGAGGTTTCAGCAGCAGATCCTGCGATCGCTCTTCCGATGATATCAGATGCCGGCATTTTCTTTGAGACAAAGGCAGATTACGCAAAGGATATGGTAACCGGATTTATTAAACTGAACGGTACTACGGTTGGAGCAGTGGCAAACAGAACGATAATATATGATGCAGAAGGAAACAAAGCAGCAGAGTTTAACGCTGAGCTTTCTGCAAAAGGATGCGACAAAGCAGCCAGATTTGTAAAATTCTGTGACGCTTTCAATATTCCGGTACTGACGCTGACAAACGCATCCGGTTTTAAAGCCTCCAAATGTACAGAGAAAAAGATTGCCAGAGCGGCTGCAGCGCTCACCTGCGCGTTTGCCGATGCTTCTGTACCAAAGGTTAATGTGGTTACCGGAAAAGCTTATGGAAGCGCATATGTGATTATGAACAGCAAGGGGCTGGGCGCGGATTTTGTTTATGCATGGCCGAAAGCAGAGATCGGTATGATGGATGCGAAACTTGCAGCAAAGATTATGTATGCAGATGCCGATGCGAAAGAGCAGAAAGAAAAAGCTGCTGCCTATGCGGAACTTCAGAACAATGTGGCTTCTGCAGCAAAGAGAGGTTATGTGGACACAGTCATTGACGCACAGGATACGAGAAAATATGTTATCGGTGCATTTGAGATGCTGTTTACCAAGAGGGAAGACCGCCCGGCTAAAAAGCACGGAACAGTTTAGAGCGAGGTGAACCATATGAAACAGAATATTAAAAAAGTTCTTGCAGCGCTGGTTCTGGCAGTATCTGTGCTGGGATTGACGGCCTGTGGAAGCAGTACGGCTTCTACGGAGCAGCAGAACTCATACGATGAGAGCCAGCTCCAGTCGGTGGCAGATTATCTGGTTACGCTCTGGACGGAAATGCCGGCGGAAGAACTTTCAGAGTATGCTTCTATGGAGAAGGAAGATGCGCAGACGCTGATAGATATGTATGGTCTTCCGTTTACAGGAGAAGCGTTTACGAGCGCATTTGCAGGCTATGAGAGTTCCATGGAAGAACTTGGGGCGTATATTTCTACAGACAATTATGAAGAGCCGGAAGTAAAAGGAGATGAGGTTACTTTTGTGGCGAATCTGACTTATGAGAATCGTACAGCAAAACTGTCGATGATCTTTAATAAAAGAGGAGTTGTAGAATCCGTGACGCTGGATCCAAAGTACAGTACCGGGGAGATTCTTCAGAAGGCAGGTATGAATACGATTCTCGGTATGGGAACGGTATTTATCGTACTGATTTTCATCAGCCTTGTGATCTACTGCTTTAATTTTATTCCCGGCAATCAGGCGGCAAAACAGGAAGAGCGTCCGGCACCGAAGCCAAGACCGGCGAAAAAACCTGCTGCAAGACCGGCAAAACAGAATCTTGTCGACGACAAAGAGCTGGTGGCAGCGATTACAGCAGCGATCTGCGCTTACAGAGGTACTTCTTCGGACGGCTTTGTAGTCCGTTCTATCAGACGTGCAGAATCATCCACATGGAAGAGATCTTAACTATAAAATGGCAGAATTTTAACAGGAGGAATATTTGAAATGAAAAATTATACCATTACCGTAAATGGCACTGTATATGATGTAACTGTAGAGGAAGGCGGAGCAGGAAGCGCACCGGTTCGTGCGGCAGCACCGAAAGCAGCTCCGGCAGCTCCGGCTCCGGCGGCAGCAGCCCCGGCTCCGGCAGGAGACGCAGGTTCTATCGAAGTGAGCGCTTCCGTTCCGGGTAAAGTATTCAAAGTAGAGGCAAGCGTTGGTCAGGCAGTGAAGTCCGGCGATCCGATCATTATTCTGGAAGCAATGAAGATGGAGATCCCGGTAGTCGCTCCGGAAGACGGTACGGTTGCAAGCATCGATGTATCTGTAGGTGATGCAGTAGAATCCGGTGATGTATTGGCTACACTGAATTGATCCTGACAGTTGGCTGGCACATGAATAAATCATTGGAGGTTACAACATGAGTTATATTGCTGATACATTAGGAAACCTCGTGCATCAGACCGCGTTTTTTAATCTTACGGTGGGCAATTATATCATGATTGCCGTTGCATGCGTGTTCCTTTATCTGGCTATCGCAAAAGAATATGAACCTCTTCTTCTGGTTCCGATTTCTTTCGGTATGCTTCTGGTAAATATCTATCCGGATATTATGCTTAGTATTGAGGATTCTGCCAACGGCGTAGGCGGTCTTCTCCATTACTTTTATTTAATGGATGAATGGGCGATTCTTCCGTCTCTGATCTTTATGGGCGTAGGCGCCATGACAGATTTCGGACCGCTGATCGCGAATCCGAAAAGCTTTCTGCTTGGTGCGTCCGCACAGTTTGGTATTTTCGCTGCCTATCTCGGCGCTATGGCGCTGGGCTTCAGCGATAAAGCAGCCGCTGCCATCTCTATCATTGGCGGGGCGGACGGTCCGACTTCTATTTTCCTGGCGGGCAAACTGCAGCAGACGGCGATTATGGGTCCTATCGCAGTGGCGGCATATTCCTATATGTCCCTGGTGCCGATTATTCAGCCGCCGATCATGAAACTTCTTACGACGGAAGAAGAGCGGAAGATCAAGATGGAGCAGCTGCGCCCGGTATCCAAACTGGAAAAAATTCTGTTTCCGATCATCGTTACAATTATTGTGTCTCTGATTCTTCCGACGACAGCTCCGCTGGTTGGTATGCTGATGCTCGGCAATCTGTTCCGGGAGAGCGGCGTGGTTCGTCAGCTGACAGAGACTGCGTCCAATGCGCTGATGTATATCGTTGTTATTCTTCTTGGAACTTCTGTAGGTGCGACTACCAGTGCGGAGGCGTTTCTGAACTGGGATACGATCAAGATTGTTGTACTTGGACTGATCGCATTTTCTTTTGGTACAGCGGCAGGCGTTCTGTTTGGAAAGCTGATGTGCAAGATAACCGGAGGAAAGGTCAATCCGCTGATTGGTTCCGCCGGCGTGTCTGCGGTACCGATGGCAGCCCGTGTATCTCAGAAAGTTGGAGCAGAAGCCGATCCGACCAATTTCCTTTTGATGCATGCAATGGGGCCGAACGTGGCAGGTGTTATTGGTACAGCTGTGGCGGCGGGTACATTTATGGCGATCTTTGGAGTGATGTAATTGGGGCGCTGTCAGCTGCGGAAAAGCTATCCTGAGGGCTGTATCCCGGGATGAGTTTTTGGGGAACGGCAGTCGGCTGAGGTCTGGAGATCAGCGGTTTAATAAGCAAACATTGTGAAACAGAAAAGGTCCCTGAAAGGACTGCAATGGAACTCTATATAGGAGGAATATGATAGAATGAGTGATATGGCGAAAAAGCCCATTAAGATTACAGAGACGATTCTGCGTGATGCACATCAGTCTCTGATCGCGACGCGTATGAGCACGGAGCAGATGCTCCCGATCGTGGAGAAACTGGATCAGGTAGGGTACTATTCTCTGGAGTGCTGGGGCGGCGCTACGTTTGACGCTTCTCTTCGCTTTCTGAAAGAGGATCCGTGGGAGAGACTGCGTCAGATTAAAGCAAGAGCGAAGAATACAAAACTTCAGATGCTGTTCCGCGGCCAGAATATCCTGGGATATCGTCCCTATGGTGATGATGTGGTGGAATATTTTGTACAGAAGTCTATTGCCAACGGTATTGATATTATTCGTATTTTCGACTGTCTGAACGATCTGCGGAATCTGCAGACTGCCGTGAAAGCTTCCAACAAAGAGGGCGGACATGCACAGATTGCGCTTTCCTATACACTGGGTGATGCGTATACACTGGAGTACTGGACAAACATCGCCAAAGAAATCGAGGAGATGGGCGCGGATTCCATCTGTATCAAAGATATGGCAGGTCTTCTGCTTCCCTATGAAGCAACAAGACTGGTGACTGCTCTCAAAGAGGCAGTGAAGATTCCGATTCAGCTTCATACTCACTATACATCGGGCGTGGCTTCCATGACGTATCTGAAAGCTGTGGAGGCTGGCGTGGATGTGATTGACTGTGCGATGTCTCCGTTTGCGTTGGGAACTTCTCAGCCAGCAACCGAAGTTATGGTGGAGACGTTCAAAGGCACACCGTACGATACCGGATTTGATCAGAGCCTTCTGGCAGAGATTGCTGATTATTTCCGTCCGATCCGCGATGAGGCTCTGGACAGCGGACTTTTGAACCCGAAGAATCTGGGAGTGAATATTAAGACTCTTCTGTATCAGGTGCCGGGTGGAATGCTTTCCAATCTGACTTCTCAGCTGAAAGAGCAGCATGCAGAGGATAAATACTATGAGGTTCTGGAAGAAGTGCCGCGTGTACGTAAAGATCTGGGCGAGTGTCCTCTGGTTACTCCGTCTTCTCAGATTGTGGGAACACAGGCTGTATTCAACGTGCTGATGGGCGAGCGCTACAAGATGGTTACCAAGGAGACCAAGGCAGTTCTGTCCGGTCGCTATGGAAAGACGGTTAAACCGTTTAATCCGGAAGTGCAGAAGAAATGTATTGGCGATGAAGAGATCATTACCTGTCGTCCGGCTGATCTGGTTGGAAATGAGCTTGATACACTGGAGGCGGAGATGGCGCAGTACAAAGAGCAGGATGAGGACGTATTGTCTTATGCTCTGTTCCCGCAGGTTGCCATGGATTTCTTTAAATACAGAGATGCGCAGAAAACGAAAGTGGATGCGGCAGTTGCAGACACTGCAAACGGGGCATATCCCGTATAAAATGGAAAAGAGAGGACTCCCGCGTGAGTGGCGGGGGTCCTTTTTGAAAAAGACTGAACGGAAAAGGCAACCGGCAGAATGTCGCAAAAAGAAGAGGAGCAAAAAATATGGGGATTATCGCAGCCTGCATGGTTCCGCATCCGCCGCTGATTATACCGGCTGTCGGGCGGGGGGAAGAAAAGAAGATTCAGAATACCATTCATGCATATGAGGAGGTGGCACGAAAGATCGGGGTCTGGAAACCGGATACAATCGTGTTAATTTCTCCGCATCAGACGATGTATGCGGACTATTTCCACATTTCACCGGGGAAAAGCGCAGTGGGAGATTTTGGCCGGTTTCGGACAGAGCAGGTGAAACTGGAAATCCCATACGATACCGGATTTACAGATATTCTCAGTCAGTTTGCAGTGTCAGAGAGGTTTCCGGCAGGAACAGCCGGCGAAAGGGAACCGAAACTGGATCACGGAACGATGGTGCCGCTGTATTTTGTGAATCAGTACTGGAGCGGCTACCGTCTGGTTCGAATCGGACTGTCCGGTCTGTCTCTGGCAGAGCATTATCGCCTGGGACAGTATATACAGAGAACGGCTGAAGAGCTGGAGCGAAAAACGGTAGTGATCGGCAGCGGGGATTTGTCTCACCGTCTGACAGAAGACGGTCCTTATGGATACCGGAAGGAAGGGCCGGAATACGACCATCGGATCATGGACGTGATGGGAAGCGGATCGTTTTCAGAGCTCTTGGATTTTTCCGAAGATTTTTGTGAGCAGGCGGGAGAATGCGGACACCGGTCCTTTACAATTCTGGCAGGTACGCTGGACGGACAGAAAATAAAGAGTGAACGTTTATCCTATGAAGGGCCATTTGGCGTAGGTTACGGAGTCTGCGTCTATGAGGTCCGCGGGTTTGATGAAACGAGAAAATTTCTGGAACAACATGAGGAAAAAATTCGTATGCAGTTAAGCAGACAGAGAGAGCTTGAGGATGATTATGTCCGCCTGGCGCGCAGGACGATTGATCATTATGTCAGAACGGGTGAAATGATGGAACTGCCGGAGGGACTTTCGTCTGAGCTGAGCTCTTGCAGGTCCGGTGTATTTGTTTCAATCAAGAAAGAGGGCAGGCTCAGAGGATGTATTGGTACAATACAGGCGGTACAGTCTTCTGTTGCGGATGAAATCAGGAACAATGCCATAAGCGCATGTTCCCGGGATCCCAGATTTGCCCCGGTTGAGCCAGGAGAGCTGGAACAGCTGACAATCAGCGTGGATGTACTGGGGGTTCCTGAAAAGATTGCATCTTTGAAAGAGCTCGATGTCAAACGTTATGGTGTGATTGTAAGCAGCGGATATCGACGGGGACTGCTGCTTCCGAATCTGGAAGGCGTGGATACTGTGGAACAGCAGATCGCCATTGCAAGACAAAAGGCAGGAATACGGGAAGACGAAGAAGTGGAGCTGCTAAGATTTGAGGTTGTCAGACACAGTCCGGATACGTTTCAGGAAAAATAGCGGTTCAAATGCTGTCGGGCAGACTTTGGTATATAAAAACAGAATTTTAAATTTAGGAGAAAAAATGGAAGCAGTTTGTCAAGTCTGCATGCATCACTGCCGTCTCAGACCAGGGCAGCAGGGAATCTGCAGAGCGAGAAAGAATATAAACGGAGAGATTCTGTGCGTCAATTATGGCCAGGTGACTTCTCTGAATCTCGATCCTATTGAGAAAAAACCTCTGAAACTGTTTTATCCAGGCAGTCTGATTCTGTCAGTCGGGAGCTACGGGTGCAATCTGCGATGCCCGTTCTGCCAGAATTATGAGATTTCCATGGCGGATACAGAACATGCCGTATCCCGGTTTATGTCTGCGCAGGAGCTGGCAGAAAGGGCGTTAAAATACCGGCCGGTCGGGAATATCGGGGCGGCATTTACTTACAACGAACCTCTGATAGGCTGGGAGTATGTACGTGATGCGGCGGAGAGGATTCAGGCGTATGGCATGAAAAATATACTGGTTACGAACGGCAGTGCAGAGTCTGCAGTTCTGGAGACGCTTCTACCATATATAGATGCCATGAACATTGATCTGAAAGGCTTTCGGGCAGATGCTTACCAAAAGCTCGGAGGCGATCTGGAGACGGTAAAAGCATTTATTGTCCGGGCGGCAGCCGACTGTCATGTGGAGCTGACCACTCTGATCGTTCCGGGAGAAAATGATGATTTGTCCTTAATGGAAGAAGAAGCGGCATGGATTGCTTCTGTGAGCGCGGATATCCCTCTGCATATTACGCGTTTCTTTCCCAGATACCATAT
This sequence comes from uncultured Lachnospiraceae bacterium, assembly GCA_951802115.1. Lineage (GTDB taxonomy): Bacteria > Bacillota > Clostridia > Lachnospirales > Lachnospiraceae > Hominiventricola. The sequence continues at coordinate 10,949 of CATOPL010000013.1, read as the reverse complement.
GTGTGATCGCGAAGCTACAGAGGTACAGCATATTTATACACTTGTCGGCGCGGCACAGAAATACCTGAAATACGTGTTTGCGGGAAACTGCTAGTCGTCTTGTGGACAGGGCAGCTGTAAAACGGCGTGGTATGGATTTTGATTGGAAGGTGAAAAGATGAGACTTGCGGTTATCGGCGGGGGCGCAGCCGGGATGATGGCTTCAGTGCTTGCAGCAGAGAAAGGCGTGAAGGTGGATCTGTATGAGCGAAATGAAAAACTTGGAAAAAAACTGTATATTACAGGAAAGGGAAGGTGTAATCTGACCAATGCCTGCGATATGGAAGAGCTGCTGGGGAGTGTGAAACGCAATCCGAAGTTTTTATATAGCGCGTTCTACGGTTTTTCGAATCAGGATGCTGTGCATTTTTTTGAGAAGCAGGGGCTGCGGCTGAAAGTAGAACGGGGAAACCGGGTGTTTCCGGAATCTGACCGTTCGGCAGACGTACTGGATGCATTAAAGCGGGCTATGAAAAAGGCGGGGGTGAAGGTGCATCTGAACAGCCGAGTGGAGCGGGTTCGTAAAAAAGAGGAGGGTTTTCTGCTTGATATACGGGAAGGCGAAACTGTACAGGCAGACAAAGTGTTTGTGGCTACAGGCGGGCTTTCTTATGAGAGTACAGGGTCCACGGGCGACGGGTATCGTTTTGCAGAGGAGCTGGGGCTGAAAGTGACAGAATGCATTCCATCGCTGGTTCCTTTCAATATAAAGGAGCCATTTGTAAAGGAGCTGCAAGGGCTGGCGCTGAAAAATATTGCCGTTCGGGTGATGGACGGAAAAAAGGTGCTCTGCGAGGAATTTGGGGAAATGCTGTTTACTCATTTTGGAGTCAGCGGCCCGGTAATCCTGACAGCCAGCAGTGTGTGTGGAAAAAAGATAAAAGAAAAAGAAGTGAAAATGTTTCTGGATCTGAAGCCCGCACTTAGCAGGGAACAGCTGGATGCGCGGATACTGAGGGAATTTGAGGCGGCAAAAAACAGAAAGTTCGCAAATGCAGCATCCGTGTTCTTTCCGTCAAAGCTTACGCCCGTTATGGTGGAATTAAGCGGGATTTTCCCGGATAAAAAAGTAAATGAGATCACAAGGGAAGAGCGTCAGAGATTTCTCTCCAATATGAAAGAACTGGAATTGACCATTACAGGTCTGAGAGGTTATAATGAGGCGGTGATTACCAGAGGCGGCGTGTCTGTAAAAGAGATTGATCCGGCTACGATGGAATCCAGGAAAATACCAGGACTTTATTTTATCGGAGAAGTGCTGGATCTGGATGCTGTGACCGGAGGATTTAATCTGCAGATTGCATGGTCGACTGCAGCGGCTGCGGCGGAGCATGTCTGAACCGGTCGGTGAATGCCGTAAAAACAGTGTTCTCAGAAAGCCAGAGTGCGGCAGATCAGATACGGATGCAGAACTGTAAACATACAATGAAAGACGAAAACAGGAGGCATGGATGAAGACAGGGTATAATATAGCGATCGACGGGCCGGCAGGAGCCGGAAAGAGCACAATCGCAAAAAAAATTGCCACAAAGATGGGATACATTTATGTGGATACCGGAGCGATGTACCGTGCTATGGCATTATATCTGCTTCGCAAAAGAATTAATCCGGCGGATACAGAGCAGATCGCGGGAATGTGTCAGAATGCGGATATTTCCATCGAATATAAGGACGGGGAACAGGTTGTTTTACTGGACGGTGAGAATGTGAACGCATATCTGCGGACCGAGGAGGTAGGAAATATGGCCTCTTATTCGTCTGCGGTGCCTGCAGTCAGAAGCAAACTGGTGGAACTGCAGCAGAAGCTGGCGGCCAAAGAGGATGTGGTTATGGACGGGCGGGATATCGGGACTGTGGTTCTGCCGGATGCCGATGTAAAAGTGTATCTGACCGCCAGCGCAGCCACCCGTGCCAGACGTCGTTTCCTGGAGCTTCAGGAAAAAGGGGAAGCAGCAGATATTGAGAAAATTGAACAGGATATTATCGACCGCGATTACCGGGATATGCACCGCGAGCATTCGCCTCTGCGTCAGGCAGAGGATGCAGTTCTTGTGGATTCTTCCGACCTGACGATTGAGGAAGTAGTGGAAAGGATAGCGGATTTATGCAGGTAAAGGTGGCAAAAAGTGCGGGATTCTGTTTTGGCGTGCAGCGTGCTGTGGATACAGTCTATGAGCAGGTGGAGAGCGGCCTTCGTCCAATCTATACGTATGGTCCGATCATTCACAACGAAGTGGTAGTGCAGGATCTGGAGGAAAAAGGCGTAAAGGTTTTAAATGACCGTCAGGATCTGGAGGCGCTGACCGAGGGGACTGTAATCATCCGCTCTCACGGCGTGGGAAAAGAGATTTATGAACTGATTAAAAAGAAGGGGCTGCAGTGTGTGGATGCAACCTGTCCGTTTGTAAAAAAGATTCATCGTACCGTGGAAAAAGAAAGCCGGGCGGGAAAGCAGATTGTGATTATCGGAAACGACAGACACCCGGAAGTGGAAGGGATCAAAGGCTGGTGCAGTACTCCGGCTGCAGTGATCGAATCGGCGGATCAGGCCGAAAATTTCCACATGTTGGAAACGATTCCACTTTGTGTAGTTTCGCAAACGACATTTAACTACAAGAAATTTAAAGATTTAGTTGAAATTCTTGATAAAAAGAGGTATGATAGAGTTGTTGTAAATACGATCTGCAATGCGACGGAGGAACGACAGACGGAAGCCCGTCAGATTGCAGGAGAAGTAGACGCCATGATCGTCATTGGCGGCAGCCATAGTTCGAATACGCAGAAACTGTTTGAGATTTGCAGAAATGAGTGCAGGAATACTTACTATATACAGACTGTCCACGACCTGAATTTAGAAGTATTGCGATCTACTGGGCTTATAGGTATTACAGCAGGGGCTTCCACCCCAAAGAAAATTATTGAGGAGGTTCAAACAAGGTGTCTGAATTAAGTTTTGAACAAATGCTGGAAGATTCATTAAAAACTATCAGAACAGGAGAAATCGTAGAAGGTACGGTCATTGACGTCAAAGAAGATGAGATCATCTTAAACATCGGATATAAATCCGATGGTATCGTATCCAGAAATGAGTATACGAATGTATCCAATGCGGACCTGACGACCATGGTTTCCGTGGGCGATACGATGGAAGTAAAGGTTCTGAAAGTGAATGACGGAGAGGGACAGGTTCAGCTGTCCTACAGAAGAGTTGCTGCAGAAAGAGGCAGCAAGAGACTCGAAGAAGCTTTTGAAAATAAGGAAGTGCTGACGGCAAAGGTCACACAGGTGCTGGACGGAGGACTGAGCGTTGTTGTTGATGAGACAAGAATCTTTATTCCGGCGAGTCTGGTATCTGATACGTACGAGAAGAATCTCGGCAAGTATGCAGATCAGGAGATTGAATTTGTGATCACAGAATTTAATCCGAAGAGAAGACGGATTATCGGTGACAGAAAGCAGCTTCTGGTGGAGCGCAAGGCGGAGCTTCAAAGAGCGCTGTTCGAGCGGATCAGTGAAGGTGATGTTGTGGAAGGTGTTGTGAAGAATGTCACTGACTTTGGTGCGTTTGTAGATCTTGGAGGAGCAGACGGACTGCTTCATATCTCTGAGATGTCTTGGGGAAGAGTTGATCATCCTAAGAAGCTGTTCAAGGTAGGTGATAAACTGAGCGTACTCATCAAGGAGATCAAAGACACGAAGATCGCGCTCAGCCTGAAATTTGACGATGCAAATCCATGGCTGACGGCGGATGAAAAATATGCGGTCGGTAATATTGTAGATGGCGTGGTTGCGCGTATGACTGACTTTGGTGCATTTGTGGAACTGGAGCCGGGTGTGGATGCACTGCTTCATGTTTCTCAGATTTCCAGAGAGCATGTGGAAAAACCATCCGATGTATTGAAGGCCGGTCAGGAGATCACTGCCAAAGTAGTTGATTTCAACGGAGAGGACAGAAAGATCAGTTTGAGTATGAAGGCTCTGGAAATGTATACGGATGATGAAGACAATATGGATGTATAAAATATTGTTATGAATTAGCACGAGGACATACGGACAGAGTTCGTATGTCCTCTGTTAGTATAAAGGGATTGTTGAAATTTTCACACAGTCCTGGAGAAATATAAGAAAGAGGGATTCTTATGGCTACTTTAACTTTTAAGGGTGGTGTACATCCTTATGACGGCAAGGAACTGTCAAAAGACAAAGCGATCGTTCCGTATCAGCCGAAGGGGGATCTGATCTATCCTGTCTCCCAGCACATCGGTGCTCCGGCAGCGCCGGTCGTTGCAAAAGGCGACCGGGTTCTGGTGGGACAGAAGATCGCGGAAGCGGGAGGATTCGTCTCGTCGCCGATTTATGCATCCGTGTCCGGAACGGTAAAGGCGATCGAACCGCATTTTGTGTCTACAGGCGCAAAGGTCAATGCTATCGTAGTGGAAAATGATGGGTTGTATGAGGAGGCGCCGGGTCTTTCGATTAAGCCTTTTGAGGAAATGTCCAGGGATGATATCATTGGAATTATCAAAGAGTCCGGTGTTGTCGGTATGGGTGGTGCAGGATTTCCGACTCACGTAAAACTGTCGCCCAAAGATCCGGATAAAATTGATTATGTGTTGGTAAACTGTGCGGAGTGCGAGCCTTATCTGACTTCCGATTACCGGCTGATGGTGGAGCGCCCGGAGAAAGTGGTCGGCGGTCTGAAAGTAGTTCTGGAGCTGTTCGGCAATGCGCAGGGATGTATCTGTATTGAGGATAATAAGCCGGAGGCTATTAAAATCATGCAGAAAGCATGTGAAAATGAAACACGTATTCAGGTAAAGGTTCTTAAGACCAAGTATCCTCAGGGTGCGGAGCGTATGTTGATTCATGCAGTAACAGGAAGGGATCTGAACTCGACCATGCTGCCGGCCGATCTGGGATGCGTGGTGGATAACTGTGATACCATCACTTCTATTTACGATGCGGTGATTCTGGGAAAACCATTGATTTCCCGTGTTGTCACAATTTCCGGGGAAGCGGTTGCGGAACCGTCAAACTTTGAGTGCCGGATGGGCACCAATGTGGCAGAGTTGATCGAAGCAGCGGGCGGTTTTAAGACAGAAGCCAAAAAAGTGATATCGGGCGGCCCGATGATGGGATTCGCGATGTTTGATCTGGAAGTTCCGACGACAAAAACCACTTCGGCTGTTACTTGTCTGGCGGCTGACGCTGTGTCAGAATCACCGACGACGGCGTGTATTAACTGCGGACGCTGTGTGGCTGCCTGCGATGAAGGACTGATTCCGGCGAGACTGGCTCAGTTTTCTGAAAAATTTGATCTGGAGACTTTCCAGAAATGGCATGGCATGGAATGTGTGGAATGCGGATGCTGCAGTTATGTCTGTCCGGCCAAGAGACCGCTGGCACAGATGATTAAAAATGTAAGACGTATGGTCATGGCCAATCGTAAAAAATAACAGTAAATAGAGAAAGAGGTGAGTCGTGTGAGTGATCTTAGAAAGGTATCTTCGTCACCGCATATCAGAGATAAGGCGACCAGTTCCAATATCATGCGGGACGTAGCGATCGCACTTTTGCCGGCGGCCGTATTCGGCGTGGTCCACTTTGGCATGAATGCACTGATCGTACTGCTTGTAACAGTTGCAGTCTGTGTGGCGACGGAGTACATATATGAGAAATTAATGCATAAACCTGTCACAGTGGGAGATTTCAGTGCAGTCGTTACAGGGCTTTTGCTGGGAATGAATCTGCCCTGCAGTGCTCCCTGGTGGATGGCGGCGCTGGGAAGTGTTTTTGCGATTCTGGTGGTAAAGCAGCTGTTTGGAGGACTGGGGCAGAACTTTATGAATCCGGCGCTGGGCGGAAGATGCTTCCTGATGATTTCTTTTGCCGGACGAATGACGAATTATGCTTATGATACATTTACCGGTGCAACGCCGCTGGCAGTTTTAAGAGAAGGAGAAAGTGCCGGCGTGGATGTTCTGCAGATGGTGATCGGCAATACGGCAGGTATGATCGGTGAGACTTCTGTAATTGCGATTTTAATCGGCGCCGCGTATCTTCTGTGGAGAGGCGTTATTGATTTGAGAATTCCGGGAACCTATCTTGTGACATTTGCGGTTTTCATGCTGCTGTTCGGAGGTCACGGTTTTGACGGAACCTATCTGGCGGCACAGCTTGCCGGTGGCGGTTTGATGCTGGGCGCATGGTTTATGGCAACTGATTACGTGACCAGTCCCATTACTCCCGCAGGCCAGATTGTGTATGGCGTGATTCTGGGTATTCTGACAGGTATTTTCCGGTGCTTCGGCGCTTCTCCGGAGGGAGTATCCTATGCGATCATTTTCTCAAACCTTCTGGTTCCGCTGATAGAGCGTTTTACGATTCCGATGGCATTCGGAAAAGTAAAAGTAAAAGGGGGTAACAGGTCATGAATAAGATTATTAAAAATACCCTGATTCTGACGGCAATTACACTGGTGTCAGGACTGCTTCTTGGATTTGTTCACGAGCTTACGGCGGCGCCTATCGCGGAACAGGAAGCGCTGGCGAAGGCGAAAGCTTATGCGGAAGTATTTCCGGAAGCGGTGTCTTTTAATGAAATTGAGGATATTACGGATGCAGCAGCCTGGATTGCTGAACAGGGCTATACCTCTCAGGTGATCAATGAGGTCGCAGAGGCGTGCGATGCGTCTGGAAATGTGATCGGACATGTGATCAATATTACCACATCGGAAGGTTATGGCGGAAATATTCAGATGACGGTTGGCGTAAAGAATGATATGACGATGCTGGGTATCTCCTTCCTGTCGATCAGTGAGACGGCAGGACTCGGCATGAATGCCAATACGGATACCTGGAAAGCTCAGTTTGCGGGTATTCAGGCGTCTGAAATTACCTATACCAAATCCGGAAAATCCGCACCTAATGAGATCGATGCAGTCAGCAGTGCGACGATAACGACAAAAGCGGTTACCGGGGCAGTTAATGCGGCGCTCTGTGCGGCCGGACATTATGCTGAGTAAAGGGGGCGTACATAGATGAATTCAGCAGGTGAACGTTTATATAACGGTATTATAAAAGAAAATCCTACTTTTGTAATGATGCTCGGCATGTGTCCGACTCTTGCAGTCACCACGAGCGCTATGAATGGTCTGGGAATGGGACTGACAACGATGGTTATTCTGGCGCTGTCCAATCTGATCATTTCCATGCTCCGAAAAGTGATTCCGGATGATGTGCGGGTGCCGGCATTTATCGTGATTGTGGCCTCTTTCGTGACGATTGTACAGTTTCTCCTGCAGGCTTATATTCCGACCTTGAATGAAAGCCTGGGACTTTATATTCCTCTGATTGTCGTGAACTGTATCATTCTCGGCCGTGCGGAAGCATATGCTTCAAAAAATCCCATGATTGCGTCTCTTTTTGATGGGATCGGTATGGGACTTGGTTTCACGATCGGTCTGACCAGTATTGGTCTGGTGCGTGAACTCATCGGTTCCGGAAAAATCTTCGGAGCAGCGGTGCTTCCGGCGTCTTATGAACCGGTCTCTATCTTTGTTATGGCACCGGGAGCCTTCTTTGTACTGGCGCTTCTGACCGGTCTTCAGAATAAAGTAAAGCTGAATCTGGCCAAAAAGGGAAAAGACGTATCAAAGATTCAGAGCGGATGTAATGCAGACTGCGCTTCCTGCGGAGCAAAATGCGGGAATGCAAAGGAATAGGGGGTAGAGTGGGATGAAAGAATTATTAGTAATTGCTATCGGGTCTGCTCTGGTCAATAATGTGGTATTAAGCCAGTTTCTTGGAATCTGTCCGTTTCTGGGGGTGTCTAAAAAAGTAGAGACGGCGGCAGGTATGGGCGCGGCAGTTATTTTTGTCATTACACTGGCATCTTTTGTGACAAGTGCGATTGATAAAGTACTGTTGATTCCGCTTCATATGACATATCTGCAGACGATTGTCTTTATTCTGGTCATTGCCTGTCTGGTACAGTTTGTAGAGATGTTTTTAAAGAAGACCATGCAGTCTTTGTATCAGGCACTGGGCGTTTATCTGCCGCTGATTACGACCAACTGTGCGGTGCTCGGCGTGGCTTTGACGAATGCGACAAAGGAATACAGCATTCTGACCAGTACCGTGAACGGTTTTGCAGTGGCAACGGGATTTACCATTTCCATCATTCTGCTGGCAGGCATTCGTGAAAAACTGGAATACAGTGATATCTCTCCTGCATTAAAGGGTTCTCCGATTGTGTTGGTAACGGCAGGACTGATGGCTATCGCATTCTGCGGATTTTCAGGTATCATATAGAATGCAATCCGGTCATCGTACTAGTATATTAAAAACAGCATCTGTCCGGATACAGAGGCTTTGCCCGGACGGATGCGGGACTTTCATAGAGGTAGGACAATGAGTATAGTTGGAATCGTTATCGCCACAGCCATTGTAGGCGGTGTGGGCATTTTTATCGGTCTGTTCCTGGGAGCTGCCGGTGAGAAATTTGCAGTAGAAGTGGATGAAAAGGAAGTAGCGGTTCGGGAGTGTCTTCCGGGTAATAACTGCGGAGGCTGCGGTTATGCAGGCTGTGACGGTCTGGCGGCGGCAATAGCCAGGGGAGAAGCTCCGGTGAACGGATGTCCGGTCGGAGGCGCTCCGGTTGGCGAAAAGATCGCGGCAATTATGGGTGTGGAAGCAGATGCAGGAGTACGGAAAGCTGCATTTGTAAAATGTGCGGGAACCTGTGATATTGCTCCGAGAAATTATGAATATACAGGTGCAGACGACTGTCGTTTTGTCAGTATGATGCAGAACGGCGGAGATAAGATGTGTACTTTTGGCTGTCTTGGATATGGCTCCTGTGTAAAAGAATGTCAGTTTGATGCAATTCACATTGTAAACGGGGTGGCAGTTGTAGATCAGGATGCATGTAAAGCATGCGGAAAGTGCATCAGCGCATGTCCGAAAAAACTGATTGAACTTGTACCGGTGAGCGGCGTATCCCGTGTACAGTGCAATTCTCATGATAAAGGCAAGGATGTGAATAAAGTCTGTAAAGCGGGCTGTATCGGTTGTATGAAATGTGTGAAAAACTGTGAGGCAGGTGCAATTACTGTGGAAGGCAGTCTGGCACATGTGGATTATGAAAAATGTACCGGCTGCGGCAAATGCGCAGAAGAATGTCCGCGAAAGATTATCAGATGATAAAAAACAGCTCCCGGTTCCAGACCAGACAGGAACCGCGAGCTGTTTTTTGCTTTGCTTGCGTATAGCTGGAAATTTTGTCAGTTTTTTATCCGCGGAGCTGGAACCTCTGAACGGATTTTTTCAGATCATCCGCGCGCTTGAACAATTCATTGGCGGACATGGAAGACTTTTCGGCGGTTGCCGCATTGGTCTGGACCACATCCGAAATCTGTTCCACACCTTCTGAGAGCTGTATCAGGGATTCAGACTGCTGCTGTGCAGAATCTGCAATTCGCTGGATCAGATCAGCAGACTGCTGTGCGCTGGATACGCTGGTGGTCAGCGCGCCGGTAGTATCTTCAGAAAGAGCGGTTCCGTGTTTAACCAGCTGCATGGAATCTTCAATCAGTTTGGTGATGTCTTTTGCAGCGATGGAACTCTTGGTAGCCAGTCCCTGCACTTCATCAGCCACTACAGCGAATCCTTTGCCGGCCTCACCGGCCCGTGCGGCTTCTACAGCGGCATTGAGCGCCAGGATATTGGTCTGGAAGGAAATATCTTCAATGGTTTTGATAATACCGCTGATTTGCTGGGAGGATTTGGAGATATCTCCCATGGCAGAAGTCAGTTCATGCATTTTCTGATTACATTCGATCAGCTGTTTGGCAGAATTAATGGAAGATTTTCTGGCATCGTCTGCGTCCAGAGAAGTACTTTTGACCTGTTCGGACAGAGTCTGAATACTGGCGGAGAGCTCTTCTACGGCAGACGCCTGTTCGGTTGCACCGTCAGACAGAACCTGTGCATCGGAAGCCATCCGTTCAGATTCTTCTGATACCTGGTCCGCAGTATTTCGGATCTGGGAGAGAGCGAGATTGAGTGCCTCCAGAATCTGACGCATGGCGTTCTGAATCGGAAGGAATTCTCCGCGGTAATCGTTTCCGACATCCAGATCCATTTTTCCCTGCGCCATCTGTGAAAGCTTGGAGTCAATGTCATTTATGTATTTTTTTAGTTCACGTTTGGTATCATGGATGGATTCTACCAGCATGCCGATTTCTGAAGTGTCAGATTCCAGAAGAAATTCTGCGGAAAGATTTCCCCGGGAGATTTCTCCCATCTGATCACGAACATGAATGACCGGGCTTAATACTCGTTTTCTGACGGCCATCATGATGAAAAACTGAATAACAGCTACCAGAATCATGGTCAGATAAATCAGAACTTTGATGATCAGAGACTGCAGATTCAATGTCTGAATATCTGTCATGGTTCGGGTGTCCAAAGTGGTGAGGAACTGTTCTTTTAAGGCGTTGATTTCCGTGATGGAAGATGTGTATTCGGCGCCATAGACATAATCGATGGCTTCCTGAAGGCGTCCTGCCTGTACATTTTCCATTGCCTGCTCCTCCAGTGGAACCAGATTGTTGGAAAGGGAGGACATCTGATCGATCATAGACTGCTCCCCGTCTGTGATTCCGATTTCCTGCATGGCGGCAACACCCTGGTCCCGGTTTTTCAGATTGTTGATCTCATTCCAATAGTTGTCATAATGTATCTGATCTCCGGTCGCGGCATAAGCGCGCACCTCATTCGTCAGATAAGCGGAACCGTTCATAAACCGGTTGGCATTGTAAGTAAGGTTAAACCGGTTTTCGCTGTCGGTACTGAGACGCTTGTTGATGTTGGCGAAAGCGAACAGAAGCAGAAGCATCAGTACAAGAG
>CATOPL010000012.1 GCA_951802115.1 uncultured Lachnospiraceae bacterium | reverse complement strand
GTGTAGTTTTTGATTTGTACCTATAAAAAATATTATTTTACAGTTGGTTGCTGTACTTATCAATAAGTATATTTATTGATGAGTTAAAAAAATAGACTTTTAAAAAGGAGGTTTTCTTAATGGCATTATCTTATCACGAGCAAATGGATATAATTAACATAAAAAAATTACGTGAACTACAAAAAGATCTTCCTGCATTTGCTGCTGATTTTTTCCGGGCAATGGAAATAAAAAAGGCAACAAATACCCGTCGGAATTATGCGTATGATCTAAGTACCTTTTTTTATTTTTTGAAATCTGAAAATCCCTATTTTAAGGACAAAGATATCTGTACTCTTCCAGTTTCTATTCTGGATGATCTTCGGCCGGTAGATATTGAAGAATATTTGTCTTTTCTCACATATTATGAAAAAGATGGACAAATATTCCGAAATCATGAAGAAGGCAAAGCACGTAAGCTGGCAACTTTAAATACGTTTTTCGGTTATTTTCATAAAAAGGAAATGATCCAGAAAAATGCGCCCTCAGTGGTCGATGTACCGAAAATAAAAGAAAAGAATATTATCCGTATGGATGCCAATGAAGTTGCACAGTTAATTGACAATATTGAGTCCGGTGAAAAACTGACGAAAAGTCAGAAAATCTGGCATAACAGAACCAGGCTCAGAGATCTGGCAATAGTTGTCACTTTACTCGGAACAGGTATTCGAGTGACAGAACTGGTAGGTCTGGATATTTCTGATCTTGATTTTGATAATGGATCTATGCGGGTCATTCGAAAAGGAGGAAATGAAGATGTTGTATATTTTGGAGAGGAAACCGAAGAAATGCTCAGAAATTACCTGGATGAACGCCTGACGATAGAGCCGGAACCAGGACATGAGAATGCGTTATTTATTTCTCAGAAAAATACGAGAATCACCGTCCGCTCCGTGGAGCGTTTGGTTAAAAAATACGCTTCCACGGCGACGGTGAAGAAAATTACACCTCATAAACTCCGCAGTACCTATGGCACTTCTCTGTATCAGGAGACTGGTGATATTTATCTGGTTGCTGATGTACTGGGACATAAAAATGTTAATACAACGCGTAAACACTATGCGGCAATGAAAGAAGACAATAAGCGGAAAGCTGCCAATATCATTCAGTTGCGTGAAAAATAAGACCATAAATTTTTGATCTGCCCATTCAGCTCTTCATAGGTCCATTGTTTTTCGCTTCTGGCTCTGCTGTTCGGGTCATTTACAATGAAGCCCTTTTTGTCATAACCGCGAATCATGATAAAATGACCCGCTGCTGTAAAATCCCCTTCTCTCATAGCGCAGATGATCGGATGTCCCGCATCCAACTCCCGTTTCATTGCATTTTCTTCAAGCAAAAGTTCCGTTCCAGTCACACCGAAGGAAGAAGCCCCTTCAGTCATTAAATCCCAGGACGTTCCTGTTCCTTCAATATAGTAGCCCTGTTCCTGCGAGTAACGGGCTACTTTATCTGGCGTTGCCAGTTCATTATTTGTCAGTCCATAGATCACCATGGAAAGGCAGGTAGGACCACATCCGGAGATTCCGATACTGCTTGTCCCGTATGAATGATATCCCCAACGCTTATCCCACTGAATAAACAGCGGAAAATCTTCTTTTTTTTCTTTCTTTGTAAGCTTTGCATCTGAAGTATCCTGCTGGTCCAGATAACCTTTTACATATTCCAGCATTTCCGGATTATTGGCTAATGCGGCCAGATATACTTCAGGATAATCTTCATAATGCTCCAGAATTTCTTTATATTCTTTATGCTTCTCTGCCATTTCTTCCAGCTTTGACCGTACTTCTTCTTCTGTTCTCTGAACAGGCTTTTCGATCTCAAAATTTTTGTTGTTTGGTATAATGTTCAATTTTTTTAAAGAAAAAACAATCATCCATACTGCTGTGAATAATATAAGCAGCATCAGAAAAATAGTACATATTCTCTTTATTTTTCGGCGCAGTCTGCGTTTTTTCTTACGACGCATCTGTTCTCGTCTTCTGATCCTCTCCCGTTCTGTCATTCTTCGCTGGCGTTCCATCGGTTTATCCTCTCCCCATACGTAGTTTTCCAGAGCATATTTGAAAATTTATCTTAACTATCTGATACGCCCTGTTTTGTGGTATATAATTTATGTACATCAAATTACCTTATATATAGAATATCATAATCGAGGACTTTTATGTCTGAAGCAATTCATAATATTTCTTAAGAAAAACTGAAACAGTCGTGTTGATTTACATAATTTTTTTATGTAAATTATTACAGACATGACTGAGATGGAATTTAGTTTCAGATTAAAATAAAAAAGTACTAAGGGTGCAAAAAAGAGCTGTCCCGAATATCATATCTTATTGAACATTAAGTAGTTCAATAAGTATAAAATACTTTCGGGACAGCTCTGCTGGATAAATAATTATGCAAATTTTCTCATTGCTGCTTCCACCACATGTCCAACAAGGACTGAAGTGGTTACACTTCCAACACCGCCGGGAACCGGAGTGATTGCTTCGACGATCGGTTCTACTGCTGCGTAATCGACATCTCCGCAGAGTTTTCCTTCTTCATTTACATTGATCCCTACATCAATAACAATCTGCCCCGGAGATACATATTCTGCTCCCACAACGCCTGCACGACCGGCTGCAACGATCAGAATCTCTCCTTCTCTTGCCACAGACGGCATATCAATCGTTCTGGTATGACAGGTGGTAACCGTTGCATTTTTCTTGATCAGCATCTGTGCAGCAGGTTTTCCTACAACCAGAGAACGTCCAATTACCACTGCTTTCTTACCAGTACAGTCGATTCCATAGTGATCCAGAATCTCCATACACGCCTGCGGAGTACAAGGAGGGAATCCAACCTTTTTGCCGGTGAATACGCCACCAAGAGAGGCATCTGTCTGACAGTCTACATCTTTCTCCGCTGCAAGAGCATTCTCCACCAGAGTCTGATCAATATGTTTCGGAAGCGGACGGAACATCAATACACCATGAATATTATTATCGTTGTTGACTTCATCTACAACTTTCAGAAGTTCATCCTGGCTTACATCTGCAGGAAGCAGATATTTTTTATATTCTACACCCAATGTCTCGCAGCGTTTGGTTGCACCTCTCTCATAAGAAAGATCATCCGGTCTCTCTCCAACACGAATGATGCCGAGAGTCGGTTTTACGCCTTTTGCGTTCAAAGTTGCCACATCTGTTTTGATTCTCTCATTTAATGCAGCAGTTACTTCTTTTCCTAATAACTGTTTTGCCATATTTACTCTCCTATTTTGATTCTGCATTCTCATCTGCGCTTCAATACAATTTTCAGCCTGTAAGTCCGATGTAAATGCAGACATTACCCTTCATATTCTTGACAGTTTTGTGAATAGTTTGAAAAATATTGTATACTTATTGAACTACAAATATTCAATAAGGTATGATTTACCGTAATCTCGCATTTACCGCAGCAAAAATTTCATCAGCCTTCTTGCTGTAGTCTGCGATCATCTTGTCAGCTTTTTCGTTCAAAGATGCTGCGTACTCTTTATCAGCCATAGACTTTGTATTAATAAATACATTTAAAGATGCACCCAGAAGCGCCGCCTTACAAAATACAACACCCACACCTGCATCTGAAATAGCAAGAGCAGAACCTTTTGCAGCAAATTCTTCGATCACATCGATTGCTTCACAGCACTTTTCCATGATTTCCATAGGAACTGCACATGCATCTTTCAAAACAATAGCCATAACTCTGGCTTTTTCTGCCTTTTCTTCTTCAGTCTCTCTGGGCATACCATATGCCTTGGAAAGCGGCTCAAACGCTTCTGCATCTGCTTCTACCAGACGAAGAAAATCTGCCTGAAGCGCCGTTGCTTTTTCCTTCATTGCAATAATATCTTCTTCTACATCCGCATATTTCTTCTTACCAACGGTCAGACTTCCTACCATATTGCCAAGAGCCATACCGATAGCGCCTACCAGCGCGGATGCGCCGCCGCCGCCCGGTACCGGAGCCTTCGATGCAAGCACATCTACAAATTCTTCACATGTTCCCTTTGTGAATCCCATATATTACCTCCATAAAATTAATACAGTTTTTACTGCACATTATTTCCGCCGGCATAAGTCAAACTACCGTGCCAAGATATTAACAACTGCCGTGAGGATACGGCGTGCTGCTGATACGCATCCGGCACTAAATGCAGCAACACATAGGACCTGCTACGCTGTACGTCTGACGTTTTGTCTGCTTTTTACAGGACTTTCGTTCTCAACTGCAACTTTTATATCGATTCAGCGGCTTAATAATTCACAGGTCCGCCTGCTGTTCTATCCCGTCAGAGACAATACATATGTAAAACCTGACAGGATACAACACAACAATATGAATACATAACAGTTAGCAGGGCATATAAATCCCTGCTTCCTGTTATGATCAAATAATTCAATGATACTTAGAACAGTCCAGTAATCTTTCCGGTCTCGTCTACATCAATTCTCTCTGCAGCTGGAACCTTCGGAAGACCAGGCATGGTCATGATCTCGCCGGTCAGAGCAACAATAAAGCCTGCGCCTGCAGAAATCTTCAGATTACGTACAGTTACTTCAAATCCTGTCGGAGCACCAAGTTTCGTCTGATCATCTGTCAGACTGTACTGAGTCTTAGCCACACAAATCGGGCAGTTTCCAAATCCAAGAGCTTCCAGCTCTTTTGCCTGCTTCTGAGCGTTTGCAGTCAAAACTACTTTGCTTCCGCCATAAATCTTCTGAACGATCGCATTAAGCTTATCCTCAATAGAGGTGCCTTCCAGCTCATAAGAGAAAGTAAAGTCATTCGGCTGCTCAACCAGACGAAGAACCTCTTCTGCCAGTTTCACGCCGCCTTCTCCGCCTTTTGCCCATACTTCAGACAGAGCAACGTTTACGCCCAGCTCTTTACATTTTGCTTCCACAAGATCAAGTTCAGCCTTGGTATCGGTCGGGAATGCGTTGATCGCAACCACACATGGAAGCTTGTATACATTAGTGATATTGCTCACATGTTTCAGAAGGTTCGGAAGTCCTTTCTCAAGCGCTTCCAGATTCTCATTGTTGAGATCTGCTTTCGGAACACCGCCGTTGTACTTCAGAGCACGTACAGTAGCTACAACAACAACTGCATTGGGTCTCAGGCCTGCCATACGGCATTTGATATCCAGGAACTTCTCAGCGCCGAGATCAGCACCAAAACCAGCCTCTGTGATCGTGTAATCAGATAATTTAAGTGCCATCTTGGTAGCGGTTACAGAGTTACAGCCATGTGCGATATTAGCGAATGGTCCGCCGTGAACGATTGCCGGAACACCTTCCAGAGTCTGAACCAGATTCGGTTTCAGAGCATCTTTCAGAAGTGCTGCCATAGCGCCCTCTGCATGCAGATCACCAGCAGTAACAGGCTTCTGCTCTGCCACTTTACCGTATGTATAACCAATGATAATTCTTGCCAGTCTCTTCTTCAGGTCAAGAATGTCGCTTGCCAGACACAGAACTGCCATGATCTCGGATGCAACCGTGATATCATAGCCATCTTCTCTCGGCATACCGTTGGTCTTTCCACCAAGGCCGTCTACCACATTACGAAGCTGACGGTCATTCATGTCCACACATCTTCTCCAGGTGATTTTTCTTGGATCGATGTTAAGAGCATTACCCTGGAAAATATGATTGTCAATCATAGCTGCCAACAGATTGTTTGCAGCACCGATCGCATGGAAGTCACCTGTGAAATGAAGGTTAATATCTTCCATAGGAACAACCTGTGCATATCCGCCGCCTGCAGCGCCGCCTTTTACACCAAAGACCGGTCCGAGGGACGGCTCACGAAGAGCAACCATAACCTTCTTACCAAGCTTTTGCATACCATCTGCAAGACCTACAGTCGTGGTGGTCTTTCCTTCTCCTGCAGGAGTTGGGTTGATTGCGGTAACAAGGATCAGCTTGCCATTTGGAGCGTCAGACTCTTTCAGCAGATTGTAATCAATTTTTGCTTTGTACTTTCCATACTGCTCCAGATACTTGTCGTCGATCCCTGCTTTGGTTGCGATTTCAGTAATCGGCCTCATCTCGCATTCCTGTGCAATCTCGATGTCACTTTTGAATCCCATAAGAATTACTCCTTTCTTTCCCTTTGGGCTGACTTCTCCCTTCAGGGCACGCATTTTACGCGATTGTTTAATTTTTAACAAAGGATTATCAGTCCTTTGAACATACCAACATTATACAGGATTGCTAATTTTCTGGCATCCTACATATTGTACTATGTGCAACTTTGTGTATATCGTCAAAATAAAATCATAAGACATTGGCAATATTGCCAGACTACAATGCTTTCTACGGCGCAAGTGTCTCTTCATATTCAGAAAATCAGTGAACCAGAGAAAACATTGTTTTGTTATTTTAAGCGCACAGACTTTTCACTGTAGAAATGGACAGGTCTCCTGCCACTACCATGTCCTCGGCGTGGAATCCAAACTGAAAGTTATCACTGTACAGAATCTGAGCTGAAGGAGGAAATTCGTCATCTCCTTCCCAGAAAATAAACTGCATGAAATATCCGTTAATCAGTTCGAATTCATAGGAAACGTCTCCCATAGAAAGTTTTTTAACTCCTGGTATACGTTCCATAGCCTCTGCAAAAGCCTTTAACTTAAAACCAAAACCATAAGTCAGACGTTTCAGACATCGCCCGGTGAAAGGCTGAATATATAATTCGCCGTAAGTGGGCACTTCACGAAAAGTCATATATTTCCCACTGCTCTGAATATACTGACCTTCTATAAGATACCGGAGAATAAATGTCTGTGCAGGAATACTGGACTGAAACAGACTGGTTTCACCCTCCTTTGGCTCACATGTATGGATTGAGAATGCAGGATAAGCGATTGCATATTCATGCCCCATAAACCGAAGACGGAATTCCTGTATCGTTGCATCATACAATATGTTCAATCTTTGTGCCGCCTCTTGCGGATCCAGTAATCTGTACTTTTCCAGATAGTACTCAAAAGGCACTTCTTCTTTATGATTTTCTATTTCCAATGGAATCCCCTCCTTCATTATCTTCTGATCAGATATCTTCCTGAATTACACTTGGAAACAGTGAAGTATCTGTATGAGGCAGGAAACATGCTGCTACAAATTCATCCATATAACCTGGATCCGTACTCAGTTCCATATATGTCATATTATGTGAAAGATCGTATACTTTTTCCTCTGCCTGTCTGGACAGAACCATACTGTAGGCTCCTGTCAGGGAAGAATTGCCAATATAGTGGAATTTCTCAATCTCAATATCCGGAAACATACCAATAGTTACAGCATTTTTCATATTGATGCCGCTTCCGATGCCGCCTGCCACATAGACATTTTCAATCATGGACACATCAAAATCCAGAGAACGAATCATCGTACAGATAGCAGAGAAAATCGCACCTTTTGCACGAATAAAATTGTCGATATCTACTTCGTTGATAACCACATCTTTGTGTCCTGCCGCATCTTCCTTGAATACCAGCACATAGCTCCCGATGCCGTATTCGTCATGACGTACTCTTCTACCCTCTCTGACAAACTTGCCTTTAGGGCTTATAATTCGGCAGCGGAACAGTTCTGCGATTACGTCAATAATGCCAGAGCCGCAAAGCCCTACTGCTTTCTGACCTTCATTGCCTACAATCTTAAATGTGGGTTCCATAGTTTTCGCATCGATCGTACACGCTTCTATGGCGCCGTCTGTAGCACGCATACCACAGCTGATATCACCGCCCTCAAATGCGGGACCTGCAGAGCAGGCACAGCTCATCATAAAGTCCGAGTTGCCGAACACGATCTCACCATTGGTTCCCAGATCGATAAAGAGATTAAATTCCGGCTTGTTCCAGATCATACTGACCAACGTACCAGCTGTAATATCACCACCTACATAACTTCCGATATTTGGTGCAATCACGATTCTGGCATCCTGATGTATTTGGATGCCAAGATCATAGGCAAACAGATTATCAGTCTCAAAAAATGCCGGTATATAGGGTTCCATACGAAGCGGGTCTGCGTTGATTCCCGCGAACAGATGATTCATGGTAGTGTTTGAAGCTATACACATATGATAAATACGATCTTCCGGAATCTTGGCCGCACGGCACATATTCTGCAGCATGGGATTGATGGTCTCCTGAATGATCGCTTTTTGAAGCTTTTCTCTTCCGCCCTCTTTGGTGGATTCAATAATACGGTTAATGACATCTGCACCATACCGGATCTGTCCATTTCCGGCAGAAGCTTTTGCAAGCAATTCTCCACTCTTCATATCCAGAATCACAGCCGATACGGTGGTAGTGCCGATATCAATAGCGGCGGCACAGATTCTTTTCTCTTCAAGTGGTAATACATCATATACCAATACACCGTTCTCATCTTTTCGGTATATGGCATTGATATGAAATTCATTATCCCGAAGCACATCGGGAAGTTTCTTTAATACCTGATAGGTCAGTTTGACTTTTTCTGCATCTGCAACTGACTGAACAGCCCAAATCAACCGTTCATTGTCCGGCATGGTATCATCCAGAGTCGGCATTTCCATCTGGAGCTCTGCCACTGAAAAATCGTTTTCAAAACTAATCCCGGACTCTTCCACGTCTTTTTTCGCTCTATCAAAAATAGCTATCTCTTCTTTGGAACTTAAATCTGCTACCTTCATTCGACTCTTGTAAGCAGATGCAATATCCGGCACCATTACCTCCACATCTCCGGTAATGGTACTGACGCAGGAAAGTCTCCACCCTTCCGCGTAATCCTGATCTGAGATATGCCTTGTTTTTTCGCTGTTTAATTCTCCATTTAAATATTTGACTTTGCATTTTCCGCAGGAACCGTTGCCTGAACAAGGTGCATCAATGGCTACATTCGCTTTTCGCGCCACCTCCAACAGATTTTCCCCGGCTGTTACCGCAACAACCGTTTCAGTTCCGTCTTCAAATTTGAATGTTACATTTGGCATAATCGTTAATCTCCATATTTTCTTTTAAATACAGTCGGTTAACTGCGGATGTCTTTTAAGAAAACACCGGCAGACCTGGTTGCCTTTTTCTGTAAAGATCAATTTGATCATCCTTACAGCGTATAAGTCAGATACTGGACAATATACCCCAGAATCATCAGAGATGAAAGCGCCACGCCGATGATGGATAAAATCATACCGACAATGGGCATCACCTTACGCTCTTCCTTTACCAGACTGATGATTGCCATTATCATTCCGATAATTCCGGTGATGATGGATATAAATGGTATCCAGAAGAAAAGCAGTGTGACAATTCCCAGGACCAGTGAGGTGACTGCCAGCCTGTTTTCATTGCGCTGGCCGACTTCTCGAAGCACTACCTGAGAATTCCCTGGCGGATACTGGGACGGATAAGGCGGCTGCTCTCCCGGTCGGTAAGAAGACTGTTCCCCGAAATGACCTGGATCATTTTCTCGCCATCCGGAATTTTGATTATTATAGTCCATAGAATTATCTCCTTTTTCCTGTTACATATAATTTATGGCTGCCGACAAAGTGAATGCCATGTATCCCAGAATCGACTGTATAACCACCCAGGCCAGAAAACATGCAATTACCATTTTATTTTTCCTGGAAACCGCAAAATTGATATAAAAAGTACTAAAACATATTCCAATAACCGCTCCCAGTGCAGAATTCACCAGGACTCCCACAACCGTGCTGATTCCAACCAGAACCCAAACCCATGCAGGAGTATTAGCCTGAATTGGTACATATGGTTTGCCGCTCCCGATATAAACACCGTTAATTGCCACATCTACTTTCGTACCGATTGCAACCAGACGAATATCACTGCCCGCAATCTCAATAGAATAATCGATTACGTTTACAAACCAGTTCTGCGATTTTAATTTATAAGCGGTTCCGTCTACAATCAATTTTATCGAGAACCCGGCTTTATATACAATACTGTGTTCTTTCCCATATGTATCCGTAAAAGACCAGCTTTTCTTCATTCCAATACACTCTCCTTACACATATTTATAATATCACAAGTCTTACTGTGATCACATCTTATCCAAAAGATATAAATGTAATTTTCGAAAATAAAAGCTTTTTAATAATATTGTAACAGTAAAAAATAAAAGGTGGCGCTACTTATTGTGTAAATCCAAAAACAAAATAAAAAGAGTTTTTATTCATTTGGTATTACAAATACTGCCAGCATAATAAAAATGCCGGCAGTATTGTTTTCACATCTGTATGTTATATATTAAATCTCCAGATAAGAATCTGCATACAGCGTATTGTCTTTGATGATATCGCAGGACTTAATGGTTTCCATGAGACGCAGATCGTTCGGATTTACAATCGCAGAAGTCAAACCGCACATCATACACATAGCAACCATAGCGGAATCCATAATCGGACGAATATGCTTCGGCATACCATTGGAATTGTTAGAAAGACCGCCAGTGGAATTCAGTTCCATATCAGAAAGCATCTTGATGCATTCCAGAATCTGCATCTGCTTATCCTGCATACCTTTGATAACGAGGAATAACGGATCAAACCAAAGATCAGAAGCGTCCATACCGTGCTCCAGACCTCTCTCAAGCATGGTCTGGCAATACATCATACGCTCGTCATTGTCTTTTGCGATACCTTCGCCGTTGCAAAGTGCAATAACAATCGCATCGTTAGCTGCTGCAAGATCAATGTATTCAATTCTTCCTGCCGCATCTGCAGAGTTTACGATTGGTTTTCCTTTGGAACGATTGTAAACAGAGATACCTGCTTCGATAGCTGCTTTGTTTGCTGTGTCAAGAGCAAGCGGTACATTGTCAAACTCGCTCTGAAGCAGCTGAACTGCCCATTTCATCAGTTCCGGTCCATCATTTTCAGCCGGTCCAATATTCACATCAAGATAATATGCGCCTGCATCCAGCTGCTGTTTTGCACGCTGAATGATCGGCTGCGGATCTCTCTCAGTAAAAGCTTTGTTGACGGACGGAGCTGTTGCAGACAATCTCTCCCCAATAACTACGAATTTTCCCATATTACTTATTCTCCTTTATATTTTATTCTTGCAGACAATTTACCAGGCATATATGACAGCATATTTGTCCGGCATTAACCGTAAAGGTCTGAACCTGCTATTTCTACAGGTTCTTTAATTTTTCAAAGACCTGTAGAAAAGGAGAAGACAGCTGTGCTGCAGCTGCATAACAGGTGCCTTTTCCATTTTTTGCAGGACACAACCCAAATGTAAAGTGAGCTGTGTCCATACATATACGTCTTTGCAGATATTTAGATCTCGCCGTTTGCCTGCAGATCTTTCAGGAACTTCACAAGCTGAACTGCTTCGTTCGGAGCAACGATTACCTGCCATCCCTCAAGTTTTGCTTCGATGTCCCCTTTGAGAACAGCAACTTTACCCGGAATGATCAGTTTTCTGCTCTTGATCTTCGGCTCTACTTCTTCCTTGATGAACTTAGCCACAGAAGTGGAGGACAGTTTACCTGCCGCCCATGCAGTCAGAACGGAAAGTCCGCCTGCATCGCTGATAACCAGATTACACGGTACACCGGAACGCTCCAGCTCACCGGATACTACAAAGTATGTAAGTGCAAAGTCAACGGTGGTCAGGACAACAGAATTCTCATCTGCACCGTTCAGCGGGTAGATGCCCGGCTCCACTTTCATCGGCTTCTGAGGATCGGTGTAAACATTCTGTCTCAGTCCGTAAAGTGCAAGACCTCTTGCATAGTTCATAGTATCCATAACGATGATGGAACCATATTTCAGAATAAATACAGAAGCCAGTGCAATCTGCATTGCCTCATCATCCGGAGCAACCTTGGAAAGGTTTACGATAGACGGATATCCAAAAGTTCTGTCAGGCTCTTTTGCCAGACATGCACGTCTTACCTGCACGGTTGTCGCAAAAGTCTCTTTGATCGTAGCACCGGTGGTATCAAGAACCAGCTCTTTGTAGCCAAGCTTCTCGATAGCAGCTGTGGTATCATACAGTTCGTTGATATCTTTGCCGGATACGCCCAGGACAACGCCTGCTTCTTTTGCGATCTCCACCATCTTTTCATAATTGGAAGCATCTGCACCGTTTACGATCGGTTTCTCGTCTTTGCATACATCCAGAGCTGCTTTTACTGCGTCAGCATCTTTGCATGCCAGAACAAGCGTTTTGCCTTTTCCGGTTACTTTTTTAACCGCTTCTACGAATGCTGCTGCATCGCCGTTGCACTCTACGTACACCATCTCCGCATGCATTCTCTCACCGATACGATCATAATCAACTTTGTTTGCCTCAGCAAGAGCTGCGTCTACATCCATATCCGGAGTTACGCGCACTGCAAATCTTGGTTTGCTGACAAAAGTTTTCTCATGTCTTGCCAGAACAGTCTCGCCGCCCAGAGTGTACTCTGCGTCGCCGGTACCGACTTTGATTGTCTTCATAGGCGGAGCAGTAGCTTCAGATAAAGCTGCCATAGCCTCCTCGGACATATGCGGACACTTTGAAATGTCAACTGCACCCTGTGCAACTTTCATAGAGAAAGCCATACAGGTCGGGCTTCCGCACTCTTTACAGTTTGTTTTTGGTGTTAATTTAAAAATATCTAAACCTTTTAATGCCATTGTATTTTCCTCCTTCCCGCGATTACATCAGTTCTTTGATCATTTTTGAGATGGTTGCAACGGAAGTCGGATGTTTCAGAATGACTGCGTTGGAACCGGATGCCAGTACGGAAGCAGCTGTGGATACTTCCATGCCTACGCCGCGGGCTTCCTGAGCGCCCCACTCCGGCATATCCTCTTCAGAAGCCATAGCCTCTTTTACATTCCATGCCTCGTCTGCGACCGGAGTAATGATCGGCATCTGCAACTGTTTGTCGTCCTGTGACAGAGCGGCAGCTTTGATACGATCCATAGTGGATACCACATACTCAAAACCATAGCCTACAGTAGCAGTACCAACGTTCATAACGATGTTGGACGGAGCCACGCCCAGCTGGGAAATTAATACATTAAGCTGTTTTGCAAGGTTGATATCTACTGCGGACTCAGCACCAACCTTCTGATTGTAAGCAAGACCTGCAGCAGCACCGATTCCTTTGTAATCTTCTTCTTTTGCAGCCAGAATGATAGCGTTCTTGCCCTGTGCAACTTCAGAAGCTTTGGTTAAAAGATCTGCATCTTTTGCCACGTTCTTGCAGCCTGCAATTACCAGAGGTACGTCGACGGCATCAACGACTTCTTTGACAACTGCCATGCAGTCTTCTACAGACTTGTCCTTACCGTTGGGATCTGCTCCTTCCAGCTTCAGACATACAAAATCTGCACCCGGCATTGCTGCTGCTTTTTTTGCAATATCAGCCATGGTGGTGCATCCTTCGTAATATGCTTTTACGCCTGCCGGCTCTCCCTCAAGACCAAGGTCAGAGATCATAACGCCGACTTTCGGTGAATTCTCAATCGGAGCATCAAATGTATAGAACGGTAAAACATTCTCGCCGCCGATTTTGAGCGCTTTCTCGCCACAGCCAACTTCAACTGCGTTGATGGAAGCATTGAATTTTCCTGATTTTCCATTGAATGGCATTGGTTATATCCTCCTTAAATATGTAAAATCCGTCCGACCAGCGTTCTTTCGCCCAAAAACACTTCCGAACAGTAATATTATACCATAAAAACTTCCATAAGAAAAGCTTTTATGCATTCCAAAAGGGCAACCCTGCAGAAAACAGGGTGCCCTGATACGTAAGCTTTGCGCAGCCTTAGACTACAGACAAGCAATATGCATTCTCTGTCGTTAAGTTCCCGCTCTTCTTCGGAGCTTTCTGCGGCATATAAGGCATGCCGCAGAGTCTGCTGCGCAGCTTCCGGGAATTTACATAAGCGGCTCCAGTTTCAGTGCCGGATGTCCTTTTTCGGTCAGGAACTCAAGCAGTGTCTCAGGATCGGTTGCGATGGTTTCATCACCGATCATATCTGTAAAGTTGTCAATGTCATAGACTTCTTTTGCTGCTTTATTCAATCTGTCTGCAACGGTCTCTTTCAGATCCTTCGGCATCCATACGATACGCTCGAATCCACCCTCTGCTTTCATGAACTTCTTGGAAGCGATAAAGTGTTTGCCGTGTCCCATGAAGCCAGGTGTCTGCACACCGCCGCCTGTCATGGAAGCCAGCTCGCCAAAGGTCATTCCAAGAGGAGTCATGCCTGCATACTCACGGTTGGTGATTGCCACACCGTTGGAGCACGGTTCGATACCGCAGATACACTCGAAGCATCCACAGGAGGTCATCGGGTCTTCCATGATGGAGTACAGGGTAACGTGCTCTAAAGCACCCTGGGAGAATTTTGCTACTGCTTCATCCACGTCCTCATAACGTCCAAGGTTCTCGTCGATAACTCTCTCTTTTGTAATTACCTGACACGGTCCCTGAGGATCCAGCTCGTTGGTTGCTTTTGCATCCAGCCATGATACTGCACCACAAAGTCCAAGTCTCTCCGGAGTAACCACGCATACATGGCTCGGGGAGAATGCCTGGCACATGATACAGCTATAGTATACCGGAACTGCCTCGTCGGTCAGAGTCGTCAGACGCTCGTCACGACGGTCATAAGCCGGAATTGCCATCTCATGGCGAAGTTTCGAACACTCTGCTTCATCCGTAATGATGGTCACTGCACATTTATCTACCACTGCGTCGAACTCATTTTTGATATTCGCATACAGTACTTCTGCAAGGTCTTTTGCACGGAAACCTGCCTCAAAGGTAGCTTTGCTGATACGCACGCGGATCATGTCACGCTGTCCGGTATGCATTACTCCCTCGATGCAGTTTACATAGCTGTGGAACTTACGCTCGAATACCGGCTCAAAGTCGGACTGCATGTTCTTTCCAGCTACGTCTACAATATAGGAAATCGCATTTTTGCTTCCAACTTCGAATTCGTCAAAGTCTTTTCCGATCAAAGTAAACTTATGGTCTTCGATTGCTGTCAGCTCTTTCGTCTGTACCAGCTCGAAGCAGTCTTTTCTGGAACCGTCAAACTCTACCTGCATATCGCCCTTGCGGATGATCTCGCCCTCGAATGCAGATGCGAAGGATACCGGAATATCAATCTTTGTGATCTTAATCTTGATATCACGCGCTTCGAGAGAAGTAGCGTTGAATTTGTCTACATCTTCCTGAACGATCAGGCTCTTCGGTACGCGGAAAATATTCTCGGTCTCGTTGGTCACAACCGGGAAACCAAGTGCGATTGCGCCTGCGCCGCATGCTACAATTACATCGTCCAGCGGTTTGAATGCGTTGACGAATGCCGGCACACGCTCGAAGGTGTACTTCATCAGGTTTGCAGCATCGCCCGGCGTTACATTACCGAAGATCAGTGCTGCACGAAGTGCAACAGATACTACATGGATAACAGATGTTACGTCTTTTCCAAGCGGCACGATACGTACTGCATAGCCCATGTTCAGACCAGCCTCTACACACTGATCAATCACACCGCCTACCAGAGTCACCAGGATACCCTGTGCCTGATAGCTCTTTACAAGAGCAACTGCGTCCTCTTTGGTCGGAGCGCTTCCGAGAATAACAGCAACACCCGGGATATCGCCGGTAACCAGCGGCACGCCAAGCTCACGAATCGTAGCATCTGCCAGATGTCCGTAAAGCGGCTCTTCGTACGGATTAGCACCGTCGATGTATTTCAATACTTCAATAAACTCTGCACAGAGAGCAGTCGCAACACCGCTCATGAATGCATCGTTCAGTCTTTTCTCTCTGGTCATCAGAGTTTTAACAACGCCAAGAGCAGTCTTTAACTCACCCAGGTTAGCAACTTTGGTTCCGGTCACTGCATAGTAGCAGGGCAGGCTGTACGCGGTATGCGGGAAAGCTACTGCCTTGTCAGCACCATGCTCTGCAATGGCTTTGTCGATTGCAGCCTCAGTCAAACCATAGACTGCGTCGTTTCCGCCGAATACTCTATCAAATAATGTCACGGTATTATACCTCCAAATTTAAAAATCAGTTTGCTTGATCGAGGATTTCCTTGATCTTTCGGATTTCCTCTGTTGCGGATTCGCTGAAATCATAGGGAGATTTTCCCTGGCGGTCCGCATCGATCACTTCCGTGTTATAGTGGATAAATCCAAGTAAATCTTCTGCCGGAATTCTCGAACGGATGAATTCTTCGTCTTCTGTACCACGAACTTTATTAGCAACTACCCGTACCTGACGGATCCCAAGATCATCGGCAAGACGCTTGACATTTTTGTACGTCTGCACACTTCTCGCTCCCGGCTCGATCACAACGATAAACTGCTCCATGGACTCGCAGGTTCCCCGCCCCAGGTGCTCCAAGCCGGCTTCCATATCCATGATTACCACATCGCTGCTTCTGAGGATCAGATGGTTGATAATCCTTCTTAGCATTACATGCTCCGGACAGACACATCCGCCCCCGCCGGTCTCCACAGTGCCCAAAAGGAGAAGCTTCACTCCATTGCAGGTTTTACTGTACGTATCCGGAATATCGTCCACTTTGGGATTCAGCTTGTAAAACTGATTATCCTCACCGGCTCCGGTACGCTCTTCCACCAGTTTCCTCATCTTGCTGATGGGAATGATGGAATCCAGCACATCTTCCGGAAAGCCAAGCGCCAGCCCCAGATTGGCATCCGGGTCCACATCCGCGGCAAGAACCGTCCGTCCCTCCTCTGCATATAATCGTGCAAGTGTTGCTGCAAAGGTGGTTTTTCCGACTCCGCCTTTTCCGGTAATTGCTATTTTCAATGTCTTCACCCTCCGGTCAAAAAATTTACTTCTTTAAAAATATCCTTTTTAAATATCTATATCTTTTAGATACCGATCGCTGCTCTCTTCTCTTCGATTCTGTCGATCATAGCATCTACAAGTTTTTCAATATCGGTTTCTACCGTAAACGCAGCCTCAACCATGTCGCGTACGTCATTGGTCAGCCACTGTGCCATCTCAGAAGAGCCGCTTACATACGGGTCAACGCCGAGGAACGTATCGATACCGGTTCCGATTACGTAGTTACCGATAGAAACTGCTTTCTCGGACATCCACTCAGGAGCACATCCTACAACCGGAAGCTGAGAAATCTTTAATCCGGAATCCTTCGCAAGCTCTGCTACCAGAACCATCATACGGCTGATATCCACGCAAGAACCCATATGTAATACCGGAGGAATGTCAGCAAGTTCACAAACACGTTTCAAACCTGCGCCGCAGAGATCTTTCGCTCTCTTATCCATCAGACCTGCTTTTGCTGCCGCCTGAGCTGCACAGCCAGATGCAACGATAATGATGTCATTTGCAATCAGCTTCTTCATCAGCTCAATGTGAGCGGTATCCGGACGGATCTTCGGGTTGTTACATCCAACCATAGCCACAGCGCCGCGAAGAACACCGGAAGTCACACACTCTAACAGCGGTTTGGTAGTTCCAAGAACGTCTACCTGAGAATTGGTAACGCCGTCAAGCACTTTTACAATAGCTTCCAGAGAATAACCAACGGTTGCTTTCTGTTTCATATCCGGGATATGTACCAGTTCCGGCTTCCTGTTCTTGAAGTTGTCGCATGCCAGCTTCACGATCTGCTTTGCCTTTTCTGCTGCAGTACCTACGGTAAAGTGAATGTACTCAGATTCCGGCATACGAGCGATTGCGGAAGTCGTGATAAATTTAGTATGGAAACATTTGCTCAGAGGTCCAAGCGCCGGGAAGATGCACTGCACGTCAACAACAATCGCTTCACATGCACCTGTAAGCACAACATTCTCCTGCTGCAGGAAGTTACCGGCCATCGGAACGCCGCGGCGCATTGCCACCTCGTTGGAAGTACAACAGACACCGGATACGGTAATTCCTTTTGCTCCAACGGATTTTGCGTAAGCGATCATCTCCGGATCATCTGCATATTCGCATACCATCTCGGAAAGTGACGGATCATGTCCATGAACCACAATATTGACATTGTCAGCGTTCATAACGCCCAGGTTTGCTTCTGTCTCAATGGGCTTCGGAGTACCGAACAGGACATCGGAAAACTCCGTACCGCACATGGAGCCGCCCCAGCCATCGCCAAGACCAGTACGGATAGACTGACGTACCAGAGCCTCCGGCAGAGAGGAACATCCCATATGGGTCATATGCAGAGCACAGGATACTTCACGGTCGATTGCACGCGGAGTCACGCCTGCTTTCTCCCACAGATCCAGCGTATGCTGCGGAAGACGGTTGATGAAACGCTGAGTACCGAACGGTTTACCATACTCTAACAAAGCCATCTCAGCAATTTCATGAGCAAGATCATAGATATCTTTTCCTTCGGTCTCAACGCCCCACTCTTTTGCGATGCGGATGAGCTTCTCAGGATCTTTTACTTTATAAGCTCCGTCGGGAGCAGATGCATACAGCGTATGGCAGATCTCACGACCGTGATCGGAGTGAGCAGCTGCGCCGCCTGCAGTAAATTTCAGATAATTACGTCCTACGATACCATGAGCGTCACAGCCGCAGATTCCTCTCGGAGCCTTCGGGGTAATACGGCACGGTCCCATAGCACAGATACGGCAGCATATACCCTGCTCACCGAATTTACAATGTGGTGTCTGGTTCTTTACGCGGAGCTGCCAGGCATCAGCGCCAACTTTAGCGCCTGTTTCCAGCAGTCTGTTGGTAGCGGCTTCGAACTCTTCAACTGTTGTTAATTTAAAGTCTCCCATATAAATCTCCTTTTTTGCAGTCCTGGATTAAAGTTCCAGGCTGTCAATAATCTTGTATAATGCCTGTCTCACAGGATTGTCTGACGGAAGCTCGGTCGTTGGAGTACCGGCACTGTCAAACTCATATACGCCATCGTCCTGGGGTACAACCCCAAGAAGTGTCAGTTCCTGTCTCTGAACCTCTTCCTGAATGCCTTCATTCAGCACACCCCCTGGTGCCCGGTTCACAATCAAGCCGACTTTTTTCGGCTTCAGTCCGCATTCCGGAATCAGCCGGGCGATCCTGCCCACGGCCTGGACTCCTCTGCGGGAACAGTCACTTACCAGAATCACAACATCCACACCGGGGAGGATCCCGCGGCTGATATGCTCCATACCCGCTTCGTTGTCGACGACAACATAATTGTAGTGCTGTGCACGTCTGGCAACCTGAGTCGACAATAAGCCATTAACAAAGCAATAACAGCCTTTTCCCTGGGTGTGTCCCATGACCAGCAGGTCATAGTCATCCTCTTCCACCAGGGAAGAATCAAACTTGAACTCTGCATAATCCTGCTTGGACATTCCGGGAGGAATGGGGCTTACCTCCGCCATCTCCGCTTTGGCGATCTCTTCACGGATATCACCAAGAGTCATATCCACTTCTACTCCCAGCACTTCATTGAGGTTGGAATTCGCGTCCGCGTCCACCGCCAGGATCGGTCCTTTCTTTTGTTCAGCTAAATACTGGATCAGCATGCCGGTCAATGTGGTCTTCCCCACACCGCCCTTGCCTGCCACTGCTATTGTCTGCGGCATATTATCATCTCCTACATTCTAAAATCTTTTAACTATACAAGAGTACACATCCCGGTCCGGTCAGTGATCTCTGATCCCCGGTCTGTACCTGTTCTGTTTCATTGCTATCGACAGCCCCACCGTTATCTACCTCCCCTCCGGTCTATATAAATTAGCAATTGAAACCCGTTACTCTGCACAGTTGATTTTCACAACTGAATTTGCGAGGTCCACCATGGAGATGGTCCCCTCCACCGTAATCTCGCCGCCCATGATATCACGGATACGAATTACATTTCCGTCCACATCAAGGCGGCTGGCATTTTTGATCAGGATGCTTTCGCTCTCCTGCTTCTTACCATATACTGTTGCAAGACACATTGGACCTTACCTCCTGATTTGAGTTCCGCATCTGCCTGATCAGCACCTGCATGTCAAAAAAATCTTCCAGACACCTTCGGAACCTACAGACGATTCTGTATATTGCCGGACAGATGCTGTTTACTGCACCAAAGAAAGCGCTATGGACAATCTCATATTGCCCTTTTCAAAATCTTCCACGCCCTTCTCAATCTGAGCGGCCGCTTCATCTCTGCCCTGTTCTCTTAAGTGCTTTGCAATGACAGCAAGCTCCTGTGCATGGTGTTTGTTGTGGTCCAGCATATATGCCAGCACCGCAGTATCCTCATCTTTTGGCTGCTCCCCGTGATTATGACCGCAATGATCGTGGGTATGGCCGTCGCATCCGCCGCAGTGATCATGATTGTGCTCATGCTCGTGGCCTTCTTCATGATTATGCGCATGCGTATGAGTCGTATCACCATGTGTATGCTCGTGCGTGTGCTCCTGGCTTCCACAGCCGCATCCACAGTGCGTATGCTCTTCATTGGTTAAATGCATCTATTTCCCTCCTTTTCAAGAAAAAAACATGCCAAGATTTTAGCTATGTTATTTTTTTGACATTGTTTATTAGCATTATACCCCATGGGGGGATATTTAGCAAGTGGATTTCTGTATATTTTCTACAAAAATATGGAAATTCTTTTTTTGAAGCAATAAATCTTCTCAAAACGCTAAAATAACCAGGAGGAATCCGCTCCACAAAGCCTTCTGTCCGTTCCACAGAAACATCTGTGTCAAGGACAGTCAGGCAGACATCGTCATCTGTCACCGCCCCAAACTTTTTAAAACAATAAGGGGATGCTGCAAAACATGATTCTGTCTGTTTACCCGCAAACGCTGTGTGGATCGAAACAGACAGCCAAAAATCGGTTCTGTCCGTTACACTCACAAGTGTTGAGTAAACAGGCAAGAGTGCATTTTGCAACAACCCCTTGAAAACTCACAACAAATAATTAAATTCCTGCCTGCTCCAGCAGAGACGGAACCTTGGATTCCCAGCCAAGCGCCATAATATGAAGGCCCTGGCAGTACGGCTTACATTCTTTGATGATACGTGCGGCGATCTCCACGCCGGTGATACCTGCTTTTGCCTTTTCCTTATCCGCTTTGAGCTCGTCGATCATATCCTGCGGTACATGGATGCCGGCAACATTGTCATTCATGAATTTAGCCATTCCTGCCGATTTCAGAATCACGATACCAAGCTGAACCGGTTTGCCGAACTGCTTTGCTTTTTCCATGAACTCGATGAATTTCTCGGGCTCATAGACAGCCTGAGTCTGGAAATATTCTGCGCCCGCACGAACCTTGCGTTCCATTTTCGCCAGCTGAGAATCAACGGAATCGCTGCAGGGTGATACGACTGCGCCTTTGGCAAATTTCGGAGGCTCTCCTACTAATTTGTTTCCTCCCAGGTCTTCGCCTGCTTCCAGTTTACAGATCGTGTGAAGCAAAGAAACAGAATCCAGATCAAAGACCGGTTTTGCTCCCTTGTGATCGCCCAGCTTGATATGATCGCCGGTCAGAGCCAGCACATTATCAATGCCCAGCATGGCTGCACTCAGAAGATCCGACTGCAGTGCGATACGGTTCCTGTCGCGGCAGGTAAGCTGATAGATCGGCAGCAGCCCCTCGTCCTTCAGAGCCTTACAGGTTGCCAGAGAGCCGAGCCGCATAACGGAGGACTGATTATCCGTCACATTCACTGCCGTAACACCCTTCAGATAGGTCTTTGCCTCTTCCAGCAGATGCTCAATATGAATCCCCTTAGGCGGTCCTACTTCCGCAGAAACTACAAATTCGCCGCGTTCAAATAACTCTGTAATTTTCATTCTATATCGCTCCAATCATTTTAATTTTTAACAGTTTCCTTATTTACACTTCGTCATCAGTTGCGTAATTGCGTATCTGTACAGGACTTTTGAGTGCATCCAGACGCCCGATCTTTTCAAGTCGTCTGTAGATGCGCTCCCAACCGCATTCCATGTTGGGATCTACTTCGCATTTGCCGTTTTTCGCACCGCCGCACTGGCCGTTTAACAGGCTTTTGGAACAGGCCGTAATCGGGCAGATACCGCCGGTCAGGTTCAGATAACATTCACCGCACTGGCCACAGTCGTACTCGAGCGGCGTTACGCCCTGGAAACCAGGCAGTCGACAGGAGTCGCAGGCTGCACATACAGTTTTATCTTCCAGATACTCGGCAATCGTCTGCACGCCGACGCCGCAGGAAAATACAAGCACCAGATCAGCAGCTTTGATTTCGCTCATATGCTTCTCAAGACGCAGCTTCATATTTTCCGGATTGCATATGTAGTCGGTCGTTATGGTTCCGGTCACTTTCCCGTCAGCCGCCAATTCTTTCTGGAATTCTGCAGCTTCTTTTTCCGGAAAATGAACTTCTTTGCATCCCTGGCAGTTAATGATAAAAATTTTCTTACCATTCACCAAAGATGTGATCGTTTCCTTAGATTTTAACTGGGTAATTAGCATATCACTTCATCCCCCTTACTGCATTTTTTCCGGCTTTAATCTTGGTGACTAATGGAATCTTGGAAGAACAGATGTATTCGCAGCATCTGCACTCGATACAATCCATGATGTTCATGTCCTTCGCGCCCTGCCAGTTTTCTTCATCCGCATATTTTGCAAAATACAGAGGAGACAGTTCCATCGGACAGACATCCGCACAGCGTCCACATTTAATACACGGCTGCTCTGCAGTATGGTCAGAATCGACTACAATGATTCCGTTGGAGCCTTTCATGATCGGTACATTGGTGTCGTTAAGGACAAAGCCCATCATCGGGCCGCCTGCCTTGATCGTGACATCGTCGCCGGTGATACCGCCGCAGTAGTCGATCAGATCCTTGGTATTGGTACCGATCTTCACGATATAGTTGCCGGGCTTCTTCAGTTTCTCACCAGTTACCGTCACCACGCGTTCTACCAGAGGCATACCCTTCTGAATCGCATCTGCAATGGCTTTGGTCGTACTGATATTGCTGACCACCGCTCCTACATCTGCAGGCAGTCCTCCCCGCGGCACCTGTCTTCCCATCACGCGTTTAATCAGCATTTTTTCAGCGCCCTGAGGATATTTGGTCTTAGCCACGACGACTTCCAGATTATCAATATCTGCGGTTTTTGCTTTCAGAAGTTCAATAGCGTCCGGCTTGTTGTCTTCAATAACAATGATACCTTTCTTGGCATCTACCGTTTTGACAATCGCCTTGAGGCCGAATACCACATCATCTGCAAACTCCAGAAGTACTCTGTGGTCTGCGGTCAGAAGAGGTTCGCACTCACAGCCGTTCAGAAGAACAGCATCAATGGGTTTGTTTGGTTTTAATTTGACAGAAGTCGGGAATCCGGCACCGCCCATACCAACGATACCGCTTTCACGGACAATGTCAATAATCTCATCCGGAGTCAGGCTGTCAAGATCTTTATGCGGTTTCACAGATTCATGCAGAGTATTTTTTCCATCCGACTTGATCACTACGGACATACATTCGCCTCTGGTCGCATGTCCATGATTCTCAATAGCAGTTACCGTACCACTGACACTGGAATGCACCGGAGCACTGATAAAACCCGCCGATTCGCCGATCACCTGACCGACTTTGACCGTATCTCCAACCTGTACGACCGGATTGGACGGAGCGCCTGCATGCATGGACAGAGGAATCACAACCGTCTCCGGATCCGGGAAACGCTGCAGTGCGATGTGCTCTGTGAATTCTTTCCGCTCTGAAGGATGAATACCGCCGTAGTAGCCTTCCAGTCTGTTTTCACGGATAGATTTTACATAGTCATTTACAAATTTAAAGTCAACCTTGGAATAGTCCCGAAGCTGAACCGGCTGATCCTGAAACTCGGAAAGGCGGCCCTGTTTTTCCAGTCTTTTGTAGATCTTTTCCCATGCACAGTCTTTGTCAGGATCCACTTCACATTTACCGTTTTTCGCACCGCCGCACTGGCCGTTGACCAGGCTCTTAGAACAGTCAACGATCGGACAGATCCCCCCTGTCACGTTCAGATAGCACTGCGCACACGCGTCACAGCTCTTCTTCGTCAGAGCCATGCCATGATGTCCTGTATAATTCAGAGAATTGCTGGCCGCATAGACAGGCTTCCCTGACAGATCCGCAACGGTCTGGATTCCAAGACCGCAAGAAGCTACCAGAATATGCTCCGTTCCTTCCGGAATCATATCTGCAAGCTTCTTCTCTGTCTGGGTTTTGTTGCATAAAAAATCAACCCTTGCGCTGCCTGTGACCTTCTTTCCCTGCTCGGCAACGAGCTTTTCAAGCTCACCGCACTCTGGTTCGTCAATGGTTTCGAATTCCTTGAAGCATTTGTTGCAGGCAATAATGAACAGATTATCTTTGTCGGCCAATAAAGACACCAGCTCATCATTACTTTTCAACTTATACTTAGTATAGTTTTCCAATTGCTCACCTTCCTTATCTGATTGATTTACAAAACTCGTACGAATCTGTTTTTGTAAATTATTTCTTCCTCTGCACATGAAAGAAAAAACAACAATAGACAGATTCGTCAGCTTCGTATTTAGTACCGAATTAAGTATAATACATATTAAACAGATTTTCCAGTCAAAATAAATATTTTTTTGTAAATTTTTTTCAATAATATATGGAAATTTTTTTTACGATAAAAAAGCCCTGAAAAACAGGCTTTTTTATCGTAATGACTCTCTGCAAAATGGATGCCTGATACTGTCAGGCCGACTTTTTATATCGCAATCCTGCCGTCGTCTGGCAAACACACACATACTCTGACCGCCGGTCAATCAGAAGCAAAAATTTAATAACCATGATAGGTCTGAAATATCCACAGCATCAGCGGAATCAGACAGATACCCATGATAAGGCCAAGGAAAAGATCTCCGCTGACCGCTATGAAGTATATAAGAAGTCCGGCCGGGAGCAGACCGGTGCCCAGAATCCGGAACCATTTTCTGCTCCGCACAGGGACGTCGTGAAGTTCCTCTTCCAGTTCTTCCGGATGAGTCATCTTACACCGGATGGAAGCTCCAAAACGATAGAACATGCGTTCTGCCGTATATTCTATTCCGTCAATCTCAAAGATTGGATACATACTTTCCTTTGTAATCACAAGATTCAGGTTATTTTCATCTGCATATTGGAACAAAGCTTCTGAAAATTCTGCCGGTGTCAAAGCCATATTGTCCGGTACAAAGGAAAATGTTCTTTTTCGTTCTGCTTTTACGTATTTTTTGTAATCATCGATAATACTCATAAATTTCCCCCCCTGTGCCTCCATCTTTTCCATCTCCATTAGAACTGCTTCCGTGTTAAGGGCAGAAAGCTTCGTGTGAGCCAGTTTTCTGCAAATACCGATTCCTGCCTGCAGCTCTTTTTTTCTCTCTTCCAGTTCCTCAAGATGTCTTTGCATCAAATCCTCCAGAGCGGTTCTTCCCTCAAGCGTCTCCCGGATATCCTCAATAGAGACATCCAGTTTGCGAAGTATCCGAATTGTTTTCAGAGTATTTTGATCTTCTTCTGTATATTCCCGATAATTATTGGAATCATTTCGCTTTGGATGGATCAAGCCTTTTTTCTCATAAAAACGAATGTTCTGTTTTGTGATACCGGTTTTTCTTTCCAGTTCCTGGATCGTCATGCTGACCACCTCCTTCT
Source organism: uncultured Lachnospiraceae bacterium (assembly GCA_951802115.1). Classification (GTDB taxonomy): domain Bacteria; phylum Bacillota; class Clostridia; order Lachnospirales; family Lachnospiraceae; genus Hominiventricola. The sequence continues at coordinate 76,293 of CATOPL010000012.1, read as the reverse complement.
GACAGCTTTCATAATAAGGGATATACCTGGTATAAGGTCAAGAGATTTGAACGATTTTGTTACAATTTTTGTATCTTTCATGTGTATCCTCAGCTGACAAGGGGATACACGCACCGAATCAGACCATCAACATCGTTCAGGACCGGAGAGTCGAACAGGGTAAACAGACATTTCAGAAATACAGAAAGGAGCTGTCACAAAGCGATCCGTCCGTTCCAATCCGCACAACACTGCTGGATGGAAGGTCAGAATCATAATTTGTGGCAACCCCTGTAAGATTTCTGTTAATATCTTTTAATTTTTTTTGACGGCGTTTTTGCAAATTCCGTATCCCGTATTTTCAGGCGATAGATTTTTTTGTATGCCGGAGCGGTTTTATTCCAGGAATCGATCAGTTCCTGGAGTGCCGTTTTTACATCCTGAATACCATTTTTCTCCACATATTCTGCATCCGGGAAAATCTCTGCTTCGATTACGCCTTCATTTTCACGCACAAGCACTTCCTGAACGATGGGCGCTTCAGACAACCTGTTTTCCAGCTCTTCCGGCGAGACATTCTCCCCGTTCTTGGTGATGATCAGGTTTTTCTTTCTGCCGGTCAGATACACAAATCCTTCCTCATCCACATAACCCAGATCTCCGGTTCGAAGCCATCCGTCCACCAGTGTCTCGCCTGTCTCCTCAGGCATCTGATAATACCCCTGCATCACGCTGCTGCCGCGTACCCATAACTCTTCATCCACTACCTGCGCTTCACAGTTGGGGATGAGCTGTCCTACAGATCCTTTGCGGACATTCCAGCTTACAGTAGTGCTGATAACCGGCGAACATTCCGTCATACCGTAACCCTGAAGAATGGTAATTCCGTATTTCGCAAACAAATCCAGCATATTTGGAGGCAGATATGCGCCTCCGCTGCAGATAGTGGTGAACTGCTCTCCAAACACTTCGCGTTTTACAATCTCCGGAGGAAGTCCCGCCGCTTCCTGAAGCTTCTTTGCCATTGTTTCAATCATCAACGGTACCATCAGAATCACATTCGGCCGGAACAGTTTTATATTTTTCGCCATACGGATCAGAGAATCATTGATACAGATAATACTTCCCAGAGAAAGTCCTTTTAAAATATCCATGCTCAGGCAGTAGGCGTGATGAACCGGAAGAACCGATAGAATCACGGTCCGCTCCGGAAATTTCATATCAAGACAGGTAGCATTCTCTGCCAGATTCCGGTGAGTCAGCATAACGCCTTTGCTTTTACCTGTGGTTCCTGATGTAAACATAATCGTTGCCAGCTCTTCCGGCTTTGGCTCATACGAGCAGGTTCCTTCCTGTTCTTTTAAAAGCTGCCAAAACGACAGAGCTTCCTCATCTGATGTATCTTTCTGCATGGAAATTACATATTTCAGTTTCGGACACTTTGCTTTTGCCGTCAGCATTACATCCTTACGAATCTCATCTATTACCAGCACCGAGACGTCTGCCCGGTCAATAAGCTCACACATTTCGGCCGCAGGCAGAGATACATCCAGCGGTACGCACACAGTTCCGCTGTTTACCGTTCCTAAATAGGTGACAAGCCACGGATACGAGGTCATCCCTGTAACTGCTGCATGTCCGCCCTGTACTTTCAGTGATTCCAGCACTCTGGAAAAGCTTTCACTGTCTTTTTTCAGTTCGGTATAAGATTTTGCTTCTATGGTATCTTTGGCGACCTTATAACGAATGGCATCTTCTGCCCCGTACTTCTGTTCCGCCTGTACCAGAATCTCCCGAATTGTACTGATTGTCATACTTTTTGCCTCCATAAGTGTTTACTTTGTTTATTCTGCTGACAGTCTGTTCAGATAATCCACTGCCTCCTGCACTGTCCGGATATCTGATACTTCCTGCTGATCGATTTCCACATCAAAAGTATCCTCCAGCTCTCCCAGCATACTCATAAAGTCAAAAGATGTGAACCCAAGATCTTCCATAAACCGCGAATCCAGATGCACAGATTCCGGTTCTACTTCCACATAATTACAGATAACTTCCACCAGTTTCTCAAACATCGTCATTTTCCTCCTTCTATCCCACAATTTCCGAATCTGACTGTTTATCCTTTTCATACATTTTGTTTACCAAAGACACATCAGGCAGATCAAATCCGCCAGCAGACGGAACGCAATCTGCAAACATACTTTAAACCAGCTTTATAATATCTCCTATTTTCAGGTTCGGATTTTCTGCCCCTTTAAACATAATTTTGCAAAGATAATAATAGAGATATTCGAGCTTTTCTCTTGATACGGCCTTTATCTGATGCTCAAAGCTAAAATCAAGTCCGTTGTCATCCGGCCGGTGCATCACAGTCAGGTACATAGCCTGTGTGGTTGCTCCGTTGGGATACCATTTGGTTTTATATCTGATCTCTCCCAGTTTCTCCAGCCCCTTTTCCTTCAACGTCAGAGGCTGGTAGGTCAGTGACATAGGCTCATAAGTCTGTCCGCCCGGATGCGGATATTTCCGCCCCCTGTAAGCAAAATATGCTACCGGATCATAGTTTGCATGACGAAAATATTCATTTTGCAGATCACGAATCTCATAAATTCCTTCCAGAAACGTCTTGTCCTCCTGGATGATCGTGCGGAACGGAAAAGAATGGATTCTGGTTCCGCCGGACTTCTTTTCTTTCAACGTCGCTCTTCTTGCAATGGCGGTATTGATCGATACATCATCATTTCCGTTCATTTTCTGGAAATAAGTTCTCAGCCCCATCAGCAGCAGGCATACCAATGACACATGATATTTTTCACAAAAATCCATCAGACGCTTCGTTGGTTCTTCCTCGAGATGGAAAATGTCCAGTGCAGAATCCACAGAGTCAGATACATTCACGGCCGCTCTTGCATCTGGATTTCCGCTTCTCTCACGTTCCGCTTCCAGCGCGCCCGGTCCGTCAATTCCATTGTAAATCGGTTCCGGCATACAATCAATGAGGTGCTGGAAATATGCTTCATCCCGTTCTTTCGCCTTGCTCCCGGCTTCATATGCCAGATCTTTTTGGAGCTGTTCAATATAGGAAGCCATATCCTTCGGATAGTCCACACCTTCATACATTGTATTACAGTACAGTTCAATGACATCCCTCATGAAGCAGATCAATGACTGCGCATCCATAATGCGATGATCGACCAGCAGATATACTCCCTGAAAACCGTCCGGCATTTTAATCATAACAATCCGGCTCATAGGAGAATCCTGGGGCTTAAAAGGCACCGCAGACCATCCGGTCATGGTTTTCTCCGCCTCTTCCATAGTTCCTGCCGTAAAATCCATGAACTCTACGTCCGGTCTGCCCTCTTCTGTATTCACCACATACTGATACCAGGTTCCTTCCTTGTCCGCCGCAAAACGGACTCTCATACATTCACACCGCTCATACGCTTTGCAGATAGAAGCTTTAAGCACTTCCATATCCAGTTCCGCCTCAATCGTCAGGCTGGTTCCCACATTAAGCACTTCTTTCTTCGGGCAGAAATTCTGATAAAAGAAATGAAATTTCTGTGCTGCAGTCAGCGGATAGACCGGATACCCTTTTCTCTTTCTCATCATTTTATCAATCCTCCTATAAATTCATCAAGACCCTGTTCATAAGCTTCCATGTTTTTATAATAGCTCTCTGCATGAGCAGCACCTTCTACAATCAGCATTTTTTTATCTGATGCAATATTTTCATAAATCTTTTCGCACATGCTGCTGGGAACAAATGTATCCGCATCTCCGTGAATCAAAAAGATCGGTACGGTGGCCTTTCTTACTTCCCTTGCCGCATTGCATTCATCCAGTCCGTAACCCGCCTTCTTTTTATTTACCAGACTGGCAATCTGAATCATGGGAAATGCCGGCAGATGATACATCGAGTGGAGCACATGGGTAAATACTTCTTTCGCAGAAGTAAATCCGCAGTCCGAGACAATGCCTTTTACCTGTTCGGGCAATTCCAGTCCGCTGGCCATCAATACTGTGGCTCCGCCCATGGAAGTTCCGTGCAGCAAAATCTGTGCGTCTTTTCCGCACCGGCCAACCAGCCACCCGATCCACCCCAGCGCATCCGTCCGGTCCAGACAGCCAAAACCAATATACTCGCCCTCGCTGTCTCCATGCGACCGCTCGTCCACAAGAAGCATGGAAAATCCCCGTTTCATATAATAGTCCGACAATCCAATATAATCACTCATTCCCTGACTTGTATAGCCGTGAAAACAGATCACCGTCTTTTTCTGATCCCTTGACGGAAACCATGTGGCATGTAATTTCAGGCCATCCTCTGACAAACGGTATACATCCTCATGGGGCTGCGCCATCATCCGGTCTTTTCTTTCCTGAATCACCGGCATATACTGATTCCAGTCTGTTCCGGCCATCTTAATGGTTCGTTCCTTTTTCGCTTTGCCGCGTTTCATGGTCCTGCGGTAAAAATATACCGACCCCCCGGCTTCGGCCACAGTTAAAAGTCCCAGAAATATGGCAATAACGCCTGCTTTTTTCTTCATCTTGCTCCTTCTTTCCTGCGCTTATGATTCCTGCCGTCAGCCAAATATTTCTCCGGATATCTGTCTTTCGCGGCACTTGTTACATATCTGTACAGAGCATTCTTCCCGTTGGATATCCTGCTCCGACTACTTTCTTGTTTTGCTGCGGTCTGCCAGCTCCTTAAAACGAAGAGCTTTGTCTATATTCCCTTCCACTTTCAGTTTCTGGACTGTAAACGCCAGCACCGGGTCAAGTTTTCCATCCGCCAGTTCCCGAAGCGTCTGCGCACTGCAGATAAACAGCGCATCTCTGTCAAAGTACTCATATGGCTCCACGGACAGCGTTCCGTCTTTCACTTCTACATAGAAAATTCCGGCCGCTTCCCCTGTGATGTTGAACTGATATGCCAGATGCTCTGTAATATCGCTCACATCCACTTCCATAAATCTCGCTTTTATCTCTGCAAAAAAATCTGCATAGGTCATTTCCCTTATCCTCCACAATGTCATGTTTTGTCGTTTTTTCGACCAGCGGTCGATTTAATTCTTTTGTACTTTATCATTTTTTCGACCGTCGGTCAACTGCATTTCATCCAAAATACAAAAAGAAAAACCGGAATATCTGTGAAAAATACAAAAATTTCTAAAAGAAGTAAAAAGATTGTACAGTGTTCCTGATTTGTGTATAATGGATGGAAACAAAAATGTTTGTTGCGACAGAAAGGCGGCTTCCTATGACAAATGACACAAAATACACGAGAATCCTTGACGCTCTCCAGACATTGCTGGAATCCAAAGACATTCAGAATATTTCGGTCAGTGAAATCGCACGGGCAGCAGACATGGGAAAAGGAAGCCTTTATTATTATTTTCCGTCCAAAGAAGCCATTTTGGAAGCACTGGTGGAACGGGATTATGAGAAACCCCTGGAGACTGCAAAAAACCTCGCTGTCAGGACCGATATCTCTCCTTTTACCCGCATGGCCATGATCTTTCAGGCATGCCGGAATTCCTCGGTTCAGTTTCGCGAACGCAGAAACGCCCCGTCTTCTGCCAGCGCCCCGGAACAGGCATTTATCCACCAGAAATACCTGACATATCTGACCGCCGAATTAAAACCGGTATTGACCAATATTATACGCCAGGGCATTGAAATTGGCGAAATCCATTTCGATCATCCCGCCGCTCTGGCAGAGATTGTTCTCATTGTTCTCGCTGTTAAACTGGATAATACTTTGATTCCGTCCACGGCCGAAGAGACGGAAGAAACGATCTCAGGTCTTATCTCCCTTCTGGAAAAAGGAACGGAAAACCCTGCCGGCTCTCTGAATTTCCTGCGGGCATTTTAACCTGCGGGAAATAATAGCAGTTTACGGTACAGAATTTAACAAAGCAGGTATACTGGCCGACGCCATACTGAACTGTACAGCCAGGACAGAGCAAAAGGAATATAAAAAGCAGACAATGAACAACTATAACTTATAAATTCAACAGCCTTTTTAAAAGCTGCTCTCTGTAATTGATAAACATTTCCGTAACCTGGTAACTGTCGGTCTCCTCGTAGCTGCATGGACGTACCTGACCGTCATCAAAAGTCCAGATATCAGCTCCCGGTATTCCAAGTAGAATCGGAGAATGAGTGACGATAATAAACTGTGATTTCTGTCTGGCGCATTCATAGATTTCCATGAGCAACGTAAGTTGCCTTTGCGGCGACAATGCCGCTTCCGGTTCATCCAGCAGATACAGTCCGTTAGGTTTCAGATGTTTTTGTGACAGGGCGAGAAAACTTTCGCCGTGAGACCTCTGATGATATTTCTCAGATGGATGCAGCAAGTCTGCATACTCCTCTTCTTTTGTGGCCACATTGTAAAAACTTTCTGCCCGCAGAAAATATCCCCATGCCGGTCTTTTGTATCCTTTTTGGAGCCGGATCGCATCGCAGAGCTCCGAATGAGAATCATAGGTAGAAAAATTGTAATTCTTTGTTCCGCCTTCTGGATTAAAACCAAAAGCAATGGCAATCGCTTCCAGGATGGTAGACTTCCCACTGCCGTTTTCTCCGACAAAAAATGTAATGGGATTATGGAATGTAATCTGCTGCAGTTCTCTGAGCGCCTCAATTTCCCTCAGATAACTGTTTTGATCAATTCGTTTCCAGTCAATCGCTGCACTTTGAATGAACAGATGATTCATGCTCTTTTCTCTCCTTCCCAGCATTCTGTTTAAACAGTATATCATACCCTCAGTGAACAAGGAAATACACCCTTTAGCTTCTGATCATATTCTGGAAAAGCCAGGAACCTGTCTGTTTGCCTGAAATTTTCAGCTTATTTTCAGCATAATATTTTGTTTTCTGAAAAACAGTCGATATATATATCAAAAAGAGATTCACAGAATTTTCACAAAAAAGGGGGGACACCTATGAAAGTAACATCTAATAGCTGGCAGACAGACGCCCGAATGATTTATAGATCAGCAATATCAAAGAAAGACTCTGCAAAGGCCGGAATTGAAGCAAAAGAAACAGATTTTTTAAGCCGTAATACGGATTCCGTTACGGGTCTGTCTCCTCAGGATACCGGTTCCGGATTACAGATGAAAAGCTCTGCTCCGGATGATTCGGTGGGGCAGCTTGCAGCAGAGCTTGCCAGATCCGAGACACAGCTTGACGTCCGTCAGGTAATGTCCAAGGCGATGAAAGCTCTTACAAATCTGAAAATGTCTTCCTGTATGTGCGAAGGAAAAGAAGCAAAAAAGATAGCTCAGATGATCCGGCGTATGGAAAAGTTGATCAAACGTATTCAGAAAAAAATAAAACTGCTGGGCAAAGAAGAACAGCTTGAGAACAGACAGAAACGGGCAGAAAAGCAAAAACAGTTTGAAACAGCCGAACAGATCAGGGATGATCTTCGAGGCAGGCGCAGAAAACGTCACCGGGACGAACGGGAATATGCCAGAAAAGAACTGATCGAAGACAGCCGTACAGAATCAAATGAAATGATTGATTCTATGATGCAGAGCATGGGATTTTCAGAAACTGGAGGTATGGATCTGTCCGCCGTTTTAGGTGATATGGGTTCGATCGACATTACGGTCTGAAGAACAGAAAACCAGTACTTTGGGCGCATATTTTGCGCCCTTAGTGTTACAGGTTTAACGGCGAAAACAGATTTTTCCGGTTATATCATCCATACTCTCGATAATCGCCAGTGATTCTACATGGTATCCTTTTTCACGCAGAATTCTTCCTCCCTGCTGCTGCCCTTTTTCGATCGCGATTCCAATCCCCTCCACTGTAGCGCTGGCATTCTCGATCAGTTCAATCAATCCGTTTACCGCGCAGCCGTTGGCCAGAAAATCATCAACGATCAGAATATGATCTTCCGGCCCCAGATACTTTTTGGAAACAATCACATCATATACCCGCTTATGCGTAAAAGATTCGATTTTTGTGCTGTACACATCCCCATCAAGATTGATACTCTGTGTTTTCTTGGCAAATACCACCGGCACCTGAAAATACTGCGCCACAATACAGGCAATTCCAATGCCGGACGCTTCAACTGTCAGAATCTTATTAATGGGTTTATCGGCAAATAATCTCTTAAATTCTTTTCCCATCTCATTAAACAATGCAATATCCATCTGATGATTCAGGAAATGATCTACCTTCAGTACGTTTCCAGCTTTTACGATACCGTCTTTTTGTATTCTTTTTTCTAACAGTTCCATGATATATCCGCCCTCTTTCGTGTATTTCTCACATTTTATCACTCATTTTGCTATTCGTAAAGACCTTGTGAACGGATCGTTTAGGAATCCGATCAATCGCACAAAATATTCGTTCACAGGCAAGACGGATTTTCAGTCTATCAGTTGCGAAAGCTGAATATAGAGATCGTCTTCCATCACTGCCGCTACGATCTGCTCCGCTGTCACATTGCAGAAACTGTTCCCACTCATACTCAGCCAAGCAAAACCGGCAAACAAAAACACACAGATTGTAAATTTCAGTTTAAAAAGCAAAAGAAAACCCGAAGGCTCCTCTTCATTCTGCCCCTGAAGCCTCCAGGTTTTATTCCCATAAGTTTCTTTTAATAGCTGTTCCCGGTATGTACCCATATTCTCCTTCCTTTCCGGAACTGTTTTTATAAATACGCAGGTCCCTATATGGAAGTGTATGAATTTTTCCGGAAATCATGACTGGAGTGTGTTTGAAAATTACTTTCTGGCAGATATGCGTCACAGTCTGTGAGACGTGCAGATGGCGGAAATGATATTCAGACACACTCCGGTACTATCGGTTTGCCAGTTCTTCTGTAATCTCCTGCCAGGTCACACCGCGTTCCGCCATCAATACCATAGCATGATAGAGAAAATCTGACAGTTCGTATTTAATCTCCTCCGGATCCGGGTTTTTAGCTGCAATGACCAGTTCCGTTGCTTCCTCTCCGATCTTTTTCAGAATCTTATCGATTCCCTTGTCAAACAGGTAATTGGTATAAGAGCCTTCTTTCGGATGCAGCTTCCGATCCAGAATCACTTCATAGACATTTTCAAAAACTTTCAGAGGATTGTTTTCATGATAATCTTTTTTCACCATATTCCGATAAAAGCAGGTCCTGTTTCCCGTATGACAGGCCGCGCCCAACTGACTGACTTTTGCCAGAACAGTATCATTGTCGCAATCAATATCCAATGACTTGACATACTGAAAATGACCGCTCGTCATTCCTTTTGTCCAGAGTTCATTGCGGCTTCGACTCCAGTAAGTCATCTTTCCGGTTTCCAGCGTGGTGTCAAAAGCTTCTTCGTTCATATAAGCAAGCATCAGTACTTCCAGAGTCTTGTAATCCTGTACAATAACCGGGATCAGTCCGTCTCTGCCAGGAGACAGATCTTCCCATGCAAAGCTGCTCTCCAGTACATACATACGCAGACCTCTTGCTGCGGCTTTTTGTTTCAGTCCGTGAAAGTCTGCTGCTTCAGACGAAAAATATGCCGCAGCTATGCCGGTTACCCATTTGTTGGACAGTACTTCGATCACTGCTTCATCCGATGCCGCAGGGCTGACGCTGATAACCGGAAGTTCTCCGCGATACGGACAAAAGGAATCTGAACCGGACCACAGCAGAAGCGTTCCCCAATCCTCCAGCGTACGCGTTATCTGTGATTCATCCGAGATACTGAAACCAATTTTGTCTTTTCCAAAACGTGTCGCCACTTCTCTGGCCATCTCAACATTGCTCTCTCTGCCAAAATTCAGAATTGCCTTACTGCATCCTGCGTAAAGGATTTTCTTTACATCCTCCACGCGCCGGATATGTCCGCTTGCATAGACCGGAATCTCAGATACGCGGCAGATTCCCTTCATAACGCCGATATTCAGATCATGCGTCTCATCTGTATCCGACAGGTCAATAATCAGAATACTGTCTGCTCCATTGTCGCTGTAAAATTGTGCCAGCTTTACTCCGTCCTGTCCGTTGACTTTTCCGTCTCGAAGGGGCATAACCGGAATCAGATATTTTTTCTTCATTTTATAAACTGCCTTTCGTCGATAATACATCAATAATCCGTTCATCATAAGACACTGCCGCATCCAGCGCTTTGGCAAATGCTTTGAACATTGCTTCACAAATATGGTGGTTGTTGCTCCCGGACAGAATTTTAAAGTGCAGATTCATCTGTGCGGTGTAAGATACAGCATAGAAAAATTCCTTTACCATCTCTGTATCCAGATCTCCGATTCTGGGAACCGTAAACTGCACATCTGAGGCATAATACGGCCGGCCGGACAGATCAACGGCACACAATACCAGCGCTTCATCCATGGGAAGGATACAGCTGCCGTACCGCCTGATCCCCTTCTTGTTTCCGACGGACTCCCGAATAGCCGTTCCAAGCACGATTCCCGTATCTTCTATCGTATGATGACCGTCAACTTCCAAGTCTCCGTTCACACAAATCTGCAGATCAAAAAATCCATGGCGCGCAAATCCATCCAGCATATGATTGAAAAAACCGATTCCTGTGTCTAGCTCCGTCTTTCCGTTTCCATCCAGTTTCAGACGAAGTCTGATTTTCGTCTCTTTTGTATTTCTTTCCACAGTCGCTGTTCTGTCCATCTTCTTTCTCCTGTTTCTGTACCGGTAATTTATTCGGATTCTGTTTTGATGAGCATTCTGTCTTAGATTTTATCCGCCGCACTGCCGTCGGTCAGCGTGGCTTCCTTTTTCCATTGCAGACTGAAATTTTATTCCCGCGGGCAGTTCCCCTGCTGCGTTACAGGCCTGCTGTCCCGTCAGTTAGTTGCAGGAGTCCGGCTCTGGTCTGAAACGTACTTTTATCGAATTCGCATGTGCTGTCAGCTGTTCATTTTCAGCAAAATACTCAATATCTTCATGAACTTTCTGCAACGCCTCTCTGGAGTAATAGATAATACTGGATTTTTTTACAAAATCATCCACAGAAACCGGTGAAAAAAATCGTGCGGTTCCATTGGTGGGCAGAATATGATTGGGCCCGGCGAAATAATCTCCCAGCGGTTCGCTGCTGTTTTCCCCCAGAAAAATAGCTCCCGCATTCTGTACCTTCATCATATCTTCAAAAGGATTTTTCGTCATAATTTCCAGATGTTCCGAAGCAATCTGATTTACCGTCTCAAGCGCCGCTTCCTTTGTATCAGCCACCAGTATATATCCGTACTGATCCAGAGACTTCCGGATAATTTCTTTTCTTGACAGTTCTTTTATAAACCTGGATGCTTCCTTTGAAACTTTTTCCGCCAGATTCCGGCTTGTCGTTACCAGAATCGCACTTGCCATTTCATCATGCTCAGCCTGTGACAGAAGATCTGCCGCCACATATACAGGATCTGCACTTTCATCCGCAAGAATCAGAATCTCACTGGGACCGGCAATCGAATCAATGCCTACATATCCGGATACCGCTTTTTTGGCCAGCGCGACAAAGATATTGCCAGGACCCGTAATCTTGTCTACTTTTGGTATGCTCTCCGTTCCAAAAGCCATAGCCGCCACTGCCTGGGCTCCGCCCATTTTGTAGATTTCATCTGCCCCTGCTTCTTTTGCAGCTACAAGCACAGCCGGCGTAATCTCTCCCTGGCGGTTGCAGGGAGTTGCCATGATGATTTTTCCCACTCCCGCAATCCGTGCCGGCACAATATTCATCAGGACAGAAGATGGATAGACGGCCTTGCCGCCCGGTACATAGACTCCTGCCGCCTGCAGCGGCGTTATTTTCTGTCCGAGCATGGTTCCATCCTGCGTCGTGTCAAACCAGCTATATCGCTTCTGCTTTTCATGATATGAACGGATGTTCACCAGAGCTTTTCGTATCGTTGTCAGCAGTCTCTCATCTACCCTTTCATAAGCTGCAGCCACCTCTGCCTCTGTAACGCGGATATTTGAGGCGTTGATTTTATCACAGTCAAATCGGTTCGTATATTCCAAAAGCGCCCGATCCCCTTCTGACTTTACACGTTCCACAATTTCTGCGACGGTCTCGTTGTATTTCCCGTAATTACCCGGACTGCGTTTCAGCAGACGCTCCAGAATATTCTTTCTGGATTCTTCATCCAGACTGATGATCCGCATATCTGTTTTCCTCCTGCTATCATTATAAACACGTGATCTGACATCTGTCAATAAAACAGCTGCTTTGCTCTTTCTCAGATCACTTTCTTCAGTTCATTGATCATCTTTCCGATCCGTTCATTCTCCATCTTCATGCTCACCTGGTTTACGACCATGCGTGCCGATAACGGACATACTTCTTCGAGCACTTTCAATCCGTTTTCCTTCAGTGTTGACCCGGTCTCCACAATATCCACGATGACCTCTGACAGTCCCACGATCGGCGCAAGTTCAATAGAACCGTTTAATTTAATAATTTCTACCGTCTGGTGTTTCTGATTATAAAAATACTCTTTGGCAATATGCGGATATTTGGTTGCCACACGGATCAGTTCCTGATGCTTCAGAAGTTCTCTGGCAGATTCCGGTCCGCACACACACATCCGGCACTTCCCGTATCCCAGATCCAGTACCTCATACATCCGTCTGTGTTCTTCAAGAATTGTATCTTTGCCGACAATTCCCACATCGGCTGCCCCATATTCCACATAAGTCGGCACGTCCGGCGCTTTTGCAAGAAAAAACCGGAGCTTCAGCTCTTCATTTACAAATATCAGTTTTCTTGTTGCCGGATCCTGCATTTCCTCACAGGTAATACCGATCTGTTCAAAAAGTTCCATGCTTTTTCTGGCAAGACGTCCTTTACCAAGAGCAAATGTCAGATATCTCATACCAGGGCCTCCTCTCCTGTACATATGACCTCGCAGATCCCGTTTCTCTGTGCATACGCTTTATAATCTCTGCCGATCCGTTCCGGCATCAGTTCTACGACTGTTCCCTGTCTGCGAAGTTCCATCGCTCTTTTAATCGCAGATTCAGCCTGTGAAGCCCGGTAAACAATCATGACTTTTCTCATGTCGGTATCCACTTCCACTTTCTGACGTGAGAGCGCATTCATCAGACGATCGACCACAAAAGCAAATCCGGTTGCCGGGGCCGGCTTTCCGAAATGATCCATCAGAGTATCATAACGTCCTCCTTTGGCAACCGCTTCCCCGGTCCCATACGTATATGCCTGAAAAATAATTCCTGTATAATATTTATATTTGCTGACCACGCCCAGGTCAAAAGCGGCATATTTCTCATATCCGTAGCAGGAAAGCAGATCATAAATTCTGCGGAGTCTTTCGAGCGCTCGTTTTGCATCCTCAGTTACAGCGCAGACGTCCGCTTTTTCCAGAATTTCCACAGAACCAAACAGATCCGGAATAGCTGCAAAGGCTTCTTTCAGACCCGATGCAACCGGCAGCGGTTCCAGAAGCTCTCTCACTCCGTAAATATTTTTGTTGGAAATAAATTCTCTCAGCTTTCGTTCCATCTCTTCACCGAGTCTGGATTCCCTCAGAAGGCTTTTAAAAAAATCGACGTGTCCGATGCTTACCTGAAATTCTTTTAATCCTGTCCGAAGCAGCGATTCTGATACCAGTGCGATCATCTCCGCATCGGCTTCCACGCTTCCATCGCCAATCAACTCAGCTCCAAGCTGTGTATTTTCCTTCAGACGTCCCTGGAAATCAGAGTGGTTAATAAAGGTATCTGCCGCATAACAGAGACGTACCGGCATATCCTCATCCTCAAAATATTTTGACACCGCTCTGGCAATGGATGGTGTAATATCCGGCCTGAGCACCAGCGTGTTGCCTTCTCTGTCAAAAAATTTGAACAGATCTTTGGAAGGAACTGTTCCAACTTCTCTGCTGAACACATCAAAGAATTCAAAAGTCGGCGTCTGAATATCTTCATATCCGTAACTTTGCAGGACCTCGTGCAGCAAATTCTGTATCTGATTTTTCCGTCTGCATTCCCCGTTATATAGATCCCGCACTCCTTCCGGAGTATGTAAAATCTGCCTGTACATGTTTTTATCATTCCTTTCGATTCTCTTTGCAAGTCCGCAGAAACCTGGTCGCCTTTATTTTCAGTCAGGCCTATCAGGACTGCACGCTGTGACCAATATCCACATACCATATTTGATTTATCATAGTAAATCACTGCTTTGTTAAAGTTAACATGAGTATTATAGCATGTCACACGTGATTGTCAACCTCCGATTCCAGATCCAGGCTCAATGGTTCCAGATACGGCACCAGAAATCCATTTTTTGAATCAAAAAAATAGTTCGGATCCAATTCCTCGATCCGAAAACTTTTTCTTCCTCCGTCCTTTGCCCGTTTCCAGAACGTGAGCAACTGCCGGATATGCAGATAATAAAATGTTTGTTCCGAAGTATAATGAATGATCAGAAACGCCTTTCCTCCCTGCTTTTCAAAATCCTTCATAAATAATACCTGATGTTCGTGAACATTGTGAAGCGGGAACGTATGTACATTGCATTCTTTGGCGTCAAAGCAGACCGGAATCCCCTGTACCGCTCCAATATAATCTACGGTACTTTTCTGTTCAAAATATGCAAGTGTAATATGCCTGTGTTCCTTGTCAATCTTGATGGGCGTGATGGGCGTAGGAACTTTCTGAATCAGCGCCAGTCCTTTTTCCCGATACTTTTCGTTGGTACGATTGATCATATCCTCCAGCGTGGAGCCCCGAAGACCCCGCGTATTCCAGGTAGACATCCTTTTCTTACCCCTTTTCCTTTTCTTTTATGATCCTTTTCATCACTTCAGGCAATTCAGCCCGAAATACTTTTCCGGAAAGCAGTTCGAGCGGTTTTTCCATGACAGGAAACTCCAGCCGTCCGGCATGAAGAAGCTGACTGTGAACCTGATATCTTTTTTTATAAACTGCATTCGTCTCCCGGTTGCCATATTTAAAGTCCCCGATAATCGGATGTCCTTCTGAGGCCAGATGCGCACGGATCTGATGAGAACGGCCTGTAACCAGACGGACTTCCAGAAACGTACTGTCTGAAAACATTTTGAGCGGACGATATTCTGTTTCAATGAACACCGAATTCTGTTTTTCCTCTGCAAGAACATGTACTTTATTCGTCGAGCAGTCTTTCCATAAATATCCTCTGATGTTTCTCTTCGTGCTGACCTGTCCGGCCACAAGACAATGATAATATTTGTGCACGGTTCTGTTTCTCAGAAGCTCAGACATTTTCCGCAGTCCTGCCAGGGATTTTCCGCAGACAACGATTCCGCTTGTGTTCCGGTCCAGACGGTTGCAGACTGACGGGCGAAATGCATACTCTACGCGGTCCGTCTTTTCAGATTCCGTCCACTGTCCGCTCCGCTGCAGATAACCAAGCATGTATTCATTCAGCGAAACATCCTCCGGCTTTGCTTTTTGCGTCAGCATGCCCGCAGGCTTATTGATTAAAAGAATATGATCGTCTTCATAAATGATATCCAGATTTGTTACCGGACAAAAACCGTCTTTTTTCCGGGATCTGCACGAAAATTTTTCATAAGTCTCATCTGATAAAAAAATGTTTATTTCATCCCCGGTCTGTATTTTCTCGCCGCCGTCTGCCTTTTTTCCATTGAGTGTAATATTTTTCTTCCGCAGCATTTTATACAGAAAACTTTTAGGGGCATTCTGAAGATAACGGGACAAAAGCCTGTCCAGACGCTGTCCTGCTTCTTCCTCTCCGGCAATAATCCGTTTCATCCATGATCCTCCCGATATAAAAACCTGCTCTGTCTGCATGCTTTTTACAGCTTATAATGAGATTGCCATCAGAAGATGCAGAATAATCTCGTCTCTTGTAAAACCCGGATAACGATCGTCCTCCTTAAAAGGCACGCGCTCCGTTTCAGCTTTCGAAAGAGCATGAATACGTTCCAGATACTTTTTCTGATCTTTTAAAATGTTTACATTCTGTTTATAGGAGCTGTTCTTTAACATGGACCGGATATGTTCCGCCGCTTTTGCCGGATCCAGCCCCGGATCGCTGGAATATCCGATTATCTCTCTTCCGGCCACAACGATACAGTCCACATAGTAATTCGTCTCATAAGAAGTAAACACATTTTCGTAGAGAACCGGCAGACTGCCGCGTTCTGCCTCCACCTGTTCCCATAACACGCTCTCCATGGAATGATAACGGCTGGCCAGGATCGCACGCACTACCTGATTACAGCCGGGCAGACAGCCTACAATCGCCACAACCGTCATGACATTTTCGCGGGTTCCATGAAGAATCCATGCGGCAAGAAAAATAACTGCCGATACGGACAGCATCAAAGCCGCCCGTTTCCAGGCCTGAATTTTATTCCGATACAGATATCCATAAGTTCCTTTTGCAAGCTTTGTACGCATCTATCGCTCCTGTTTTTTTCGGTGAATGTTTCGGATGGTTTTCTTTTTTCCTGATCTGACGGCAGACGCGCTTCTGCCTTTTTTCTCAGCCGCTGTTTCTCTCTTTCCTTTAGGGCGAAGCAGACACCCAGGACCATATCCAATCAGATCTTCTCTTCCTGCCAGCTTCAGGGCTTCCTCCACCAGAGCACGGTTCCCGGGTTTCCGGTACTGGATTAAAGCCCGCTGCATTTCTTTTTCATGAAGGCTTTTTGGTACATAGACCGGCGCCATTGTCCTCGGGTCCAGTCCGGTATAATACATGCAGGTAGAGATCGTAGAGGGCGTCGGATAAAAATCCTGCACCTGTTCCGGCATATATCCCAGGTCTCTGCAGTATTCTGCCAGTTTTACAGCTTCCTTCCACGTACTTCCGGGATGTGAGGACATCAGATAAGGCACCAGATATTGTTTCTTATTCAGTCTTTCGTTCATTTTTCGATATTGCCTGGAAAACTCTTCATACACCGCGTGCTGCGGTTTCCCAAGGAGCGAGAGCACTGCGTTGCTGACATGCTCCGGAGCCACTTTAAGCTGACCGCTTACATGATAACGGCACAGCTCTTCCAGAAACCGGCTGTTTTTGTCTGCCAGAACATAGTCAAACCGGATACCGGAACGGATAAATACTTTCTTTACACCGGGAAGAGCGCGGAGTTTTCTCAGAAGTACTATATAATCTTCATGATCTGCCTTCAGATTTTTGCACGGTACGGGAAACAGACACTGTTTTTCTTTACATGTCCCTCTTTTCATCTGCAAATCGCAGGCAGGTGCGCGAAAATCTGCCGTAGGACCTCCTACATCGTGGATATATCCTTTAAAATCCGGAGCCTTTGTTATCTTTACCGCCTCTGCCAGCAGAGACTTATGACTTCTCGACTGGACAATTCTTCCCTGATGAAAAGTCAGTGCGCAAAAAGAGCATCCTCCAAAGCAGCCCCGACAGCTTACCAGACTGAATTTTACTTCCGACAGCGCCGGTATTCCTCCTTTCTGGTCATACATAGGATGCCAGGTCCTCATATAAGGAAGTCCGTAGATTTCATCCATTTCCTCCCGGGAAAGCGGTTCCGACGCCGGATTCTGCACGACATAACAGCCTTTGGAATATGCTTCCACCAGCCTTTTTCCGGAGAAAGGATCGGTATTGCAGTACTGTATATAAAAGCTCTGAGCATATTTTTTTCTGTCTTTTAAGATCTCATCATATGCAGGCAGTAAAAGATAGTCCTCCACTGCGGAAAGTGAGCGGACTTTGCAAACGGTTCCGGGAATACGGGTGATCTCCTGTATGGAAAGCCCTGCATTCAGCGCTTTGGCAACCGCGACTACAGACCGTTCTCCCATTCCATAAGAGATCAGATCCGCGCCGCTCTCCAGAAGAATGGAACGACGCACAGAGTCCGACCAGTAATCATAATGCGCCAGACGACGCAGGGATGCTTCAATACCTCCTGCGATAATCGGCGCCTTTTTAAATTTTTGCCGGATCAGGTTACAGTAGACGATCACCGCCCGGTCCGGCCTTCTGCCCGTCTCACCGCCCGGTGTATAGCTGTCGGTACTCCGATGCTTTTTTGCCGCCGTATAGTGATTGACCATAGAATCCATGTTGCCGGCAGACACTAAAAATCCAAGCCGCGGCTCGCCAAAAATGGCAATACTGTCTGCATTCCGAAAATCCGGCTGCGGAATCATACCTACTGTGTATCCGTGCGCCTGCAGCACCCGGCTGATGATGGCAGGGCCAAACGATGGATGATCTACATAAGCGTCCCCGAATACATAGACAAAATCAAACCGGCGGATATGAAGCCGTTTCATATCTTCGGAACACACCGGCAAAAATCCACAGGCAGATCTGTCCGTTTCCGAATTTACTTTCTGACTTTTCTTGTCATCTATGACCATTTGCCTGTTTCACCCCTCTTCTGCCATTTTAATTTCGTTTTTCCGGTACTGTCCGGATATATTCAGATTTGCTGTCCGGTCAGCTGTTTCAGACTTTTTATTTCTTCCTCTGTCAGAGCTCTGTATTCGCCTGCTTTCAAAGCTTGATCCAGTTCCAAAGTTCCCATGGAAAGCCTTTTCAGATAGAGCACTTTGCATCCAACTGCCTCAAACATCCGCTTGATCTGATGATATTTTCCCTCCTGGATTGTCACCTTGATCTCGCTTACCGCCGCGCTTTTCAATATTTGAAGTTTCGAGGGAAGCGTCTCTTTTTTCTCACCGATCTCAATCCCTTCCCAAAACCGCTTTACATGTTCTTCTGTCACACATCCC
This sequence comes from uncultured Lachnospiraceae bacterium, assembly GCA_951802115.1. Taxonomy (GTDB): domain Bacteria; phylum Bacillota; class Clostridia; order Lachnospirales; family Lachnospiraceae; genus Hominiventricola. Next base: position 57,563 of record CATOPL010000012.1, on the reverse strand, counting down.
TCAATCTGTGCATAATATGTCTTGTCCACATGCCTTTTAGGGGACAGAAGAAGATGCGCAAGATCTCCGTCATCCGTCAGAAGTAAAAGACCTTCGGTGTCTTTGTCAAGTCTTCCCACCGGAAATATTCCTTTTTGTAGTTCCTTGCAAAGCAGGTCCAGTACTGTCTGCTCCCGGCTGTCTGATGTTGCAGAAACATATCCCGCCGGTTTATGAAGCATTATATAGACAAACTTCGCATACACCGCCTTTTTTCCGTTGCAGATCACCGTATCTCTTGCCTCGTCCACCTTCTGTTCCGGCTTGCCCGCCACTGTTCTGTTAACCGTCACCAGTCCTTTCTTCACCAGATCTTTGACCTGGCTCCTGGTACCAAAACCGGTCTCGCAAAGGAACCTGTCAAGCCGCATCATGCATTCATCCTCCATCCGGAAAAATATTTGTTGCGAAGTGTTCCGCGAACCAGCTTTCCCCAGCCCAGCGGGTATCCGTCCACGCAGATCAGCTGCCATCCATCTTTCCTGCTGCTTTCCTCAGACTGCACTTCGATCGTCTCTCCTTTCAGATAGCGAATCACTCTCTCATCCGAAGCTGCAAGATCAATCGTCGAAGCATACTCTTCTTTTTTCAGTACCATGGCAAAAGCCTGACTCGGTTCAAAACGCTTTTTTAACAGTTCCCCCATATACAGTCCCGACCTCAGAAACCGAAGCCCCGGGCAGCGATCGATCCCATCCGGCATCCAGAATACTTTCGTATCCAGTATCTGAATACCCGACGGTTCCAGTGACATTGACACGTCTTTTAAAAATTCTGACAGCTCCGGAGGCAATTTCGTAGAACGATTTCTTCTGCCTGGTTTGTTTTCCGTGGATTGTCCATCTTTTATAAAAAGCGCCAGAAAATGTCCTTCCCCGTCAATCTTATGCGGAAACAGACGCACACATTTTTCCAGCGGAAAACCGCTGTTCACAAGCTTTGGCTGTCCGGGGCAGAAGCCTTCATACCAGGGAATATCCGACAGATGAAAATCCGGATGTTTTTTCAGAAAATCATCCACGCTTCCTTCATTTTCCAGCTCCGAAAAAGTACAAGTTGAATACAGCATCATCCCGCCCGGCTTTAAAAGTTCCGCCGCCTGATCCAGAATCTCTCTCTGCATCCCGGCAAACACCCTCGGTCCCTGCTTCTCCCACGCCGGAATCATATGCGCCTGTTTGCGGAACATTCCTTCTCCGGAGCATGGTGCGTCAACAAGAATCTTATCAAAATACGCATGAAAATATCGATCCAGTCTGTCTCCCATTTCACTGGTAATCAGAATATTCGGCATTCCGAATACTTCCAGGTTCTTAAGAAGCGCTTTTGTCCGGGAAGCACTGGCATCATTGGCAACTAAAAGCCCCGTATGTGAAAGCTTTGCCGCCAGCTCGGTTGCCTTTCCCCCCGGAGCCGCACACAGATCAAGGACCCGATCCCCTTTGCTTACCGGCAGCACGCTCGCCGGCGTCATTGCGCTCGGCTCCTGAATATAGTAAAGTCCTGCATAATAATAGGGATGCCTGGTAGGAGCATCCTCTTCTGTATAATAATATCCGTTTGGGATCCACGGTACTTTTTTCAGAGTACGAAACGGGTGAATTTTTTCAAACTCTTCCAGTGTAATCTTCGAAGTATTTACCCGAAGCCCGGTAAATTTCGGCTTTTCATAACTTGCCAGATATTCAGAAAGCTCTGATCCCAGAATCTTTTCCATGTTCTCCACAAATGATGCAGGTAATTCCATAATTCTGTTCCTCTCTGCTTTTGTCAGCGAATAGCGCTGTGGATACGAAATACCGACGTCCAATTAAGGCGCCTGTTATCAGTATATCACACATCCCATTTAATAAGAATATGTCAATTTTGAATTTTCCAGATATTTCAGCATCCAGTACGGGTTTACCGCCATTTCTTTATCGGCTCCCAGCGGGACATAGATTCCAAGGTGCAGATGTACCGGAAATTGTCCGGTTGTTCCTTCCGGCCCATAGCCCGTATCTCCCATATATCCAAGTATGTCTCCGGCTTCCACCGGATCTCCTGGTTCCCATTCTCCGGCATAAGAAGCCAGATGTGCATAATAGTAATAATTCCCGTTTCCGGAACGGATTCCAATCCGGTATCCTCCTTTTTCCAGCCATCCTACCTGTTCAACCGTTCCCTCTGTAATACTGACGACAGGATAATAGTCTGACTGATCGGTCAAAGCCATGATATCTGTACCCTCGTGACTTCTTTTCCCGCCGTAATTCCGCTCTGCCATCCAGCTGTTTTCAAAAGCGACTTCTGCCTGTTCATTTGAAGAGGAGGCCGGTACCGGAAACCAGACAATCTCCTCCCAGATCAGTTCCAGCGTATCTCTGTAAATCTCGAACTCCCCTCGTACATTCTCCTCCGGAAGAATCTGTGCTTCAAGAATATCCTTGAGCCACAGCATCTCTCCCTGCACGATACAGCCCAGAAGCAGTATTATTGTCAGATAACATGCAATCTTCCGATTTTGACTCATATTTCACCGCTTGCCCCATAAAATGTAGGGAATTAGTTCATTATATGGTGGCATTTTGAAAAAGATACTTTTCATTCTCGCGGCACCGGCGCTGCTCCTTTTGCTTTTTCTGCACCCGGATGTGATCGCCTCCGGATGTTCCCTGGGGCTGAACTTATGGTATACGGCCGTTCTGCCGTCCCTTCTGCCTTTTATGATTGTCTCCGGTCTTCTGGTTCGTACAGGCATGTTTCGGTATCTGGCTCCTATATACGCGCCTTTTTTCAAAAAACTGTTTCGTATTTCGGAGGAAGGCTGCTATGCAGTTCTTCTTGGTTTTCTGTGTGGTTTTCCCATGGGCGCCAAAGTAATCGCCGACCTGGTACGGGAAAACCATATTTCTGCCGAAGAAGGAGCCTATCTCCTTGGATTCTGCAACAATGTAAGTCCTGCATTTTTTCTGAATTACGTCTGCCTTCTGAAGCTGGGCTGTTCATCTGTTCCCTGGCAGCTGGTGCTGTTGTTTTACATGCTTCCTGTTCTCTATGGGCTGATCTCCCGTTCTTTTTATCATTTTTCACAGTCCGCCCCGGCAAAAAAACAGGCCCCTTTGCACCGGCTGGATTTTCCGATGCTGGATGCCTGTATCATGGACGGCTTTTCAACAATCACACGCCTTGGCGGCTATATCATGCTCTTTACCATATTCGTGCAGTTTTTAAAGCTTCTTCCGCTTTCTGCTTCCGCACTTGCCGTCATCGGCGCAGTTTTTGAAATAAGCAGCGGCATTGATCAGCTCTCTGCTTCGATTGTTCAGCCTGGACTCAGAACCGCTCTGATCTGTGCGGACGCTGCCTTCGGGGGATTATGTATCTGCGCTCAGACGCAGAGCGTCCTTGCAGGAACGCCGTTGTCCATACGAACCTGGCTGAAGGGCAGAATCATCGTCACTTTACTGCTGTTTCTTCTTCTGGCGCTTCCTTCGGCTGCTGCGGCATCAGTTCTGCCCGGTTGTTGGTAATGGTATTATAGATTCCCTGAAAATCATTCAGCATTGCTTCGTAATGAGAGTTTGCTGATCCTACCATTTTCTGTACAAGATTCTGTACATCGGCAAGCATATCATCCGTATACTGAATCGCTCCCATACGGATCTCATTGGCGTCTCTGGTCGCGTTGTTCAGAATCTCCTGTGCCTGCATACCTGCTGTCTCAATCACCTGATTTGCCTGCTCATAGGCCTGCTGCATGATTTCATGTTCATTGACCATCTCCTGATTCTGAAGATTGGCCTGTGCCACGATCGCCTCCGCCCGTTTCTGTGCGTCCGCCAGAATGGCATCTTTATTCGCCAAAACCTTCTGATAACGTTTGATCTCTTCCGGCGTCTTCATCCGCAGTTCTCTCAGCAGTTCTTCCATCCGTTCCCGGTTCACAATTATTTTGTCGCCGGAACCAAGAAGCGGTCCTTTACAGGTATCAATATAATCCTCAATCTCTTCTATGATCTGTTCTATACGGCTGTTGCTCATTATCACTCTACTCCTTCTGTCTGCCCTGTTCCTGCTATATACAATCCATTATAAATATCTGTATTTTTATGGTAATTATAACTGAACAGGCAAATTTGTGCAAGATTTAATCGTTCTCCCGCATTCGCTTTCTGGCCTGCACCTTTTCCTGTACGCTTTCGACTACGGATTCTGGTACAAATTCCTGTATATCGCCGTCAAAAAATGCCACTTCTTTCACAATCGTAGAACTTAAATAAGAATATTTCAGGCTGGTCGCCAGAAACATAGTATCAAGCAGTGGGTAAAGTTTACGGTTTGTCTGCGCCATCTGGAGCTCGTATTCAAAATCAGAGATTGCGCGCAGTCCTCTCACCACGATCGTAGCACCCGTCTGCTTTGCAAAGTCCACTAAAAGGCCTGAGAATGACATGATCTTAACATTTGAAATCGCGGCTGTCACATTTTTTAGCATACTGACACGCTCGTCAATGGAAAACATCGGTGTTTTCCCGCTGTTGTTCAGCACACCTACAATCAGTTCATCCACCGTTTTGGCTGCTCTCTCTATAATATCCAGGTGTCCTAGTGTTACCGGGTCAAAACTGCCCGGATAGATTGCACGAATCATTTTTTATCCTTTCCCTGTCACGTTTTCTGAAGAAATACATGCTGGTTTGTCTTGTATTTTTTATATTTGTACGCGTGATAGCCCAGGTCCTCCAGCCAGGAAAAATCTGTTTCCAGAGATGCCTCTGCTACAATCACTGTATATTCATCCGCCAGACTGCTGTCTGCCAGGCAGGCAAGCACCTGCTGTTCCAGCTGCTGATCGTATGGCGGATCCATGAAAATGATATCAAACGGCTTCTGCCCTTCCAGTTGCTGCAGCGCCGTCAACACATCGCATTGATACACCTGCGCCCGCTCGGACATTTTCGTAAACGTCAGGTTTTCTCTGATGCATTCTGCAGCCTTTTTGTTCTGTTCCACCAAAACCGCACAGGCTGCGCCTCTGCTGAGTGCTTCAATGGCGATTGCGCCGCTGCCGCTGAACAGATCCAGAAAACGACAGTCCGGTACATCTGCCTGCAGAATATTAAACAGAGTTTCTTTTGTTTTATCCGTTGTCGGCCTTGTATTTATGCCTTTTAAAGTTTTCAGCGGCATACTCCGCGCTGTACCTGCGATCACTCTCATCTTGTCTGTCCGTTTCCATAAATAATATATTTGCCGGAGGTCAGCGCATCTAACCCCATAGGACCTCTGGCATGGAGTTTCTGCGTACTGATGCCGATTTCCGCACCAAAGCCGAATTCAAATCCATCTGTAAAACGGGTAGACGCATTTACATACACGGCAGCGGCATCAACCTCGTTTAAAAATTTCTGCGCATTTTGATAATCCGACGTAATAATAGCTTCTGAATGTCCGGTATTATAGCGGTTTATATGTGCAATGGCTTCCTTGATATCCGATACCGTTTTTACGGAAAGAATATAATCCAGATATTCGGTTCCCCAGTCTTCTTCCGAGGCCGGAAGCAGCCCCTCTGCCGCTCTTAACGCATGTTCGTCTCCCCGTATTTCCACATGCTTTTCATCCAGACGTTTTTTTAAAGCCGGCAGCAGGGAATCTATGATCTTTTCGTGAATGACTACCGATTCGCAGGCATTGCACACGCCGATACGCTGTGTTTTGGCATTATAAATAATGTTTATCGCCATCTTTGGATCTGCGCTTTCATCCACAAAGATATGGCAATTTCCGGTTCCGGTTTCAATCACGGGAATCCGGCTGTTTTCCACAACAGTGCGGATCAACCCTGCGCCACCTCTTGGAATCAGCACGTCCACGTATTGATTCATTTTCATAAATTCCTGAACGGTCTCCCGTCTGGTATCTTCAATCAACTGAATGGCATCCTGCGGAAGTCCCCTGTGCTGCAATGCCGTACGAATCGCCCGTACAATCGCCCGATTGGAATAAAATGCGTCGCTTCCGCCTCTTAAGATCACCACATTGCCCGCTTTAAAGCAGAGTGCAAAAGCATCAGCCGTCACATTGGGACGGGATTCATAGATAATACCGATCACGCCCAGAGGTACTTTTTTCTGTCCGATCATCAGCCCGTTTGGCCTTTGTTTCATAGATAACACTTCTCCCACCGGATCCGGAAGCGCTGCTACCTGACAGAGTCCTTCTGCCATACCTGAAATACGTTCCTCAGTCAGCAAAAGCCGGTCAATCATTCCGGAATTCATTCCGTTTTTCCGCGCCTGTTCGATATCTTTTGCATTTTCCGCCAGAATGAATCCACTCATATTTTCAAGTATCTGTGCCGTGTGCAGAAGCGCTTCGTTTTTTTCTGCGGTATTCAGGATACGCAGCACCGGTTCCGCCTTCCTTGCACTTTGTCCAATCTCTTCCAGAGTCTTTTCTTTTTTCAGGACCGGCTGCAGAAGCCTCTTCTCCGTAATGATCATCTCCGGCAGAATATCGTGATCTTCAAATGGAACATTCTCAAATATCTGAAATTCAAATGCCAGCGCTATATGTACAAGTCCCGGATGCTTTTCCAGGTAACGGTCATAATATCCGCCGCCGTAGCCGACTCTGTGACAGCTTTCGTCAAACGCCACGCCAGGCATCAGCAGAAGCCCTTCTTCCGTCTCACAAAGTGGACAGTCCTTTCGCGGCTCCATGATACCAAAGCTTCCGGATTCCAGCTCCTCAAAGTCCTGCAGATAATAATAATGCATAATACCGTCTCCGTCTACTCTCGGAGCGGCGACCTTCTTTCCGTCAGCCCACGCCTGCTGCATCAGAAGCCGGGTTTCCACTTCCCTTTTTGCATCCACATAAGCCAGAAGAAGATCCGAATTCCGGTAAGCTTCCAGATTTATAAAACGTTCCTTGATCTGAAGACTTGCTTCGTGCAGATATTCCAAAGACGCATCCGCTCTGCGCCGTTTTACTTCTGTTCTGATTTCAGTTTTTCTGTTTTTTTCCATATTTTTCCCCCAGGTTTACAATCGTTCCATCCGGTTCCTTGATGTCAATCTGATCAAGCTGACTTTTCAGGTTCCCTCTTACGGCAGCAAGAAATTCCTGCCTTAAAAGCTGCTGCTCTTTCTTTTCCGCTTCCGTAAGACCTTCCGCTTTTGATCTGCGTGCCAGCTCGTTAATTCTTGCAATCTTTCTCTCGTCCATATGATCCTTTCGATATATGAGTTCCGCAGACCACGTCCAGTATCGGCTACCCAGAGCAGTTTGCTGTCTGCAACTGCTCTGCATACTGTACGATGTCTGCTGTTTGATATATGAGTTCCGCAGACTCCGTCTGATTTTTATGTATATTTTACATTTTTTGAACGGTTTTACGGGGCGTCCAGGTAGTCAATCAAATAAAAATCCTCCGTTCGGTTGGCCCGAAACATGGTCCCAAGCCGCTCTCCGTCCACAATCCTGTGAATAATTCCCATATCAGCTCCGTTGGCTATGATCATATCAGCCCCGGCAGAGGTAGCCAGCCTTGCAGCTCCCAGCTTCGTGGACATCCCGCCGGTTCCAACATCGCTGAACGACCCTTTTGCCATCTCTTCAAAACGTTGATCCACGCGGTCCACATATTCAATGAATTTTGCATCCGGATTCCGATTCGGATCATCCGTAAACAGCCCGTCGATGTCCGACAGCAGAATCAAAAGATCTGCCTGAACCAGTGCGGTAACGATTGCCGAGAGCGTATCGTTATCTCCGAACTGGATCTCATACGTAGATACCGTGTCATTTTCATTGACAATGGGAATGGCCCCCATGCTTAAAAGCGTCTCAAAAGTATTGCGTGCATTCTCCCTGTTATGTTCATTGACCAGTGTATTTTTGGTCATAAGAATCTGGGACGCAATCTGATTATACTCCATAAACAGTTTCTGATAGATCATCATCAGGCGTGCCTGTCCGATCGAAGCACATGCCTGTTTGACCTCCAGCTTTGCAGGACGCTCTTTCATACCGATGGCTTTACATCCCACCGCGATTGCTCCGGAACTTACCAGTATTACTTCCTTCCCCCGATTGTTAAGATCCGCAAGTTCCCGAACCAGTTTTTCCATTTTGATAAAATCGATCTGTCCGGTTTCCGGATGTGTCAAAGAAGAAGTTCCTACTTTTATAACAATCCTCTTTTTACCTATCAGTGTTTTTCTAAGTGTCATTGTCATTCCGCCAGTCTTTTTCATTCCGTCATGGAACACACGATATTGTTGATGTTCCATCAAGGTATAATTTACAACATCCTGGCTCCAAACACAATGCTAACTTGTATAATTTTCAAGAAAATTATACAGTTCCTCATCATTTTTTAAATATTTTCCGTTGTGAATTTCCTCCTGCAGCCCATCAGGAAGAAACTCCATAAGTACTTCTGTATATTCATAGAGCTCATCTTTCGGAAGCTGATAAACCGCCACATAACCGTCATGATTTTTGAGCAGATATTCGTATTCTTCCTCTGCAGTTTCTTTTTCTTCGGCCGTTTCTGGCAAAGCGGTCTGTTGAGCGCTTCCCTGAAGCACCTGTTCCGGCCTGCTCTCAGCCGGAAGCATCTCCACCAGTTCCGTTCCTTTCTGCTCTTCCGGGGGGATCATGGTATTCCTTCTTGCATACCAGAGCAACGCAGCTGTCACAACCGCCAGAGCCAGAACCGTAAGCGTAATTCCCCATGTTTTCCTGGACATAGTAAAAACCTCCTTTTTCCGGTTGTGTGCTCCTGGAATCACACATACAGGAAAATTTCCAGGAGTACACAGTTAGTATGAACTGGAAAAAAGAGGATTATACAAAATTTTTACATAAGTCTGAATTTTTTGGCAATCTTCACCAATATATATCCTTTCGGAAATCCCAGAATTTCTTCTTCCCGAAGTCCTCTGAGTAGTAAAAGCGTCACTCCGTACACCAGAACCGCGCAGACACAGGCAGTCAGTGTGGCTACTGTATTATTTTTTACCGCAATCATCAGCCCTTTGTGAACGCCGAAAGCCACGCCTCCCATTATTGCTGAAGAAGCCAGTGGAATCAAAAACGTCCTCAGAACTTCCTGCCGGTATCTCATATATTTTGCAATCGAATGAGAATTCAGCACACACATCAGAAAGGCAAAGAAAATATTTGCCCATACCACAGCATAGATTTTCAAATCTGTCGCCAGCAATAGTCCTGCCAGAAGCAGTGTATGCAGCGCCAAAGAGATCGCGGCGTGGATGACCGGAAGTCTCATTTTGTCCATTCCCTGCAGAATTCCGTTGGTCAGCGTGGACATTCCGTACAAAACAACCGACGCGGTTCCTACCTGAAGCAATCCTGCAGAAATCTGCAGATGACTTTTGGCTCCAAATAAAAGCGTCAGAATCGGTTCTGCCAGCACAGAAAGTCCTACTGCACAGGGAATACAGACGATCATAACAAAGCGGATGGAATTCTCTGTCTTTCTGCGCATCTCTCTTCGGTCTTTGTTTACTCGCGCACGCGTCAGCACCGGAATCGCAGAAGATGCCATGGCAGACGCTACCGCAATGGGAACATTGGTCAGTACTTTATATTCTCCGCTGAAGATTCCCCACAGTTCGTCGATCTTCATACTGTCGTATTTTTTGTAGGCCATCAGATGCTTGAATATCCCCTGATCAATGATTCCGCTGAGGTTATAGACCGCCGTACTCAGGATAACCGGCAGAATCGTGATCATCAGCAGATAATAAATCTCACTGGTGGATTCCACTCTTCTTCCCCGGTCCTGTCGTCTGCGGCGGCTCATCACTCTGCTGTACACAAGCATGACAAAGATTAGAAACAAAAGTCCTGTAATCGCACCTGCATTTGTACCAAGCGTGCTTCCTGCCGCACCGCAGGCATATGCCGACGTTTTTGTCGAATAAAGCGCGTCCAGTTTGGCACCGTACCGGAACAGCACCCAGGCCGCACTGATGCTGATCGCCGCATTGACGACCTGTTCCACAATCTGCGACACCGCTGTCGGAATCATCGAGCCCAGTCCCTGAAAATATCCTCTCATGCATCCCATCAGAGCCACGACCAGAATCGTAGGCGCCAGTACCTGTAGCGCCAGCTTGCTCTCCGGCGTACTTACCAGAACGTCGCTGAAAAAACCGGCTCCAAAATAAATCAGAAGCGAACCCAGTCCGCCGGAAATCAACGCAAAAACAAGCGTACACTGAAATACTTTATATGCGCTTTTAACTCTTCCCTTAGCCATCCTCGCCGACACCAGCTTGGACACCGCCAGCGGAAGACTGAAGGAAGAGATCAAAAGTACCATGGAATATACTTCATATGCCGCCGAATAATAGCTGTTGCCTACCGGCCCCAAGATTCTTGTAACAGGAATCCGATATGCCAGACCGATAATCCTTACAAGGATCGAGGCAACTGCCAGTATACTGCCCTGAACAATATAATTAGAACCTTTTCTGCGATTCTTTGTACCCATAGATTTCTAAATCCTCTTTATCTTTCAATACCCAGATGCGTCAGCGCCTGGGCCTGTTTTGTTTCCATATTTTCAGCATCTTCTTCTGTCATGTGATCATAGCCCAGCAAATGCAGCATGCTGTGCGCCACAAGAAAAGCGAACTCGCGTTCTGTCCCATGTCCGTAATTCGCCGCCTGTTCTTTTACCCTGTCCAACGAGATTATGATATCTCCCAGAAACAGTTCCCCGGTATCCGGATTCAAGTATTCACTCCTCTGCGTTTCGAACGCAGAAAAATCAGCCGGGTTCTCATATTCAATCTGTGGGAAAGAAAGCACATCCGTAGGTCTGTCAATCCCCCGATATTCCAGATTCAGTCTATGAATCTCTTCATCAGATACAAGCAGAAGGCTGATTTCAGCCTCATAAGAACACTTCTCCTCCTTTAGTACCTGTGCGGCCACCCGAACGGCAGTTTTTTCATAATCAACTCCGAGTTCCAGATCGTACGCCTTTTCTACGTTTAACGTCATGGCTTTCCTTTCTCCCTGCGGTTTTTCTCTCGTATTCTTCGTATGCTGTTACAATTTTCTGTACCAGAGGGTGACGTACCACATCCCTGCTGGTCAGACGGCAGAACGAGATGCCTTCCACTCTTCCCAGCACCTTTTCCGCCACCTCCAGACCAGAACGCACATCCGGAGAAAGATCTTTTTGCGTTTCGTCTCCGGTCACCACCACTTTGGAGCCAAACCCGATACGGGTCAGAAACATCTTCATCTGCGCCTGTGTGGTATTCTGCGCCTCATCGAGGATAATAAACGCGTTGTCCAGCGTCCGTCCGCGCATATAGGCAAGCGGCGCTACTTCAATCAGACCTTTTTCCATATTTTTCTGAAAACTTTCTGCACCCATGATCTGATAAAGGGCGTCATAAAGCGGCCGAAGATACGGATCAACCTTACTTTGCAGATCCCCGGGCAGAAAGCCCAGTTTCTCTCCCGCTTCGATCGCCGGACGGGTTAAAATGATTCGTTCCACTTCATTGCTCTTAAAGGCCGTAATCGCCATCGCCATCGCAAGATAAGTTTTGCCTGTACCGGCAGGACCAATTCCAAACACAATCATATGATCCCGGATAGCGTCCACATACTGTTTCTGACCGAGCGTTTTGGGTTTGATGGACTTTCCGCTGATTGTATGGCAGATCAGCTCCTCGTCAATCTCAAGCAGCGCTCCGTTTCGCTTCTCCATGGCAAGAGACAGCGCATAATCCACGTTCTGCTCCGTAATCTGCCGGCCCCGGCCGGACAGTTCCAAAAGCTCTAAAAGCACCTGTTTTGCCTGCTCCACCTGCACACCGCTGCCAATCAGTTTCAAACCGCCGTCCCTGGTAATGATGGACACTCCGGTTGTGTGCTCAATTTTTTTTAAATATTTATCAAATTCTCCAAATACATTCTGCTCTTGTTCCGATGGAATGTCAAAAATATGTTCTTCTAATGTCACTTATGTCTATTCCCTTTCCGCTTCAGGCTCATCTGCCTGTTCTGGTATCTTGATGACCGGAGCCTGTTCCTGTACGGCCGATTCTTCTACTGTGTAATCCCCTTCTGCTGTACATTCACCTCCGCTGATATCTATTTTAACATTATTTTCAATAATTTGAAGTCCCTTTATTCTTAATTTTTCAAAAAACAGCGCCCAGTCCTCTTTTGCACGCGCCACCGCCTCTTCTTTTGTATAGATTGCCTCTTCTTCTGTATACTCCTGTTCGGTACTTTTACCGAATACAACCGGCAGATAGAAATTCTCCGTAATTTTAAGCGGATATTCTGCAGCGATAAAATCCGATTTCTCATATGCATCCGGATGCCAAAGCCGAAACTGAACTCTCTTTTGTCCGACCATCAGATAATAAGAGTCTCTGGTCTCTCCGGTATATATTTTTTTTGTATAATGCATATCAAAGGTTTCTTTGTAATGCTCTGTTCTCCGAATACGGACATCCGCATCCGCGTGCACATAATAGGCGTTTGCAGTCTCTCCGGCGTCATCAAAAATCTCTACCCGGCTTCCTACCAGAAGATCTCCTTTCTGCACTTCCATGCCTTCTGCGACTGCAGGCGTTCCGCTCCGTACTATCATGGATACAATGGTTCCTGTCCCGGAGGAAACCAGATCCGCCGGTTCTTCCTCCGGTATTGTATCCAAAGCCTGGTCTTCATTTTCCTGTATATGGATAATCAGACGGGTTCCTTTAACCTCCGCTGACGTCCAGGTAATCTCCTCAAAATATTCCCTGAGTCCTGCCTCAATCTCCTCTCCGTGAATATTTCTTTTTGCCATACCATGTACCACTCCTGTGCTTTCCAGATAAGCCAGTATCACTTCGTCGGTCAGACTGTAATTGCCTTCTACATGGATATTCCAGATAAACAAAGACAACACATATAAAAGCGCCATTCCAAAGAGCGCCCCGCCTGCAAATAATTTCCGTTTCCGGTAGCGGTAGAGAATAAAAGGAAGGCCGTGTCTTTCCAGGATCACGGCCTTTGTTCTTGTCTTATGCACCAGCGGCCGGAGTCTGCGAAAGCCGCTGATACTGATACACATCTCATAATCTGTTCCCACGGAACGAAGACCCCACAATATGATATGATGATGACTGCACAGATTCAGAAAACGCTCCGGCGAATATCCGGACAGACGTATCACCACATAGCCTTTCAGAAATTTTATAAACCTCGTCAACAATAACGGATCTCTCCAATCTCGCCTGATATCTTCATCTCATCTTCTGTGTAATAATCAATATGCAGATGCTCCCCGCACAGCGTCATCTGGCAGGTCTTTGTCTGCAGGCGTATCCGTTTCTCCGTGTATTCAATAATTCCCCGGTAATTTTCGACATATGCCTCGCTTCTTCCGGTAACGGTCAGAACAGCTGCCCCCAGAACCAGATCTTTTGGAAGCTTCAGCTTCTCTGCCATCTGTTCTCTCAGTTTCATTCCATACCTGCCTGGATATTTATTATAAATATATGTAGGGTCTGTATTTTTATGTCATGATGGTTCCCGCAGTAATTTTCAGGCACGATCCTGGTACTGCTCAAACATCCCCCATTCCATCACGCAAAAATCCCATGGCAGGAATCCGGGCTGGCTGTCCGATTTCAAAATGATATTTGCCTTAGAATTCCGGATCAAAAATCAGCACTGCAGCGCACATTTGAAATTACACTTGCTATTTGCAACGGAATCCGTACAAGATCAGCAGTAACACGCTCTAGAAACGGTAAAGAATCAGACTGAACCAGGTCACTATGTTACCGCCGTTCATAAAAGTGATATTATATTTTTCAGCCAGCTCTGTCACAAGAATTCCATAGCTCTCCACACAGGGAAACATCCGCTCGGGAAACCGGCAGGAGGCATCCGGATATGTACACTTTTCACAGACCGAACAGGACTCTGTTGACAGTACCAGAACTTCCCTGCACTGCTCACGGAACAGTTCCCTTATTTCGTGGGTGATCTCTTCATGTTCAAGCCGCGTGGCCAGTGTTTCTTTCATATCTGCCGCGTCATTGACCTCGGCGACTGTCGTAAACAAAAAACCGCCCGCACAGACCCGGCACCTCTCCTTGCATTCCTCCACAGTTCCCACAGCCGGAGGACAGGACCATGAGGTTCCATACTGCGGGCATTCGGTCCGGCAGATATAACGCACCTGTTCCAGAAACGGGATATCCTCCGGATCGACAAAAGCGTATTCAAAGACCGGATATTGTGTAATCTGTTCTTCCAGTTTTTTCTGATCCATCTTATCTCTCCTGTATTTGAACGCCCCATTGTATTTTTAAAGTTTCGATAAATGCATACGTATTATAAAAGACTTGCCATAAACAACTCATAAAAATCATCCTCCCCGTCCAGCTTTGGAGAATTCTCGCCTCCGCCGTTGGTACTGCGGCGCATATTTCCGTAAAATTCTTCTCCGGCATTGATCAAATCCATCACATAGACCGGATAACCCAGTTCCTGGCATTTCCGGCAAAACGCATCTACCGGATTTTTCTGAGCTTTCGTCTCCAGCAGCGTTCTGCGCAGGGTTTCATCTGTATGCGCACGGTTCTGAAGTTCATCCAGCAATTCTACTGTATTCATCACAGGGCCTCCTTTTGTCACCATTGATAACTGTCGTTACTATTATAAACCCTGTTTTAAAAAATGTATAGGAAAAAACTCTGTTTTATGGTATCCTTAGAAAAACAGTATTTATGAAAAGGGAGATTTTATCTATGAAAAAAAAGAAAGGGGTTTCTGCCCTGCTTCCAATCCTGGTGTTCCTGGTCATCTACATCGGTGTCGGCGTTTTTTATGAATATATCCGGCCTCAGGAAGGCGTTCAGGGGTTTTACGTCATGTCTGTAGTCGTTGCGTTTATGGCGGCAATCGCCGTTGCTCTGTTCCAGAACCGTTCGGTTTCATTTGATGAGAAGATGAAGATCTGTGCTTCCGGCCTGGGAGACGACAACATTTTAACCATGATTTTTATCTTTCTGCTGGCAGGCGCTTTCAGCGGTGTAGCTTCTGCCTCAGGCTGCGCGGCAGATACCGCAAATCTGCTTCTGAATATCGTTCCCGGCAGACTGACAGTTCTTGGTATTTTTCTGATCGCCTGCATCATATCCATGGCAATGGGTACCTCCTGTGGAACGATTACTGTCATGGGATCACTGGCGCTTGGCATCTCACAGTCGGCCGGACTGTCTCTTCCGCTCTGTTTCGGTGCACTGGTAGGCGGTTCCATGTTCGGAGATAATCTGTCGTTTATTTCTGATACGACCATCGCCGCAACCAAAACGCAGGGATGTCAAATGCGGGACAAGTTTCGGGAAAATCTTCTCATCGCTCTGCCGGCGGCGCTGATTACCTGCGTGATTCTTCTTGTCATTGCCTGGACCGGAAAGCCGGCTGCGGTTGGAGAATATCCATTTCATATTGCACGTGCCCTTCCTTATTTTGTCATTCTGATTGCAGCCCTGCTCGGAATCAACGTATTTATTGTACTTGGATTCGGGTTGGTTCTGTGTATGTCGATCGGACTTAGTACCGGCTCGATCGATATACATAATGTATTTATCTCCATGGGAAGCGGTGTCAGCGGCATGTATGAGACGATCACAGTTACCATACTTGCCACAGCGTTATCCGCACTTATAAAATACAATGGAGGATTTGACGCGATCATTGTCTTTATCAAAAAATATTTTCACGGTACCAAAGGCGGCCAGCTCGGCATTATTCTGATCTCCATGCTGATGGATATTTCCACCGCAAATAATACTGTTGCTATCGTGGTAACAGCGCCGATCGCCACGGATATCCGTAAGGAATACGGGATTACCCCTCAAAGGACCGCCTCTCTTATGGACATCTCCACCTGTATTGCGCAGGGCATCATTCCATATGGAGCTCAGCTTCTGATCGCAGCCGGGATTGCCGGAATCTCTTCGATTCAGATCATTCCGTACCTGTTCTATCCATATCTGCTGCTTTTGTGCGTATTGGCAGCAATCTTTACCAGAAAGAGAAAAGCATAATATGGGAGTGTGTCTGAAAAGGGACTGTCCGAAAATGCAGCGGACAGTCCCTTTTCAGACTGGCACCCGTACAAGACGTTCCCCCAGTCTGCTCAGAATTTCATTGGAGATGGTTCCTGCTTCCTGCGCCAGTTCTTCTGCTCTGAGCGTAAGTTTTCCGCTTGTTCCGATGAATACCGCCTCATCTCCCGGACTTACATTCTCCACTTCGGTTACATCCAGAAGCAGCTGATCCATACAGATTCTTCCGACAACAGGGACTTTCCTTCCCCGGACCAACGCATGTCCTTTATTTGACAGCGACCGTGGAAATCCATCTGCATATCCGATGGATACCGCCGCCAGCATCCGTACGGAATCTGTACGCCAGGAAAGTCCATACCCCGCTCCTTCTCCTGGTTCAAGTCTTCTTACACATTCGATTCTCGCTTTCAGAGAAAGCACCGGTTTCAGATCATATTTTTGTCTCAGTATTTCTGAACACTCGCTCAATACTCCGTACAGACCGATTCCAACTCTGGCAAACGCATAGCTCGCTGTCAGGTTATTCCTGTATAATACCCCGTAACTCCCCTGAATATGCGGGGAAAATCCTCTTTTTCCATCTTTGTACAGCCGATTCAGAACTTTCTGAAAACGCATTTCCTGCAGTTTCATATAACTTTTCTCCTCTTCCGACTCACCGTCCGAAGTACAAAGATGAGTATAGACGCCGGTAATCTGTAGATGTTTACAGTCCCAGAGACTTCGTATACCGCTATAGTCTTCGCAAGGTATTCCCAGCCTATGCATTCCGGTATCAAGACCTGCATGAACAAAAAGCTTCTTTCCGTAGGCTTCCAGTTCTTTTCCATAATCACAGTCTACGACCGTCTGTGTCAGGCGATAAGCGCTTAAAAGTTCAAAATCTTTTGGATGTGTATAGCCAAGAATCAGAATCTGCCCATGAATGCCGGACCGGCGCAGGCGGGCCCCCTCTTCTGCAGATGCCACACAGTAATCCCGGATTCCCAGTTTCTGAAGTTCTTTTCCGATCTCCTCTGCACCGTGTCCATAAGCATTGGCTTTTACTGCCGGCATCAGTGCACATTCTTTCGGAAGCAGTGACTGAAACAACTTGACATTATGACGCAGATTATTCATGGACAGTTCCGCCCAAGCTCTTCCTTTTTTATACATATTTCCACTTCTTTCTGCACAGTATCAGACCGTTTATCCGTTCCGGACGTTCGTATCCTCCGTGAACAAAAGGACGCTCAAACAATTACACGGTTTTGTACGACAGTTTTATAAACTGTCCTCGAGAATGCGGTTCACAATTTCTTCAAAAGAATATCCGACAGCCTTCATCATATTCGGAAACCGGCTGTGAAGCGTAAAGCCGGGAATTGTATTGACCTCATTAAAATATATTTCTCCTTCTCTGGTCAAAAACATATCCACTCTGGCAAAGCCGCTGCAACCAAGTGTCCGGTAAAGAACCTCGGCTGTCTTTTTAATCTGCCTGGCCGTCTTTTCAGAAACTCTTGCAGGCACATGAATTGCAGATGTTTTCAATGTATATTTTTCCGTATAATCAAAAAATCCTTCAGACAGCTCAATTTCATCCACTGCTCCAATGAGCAGTGTTTCTGTTCCGATCACCGCGCATCCCACTTCCACACCTTCAATCCTCTCTTCCATGACAACCATGCTGTCATGCAGAAAAGCGCGTTCCAGCGCAGGAATCAGTTCTTCTTCCTGCCTGACCAGTGTGATCCCAAATGAAGAACCGGAGCGGACTGGTTTTACAAACAGCGGATAACGAAGCTTCTTCGCATCTGTCTGTACCTGAAATTTGTCATAAGGTTTTCGTACTACGCAGGATGCCGGCGCCGGTACTCCCTGCTGAACTGCTGTCCGGTGTGCTGCCTCCTTGTCCATACAAAGTGCAGAACTTAAAATACCGCACCCGATTACCGGAATCCCGGCCAGCGACAGCGCCCCCTGGACCGTTCCGTCTTCCCCGTTCTTCCCATGCAAAATCGGAAATACACCATCCAGATGAAGTATGTGCACCCGGTTGTCTTTAAAATAACAGAATCCCTGTACACTTTTATCCGTAGGAACAAAGACCGGAATACATTCCCCGCTTCCTTCCCAGGTATCTTTGGCAATTCTGTTCGTGTCGCCGTCATACCAGAACCACTGCCCGCTGTCTTTCGCAATGCCGATCATAAAAAGTTCATATTTCTCCTCATTTATATGAGTAATCACTCCATAGGCTGACTGCAGAGATACCTCATATTCTGTGGAACACCCGCCGAACAATACGGCAATTTTCTTTTTCTTCATCATTATAAAAACCTCCTGTACTGGCAATATCTTACCAAACAGAAGGTTTTCATACTTTAATATCCCGCTAATAAATTCCTAATAAATCCTTAAAGGTTCCTGCAGATTTTCTGTAACGGTACAGAACATCCACACTCTTCCTGGCATTGTTTTCCTGTTATATCCATGAAACTGCTGCAGAACCGGACACTTTTATTTCAAAAGCCAGATCAGAAATCATTCCGGACAGATATTCAAACAGAAGATCGTTGCCCTGGAAACGCTCTTCTACAAGCCGCTTTAAAATTCTGCGCAGAGCATCCTGAATCTTTTCGTCTGACTGTTCGCTGCTCCACTGTTCCAGGCGCTCCAGATGCTCCGGCGTCGTTGAATCCGGAAAGGGTTTTCCCATCAGAATACATCCCAGCACATTTTTCAGAAAAATACCGCACAGATTGAAAAACTTCTCTTTATAATTCCAGTCGTAAGCACTGAATACTCTGCATACATAGCGCTCATCGAAAGCTCCCAGAAATTTCTGTTCCAAAGAAATACAGCTTAGATACTGTTCAATGGCGTCAACTCCCGCAAGTCCATCCATCGGCAGCAGCGTTGGATAATCCAGAGTCAAAATCGTTTTCTGCGGAGCGAATCTGGCGTCATAACGGCGGAAAAATTCCGGCATTCCCTTTCTCATGACATCCTCATAATTCCGACAGCCATAAGAACAGAAATTTTTTGAAAGATGATTATAAAATGCCCGCATCTTTTTCACCTTCCGAACGACCAACTGATAGCCCTCCTCATACATCTGTTCCGGACCTCTGCCTCCTTCTGCCGCCAGTGCATGCAGAAACGCCTGTTCCTGTTCATACTCGCAAATACAGTACAAAACGGCTTCCATCAGTTCCTGCGCTTTTTCATAGGTAACAGAAGTATTTGCTCCTCCTGTATATTTTCTGCAAAGCTTCGCCACGATTGGCAGCAGTTCTTCCATCTGTTCTTCTGTCCGCATCTCCATATTCTACCCCCAGAATAATTCTCTCAGCGCTTTTTGATACAATTCTCTGTCCCATCTTGGCACTTTGTCAAACTGTTCATAAATTCCTTTTCCCACAGTCTGTTCATGCCCCCGGTATCCGGCCCTTACTGCCTGAGAAAATATTTCCAGACATGTGCCTGCCAGATAATCCAGATCTCCTTCACAAATACTTTCAAACTGCTCCTTCATAAAATGCAGCAGTTCTTCATCTGACACTCTGTCCATAGTCTCATTCTTATAATAGAAAAAAATTTCCTGAAGCCTGGACAATGTTTCTGCATAGTCACTCTGATGGATATACGCAGAATCACAGAATTCATAAATAATTGCCGGAAGAATACTATCACCGAATTCCACCCTTTTTGTCTCCATTAGTGTGTGTGTTCTTTTCTCCATCAGTTCATGCGCTTCCTGCTGGCAAAGTGTGAGTCCGTACTTTTGCGTATACTGGTTCGTATCCATAATCCGGGATACCTGTGCCTGACCCACCGCCAACTCCATCCAGTTCTTTCTTTCCAAAAAATTCCCCCTTCTTTGCTCATATACCATCATACCGAGATTCCATAATCTCAACCGTCGCACTTTTTGCATCATTCAGATTCCGCCAAAGACAGGAATAAACGGCAGAGGATTTCATTATAACTTCCGCTTCCCTTGATTACAATTCTTGTTTTTTTCCTGATTTTATGGTATTATAATACCGGAAAAAGAGTTTAAAAAAAACGGTGCACAGTCTGTGAAAGAATTTCAAAGACTGTGCACCTTATGTTTTGCTCCTGAGACAATGTCGTTGTTTGGCAGGGTGACTGCCAGATGCCGTATTCTTCATAGACATCAGGCACATTCACTCTGGAAATCCAGCCGGATCAGCCGGTCGCCGTTCTCATCCTGTGGATTCCGCATATAAACCAGATCCATATTTCTGGCCTGAAATTCTACCACTGCCTGTTCCAGTGATATGGTTCGACAGTCTTCAAAGCAAAGACCATCGCCGGGAATGGAGTGGAAATTCTCCGGATCCCAGAGGATCAGCGACACAATTTTGGCGTGACAGGCCAGCGCCAGTTCTACGGTCCTCTGAATTCCCAGATGTTCTGCGGCCAGGTTAATGAGCAGTACATCCGAATCCTTGATCGCAGGATTCCGGTAATCCAGCTCATAGACTGTCTGTTCTTCGTATTGTTCCATCTGTTGCCTGCGAAGGGCATCCAATAAAGCATGAATCATTGTACCTCATTCCTTTGCTCTTTTTTCTTTCTATAAATATTAGACGTTTTTTGTATCAAAAAAGTTTCATAAAAATTAAAAAAGATAAATTTATTCCAGTTCCAGCTCATTTTTCTTTTTCAGAATCATGCGGATACCGCTGACAATCAGGATAGCCGCCACTACAAATCTGGGAATATTATACAGATAATTTCCCACAATATCGGCAAAATCTGAGGATACATAAGTCTGCAGAATTGCCAGCAGATTCCGAATCGATGATTTCCAGATTACTGAGATTCCAAAAAACAGCAGCAACCAGCCAAACACCTTACTCTGCCTTCTGTTCAGCCCGTTTCGCGGAAAAATCTGTTCAAAACGAAACAGATATTCGTCTTCCAGCGCATAAAATTCCTCATCCGAGAGGCTCACTTTATTATGGACATTGAACAGACTGTAGAACCACAGAATGATCACGCCGGAGACAAGCCATGACATATCCAACCATGCTCCGATGAGGAAAATTGCATAAGCCAGACACATAATACTAGTTCCTTCCTTCATAAATCCCAGATACATCTCTCCTGCCCCCGGAATCAGGGAGCAGATAAAAGTGATAAAACCATTCTTTTTTCTGATCATTTTATTCCTCCTCATCCATAAATATCTGCCAGCTGCTCACATGATCCACAAAACTGTCAATTTTGTCGCTTCCGGCCCGGATCTTTTCAGTCATAAAGTTTTGTTTCTCTTCCAGAAAATACATTTCCTGCCGGACTCCGACGCTTTCCGTCTGAGGAAAAACGAACAGAAGCAACAACGAAACTGCCAGTGCACATCCAACTTTGAGGCTGTAAAAGAACAGCCTCGTCTGTCTGGAGGTCTGACGGATTGTCCGAACTGTCTGTATCTCGATACTTCTGCTCTTCTCCAGGATCTCTTCCTGCAGATAAGCCGGCGGTGAGAGAAGATCTTCTTCCAGACAGGCTGCCAGGAGCTCCGCACAATAGTCGCAGGTTTTGATATGCGTATACATTTGCCCCTTTTCTTCCGCAGAAACTTTCCCGGACATAAAGGCTTCCAGCTGTTCTTCTGACAGATGCCCGTTTATTTTTTCCATCCGCTTCATCCTCCTTTCAGTTTCTTTTTTAAAAGTCCTTTGGCACGATATACCTGCGTCTGCACTGTTCTCAGGTTCCGTCCTCTTTCTTCTGCGATTTCCCTGACCGATTTCTCTTCATAAAAATGAGCTTCTGCAATCTCATCGTATGGCGGCGGAAGCTGTCTGCACAATTTCTGCACTTCTTTCTTTGATTCATCCAGCAGGCAGGTGGCCTCCGGGTCTGCGTTCCCGTCGGCCAGCTCCAAAAAGATCTTTTCTTCTGCCGGCAAAATCCTGCGCGCCGCACTTTTCTGATGATCCAGACATTTGTTGACAGCGATCCTGCAGATCCATGCCCGTTCGTGCTCTCCGTCAAATTCTTCCAGACGCTGATAGGCAGACAGGAACGTCTCCTGCGTCAGATCCTGCGCGTCAAAGAGATTGCCGGACATCCGGTAACACAGCGTATAGATCAGCTTTTCATATTTCGTAAGCATCGCTGTAAACTGTTCTTCTGTATTGATCGTTCCCGCCTCCTTCTTTCGGACTGTTCATATATTATAACGAGCCAGGAATTGGAATTACTTCAAAACAATCAAAATTTTTTACGTTATTCCAGTTCTACTGCTGTTTTTTCTTCTCCGAGGAGCACAGCTTTCACCTGATCTGTATCGACGTAGGTATCCAGTCCTATCTGACGTATGATTTCGCGGTTTTCAAAGTCATATTTCCCGCTCATGCCGCCCATACCGGCATGGAGTTCTTCTCCGCTCCGATCCAGGAAACCGCTGAACTCAGTTTCCATCAAATAGATATCTTCCTCTCCTGTATCACAGACCTCCTTCAGCTTATCCAGATCGTCCATGTCAAAAGTCAGAAGAAGAGAAAGAGGCGACAGCTCCACCCGCTTGACTCGCACCGGTATTCCTTTTATTTCCACAGGCTGTTGCGGCTCAAAAACACTGGCCTCCAGCATTGTATCTTCTCCCAGCGGAAGCACAAGCGTCCAGTTTCCTTTAATCGTATGAGGAATGGTATCACCGTTCTCGTACGTATAGTAACTGTATTCTGTAAAGCTAATCGTAATCTGATTCTCTGTCCATTCCTGCTCCATGGATTTCAGAGCCGAAATCTCATAATATCCGTGATCAGAAAGCTCTGCAAAAGAAGGACTGTCCGGTGAAAAGCCCATCGACACATTATTCAGTGCATCCTCATTTTCTGTGATAATCCACGGACTTCCATATTCTCCGTTTTCATCCGAACGATCAAAACCTCCGTTTCCGTCAATAATCGCCTCTTCCGTCCGGATATCCAGCAAAATATACAGTGTATTTTTATCCTGCACTGTCTGTTTGGCCGTAACTGTAATACCTGCATCCGTAACGGAAGCAGTCTGCTCTTTTGCCATCCCTTCCATAGTCATCGCATTCTGTTCCTCCTCTGTAGGCTGATTAAAATTTTCCACCGCCCTCTGATCCCAGTGAAATAATCCGGATGCCATGGCTGTTGTTCCCACAAGGGCAGCAAGGGCAGCTGCCAGAAGCAGACTTTTTCTGCTCCGCCAGAGTTTTATCCTGTTTTTCTCCTCCGTTATGGAATCTGGAAGCTCCGTCAAAATCTGTTCCAGCCGTTTTTCACAGGATGCAGGCAGTTTCCACTGCTCTTTTTCTGCTTCCCTTCTGATCTGTTCATCGATTTTCTGATTCTGCTCTCTTTTTTCCATCAGTACAAGCCCTCCAATGCCGTTTTCAGTTTCTGTCTTGCCCGATTAAGCCTGGATTTTACGGTTCCTTCCGATATTTCCAGCATCTGTGCAATTTCTCTGGTACGAAAACCTTCATAATAATAGAGAATTACCGCATGACGAAAATCATGAGGAAGTTCCATAACTGCATACCAGAGTTCGTTTTTTTCTCCGCAAGTTCCCTGTTCATACTGGTTCATGTCTCCCGGAAGCTCCAGACGCTTTCTTCCGGACAGTATGTTTTTTGTCACATTGACCAGTATCGACATAATCCATGACCGAAAACACGCCGGATCTTTCAGCTGCTTCAGGTGGTCATATGCTCTGAGAACCGTTTCACCCACCGCATCTTCCGCATCTGCAGAATTTCTCAGAATTCCCAGCGCATAACGGTACATGGAGAGTTCCTGTTCCCGGACTTTTTGACAAAACTGTTCTTTTTTCATTATCATCACTTCTCACCAACTTTTTACATCTATGAGACGATCGTTTCATCTCGGCAATATCTGTTTTTGAAACATGTTTCATAGATAAGACTGTCTGAAAAGCCAAATGGTTCCTTCCATCATTCTTTTTTTATTTTTTGTAGCTTTTTTCTCTTCTGGCGGGTATTCTTAGTAGGACAATATGAAGTGACCCCACATTCGTAGCAACGTGGATTTACCTGTATACTGGAGTTTGTTAAGAACAATGGTAACAGGGATTACCGCATACAAAAGGAGGTGATAAATTGTGAAAGATAATCCAGAAGAGACAGTCCGGAACTACTCAGAAATGGTCTACCGACTTGCCTATGCGCGAACCGGTAACCGGCAGGATGCGGACGAAATCTATCAGGAAGTGTTTCTTCGCTATCTTCGAAAAATGCCGGCCTTTCAAAACCCGTCTCACAAAAAAGCATGGTTTTTGAAAGTGACTGCAAACTGCGCCAACAGCCTGTGGCGTTCTCCCTGGAAACGCTATACAGAGCCTCTGCCGGAAGAACTGGCGTCTGAAGTATCAGAAAACATTGATCTGTCCCATGCACTGCAGAAACTGTCTCCATGCTATCGCGAAGTCATCCATCTGTTCTATTATGAAGAACTTTCCACAAAAGAGATCGGACAAATCCTTTGCCGGAAGATTTCCACTGTTCGGACACAGCTCACACGCGCAAGAGCAATGTTAAAAGAAATTTTAAAGGAGGAATTTGATGAATTTTAGAGACACATACAGACAGTTATACGATCATATCAGTCCTGATGAAGCGTTAACAAAACAACTGCTGGACAGAGCCGCAATACAGAACAGAAAAATCTTATCCATGCCCTGGCAGGTCATTACAGCCGCCGTCTTTCTCTTCTGCACTGCTTTTTTTATCTCCATACCTGCACTGGCTGCCCACATAGAGCCTGTCTATCAGTTTTTATATACTCTGTCCCCGGAAGCCGCCCAGTATCTGATGCCGGTACATCTGACTTCCGAAGATCAGGGAATCCGTATGGAAGTCGTGTCCGCTTCCGTTGAGAAAGATACAGCCAGAATTTATATCTCCATGGAGGATTTGAACGGAGACCGGATCGATCAGACAACAGATCTGTACGACAGCTATTCTGTTCACCGGCCGTTTCCTGCTGCTGAAACCTGTGAACGTGCCGGTTATGATGCTGACGCAAAAAAGGTCTATTTTCTTATCACGCTCAAAGAATGGTCTGAAACAGACGCCGAACATTCCATCCAGGGAGAAAAGATCACGTTTTCTGTAAAAGAATTTCTAAGCGGCAAATCAATTTACGAAGATATTCCGATTGCTCTGGAGCCGGATATGATTCCTGAAAACCCTGCCGTAAAAAAAGTAGATCCCAGCGGCCTGGGAGGCAGCTTTGAAGATCTGGAAGACGACCAGGGGACAGATGTCCTGGTCCCTAACACCTCGATCGATATCCTGCCCGCGAACGGTATCACTCTGACCGCCCTTGGTTATCGGGACGGGATGCTTCATATACAGACATCCCTGGAAAACACTCTGGAAAACGACAACCACGGGTATCTGTGGCTGGAAAATGCAGACGGAAAGAAAACTTCTTTCCGCAGCATTCATTTCCAGGATGAAACCGATTCCTCACATCCGGTTACCTTTGTGGAGGAAATTTTTGATATCAATATTGAAGAGCTTTCCGACTATACTCTCCATGGATATTTTGTAATCTCCGGTCAGAAAACAGAAGGAAACTGGAAGGTCACTTTCCCGCTGGAATGACCGGAAATTTATTCCAGATCCAGCTCCGGCGGCACATCCAGCTCTTCCGGTACATATTTTCCGTTCTTTTTCCGCTGCCGCACACATTCGGTCAGCAGATATTCAATCTGGCCGTTTACAGAACGAAAATCATCCTCTGCCCATGCTGCGATCGCGTCATACAGTTTCGGCGACAACCGCAGCGGAACCTGCTTTTTCCGGTTATCCGCCATGTCAGTACAACGTTCCGGTGTTCACGATGGGCTGTGCATCATGGTTTCCGCAGAGGACGACCAGAAGATTGGAAACCATGGCTGCTTTACGTTCTTCATCCAGTGTAACCACATCATTTTCATTCAGACGCTCCAGTGCCATCTCCACCATGCCTACGGCACCGTCCACGATCATCTTTCTTGCATCGATCACAGCGGATGCCTGCTGGCGTTGAAGCATGACAGCTGCAATCTCCGGCGCATATGCCAGATATGTGATCCTTGCTTCCAGAATCTCAATCCCTGCTTCATTGACCCGTTCCTGAATCTCATCCCGGATTCTGGCCGCCACGATCTCACTGGAGCCACGCAGACTTCCTTCATCCGCAATTCCGTCACCAGTGGTATCTACGCCCGGCGCCACGTCATAAGGATACAGTCTCACAATGTTCCGAAGCGCGCTGTCGCACTGCAGAGAAAGAAATTCTTTATAGTTGTCTACATTGAACACTGCTTTCGCTGTATCAACGATCCGCCAAGTGACTGCAATGCCGATCTCGATAGGATTTCCCAGACAGTCATTGATCTTTTGGCGGTTATTACTGAGCGTCATAATTTTCAGGGAAATTTTTTTACCGATCGCCTCATACGATACCGCCGCTGCCACTGCCGCATCCGGATTAATCGCAGAGGCATGTTTTACATCCCCGCTCTGGCTGAGCCTGGTCTTTGCAGCCGGATTGACACCGGTACAGAAAGGATTGACAAAATAAAATCCGTTATCCTTCAAAGTTCCTACATACTTGCCGAATAATGTAAGCACCAGCGCCTCCTGAGGCTTTAATACCTTCAGACCGCACAATGGAATCCAGCCAACCGACAAAACAACAATGCAGACAATCAGCAAGACCGGATTCCCGCTTCTCTCTATCTCGAAACCTCCGACTACGGTCCCGATCGTTGCCAGCACATACAGAATAAGAATCAGCAGAAATACAAGCATTCCATTTTTCCGACCCTTTAATACCTTTTCTTTCATGTTTGATATCCTCCATTTTTTTGATATCAAAATCATATCACTATAATATGCATTTGTCAATACAGAACAGATTTGAACTATAAAATCTCTTTTGATCTGTTTTTCAGATAAATCCGTCTTGAACCAGGTTCATTGTTCATCTGTGTCAAAACAATCCCGCTGCCCATATACTGTTTAAAAAGAACATAAAAACGGTAATTATGAACAGATCATGTAATTTCAGCAATGTCACCAACGACTATCTGGCATTCTACGACTGTATCCTGCGTGATATGACCGATGAAATGACCCATGCGGAACTGTCAGACAGCATCTCTCACAATTTTATCACACAGATGATCCCTCACCATCAGGGCGCCATTGAGATGTCACGGAATCTTTTAAGATATACTACCCACATTCCGCTCCAGAACATGGCCCTGACGATCATCACAGCGCAGACGAAAAGCATTTCCTGCATGCGCGAAATTCTGTGCAGATGCGATGCTGTTCACAACTCCAAAGAGGATCTGTGCCGTTATCAGACCCGTACAAAAAAAATTATGCAGACCATGTTCTGTAAAATGAAGCATGCCTGCACTACCAACTGTGTTAACGGCAATTTTATCCGGGAGATGATTCCTCATCACTGCGGAGCCATCGCCATATCTGAAAACACACTGCGCTACTGTATTTGTCCCGAACTGATTCCGGTCCTGGATGAAATTATCTGTTCTCAGAGACAGGAAGTGCAGAAAATGTGCTGTATGCTCAGATATATGGAGTGCTGTTAAAACAGTCTAAAATGCTCCCAGCTGTTTGAACAAAAAGATCCATCCGCAGATGGTTAGACAGGAAAACAGAGAAGAAAAAATGAGACACCCTGCCGCCAATTCAGCATTACTGTCCATCTGCTGAGCCATCGTATAGCTGGAAACCGCGCAGGGCGCGCCGAAAATCACAATCAGAAGTGCCAGCGGAGTTCCCCGGTATCCAAGTATATATCCGGCAGTCAGAGCAATTCCCGGACTGATAATCAGCTTGCCGATCACACCGAACACAATATTTCTGAGATTCTCATGTATACTGCAAAAGTAAAAAGAGGCGCCCATAATCAAAAGCGCCGCCGGAGTCGCCGCGGAAGCAACCTGCCCTACAGGTTTCAGAAAAACTTCCGGAATTCTAAGCTGAAGCAGCACTGCAAAGATCCCTGCTGCAGCTCCGATAATCAAAGGATTCCTGAGGATCTTTTTCAGGATCAAAACAGGCTGCATCTTTCCGCCGCGGAACACTTCCAGAATAACAACTGCCAGTATGTTATAAAGCGGTACAATCACCGCCAACATGATCGTTGTCAGTCCAAGCGCTTCGTTTCCCATAAGGTTTTGCATCACCGGAAGCCCCATCAGCACCAGATTTCCCCGGTAAAATGCCTGGATCAGAGCTCCGCGGCTTTGGCTGTCTCGGACTGTCAGCAATGCATATACAGTTGCAAGCAGACAGACCAGAAAAAGCATCGCCACACAGAATACAAAATATGATGGGATCCATGCGCCGGAAAAATCGGCCGTGTAAATATTATAAAACATCATAAACGGAAACATGACCTGGAAAACAGCATAGTTTACATGCTTAAGTTCCAGGTCTGTTAAAAGCCGCAAACGGCGTGCTCCCATTCCCAGAAGAATTAAAAAGAAAATGGGAAACACCGCCTTCGCTGCAATCATAAAATTTTCCGACATCTAAAACGGCTCCTGTCTGACAAAATAAAACGGGTCCTCTTCCGTATGGTGCAAAAAGTGCATCATCAGATAGCCGCAGTTCATGGACACATTCTCTTCCTTTAAAATCCTTCTGACCTCATCCCTGTCTGCAAGAACCACTTCGAGCTGTTCATTGTCCTCAAGCCCTTCTCTGGAAACAGTGCCTGTGGCATAACCATATACGGTTGCACAGGACTCGTCTGTCATACCAATCGTCGTATAAAACGGTTTGTGATACATCTCGTCCACCTGCAACGGCTCAAAATCCAGCCCGGTCTCTTCTTTCAACTCTCTGGCGCCTGCCTGTGAATAAGTTTCCCCTTCGTCAACCAGACCGGCAGGAAGCTCATAGATATAATCATCAATCGAAAAACGATACTGACGCACCAGTACCATCCGATCCCGGTTCTCCCCATAAATACTGTAGATAATAACACCGTCCGGCCTGTTTTTTCTGGTATTGATTTTAAGAGCGCCGATATCCTTACCTCTGGATGCGATATGATACACCCCTCTTTTTCCCACTTTATTTTCATAATGCAGGTTATACATATTCAGAAAACGATTCTCTGTTGTTTTTTCAATCGAAAGTATATGATTTCCCATCTCTTATCCCTCTAAATCCACTTTTTCCATCAGATTGCCGTCTCTCCAGATACGCTCAAGATCATAGAAAAGACGATTCTCTTCGTCAAAAATATGAATGATAATATCCTGATAGTCCATCAGAATCCAGTTCGCAGTCTGATAGCCTTCTACCTGTCTGGGAGTAAAACCGGCTTTTCCAAGCTTTTCCTCCACTTCATCTGCCATGGCCTGCACCTGGTTGCGGTTGCTTCCCGAAGCGATAATAAAGTAATCTGCTATTACCGAGACATCGGAGATATCCAGAAGTTTCAGATCCTTTGCCTTCTTTTCCTCCAGTGCTGTAACAGCAATCTTTGCCGTCTCTTTCGAATTATTTGTTACCATAAAAACCCTCCTGACTATAGTTCTGTACCTCAGCGCTTTTGTATATAGTAATCATACGTCTTTTTGGTCATGGAGTCAACATGATCTGAAGAATCTCCCAGATATCCCAGAGTATCTTCCAGAATCATAATCAGGGCCTGATCCAGGTCCTGAAATGCCATCTGCCGAATCCGGGGCAGATGGGGCGCCTTATCTCTTTTGGGCTCAATATAATCTGCTATATAGACAATCTTGTCCAGCATCGTCATCTCCGGCCTTCCGGTTGTATGCCAGCGAATTGCATCCAGAATTTCCGGATCTTCAATGTCATATTTCTTTTTTGCAAGAAACGCTCCTAATTTTGCATGCAGCATAAAAGGATTTTTGCGTTCCAGTTCGCTGATATGCAGATGATGTTTTTCCGCCATTTTCAGTTTTTTGGCGTTGGGCATGCATTTGGCACAGTCATGCATCAGTCCGGCAAGCATCGCTTTATCCAGATCATAACCATATCTCATGGCAAGCGCCGCACAGGTATACATGACCCCCAGTGTATGCTCAAACCTGCTGTCATCCATCTCTTTTTTTAATTCCTTTTTTAAATCTTTGATACAGATCGCATCCATCCTTATACCTCCCGACCAGTGTTCCGCCTCAGTTTCCAGAATGTATTTGATATCCTATACTTATTGAACTACTAATGTTCAATAAGGTATACTTATTGATAAATACAGCCGTCAACTTGAACGCCCGCCATGGTTAACTATTTCTTCCAGCCCCCGCTTGCGCTTAGTGAAGGGACGCAGTGGTACTAAGGGCGCAAAACACGCGCCCTAAGGACCAGCGCCCTTCAAATGAGGCTTAAAGGAATAGTTAACCATGACAGGCTGTATGTTGGCAAGTTTACAAGACAATATACTTATAAATGAAAATCAATAAGTATACTTATCGAACATTAGCAATTCCATAAGTTATGAAGAAAGACGATATAAATCATGCTCATCCATATATTCTGCCACGGCGTCAGGAACCAGATGCGAGACATCTTTTCCTTCCGCCAGCAGTCTGCGGATATCCTCCGATGCGATATCCATATTCGGAGTATTCAGAATATGGATTCTGGCCCCGTACTGCTCCTCCAGCTCCCGAATGCGCGCCAGAATCTCGTCCTTGGGACGATGATCTCTTACTGCAGCCAGCAAAACACATTCTCTGCAGATAATGCCCGGCTCTTTCCAACTGTCGAATTCAAAAAGGGAGTCTGCCCCCATGATAAAATAAAACTGCGTATCCGGGCAGATTTTTTTCAGATATCCCAGTGTTTCATAGGTATAATGATATTCCTGTGCTGATTTTTCCACATCGCACAGCTTTAAATACGGAATATTCCGAATCGCCAGCCGCAGCATCGCCAGCCGACATTTCATATCCGCCTGTCGGCTGTCCCTCTTATGAGGCGGATTCCCATTGGGAAGCATCCAGATCTCATCCAGTGGAAACTGATGGTACGCCTGCTTTGCCAGAGCAAGATGCGCGTTATGGACCGGATCAAAAGTCCCGCCCATGATACCAATCGCTTTCTCCATACCAGCCATACATACCACCTTTACTTTGGAAGAACAATTTTTCTTTTTTCGTCTCTGCCTTCTTTATACAGCACAATCTTTTTACCAATCACCTGCACCACCTGGGAGTGTGTCCTTTCGGATACCAGCTCCGCCAGCTCCCTTGGATCATCCAGGCAGTTCTGAAGCACACTGACTTTGATCAGTTCTCTGGCAGCCAGCGCCTCCTGAATCGCAAATGTAAGTTCCGGTGTCAGACTGTTTTTTCCGATCTGAAAAACGGGATCCATATTCATGGCGAGACTTTTTAAATATGCTCTTTGTTTACTTGTCATTATTTTCCTCTATCCTTCTTTTGCTGAAATATTTCACATACTGTTTTTTGTATTTTTTATGAATAGCAATTCCTTTAAGACACATCTCCGGCTCTGGTTCTTTGGACGCGTACTTTGTACTCTCAGCACCGCTGCATCTCTTGCGATCATAAGGGTCCGAAAGACGTAAGGAGTCCCAACCGCTTGTCTGGAAGAAATCACTATTCATGTCGGGTGTATGAGCCGGCAATATATCTGTAAAATAAAATGCAGTAACCAGTATCAATATAATCTTAATGAAAATATTCAAATGTGAGCCCGTACATACGGACCGTGTCGCCCTCCTGGATCCCGGCTTTTTCCAGCTCACTCAGAATACCGGTATCTTTGAGAAAACGCTGAAAAAATGCAAATCCTTTCTCAGAATCCAGATTAGTATAGCCCAGCATTTTTTCGATGCGCGGACCTTCTACCAGATAAGTATTCTCTTCTTCGACAGACTTTTCAACCGTATAAGGCAGATTTTCCTGAATAAACATATCCTCCGGGAAAAATTCCTGTTCAAAGACCACTGGTCTGTCGTCCAGAGTATCCAGGAGGCTTTTTACATGATACATCAGTTCTTTCAATCCTTTGCCGCTGACTGCCGAAACAGGAAATACTTTCATTCCTTCCGCTTCAAATTCCTGACGGATTTTCTCAACCGGATCATTTTCTGTATCCCAGATAGCATCGATCTTGTTGGCCGCAATCACCTGTGGTCTTGCGGCAATCTCAGGATTATATGCTTGCAGTTCTTTATTGATGGCATGAATGTCCGCAATGGGATCGCGTCCCTCTACAGACGCTGCATCCACCATATGAATGATCACTTTGGTCCGCTCAATATGTCGAAGAAAATCCAGTCCAAGCCCTACTCCTTCCGAAGCTCCCTCGATCAGTCCCGGAATATCTGCGATCACGAATCCGCCGCCGTCCAGATCCACCACACCCAGATTGGGCGAAAGGGTTGTAAAATGATAATTGGCAATCTTTGGCTGAGCATTGGTTACACGCGACAAAAGCGTGGATTTTCCTACATTGGGAAATCCCACCAGTCCCACATCTGCGATTACTTTCAGTTCCAGCAGAACTTCCAGTTCCTGTGCCGGCTGCCCGGGTTTTGCATACTTAGGAACCTGCATGGTAGATGTGGCAAAATGCTGATTGCCGATACCGCCTTTGCCCCCTTTTAAAATCGTCTGCCGGCGGTTGCCGGCGGACATATCCGCAATCACCTTCCCGCTCTCTGCGTCTTTAATCACGGTTCCTTCCGGAACTTTCAGGATTATATCTTTTCCGCTTTTTCCATGGCAGTTTCTTTTACCGCCTTCTTGGCCGTCCTGCGCCGCATATTTGCGTTTATGTCGATAATCGGTCAGTGTATTCAGTCCTTCGTCCACTTCAAAGATGACATCTCCGCCGTTTCCGCCGTCACCTCCGTCCGGACCTCCATCCGGCACATACAGCTCTCTGCGGAAACTTACATGACCGTCACCGCCTTTGCCGGAACGAATATAGATCTTCGCTCTGTCTGCAAACATGTGTCACTCTCCTTTATACAGATAAAACTCTTGTGTAGCATCAATAAAGGCCTCAAATCTTGCCGACTTGAAGCCCTTCTTCATACAGATTACTCTTATTTTGCCTCTGCAGGAACAACAGAAACCTGCTTTTTGTCTCTGCCTTTTCTCTCGAAACGAACCACACCGTCTACCAGCGCAAACAGCGTATCATCACCGCCGCGTCCCACATTCACACCTGGATGAATTCTGGTTCCGCGCTGTCTGTAAAGAATGTTTCCAGCTTTTACAAACTGACCGTCCGCTCTTTTCGCTCCCAGTCTTTTAGACTCGGAATCTCTGCCGTTCTTGGTAGAACCGACACCTTTTTTATGCGCGAACATCTGAAGGTTCATATTTAACATAGGTCTACACCTCCCTGATTACGTGTATAAGTCATTTTTTACCAGTCAATCTTATTTGTTGATCTTCTCAATCTTTACAGCGGTGTACTGCTGTCTGTGGCCGTTTTTCTTATGATAACCGGTCTTTCTTTTGTACTTGTAAACGATGACTTTCTTTGCCTTACCGTCACCGATCACAGATGCTTCTACAGTAGCGCCTTCCACTACCGGAGTACCCACCGTGAGAGCGTCGTCACAAACTGCCAGAACCTGATCAAATACATAACTGGAGCCGGCCTCTGCGCCCAGCTTCTCAACTCTGATCACATCGCCTTCGGATACTTTATACTGTTTACCACCTGTTGCAATAATCGCGTACATATGGCACCTCCTAAAACATTACTCGCTGGCTTCGGCGCTGCAAAAATGCAGACTTTTAACCCCGCCATGCGGCATCTGTTATATTCTACACGCTTTCAGACAACATGTCAAGCACAATTTTCAGGATTTCTGCACAGATTCCTGCGGCGCCACACGTGCCAGATCCGGATGTTCTCCGCTCCATCCAATCTGCGGCAGACAGCGCAGCAGATACAGATCTTCTTCTGTGATTTCAAGTTCCGATATATCCAGATTCTGACGCATTCTTTCCATAGAAGACGCTTTGGGAATAACGCCGATATTCTGCTGCAGCAGATATCTTAATAAGAACTGTGCGGCAGATACTTCATATTTTCCGGCCATCTCAAGCACAATCGGCTCTTCCAGAACGCGCCTTCTTCCAAGAGGACTCCATGCCTGCACCTGAATCCCCCAGGCCCTGCAGTATTGTACTGCTGCTTCCTGCATATACCCTGCATGCAGTTCCAGCTGATTGACCATCGGACGCACATCTGCGGATTCCAGCAGTGCTTCCAGATGATGCGGCAGGAAATTGCTGACGCCGATAGCCCGCACCTTGCCCTGATGGTAAAACTCTTCCAGCGCCTTCCAGCTTTCTTTGTCCAGCGCCTTCCAGTTCTCTGTATCCGGCGCCGGTTTCGGCCAGTGCAGTAAAAACAGATCCAGATAGTCTGTCTGAAGACGTTCCAGAGATTCTTCAAAACTTTTCTTTGTTTTTTCATAGCCAAGCTCTGTCTTCCATACTTTCGATGTCAGGAAAATTTCTTCTCTTGGAATGTTACTTTCACAGATTGCTTTTCCCACATAAATTTCATTCTCATAAGCTGCCGCCGTGTCAAGCAGACGATACCCGACTTCCAGAGCCATGTGTACGATTTTCTCATCGCTTCCGTCCGTACATTTATAGGTTCCATATCCGATCCGAGGCATCTGAACCCCGTTTTCTAACACAAAATACTGTTCCATATGATCTTTCCTCTCTTCTTCTCCAAACGTTCCTTCTGATTCTGACATGGCTTTTGATCAGATCGCCTCGTTTTTCGGGTGCAGCAAATCATGCCGGCATGTATGCTGAACTTTCCGTCGCGGCGAATCAGCCGTCCATATAGTCGCTGATCACCGAAGCAAGCGCCGGAAAAATCTGCTGCTTCCGGGATAGCAGATTTTTCTGAAAAGTATGTTCTTCTCCGTCGCAGTCCGGAAACGCTTCCACTGCCCAGGATGAACGACTTCCTCCTGCATAGACGACAGAACCGTTTTCCAGAATGCTTGTGAACACCAGAACAGCCAGGTCAATCTGCTTTTTTTGGGCAAAATGTTCGAGAACTCCTGTAATTTCCTTCGCGTCTGACCGCATCTCTCTTGCAGACGAAACTATAACCTGCGAGATGGAAAGCTTACAGGAGTGAATATCATAAATTTTCAGATCCTGATTAATCATATCGGAAAAACTGGACTTCTCCTGACTGGAAGTGACTGTAAATAGCTCCTCTGCAAATTCCTCCATATCCAGATCTGCGATGGCGGCCAGTATATTTGCCGTAGATTTGTCTCTCTCTGTAGTCGTCGGAGAATGAAAATTCATTGTATCTGATAAAATTGCACCAAGAAGCAGACCGGCCAGAGCGGCGGGGATCAGCATCTGATTTTCCCGAAAGATCGTGGCAATGATAGTAGCTGTGGAACCAACAATCTCATTGCGGAAAGCCACCGGCTGGGAAGTTGTAAAATCATTAATGCGATGATGATCGATCACTTCCAGCACCTTGCCTTTTTCCACAGCATTCACCGACTGGGAAAACTCATTGTGGTCCACAAGTATCAGCTTGCGTTTTTTAGCGTCCATGATATGATATCTGGAAATATAACCCACCAGCCGCTCTTCCTGATCGACCACCGGATAAACACGATAACGGCTTCGGAGCATCTTGTTCCCCACATCTTCCGCCAGTTCATTGGAATGGAAAGAAACCAGTTTTTTCTTCATAATCCGTTCCACAGACGGCGCAAAATACAGATAGCGGGATGTATTCATACTTCCATGTCCGGAACGTATGATCGGACAATGACGTTCTCTGGCTGCACCGATCACCTTTTCATCAATCTGGTCAGCCCATACGATGATCAAAAGTCCCGCCCCAAGCTGAATAAGCTTAAGCTGAGCCTCTGTATTTGACCCAACAATGACAATCCGGTCTTTTACATTAAAATTTTCCAGACGCTCCAGTTCTGTCATGGCAATGATGCTGACCTTTCCGTTAATATATGCCTGGTCATCATCGTAGACCATAGTGCCATTAATGGTCTTTCGAATGTTTTCTGCAGGCGTATGCGCCAGAATATCAATAGATCTGGCCGTATCTTCCAGACCCACAACCGCCAGATCTGATTTGGTCACCATCCCCAGAAGATGCTGTTTTTCATCCACTACCCCACAATAAGCATGGTTGTCTTTCTGCATGATTTTCAAAGTCTCATAGATTGTGGTATCTGAAGTGATGGAAACAGGAGCATCCATGGCAATCTCAGAAAGCTTCATTCTGGCATCCTGCAACAGTACTGGCTCCTGAAAACCAAAACGATTGAGCAGATAACGGGTTTCTTTATTCAGCGCTCCCAGCCTGCAGGGAACGGACTGAACGCCCATCGAACGCTTGAAAAATGCATATGCAATAGAAGATGCAATCGAATCGGTATCCGGATGCCGGTGTCCGGTTATGTATACAGGATCTTTCTTTTTCATAGTCTCCCTCATTCCTTTTTCTTGCATTATACTATTTACAGCAAAAAACACAATACATCATCGGCAACTTTTCAAAAATGTATACTTATTGAACTGCTAATGTTTAATAAGTATACTTTATCTAGCCTTCGCACTCCAATAAGTATAGATTAATTTTGCCTGTTCTGCCATCATTTTTTTGAGATGGGCGGGAGCAACGATATCCACCTGCGTTCCAAACGACAGCAGAAACCCTGTCAGCCACGCGCCTTCCGGAATTTTTGCAGAAACGATCAGATCGCCGTTCTCGTGATGCCATACTTGTGTTCGGTCAAACTCATCATAGACACGGTATGCCATTTCTTTCGGAAATCGGAGTATAATCTCCTGATATTCCCCTTCGGAACTGTCGATTGGCCCCGGAAAATCCCGGGGAGAAAAACTCTCGTTTAAAATCTCCAAATCCAAAATACGATTTAATTTGAAAATCCGCCAGTCCTGTTTTTCTGTACAGAACGCTCCCAGATACCACGCTTTTGATTTATAGACCAGTTTACATGGCTGCACAATTCTGTCGCTTATCACCTCGGAAGAACCTGCATAACGAATTTTAACATTTCTGCAATGGATAACAGCCGATTTCAGAAGTTCAAATTTTTCATTGTCAAATCCCTGGTTCCCCCATCCGGAAAAATCCACTTCAAGCCAGTTTTCCGCATGCAACTGGAACACTGCAGAAAGCTTCTGCAGTATCCGGCTGCCATCCGCACTCTGCGAAGCATTGATACTCTGCAGCGCCATAAGGATTTCCTGTTTTTCTCCCTCTGATAATACTGCTTTATCAAGGACAAAATCATTCATTAAATGAATACCGCCGTTTCTGCCTGTTTCCGCATAGACAGGAATACCTGCCGCACTTAACGCATCGATATCCCTGTATATCGTCCGTACCGACACCTCAAATTTTTCTGCCAGTTCCGGAGCCGTGGCCTGTCCTTTATCAAGCAGGTAATACACAATCTTAAATAATCTGCTTTCCTGCATCGCTTTCTTGTCTTTCTAAAAATTCATTCACACTGTCTGCACATCACATTTTGCAGGATATTCGGTCCCAATTCATACGACGCCAGCTCACCGCGCCGCATTTATTTCGATGAAATATCTCAAAAGCCGTAACATGCAGCTCATACGAATATCAAACACTATCTACTTTCTGGCCTGAATCCTCCTTTAAAAACACTGTCTCCACCTTAAAAAGATCTCCGTCCAGTGTCACTGAAAAGCTGCCGCTGCAGGCCAGTGTAAAACTTCGGGCAATGGCAAGTCCCAGTCCGTTTCCTTCCGTACTCCGGCTTTTATC
Organism: uncultured Lachnospiraceae bacterium; assembly: GCA_951802115.1. Lineage (GTDB taxonomy): Bacteria > Bacillota > Clostridia > Lachnospirales > Lachnospiraceae > Hominiventricola. The sequence goes on along the minus strand of CATOPL010000012.1, from coordinate 19,538 downwards.
TCCTCTTGTGAAACGTTCTATAATCTCTTCTGCGTTAAAATCCATTTCGCAGGCCGAGGTGTTTTTAATGGAAGTCAGAATCTTTCCTTCCTGCTCCCGTATCTCCACATATACCCGGCTGCCCGCCATGGAATATTTTAATGTGTTTTCAATCAGATTCTGATAGACCCGATACATTTTCTTACTGTCGCCCAGAAACGGAAGTTCCCGGTCTTCCGCTTTAACACGATAATGCAGTCCGGAGCTTTTGATCCGATCCTGCATATCAGCCATTGTCTGCCGGATCAGCCGCACCATATCCAGCCGTTCAATCTGCATATCCTGCGCTCCGCTGGTGGCTTTTGCCATCTCAAATACATCCTGAATCATTTCCCGGAGCCTCTCTGCTTTTCCCGACAGAAGAGTGACATAATCTCTTGCTTCCTCCGGCAGATCCTTCACCTGTTTCAAAAGATCAATACAGCCGATCATAGATGTCAGCGGCGTCTTCAGATCATGCGACACATTGGTAATCAGCTCCACTTTCATCCGCTCGCTCTGGATCCTTTTTTCCATACTATCTTTCTTATTTTTCCGGATATCAAACAGCGCCTCTTCTGTCCTGCGGAAAATAGAATACGGCTTTAGCACCGGTCCTTCCCAGACCTGCTTGTCGTCTGCAATCTGACTGATCTCATCCATCAGGATTCCCACTTCTTTCGAAGTCCTGAGAAGAAATATAAGATCCACAAAAAAGCATACGATCGCTATGGGCATAATAAGAATCATCGAATCATAATCCATTGATCCCACACAGAGGCAAAGCAGCAGCAGAGCAATTCCCTGCACAGCCAGAAAATTCATCTGTCTTTGGCGAAACTTTTTCGCTGGCCGTCCTTTTTCTGCCCGAAGAATCCGGTATACTTCCCATCTCTTCCCAAACTTTCTTTTTATAAAACGCTCTGCACGGTAAAAAAACAATTTCTTTTTAAGCTTTTCCCGGAACAAATGGCGCATCACAGACATGTACAAAACGACACTGAACAAGACGACGGTTCCGGTCATGAAGAACAGAGAACAAAATCTCCATAGAAAAATGACTGATTGCCGGCAGTCGCCAAATACAATATCTACCACAGAAATATAACTCCACCACCCGGAGTCCCCATTACAGAGCAAAATACAGACCAGAAAGAAAAGTACCAGATCCGGACAGGTCCTGTCCAGCAGATGTACCGGCAGCAGATTCTTCCTTTCATTTTTCATCATCCGTCCCAGATGTACCAAACAGATAACAGAAAATACCAAAAACCATAATCCTGTTGCCAGACAGACTCCGCTGTCTCTGCGGCGCGCCAGAGCTAAAGCAGTCAATACGGCTCCCGGACACAGTGCCGAGCCCAAAAAGCTCCACGGAGGATTCATCTTTTCTGTACCGTATCTAAAGCTTTTCCATTTTATATCCAATTCCCCACACCACCTTTAAATATTTTGGATTTCTGGCATCAATCTCAATTTTCTCCCGAATTCTGCGAATATGTACCATAACCGTATTTTCCACCGCATAGGCCTCCTCGTTCCAGACTTTTTCATAAATCTCTTCGGCAGAAAACACCTGACCGATATTGCGCATCAGAAATTCTATAATTTTATACTCTGTCGCCGTCAGCCGGACTTTCTCTCCGTCCACGCTAAGCTCTTTCCCGTTCAGATCCAGACAAAGCCCTCCGGTCTTCAGAATATGGTCCGCCCGGACCTGCTTCTGCATATCGCCCAGCGTCATATATCTGCGTAGCTGCGAACGGACTCTGGCCATCAGTTCCGCTGTCTGAAACGGCTTGGATACATAATCGTCCGCCCCCATGGAAAGCCCAAGTACTTTATCGCTCTCCTCTGTTTTTGCCGACAGCATAATGACGGGAATATTCCGCCTTCTGCGTACCTCCATCAAGGTAGACAAACCATCCAGCTTCTGCATCATTACATCCAGTATGATCAGGTGCACCTGCTCTCTGCTCAGAATGTCCAGCGCTTCCATGCCGTCGCAGGCAGAATAAACTTTATATCCTTCCAGCTCCAGAAGCTTTCCCAGCACTTTTACAATCTCTCTGTCATCATCCACCACCAGAATCACCTGTTTTTCTTCCATAACCTTACCGCTCCCTCTCAGATGTTTTTATTATAGCAAACAGAACTGACATTTTCAGGAGATAAACCTTACAGATTTCTTACAGATCTGTTTTCGGCCAGTCCGGTATACCTCCCTTTATAATTGCATGAAACATTCGCTTTTTGGCTCCCGGATGTTCTCTCTGAATCTGCGCCAGCAGCTCCTTGGCATACGCCCGTTTGGTCTTTCCGTCCACCGGACAAGGGCTTTTCATAACCGGAATCTGATATCTGCTGCAAAATCCTTTCACCTGCGCCTCGTCCACCAGCATCAGCGGACGTAACACTGTAAGACCGGTATCCTCGAACCTGGTCACCGGCGGAAATACATAAAACTGCCCCTGAAAGATCAGGGACAGCAGCATGGTTTCTATAAAATCATCTTTATGATGTGCGTATGCAATCTTATTGCAGCCCATCCGAAGCGCTTCCTGCACCAGCGCTCCTTTCCTCATCTTTGCACAGAGCGCACAGGGATTCTTTTCCTGTTTCTCTTCCATCACAATCTGCGCAATCCGGGTAGATATCACCGATAATTCTGTCTGAAGTTTACTGCAAAAGCTCCGGATGTTCGTATCATCTGCATTTCCAAAACCAAGATCCACACTGACTGCACAGACTGAAAAATGTTTCGGATAAAATTCAGAAAGCTCTTTCAGAGCCAGCAGAAGCGTCAGACTGTCTTTTCCGCCGGAGACACCTACTGCAATCCGATCCCCCTCCTCGATCATCCTGTAAGTTTCCACTGCCTGTCTCACCAGACTCAATAATTTCTGACGCTTCATGCCATCCTCCGATCTTTTACCGGTCTGCCTGTTTCTTTACTGTATTTCCTGCCAGTCTTCGTCTGTTTTTACATACTGTTTCCCATAACCTGCATAAAAATATGCACGAATCGACGGTTCAAGATTACAAACGGTACTGTACCTGCACATGATAATATTGCCCGGTTCATTGACATATTCTTCCGTCTCGTCACCGGTCATAAAACGCCAGCCGCAGTCTGTAAAATCTTTTTCCGGCTCCTGCCGGTACATATATCCGATCTGTTCTTCTTCCAGTGCCCTCTTCGTGATCAGACACTCCTGACTCAGATCAAACATTTCCGCCCACTCCCGTTCCTGAGGTTCATACCATTCACTTTTCTGCCATGCCATCCCCTCGGCAAAAAGCTGCCGTATCAGATTCATGTTCAGCTTCAGAAACGCTTCCAGCTGTTCTTCCTTCTCTCTGCGCATAAAGTAAACCGCCCCGCACAGACAGCTCACCGCATACTCTTTCCACGAATGATAAAATACCTGAGCCTGACGTACCCAGAGATCCGTCAGCTCCCAGAACTCTTCATCTGAGATCACGCCGCAGGCCGCCGCCTTGCGGCAAAGGCCGATCCGTTCATTAATATCCCATGCGTAAAATCCTCGTTCTCTGACTATCGGACTGAATATTTCCGCCATATCCCTGGATTTTACAAACCATGCCCGACTTTCCGGACGCAGCTGCGAAAGATCAAACATGGGAGCGCCCACCCAGAAGGTTCTGAACTGTTCATACTGCTCACATTCTGAAAATTCCCGAATGAGAGCAGCTTTTAATGATTCTGTATCATGTGTGCGGATGTCATACATTTTCAGAAGATGTTCTCTGGCTTCTTTTGCATCTTTCTCATTTCTGCAATGGTACAGAGTCTCATACCCCATATGTTCCTGAATCCCAGGCATTTTCCGGCACGCAGAGATTCCGCTTAACAGCAGCGTAAATCTTTTGCGGTCTGTTTTTACTGCTCCAGGATTTGCGGGCAGTTCTTCCAGTTCTCTGCAAAAATCAGCAATCTCGGACACCATATGCTCCAGATGAGAGTATCTTTTTTTTGCGCCAAATCTTTCCCAGTGCACTTTCTCCATCGGAAGTTCTTCCAGACTATGCGCTTTTGGATGCTCTTTGGGCACTCCCAGCGACAGAATCGCTTCCAGTCTCAGATGATCCGGATATTCCAAAAGCTCCTGCAGATACGCCTCTGTCGTTCTTCCATCTGAGGCTTCCCTGAGTCTGCCCTGAATCCAGCAGCTTCCAACACCCAGACTGTCCGCCATCAGATGCATGTTGGCCATAACAATGGAACAGTCCTCTGTCCATACATCCGTCTTTTTTTCATCTCCAAGCACTACCACTGCACAGTCCGCACCTTCCAGCATTTTCGCCCCCGCAGTCCTGGAACCTGCCATCTTTTTCAGCAGTTTTTTCTCCCGGACGACGATCAGTTCCCATGGACGGACTGCCCTGCCGGACGCCGACAGAAGTCCCGCCTGCAGAATCCGCTCCAGTTTCTCCTCCGTGACCGGCTCTCCCGTATAAATACGGACGCTGCGTCTGTTCTTCATCATCTCCAATAATTCCATTTACTGATCCCTCCTGTACAAATATTTTCTGTCTGTTTTACATTATATATGGGCTTTCACCATCTGTACAACTCTGATTTTCAGATACGTTTTAAGTACAAAAGAAAACATTCACTATCCAGCATCCAGAGTTGAAAAGTCAAAAAATTTGCCGCAGTACTGATATCATGGACAGCAGTCTGCAGAAAACAGTCCCCCGATTATTTTCCCTTTTACATGTGCAGGATCTTCATCAAAAACGGCCATTCGATACCGGTCCTCGCTTCTCATCGAAAATGAAGGAAACAAAAACCCGCATTCCGGCATTCCGGGCTCATATTCTCCCCGCAGAGGGCAGATCGCGGCTATCAGATATTCATACACTTCTTCTGATTCTCCAAGCCGTTCTTTATCCGCCGCTTTTACCGGGATGTCATACCGGTCATGAAAAACCAGAATGGCATACGGTTCTGTACTTTGATAATTCTCTACCACCAGTTCATAAAATGTGTCCATCAGAGCATCATTTTTCAGCCCGCAGTTCTTAATTGCCGTCAAAAGCTGCCACATACTTCCGGGACCTGTCTGTGACTCCGGAAACAAATATTCTTTCAGCTGTTCATTGGTATCGGAAAACGGAACCGCTTTGGCAATGGCAAGATTTTTCGCCCTTTCATCCTTTGACAGTTTTAGAAAACCGGTATTAAAAGTTCCGTCGATCTCTCCGTCTCCATCTATGTAGCATCCTGCAATCCTTGTTACAGATGTCCTTTGAACAGTCATCCGCCTTGTAAGTTCCAGCATATCTTCTCTGCGAATCATAATTTCAAACCGCCTTTCTGCACTGCTTTATAGTATATCTGAAAATAAAACTTTTTCAAGCAAAACAAGCCTGTACTTGCCTTTTTAAAAACTTTCGATATAATAGTAGTATTCATATCTATTGAACTGGAGATAAACTATGATTTTAGCATGTCAGAACATATCAAAGGCATTTGGGGAACATACGGTACTGAAAAATGCTTCTTTTCATATAGAAGAACGGGAAAAAGCCGCCGTCGTCGGAATTAACGGCGCAGGAAAGTCCACTCTTTTAAAAATTATTATGCAGGAACTGCCCGCTGATGAAGGACAGACTGTCATCACACGCGGAAAAACCATTGGTTATCTTGCTCAGCATCAGGAAATGACCGGAACCAATACCATTTTTGACGAACTCCTGACTGTGAAACAGGAGATTCTGGATATGGAAACGCAGCTTCGGAGCCTGGAACAGTCCATGAAACACGCAGAAGAAGAACAGCTTTCTGCTCTTATGGATTCCTACTCCCGACTTAGTCATGATTTTGAGCAGCAAAACGGGTACGCCTGGAAAAGTGAGATAACCGGAGTATTAAAGGGACTCGGTTTTCAGGAAGAACATTTCTCCAAAAAAGTAAATACTTTATCCGGCGGCCAGAAAACAAGGGTTTCCCTTGGAAAGCTTCTGCTTTCCCGACCGGATATTATCATGCTTGACGAGCCGACCAACCATCTGGACATGAATTCCATCACCTGGCTGGAGACATTTCTTATGAATTACCAGGGAGCCGTCATCATTGTCTCACATGACCGCTATTTTCTGGACCGTGTAGTCACGAAAATCATAGAAATTGACCAGGGAAACGTATTGTCTTTTCATGGTAATTATACAGATTACGCGCACAAAAAGGCACAGATTCGAAACGCACAGCTTCAAGCATATTTAAATCAGCAGCGTGAGATTCGACATCAGGAGGAGGTCATCACCCGCCTGAAATCTTTCAACCGGGAAAAATCCGTCCGCCGTGCCGAAAGCCGTGAGAAAATGCTGGACAAAATGGAGGTTTTGGAAAAACCAACCGAAGCCCGTGCAGATATGCGCATCGATCTGGAACCCCGCTTTCCGAGCGGCAACGATGTGCTGGCCGTCGAACACCTTTCCAAGTCTTTCCCTGCTCAGACTCTGTTTACAGATCTGAATTTTGAAATCAAAAAAGGCGAGCGGGTTGCCCTGATCGGCAGCAACGGCACCGGAAAAACAACCATATTGAAAATATTAAATGGTGTACTGCCTGCTGACAGCGGAGAATTCCGGCTGGGCGCCCGGGTCAGAATCGGTTATTACGATCAGGAACATCATGTCCTCCATATGGAAAAAACCATTTTTGAAGAGATCAGCGATGCCTACCCTTCGTTGAACAACACCCGCATCCGAAATGTACTGGCCGCTTTCCTTTTTACCAACGACGATGTCTTTAAACGGATCGGCGATTTAAGCGGCGGAGAAAGAGGACGGGTTTCCCTTGCAAAACTTATGCTTTCCGAAGCAAATTTTCTGATCCTTGACGAGCCGACCAATCATCTGGATATTCTCTCACGGGAAATACTGGAAAATGCCCTGGTACATTACACCGGTACTGTGCTGTTCGTTTCCCATGACCGCTATTTTATCAATACAACGGCCACCCGCATTCTGGATCTTGCCGGACAGACACTGACCAGTTATATCGGAAATTATGATTATTATGCTGAGAAAAAAGAGACACGAACCGATTTTACAGGCTCCTCTTCTCCAGATCCGGCCTCGTCTCCTGTCCTCTCAGAATCCGAATCCAGAAAAGACTGGAAGCAGCAGAAGGAACAACAGGCTCTGCTGCGCAAAAAGCAAAATGAACTGAAGCGTGTGGAAGCGCGCATAGAAGAACTTGAAAACAAAGATAAGGAAATCGACGAACTGCTTACCAGGGAAGAAATTTTCACAGATGTGGCAGAGGTCACAAAGCTTTCTGCCGAAAAAGAAACCCTCCAGTCAGAACTGGAGAGTCTTTATGAATGTTGGGAAACTCTTTCGGAACCATAAAAACAGCAGACGGGCGCCGTGCCCGATCACGGCCTGAAATAAAGGTCAACACCTGCTGCGATGCCTTCTGCAAGTTTCTCCTGATACTCCGATGTCTTTAATCTGCCTCGCTCTTTGGCATTGGTCAGAAATCCTGTCTCTATGAGGCAGGAAGGCATCTTCGCTTCCCGTACTACATAGATATCCTCCCATTCGAAAATCGATCTTTCATTTGCACCTGTATTCAACAGGGAATATTTTTGGATCAGCTCTGACAACCGCCGGCTGTCGTCAGCCGCATGTTCCACACTGTAATAGAGTTCCATACCGTTCACCCCGGACAGTTCACTGGAATTCTGATGAATGCTTACATAGATATCTGCATGCGCTTCTTTTGCTGTTTTAATTCGTTCTTTTAAGGAAACAGCACGGTCGGAATCTCTGGTCAGAATGACCTGATATCCCATTCTTTCAAGCCTTTCCTTCACTTTTTCAGAAATAGAAAGATTCAGCTCCTTTTCCAGAACTCCTCCTCTGACACAGCCGTCATCCATACCGCCGTGTCCCGGATCAAGCGCAATCAGAATTTCTCCCGGCTCTTTTACCATGCTTTCAGAAGGTCCCGCATAATACATATAATGTCCGCCCAGGAGTTCTGCGCCTGTAATCATACATTCTGCCTGTATCGGCTGCTGCTTTAAAATTGGCATCTGTACCTCATCTGTCGGCTCAGACACCGTTTCCGGTACTGTGAATATCATATGATTGCTGCAATTTTGAAAAACCGGATAAAACCACACAAAGACTGCAGACAATACGGCCAGAAGCGCAGCAGCTGCGGTCTGTCTGCCAGCATATGTTCTCCTTCTCTTTCTGTAATTCCTCCTGATATGACCGCCGCCGGACTTTGTCAGTAATATCTCCTGTTTTGTCATATGTATCCGCCCCCATCTCATCTCAACTGGAGCATATCTGCCGCAGCAGATATTCCCTGTGGATAAAAGTATACCTGAGGGTTTCATCAAAATTCCATACTAATTGCATCCAAACTGCATCTTTTGTGATGTCTCACTCTTCAAATTCAATAAGGTATAGGTTTTGATAAATACATTCGCCCGTCTGGACGCCTGCTATGGACAGTTGTTCTTTTAAGACCTTTTTTTCAATTCCTCTCTGCAGGACCGCCACAGCGGATAATGTTGATCCAGAATTTTGTAAAACCGTTCATTATGACCCGCTTCCAGTAAATGGGCCAGCTCATGAACGACAACATACTCGATACACTCGTCGGAAAAATTGCCGAGCCAGACACTGATGGAGATATTTTTTGTGCGCAGACTGCAGCTGCCCCACTGAGACCTGGTGTTCCTGATCGACACTTTATTGCATGTTACTCCCAGTACCTGTTCCCATTTTTGAAACAGTGCGGGCAGAAGCTGTTCGAGGCGTTTTCGACAGTAAGCAACATGCTGCAGCTTCTCTTCTTTCTTCCCTTGCGGCAATACAGGCAGACTGCTGATTTTCTGCTGATAATTTTCAATCCAGCGCAGGATCCGAGGCTGTTCGAGAAGTTTTTCTGCCGTCTCATAGGTCATGGAACGGGGAATCGAGAGGCAGATGACATGCGGTTCTTCCGGTCTGATCCTGAAATTCACATTTTTAACTTTCTTTTTAACAATCCGAACGGTACAGTCATGCCATGTATATTCTTTCATTCTGGATCACAGCTCCCTGTCCATTTTTCTTCAATTTTTTACAGATATCAGGATGTGATTTTTATAAACAGTTCATTAATCCCATCATAGAATCCTATCGTTACCACGGTACTTCTGCCCTCAATTCCCGGGAAACGATATTTCATATAATTCGGTGTAGTCTCCAGAAGCGGATTTACGGACTCATACTCTTCCCGCCCGGACAATCCCATATAGTCGCTCCATTCATCCATCATTTTCTCCGGTTCCATCTCAGTCCAGATTTTCTCCGTACGCACATAAAACTCATACATTCTGCCTGACACCGCATCAATATAAGCATCAATCAGACGATTTGCTTTATCTGTATTCTGATGGCTGGTAGAAAGACTGACTTTCCATACCGACATATTATTCTGCGGTTCCAGAACGTCAATCGCCGAATAAAGTACCGCATCATAGGAAGAAGGGGTGATTCCTTTCACCCCGTCAGGCACTATTCCTCTCTCTTTGAGTATCTCAATCTCCCGGTTACAGACTTCATAGATTTCTTCACTGGTAATCTCTTTACCGGAAGGTCCCTGACGGTTGATAATAAAAGAATAGCTTCCAATCAGACTTTCATAATCCATATCAGCTGACATGGCTTTTGTCATCGCACTCAGTTCACTTTCCGGAAGTACCTGATGGTTCAGACATTCCGAAAGAAGAAACAGCTTTTCGTTGCTGTTCAAAGTATACCGGTAGCCTTCACTCGATCCATCCGCCTCCTCTATCACAATCTGATTCAAAACCGCATGGTCTTTATAGCGCGCCAGCTGTTCCGGACCCAGAATGGATATTGTCAGTATCAGCAGGGCCATACCCAGTATCACCGGATTCCTTCTGTCCGTCTGTCTCATTATGAATTCCTCCTCTGTCAGGCAACAGGAATGAAAAGCAGCTTCCCACATCAAGAGCGCTCTCAATCATCAGTTCGCTTCCATGAAGCTTCAGTATCTCTGAACAGAGCGCAAGTCCAAGCCCCGCGCCGTTATGGCTTCTGGAACGCGATTTATCTACCATATAGAAAGCTTCCGTGATCTTTTTGCATTCCTCTTCTGGAATTCCTGTCCCATGATCCTTCACGGCAAACAAATATCCGTTTTCTTTCCTGATTCCTGTAATCTCAATCTGACTTCCCTGATCAGACGCTTTACAGGCATTATCCGTCAGATTCAAAAGTACCGTTTTGATCAGATCCGCTTCTGCGCAGATTCGACACGATTCATAATCGATATGAAACCGAAAACCCTTTTTCTCCGCATACATGTCTCTGAGATATTCAAACAGTACTTTCACGTCTATATTCTGCGGATCATGCCTGTATCTTTTCGTAACGATGATATCCAGCAGTCGAAGCGACATGCTCTCCAGCCGCTTTCCTTCTGTGTAAATATAATTTGCCGACAGAAAATGTTTCTCATCATCAAGTTTTCTGGAGCGCAGAAGATCTGCGTAACCAATTACCGCAGTCAGCGGCGTTTTCAATTCATGAGAAAAAGCCGCAATGAAATCTTCACGCGCACGAATCTCATCCTCCAGCTTATGTATATTCTCCTCAACCACACGAGACATATGATTAAAATCCAGAGTCAGCTGCCCCATTTCATCGCTGCTGATCTGTTCTGCGCGATAACTGTAGTCGCCCGCCGTCATTCTTCTGGTTGCCCGGGTCAAAAGACGAATAGGCTTCGTAAGCCAGTAAGAAATAAAATACATAAAAACAGAACTCAAAATCAGAAGCAGAATAGTCAGTCCCCGATATACAGCAAATCCTCTGCTGCGCTCTGCGTATACTTCCGTTACATCTCTCATCGTTTCCAGATACAGCATACGATTCAGCGCATCGACCATAACTCCCGTCTGAACATAATAATGCTCATCCGTATGAATAATCTGATAGGCTCTGGTCTGTTCACCGATCTCCATAAGCAGCGCACTGTCTCCCACAAAGCCTTCGCTGACATAAAGCGCCGCACGATTTTCATCCGACAGTCGAAGAAGCCTTTTTGTTCCCTGTCCTTTGTTTTCCAGGTTAGCGCCGATCTCTTCCACCACTGCATTCTGAAGCATGTCATATTTTGACGGAATATTAAGCGCCGCAGTTTCAAAAGCAAATTTCAGGATACTGCTGTCATCGGCTGCCTGTCCGATCTCCCGTTCCAGAGAAGCCCTGAACACATCATTTACAAAGAAATATCCTCCGATTCCAAAGGATACTGCCATTGTGATAATCGAACACAGCAATATTTTATAGGAAAATTTCATATTCGCTCACCTATATCTCCAGCCGGTAACCAACTTTATATACTGCGACCAGATTTTTCTCCCAGCCCATTTTTTTTCGAAGCCTCTGTACATGCAGCTCCAGTGTCCGGCTGTCTGCAATGTATTCATCTTTCCAGACCTTTTCATAAAGAGTCTCTTTAAAAAGCGCCACATTTTTATTCTGCATAAACAAAACCAGAAGCCCGTATTCTTTGTTTGTAAGTATGACGGGTTTCCCGGCTTTTGTCACCGTCAGCGCCTCCAGGTCTATGGACACATCTCCGGCACTCAGAATCTGATCCGTCTTGTGATATCTGCGCAGCACTACTTCCACTCTTGCCACCAGCTCCAGCACCTCAAACGGCTTTACCAGATAGTCCTCTGCTCCCAGCTTTAATCCTTTTACTTTATCATGCACATCACTCTTAGCTGTGATAAAGATCACAGGCACTTTCAGAGGCCTGATATATTCCATTATGTCAAATCCGTCCGCTCCCGGCAGCATAATATCCAGAAGAATCAGGTCAAAGTCCTGTTTCTCAATCAGATCAATCGCTGTCAGTCCGTCCTGTACGCTGCAGCATTCATATCCTGCTGCCGAAAGATTAATATCGATCAGGTCACAAATTGGTTTTTCATCATCTACTATTAAAATCTTTATCATTCCTCTGCCTGCCATCCCCAGTACTCTCTTATCTTTTTGATCAGTTCTTCCATCGTATCTTCTTCTTTACACTGATAATAGGTTTCAAACTCTGTATCAATATCAAATCCTCCGGTTCTCTGATAATAGATCGCACACCGGTTCTCGATCTGAGATTCTCCGTCCCTGATTTCAATGCTGTATCTTGCCAGCACTACCAGATCTTTCATTCCGTCCCCGTCCAGATCTCTTCCCTGTATTCCTCTCAGAGAATAGAGACTGTCATAATCCCCCATCGGCTGAAAACTCCACACAATATCTCCCTGTCCGTTTACCAGATAAATCATAAAAATATTATACGCTGAAATCTTTACGGTTCCGGGCACCACCTGCAGCCGCCCCAGCTTTTCAAAATCTCTTGTATAGTGCTGGTCTTCTGCAATCTGAAATCCATGTTCCAGAAGTTCATCTAATGTTTTCGCCGTATATAAAAACTCTACTGATTCTCCGTCCCGCACAAAAGAAATAACATAATTGGCGCTTTTATTCATACTGAAACGGTTAATCTTGTCCGATATTCTCCAGTCCCGGTAAAAACTCTTATCCCCCTGAAACAGCACATCTCCAACCTTATAGGGAATTCCCGCATAATCACCGGATGTATTCACACAGCGAGTAATGAGAATGATGTCTGTTTTCTGATCGTGATTCACATCGGCAAAAGCCACGGACAAAAGCGATTCCACCGGCTGTTCCAACTGCCCTGGAATACAGTTATTGGTTTCCAGCTGATCATATTTATAAAGGACATTTCCCTTTGAATCAGCAAAGAAAAGTACCAGCCTGTGAAAAGTACGCTCTATCGCAGGCACAAGCGTCATTTCCTCCCCGCCGAAAGATTCCAGCTTCACCGGGAAACTTTGCCCGCTCAGAACCTCATAACCGCAGGAGTCAAGTTCCCAGATACTTCTTACCGCCTCAAAACGTTCACGGTATTCCTCATAAATACGAAGCAGATCCTGATCTTCTTTTTCTGCCTTTACAGGCATAACCCATACTGCCGGCAAAAGTAAACACAGCCAAAACAGACATCGTTTAATCATGCTCTTCCGGACGTTCTTCACGATTTTCACCGCTCCTCTCTTCCTTTTCCAGAAGCTTGTAAGTCAACAGCAGATATAAAAGCTGATTCGGATTCTCCAGATCAAGATTCATCAGTTCTTTGATATGAGCCATCCGGTACAAAAATGTACTTCTGTGAATAAACAGCGATTTTGCCGCTTTTACTGCATTCATCTGGCAGGTAAGATATGTATGAAGCGTATCATAATATTCGGTCCGGTGATCTCTGTCATAATCTTTCAACATCAAAACTGCCGGACTGCATACAACCGCCGGTCCAAGACGTTCTGTACATTTGCCAAGCAAATAATCCAGCGCAATGTCTTCAAACCGGTTTACCCATCGAAGAGGATAACGTTTCATTCCTTCCTCCAATGCGACACGCGACTGAAGATAATACTGTTTCAGCGACTGAAAACCTGTAAATTCGTAACTGATTCCGGCTTTCAGATAGCTGTCCTGCAGGAAACCCTCCACTACCCCTACTGCTTCTGTCAACGTCTTTCCATAATAATGCAAATTTACATAAACCACAATATTCTCTTCCAGCAGAAAAGCGCAGCTTCCTTTGATCAGACCTTCGAGTCGGTTGCAGATAAACCGAATCACGGTCAGATTCTGAAGATCCACTGTAGATACATGGATATTCATGCAGAAATAAGAATGACTTTCCTTCCAGTGAAAACTTTCAAACCGTGCCCCCAGAGAAGCCGCATCCATGTTTTCATCCGTCAGAATATTGGACAGCAGACGGTCCAGCGTATAGCTGATATCTTCCTGGATCACCGTATATTTTTCAAACATCTGCCGGATATACTTTGCCAGATGGGAAAGCAGATATTCATCATAACTTTTCAGCTTCCTGGTTGCCTCCACCAAAATCACACGATACACGTTCCTGTTCTTATCATAGATATTCAGAAACAGATTATTTTTCTGTGTCACCGGGTCCTGATAATGACATACCTTCGTGATCCCATCCTGTATTTCCCTTGCGTCTTCAAAGACCGTCACCTGATTGTGCTGAAGAATCTCCTGAAATTCAGGCAGCGTATCCATCAGGCTGCTGTAATCAATGACAAAGCCGTCTGTAGTACTGACCATAATCGGATTGTGGAAAATCCGATGGGAACCGTCCAGAAGATTTTTCATCGTCCGTTCAGACAACGCCAGATCCTGCATTCGCTCATCCCAGGAATCATATGTATCAAAAATACGCTGAACTGTATTGAACAGTTCCTCCGGATTGGTTCTGGCAGAAAAAAAGCATACTCCAAAAGCCGGACGTTCTTCAAACCAGAACAAAGTCCCGACAACCAGAATCAGATTATCTCCGTGATGTTCCAGCAGTTGTCTGGTCACATCACTCTCTCTTGCAATGTAAACTTTATTCCTCCTGAAGTCTGTCCCGTTCTGATAAAAAAGCGGACGTTTCAGATTCATCTCCTCTGACATGTCCCCCATCTGACAATCCGGATAGTTTTGTCTTAAGCGATCTGCCAGAATCCGCATGCTGATTCTCATGATGTCACCTCTTATGTAAATCTCTGATACACATTGTACGAAAAGATGTATCTTCTGTCAATATCATGCCACATGAAGCATCGCATTGAGAAATGCCGATTCTCTGCATCTGTCTTCATAAAAATGTCACTTTCAATGATTTTTAGAATAGACGAAAAGCCTGAAAATATGTTATAATACAGATAAATATTATTCAATCACAACAGGGAGAAAAGAGATGAAAAGTATCCGCAGAAAAATCACAATCTGTCTAATGGCAACTGTTCTGATCGCGCTGATTGCGGTAGGAGCGTCCAGCATTACGATGAATTACAAAAACACCATCGCCACAGTGGATCAGATGATGAGCGAGACTGCCGTCCTGGCAGCAGAACGCATTGAGCAGGAACTGACCGCCTATAAGAATGTGGCCATGGATACAGGATGTATTCCACAGCTTTCTGACAGTTCTGTACCCGTAGAAGAAAAGCGTGCCATTATTGATGAACGTATCAAAATGCACGGCTTTCAGCGGGGTAACATTATTGGTACCGACGGTTTCAGTATTTTCGACGGTAAAGATTACTCAGACCGCGAATATGTGAAGCAGGCAATGCAGGGAAATGTTTATGTCTCCGAACCGTTAATCAGCAAGATCACAGGAGAGCTGTCCATCATGGTGGCCGCCCCGCTTTATGCAGACGGAAGCCACGGCTCCCAGATCATCGGCGTCGTCTACTTTGTTCCTCCGGAAACATTTTTAAACGACATTGTTTCCTCTGTCAAAGTCGGTCAGAGCAGCCGGGCCTATATGATCAACAAAAACGGCGATACCATCGCTGATATCACACTGGACACCATAACCACTCAGAATATTGAGCAGGAAGCCCAGAACGACTCCTCTTTGAAAGAACTGGCTGCCATTCACGCCGACATGCGTCAGGGAGCAAACGGATTTGGAAGTTACCGCAGCTCTGATGGACCGCGTTTTACTGCTTACGCGCCCGTAAACGGCACTGACAGCTGGAGCGTGGCCGTTAGCGCACTGCAGTCAGAATATCTGGCCGATACATACTTCGGAATCATTATCAATCTGATTGTGATCATTACCTCCATTCTGGCTTCTATTGTGGTTGCTTTGAAACTGTCCAGCAATATCAGCTTACCTATGCGCGCCTGTGCAGAACGGATGAAGCTTTTGGTGGAAGGAGATCTGGAATCGCCTGTTCCTGAAGCAAAAGGACAGGACGAGACAGCTGAGCTGACCCGTTCTACTGCAGAGATGGTTACCGGACTGAATACCATCATCAACGATATCAGCTATCTGCTGACAGAAATGGCCAACCAGAATTTTGATATACAGTCTTCTCACCGTGAAACTTATGTAGGAAGCTTCCAGAACATTCTGGTCTCCATGCGCACTTTGAAGATTGAGCTCAGCAATACTATGCGTCAGATTGACAACGCCGCCGGCCAGGTCTCCTCCGCCAGCGGTCAGGTCTCTACCGGCGCTCAGACACTCAGCCAGGGTTCCATCGAGCAGGCCAGCTCTGTGGAAGAACTGGCTGCTACCATCGCCGATATTTCAGAAAGCTCCCGACAGACGGCTGCAGCGGCTGAAGAAGCAGGATATTTCGTTGGTCAGGCCGGCGCACAGCTGGGCACCAGTGTGGAATTTGTTAAGGAGCTGAACACAGCCATGGAAAAAATCTCACATTCTTCCGAAGAGATTTCCAGAATCATCGGCGCCATTGAAAGCATTGCCTTCCAGACAAATATTCTGGCCCTGAATGCTGCTGTAGAAGCTGCAAGAGCCGGCTCTTCAGGTAAAGGTTTCGCAGTGGTTGCTGATGAAGTACGCAATCTTGCCTCCAAATCGGATGAGGCTGCAAAAGCAACCAAAGAGCTGATTGAGAGTTCCATCAAAGCTGTTACAGAAGGCAGCCAGGCGGTTAACAATGTCACAGAAGCTCTGGAGCGGACCAGTGTTCTCGCAGGCAACGTGACCAAACAAATGGATATTGTAGTAGAAGCCGTCGGCAGTCAGACAACTGCCATTGCTCAGGTCACTGAAGGCATTGATCAGATATCCTCCGTAGTACAGACTAACAGCGCTACTGCGCAGGAAAGCGCAGCAGCCAGCGAAGAGCTTTCCGCAGAAGCAACAGGTCTGAAACAGCTGGTAGACCGTTTCACTCTGGCCAGAAGCTAGATCGGGTATTTCCAAAATATAATGGGGGCTGTCAGAAACAATTTCTGGCAGCCCCTGCTGTATAATATAATTTTCTTCGTATCTTTTACATGGATATCCAGCCAAATACACTCGCAATCGAACTCAGCAAAATGATCAGAATACATACCGGCGCCAAATATCTCATAAACAGCTCATATATCTTCCTGCGTTTGAACGCAGAAGACTGTCCGACTTCCTGCGCAATCCTGTCCAGTCCGACCACACGGCTCACCAAGAGACAGGTTGCCAGAGCGGCCAGCGGCATCATCAGCGAATTTGTCAGGAAATCAAAAAAGTCAAGAATCGACATGCTAAACAACGAGACAAAATCCAGTATGCCGAACCCAAGCGCAGCAGCTGAGCCAAACAGTACAATGACCGCTCCCATCAGCAACGCCGCTTTGCGGCGTTCCAAGCCGAACTGATCTTCAAAAGTAGAAACACCGGATTCTGCCAGAGAAATCGCACTGGTCAAAGCCGCAAGCAGCACCAGCAGGAAAAACATAATTCCTGCTCCGGTCCCGAATCCCATACTGGCAAATACTTTTGGAATCGTAATAAACATCAGCGACGGACCAGCTTTCAGTGTATCCGGAGCACCTCCGGAAAAAGCGAAAACCGCCGGAATAATCATAAGCCCTGCAAGCATGGCGATTGCCGTATCAAATACCTCTACCTGTATGGTGGATTTTTCAATATCCACATCTTTTTTCATATAGGAACCATAGGTATATAAAATCCCCATCGCTATTGACAGCGAATAAAACATCTGTCCCATGGCGGCAACTACCGTCATCCATGAAAAATCTTCTACTTTCGGTATCAGAAAATATTTCACGCCTTCAAATGCTCCGGGCCTGGTCATGGAATAGCCGGCGACAAAAATGGCCAGAAGGACCAGCAAAGGCATCATCACTTTAGAGACACGTTCAATCCCCTGCTTTACCCCTGCAAACAGAACAAGCACTACTGCCAGACAGAACAGAAGAAACCAGAATTCAGCGGAAAACCCGTCTGTAATAAACCCTGTAAAATAGTCGTCGGATGATAAAAGAACCGTATTCCCACAGAAATACTCAAACAGATATTTTGTCACCCATCCGCCAATGACGCTGTAATAAGGCACAATCAGCATGGGAATTACCGCATTGATCCAGCCTCCGAAGCGAAATGCAGCGTTCTTTCCAAATGCTTCAAACGCACCCACCGGACTTTTTCCCGTCATACGTCCCAGCGCAGTTTCTGATACAATCAGAGCATATCCGAATGTCAGCATCAGAATCAGATATACCAGCAGAAAGATACCACCTCCATATTTTGCCGCCAGATAAGGAAAACGCCAGATATTTCCAAGACCTACGGATGCTCCGGCAACGGTCAGAACATATCCCAGCTTTCCTGAAAAGCTGCTGCGGGAAGAGTGGGAATCGCGCAGAGAACCCGTATTTTTGTTTTCATTCATCTTTAATGTAACCTCCTTTTTCTACCCTCAATGAATAACAGTATCATACCACCAGATACCCGTACAATCAATCCATCTTTGAAGGAATCATCCTAACAATCATTCCATCTTGCCAAATATTTTTCTATCCGTTATACTTTTCCATGATAAAAAAGTAATTTCAAGAGGTAATTATGAATATTCAAAACAGCATTGTCTTTTGTATGGAACTGATGGGCACGGTTGCATTCGCCGCATCCGGAGCAATGACCGGCATTCAACGTAAAATGGATATTTTCGGAGTATGTGTACTTGGAGTTATCGCTGCCGTAGGAGGCGGTATGACCAGAGACATGATTCTTGGTAATGTTCCAAGCGCCCTGATCCGGCCGGTTTATGTGTCTGTGGCCGTGATCACAGCTCTGACTGTATTTTCCGTCTTATATTTCAAAAAAAATCTTCTGGAAGGCAGATTCGGTATCCTGTATGATAAAACTATGCTGATTATGGATTCGATCGGACTTGGTATATTCACTGTCATCGGCGTAATTACCGGTATCCAGGCAGGATTCATTGAAAATACCTTTTTACTGACAGTTCTTGGAACATTGACCGGCGTAGGCGGTGGACTTCTGCGTGATATCCTGGCCGGCCAGCCGCCATACATCTTTGTAAAACATGTATATGCCTGTGCATCAGTGGTCGGTGCTTTGAGCTGTGTCTGGATCTACCGGACTTTGGGACAGATTTCCGCCATGGTTGCGGCTTCTCTGCTTGTTATCATCATCCGTTTTCTGGCCGCACATTATCACTGGAATCTGCCTGTTGCTCCGATCTGATAAAGCAGCTGTCATAAAAGGGGCTGATCTCTCACAAACTGCGGCGCATGGCTGGAGTAAAACAATTATCCTGCAGGTTCCAGGGCGCGGAAATACAGCTGATGAATCTGCGCAGGATATATTTACAACCCCTTCTTTTTATATTATAATCTCAATAGTTGTTCCAGGGCATATGAAAAACATTTTCTGCCAGCGACACATGACAAGATGTTGGGGTCAAAAGGTCTTTTGACCCATCTGATACCGGATTACTCCGCATTTTGTGCTCCCGCAATCCTCAAAAACATTCAAAATCCGCCCTAATCGGGCTACTTTTTCATGTTTTTGGCGCGTCCCAAGTTCAAAAATCCTCTTGCAAGCAAGCTTGCAT